>NZ_RWKI01000020.1 GCF_003984645.1 Variovorax sp. MHTC-1
ATCCTTGAAAGAGCAGTGCCCGTGTATGGTTTAACGTCTGCACCATGCTGCTGGTTCTCTCGCCACGGGCAACGAGAGGCACACGGTCGCAGACAGAACTTCTTACTTCGCGCGGGAAGCGACGATGGCTTCGGCCACGTTGCGCGGAGCTTCGGCGTAGTGCTTGAACTCCATCGTGTAGGTGGCACGGCCTTGCGACATCGAGCGCAGCGTGGTCGAGTAGCCGAACATTTCCGACAGCGGAACCTCGGCCTTGATGGCCTTGCCGCCGCCGACCATGTCGTCCATGCCCTGCACCATGCCGCGGCGCGAGGACAGGTCGCCCATCACGTTGCCGGCGTAGTCCTCGGGCGTCTCGACTTCCACGGCCATCATCGGCTCGAGGATCACGGGGTTGGCCTTGCGGGCCCCTTCCTTGAAGCCGAAGATCGCGGCCATCTTGAAGGCCATTTCGTTCGAGTCCACGTCGTGGTACGAACCGAAGTGCAGCGTGACCTTGACATCCACCACCGGGTAGCCGGCCAGGACGCCCTGGCCCAGCGCCTCGACGATGCCCTTTTCGACCGCGGGGATGTACTCGCGCGGCACCACGCCGCCCTTGATGGCGTCGACGAACTCGAAGCCCTTGCCGGCTTCCTGCGGCTCCAGCTTGAGCACGACGTGACCGTACTGGCCCTTGCCGCCCGACTGGCGCACGAACTTGCCTTCGGCTTCCTCGACGGTCTTGCGGATGGTTTCGCGGTAGGCGACCTGCGGCTTGCCGACATTGGCTTCGACGCCGAACTCGCGCTTCATGCGGTCCACGATGATTTCGAGGTGCAGCTCGCCCATGCCGGCGATGATGGTCTGACCCGATTCTTCGTCGGTCTTGACGCGGAAAGACGGATCTTCCTGCGCCAGGCGCTGCAGCGCGATGCCCATCTTTTCCTGGTCGGCCTTGGTCTTCGGCTCCACTGCCTGCGAGATCACGGTTTCAGGGAACACCATGCGCTCGAGCGTGACGATCGCGGCCGGGTCGCACAGCGTTTCGCCGGTGGTGACTTCCTTCAGGCCCACGCAGGCGGCGATGTCGCCGGCGCGGATTTCGCTGACTTCTTCACGGTTGTTGGCGTGCATCTGCACGATACGACCGATGCGCTCCTTCTTGCCGCGCACCGGGTTGTAAACGCTGTCGCCCTTGGTCAGCACGCCCGAGTAGACGCGCACGAAGGTGAGCTGGCCCACGAACGGGTCGGTCATCAGCTTGAATGCGAGCGCCGAGAACTTTTCGTTGTCGTCGGCCTTGCGCGTGACGGGCTGCTCGTCATCGTCCGTGCCGGCCACGGGCGGGATGTCCAGCGGCGACGGCATGTACTCGATGACGGCGTCGAGCATGGCCTGCACGCCCTTGTTCTTGAACGCCGAGCCGCACAGCATCGGCTGGATCTCGCCGGCGATGGTGCGCTGGCGAATGCCGGCCTTGATTTCCGCCTCGGTCAGCGCGTTGCCTTCGAGGTACTTGTTCATGAGCTCTTCGCTCGATTCGGCGGCGGCCTCGACCAGCTTCTCGTGGTACTCGGCACAGACGTCGGCCAAATCGGCCGGGATTTCGCCGTACTTGAAGGTGACGCCCTTGTCCTCGTCCCAGATGATCGACTTCATCTTCACGAGGTCGACGACGCCCTGGAAGCGGTCTTCGGCACCGATCGGAATCTGGATCACGACGGGGTTGGCCTTGAGGCGGTCCACCATCATCTGGCGCACGCGCAGGAAGTCGGCGCCGGTGCGATCCATCTTGTTGACGAACGCGAGGCGCGGCACCTTGTACTTGTTGGCCTGGCGCCAGACGGTTTCGGACTGGGGCTGCACGCCGCCGACGGCGTCATACACCATCACGGCGCCGTCGAGCACGCGCATCGAGCGCTCGACCTCGATCGTGAAGTCCACGTGGCCGGGCGTGTCGATGATGTTGATGCGGTGTTCGTCGAAGTTGGTGCCCATGCCCTTCCAGAAGCAGGTGGTGGCAGCGGACGTGATCGTGATGCCACGCTCCTGCTCCTGCTCCATCCAGTCCATCGTGGCGGCGCCGTCGTGCACTTCGCCGATCTTGTGGTTCACACCGGTGTAGAACAGGATGCGCTCGGTGGTGGTGGTCTTGCCGGCGTCGATGTGCGCGGAAATACCGATGTTGCGGTAGCGCTCGATGGGGGTCTTGCGGGACATGAAATTACTCCGTTAACGGATGAAAGCCCGCCCACCGCATTCGGTGGGTCGGGCTTCCAGCCTGTCTGACTAGTGGGCTGTTGTTAGAAGCGGAAGTGGCTGAAGGCCTTGTTGGCTTCGGCCATGCGGTGCACTTCATCGCGCTTCTTCATGGCACCGCCACGGCCTTCCGTGGCTTCCATGAGTTCGTTGGCCAGACGCAGGGCCATCGACTTCTCGCCGCGCTTGCGGGCGGCTTCCTTGATCCAGCGCATCGACAGCGCCAGGCGACGCACCGGGCGCACCTCGACGGGAACCTGATAGTTCGCACCGCCGACGCGGCGCGACTTCACTTCGACCATCGGCTTGACGTTGTTGATGGCCATCGTGAAGGCTTCGACCGGGTCCTTGCCCGGGTTCTTCTTCTCGATCTGATCGAGCGCGCCATAGATGATGCGCTCGGCAACCGCCTTCTTGCCGCCTTCCATGATCACGTTCATGAATTTGGACAGCTCGACATTGCCGTACTTGGGATCCGGCAGGATTTCACGTTTGGGGACTTCGCGACGACGTGGCATTTTTCTAACCTCTTTGCTTCAGTTGGCACCGTTTCCGGCACCGCGAGAGCCAACAAGAACTCTCACTTACTCGACCCAACAGCGGGCCACTTCGTCCGATGCGCCTGCCAGGGCACGCCGAACACCGTTGAACGACAGAAAGCCTTAAGCCTTCTTGGGGCGCTTCGCGCCGTACTTGGAACGCGACTGCTTGCGGTCTTTCACGCCTTGCAGGTCCAGCGAACCGCGCACGATGTGGTAGCGCACACCAGGCAAGTCCTTGACACGACCGCCGCGAACCAGCACGACGCTGTGTTCCTGGAGATTGTGGCCTTCGCCGCCGATGTAGGAAATGACTTCGAAGCCGTTGGTCAGGCGCACCTTGGCGACTTTCCGCAGCGCCGAGTTCGGCTTTTTCGGGGTCGTGGTGTAGACCCGGGTGCAGACGCCGCGGCGCTGCGGCGAGTTCTGCATGGCAGGGCTCTTCGACTTGATCTTTTCGACCTCGCGACCCTGACGCACCAGTTGATTGATGGTTGGCATGAATGAATAAGTCCCAAAACACCCCGGCAAGAATCCTTGTCGTGACACAAGGGGCCGGGAGATGACGAAAACGTGAATCCCTTCGGATTTTTCCGAAAAGCCCACGAGTATAGCAGTGCGGCCATGACGCCGCAATTTCAGCTGCGCTGGAGCGCCCACCTGGCGGGCGGCGGCCTCACTTGATCCAGAGACGGACGGCATCCCAGGCGCGGCCCAGCACGCCGGCCTGTTCGACCGGCTCCAGCGCGACCAACGGCACCTCGGCGACCGGCTGATCGGCCAGCGTGATCTTGAGCGAGCCGATCGGCTGGAAGCGGGAGAACGGCGCGACCAGCGGGTCTGGACGCGCCACTTGCGTCTTGATCTTGCTGGCCGAGCCGGCCGGTACCGCCACCACGATCGCCTCGGGGCGACCCAGCTTGACGGTGTTTTCCTTGCCCTTCCAGACTGCCGGCGTCGCCACCGGCTGGTTGGCGTCGAACAGGCGGACCGCATCGTAGGCGGTGTAGCCCCAGTTCAGGAGCTTCTGCGACTCGTTGGCGCGCGCGTTCTCGCTGGCTGCGCCTAGGACGATCGACAGCAGGCGCCGGCCGCCGCCGAGGTTCGGGAAATCGCGCTTGGAGGTCACGATCATGCAGTAGCCGGCTGCATCGGTGTGGCCGGTCTTGAGGCCGTCGACGGTCGGATCGCGGAACAGCAGCAGATTGCGGTTGGTGTCGTTGGTCGAAGGCGTGCCGGGATAACGGTATTTCTTGATGGCGTAGTAGTGCACGAACTCCGGAAAGTCGCGCATCAGGCGCGTCGCCAGGATGCTGAGGTCGCGCGCCGTGGTGGTGTGCCCCGGCGCGGTGAGGCCTTCGGGATTCTTGTAGCTGGTGTTCTTCATGCCGAGCGCCTTGGCCTGCTCGTTCATGAGCCCGACGAAGTGCTCGACCGTGCCGCCCACGCCCTCGGCCAGCGCGACGGTGGCGTCGTTGCCCGAATTGACAATCAGGCCCTTGATCAGGTCTTCGACCGGCACCTGCATCTTGGGGTCGATGAACATGCGCGAGCCGGGCATCTTCCAGGCACGCTGGCTGACCGGCAAGGCCTGCTGCAGGCTGATCTTCTTGGCCTTGAGCGCATCGAACACCAGGTAGGCCGACATCAGCTTGGTAAGCGAGGCCGGCTCGACCGGGCTGTCGATGTCCTTTTGCGCGAGCAGCTGGTTGGCCGTGACGTCGAGCAGCAGGTAGCTGCGCGCCGCGACCTCGGGCGGCGCCGGCACCTGGGCGTGGACGACCATGCAGAAGGATGCGGCAGCGGCTACCGCGAGCGCACGCAGCGCGTCGAGAAAACGATTCATGGGGATGCGAAGAGACGAAAAACTAACCCGCGCGCAGGTGGCGGACGACCAGACTTTTGAGCAGCGGCAATTGTCCGTGAAAGAAATGGCTGCCTCCGGGAACGACTGTGACAGGAAGTGACTGCGGCCGCGCCCAGTCCATCACGGCAGCAAGCGGCACCGTATCGTCCTGCTCGCCATGCACGACCAGCGTGCATTCGTGCGCTTCGGCCGGCAGCGTCGCAACGGAAAAGCGCGAGGCGGCCGTGCCGACCAGCACCAGGTGCTTGATGTCCCGCGCAGCCCAGAGCTTCTCGGCCGTGCAGCTCGCCACGAAGGCGCCGAACGAGAAGCCGGCGATGGCCAGCGGCCCCTCGGGCGCCAACTGCTCGACCACGGCCAGCATGTCGTCGCGCTCGCCGCGTCCTTCGTCATGCGTGCCTTCGCTGCCACCGACACCACGGAAATTGAAGCGCACGGCGGTCCACCCGCACGAAACGAAGGCACGCGCCAGCGTCTGTACCACCTTGTTGTCCATGGTGCCGCCGAAGAGCGGATGGGGATGGGCGATCACCGCGACGCCGAGCGCGGGCGAGCCCGCAGCCGCCGCGTCGCGCAGCACCTCGATGGCGCCGGCGGCGCCCTTCAGCTGGATTTTTTCGGTTCTGGAGTTCATCAGCGCCCCACCTCGGGCGGCAACAGCAGCCGCTCGACCACCTTGCCGTTCTTCAAATGCGATTCGACGATCTCGTCGATGTCGTCCTGGTCGACGAATGTGTACCAGACCGCTTCCGGATAGACCACCGCCACCGGCCCGCCGGCGCAGCGGTCAAGACAGCCCGCCTTGTTGACCCGCACCTTGCCGGGCCCGGCCAGTCCGGCCTCCTTGATGCGGGCCTTGCAGCGATCGAAGCCCGCCAGGGCGTTGTGCTTCGAGCAGGAGTCCTCTTCGTTCTTGCGTTCGTTCAGGCAGAAGAAAATGTGCCGGGCGTAGTAGCCGCGCGGCGGCGAGGTGCTGGGATCGGACATCGAACCATTCTATTGAGCGTGCGACGCGACCACTCGATGCCGGGGTATGGGCTACGCCGGCCGCGCTCGGCGCGACAGCGCGGCCAGCACGTAGGCCAGGGTGGCGAAGGGCCAAAGCCAGCCCAGCCACTGCGCGAGCCCATGGAAGCGGATGAAGCGCCCCTGCTCCCAGGTCGCCAGGGTCTGTGCGAAATAGGCGCTCTCGGGCGCCTGGTTGAGCAGGCTCAGGTGGACCACGAGCGCGATCAGCAGCAAGCCTGCACAGAACCGGCGTGGCGCGGGCAGCAGCAGCACGCCCAGAACCAGCGCGGCCACGATGCCCACCTGCACCGGCAGGCTCAGCCAGGCCCAGGCATGCTCGGGGCCGTAGCTCAGCGCCGCCGACAACGCAGTGGCCGCCATCCCGGCCACCAGCACCAGCGGCAGCAGGACGGCCCTGCGAGAGATCGAGCGCGTGACCAGGAAGGCGAGCAGGCAGGGCACCACCGCGCCCAGCATGACGCACAGCAGCTCGACGCCGGGCACCAGCGGTTCGAGCTCGAACTGGCGCACCGGCATCCAGTCGATGAAAGGGGTGTCGAGGAGCCATTCCGAGATCGCTGCCTCGAGCCGTTCGAACACCTGGCCCAGGCCGAAGGTCACCGCCGCCGGGAACAGCAGTGCCAGCGGCCACAGCGCCAGCAGCACCAGCGCGCCGCGCGACTCCTCGACGAACCAGTTGGAGCGGGTCCGGTGCCAATGCGCCACGGCACCGAAGCGCTCGAGCGCCGCCGCGAGCACGGCGCCCGCCAGGGCGCCGGCACTGTTCAGTCCGAGATCGACATTGGAGGGAATGCGCGAGGGCAGGTAGCTTTGCACGGTCTCCATCGCGAAAGCGATTGCGGCGCCGGCAGCCGTGGCGCGCAGCACCGCGCCCGCAACGCCGACGCCGGGCCGGGTTCGCAGTACCGCGATCGCCGCCAGGAAACCGAAGGGCATGTAGCCCGCGACATTCACGCCGAAGTCGAAGCCGGTCCAGTACTTGGGCCACGGCGCCGCCAGATAGGCCCAGGGCGCGATGCCCTGGTCGCGCCAGTCGGTGAACGGATAAAGACTCGCGTAGGCGATCAGCGCCGCGTAGGCGAGCGCAAGGGGCAGCGCGGCGGACTTGTGCCGGGTTCCCACCGCGCTCAGAAGGGCTTGACCACGACCAGCACCACGATCCCGAGCAGCAGCAGCACCGGCACTTCGTTGAACCAGCGGTACCAGCGCTCGCCGCGCCGGTCTGCGCCCGAGACGAACTTGCGCAGCAGCACCCCGCAGGCATGGTGATAGCCGATCGCGAGAAGCACCAGGGCCAGCTTGGCATGCATCCAGCCGTTGCCCGGGCCGCGTCCGATGCCGTAGCCGAGCCAGAGCCAGAGCCCGAAGCCCAGCGCCGGCACGGCCAGGAAAGTGGTGAACCGGAACAGCTTGCGCGCCATGAGCACCAGCCGCGCGCGTTCGGCCACGGATTCGGGCGCCACCATCGCCAGGTTCACAAAGAGGCGCGGCAGATAGAACAGTCCCGCGAACCAGCTCGCAATGAACACGATGTGCAGTGATTTGACCCAGAGCATGGCGGCAGTTTAGTGGCGCGCCCCAGTGGCACGGGGGGCGATTGAAAGGGGCAAAAAAAAGCCCGGCGTCAAAACGCCGGGCTGGGAAGCCCTTTTGCTGTCACACATCAAGGCACCCGCTCAGGGAGGAAAAGCGGGGAGCGGCAAGCCGCCCACCGCGGAATTTAGCAAAGGCATTACAACCTATCAAGCGAGTTCTAATCTTTTTCCCCAAATTGGTAAAACGCGTAGTTCCAACGTATTACTCGACCGAGGCGACATAAAAGCCGCTTGAAGGGCTGTATCAGAGGGCAACCCGCCACTTCAGGCACAATTTTCCGCATGACTCTCCACGCCCCTTTTCCGGCCGGCCGGCCGCGCCGGCTGCGCCGCGATGTTTTCACGCGCAATCTTGTACGTGAGCACACGCTCAGCGCTCACGACTTGATTTATCCTGTGTTCGTCCAGGAAGGTCAGAAGCGTCGCGACGCCGTGTCCTCGATGCCCGGCGTCGATCGGCTCAGCCTGGATCTGCTGCTGCCGGTCGCCGAAGAATGCGCGGCGGCCGGTATCCCGGTGATGGCGCTGTTTCCGGTTATCGATGCCAGCCTCAAGACGCCGGCCGGGGACGAGGCTTTCAATCCCGAGGGCCTGATCCCGCGCGTGGTGGCCGCCCTCAAGTCGCGCTTTCCGGAGCTGGGCGTGATGACCGACGTGGCGCTCGATCCGTACACCAGCCACGGCCAGGACGGCCTGCTCGACGACACCGGCTACATCCTGAACGATCCGACCGTCGAGGTGCTGGTCAAGCAGGCGCTCGTGCAGTCGCAAGCCGGCGTGGACATCGTGGCGCCGAGCGACATGATGGACGGCCGCATCGGCGCGATCCGCAGCGCCCTGGAGTCGGCCGGCCAGATCCACACGCGGATCATGGCCTACAGCGCCAAGTACGCCAGCGCCTTCTACGGCCCCTTCCGCGACGCCGTCGGCTCGGCGGCCAACCTCGGCAAAAGCAACAAGAAGGCCTACCAGATGGATCCCGGCAACAGCGACGAGGCGCTGCGCGAGGTGGCGATCGACATCGCCGAGGGCGCCGACATGGTGATGGTGAAACCCGGCATGCCCTATCTCGACATCGTGCGCCGGGTGAAGGACGAGTTCCAGGTCCCGACCTTCGCCTACCAGGTCAGCGGCGAGTACGCGATGCTCAAGGCCGCGGCGCAGAACGGCTGGCTCGATCACGATGCCGTGGTGCTCGAGAGCTTGCTGGCCTTCAAGCGCGCCGGCGCCGACGGCGTGCTCACCTACTTCGCGCTCGATGCTGCACGGCTGCTGCAGAAACAGTAGCAGGCGGACCGGGCCCCATGCGCGTCTTTGAGATCAGCGGCTCGCGGATCGCGGAACACGAGGCGCTCGCGCCGATGGCCGTCCCCGGCGCGTGCGCCAGCGGCTATCTGTGGATTTCGCTCACACGAGATGAATTCCGCAGTTCGCTCGCCGAGGTGCAGGGCATCCTGCAGTCGCTCTGCGGCACCCAGCTGGTCGACCTCCATGTGGCCGACCTGGTGAACGATCAGTTGCCCTCGCACTACGACTACACCTCCCAGTACGACGTGCTGGTTTTTCGCCGGCTCGCGGCTGCCAACGGCGCGGCGCCGAAGAGCGCCGAGCCCACGCTGGCGCGCGGCGGCCCGCCGGTGCTGCGGCGCGTCGATACGCGGCCGGTCGGCTTTGCGGTCTTCGACCGGGTGCTGCTGTCGGTGCATCCGGAAGACGGCGCGGTGCGCGATGCCTTTGCCGCCCGTCTGCTCGCGGCGGCGGCGCCGGACGCGCGCGGCGCCACCGCCCCAGCGCTGGACGTCCGCGCCGTTTCCACCCGCGTGCCGCCGAATCCTGCCGACCTGATGCTGCGCGTGGTGAACCTGATCGTCGACGCCTACCTCGACCTGCGGCGCGACCTGACGCGGCAACTCGACCACTGGCAGGCCGAGTTGATCGACCCCCGCAGCCGCTTCACGAACTGGAGCGCGCTGATGGATGCGCGCCAGTCGCTGCACCACCTGGACGAGATTTGCGAAGACCAGCGCGCAGCCATTCAGGACTGGATCGATGCGCTCGAGACCCTGCCGGCGCCGGAAGGGGCGGCCGCCCTGCGCGAAGGCGAACTGATCATGGTCCGCAGCCGCGACGTGCTCGAGCACATCCAGCGCGTGGTGCACCACGTGCGGCGGCTCGAACAGAACGCCGAGACAGCCGTGCAGATGCATTTCAGCGTGCAAAGCCACCGCGCCAACGACATCATGCGAGTGCTCACGGCGCTTACCGCCATCTTTCTTCCGCTCAACCTGATTGCCGGCATCTTCGGCATGAACTTCGAGTTCATCCCGCTCGTGCACAAGGCCGACGGCTTCTGGATCGCCATGGCGTCGATGGGCGCGATCGCGCTGCTGCTCGTGGTCGTGTTCTGGCGCAAGCGGTACCTGGCCCGAAGCAGATAAACAAAAAACCGGGCAGCGCTGATGCGCTGCCCGGTCCTTCTGTGGGTCGGCGAATTACTTGGCCGCGGGGGTGCCTTGCTGCTGTGCTTGCTGCAGCGTGGCGGCGCGGTTGGGCATGGTCGAGATCACGCGGCTGTTGACGCGCGAGCCGCTGGTCACGTTCTGGTCGGGCGCATTCGCCGTGGCGATGGCTTGGGCACGCACGGACGCCGGATCGGCCACCGAGGTGAAGGGATCGGCGCCACGCGAGCCGCGCGTCACGTTCTGGTTGGGTGCAGAGGCAGCACGAACGGCTTCGGCTTCGACGTCGGCGCGGCTCAGGCCGGACACCGGCTTTTGTACGCCTTCGTAGCTTTCGGCCTGGGCGCCGGCGGCGGCCAGAAGGGAAAGAGCGGCGGCGGCGATGATTTGCGAGGTCTTCATTTCAGGTCCTTTTTGGAATTCGTCGGAGTGGTTGCTTAACCAGGCTCGCGGGATGGCTGGCCTGTGCGACGAAGTTTCCGGTGGAATGACCTCGGGAAATTACCTAGAAAAGAGACACCGCGTTTCCGGGATCGAAACAATGTAAAGCCGGGCTCATGCTTTCGCATGGCCCGGCTTTGTCGCTCTTGCGAACTTGAGGATTACAGCCCGGCTTGACGCGTGATAACGAAGCGCGGGTTCGAGAACTGCTGCGGAATCACGCTGCCGGCAAAGGACTCGCGGCGCACGTTCTGGTTCGGCCGGTGTGCATGGGCCACGGCTTCGGCGCGCACGTCGGCACGGTCCCGCGCGCTCGCCAGCACCGTCGCCGGGCCTGCGGCGTAGCCTTCCGCATAGGGGTTGGCGCTGTGGGCGGCGGCGACCGCCTGGGCATTCACTTCGGCGCGGCTATTGGCCGACACCGGCGAGTGCACGCCGTCATAGGTTTCGGCTTGGGCGCCGGCAGCGGCGAGAATCGAGAGTGCGGCGGCGGCGATGATCTTCGAGGTCTTCATTTCAATCTCCTTCGGTTGGTGTGGGATGAAGTTTGCGCCTGAATCTAGGTAAAAACCCTTGGCTTTATGAACCACCGTATTCACGAAATTGAAACAATGGAAGCCCGATGGACGGCCTGGACCTGCTGAAAGCCTTTCGTGAAGTTGCCGAACGCGGCAGCTTCTCCCGCGCCGCCAAGGTGCTCGGCACCTCGAAAGCCACCGTCAGCAAGTACGTCGCACAGCTCGAAGAACGCTTCGGCGTGCGCCTGCTCAACCGCTCCACGCGCTCGGTCAGCCTGACCGATGCCGGCCAGTTGCTGCTCGAGCGCAGCAAACCGCTGATGGAAATGGTCGAGCTCACGCAGAACGAGCTGCAGGAACATGCGGGTCATCCGCGTGGGCGGCTTCGCATCACGGCGCCGCACGGATTCGCGCAGAGCGCCTTTCCGGACATCCTGAGCGAGTTCATCAAGACCTACCCCGACGTTCATGTGAGCCTGCACCTGAGCAACCGCGTGATCGACCTGGTGGAAGAAGGCGTGGACGTCGCGCTGCGCCTCGGGCGCATCCGCGACGAGAACCTGATCGTGCGGCGCCTGCGCCAGATGGACCTGGTGCTTTGCGCCGCGCCTTCCTACTGGGCCCGGCGCGGCCTGCCCGGGAAGCCGGACGACATGCGCCGGCACGACGTGCTGACCTACTCGCTCGCCGAGGGCGCGCCGCACCTGCCTTTCGAGGTCGACGGCAAGCCCTACATCGTGCCGGTGGCGAGCCGCATGGATGCCAACGATGCCGCGCCGCTGATCGGCGCCGCGCTCGCCGGACTCGGCGCCGTGTGCGTGCCGGCGATGATGGCGCAGTCGCATGTCGAGCGCGGCGCGCTGGTGCCGGTGCTGAAGGAATACATGCCGCGCGACCTGTGGCTCTACGCGGCCTATTCGCAGCGCCGCCACAACAGCGCGGCGCTGCGCGCGCTGCTGGATTTTCTCGAGGACCGCGTGCGGAACTCGGCAGCGGCGCCGGCTCCCCCCGAGGCGGTCGCCGTCAAGCCCGCCAGGCGCGCGCGACAGCCTGCGACCGCCTGAGCACGCGGTTCAGCGCAGACCGAACAGCGCGGCCGCGTTGCCCCACGCGATGCGCTGCGCCACCTCGGCCGGCACGTCGCCGAGCCAGCGGCGATAGCCGCCCATGATCTCGTCGTAGGCGCTCCAGCGCTGGTTGACCCAGGTGTCGGAGCCCACCAGGAAGCGATCGGGGTACTTAAGGATCAGCGCGCGCCACTCGGGGCACAGCATGCCGCCCTCGCAGGTGAGGCCCGGCCGGTAGGAGAGCTCGCCCATCAGCAGCGGATAGCGCTCCAGCAGCGCCTGCACGCGCGCTGCCGGCGCGCCGCCGATGCCGGTGTGGGCCCAGATGAGCCGCAGCGACTTTCCCTTGGAGGGCGCATGCGCCATCAGCAGGTCGATTGCCACGTCGTCGACATGCGCAAGCACCGCGAGCTTCTTCTCTTCCGCCAGAACGATCAGCTTCTTCGCGACCGGTCCGTTGGCGTTGGCACTGTCGTAGAGATGGAACTCCCCCAGCCCCCGGTAGGGCCCGCTCGCCGTACCGCGCGCCAGTTCGGCTTGTACCATCTCGTAGATGCTCTCGTCGCGGAACCAGTTGCCGTAGTCGTCGCGGTTGCGGTAGAGCCGCACGAAGGGCACCACGGTTATGCCGGCCTCGCGCGTCTCGCGTGCCGCAGCCAGCGTCCGCGTCCCGGCGTTGGGACGCGAGTTGGCGATGATGGCCTTCACGCCGTTGCGCTGCATGCGCGCCAGCGCCTCGGCGGGCGGGTACGGGCCGGTGTCGCCGTCCCAGGCTTCCTGGTTGTAGTGCAGGTGGGTGTCGAACAGCGGGCCGCCGTAGTCGGTCGCCTGCGCGCCGAAAGCGGCAGCCGCCAGCAGGGCCGGCACCCAACGCATCAGATGCCGCTTCACGCCATGCCCCGATCAGCCGACGTGCTTCGCAAAGAAGGCCAGCGTGCGCTCGCGCGCCAGCTTGGCGGCCTCGGCGTTGTACGAGCCGCGCTGATCGCAGTTGAAACCGTGGCCGGATTCGTAGACATGCACCTCGACTTCGGGGTGGGCCTTCTTGAAAGCCTCGATGGTGTCGAGCGGAATCCAGTGGTCCTTGTTGCCGAAATGGGCGAGCACCGGGACCTTGGGCTGGATCGCACTCTCCTCCGGCGTGGTCATCCCGCCGCCGTAGTAGGGTGCCGCCGCCGCAATGCCGGAGACCTTCGCCGATGCGCGCCACGTGAGCAGCCCGCCCCAGCAGTAGCCGACGATGCCGACCTTGCCGGCACGGGCCGCGTATTCCACCGCGGCCTGGATGTCCTGCAGCACGCCTGGCTCCGGCAGAGCTTCGACGGCGGTCTTGAGCTCGAAGCCGGCCTTCATGTCTTCCTCGCTGTAGCCCAGCTCGACGCCTGGCCTGACGCGATGGAAGGTCGAGGGCGAGACCGCGAGATAGCCGTCGGCCGCATAGCCGTCGGCCACTGAGCGGATGTGCGAGTTGACGCCGAAGATCTCCGGCACCACGACGATCGCGCCCTTCGGCTTGCCCGCGGGTTCCGCCACGTAGGCCGGAAAGCTGAAGCCGTCTTTGGCGGTGAGATCGATGAACTGGCCCATGGTCATGCTCCTGAGGTGGATGGTTGTTGAATCAATGCGCGTTCGACGAAATCCAGCCGGTCCTGGCCCCAGAAGATCTCGCCGTCGATCACGTAGCTCGGCGCGCCGAACACCTTGGCGTCGATGGCCTGCTGCGTGTAGTCCTCGTAGCGCTCCTGGACCGTCTGGCTTTGCGACTGCTCGCAGCGTCTGGCCGACAAGGCGCATTCGCCGACCAACGCTTCAAGCACCTTCGGATCGGCGATGTTGCGCTCCTGCACCCAAACCGCGGCGAACACCGCGCCGCAGAGCTTCATCGCGGCCTCGGTACCGTCGTGCAGGTCGACGGCGATGATGAGCTTCGCGGCGTCGTCGGCAGCGACCGGAAAGAACTTGGGCTTGGGGTTCAACGGAATGTCTAGATGGCGCGAGAAGCGCGCCAGCTCCAGCAGCCGGTAGGCCTGGCGCTGCGGTGCCCGCTTGCCGAGCGGTAGGCCGCCGGAGACCGGAAACACGGCGCCGAGATCGACCGGCCGCACCCGCACCGTGGCGCCGGTGGACTTGGCGAGCGCAGCGAAGCGCGCATGCCCCAGGTAGGTCCAGGGACTTTGGGGCGTGAAGTAGTAGTCGATGGTGTGGGTCACAAGCCGCTCCCGATGATGTAATCGTGCGCACGGTTTTAACTGAGGCACGGCTTTCGTGCAGGAGGTGGGATTTGGACCAGGTGCTCTTGATCACCGGCGGCAGCCGCGGCATCGGCGCCGCGACGGCGCTGCTGGCCGCGCAGCGCGGCTTCGCGGTGGCCGTCAACTATGCCAGCAACTCGCTGGCCGCAGACGAGGTGGTGCGCACGATCCGCGACGGCGGCGGCCGCGCGATCAGCGTGCACGCTGACGTCGGCGACGAGGCGCAGGTGCTCGCGATGTTCGAGAAGGTCGATGCGAAGTTCGGCCGCCTCACGGCGCTGGTCAACAACGCCGGCGTGGTCGACGTGCAGGCGCGCGTCGACCAGATGAGCGTGGCGCGGCTCGATCGCATGCTGCGCATCAACGTGATCGGCAGCTTCCTTTGCGCGCGCGAGGCGGTGCGGCGCATGAGCACGAAGCACGGCGGCAGCGGCGGCGCCATCGTCAATCTCTCGAGCGCCGCCGCGCGCCTCGGCTCGCCGGGCCAGTACGTCGACTACGCGGCCAGCAAGGGCGCCATCGACAGCTTCACGATCGGGCTGGCCAAGGAAGTCGCCGAGGAAGGCATCCGCGTCAACGCGGTGCGGCCCGGCCTGATCGACACCGAGATCCACGCCTCCGGCGGCATGCCCGACCGCGCCTTCCAGCTCGCATCCACCGTGCCGATGAAGCGCACCGGCAGCGCCCAGGAGGTCGCCAACGGCATCGCATGGCTGCTGTCGGAAGAAGCGAGCTACGTGACGGGCACCTTTCTCGACGTCACGGGCGGAAGGTGATGGACGGCCCCCACGCTCACTTCGTTCGCTGCCCCCCGAGGGGGCGCTCCATGCCCTTCGGGCGGCCGGGCGGGCATATGGACGGCCCCCACGCTCACTTCGTTCGCTGCCCCCCGAGGGGGCGCTCCATGCCCTTGGGGCGGCCGGGCGGGCATTGATGGCAACACCGACGATGGACCTGGTCAAGCCGATGATCACGCTGCTGGCCATCGTGAATCCGCTGGCGATCGTGCCATTCTTCATCCACTACACGCAGGGCTACACCGAGGCCCAGCGCAAGCGCACCGCGTGGGTTTCGGCCTTCAGCGCCTTCGTGGTCATCGCGGTCTGCGCGCTGCTCGGGCTTCAGCTGCTGTCCTTCTTCGGCATCTCGATCGCGAGCTTCCAGGTCGGCGGCGGCATGCTGCTCCTGATCAGCTCGCTCAGCATGCTCAACGCGCAGCCGGCCGAATCCAAGACCAGCCAGGAAGAACTCCGGGCCACGGAAGTGAAGGCCTCGCTGGGCGCCTCGATCGCGGTGGTGCCGCTCGCCATTCCGCTCCTGACCGGGCCGGCCACCATGTCGACCGTGGTCATCTACGCCGAGAAGACTCAGCACCTCTGGGAGCTCGCAGTGCTGGTCGGCTACGGCATGGTGATCGGGCTGGCGACCGGCCTCACCTTCCAGCTGGCCGAACCGATCGCACGCGTGCTCGGCAAGACCGGCATCAACGTGATGACGCGCCTGATGGGCTTGATCCTCGCGGCGCTGGCGGTCGAGGTGATGGCCGACGGGCTCGGCACGCTGTTTCCGGCGCTCGCGCGCGCGCCCTAGCCGTTCAGGAGTTCGACGATGCGCGGCGTGACCATGCCGCCATCGATCTTCAGCTCCGCCGCCGAAATCGGCAGCCTGAAGCGACGCGGGCCGGCGCTGCCGGGATTGAGGTAGAGCACCCCGTCGCGCTCTTCGGCCCGCGGCCGATGCGAATGCCCGGACACCACCACCCTGACGCCCGCGGCAACCGGGTCGATGTCTAGCTGCGCGAGATCGTGGATCGCGTAGAGGCGCACACCGCCGAGCTCGATGAGGGCCGTTTCCGGCACCGCCTCGGCCCACGCGTCCCGGTCGTTGTTGCCGCGCACCGCGGTCAGCGGCGCGATGGCGGCCAGCGCTTCGAGAATCGCCGTATCTCCGATATCGCCGCCATGCACGATGTGCTCGCAGCCGTGCAGAAAAGCGAGCGCCTCGGGCCGCAGCAGGCCATGCGTGTCGGAGATGAGACCGATGCGCATGCGGCCGACCTGATCAGCGCGGCTGGTCCACCCACGCCACCAGTTCCGCCACCGCCGCATCGCTTGCTGCTGCCAGCCCCTTCACGCCGCCGGGCGCATCCCCGCTCGGCGCGGGCCGCTGCACCATGAAACTCTGCTGCGCGAGCACGCGGTCGCCACCGGCGTTGCTGCGGATCAGGGTCGCACGCAGGCGCACCAGCCCGACACTCTTGTTCGGCGATTCGAAGTAGTGGCTGAATTCCTCCAGCGACACCCTGAGCGTGTCGGGCACCTTGCCCTCGCTGCGCGCGATGGTGGCGCTCTCTTCCGGGCCGAGCACGGTGCGGCGCGCGGCCAGCGCGTCGCGCAGGCGCTGGTGCAGCAGCTGCGCCGGCGCCAGGCTCCAGCGCGATTGGCCATAGGGCCGCAGCTGGTTGGCGTCGGCATAGCCCAGGCGGTAGAGCAGCTGCGTGCCCTCGAGCCGCGTGCCGGCCTCGAGCTCGGCCAGCGCGATGGGCGGCAGCGCGTGCGGATTGGAAGGTGCCGGCGCGGTGGATGCGGTGAGATTGGGGCCGAAGTCGTAGAGCGTGGCGCGAGCAGGCTTGTCGGGCAAGGCGCCGCAGCCCGCCGCGAGCAGCACGGCGGCGATGCCGGCGACGGCCGCGAGGCGTGCCCTCGATGCGCGAGCGGCCATGTTCTGGAGCAGTTCGTTCATGTCGTCACTTTCAAGGCCGCGCTGGCGCGGCGGCCGGGGCGGAAAATCCGGGCTCGCCCGGCCCGGCGACCACGCCGCCGCTGCCGAACAGCAGCGATTGCGGGTTGTCGTTGATGCCGTCGGCCGCGCGGCCGAGACGGCGCACCGCGCGCGAGGTGTCGTCGGCGACGCGGTTCACGCGCGGCAGCGTGGCGCTGTTGAAGGAGTCAACCGCCTGAGCCAGGGACTTGGTGCCGTCGCCCAGACGGTCGAGCGGACCGTCCTTCGCATTCAGCCGGTTCACGGTGCCGTTGAAGTTGTTGGCCACACGCGAGACGTCGCCGGCGGCGGTCTTCACGGTGCCCATGGTGTCCTTCGTGCGGTCGATCAGCGGCGGGAGAGCGGCCAGCGCCGGGTTGAGCCCGTTCTTTACCGTGTTGTCGAGCGATCGCGTCAGCTGGTTGGCGCTGGCCGAAGCCTGCGCGATGTTCTCCAGCGCGTCGGCGATGCGCTTCTGGTTGTCGTCGCCCAGCAGCGTATTGGCCTTCTTCGTCACTTCGTCGATCTGGTTGATGATGGCTTCGCCGCGGTCCTGCAGCTGCGCCAGCACCGAGGGCTTGAGCGGAATGCGCGGTGGCTCGTCGTTGTTCGGCGTGAGCGCCACCTGCGACTCGCCCTTGTCGTCGATCGCGATGAAGGCCAGGCCGGTCACGCCCTGGTAGCTCAGCGTGGCATAGCTCGAGGTCGTGAGCGGCACGCGCTCGTCGACCGTGATGCGCACGCGCACATTGCCCTTCACCTTGGGATCGAAGTCGATCGAGGCAACCTTGCCGACGGCGATGCCGCGGTAGCGCACCATGGCCTGCGGCTGCAGTCCGCTGACCGCGTCGCGGGTCGAGAGTTCGTAGATGTTGCGCACCGTGTTGTCGCGCGTGAACCAGACCACGAGCGCGACGATCGCGGCGATCAGGCCGAGCACGAAGGCGCCGGCGGCGATGGCATGGGCCTTGTTTTCCATGGCAGCTACCTTTCAGTGAGTGGGAGTCCGGCTGCGCCGGCAAGCCCCGAGACGGTGGGGGGCGGCACGCCTTCGTGGAGCGCCTCCATGGCGCGCTGGCCGCGGCCGCCGAGAAAGTATTCGTGGATGAAAGGGTGCGGGTAGGCGATGACGTCGCGCGCCGTGCCGGCGACGATCACGCGCTGGTCGGCCAGCACCGCGATGCGCGTGCTGAGGTCGAACAGCGTGTCCAGGTCGTGCGTGACCATCACCACCGTGAGCCCCAGTTCGCGATGCAGTCCGCGCAGCAGGTCGCAGAAGCCGTCGGCGCTCTCGGGGTCCAGTCCGGCAGTGGGCTCGTCGAGCAGGAGCAGCGGCGGATCCATGATCAGCGCGCGCGCCAGCGCCACCCGCTTGATCATCCCGCCCGACAGATCGGCCGGACTCTTGGTGGCCTGCTGCGGATCGAGCCCGACCATCTGCAGCTTGACCAGCGCGGCATCGCGGATCAGGTCGTCGGGCAGGAGCTTGAGTTCGCGCAGCGGGAACGCGACGTTGTCGAGCACGCTGAAGGCCGAGAACAGCGCGCCGTGCTGGAACAGCATGCCGACGTTGGCGGCGCCCGTGGCGCTGAGCCGGCCCGGCGGATGGCCGAGCACCGAGACCTCGCCCTTCGAAGGCCGCTCGAGTCCCAGGATCTGGCGCAGCAGTACGGTCTTGCCGGTGCCCGAGCCGCCCACCAGCGACAGCACCTCGCCTTTGCGGATCGTGAGGTCGAGGTCGCGGTGCACCACCTGGTCGCCCTCGGGCGACTCGAAGACGGTCCACAGCTTGCGGATCTCCACGACATTGGCGGTCTGCTGGTCGGTCATGCTCGTTTCCTGCCGCCTGAAGCTTGGTCCCAGCCCATTCCAGAAACACCGCGGAACCGGCTTCGACGGGCCGCTGGTGTTGCCCCCTGCAAGGGGGGTGGAGAAGCGACACGAAGTGCGCGAAGACTGGGGGTGGGTTCCATTTTCATGCCCTGAACCCCACGCCCTTGAAGAGCACTGCGAAGAGCGCATCGACCAGGATCACGACCGTGATCGAGGCCACCACCGAGGATGTGGTGCCGCGGCCGAGGCTTTCGGTGTTGGGCTTCACCTTCATGCCGTAGTAGCAGCCGATCAGCGCGATCAGGACGCCGAACACGGCCGACTTGGACATCGCGAGCCAGATGTTGACCATCGGCACCGCGCGCGGCAGCGCCGACAGGAAATAGGCCGGCGAGATGTCCAGCGTCAGATCGGCCGCGAGCATGCCGCCGAACAGCGCGGCCGCCGAAGTCCACATGCTGATCAGCGGCATCGCGATGGCCAGCGCCAGCACGCGCGGCATCACGAGCCGGAAGCCGTGCGGAATGCCCATCACGCGCATGGCATCGAGCTCCTCGGTCACGCGCATGACGCCGATCTGCGCGGTGATGGCCGAGCCCGAACGGCCCGCGATCAGCACCGCCGCGAGCACCGGGCCGAGTTCGCGGATCAGCGACAGGCCGAGGATGTTGACGATGAAGGCTTCGCCGCCGTACTGGCGCAATTGCTGCGAAGTCAGGTAGGCCAGCACCACGCCGATCAGGAGGCCCACCAGCGCGGTGATGGGCAGCGCGGTGGCGCCGAAATGGTAGAGATGGCCCGAGAAGTCGCGCCAGGGCGCACGGTGCGGCGCGCGCAGCAGCGTCCCGATGTCGAGCGTGAGCTGGCCGACGAGCGCCAGGAAATCGCGCGCCACCATCATGATGCGCGTGCCGTTGTGGGCGAAATCGTGGAGACGCTCGGTCAGCGTCTTGCCGGGCTCCGCCGGCGCGCTGCAGGTGTACTGCGCCACCTGGTCCAGCACGGCCTTGTGCTGCGAGTCCATTTCGAGCTGCGCCGGCCAGGCCTGGCGCCAGTGATTCCACAGGAGCTGGGCGCCGATGTGGTCGAGCTGCTCGACGGGGCGCAGGTCCCAGGCCCGGCCGTCCTGCGGCGGCAGGGCTTCGAGGTTCTTCGCCAGCGCATCCCAGGTGCGCCGCGACGACATCGACAGCGCGGTCCAGCAGCCGCTGGCGACGACCCAGTTGCCGCCCTCCCCGTCGCGTTGCTCGACGCGCGGATGCAAGCGGTCTGCGTTTTGCGCGTCGGCGGTCGGCAACGATGCGATCGACATGGATGGAGCGGGCGGCGGGCGGCGGTCGGCGGGATGGGGACGCAACATCGTAACCGCGTGCGTCTGCGCCGAATCGTCCGATCGCCGCCCGTTCGCGTAGGCCATCGGCGCAAGGCGCGGGCCTTTGCCACAATCGACCGTTCGATGCCGCATTGCGGCACCCCTTCACAAGAACGACCAGAGACAGACAAGGCGCGAATGAGCGACACCACCTTCGACTACATCGTCATCGGCGCCGGCACCGCCGGCGCGCTGATGGCCAATCGCCTCAGCGCCGACAAGCAATGCCGCGTGCTCCTGATCGAGGCCGGCCGCAAGGACGACTACCACTGGATCCACATTCCGGTCGGCTACCTCTACTGCATCGGCAATCCGCGCACCGATTGGCTCTACAGCACCGAGCCCGACGCCGGCCTCAACGGCCGCACGCTGCGCTATCCGCGCGGCAAGACGCTGGGCGGCTCGTCTTCCATCAACGGCATGATCTACATGCGCGGCCAGTCGCGCGACTACGAGCAGTGGGCCGCGCTCACCGGCGACGACAGCTGGCGCTGGGACAACGTGCTGCCCGCCTTCAAGAAGCACGAGGACTACTACCTCGGCGCCGACGAGATGCACGGCGCCGGCGGCGAGTGGCGGGTCGAAAAACAGCGCCTGCGCTGGGACATCCTCGATGCCTTCGCCGAGGCCGCGCAGCAAGCCGGCATCCCGCATTCGACGGACTTCAACCGCGGCAGCAACGAAGGCGTGGGCTATTTCCAGGTCAACCAGAAGAACGGCTGGCGCTGGAACACGGCCAAGGCCTTCCTGCGCCCCACCTGCTACGGCCGCCCCAACTTCGAGCTGTGGACCGGGGCCCAGGTCTCGCGTCTCGTCATCGACACGCGGCCGGACGGCAGCCGCCGCTGCACCGGCGTCCAGGTGTGGGACGGCCACGAGATGGTGCTGGCGCATGCAACGCGCGAAGTGATCCTCTGCGCCGGCAGCATCGGCTCGCCGCAGATCCTGCAGCTTTCGGGCATCGGGCCGGCCGAGCTGCTGCGCCGGCATGGCATCGACGTCGTGCTCGATGCGCCGGGCGTCGGCGCCAATCTGCAGGACCATCTGCAGATCCGCGCGGTCTACAAGATCAAGGACGCGCCCACGCTCAACGTGTTGGCCTCTTCCTCCTACGGCAAGGTGAAGATCGGCCTCGAATACCTGTGGAAACGCAGCGGCCCGATGAGCATGGCGCCCTCGCAGCTCGGCGCCTTCACGCGCAGTTCGCCCGAGCACGAATGGCCGAACCTCGAATACCACGTCCAGCCGCTCTCGCTCGATGCCTTCGGCGAACCGCTGCACGCCTTTCCCGCCTTCACCGCCAGCGTGTGCAACCTGAACCCGACCAGCCGCGGCACGGTGCACATCAAGAGCCCCCGCTTCGAGGACGCGCCCGCGATCGCGCCGCACTACCTCAGCACCGACGAAGACCGCAAGGTGGCGGCCGATTCGCTGCGCGTCACGCGCCGCATCGCGGCCCAGCCGGCGCTCGCGAAGTACGCGCCGGAGGAATGGAAGCCGGGCGTTCAATACCAGAGCGACGAGGAGCTCGCGCGCCTGGCCGGCGACATCGCGACCACCATCTTCCATCCGGTCGGCACCACCAAGATGGGCGCCGACGGCGATCCGATGGCGGTGCTCGACGCGCGCCTGCGCGTGCGCGGCATCGAAGGCCTGCGCGTGGTCGACGCCGGCGCGATGCCGACCATCACGAGCGGCAACACCAACAGCCCGACCTTGATGATGGCGGAGAAGGCGGCCGGCTGGGTTCGCGACGCGGGGCGCTAGAGCTCAGCGCTCTATCGTTTTGTTCCAGCGCGCGTTCCAGGCCGGCCGGTTGGCGTTGATGCTGTCCCAGTCGATGGTGACTGCGTTCTTCATCCACTTGTTGATCTCCGCCACCTGCGCCGCGCCCTCGCCCACCGCGGGCGCCTTGGGGTTGGTCGGGATCTGGCTGCCGAACTGAAGCACGTTGGCCTGCGCCAGCGGGCTCAGCAGGAACTCGGCCAGCTTGTGCGCCAGTTCGGGCTCGCTGTTGTTGGCGATTACGCACTGCCCCACCATCAGCACCACCGAGCCTTCCTTGGGCTGCGCGTATTCCACCGGAATGCCCTTGGTCTTCAACGCGGCCACCGCCGTAGGGGTGAGCGGAAACAGCGCGGCCTCGCCGGTCTGCACCATCTCGGAAATCTTGGCCGAGCTCGGGATGTATTCGAGCACGTTGGGACCGATGGTGGTGGGCCAGGCCTTGAAGCCGGGCTCGACGTTCTTGTCGCTGCCGCCCTGGATGCGGTTGAACATCAGGAAGCCGTGCAGGCCGAAGGACGAGGAGGACATCGACTGGAACACCACCTTGCCCTTGAACTTGGGATCGGCCAGATCCATCCACGAGGTGGGTGCAGCCCAGCCCTTCTCGGCGAACATCTTCTTGTTGTAGGCCAGCCCGGTCATGCCCAGGCTGACGCCGCTGGCCATGTCGTCCTTGAAACGGGCCGCCGGGTAGATGTCGTTGAGCGCCGCGCTCGGGCGCTGCTTCTGGCACAAGCCCATGCCGATGGCGCGCACCATGATGCCGTCGTCCAGGAACATCACGTGCATTTGCGGCTTGTCCTTGTTGGCCTGCGCCTTGGCCAGGATGTCCGACGAGGTGCCGGGCACCACCACCACCTTCACGTTGTTCGCCTTCTCGAAGGCCGGGAACACGTACTGCGTGTACGCCTTCTCCATGGTGCCTCCGTTCATGCCGATGTAGAGCGTCTTGGTCTGGGCGCTGGCCGCACCGCTTGCGGCCAGGGCCGCGGCGGCGGCCACGGCGAGGAGTGCACGGCGGACCGATGGGGATTGGCAAGAACGGGGCATGGCGGGTTCCTTTGAGAGTGGGTGGGGAAACTTCAATGCGCCGTTGCGGGCACGGCGGCTTCGACGGAAAGAAAACGTTCGATGGCGAAGGCTTCGATGGGCGTGCTGCTGCGCCCGTCGCGCGCGAGCTCGGCCAGCACCTCGCCCGCGGCCGGGCCGATCTGGAAACCGGCGCCGGCGAAGCCGAAGCCGTGGATCAGTCCCGGCGTGGTCGCGCTCAGGCCCAGCACCGGCTGGCGGTCGGGCAGATAGCCTTCGGTGCCGCTCCAGGTGCGGATGAAGCTGGCGTGGCGCAGCACGGGCAGCAGCTCGATCGCCTGCACCGCCAGCGCGGCGATGGCCTCGCGTGCGGAGCGGGCGGTGTCGGCGTCCAGCGCCACGCCGGCACCGCCGCCCAGCACCAGGTTGCCGCGCTGGACCTGACGGCAATAGATGCCGCCGCCCTCCACGCCGAGGCTCCAGTCCATGAAGTACGGCAGCGGCTCGGTGACCGCCATCGCCGGATGGCCGGATTGCAGCGGCACCGTCTCGCCGAAGCGGCTGGCGACGGCACCGGCCCAGGCGCCGGCGCAGTTGAGCATCACGGGCGCGCACACTTCCAGCGCGTTGCCCGAACGCAGCATGAAGAGTCCGCCGTCGTGCGCCACCTCGTCGAGCGGGGTGCGCTCGAAGATCTGCGCGCCCGCGCGCTGCGCCGCGCGTGCGAAGGCCGGCGACACCAGCCGGGGATTGGCCTGCCCGTCTTCCACGCACAGCGAACCGCCGAGCGCCCTGTCGCCCAGCCACGGGCAGCGCTCGCGCATGCGCGCACCCGACAGCAGCTCGATGCCGAGGTCGAAATCGCGGCTCGCGTCGCGGTAACGCTCGAGCGCGGCCAGGTCGGCCTCGCTGCGGGCGATCTTGAAATGGCCGGAGCGCAGGTACTCGCCGTCGGTGCCGATCAGTTCCGGCAGCCGGCCCCAGATGCGATGGGCCCGCTGGGCCAGCGGCAACTGGGACAGCGGCCGGCCCTGGCGCCGCACGCCGCCGTAGTTCACGCCGCTGGAACGCGAGCCGCAGAGGTCGCGCTCCAAGAGCACCACCTGCAGTCCGATGCGCCGCAGCGCCAATGCGGCAGAAGCGCCGACGATGCCGCCGCCGACGATGGCCACATCGGTCTTCAGCGTTCGCTTCATGCGGCCGCGCCCTCGGCCGGCGCACTCGCCAGCTGGATCGGAATCGGCTTGATCGGCGCCTGCCCGCGCAGCCGGCCCACCTGCGCGAGCGGCTGGCCGCTCGCGTGCGCGAGCATTTCGGCCGCCGCCGTGCCGCACATGCGGCCCTGGCAGCGGCCCATGCCGACGCGGGACAAGGCCTTGAGGCGGTTCATCTCGTCGGCGCCGCAGCTGCGCACGGTCTCGCGCAGCTCACCGGCGGTGACGTTCTCGCAGCGGCACACCACAAGCTCGTCGGGCGCATGGGCCGCCCAGTCCTGCGGAAAGGGAAAGGCGCGCTCCAGGCCGCGGCGAAAACCGACGAGCTTGCCGAGCTTGCGTTCCAGCGCCTGGGCGCGGACGGCGTCCACCTTCACCCCATGGTCGGTCAAGAGCGCCAGCGCAGCGCGCTCGCCGGCCCATTCGGCCGCATCGGCGCCCATGATGCCGGCGCCATCGCCTGCCAGGTAGACGCCGGCCACGCTGGAACGACCGGCCGCATCGCGCTCGGGCAGATGCGCGCGCTGCAGCGGCGCGAAGGCGAAGCGGCAGCCCAGCAGGTCGGCCAGCTGCGTTTCGGAACGCAAGGCGTAGCCGAAGCCGACCGCGTCGCATTCGAGCGTTTGTTCGCGCGTGCCGTCGTGCCAGGAGACGCCGCCGACGCGCGCATCGCCCAGCACCCGCAGCGGCCGGACGCCGCCATGAAGCAGCACGCCGCGGGCGCGCAGCCAGGCCACGTAGTAGAGCCCCTTGAGGAACACGGCCGGCTGCGAGAGCAGCGCCGGCACGGCCGCGAACTGGTCGGCGAAGCGCGCGGTGTCGAGCACGGCCGCCACGTTCACGCCGGCCTTCGCGTATTGGCAGGCCACCAGGTAGAGCAGCGGGCCGGTGCCCATGAAGACCACGCGCCGGCCGATCGCGCAGCCCTGGAATTTGAGCGCCACCTGCGCGCCGCCGAGGGTGTAGACGCCAGGCAGCGTCCAACCGGGCACGGGCAGCACGCGGTCGGTCGCGCCGGTCGCCACGATCAGCTGGCGATAGGGCACGCTGCGCGTGCTGCGGCTCGGGCCGTGCAGCACATCGAGCAGGCCGCCCTGGGCGTTCCACACCAGGCTGTCGGGCTGGTAGTCGATGCGGTCCTGCAGCCCGTCCAGCGCCGCGTGCATGGCGGTGGCGCGCGCGGCTTCGAAGCCGTACAAGGTCTCGGGGGAACGCTGAAAGTTCGCCGGTGGCCGGCGGTAGATCTGGCCACCGGCACGGCCGGCTTCGTCGATCAGCACCGGCCGCAGGCCGTGCGCGACCAGCGCCTGCGCCGCGCGCACGCCGGCCGGGCCGGCGCCCACGATCACGGGTTGCAGCATGGCCTCTGCCGTCATGCAGGCTCCCCGCCGGTGAGCAACGCCATGCCGGGTTCGATGAAGGTGGAGCAGGCGCGCAGCCGGGCGCCATCGGCCGTCAGGATCCAGCAGTCCTGGCAGGCGCCCATCATGCAGAAGCCCGCACGCGGCGCGCCGCTGAATTCGTTGCGGCGCAGCTGGCCGCACTGGGTCAGCACGGCGGTCAGCACCGTGTCGCCGGCCAGGGCGCGAGCAGGCCGCCCGTCGAGCGTGAAGGCCACGGGAGCGCGACCGGACTCGGCCACACGGTACAGCAGAGGCTTGGCGAAACCGCTCATCGGCGCCCCACCAGCACCCGGTCCAGCCCGTAGACGCGGTCGAGCACCACCATGGCGCAGGCCGTCACCGCCACCATCAGCGCCGACACCGCGGCCATCAGCGGATCGATCGATTCGGTCGCGTACATGTACATGCGCACCGGCAGCGTCACGGTGCTGGGCGCGGTCACGAAGATCGACATGGTCACCTCGTCGAAGCTGTTGATGAAGGCCAGCAACCAGCCGCCCGTCACGCCCGGCAGGATCATCGGCAAGGTGATGCGCCTGAACATGGTGGCCTGGCTCGCGCCGAGCGAGAGCGCAGCCTGCTCGGCGCTGCGATCGAAGCCGACCAGCGCGGCGATCACCAAGCGCAGCGTGTAGGGCGTGACGATCAGCGCGTGGGCCAGCACCAGCCAGCCGAAGCTGCCGGTACCGCCGACCAGCGCGAACAGGCGCAGCAGCGCCACGCCCAGCACCAGGTGCGGAATGATCAGCGGCGAGAGGAACAGGCCGTTGAGGAAGTCGCGCCCCGCGAACTCGTAGCGCGTGATCGCCATGCCGGCCGGCACCGCCAGCAGCGTGGCCAGCGTGGCCGAGGCGAGCGCCAGCCACAGGCTGTTCCAGAACGATTGCATGAAGTCGGGGTGCGCGAACACCGCTTCGAACCAGCGCAGCGAGAAGCGCGTGGTCGGGATGGTGAGCGTGTTCTCGGGCGTGAAGGCGACGATGCACACCACCAGCAGCGGTGCCAGCATGAAGGCGATGACGAGCGCGTTGAACGCGAGGGCCAGGGGTCCGTTCTTGCTCATGGCCCTACCCGAGCGCCTTTTTGTATCGGCCCTCGACCAGCCGGTTGTAGCTCAGCATGACGACGAGATTGGCCGCCAGCAGCGTCAGCGCGATGGCCGCGCCGAGCGGCCAGTTGAGCTCGTGCAGGTACTCGTCGTAGACCACGGTCGCGACCATCTTCAGGCGCCGCCCGCCGAGCAGGCCCGGAATGGCGAAGGAGCTGGCCGACAGGCCGAACACGATCAGGCTGCCCGACAGCACGCCCGGCATGACCTGCGGCAGCACGACGCGGCGCAGCGTGGTGAAGTGCGAGGCCTTGAGCGAGAGCGCGGCGTTCTCGACGCCCGGGTCCAGCTTCTGCAGCGAGGTCCAGACCGGGATCACCATGAAGGGGAGCATCACGTGCACCAGCGCGATCACCACCGCGGTCTCGGTGTAGAGCATCTTCACCGGGCCGAGGCCGACGAGCTTGAGCGACCCGTTGACCAGGCCTTCCGGCCCGAGCAGCATGCTCCAGCCGAAGGCCCGCACCACCACCGACACCAGGAGCGGCGCCAGCACCACCAGCAGCAGCACCGAGCGCCACGGGTTGCGCATGCGGCTCAGCACATAGGCCTCGGGGGTGCCGACGAGCACGCAGATCAGCGCCACCAGGCCCGAGATCCAGAAGGTGCGCCAGAAGATGCCGTGGTAGTAGGAGTCGGTGAACACATGGGTGTAGTGCTCGAGCGTGAACTCGTCCGCCCGGGGGCCGGTGGCGGGGTCGTAGACGTTGAAGGACAGCACCGCCGTCAGCGCCAGCGGCACCAGCAGCAGCGCGGCGAACAGCAGCAGCGCCGGCCCGGACAGCCACCAGGGCGATGCCTTCTTCATGCGGCCACCCGTTCGGCAGCCGCACGCTCTTCGGCGGGCAGCAGGCGCGTGCAGTGGTCGGGCCAGGCGAGCCCGGCCGCATGGCCTTCATCGAGCGCGGGCCGGCCGTCGTTGGGCGACAGCACCATCAGCTCGCCGACCGGCGTCGTCACGGCGTAAAGCCACTGGCTGCCGAGGAAGAAGCGCTCGCGCACCGTGCCGTCGAAGCGGCCGCGGCCGGCTTCCACCAGCTGCAGCTTTTCCGGCCGCACGCTGAGCAGCACCTGCGCGCCGACCTGGAAGCCGGCGTCGTCCACATCGACCGCGAACGGCCCCAGGTCGACGCGGCTGCGGGTGCCGTTCGCCACCACGCGCCCGGCCAGCAGGTTGGCCTTGCCCACGAAAGTGGAGATGAAGCGCGTGCGCGGATGCTCGTAGACGCGGTGCGGATGGTCGATCTGCGTGGCGCAGCCGCCTTCCATGACGACCACGCGGTCGCTGATCGACATCGCCTCGCTCTGGTCGTGCGTGACCATCACCGTGGTGGTGCCCACCTTGCGCTGGATCTGGCGCAGCTCGAACTGCATCTCCTCGCGCAGCTTGGCGTCCAGGTTGGAGAGCGGCTCGTCCAGGAGCAGCACCGGCGGCTCGATCACCAGCGCGCGGGCCAGCGCCACGCGCTGGCGCTGGCCGCCCGAGAGTTCGCGCGGATAGCGGGTGGCATGCGGCTCCAGGTGCACCAGGGACAGCGCCTGCGCCACGCGCTCGCGCCGCTCGGCCTTCGGCATCTTGCGCATCTCGAGGCCGAAGCTCACGTTGTCGGCCACCGTCATGTGCGGAAACAGCGCATAGGTCTGGAACACGATGCCCAGGCCGCGCGTGTTGGCCTTGGCGTGCGTGATGTCGCGCCCGGCCAGTTCGATGCGGCCGCTGCTCACGGCCTCGAAGCCCGCCACCATCTGCAGGGTGGTGGTCTTGCCGCAGCCCGAAGGCCCCAGCAGCGAAACGAATTCGCCTTTCTCCACCGACAGGCTCATGGCGGACACCGCGCAGGTGCTGCCGTAGAACTTGGTCAGCTCGGTGAGCTTGAGAAATGACATGAACAGGCCTTTCGTGGGGCGCACCCCGATGGGGCGGCAACTGAAGTCTTTCGTCGGAGTCGATTCACTCTATTGCAACGAATGCGCCAGATCACACAGGGTATTTCACTAATCAGAATCTTTTTCTTATTTATTCCGTTCAATGGAATTTGTGGCGTAGACTGGCCGAACAACATTCCACCCTGCACAGGCATGAGCACCCCTTCTCCTTCCACCAGCGGCGTGCCGCGCGTCTTCGCCGTGATCCGGGCCCTCGCCGCGGTGCAGGCGGAGGGTGGACGCGTGACCCAGATCGCACGCGCCGTCGGCCTGACCCAGGCCACCACGCACCGGCTGCTGCAATCGCTGGTGGCCGAAGGCATGGTCGACCAGGACGCGCGCAGCAAGCTGTACCGGCTGGGCATCGACTTCTTCGCGCTGGCCGCCAATGCGGGCAACCCGGGGGACCTGCGCACGCTGTGCCGCCCCGTGCTGTTGCGCCTGTGCGCGAGCCTGGGCGACAGCATCTTTCTGCTGGCGCGCAGCGGCTTCGATGCGGTGTGCCTGGACCGCAGCGAGGGGCCGTTTCCGATCCGTTCCTTCACCGGCGACGTCGGCGGGCGCATCGCGCTGGGCGTGGGCCAGGGCGCGCTCGCGATCCTGGCCTTCCTGCCGGAGGCCGAGCGCGAAGAGGTGATCCGCTTCAACCTGTCGCGCGTGCGCGAGTACGGCGTGTACGACGAGGTCTATCTGCGAACCGAGATCGAGCGCGTTCGCCAGGCGGGCTACGCGGGCCGCAGCACCGGCCTGCTCGAAGGCATGGCCGGCGTCGCCGTCCCCATCTGCGACCGCGAGGGCCGCGCGGTTGCCGCACTGAGCGTGGGCACCATCGCCGACCGGCTCAACGCCGACCGCATGCCGACCGTGGTGGAGCTGCTCAAGCGCGAGGCCGCGGCCATCGGGCCGAAGATCAATCCCTTCGACGCGACGCTGCGCCGGCCTTCGCAGAGCCTGGCGAGCTCGCCGGCCGCGCAGCGGATCGAGCTGCCCGCGGCGCCGGGGCCGGCGTGAGGGCCGCGGCCCGGCTCTGGGCCACGATCCAGTCGCGAAAGGCCAGCAGCAGGGGCGTCTGGGCGCGCGACTCGGGGTACACGAGGTAGTAGGCGTCCGAACTCGTCAGCGCCTGCGGAAACAGCACGACCAAGGCGCCGGAGGCGATCTCGGCCTCGACCAGAAAGCTCGGCAACAGCGCCGCGCCCAGCCCTGACACTGCGGCCTGGGCGATCATCGCGAACTGCTCGAAGCGCGGCCCGCGCAGTGCCTGCGCCGCGCTGCCGCCGGTTTGCTCGAACCACTCGGCCCACTGGGTCGGCCGGGTGCTCTGCTGCAGCAGCACGACCGAGGCCAGGTCCTGCATCCGGTGGATGCCGTGCTGCTGCTTGTAGGAAGGGCTGCACACAGGCACCACCTCTTCCTGCATCAGGTATTCGCAGGCGGCGCCAGCCCAGTGCGGCGCGCCGAAATGAATGGCCGCATCGAAGGGCTCCTGGGCGAAGTCGAAGGGCTCGGAGCGGGCCGCGAAGTTCACCGTGACCTCGGGATGGCGCGCCGCGAAATCGGGCAGGCGCGGAATCAGCCAGCGCGTACCGAGCGTGGGCAGCACGGCCAGGTTGAGCAGCCCGCCGCCGCCGGAGAGCGCCATGACCTTCTGCGTGGCGCCGGAGAACTGCTGCAGCGCGCCGCGCACGTCCGCGGCGTAGACCCGGCCGGCGTCGGTCAGCACCACGCGCTGGCGCACGCGGTGGAACAGGGCCACGCCCAGCTGGGCTTCGAGCTGGCGGATCTGCCGCGACACGGCGCTCTGCGTCAGGTGCAGCTCGTCGGCCGCGCGCGAGACGCTGGCGTGGCGCGCCGCAGCCTCGAAGGCCAGCAGGTCCGCGATCGGCGGCAGGAAGGTCTTGCGAAGCGTGGTCATGCGGCGGAGGAATGATCTGGCGGGAGGCTAGCGTAATCGCGCTGCGCAAAGTTCATTCCTTCCGAGCATCAAGTCTTTCCGATTTTTTGCTATGCAATCGGCCCGGCGTGGCGGATATTGATGCCCTCCTGTTCTCGAACGCGAATCCCATGCCGCAAGCCTTCACCTCCTCCGTCGCCACCGAAGTCGATCAGCTGCTGCAGCGCTTGGGCGTGCCCCACGCCGCCTACACCGGCGGCGACCTGCCGGTGCGCTCCCCGATCACCGGCGAGCCGATCGCCGCCGTGGCGCAGACCACGCCGGCCGAAGCCACCGAGGCCATCGGCCGGGCGCACGCGGCCTACCAGGCATGGCGCAGCGTGCCGGCGCCGCGCCGCGGCGAACTCGTGCGCCTGCTTGGCGAGGAGCTGCGCGCGGCCAAGGCCGACCTGGGCCGGCTGGTCACGCTGGAGGCCGGCAAGATTCCGTCCGAAGGCGCCGGCGAGGTGCAGGAAATGATCGACATCTGCGACTTCGCGGTCGGCCTGTCGCGCCAACTCTACGGCCTGACGCTGGCCACCGAGCGCGCCGAGCACCGCATGATGGAAAGCTGGCATCCGCTGGGGGTCTGCGGCGTCATCTCGGCCTTCAACTTCCCGGTGGCCGTGTGGTCGTGGAATGCCGCGCTGGCGCTGGTCTGCGGCGACGCGGTGGTGTGGAAGCCGTCCGAGAAGACGCCGCTCACCGCGCTGGCCACGCACGCCATCGCGCAGCGCGCGCTGGCGCGCTTCGGCGATGCGCCCGAGGGCCTGCTGGAACTGCTGCTCGGCCAGCGCGCCGTCGGCGAAGTGCTGGTGGACGACCACCGCGTGGCGGTGCTGTCGGCCACCGGCTCCACCGCCATGGGGCGCCAGGTCGCACCGCGCCTGGCGGCGCGTTTCGCCCGCGCGATCCTGGAGCTGGGCGGCAACAACGCGGCCATCGTCGCCCCGTCGGCCGACCTCGACCTCGCGTTGCGTGCCATCGCCTTCTCCGCGATGGGCACGGCCGGGCAGCGCTGCACGACGCTGCGCCGCCTGTTCGTGCACGACGGCGTGTACGACACGCTGGTGCCGCGGCTCGCCAAGGTCTACGGCAGCGTGCAGGTGGGCGATCCGCGCGCGCCGGGCACGCTGGTGGGGCCGCTGATCGACAGCGCCGCCTTCGAGGGCATGCAGAAGGCACTGCAGGAAAGCCGCGAGGCCGGAGCGACGGTGCATGGCGGCGGACGCGTCGACGGCATCGCGGGCGACGGCGCCTTCTACGTGCGGCCGGCCCTGGTGGAGCTGGCCGCGCACGCCGGCCCGGTGCTGCGCGAAACCTTCGCGCCCATCCTGTACGTGCTGCGCTACCGATCGCTCGACGACGCGATCGCCTGGCACAACGAAGTCGGCGCCGGCCTGTCGTCGTCCATCTTCACCTTGAACGTGCGCGAGGCCGAGCGCTTCATCTCGAGCACGGGTTCGGACTGCGGCATCGCCAACGTCAACATCGGCCCGAGCGGCGCCGAGATCGGCGGCGCCTTCGGCGGCGAGAAGGAGACCGGCGGCGGGCGCGAGGCCGGCTCCGACAGCTGGAAGGCCTACATGCGCCGCGCCACCAACACCATCAACTATTCCACCGCCCTGCCGCTGGCGCAGGGCGTGACCTTCGACATCGAGGGCTGAGCGCATGACCGCTTCGCGCACCGGCGGCCGAATCCTGGTCGACCAGCTCATCACTCACGGCGTCCAACAACTCTTCTGCGTGCCGGGCGAGAGCTTCCTGGCCGTGCTCGACGCGCTGCACGACGCCTCGATCGAGGTCACCGTGTGCCGCCAGGAAGGCGGCGCGGCCATGATGGCCGAGGCGCAAGGCAAGCTCACCGGGCGCCCCGGCGTCTGCTTCGTGACGCGCGGCCCGGGCGCTACCAACGCGGCGGCCGGGGTGCACATCGCGCACCAGGACTCGACGCCGCTGCTGCTCTTCGTCGGCCAGGTGGCGCGCGGCGCGCTGGGCCGCGAAGCCTTCCAGGAGCTGGACTACGGCGCGGTGTTCGGCACCATGGCCAAGTGGGTGGTGCAGGTCGACGACGCCGCGCGGCTGCCCGAACTGGTGTCGCGCGCCTTTCATGTCGCCACCTCGGGGCGACCGGGCCCGGTGGTCATCGCGCTGCCTGAAGACATGCTGACCGAAGCGGCTGCGGTGGCCGATGCGCTGCCCTACGCGGTGGCCGAGACCTACCCCGGCGCGGCGCAGCTGGCTGAATTGCAGCAGCGCCTGGCGGCGGCGCAGCGGCCGGTGGCCATCGTCGGCGGCAGCCGCTGGTCCGAGGCGGCGGTGCAGCACTTCAGCGCTTTCGCCGAGGCCTTCGCCCTGCCCGTCTACTGCTCGTTCCGGCGCCAGATGCTGTTCAGCGCCGACCATCCCTGCTACGCCGGCGACCTCGGCCTCGGTGCCAATCCGCGCTTGCTGGAGCGCATCCGCCAGTCGGACCTGATCCTGCTCGTGGGCGGACGCTTGTCCGAAGTGCCGTCGCAAGGCTACGAACTGCTCGACATCCCGTCGCCGAAGCAGGCCCTGGTGCATGTGCACGCCGATGCGGACGAACTGGGCCGCCTGTACCGCGCCACCCAGGCGGTCCACGCGACGCCGCAAGCCTTCGCCCAGGCGGTGGCCGCGCTGCGCCCGGCGGCGCCGCCAGCCTGGCGCGGCGCTACCGCAGCGGCGCGCGAAGAATTCCTGCGCTGGAGCGACCCGACGCCGATCCGCATCCCGGGCCCGCTGCAGATGGGCGAGGTGATGCAGCACCTGCGTGAAGCCCTACCCGCCGACACCATCTTCTGCAACGGCGCCGGCAACTTCGCCACCTGGGTGCACCGCTTCTGGCCCTTTCGCGCCTTTGCCAGCCAGTTGGCCCCGACCAGCGGCTCGATGGGCTACGGCCTGCCCGCCGGCGTGGGCGCCAAGCGGCTGTGGCCGCAGCGCGAGGTGGTGGTGTTCGCCGGCGACGGCGATTTCCTCATGCACGGCCAGGAGTTCGCGACCGCCGTGCAGTATGGGCTGCCCATCCTCGTGGTGCTGCTCGACAACGCCATGTACGGCACCATTCGGATGCATCAGGAACGGCACTACCCGGGCCGGGTCAGCGCCACGCAACTGAAGAACCCCGATTTCCGCCGCTACGCCGAGGTGTTCGGCGGCCACGGCGAGCGCGTGGAGCGCACCGAGGAGTTCGCCCCCGCCCTGGCGCGCGCCCGCGCCAGCGGCCGGCCCGCCATCCTGCACTGCCTGCTGGATCCGGAGGCCATCACCCCCGGCAGCACGCTGCAGAGCATCCGCGCCGCGGCGCTTTCTGCCGACTGATGCCGGGCAGGGTTTCCTTTTGTTTCAGAGTGACGGGTAATCCCCGATGCACTGGCACGGTGCGCAACCTAAAGTCTCGCCACTCGCAAACGGGCCAGCCCGCAGCGCGGGGGACCGAGGAGACATTTTTCGAAGAATCAGAAGATCGATACAAAAGGCATCCGAACGAGATGCTGCTTGCTTGAAAAGGCGCCGCTGGTCGGCGCCTTTTCTTTTTGGGTTCGCTACTGGACCAGCTTGCCGCCGGCGCCGAACATCGCGAAGTCCACGAAGCGTGACGCCGTCTGGCCCCTGGCGCTGAAGTCGAGCGTGTAGCCGCCGACATCCACCGCCTTCGCCGAGGCCAGCGCGGCGCTCACGCCGGCCGCGTTGAGAGTGGTGGCGCCCTCCATCACCTTGACCAGCGCCTTGGCGGCGATGAAGCCTTCCATCGAGCGCGCCGAAAGATCCGGATCCTTGGAGGCCTGGCGCAGCTGCAGGTATTCGCGCACCACGGCGCGATCGCCCTGCTGCGGCAGAACGACCGAGAAAGCGTAGCCGCGCGCACGCTGCGGCCCGAGCGCCTTGAGCAGCGCATCGGTGTCGATGATCGACATGCCGTAGAGCATGCTGCCGGCCCCGCCGGCGGCCGCATACTGCTTGACGAATTCGATCCCCGCCGCCGTGGTCGCACCGAGAAAGACGACCTGCACCTTGGCCTTGGCGATCTCCGCCACGGCCTTCTCGACGGCCACCGTGTTGCGCGGATAGCCGGCGCGCACGACGAGCTGCAGGCCGTTCGCCTTGGCGGCCGCTTCGGCGCCGGCCAGCACGTCCTGGCCCAAGCCGTCGTCCTGGTAGAGCAGCCCCACGCGCTGCACGCCGACGGTGGCCAACTGGCTGAAAAGCCGCCCGACCTCGTCGTGGTAGCTGGCCTTCACCACGTAGATGCCCGGCGCCTGCGCCACGGTGCTGGCGCCCGAGACGGCGCCGATCATCGCCACGCCCTTTTGCACCAGCACGCCGTCTTTGGCGATGGCTTCGAGGTTGGTCGTGCCTACCGTTCCCAGCAAGGCCACCGGCGATTCGGCCGCGATGATCTCCCGCAAAAGGCGCACGCTTTCGGCCGCCTTTTGCGCATCGTCGCGGGTCACCAGCTTGACCGGCCGGCCACGCACGCCGCCCTTGGCGTTGACGGCGTCGAAGTACAGCTTGGCGCCGGCATGGATGGCCCGGCCGGTAACCGCCTGCGGGCCTGTGAATGGGGCAACTTGGCCGACGACGATCGGCTCGCCTGGCGCAGCAGCGCTCCAGTGAGCGCTTGCCAACAAGAAGACGGCCGCGCAGGCATTGCGCCAGCGCGCGAAACGGCGCCCGCCCTGATTCCCGATGCTCATGAGACCTTTCCGGCGTTGCCGCCGATGTCGTTTGGTAACGATTGTTTACAAAGGCCGAGAGCGTACAGGAGGGAGCAATCACCCTCGCGAACCTAGGGTTAACCCGTGAATCGATTGGGGCGTCAGGGCGCCGCTGCCGCGGCGGGGACGACCGGCCAAGCCATCTCGCTCGCCACGCGCGGCTTGCCGATCGGAGGGCCGGCCTTGCCGGCCTGCACCGCGGCCAGATCCTGTTCGTTGGGATACTGGTCGGCCAGCCAATAGTCGAACACGCGGCGCACGATCGGCGCGGCAGCCGCCGCGCCGAAGCCGGCGTTCTCGACAATGATCGCGACCGCGATCCTGGGCGCCTCCGCCGGCGCGTAGGCCGCGAACAGCGAGTGGTCGCGCTGGTGCTCCTCCAACGCCTTGGCGTTGTACTTCACGTTCTGGCCCAGGCTCATGGCCTGCGCGGTGCCGGTCTTGCCGGCTGAGCTGTAGGGGGCGCCCGCGAACACGCGCGTTCCGGTGCCGCCCTTGTTCACCGCGACCAGCGCATTGCGCACGATGTCGACGTTCTTCGGCAGGAAGCCCAGGTCCACGGCCGGCGGCTGCGGCAGTTGGGCCACCTCGCCCGTGAGCGTGTCCTTGATCGCCTTCACGAGATGCGGCCGGTGGTTGATGCCGCCGTTGGCCAGCGTGGCTTGGGCCACCGCCAGCTGCAGCATCGTGAAGCTGTTGTAGCCCTGCCCGATGCCGAGCGAGACGGTTTCGCCCGGATACCACTTCTTCATCTCAGGGCGCTTGTAGGCCTCGCGTTTCCAGGTCGTGCTGGGCAAGAGGCCGCGCACCTCGCCGTGCACGTCGATGCCGGTAATCTGGCCGAAGCCCAGCGGTTTCATGAAGTCGTGGATGGTGTCCACGCCCATCTCGACCGCGAGCGAATAGAAATAGGTATTGCTCGAATGCTGGATCGCGCGGTGCATGTCCACGCCGCCGAGGCCGCCCTCATGGCTGCGGAAGGTGTGGCCGCCGAAGGTGTAGAAGCCCGGGTCGTTGACCACGACGTTCGGCGCGCGCTTGCCGAGCTGCAGCGCGGCCAAGGCCATGAAGGGCTTGTAGGTGGAGCCCGGCGGGTAGGTGCCGCGCAGCGCGCGGTTCAGCAGCGGCTTGTCGAGCGACTCGTTGAGCGCCTGCCAGCTTTCGTGGTCGATGCCTTCGACGAACAGGTTCGGATCGAAGGTGGGCTTGCTCACGAAAGCCAGCACCTCGCCGCTTGTGGGGTCGATCGCCACCAGCGCGCCGCGACGCTCGCCGAACATGTCTTCCACTAGCTTCTGCAACTTGATGTCCAGCGAGAGCATCACCGTGTTGCCGGGCGTCGCCGGGTGGCTGGCGAGCCGGCGCACCGCACGGCCGCCGGCGGAGGTTTCCATCTGCTCGACGCCGGTCTGGCCATGCAGCGTCTTCTCGTAGCTCTGCTCGATGCCCAGCTTGCCGATGTAGTCGGTGCCCTTGTAGTTGGCCTGGTCTTCCTCGCTCCAGTCATCCATCGCAGTCTTCTCGCGCTGGTTGATGCGGCCGATGTAGCCGAGCGCATGGGAGGCGAGCTCACCGTTGGGATAGTTGCGGAACAGCCGGGCCTTGATCTCGACACCGGGGAAGCGGTAGCGCTGCGCCGCGAAGCGCGCGACTTCCTCGTCGCTCAGGCGCGTGCGGATCGGGATCGAATCGAAGCTGCGCGAATCCTCGCGCAGGCGCTTGAAGCGGCGGCGGTCGCGCTGCGACACCTCCACCACCTCGCCGAGGCTGTCGATGGTCTCTTCCAGGCTGCTGCCGACCTTCGAAGGCGTGATCTCGAGCGTGTAGGCCGAGTAGTTGGAGGCCAGCACGATGCCGTTGCGGTCGAGGATCAGGCCGCGGTTCGGCACCACCGGCACCACGGCCGTGCGGTTGCTCTCGGCCTGCTCCGCGAGGTCGTCGTGCCGCACCACCTGCAGGAAGAACAGGCGCGCGCCCAGGAGCCCGAAGGCAGTGAGTACGACCAGGCCGATCACGATCACGCGGCGCTTGAAGCGCGCGAGGTCGGCGGCGACGTTGCGGAGTTCGGTCATGGCGCGCGGAGCCTACGCCGCCGGAACGCGAAGAACAAGCCGAGTCGGCATGTCACAGCGGACGGTTGGCATCGGGCTCGGGCGTGCGGCGCTGCGGCGCGAGGAGCGCCAGGCTCACCAGCGGCCACAGGACGGTCTCGATGGCCGGCGAGATCAGGATCGTCCAGCCGGGGAAGATGCCGCCGCCGACCATCCGGATCGCGACTTCGATCAGGTGCGAAAGCGCGAACAGCGGCAGCACCTGCAGCGCCTGCGAGATCACCGGGTACCAGAGCAGGCGCCGGTGGATCATGATCGCGAAGAAACCGAGCATGGTGTAGGACAGCGCATGCTGGCCCAGCATGGCCGTCTGGTGCACGTCCATCAACAGGCCGAACATGAAAGCCGCGCCGATGCCGATGCGCGCCGGCTGGTGCACGCTCCAGAACACGATCACCAGCGCCAGCAGGTCGGGCGTCCAGGCGGCGCGACCCACCGGAATCATGTTGACGAGCAGCGCCGCGATGAGGCTGGCCCACATGAAGAGAGGACTGACGGGCAGCAGAAGCTGCTGCTGCCCGGGACGCATGATCATCGGGCGCGACCCTCCTTCTTGTCCGGCTTGGCGGCGGATTTGTCGCCCTTTTTCTTACCGGTCGCGGCATCCGCCGGCGCTGACGGCAGCGGCTTCGGTGCCTGCACGCCCGTGGGCGCCAGCACCAGCACATAGCGCGCGGCCGTCACATGGGCCAGCGGCACGCAGTGGATGCGCGCGAACGCGGAGTCGGCACGGCGCTCGATGCGGTCGATCTTGGCGACCGGCAGGCCCGGCGGGTAGACGCCGTCGACCCCGCTGGTGGTGAGCAGGTCGCCTTCCTGCAGGTCGGCACTGGCCGCCATGAAGCGCAGTTCGAGCCCGCCGCCGTGGGCGCTGGCATCGCCGAAGGCCACGCTGCGCGCGCCGGTGCGCACGTTCTGCACGGGGATCGACAGGTCGCGATCGATCACCAGCGTGATCTCGCTACTGAAAGGCTGGACCTGCGTGACCTGCCCGACCACGCCGTGCTCGTCGATCACCGGCGAGCCGGCCGCGATGCCGTTGGTGAGGCCCTGGTCGATGACCAGCTTGCGGGTGTAGGGGTCGGCGGCGTCATAGAGCACCTCGGCCGCGCGGCCTGGCGTCTGCGTGGTCTGGCGCAGTTCCAGCAGCGAGCGCAGCCGCGCGTTCTCCTGCGCCAGGGTGTCGGCCTGGCTCGCGCGTTCGGACTGCAGCGCGAGCGCCTTGCGGGCCTCCGCCTCCCTGCTTTGCGCGGTCTGCAGGTCTTCGAGATAGCGGCCGCCGCCCATCGCGAGCTGCACCGGCTTGAGCGCCAGCCACTGGATGGGATAGAGCACCGCGCCGATGCCCGCGCGCAGCGGCTGCACGATGTTGAAGCGTGCGTCGGCCACCATCAGGAACAGCGCGAGCGCGCTGAAGAAGATCAGCTTGCTGAGCGCCGAGGGTCCCTGGTTGAACAGGGGTGGCGCGGTGCGATCCAGCGTGCCCAGGGGCATGGTGTTTAGATATGAAAAAGCCGGCCGATGCTGACACGGGCCGGCCGGATGTGCAAAGTGTGCATCACTCGCTGGTGAATATGCTTCCCAACCTGTCCATGCGCTCCAGGGCGATGCCGCAGCCGCGCACCACGCAGGTCAGGGGGTCTTCGGCCACCAGCACCGGCAGGCCGGTCTCTTCGGCCAGCAGCCGGTCGAGATCGCGCAGCAGCGCGCCGCCGCCGGTCAGCATCATGCCGCGCTCGGCGATGTCGGCGCCCAGTTCGGGCGGCGTCTGCTCCAGCGCGTTCTTGACCGCCGAGACGATGTTGTTGAGCGGATCGGTCAGCGCTTCCAGCACCTCGTTGCTGCTGATGGTGAAGCTGCGCGGCACGCCTTCGCTCAGGTTGCGTCCCTTGACTTCCATCTCCTTGACCTCGGAACCCGGGAAGGCCGACCCGATGCTCTTCTTGATGACCTCGGCCGTCGGCTCGCCGATCAGCATGCCGTAGTTGCGGCGGATGTAGTTGATGATGGCCTCGTCGAAGCGGTCGCCGCCGACGCGCACGCTGCCCTTGTAGACCATGCCGCCGAGCGAGATCACGCCGACTTCGGTGGTGCCGCCGCCGATGTCGACCACCATCGAGCCGCTGGCTTCCGATACCGGCAGGCCGGCGCCGATCGCGGCGGCCATGGGCTCCTCGATCAGGTAGACCGAGGTGGCGCCGGCCGCTTCGGCGGCATCCTTGATGGCGCGGCGCTCGACCTGGGTCGAGCCGCAGGGCACGCAGATGATGATGCGCGGACTGGGCGTGAGCAGCGAGCGCGGGTGCACCATCTTGATGAACTGCTTGATCATCTGCTCGGTGATCACGAAGTCGGCGATCACGCCGTCCTTCATCGGGCGGATGGCCTCGATGTTGCCCGGCACCTTGCCGAGCATCGCCTTGGCTTCGCGGCCGACGGCCTGGATCACCTTCTTGCCGTGCGGACCGCCTTCGTGGCGGATGGCCACGACCGAGGGCTCATCCAGCACGATGCCCTTGTTGCGCGCAAAGATCAGGGTGTTCGCGGTGCCGAGGTCGATCGCGAGGTCGGTAGAAAAATACCGACGGAAAGCTCCAAACATTATGGAATCCTCTGGAGCACGGCATGCGCGCCGGCATGTCGTCGCCCTCTTTCTGGGTCTTTTTGGACGGGGGTGGTTGGATCGTTTTTGCAGCAAATGCCGCCGCGTTCGCGGGGGTTGCGGCAAAGGCGGGATAATACCCGAATCCCCTCTGTATCCCAGCGCTGGCGCACCCTTCCGACGTGTGGCGGCCCTTCTTTTTTCGATGTCACTCACTTCCTCCGATATTGCGCGCATCGCATCGCTCGCCAGGCTGGAGCTTGCACCCGACGAGAGCGAGCGCATGCTGGGCCAGATCAACGGCTTCTTCGAACTGGTCGAGCGGATGCGCGCGGTCGACACCGCCGGGCTGGAGCCGCTCGCCCACCCCGTCGCCGCCTTCGAGGATGTGACGCTTCGGCTGGCGGAGGACGTTGCGAGCGAACCGAACCGGCGCGAGGCCAATCAGCGCAGCGCGCCGGCGGTCGAGAACGGCTTGTTCCTGGTGCCGAAGGTGATCGAATGAGCGGCGCGGATCTGCACAGAATGGGCGTGGCCGAATTGGCCACGGCACTGCGCGAACGCAAGGTGTCTGCGGTCGAGGCCGCGCAGCACCACCTGGCTCGCATCAGGCAGCACCAGGACCTCGGCAGTTTCGTCGCCCTCGACGAAGAGGTGACGCTGGCCCGGGCCCGCGCCGCCGATGCCCAGCTCGCCGCCGGCGGCGCCCCGGCCCTGGCCGGCGTCCCGATCGCGCACAAGGACATCTTCGTCACCGCCGATTTCCCGACCACCGCGGGTTCGCGCATCCTGGCCGGCTACCGCTCGCCCTTCGACGCTACGGTGGTGCGCAAGCTGGCCGAGGCCGGTGCCGTGACGCTTGGCAAGCTGAGCTGCGACGAGTTCGCGATGGGCTCGGCCAACGAGAACGTCGCGGTGCCTGCGGTCGGCTTCGACCAGGCCGTGCCGGTGCGCAACCCCTGGGACACAACGCGCATTCCCGGCGGCTCCTCGGGCGGCAGCGCCGCCGCGGTGGCCGCGCGACTGGTGCCGGCCGCGACCGGCACCGACACCGGCGGCTCGATCCGCCAGCCGGCCTCCTTCTGCGGCGTGACGGGCATCAAGCCGACCTACGGCCGCGCCTCGCGCTACGGCATGGTCGCCTTCGCCTCCAGCCTCGACCAGGCCGGGCCGCTGGCGCGATCGGCGCAAGACTGCGCGCTGCTGCTGTCGGCCCTGTGCGGGCCGGACCCCGAACGCGATTCGACCTCGCTGGACAAGCCGGCAGAAGACTTCTCGCGCACCCTGGGCGATTCGCTCGAAGGGCTGCGCATCGGCGTGCCGAAGGAGTTCCTGGGCGAAGGCGTCGCCCCCGGCGTGCGCGCGGCCATCGATGCCGCGCTGGCGGAATACGAGAAGCTCGGCGCCCGTCGCGTCGAAGTCACGCTGCCGCGCACCGAGCTGTCGATCCCCGTCTACTACATCATTGCGGCGGCCGAGGCCTCGAGCAACCTGAGCCGCTTCGACGGCGTCAAGTTCGGCCATCGGGCCAGGAACTACCGCGATCTGGCCGACATGTACGCCAAGACGCGCGAGGAAGGCTTCGGCGACGAGGTCAAGCGCCGCATCATGATCGGCACCTACGTGCTCTCCCACGGCTACTACGACGCCTACTACCTACAGGCGCAGAAGGTGCGCCGCATGATCGCCGACGACTTCCAGCAGGCCTTCGCGCAGTGCGATGTGATCGCCGGGCCGGCCGCACCCACGGTCGCCTGGAAGCTCGGCGAGCACGGCGGCGACCCGGTGGCCGATTACCTGGCCGACATCTTCACGCTGCCCGGCTCGCTCGCCGGCCTGCCCGGTATGAGCCTGCCTGTGGGCTTCGACGGCGGCATGCCGGTCGGCCTGCAATTGATCGGCAACTATTTCGGCGAGGCAAAGCTCTTGAACGCGGCACACCGCTTCCAGCAAGCAACGGATTGGCATCAGCGCGCGCCGGAGGGCTTTTGACATGAACTCCTTCGAACAGATGCAGGAAGGCCGCCCGACCGGGCCGCTGGTGCAAGGCTACGAAGTCATCATCGGCTTCGAGACCCATGCCCAGCTCTCGACCGCGAGCAAGATCTTCAGCCGCGCTTCCACCGCCTTCGGCGCCGAGCCCAACACTCAGGCCTCGCCGGTCGACCTCGCGCTGCCGGGCACGCTGCCGGTGATGAACAAGGGCGCGGTCGAGCGCGCCATCAAGCTCGGGCTCGCGCTCGGCTCACAGATCGCACCGCGCAGCGTGTTCGCGCGCAAGAACTACTTCTACCCCGACCTGCCCAAGGGCTACCAGATCAGCCAGTACGAGATCCCGGTGGTGCAGGGCGGATCGGTCACCTTCTTCCTGGGTGACGAGAAGAAGACAGTGCGCCTGGTCCGAGCCCATCTCGAGGAAGACGCCGGCAAGTCGCTGCACGAGGACTTCGTCGGCCAATCGGGCATCGACCTCAACCGCGCCGGCACGCCGCTGCTGGAGATCGTGACGGAGCCCGACATGCGCTCTACCGCCGAGGCCGTAGCCTATGCGCGCGAGCTGCACAAGATCGTGACCTGGATCGGCATCTGCGACGGCAACATGCAGGAAGGCAGCTTCCGCTGCGATGCCAACGTCTCCGTGCGCCGGCCCGGCCAGCCGCTGGGCACGCGGCGCGAGATCAAGAACCTGAACAGCTTCAAGTTCATGCAGCAGGCGATCGACTACGAGATCCGCTGGCAGATCGGCGAGATCGAGGACGGCCGCGCGATTCAGCAGGCCACGGTGCTGTTCGATCCCGACACCGGCGAGACGCGCGCCATGCGCACCAAGGAAGACGCGGCCGACTACCGCTACTTCCCCGATCCGGACCTCCCGCCGCTGGCGATCGCGGCCGAATGGATCGAGCGCGTGCGCGCCGACATGCCGGAGCTGCCGCGCGCGATGGCCGAGCGCTACGTGCGCGAGCACGGCCTGTCGGACTACGACGCCACGCAGCTCACCCAGAGCCCCGCGCTCGCCCGCTACTTTCAGAGCGCGGTGGCCGCCGGTGCCAACGCCAAGCTGGCCAGCAACTGGATCACCGGCGAGATCGCGCGCCGTCTCAAACTGCAGGACATCGCGATCGACGAAGCGCCGGTGACGGCCGGGCAGCTCGCGAAGCTGATCGAGCGCATCGGCGACGGCACGTTGTCGAACAACGCCGCGCGCCAGGTCTTCGATGCGCTCTGGACCGGCGAGGGCCAGGACGCCGACCAGCTCATCGAAGCCAAGGGCCTGAAGCAGATGAGCGACGCTGGCGCCCTCGAGAAGATCATCGACGGCGTGCTGGCCACCAACCAGAAGAACATCGACGAGTACCGCGCCGGCAAGGACAAGGCTTTCAACGCGCTGGTCGGCCAGGTTATGAAGGCCAGCCAGGGCAAGGCCAACCCGGCGCAGGTGAATGCGCTGCTGAAGGCGAAGCTGGGTTAAGTAAACGAGGGGCGCGGGCTCAGCGCGCCGAGGTCGCGGGCGCATTGCCCGCCCACAGCGGCTTGAGGCGCCCGCGCTCCTCGTCGAAGCGCGCGTTGACGCGCTTCTTCTCGTCTTCCTGGTCGCCGATGAAGCGGTTCTGCACCGCGACGCTCTTGCCGTTGTCGTCCAGCTTGCGGCGCAGCGAGTCCGGCGCCTTGCTGACATCCTTCTTGTAGAACTCGAGTTCGTCGTCGATCTTCTTGCGCTCCTCGGACAGCTCGCCGAGGCGCTTCTGGGCGGCAGCGATCACCGCATCGATCTGGACCAGGGCCTCGGCGCGTTCGCGGTCGTGCGCGGTGGCGTTGGGATAGCGGATCAGGAGCGCGCGTTCGCGGCGGCGCTCTTCGATCACGCGTGCCGCCTGCAGTTGCGCCTGGCGCTCGCGCTCCTCGCGCTCGGCCAGTTCGCGCGCCGTGTAGGTGGGTTCTATCTTGCGCCGCACGCCGCCGCTCGGGCTGAGTTCGCGTTGTTCGCGATCGCTGCAGTCGGCGATCGGGCGGTCGGAAGTGAGGGTGCGGCCGCGGGCATCGACGCAGCTGTAGATGCCGGAGCTCGCGGCCGGCGCCGATTGCGCAGAAACAGCACCAGCCGCCGCCAGCAGGAGGGCCAGAGAAGCGATGTGTATGCGCGCCAACGTCGGTCCTTCAGACAGTGGATTCAACCCGCGCCGTAGCGCGCCCTGTATGCCAGCACTCCCTCCCGGTAGGCGCTCAGCTCGTCGTCCGCGCGCCCCGAGAGGTAATGTAACAAGTCGTCGAGCGTGGCGATCGCCACCACCTGCAGACCGAGCTGATTACGGACATATTGCACGGCGCTGTGCTCCACGTCGACGCCGTTCTCGGTCGCCTTCTCCTGCCGGTCCAGCGCGATAGCCACCGCATGCGGCGTGGCCCCGGCGCTGCGGATGGCGGCGATCGACTCGCGCACCGCTGTGCCGGCCGACATCACGTCGTCGACGATCAGCACCCGGCCCTTGAGCGGCGCGCCGACCAGCGTGCCGCCCTCGCCGTGGTCCTTGGCCTCCTTGCGGTTGTAGGCGAAGGGCACGTTGCGGCCGCGCCGGGCGAGCTCGGCGGCGACCGTTGCGCCGAGCGGGATGCCCTTGTAGGCCGGGCCGAAGATCATGTCGAAGTCCAGCCCGCTGGCGATCAGCCGGTCTGCATAGAATTCGGCGAGCCGCGCGAGCTTGGCGCCGTCGTCGAACAGGCCCGCGTTGAAGAAGTAGGGGCTCATGCGGCCGGCCTTGGTCTTGAACTGCCCGAAGCGCAGCACTCCCGATTCGAGCGCGAACTGCACGAAGGCCTGCGCCAGCGCACCGCCCTCGCCCACTCCTCCAACTTCTGCCACCTCTTCAGCCATCGGGAACGTCCTTGTGTTCAAACTGACCAGCCTCAACCTCAATGGCCTTCGTTCGGCCGCGACCAAAGGCGTCGCCGACTGGGTTGCCGAACTGGCGCCGGATTGTATTTGCATGCAGGAGATTCGCGTCCAGGCGAGCGACATCGAAGGCCGTTTCGAGGCCATGGCCGGTCTCAAGGGCCACTTCCATTTTGCGGAGAAGAAGGGCTACGCCGGCACTGCGGTTTACACCAAGCACGAGCCCAGCGAGGTCGTGGTGGGCTGGGGCGACTCCGAGTTCGATGCCGAAGGCCGCTACCTCGAGCTGCGCTTCGACACGCCGGCGCGCAAGTTCTCGGTCATCAGCTGCTACTTCCCGAGCGGCTCCTCGGGCGAGGAACGCCAGGCCGCGAAATACCGCTTTCTCAAGGGCTTCTTCCCGCACCTGATCGCGCTCAAGGCCGAGCGCGAGTTCGTCCTTTGCGGCGACATCAACATCGCGCACAAGGAGATCGACCTCAAGAACTGGCGCGGCAACCAGAAGAACAGCGGCTTCCTGCCCGATGAGCGCGCCTGGATGACCCGGCTGCTCGACGCCGGGGCGGAAGGCGCGGGGCTGGTCGACGTCTACCGCATGCTCAAGCCCGACACCACCGACGAGGCTTACACCTGGTGGAGCAACCGCGGCCAGGCCTATGCCAAGAACGTGGGCTGGCGGCTGGACTACCACCTGGCGACGCCGAAGACCGCGGAGCTCGCGCGCAACGAGCAGATCTTCAAGACCATCAAGTTCAGCGACCACGCGCCGATCACGGTGGACTACGAGTTCACGCTGTAGCGAGCGCCACCTTCAACGCCTGGGTGAAGGCCTGCATGGCCTCCGTCTCGGCCGTGCCGCGCCGCGTGACGCGGTAGAAGTCGATGCCCACCTTCGGCTTGACCAGCAGGTCCGTGCGCACCCGGTGCCGCCGACAGGCCGCGAGCGCGAAAGTCGGCATCACGGCGGTGCCGAAGCCGGCCTCGACCATCGAGATCAGCGTGCCGAAGAAGTTGAAGGCCGGCCGCTCCGCATCCGCCCGCCCGATCGCGCCTAGGTGCACGTCGATGACCTTCTGGATCGGGTTGCTTTGCGGCAGCCCGAGCAGCGGCGCCGAGCGAAGCGAGGACCAGGGCACGCTGCCGAGCGGCGGCGCTTCATCCGTGCCGGCAGGCGCCACGCGCATCAGCTGAAACCGCCCCACGGGCTTGCGGCCGAGCCCGGGCGCCGCCTTGAAGAAGAAGCCCAGGCCCATGTCGGCCTCGCCGCCCGCCACCATCGCTTCGACGTCGCGAAGGTCGGCGTCGAAGAGCTTGAGCTGGATCGCAGGATGGCTCTCGCGGAAGCGGCCGAAGACCTGCGGCAGCAGGTTGGAAGACACCAGCGGCGTGGCCGCGATGCGCAGCGTCTGGCGCGCCTGGTCGCCTTCGGCGCCGAGATGGGCGGCCACGTCGTCGAGCTCGGTCAGCACGCGCTCGACGACCGGGAGCAGCCGCCGCCCCGCCGCGGTGAGAACGACCATGCGCGTGGTGCGGTCGAACAGGCGGCAGCCCAGCTGGCGCTCCATCTCGCGCACCAGCGTGCTGAGGCCGGCCTGCGTCATGTGCGCCTGCTCGGCCGCGCGCGTGAAGTTGCCGATGCGCGCGACATGCAGGAAGGCGCGCATCTGGCGAACGGACAAATTCATATGAATTCATGATAAATCCATACGACATCTAAATTTCACAGATGATCGTCGCGCCGGTCTAATCCGGCCATGAGCAGAGACAAGACAACCGAAGTGATCGTGCTGGGCGCCGGCATCGGCGGACTGACCCTGGCGCTGAGCCTGCACCAGGCCGGCATCGCCTGCCGCGTGTACGAAGCGGTGCCCGAACTCAAGCCGCTGGGCGTGGGCATCAACCTGCTGCCGCATGCGACGCGCGAGTTGAGCGAACTGGGCTTGCTGCCGGCGCTGGACGCGGTGGGCGTTCGCACGCGGGAAGCGGTGTTCTTCAATTCCCATGGCCAGCTGGTGTTCCGCGAGGCGGCCGGCACCGCGGCCGGCTACGACTGGCCGCAGTATTCGATCCATCGCGGCGACCTGCACACCGTGCTCTTGAACGCCGTCCGCGAACGCCTTGGCGCCGGCAGCGTGGTCTGCGGCCATCGCTGCGCCGGCGTCGACCAGGACGAGCGCGGCGTGACGGCGCGCTTCGCCGCGCCGGACGGCACGGCCCTGCCGGAGGTGCACGCATCGCTGGCCGTCGGCTGCGACGGCATCCACTCGGTGCTGCGCAAGCAGCTCTATCCGGACGAGGGCGCGCCGCGCTACTCGGGCGTCAACATGTGGCGCGGGACCGCGAAGCACAAGCCTTTTCTCTCCGGCGCGAGCATGGTGCGCGCGGGCTGGCTGGACCAGGGCAAGATGGTGATCTACCCGATCCGCAACGATGTCGACGCCGAAGGCAACCAGCTCATCAACTGGGTCGCCGAGATCCACGCGCCGCGGCCTGCGCTGCAGGACTGGAGCCGCGCCGGGCGGCTGGAAGACTTCCTGCCGGCCTTCGAGGGCTGGCATTTCGACTGGCTCGACGTGCCGGCGCTGATCCGCTCGTCCGACGCCATCCTCGAGTACCCCATGGTCGACCAAGACCCATTGCCGAAGTGGACGCACGGACGGCTCACGCTGCTCGGCGATGCGGCGCACCCGATGGTGCCGCGCGGCTCCAACGGCGCCGGCCAGGCCATCATCGATGCCCGTTTCCTCGCCGGCGCACTGCACAAGCTGGGGGTCGGCACCGAAGCGCTCGATGCCTACGACCGCGTGCGCGTCAAGGCCACCACCGAGGTGGTGCTGACCAACCGCAGCAATCCGCCCGACACCATCCTGCGCGAGGTGTTCCAGCGCTCCGGCGGCAAGCGCTTCGAGCGGCTGGAGGAGATCGTGAGCACCGAAGAATTGCAAGCGATCTCGGACAACTACAAGCGGGTCGCGGGCTACGACCCGGCCGCGCTGAAGGCGCGCCCTTCCTACCTTTGAACGACGATCGAAACAACGCGGAGACACCATGCACCAATTGACCAAGCTCCTCGCCACCCTGCTGCTGGCCGCCAGCGCCGCGGCCGCACACGCGTGGCCCGACCAGCCGATCACGCTGGTGGTGCCCTACACGCCCGGCACCGGCATCGATTTGATCGCGCGCCAACTCTCGGCGCGGCTGCCGGCCATCCTCGGCCAGCCGGTGGTGGTCGACAACGTGCCCGGCGCCAGCGGCAACATCGGCAGCGAGAAGGTGGCGCGCGCCAAGCCCGACGGCTACACGCTGCTGGTGCAGGTCAACACGCTGGTGATGAACAAGAGCCTCTACAAGTCGCTGGCCTACGACCCCGTCAACGACTTCACGCCGGTCTCGCTCACCTCCTGGGGCACGCTGCTGCTGGTCACCAACCCCAACGTGCAGAAGACCACTTCGGTCGCGCTGGTGGTCGCGGCGGCCAAGGCCAGCCCCGGCAAGTTCACCTATGCGACGCCCGGCGTCGGCACGCCGCACCATCTCTCGATGGCGCTGCTGCTGCAGAGCACCGGCACCGAGATGCTGCACGTGCCCTACAAGGGCACGGCCGGTGCGGTGACCGACCTCCTGGGCGGGCGCATCGACTACATGTTCCTGCCGGTGCACGTGGCGCTGCAGCACATCCAGGCCGGCAAGCTCAAGGCCATCGCGACCGGCAGCGACAAGCGCCTGGCGCAGCTGCCCGAGGTGCCGACCTTGGCCGAGGCCGGCATCCAGGGCGGCAACGTCGACATGTGGTACGGCGTGCTGGCGCCCAAGGGCACGCCGAGCGCGGTGGTGGCGCGGCTCAACAAGGAGATCGCGGCGGTCTTGAAGCAGCCCGAGGTCGCGGGCGCTTTCCAGTCGCAGGGCATGGTGCCCGCGAGCTCGACACCGAGCGAATTCAAAGACCTGATGAGCAAGGACACGCAGCGCTGGGCCGGCGTCGTTCAGCGTGGCGGCATCACGGCGGACTGAATGTCGATGTGGTCGCCGGCGAGCATATAGCGGCCTTGGTGAGCGCTCTGCCGGTTGTCAGCGACTACCGCCACGAGCTCCCTTTTCAGTGGGCGCTCGCTGTCGGGCGCACGATGATTTCGCTGGTGTCGACGTCCTCAGGCTTCTGCTCGATCGCAAAGGCGATGGACCGCGCGATGGCCGTGGGCGACTCGGTCGCGCCCGGCGAGATCACGGTGACGCGGATGTCGCCGCCCGCCTCCTGGCGCAGCCGTTCGGAGATCGCGTGCACCGCGAACCTCGAGGCGCAATAGACGAACTGCCCGCTGCCCTGCGCACGCATGCGCGGCAGGCCGGCCGCGATGCCATGCAGCACGCCGCGCACGTTGACATCGAGCATTCGGTCCCCCTCGTCGACCTCCCCTTCCTCCCGTGTCGACCGCGGCATCACGCCGGCGCTGTTGACGATCACGTCGACGCGGCCGAAGGCCTCGGTCGCCTCGTCGATGAAAGACTGCATGCTGGCGCGCCGCGTGACGTCGAGCGCCTGGTAGCGTGCCGAGCCGCCGGCCTCGAGGATCTCGTTGGCGAGCGCGTTCAGCCTGCCGATGCGGCGCGCGCCGAGCAGCACGCGCGCCCCGCGCTGTGCCAGGAGCCTGGCGGTGGCTTCGCCGATGCCGCTGCTCGCGCCGGTGATGGCGACGACTTTTCCTTCGATGCCTGTCATTTGCGTTCCTTGACTGCGGGGGAGTGGAACGAAGTCTAGGAACGAGGGGGCATCGGGCGGTAGCCGATTCGCCCGCGCTTCTTGCCTGATCCTGCAATACGCAGCTTCAGAGCACGGAGAGCGGTTCGAACGCGACGCCCTGGCCAGCCGCCCGCCTGATCGGCTCCGGATCGACGCCGGCACGCAGCGCGCGCAGCAGCGCGGTGTCCATGTAGACACGCTCCTCGGCGATCTTCCCGTCCCGGAGCCGAAACTTGTCGACACCGCGCCAGTCGAAGCGCTTGCCGCCGACTTGGCGCGTGCACTGCCATTCGATGATCACGACATCGCCGCGCGACGTCCAGTCCAGCAGCTGCCAGACGAGGTCGGGCGCGGCTTCGCGCTGCACCTCGTTCAAGCGGCCAAGCTCGGCACCGGCGACGGGGCGATCGACCAGCGGCGTGCGCAGCACCCCGTCCGGATGCCAGAGCGCGACAAAGGCCTCGCCATCCCTCGCAGCCCATGCGGCGGCGAATCGGGTGATGAAGTCCTGGATCTCTGCATCGGTCATGGTCAGGTCGCTTTCGTTGGAATGACGCAGCGATGATCGCGAAGCGCGGTGCGCTTGACCGGCCATATCCGGACATCATCATCCGTGCTCATGCATTCATGAAAGGTCCACCGTGAAGATTCTCGTGACGGGCAGTTCCGGCCATCTCGGCGAGGCCTTGATGCGCCGCCTGCAGCACACGGCGCATGAGGCCGCCGGCATCGACGTGCTGGCATCGCCCTTCACCCGCCACGTCGGCTCGATCAGCGATCGCGCCCTCGTGGCCCGCTGCATGCGGGGCGTCGATGCCGTGCTCCACACCGCGACGCTGCACAAGCCCCACGTCGCCACGCACAGCCGCCAGGACTTCGTCGACACCAACATCACGGGCACGCTGAACCTGCTGGAAGAGGCGGCGGCGGCAGGCATCGGCGCCTTCGTCTTCACCAGCACCACCAGCGCCTTCGGCCGTGCGCTGGCGCCGTCGCCGGGCGCGCCGGCGGCCTGGATCACCGAAGACGTGATGCCGGTGCCGAAGAACATCTACGGCGCCACCAAGGTCGCGGCCGAGGACCTGTGCGAACTGTTCCAGCGCCAGCACGGGCTGCCCTGCATCGTGCTGCGGACCTCGCGCTTCTTTCCCGAGGAGGACGACCAGCGGCATGTTCGCGAACGCTACGAGGATGCCAACGCGAAGGTCAACGAGTTTCTGCATCGCCGGGTCGACCTGGAGGACGTGGTCGAGGCGCATCTGCTCGCCATCGAGCGCGCGGCCGGGATCGGCTTCGGCCGCTACATCATCAGCGCGAGCTCGCCCTTCACGCGCGACGACCTGCAACTGCTGCGCACCGACCTGCCAGCGGTGGTGGCACGCCACGTGCCGCAGTTCGAAGCCGAGTACGCGCGGCGCGGATGGCGCATGTTCCCCGAGATCGACCGCGTCTACGTCAACGAGCGCGCACGCGCCGAGCTGGGCTGGCAGCCGCGGCATGACTTCCGCGCAGTCATCGAACGCCTGCGCACGGGCGGCGACCATCGCAGCGCGCTGGCGCAGGCGATCGGCTCCAAGGGCTACCACGCGACCGTGTTCGCCGACGGACCTTATCCGGTGGACTAGGCATCATGGTCGCTCGCTAGCCAAGCGAGCGACCATGATGCCTAGTTGCGCTTCGCCGCGCGGTAGAGCCCTTCGACCTTGGGCACGTTGGCTTCCAGCTTCGCGATGCGGTCGGGCCCGCTCGGGTGCGTCGACAGAAAGCTCAGCCCGCCCTGGTTCTTCGAGGCCTGCGCCATCTTCTTCCACAGCGAGACCGAAGCCTTCGGGTCGTAGCCGCCGCGCGCGGCGAGTTCGAGCCCGACCAGGTCGGCATCGGTCTCGTCGCTGCGGCTGAACTTGAGCGTGAGCAGCTGCGTGCCGGCCCGCGCCGCAAGATCGCCGGCTTGCCCGAGGCCCAGCAGCTGGGCCGTGATCGACAGCGCGGCGCCGGTGCCCGCGCTCTTGGCCAGGCGGGCCCGCGCATGCTCGCGCAGCGCATGCGCCATCTCGTGGCCCATGACCATCGCGACCTCGTCGTCGGTCAGCTTGAGCTGGTCGAGGATGCCGGTGAAGAAGGCGATCTTGCCGCCCGGCATGCAGAAGGCGTTGATCTGCTTGCTGCCGATCAGATTGAGCTCCCACTTCCAGCGCGCGGCACGCTCGTTCCATTGCGCAGCGAACGGGATGATGCGTGCCGAGATGGCGTGCAGCCGCTGCAGCTGCGGATGGCCCTCCGGGGCCAGCGCGCCCTTGGCCTTGGCCTGCGCCATCAGCTGGCCGTACTGCTGCACGCCCGCTTGCTCGACGTTCTCGGCCGGCACCAGATTGCGCGCCACCGAGGACTTGCCGACCTCGACCTGCGCGAGCGCCGGCGTCACCGCGGCCGCGCCCGCGGCCAGCAGAAATGCGCGGCGGGCCTGCCAGGTTCCGGAGCGAGAAAAGCAGCGCAAACACATGCGGGAATAATAAGAGAGCCCCAAAGACCCTCATTCATGTCCGCACCCCCGGCTGACGAAGCCTCCCCTGCCCTGCCTTGGCGCGACGCGCTCAAGGTTTATCTCGAACCGGCCACGCTGCGCATGCTCGCGCTGGGCTTCTCCGCAGGCCTGCCCTTGCTGCTGGTGCTCGGCACGCTGAGCTTCCGGCTGCGCGAGGCGGGCATCGACCGCACCACCATCGGCTACCTGAGCTGGGTCGGCCTGGCCTACGGCTTCAAGTGGGTCTGGGCGCCGCTGGTGGACCGGCTGCCGATCCCGCCGCTGACCACGCTGCTCGGGCGCCGCCGCGGCTGGCTGCTGCTGGCGCAGGCAATGGTGATCGCCGGCATCGTCGGCATGGCCTTCAACGACCCGCGCGCCGGGCTCGCGCCGCTGATCTGGTGCGCACTGCTGGTGGCTTTCGGCTCGGCCACGCAGGACATCGCGCTCGACGCCTTCCGCATCGAATCGGCCGCCACGCGCAAGCAGGCCGCGCTGGCGGCCGCCTACCAGACCGGCTACCGGCTCGCGATGATCTGGGCCGGCGCCGGCGTGCTGTGGATCGCGGCCTGGGCCGAGATCGCCGGCAGCGCGGGCTACCAGAATGCGGCCTGGAAAGCTGCCTACCTCGCGATGGCGGCCTCGATGGCGGTCGGCGTGATCACGGTGCTGCTGTCGCCCGAGCCGGTGCGCGTGGCGCTGCCGAAGGCGAAGAACGCGGCCGCGTGGCTGCAAAGCGTGCTGATCGAGCCCTTCGCCGACTTCATCCGCCGCTACAAGTGGCAGGCCGCGCTGATCCTCGCGCTGATCGCGGTCTACCGCATCAGCGACGTGGTGATGGGCATCATGGCCAACCCCTTCTATGTCGACATGGGCTTCACCAAGGACGAGGTCGCGACGGTCAGCAAGATCTACGGCGTGGTGATGACGCTGGTGGGCGCCTTCGTCGGCGGCGTGCTGTCGATGCGCTTCGGCGTGATGCGCGTGCTGATGCTGGGCGCAGTGCTGAGCGCCGCGAGCAACCTGCTGTTCGCCTGGCTCGGAACGCGCGGGCACGATCTCACCGGCCTGGTGCTGGTGGTCTCGGCCGACAACCTGGCCAGCGGCATCGCTTCGGCCGCCTTCATCGCCTACCTGTCGAGCCTGACCAACATCAGCTACTCGGCCACGCAGTACGCACTGTTCAGTTCGCTGATGCTGCTGCTGCCCAAGTTCATTGCCGGCTACTCGGGGGTCTTCGTCGATCACTACGGCTACGTCGCCTTCTTCGTCGGCACTGCGGCACTGGGCGCGCCGGTGCTGTTGCTGGTGGCGCTGGCCTCCCGAGCCTTCAAAACGGCGCCATAATGGCTCCGCACTGGAGGCATTCGCGTGGCCAATCTGTCAATCAAGGGCGTTCCTGACGATATCGCCGAGCGCCTGCGGCAACGCGCCGCACGCAACCACCGCTCGCTGCAAGGCGAGCTGATGGCCATCATCGAGCAGGCCGCCGGCGAGCCGAAGCCTGAGGCCGCCCACACCTTTCAGCGCGCGAGCAAGTCCATCGAACAGATCGCGGCCGAGCACCGCGCCCGTTTTCCGCAGCCCATCGCCAACGGCCCCGACGCGGTCGACATCATTCGCACCGAACGGGACGTCCGGTGAGCGCGCCGGCACCCGCTCCCCGCGCCACCGAACCGCCGGTGCCCTACCTGATCCGGCCACCGATGGTGGTCGACTGCAGCGCGCTCAGCGCCGTGCTGTTCGACGAGCCGATGCGCGATGCCTCGCTGGCACGCCTGGTCGGCCACAGCCTGCACGCGCCGAACCTGCTCGATCACGAGATCGCGAGCGTCGCGCTCAAGAAACTGCGACAGGACTGGCCCGCGGATTCCGTCGCGCTGGCGCTGGCCGACTACCGCGCCTACGACATCCAGCTGCACCCGGTCGATATCCCGGCGCAGTTCGCGCTGGCGCGGCGCTACCAGATCTCGGCCTACGATGCTGCCTACCTGTGGCTCGCGGCCGAGCTCCGCGCGCCGCTCGCCACCTTCGATCCCAAGCTCGCCGCCGCTGCCCAGGCGCACCTCAACGGCGCCCCTTGAGCCAGGGGATTGACCGACATCGCGATCCGGCATCCAACTGGTAGTCTTGTGCCACTCTCATCCCACCCCTTCTCCTGCACCGTGCCCTCCCGCATTCCTCCTCTCCAGATCAGCGCCTACACCGCAACCTCCGCCGTCGGCATCGGCAAGGAAGCCCTCGTTGCCGCAATCGAACAATCGAAGAGCGGCCTGCGCGCCAACGATTTCGGCGCCGCACCGCTCCCCACCTGGATCGGCCGCGTCGACGGCCTCGAAGAACTCCAGTTGCCCGACGACCTGGCCGGCTGGGATTGCCGCAATAACCGACTGGCCTGGCTCGGCCTGCAGGCCGACGGCTTCGTCGAAGCGGTGGCTGCGGCGCGCGAGCGCTACGGCGCGGCGCGCATCGCGCTGGTGCTCGGCACCTCCACCTCGAGCATCGGCGAGACCGAACTGGCCTACACGCAGCTCGATGCCGGCGGCGGCTTCCCGGCCGATCAACGGCGGCCGCTGGTCCACACGCCCCATTCGCTCGCGATGTTCGTGCAGCAGGCACTCGGCCTCGAAGGCCCGGCCGAGACTCTCTCGACCGCCTGTTCGTCGAGCGCCAAGGTCTTCGCTTCGGCCGAGCGGCTGATCCGCCTGGGCCTGGTCGACGCCGCCGTGGTCGGCGGCGTGGATACGCTGTGCGGCAGCGTGCTGTTCGGCTTCAACTCGCTCGAACTGGTTTCGCCGCAGCCCTGCCGGCCCTTCGATGCGGCCCGCAACGGCATCAGCCTGGGCGAGGCCGCGGGCTTCGCGCTGCTCGAGCGCGGCGCCGGCAGGCTCGAACTGCTGGGCTACGGCGAGGCGAGCGACGCCCACCACATGTCCACGCCCCATCCCGAGGGTCTGGGCGCCGAGCGCGCGCTCGACGAGGCGCTGGCGCGCGCCGGCCTCGCGCCCGAGGCCATCGACTACATCAACATGCACGGCACGGCCAGCATGAAGAACGACGAGGTCGAGGGCGCGCTGGTCGCCCGGCGCTTCCCGGCGGCCACGCATGCGAGCTCGACCAAGGGCTTCACCGGCCACACGCTGGGCGCGGCCGGCATCGTCGAGGCCGTGATCAGCCTGCTGGCCATCGAACGCGGGCTGAAGCCGGGCACCGTCAACACCACGGCGCTCGACGCCGACTGCGGCCCGCAGATCAGGCTGCAGCCGGCGCACGGCGAGGTGCGTTACGCGCTCTCCAATTCCTTCGGCTTCGGCGGCAACAACTGTTCGCTGGTGTTCGGCAAGGGAGCGGGCGCTTGAGCCCCGCCCGGCCGCCCGAAGGGGCTCGCACCGCAGCGCGCAGCACGGAGGTACTTCAATGAGCAATAGGACACCGACCCTCTACATCGAAGGCCCGGCGTTCTGGGCGCCGACGCTGCCGGGCTGGGAGACGGCGCGCGCCGTGTTCCGCGGCGAGGTGCAGCCGGCCGATCCGCCGGCCAAGCGGCCTGCGCCGCAGTTGCTGGCGCCGGCCGAGCGGCGGCGCGCACCCGACACGGTGGCGCTCGCGCTCGAGGTCGCGGCAGCCGCGATCGCCGCTTCGGGGCGCAACGCCGCGCAGCTGCCCTGCGTGTTCGCCTCGGCGCACGGCGACCTCGGCATCAACGACTACATGTCCAGCACGCTCGCCGGCGACCCCAAGCTGCTGTCGCCGATCAAGTTCCACAACTCGGTGCACAACGCGGCGGTGGGCTACTGGACCATCGGCACCGGCTGCATGGCGGCGAGCAATTCGGTGTCGGCCTACGAGAACAGCTTCGCGACCGGCCTGCTCGAGGCCGCGACACAGTGTGCGGCCGACCAGGAGGCGGTGCTCCTGGCCGGCTTCGACGTGCCCGCCGTGGGCGCGCTCGCCTCGGTGGTCACCAGCCGCGACCTGCTGGCCGTGGCGCTGGTGATCGCACCGGCACGCACCGAACGCACGGTGGCCTCCTTCGAATGGTCGCTCGCGAGCGGCACGCAAAGGGCCGCACCGCGCCCGTCTTCCGATGCGGCGCGCGCGTTGAAGGCCAATGCGATGGCCGATGCGCTGCCCCTGTTCGAAAGCCTGGCGCGCGGCAAACCCGAGGCGCTCGCCCTGCCGCTGTCGGGCACGCTGTCGCTGCAACTGCGGCTCGAACCGCAAGGCTGAGGAAGCCGCCATGAACCCGAACCTCCGCCGGCACGATGTCGTGATCATGGGCGGGGGACTCGCGGGGCTCACGCTCGCCCTGCAGCTCAAGCAGCGTTTCGGCGACATCGACATCGTGGTGCTGGAGCGCCGCGCGCATCCCGTGCCGCATGCGGCGCACAAGGTGGGCGAATCTTCGGTTGAGATCGGCGCCCACTACTTCGACACGGTTCTGGGGCTCAAACCGCACATGCATGGCGCCCAGCTGCGCAAGTTCGGCTTCCGCTTCTTCTTCAGCGAGGGCCGGCGCGACATCGACCAGGTGACCGAGATCGGCGCCAGCCGCTATCTCTCGGTCCCCAGCTACCAGATCGACCGGGGCATCTTCGAGAACTACCTGGCCGAGGAGGCGACGCGCCGCGGGGTGCGCTTCGTCGACAACGCCCTGGTGCGCCGCATCGACCTGGCCGAGGACCCGCGCGAGCCGCACCGCCTCGCCTGGACGCAGGACGGCGAGACGCACCTCGTGCATGCGCGCTGGCTCATCGACGCCTGCGGACGTGCCGGATTGCTCAAGCGCAAGCTCGGGCTGGCCGAGCCCAATGCGCACGAATGCAATGCCGTCTGGTTCCGCATCGGCGAGCGCATCACCATCGACGACTGGTCCGACAACGCCGAGTGGCGCGCCCGCTGCGAGCCGCAGGCGCGCTGGCTCTCGACCAACCACCTGGTCGGCGCCGGCTACTGGGTCTGGCTGATCCCGCTGGCCTCGGGCTCGCATTCGGTCGGCATCGTGGCCGACCCGCGGCTGCATCCGATCGAGACCATCGACAGCTTTGACAAGGCGATGCAGTGGTTCCAAACCTGGCAGCCGCGCCTTTTCGACGAGCTCGACGGCAAGCGCCACCTGCTGCAGGATTTCGCCTTCTTCCGCGACTTCTCCTACGGCTGCAAGCAGGTGTTCTCGGGCCGGCGCTGGGCGCTGACCGGCGAGGCAGGACTCTTCCTCGACCCTTTCTATTCCCCGGGCAGCGACTTCATCGCGATGAGCAACACCTACATCGCCGACCTGATCGCGCACGACCGCGCCGGGCATTCGGTGGATGCGCGCGCCCAGCTCTACGACCAGATCTACCACTCCTTCTACGAGAGCACGCTCGCGCTCTACACCGACCAGTATTCGCTCTTCGGCGACCCCGAGGTGCTGCCGGTGAAGGTAATCTGGGACTACACCTACTACTGGGGCGTGCTCTCGCAGATCTTCTTCCAGCAGCGGCTGACCGACCTCGCCCTGCTCGGCAGCCTGCGCGACGAGCTCCAGCATGGGCAGCGGCTCAACTTCGCGGTGCAGGACTTCCTGCGCGCCTGGTCGGCCCTGAGCGAGAAGCGCAATCCGGCCGTGATGCTGGACCAGGCCGCGCTGCCCTGGTTCGCCGAACTCAACCGCAGCCTCAACGACCGGCTCGACGACGATGCCTTCCGCATCCGCATGCGGGCCTCGGTCGAGCAGCTGCGCGCGCTGGCCGGCGAGATCCTGGTGCGCGCCACCGGGGAGCATCCGGGCCTCGACGGCGATGCCCTGCGTGCCGTGCTGGCCGAGAAAATATCGATTGCCGCCTCGCCCGGCTGCACGCAAGCGCCCATGCTCTTCGCGCCGGGCTGACCGATACCAGTCGCTTCGAGGTTTACGCCAACTTTACGGAGCGTTCAAGCCTGCTTGGCGCCAGAAGGACAACCTACAGCCATGAGCACCCCCCAACTCCTGATGATCGAAGACGACGCCCGCCTGGCGCAAATGGTGGGCGAGTACCTCACCCAGTCGGGCTTCGGCTTCAGCCACGCCGCCGACGGCGCCAGCGGGCTCGAGCTGCTGCAGCAGCGCTCGCCCGACCTCGTGATCCTCGACCTGATGCTGCCGGACACCGACGGCCTCGAAGTCTGCCGCCGGATCCGGGCCCTGCCCAACGGGCTGGCCAAGGTATCGGTGCTGATGCTGACCGCCAAGGGCGACCCGATGGATCGCATCATCGGCCTGGAGATCGGCGCCGACGACTACCTGCCCAAGCCCTTCGAGCCGCGCGAACTGCTGGCGCGCATCCGCGCCGTGCTGCGCCGCCGCAGCGAAACCACGAGCGAGGCGGCGGCCGCCACCGTGATGCGCTTCGGCACGCTGGAGATCGACCGCAATGCGCGCACGGTCACGGTCGGCGGCGCGCCGGCGGATCTCACTTCCTACCAGTTCGACCTGCTGGTCGCGATGGCCGAGCGCGCCGGCCGCGTGCTCACGCGCGACCAGATCATGGAAGCCGTGCGCGGCCGCGAGCTCGAGGCCTTCGACCGCTCGATCGACGTGCACATGGGCCGCATCCGTGCCGCGATCGAAGTCGACGCCAAGAACCCGAAGCGCATCCTGACCGTGCGCGGCGTGGGCTACGTTTTCGCGAAGCAGCAGGACTAGGGGCCTGACAACACATGAATCACCCCCGCGTGAGGCCCCAATGTTGATCAACCTGTACCGGCGCCACCTCTACGTCCGCGTCTGGCTGGCGGTGGTGGCCGGCGTCGTCATTCTCACGCTCACCGCCAACTGGATCGTGCGCGAGGCGGCCCAGAACGAGCGCGAGCGGCTGTCGGCCGTGCCGCGCGAGGTGGTGGTGCTCAACAACCAGGAGCGCGCCATCGGCACCGGAAGCGCCGTGCGCGTGCCCGGCCAGGGGCTCGAATTCGACGTGACGCTCGAGGACGGCCGTGCGATGTCGCTGCGCGTGGCGCCGCGCCCGCGCCAGAGCGGCACCAGCGGCCTGGCGGCCTGGCGCACGCCCTTCGGGCTGGGCTGGATGGTCGCGCTGGTCGGCGTCGCGGTGGCGCTGGGCGTCTACCCGATCGTGCGCCGGCTCACCAAACGGCTCGAAGCGCTGCAGCGCGGCGTGCAGCGCTGGGGCGAAGGAGACTTGTCGGTGCGCGTCGCCGAAGAAGGGCAGGACGAAGTGGCCGATCTTTCCAATCGATTCAACGGGGCGGCCGCCCGCATCGAGCAGCTGGTGCGTTCGCACAAGTCGCTGCTGGCCAATGCCTCGCACGAGCTGCGCTCGCCGCTCACGCGCATCCGCATGGGGCTGGAACTGATGGGCGAGCGGCCGAGCGAGGCCGCGCGCGTGGAGATTGCGCGCAACATCGCCGAGCTCGACCAGCTCATCGACGAGATCCTGCTCGCGAGCCGGCTCGACGCCAAGGAAGCCGACATGGGCACCATCGAGACGGTGGACCTCACCGGCCTGGCGGCCGAAGAGTGCGCGCGCGTCGACGCCGAGCTCGACGTGGCCGAAGACGCGAGCAGCGCCGCGCTGACGGTACGCGGCGTGCCCCGCCTGCTGCGCCGCGCGATCCGCAACCTGCTCGAGAACGCGCGGCGCTACGGAGCCGGCGAGATCAGTGTCCAGCTCGACAGCACCAGCAACGCCGCCGAGATCCGCGTCAACGACCGCGGCCCCGGCGTGCCGGCGGCGCTGCGCGAGCGTATCTTCGAGCCCTTCTACCGGCTGCCGGGCGCAAGCGAGCGCAACGGCGGCGTGGGCCTCGGCCTCGCACTGGTCAAATCGATCACCGAGCGCCACGGCGGCAGCGTGCGCTGCGAAGACCGGCCGGGCGGCGGCGCCAGCTTCGTGATCGCTTTGCCGAACTAGGGCCTGCTAACGCTATTTGCGGGGTCGCGAAGGCCTGCCAGGGCGGGCCAATCAAGGCGCGCGACGCCGTGCGTGCGTCGGCACGCACAAGGAGCGCAACGCCGAGTGGCGCGCCCTGGCAGGCCTTCCCTCCGGGTTGCCCAGCCAAGGGGCCGTCTGCGGCGTTGCCCGCGCTTGCAAGGCGCAAGCCTTGCTGCGCACGGGCGCCTTGCATCCAGCCCCTTGGCTGGGCAACGCGATCCCCGCAAATAGCGTTAACAGGCCCTAGGCCCCCCGGCTTTTCACTGCGCTTCGCTCCGTGTAACTTCACCCCCCGAGGGGCTGAGGTCCGCGGCTCCAAGGCTGCCCGCGCAGCCTTGGACGGACCGAAGGGCTGCCGCTTCTGGCGGTTGCACGTGGGCGCGGCCGCCTTGGGGCGGCCCGGCGGCGGCCGCAGGCTGGCCGACCAAGTCAGGAAAGGTCAGGAAACGGTGCGGCGGCGGCACCTAAAATCCGCCCCCATGCAGAGATCGCAACTCGTCCGCCCCGCAGCCATGTTCTGGGGGCTGACGGTGTTCATGCCGGTCGGCGTCCCCTACCTTGCCTTTTTTTTGCTGCTGGTTGCGCTGTTCGCGGCCGGCGGCTGGCGCGAACGCGCCGTCCGCCTGCGCAGCAACCCGCTGTGGTGGCCGGTCATCGCCTACGTGGTGTGGACGCTGGTGGTGCTCGCGTTCGGGCCCCACTACCCGCAAACGCCGTCGAACCTGGTGCACGGACTGCGCATCGCGGCCACGCTGCTGATGGCGCTGTCGCTCACGCGCGAGGAGGCGCTGTGGGCGCTGCGCGGCTTCCTGCTGATGGCGCTGGCGAACATCGTGCTCATCGCGACATCCCATGCGTTCGGCTTCCAGGTCCCGGAGGCCTGGCGCGGCGTGGTGATGCCGGTCGGAAACAAGTCCATCAGCAACGCCCTGCTGTTCACCGTCGTGGGTGCGACGGCGGCCGTGTTCGGGCTGGCGGCACTGTCGGAACGCCATCGCTGGCAGGCCGTACCCGCATTCGCGATCACGCTGGCCGTGGTGGTGATCATCTTCTTCAAGCTGGATTCGCGCACCTCGCTGCTGGCCATGCTGCTGGTCATTCCGGCGGCCTGTCTTCACCAGTGGCGGCGCAGGCTCGGCGTGCTCTCGCTTGCCATGGTGCTGGGCGCAGCGGTCGTGGCCGCGGGCCTTTGGAGTTCGCCAGCCGTGCAGCGGAAGTTCGAGCTCGGCGTGCACGAGCTGGAGCAGGCGCAAGGCGGCGCGGTGTCCGAAGGCAGCTGGGTGGTGCGCTATTACATGTACCGCGACACGGGGCGCATGATCATCGACCGGCCGTTCGCCGGCTGGGGCATCGGCGGCTGGACCGAGCAGTGGCACCTGCGCGGCCCCAAGCTGCTGGCCGACTACAACATGCCGCACAACGACTTCCTGTGGATGGGCTCGCAGGCCGGCATCCCGGGCGCGCTGAGCCTGCTCCTCATCATCCTGACCGGCATCTGGCTGGCCTGGCGCCGCGACGACCTGATCGGACGCTACGCTTTCGTCGCGCAGCTGATCCTCTTGATCGCCACCAACGCAAACTCGGCACTGCGCGATGCGCAGATCGGGCTCAGCCTGCTGTGGGTGGCGGCGATCTACCTGCGGCTCGCGCAGGAGCCGGGCGATTCATGGCGCGGGCTGATCCCGCGCCGCGATGCGCTCGCTCTCAGTGGCGATGCGCCACGACCTCGCCCGCTTTGAGGCGGTACACCGTGCCGCAATAGGGGCACTTGGACTCGCCGGTGCGCGCGACGTCGAGGTACACCTTGGGGTGCGCGCTCCACAGCTTCATGTCGGCCTTGGGGTTGGGGCAGAACACGCCGCCCTGGTGGTTCAGGTCCGTGGCCAGCAGTTCGATCACAGCGTTGGACATCTCGTCAGACCTTCGTGAGCCAGTGGGCGTATTTGGGATTGCGGCCGTTCACGATGTCGAAGAAGGCGCTCTGGATTTTTTCGGTGACGGGCCCGCGCGAGCCGATGCCGATCTCGATGCGGTCGAGCTCGCGGATCGGCGTCACTTCGGCCGCGGTGCCGGTGAAGAAGGCTTCCTCGGCGATGTAGACCTCGTCGCGCGTGATGCGCTTTTGCACCACCTCGATGCCGAGATCCTTGCAGATGTGCAGGATGGTGTTGCGCGTGATGCCGTTGAGCGCACCGGCCGACAGGTCGGGCGTGTAGACCACGCCGCCCTTGACCACGAAGATGTTCTCGCCCGCGCCCTCGGAGACGAAGCCGCTCGCATCGAGCAGCAGCGCCTCGTCGTAGCCGTCGTCCAGCGCCTCCATGTTGGCGAGGATCGAGTTGCTGTAGTTGCTGACCGCCTTGGCCTGCGTCATCGTGATGTTGACGTGGTGGCGCGTGTAGCTCGAGGTCTTGACGCGGATGCCGCGCTTCAGGCCCTCGTCGCCCAGGTAGGCACCCCAGGCCCAGGCCGCGACCATGGCGTGGATGCGGTTGCCCTTGGGGCTGACGCCGAGCTTCTCCGAGCCGATCCACACCAGGGGGCGCAGGTAGCAGCTCTCGAGCTTGTTCTCGCGCACCACCTGCTTCTGGGCCTCGTTGAGCTGCTCGGGCGAGAACGGGATCTTCATGCGCAGGATCTTGGCGCTGTTGAACAGGCGCTCGGTGTGCTCGGCCAGGCGGAAGATCGCGGTGCCGTTGACGGTCTTGTAGGCCCGCACCCCCTCGAAAGCGCCGCAGCCGTAGTGCAGCGTGTGGCTCAGCACGTGGATCTTGGCGTCGCGCCAGTCCACGAGATCGCCGTCCATCCAGATCTTGCCGTCACGGTCGTCCAATGCGGGGAGCGCGCTCATGTTCTTTGTCCTTTGGGGAAGGGGGTATGTCGCAAAAGCTTGCGATTTTACGGCGGTGACCGACTTCGTCCCGCCGACAATGCACGGCTTTGCCAATCAGCCAGAAAAGGGTTCGTTTCAGTGTCCGTCTTCAAGAACGTCATCGTCTACCGCATCGAAGCATCGTGGTCGCAGTCGCACGGCGAGGTCGAGCAGGCCCTCGACCCGCTGCGCTTCGTCCCCTGCGGACCTTCGCAGGAAAAGTCCGCCGGCTGGGTCGAGCCCCGCGGCGAGGAACACGGCCCGCTGGTCGAATCCATCGGCGGCCAGTGGCTGCTCGAATACATGATCGAAAGCAAGACGCTGCCGGCTTCGGTGGTTCGCCGAAAGGTCGAGGAGCGCGCCGCGCAGATCGAGGCCACCACCGGCCGCAAGCCGGGCAAGAAGGAGAAGAAGGAGCTCAAGGAAGACGTCACGCACGAGCTGCTGCCGCTGGCCTTCACGCGCCATGCGCGCATCGCGGTGTGGATCGACCCGGCCGCCCGCCGGCTGGTGGTGAATGCGAGCAACGTGGCGCGCGCCGACGAGGTGGTGACCAGCCTGGTGAAGGCGCTCGAAGGCTTTGCCGTGGCGCAGATCAACACGCAGGTCGAGCCGGCCGTGGCCATGTCGGACTGGCTCTCGACCCAGGAGCCGCCGGCCGGCTTCACCATCGACCGCGAGTGCGAGCTCAAGGCCAGCGACGAGTCGAAGGCCGTGGTGCGCTACGCCAAGCACCCGCTCGATATCGAGGAGGTGCGCCAGCACATCGCCGACGGCAAGCGCCCGACCCGGCTCGCGATGACCTGGGACGACCGCGTGTCCTTCGAGCTGACCGAGGGCCTGCAGCTGCGCAAGATCGTGTTTCTCGAAGGCACGCTCGACGATGCGCCGGCCTCGGGCAAGGAAGACAACTTCGATGCCGATGCGGCGATCGCGACCGGCGAGCTCGGCCAGCTGGTGCCGGAGCTGATCGAGGCGCTGGGCGGGGAGATGAAGCTGGGCGCGGCGGCGGATGCGGCGCCTGCGCAATCCAAGGCCGAAGAGCTCGCCGACGAATCGGCGCCGTTTTAGAGTCTGTTGACGGGCCCTAGACCGGCGGACGCAGCGCGTCGGCCGCGCCGGGCTTGACGGCATCGGCGCTCGGCGCGTCGGCCTGGTCCGGCTCCTCGTCGGGCACCTCGGGCCGCACCAGCTTCCACTCCGTCAGCTTGCCGTTCGCGAAGGTGGCGTCGACCCAGGAGCCGCCGCCGTCGGTCCAGCGGAAGACCTCGGGCTGCTGGTCCTTGGGCGAACGCTGCTCGCCGAGCGCGCGCGTCATCGCGATCACGTGCAACAGCGTCACCTTGGGCTTGAGCTTGGCGTTGAGCATCACCGCACTCGCGACCGTGCCGATGGGCCGGTCGGCGGCGCGTTTGAGGACCTGCATGGTGCGGTTGAAGTGCATCAGCAGGAACATCACGATGGCGCCGCCGGCGAGCGCGACGCCGCCCCATCCATAGGCGCGGTAGGAGAGGCCGAGCAGCACGAGGCCGGCGAGCGGGACGAGGACTTTGCCGAAATTCATGGCGCTATTGTCGTGCCCTCGGCTACTGCAGCTGCCGCACCACGTCCATCGCTTCCTCGATCCGCTCCACGGGGTGGATGGTCAGCCCCTCGATCTCCTTCGCGCCCTTGCGCGGCGCATTGGCCTTGGGCACCACCGCCACGCTGAAGCCCAGCTTGGCGGCCTCGCGCAGGCGCTCCTGGCCGCGCGGCGCGGGCCGCACCTCGCCGGCGAGACCGACTTCGCCGAAGGCGATGAAGCCCTTGGGCAGCGGCTTGCCGCGCAGGCTGGAGGTGATGGCGAGCATCACGGCCAGGTCGGCCGCCGGCTCGCTGATGCGCACGCCGCCGACCGCGTTGACGAACACGTCCTGGTCCATGCAGGCCACGCCGGCATGGCGGTGCAGCACCGCGAGCAGCATCGCGAGCCGGTCGCGGTCGAGCCCGACCGACAGGCGCCGCGGGCTCGGCCCGCCGTTGTCGACCAGCGCCTGGATCTCGACCAGCATCGGCCGCGTGCCTTCGAGCGTGACCAGCACCACGCTGCCGGGCACCGGCTCGGCATGCTGGCTCAGGAAGATCGCGCTCGGGTTGGCCACGCCCTTCAGGCCGCGCTCGGTCATCGCGAACACGCCGATCTCGTTGACCGCGCCGAAGCGGTTCTTGATGGCCCGCACCAGCCGAAAGCTCGAATGCGTGTCGCCTTCGAAGTAGAGCACCGTGTCGACCATGTGCTCCAGCACGCGCGGGCCGGCCAGCGCGCCCTCCTTGGTGACGTGGCCCACCAGCACCACCGCCGTGCCGCTCGCCTTGGCGAAGCGCGTGAGGTGCGCGGCGCATTCGCGCACCTGCGCCACCGAGCCCGGCGCCGAGGTGAGCTGGTCGGAGTAGACGGTCTGGATCGAATCGATCACCGCGATCGCGGGCCGCGTGGCGTCCAGCGTGGCGAGGATCTTCTCGAGCTGGATCTCGGCCAGCACCTGCACCTGCGACTGTTCGAGGCCGAGCCGCCGTGAGCGCAGCGCCACCTGAGCGCCGCTCTCCTCGCCGGTGACGTAGATCGCATTGCGGCCGGCGCGCTGCAGTGCATCGACTGCCTGCAAGAGGAGCGTCGACTTGCCGATGCCCGGGTCGCCGCCGATCAGCGTGACGCCGCCGTCGACGATGCCGCCGCCCAGCACGCGGTCGAGCTCGTCCAGCCCGGTGGGCGTGCGCTCGATGTCGGTGGCCTCGATTTCCGACAGCGTGGCCAGCTCGGCCGAACCGGCGAGCGCCGCGAACTGCGTGCCGACGCGATTGTTGGCGCTGCCGCCCGCCGGGCCGGCCACCTGCTCGATCAATGTGTTCCAGGCGCCGCAGCTGGGGCAGCGGCCCAGCCACTTGAGGCTGGTGCCTCCGCATTCGGAGCAGACGAAGAGGTTTTTTTCCTTGGCCATCGCCCGAGTGTAGGGAGGGCGCAACCCCGGCTCAGGGAAAACCCCGCCGAAGCCCGGTCGGAAGGCACTTGCAATTAATTTAACATGTTAAATAATAAGGCCCTTCATGAGCACACCCTTCGTCCACCGCAATCTGCCGCGCCTGCTGCTTCAGGCACGCGAAGCCGTCATGGCGCATACCCGGCCCAGCCTGCGCGAGCATGGCTTGAGCGACCAGCAATGGCGCGTGCTGCGCGTGCTGGGCGAGCTCGGCGTGGTCGAGACCGGCCGCGTCGCGCGCGAGGCCTTCATCCTCGGCCCCAGCCTGACCGGCGTGCTCGCGCGCATGGAGCGCGACGGCCTGATCCGCCGCGAGCGCGACCCGGCCGACCAGCGCCGCACCGTGGTCGAGGCCACGCCCAAGGGCACGCGCATGGTGAGCAAGCTCTCGCGCGCGATCGAGTCGCACTACGACTGGATGGAAAAGTCGCTCGGCAAGCAGAAGCTCTCGCAGCTCTACGTGCTGCTCGACGAAGTGATCGAACTGGAGCAGCCATGAGCTTCATGCCCACCGGCACCGTCTATGGCGTGCTGCTCAACTTCCGCGCCGAAATCGAGGCGCTGGCGCCGCTGATGAGCCAGCCGCCCTACAAGGCCCCTCCGCAGGCACCCGTGCTCTACGTGAAGACGGCCAATACCTGGAGTCCGCACGGCAGCGCGATCGTGGTGCCGGCCAAGGTGCCCGAGGTCGAAGTCGGCGCCACCATCGGCATGGTCATCGGCGCGGACAGCGACGTCGAAGGTTTCGTGCTGATGAACGACCTCTCGATCCCGCACGCCAGCTTCTTCCGCCCGCCCGTCAAGTTCAAGTGCGTGGACGGCTTTCTCGGCATCGGTCCCGCCATGCGCGATGCGCAGGAGGTCGCCGATCCGGCACAGTTCAGGCTCGAAGTGCGCATCGACGGCGAGCTGCGCCAGTCGGTGGACTTCTCGCAGACGGTGCGCAGCGCGGCCCAGCTGCTGGCCGAGGTCGGCGCCTTCATGACGCTCGCGCACGGCGATGTGCTGATGCTCGGCTGCGATGCCGGCCGGCCGCTGGCGCGGCCCGGCGGCCGCATCGAGATCAGCGCGCCGGGTTTCGAAACCCTCGCCAACACGCTGGTGGGGGAACAGCCATGAAGCACGCACGCATCACCTTCGAAGGCGCGGTGCACGACGCGATCGAACGCGACGGCCGCCTGCTGCTCGCCGACGGCCGCGCGGTCGGCTTCGACGACGTAATGTGGCTGCCACCGTTCGCGCCGACGCCGCGGCCGCGCACCATTCTCGCGCTCGGCCTCAACTACGCCGACCATGCCAAGGAGCTCGCGTTCAAGGCGCCCGAGGAGCCGCTGGTCTTCGTCAAGGGCGAGAGCACGCTCACCGGCCATCGCCGGATCACCTCCCGGCCGGCCGGCGTTTCGTTCATGCACTACGAATGCGAGCTGGTCATCGTGGTCGGCAAGACGGCGCGCAAGGTGCGGCGCGACGACGCCTATGACTTCATCGGCGGCTACACGGTGGCCAACGACTATGCGATTCGAGACTACCTCGAGAACTGGTACCGCCCCAACCTGCGCGTGAAGAACCGCGACACCTGCACCCCCATCGGCCCCTGGCTGGTCGACGCGAAGGATGTGCCAGACCCGATGGCGCTCGCGCTCAAGACCACCGTCAACGGCAAGCTCACACAGTCGGGCAGCACGAAGGACATGATCTTCGACGTGCCCTTCCTCATCGAGTATTTCTCGAGCTTCATGACGCTCTCGCCCGGCGACCTGATTCTGACGGGCACGCCCGACGGCGTGGTCGACTGCCGGCCGGGCGACGTGGTCGTGACCGAGATCGAGCGCATCGGCGCGCTCTCCAACACCATCGGTGCGGCCTGAGCCCGCATCGCCGAGAACACATCACGAAGGAGACGACATGGTCAAGAAGTCCTGGCTGGCAACGGCTTTGGTGGCATTGGGCGCATCCCTGTTCGCCGTCGGCGCGTCTGCGCAGTCCTATCCGAACAAGCCGGTGCGCTGGGTGGTCGGCTACCCGGCCGGCGGCGGCACCGATTTCCTCGCCCGCACCGCCGGGGCCCAGCTCTCGCAGCAGCTCGGCCAGCCGGTGTTGGTCGACAACCGCCCAGGCGCCGGCGCCATGATCGCTTCCGAGCACGTAGCGCGCGCGCCGGCCGACGGCTACACCGTGCTCTCGGCCGACAACGGCGTGCTGGTCTACAACCCCGTCCTCTACAAGAAGCTGCCCTACGACCCCGAGAAGGACTTTGCGCTGCTCGGCATGATGGGCCGCTCGGCGCTGGTCATCACGGCCGGCCCCAATGCCGGCTTCGCCGATGCAAAGGCGCTGCTTGCCGAGCTCAAGCGCTCGCCGGGCAAGTACAGCATCGGAACGCCTGGCAACGGCAGCCCGCACCACCTCGCGCTCGAGCTGTTCCAGCGCGAGGCGGGCGTTTCCCTGCTGCACGTGCCCTACAAGGGCGGCGCGCCGGCCATGCAGGACCTGATGGCCGGGCAGGTGCCGTTGATCGTGCTCGACCTGCCCAGCGGCGTCAGCGCCGTCAAGGCCGGCAAGATCACGCCGCTGATCGCCCTGTCGGCCGAACGCATGCCGCAGCTGCCCAACGTGCCGACGGCCAAGGAGCTCGGCTATCCCGCCGTCGAGGCTTATGCCTGGCAGGGCTTGGTGGCACCCGCAGCCACGCCCAAGGACGTGCAGGCACGCCTCGGCGCCGAGCTGCAGAAGGCGGTGAGCGATCCCGCCGTGCGGCAGAAGCTCTTCGACGCCGGCTGGGATGCCACCCCCGCCGATGCGGCCGCGATGACGCGCTACACCGAGTCGGAGCGCAAGAAATGGCATGCGCTGATCAAGGCGCGCGACATCAAACTCGACTAGGACCTTCATGAAGATCGATCACCTCATCGACGGCAAGCCGGTCGCCGGCCGCGACTACTTCCAGACCGTCAACCCCGCCACGCAGGAGGTGCTGGCCGAGGTCGCCGCTGGCGGCGAAGCCGAAGTCGATGCGGCCGTCGCAGCGGCCAGGGAAGCCTTTCCCAAATGGGCCGGCATGCCCGCACCGCAGCGCGCCAGGTTGATCCGCAAGCTCGGCGACCTGATCGCAGCCCACGTGCCCGAGATCGCGCGCACCGAGACCGACGATTGCGGCCAGGTCATCGCGCAGACCGGCAAGCAGCTGGTGCCGCGCGCGGCCGACAACTTCTATTACTTCGCCGAGATGTGCACGCGCGTCGACGGCCACACCTACCCGACCGAAACCCATCTCAACTACACGCTGTTCCATCCGGTCGGCGTGTGCGCGCTGATCTCGCCGTGGAACGTGCCCTTCATGACCGCGACCTGGAAGGTCGCGCCCTGCCTGGCCTTCGGCAACACGGCGGTGCTGAAGATGAGCGAGCTCTCGCCGCTCACGGCCGCGCGGCTCGGCGAGCTCGCGCTCGAAGCCGGCATTCCGCCCGGCGTGCTGAACCTGGTGCACGGCTATGGCAAGGACGCGGGTGAGCCGCTGGTCGCGCATCCGGACGTGCGCGCGATCTCCTTCACCGGGTCGACCGCCACCGGCAACCGCATCGTCAAGAGCGCAGGCCTGAAGAAGTTCAGCATGGAGCTCGGCGGCAAGAGCCCGTTCGTGATCTTCGAGGATGCCGACCTCGATCGCGCGCTCGACGCGGCGCTGTTCATGATCTTCAGCAACAACGGCGAGCGCTGCACCGCCGGTTCCCGCATCCTGGTGCAGCAGTCGATCTATGCCGACTTCGCCGCCAGGTTCGCCGAGCGCGCGAAGCGCATCGTGGTAGGCGACCCGCTCGACGAGAAGACTATCGTCGGCCCGATGATCTCGCAGGCCCACCTGGCCAAGGTGCGCAGCTACATCGAGCTCGGGCCGAAGGAAGGCGCGACGCTTTTGTGCGGCGGGCTGGAAACGCCTAACCTTCCGGACCGCGTGAAGAAAGGCAACTACGTGATGCCCACCGTCTTCGCCGATGTCGACAATCGCATGAAGATCGCGCAGGACGAGATCTTCGGCCCGGTTGCCTGCCTCATTCCGTTCAAGGACGAGGCCGATGCGATCCGGCTGGCCAACGACATCCAATATGGACTGAGCAGCTACGTCTGGACCGAGAACATCGGCCGCGCGCACCGCGTCGCGGCCGCGGTGGAGGCCGGCATGTGCTTCGTCAACAGCCAGAACGTGCGTGACCTGCGCCAGCCCTTCGGCGGCACCAAGGCCTCGGGCACGGGGCGCGAAGGCGGCACCTGGAGCTACGAGGTTTTTTGCGAGCCGAAGAACATCGCGGTGTCGATGGGTTCGCACCACATCCCGCACTGGGGAGCCTGACCATGGGCACGCTCGCACTCGCCGCCAAGATCACGCACGTGCCGTCGATGTACCTGTCGGAGTTCCCCGGCCCGAACTTCGGCTGCCGCGACGCGGCGATCAACGGCCACAAGGAAATCGACCGCCGCTGCCGCAAACTCGGCGTCGACACCATCGTGGTCTTCGACGTGCACTGGCAGGTCAACAGCGAATACCACATCAACTGCGGCCCGCAGTTCGGCGGCACCTACACCAGCAACGAGCTGCCGCACTTCATCAAGAACATGCCCTATGCCTATCCGGGCAACCCGGCGCTGGGCCACCTGATCGCCGACGTGGCCAACGAGATGGGCGTGAAGAGCCGCGCCCACAGCGACACCACGCTGGAGCTCGAGTACGGCACCCTGGTGCCGATGCGCTACATGAATCCCGACCAGCACTACAAGGTGATCAGCATCAGCGGCTGGTGCGACTGGCACGACCTCACCGAATCGGGCCGCTTCGGGCTCGCGGTGCGGCGCGCCATCGAGGAGCGCTACGAAGGCACGGTGGCGGTGTTCGCGAGCGGCTCGCTGTCGCATCATTTCGCCGACAACGGCCGCGCGCCCGAGTTCATGCACAAGGTCTACGACCCCTTCCTCGAGCAGGTCGACCGGCGCGTGGTCCAGCTCTGGGAAGCCGGCGACTGGAAGACCTTCGTCGGCATGCTGCCGATGTACGCCGACAAGTGCTGGGGCGAAGGCGACATGCACGATACGGCGATGCTGCTCGGCCTCCTGGGCTGGGACCGCTACGAGGCGCCGGTCGAGATCGTCACGCCCTATTTCGGCAGCTCGGGCACGGGGCAGATCAACGCGATCTTTCCGGTCACGCCGCTGCCTGCAGCAGCCACCGCCTGAGGAAAAGAAAGATGCCGCATCTGGTGATCCTCTACACCCCCAACATCGAGCTCGAGACCGACATGCCGGCGCTGTGCCGCGCGATGGCCGACGCCATGCTGGAGCAGCGCGACGACGAGGGCCGGCAGGTCTATCCGACCGGCGGCACCCGTGTCCTGGCCTTTCCGGCCGCGCACTACGCGGTGGCCGACGGCAAGGGCGACTACGCCTTCGTCTACCTCAACGTACGCATGGCCGCGGGACGCAGCGAAGCAGTCAAGAAGCGCATCGGGGACGCTTTGCTGGAAAAGGCGAGGCAGCACTTCGAGCCACTGCTCGCGAAGCGGCACATCGGCATCACGCTGCAGATCGACGAGGCGCCCGGCCAGGTCTACGACGGCAAGTGCGGCAACCTGCATCCCCTGTTCAACAAATGACAAGCATGCTTGCGAAGAACGTCATCCAGCAGCTCGCCGCCGAACTGCACGAAAGCGAGAAGTCACGCGTGCAGCTGCGGCACTTCTCCCAGCGCTTCCCCGAGATGACCATCGAGGACGGCTACGCGATCTCGCGCGAATGGGTGAAGACCAAGCTGGCCGAGGGCCGCGTGGTCAAGGGCCACAAGATCGGACTCACCTCGCGCGCGATGCAGCTGTCCAGCCAGATCGCCGAGCCCGACTACGGCACGCTCCTGGACGACATGTTCTTCGAGCAGGGCGGCGACATCCCGTTCACGCGCTTCATCGCGCCGCGCATCGAGGTCGAGCTGGCCTTCGTGCTCGGCAAGCGGCTGCAAGGGCCGCACGTGACGATCTTCGATGTGCTGGCAGCCACCGACTACGTGGTGCCGGCCATCGAGATCATCGATGCGCGCATCGAGCAATTCGACCGCGAGACCAAGGCCCCTCGCCGCGTCTTCGACACCATCGCCGACAACGCGGCCAATGCCGGCATCGTGACCGGCGGGCGGCCGGTGAAGCCCGACGCGGTCGACCTGCGCTGGGTCAGCGCCCTGCTCTACAAGAACGGCGTGATCGAAGAATCGGGTGTGGCCGCGGCCGTGCTCAATCATCCGGCCACCGGCGTGGCCTGGCTCGCCAACAAGCTCGCACCCTGGGACGAATGCCTGGAGCCCGGCGAAGTGGTGCTCGGCGGCTCCTTCACGCGCCCGACCACCGCCTTGCCGGGCGATACTTTTCATGCCGACTACGGCCCTTTGGGTTCAATCTCCTTCCGCTTCGTCTGAAAGCAAGCCCTCATGCAAACACCCACGAATCCCTTCAAGCAAGCCCTCGTCGAAAAGCGCACGCAGATCGGCCTCTGGCTCGGCCTCGCCGATGCCTACTGCGCCGAGATCTGCGCCGGTGCCGGCTTCGACTGGCTCCTGATCGACGGCGAGCATTCGCCCAATGGCCTGCGCAGCGTGCTGCAGCAGGCGCAGGCGATCGCCGCCTACCCCGGTGCCAACGCGATCGCGCGCGTGCCGGTCGGCCATGGCGATGTCGGCACGGCGCTCATCAAGCAGTACCTCGACCTCGGCTTGCAGACCATCCTGGTGCCGATGGTCGACACGCCCGAGCAGGCGCAGGCCATCGTGCGCGCGATGCGCTATCCGCCCTTGGGCATCCGCGGCATGGGCGGTGCACGCGCTTCGCGCTGGGGCCGCTATCCGGGCTATGCCAAGGAGGCCAACGCACGGGTCTGCCTGCTGGTGCAGGCCGAAACGCGCGAGGCGCTGGCCAACCTGGATGCGATCGCGGCCGTGGAGGGCATCGACGGCGTCTTCATCGGCCCGGCCGATCTCTCGGCGTCGCTGGGCCACGTCGGCAACCCCAACCACCCCGAGGTCCAGGCGGCCATCGAAGATGCCATCTCCCGCATCAACCGCGCCGGCAAGGCCGCCGGCATCCTGACGCCCGACGAAGCGCAGGCGCGCAAGTACCTGGAGCTCGGCGCCCTCTTCGTCGCCGTGGGGCTCGACACCAATCTGCTCGCGCGCAGCACCAGCGCGCTGGCCGCGCGCTTCAAGGACAACGCGCAGGCGCTGCCGGCGAGCAAGACCTACTGATTGAAGGTAAACGCGGGGGTGCGGCACGACGGCTTGCTGGAAAAATACGCGCTCACCGTGCGCTTCAACCCCGAAGCACTACTCACCCTGGAGACAACGCCACCATGAACTTCAACCGCCGCCACCTGCTGCAAACCACCGGCGCCTCGGCGCTGCTCGCGAGCATCGGCCAGCAAGCCTTTGCGCAAGCGCAGATCGAAACCGCCAAGATCATCACCGGCTTCGCCGCCGGCGGCACCTCCGACACGCTCTGCCGCCGCGTCGCCAGCAAGCTGGCACCCGGCTACGCCAATACGGCCGTGGTCGAGAACCGCACCGGCGCCGGCGGCCAGATCGCCGTCACCTACGTGAAGGGCCAGCCGGCCGACGGCGCGACCATCCTGCAGACGCCGACCTCGATCCTCACCATCTACCCGCACATCTACAAGAAGCTGCCGTACGACCCGCTCGTCGACCTGACGCCCGTAACCGTGGCCTGCATCTTCGACTTCGGCTTCGCGGTCGGCCCGGCCGTGCCGGCCAGCGTGAAGACGGTGCCCGAGTTCCTCGCCTGGGCCAAGGCCAATCCGACCGGCGCCAACTACGGCTCGCCAGCCGCCGGCTCGACGCCGCACTTCATCGGCGCGCTGCTGGGCAAGAGCGCCGGCGTGGACCTCAAGCATGCGGCCTACCGCGGCACGCAGCCGGCGATGCTCGACCTGCTGGGCGGCAACATCTCCGCCGTGTCGGGACCGATCGGCGACATCTCGCAGCACCTGCCGACGGGCAAGGTGCGCATCCTCGGCGTCTCGGGCAGCAAGCGCAGCCGCTTCGCGCCCGAGGTGCCGACCTTCGGCGAGCAGGGCATCAAGGACATGGCGCACAGCGAGTGGTTCGCCTTCCTGCTGCCGGCCAAGGCCTCGCCCGAAGTGGTGGCCAAGCTGAATGCCGCGATGAAGACGGCGCTGGGCACCAAGGAAGTGATCGACGGCCTGTCGACCTTCGGCCTCGAAGCGATGTCTTCGACGCCCGGGGAACTGACCGAGCTGATCAAGAAAGACACCGCCAAGTGGGCGCCGATCGTGAAGCAGGTCGGCTTTACTGCGGAAGGATGACCCACCCCCGTTGCTTGCTCGCTTCGTGTAGCCGCCTCCCCCCTCAAGGGCACGACACCAGCGGCCCGGCAAAGCCGGTTCCGCGGTGTCCCCCGACGAGTCAGAGGTACTCACGCGCGGCAGGCCATTGATACCCAAAGGAACTGCCGATGACCACCCATCTCGCCCCGCCGGCCAACGCGCCGGCCCGCCCCGCCATCCATCCCGACGAGCAGGAGGCCCGCCTTCAGCTCGCCGCCTGCTATCGCGTGTTCGCGATGCTGGGCTGGACCGAGATGATCTACAACCACATCACGGTGCGGCTGCCCGACAGCGTGACCGGTGGCGCCACCGGAGGGGCTTCGAGATCCCCGCAGTTCCTGATCAATCCCTTCGGCCTGCACTACAGCGAGGTCACCGCGAGCAACCTGGTCAAGATCGACCTGCAGGGCAAGGTGCTCGACGGCTCGCCCCATCCGGTCAACCCGGCCGGCTTCACGGTGCATGCCGCGATCCACGACGGGCTGCCCGATGCGCACTGCGTGATGCACACGCACACCACGGCCGGCGTGGCCGTGGCCTGCCTGCAGGGCGGCCTCCAACAGACCAACTTCTACACCGCTCAGCTGCACGGCATGGTGGCGTACCACGACTTCGAAGGCATCACGATCCATGCCGACGAAGGGCCGCGGCTCCTGAAGAGCATCGGCGACAAGAAGGCCGTGATCCTGCGCAACCACGGCCTGCTGGCCTGGGGCCAGACGCTGCCGCAGACCTTTGCCATCCTGTGGACCTTGCAGCGCGCCTGCGAGATCCAGATGGCGACCTTGTCCATGGGCGCGGCGATTCCGGTGTCCGAAGACATCGCGCGCAAGTGCACGCGTGACGCGCTGCAGTTCAATCCCAAGCACGGCGGCGGGCAGGACGTGTTCGACGCGCTCGTGCGTCAGGTCGATCGCATCGACGATTCCTACAAGCACTGAACCATGAAAGTCTGCATCTACGGCGCCGGCGCGATCGGCGGATGGATCGGTGCCGGCCTCGCGCAGGCGGGCAATCGGCTCAACGTGGTCGCACGCGGCGCGACGCTCGAGGCGCTGCAGCGCGACGGGCTCTCGCTGATGCGCGGCGAACAGCGCACGCGCGTGCCGGTGAATGCCGTGGCCGACCCTGCAACGCTGGGCGTGCAGGACCTGGTGGTGATCGCCGTCAAGGCGCCCGCTCTGCAGGCCGTGGCGCAACAGATCGCGCCGCTGCTCGGCCCCGACACCATCGTGCTGACCGCGATGAACGGTGTGCCCTGGTGGTTCCTGCAGGGTGGCTTCGGCGGCAGCCTGGCCGGCACGCAGCTGCAGGCCGTGGACCCGGGCGGAAAAATCGGCGAGGCGATTCCCGCGCGGCACGTGATCGGCTGCGTGGTGCATGCGAGCTGCTCGCTCGATGCGCCCGGCGTGGTCCGGCATCACTTCGGCAACGGGCTGATCATCGGCGAGCCTTCGGGCGAGGCGACGCCGCGCGCGACGCGGCTCGAGGCGCTGTTGAAGCAGGCGGGCTTCGAAGCGCGCCTCTCCGCGCAGATCCAGAAGGACGTCTGGTACAAGCTCTGGGGCAACATGACCGTGAATCCGATCAGCGCGATCACGGGCGCCACCACCGACCTGATCCTTGCCGACGACCTGGTGCGCGGCTTCATCTCGGCCGTGATGCTGGAGGCCAGGGAGATCGGCGCGCGCATCGGCATCCCGATCGCCGAGAGTCCCGAAGACCGGCACGCGGTCACGCGCAAGCTGGGCGCCTTCAAGACCTCGATGCTGCAGGACGTCGAGGCCGGCCGCGCGGTCGAGCTCGATGCGCTGGTGTCGGTGGTGCGCGAGCTGGGCCAGCTGGCCAAGGTCGAAACGCCGTTCACCGAGGCCTTGCTGGGCCTGTCGCGGCTGCACGCGCGGCGGCTCGGCCTGTATTAGGGCCTGTTAACGCTATTTGCGGGGATCGCGTTGCCCAGCCAAGGGGCTGGATGCAAGGCGCCCGCGCGCAGCAAGGCTTGCGCCTTGCAAGCGCGGGCAACGCCGCAGACGGCCCCTTGGCTGGGCAACCCGAAGGGAAGGCCTGCCAGGGCGCGCCACTCGGCGTTGCGCTCCTTGTGCGTGCCGACGCACGCACGGCGTCGCGCGCCTTGATTGGCCCGCCCTGGCAGGCCTTCGCGACCCCGCAAATAGCGTTAGCAGGCCCTAGCTCACCCCCAGGCTCCCCCACTTCGTGTGTTCCGCCACCCCCCTCTCCGGGGGCAACACCGGCGGCCCGGCGAAGCCGGTTCCGCGGTGTTTCCCGAATGGCTCGCAGCGCCCCGCACTGCGGCACGAGCCGACACATAGTTGCGGCGCGGGTCGCGCTCGACCTGCGTTTCCTGGAGGCGTACCGCGCGCCAGTCCGATTGGATTTTCAATCGACCGCGACGGGCACCCGCGGCGCGACGGCGCACATGAGTTCGTAGCCGATCGTGCCGGCCGCCTGCGCGACCTCGTCGATGGGCAGCAGCGCGCCGTTCGACGCGCGGCCCCACAGGGTGACCTCGCTGCCGATCTCGGCATCGGGCACCGGCGTGAGGTCGACGGTGATCATGTCCATGCTCACCCGGCCCACCATGCGTGTGCGCACGCCGTTCACCAGCACCGGCGTGCCGGTGTCGCAGTGCCGCGGATAGCCGTCGGCATAGCCCACTGCGGCGACGCCGACGGTGAGCGGGCCGTCGGCGGTGAAGCGCGAGCCGTAGCCGATGGTGTCGCCGGCCTTCAAGGTCTGCACCGAGATCAGCCGCGTGGAAAGCGTCATCGACGGCTGCAGCTGCCAGTGCGCCGCATCGTGTTCGGGGAAGTCGGGCGCGCTGCCGTAGAGCATGATGCCGGGACGCACCCAGTCGGCGCGCGTGGCGGCCGCGTGCCGCAGCGTGGCGGCGCTGTTGGCGATCGAGCGCTCGCCCGGCAGGTCCTGCGTGGTGCGCTCGAAGACCTCCAGCTGGTGGTCGATGCCGCGGCGGCCGTCGGCGTCGCTGAAGTGCGTCATCAGCGAGATCTCGTCGACCTGCGGCAGCGCGTTCAGGCGCGTCCAGGCCGAACGGAAGCGCTCGGGCGTGAAGCCCAGGCGGTTCATGCCCGAATTCATCTTCAGGAAGACGCGCTGCGGCGCCTGCGTCTTGTGGGCGGCCAGCATGTCGATCTGCGCGTCGCAGTGCACGGTGTGCCACAGATCGAGGCGCGAGCAGAGTTCGAGGTCGCGCGGCTCGAACACGCCTTCGAGCAGCAGCACCGGGCCGCGCCAGCCGAGCGCGCGCACGCGTTCGGCCTCGGCCAGATCGAGCAGCGCGAAGCCGTCGGCGCCGCGAAAGGCGTCGAACACGCGCTCGATGCCGTGCCCGTAGGCATTGGCCTTGACGACGGCCCAGACGCGCGCTTCGAGCGCCGAGCGGCGCGCGCGATCGAGGTTGTGGCGAAGCGCTGCGGTATGGATGGTGGCGAGGATGGGACGAGGCACGATGAACCCGATGGCTGAGCTGAAAACATTCGCACGAACACGCCGTAAAAGCCCGCGTGTGGCGTCATTTTGACACTGCACCCCCATGCTATAACCGCGCATTCCGCCAGTACCGCGGCCTTTTTTCACTATCGCCAGCAGCCCCATTCTCTGGCCAGCCAGCCCATCGATGAAGCGCGGTTTCTACACCATCATGTCGGCCCAGTTCTTTTCGTCGCTGGCCGACAACGCGCTTTTCGTTGCTGCGGTGGAACTCATGCGAAGCGATGGCGCGCCCGAGTGGCAGCGCGCCGCGCTGGTGCCGATCTTCACCATCTTCTATGTCGCGCTGGCGCCGCTGGTCGGCGCCTTCGCCGATGCCTTGCCCAAGGGCCGGGTCATGTTCATCAGCAACGCGATCAAGGTGGTGGGCTGCCTGATGATGCTGTTCGGCACGCATCCGCTCTTGGCCTATGCGGTCGTCGGCCTGGGCGCCGCGGCCTATTCGCCGGCCAAGTACGGCATCCTGACCGAGCTGCTTCCGGCCTCCCAGCTGGTCAAGGCCAACGGCTGGATCGAAGGCCTGACCATCGCCTCAATCATCCTGGGCATCGTGCTCGGCGGGCAGCTGGTGGGGCATGCGCTGTCGACCCAGCTGCTCGCGATCGACCTGCCCGTTGTCGACACCGGCATCGACACGGCGCCCGAGGCCGCGATCGCCGCGCTGATCTTCGTCTACATGCTGGCCGCGTGGTTCAACACCCGCATCCCCGACACCGGCGTCGAGATGCGGCCGCTGCGCGCGAATCCGCAGCACGGCTTCGTGCGCAACATGGCGGCGCTGCTGCCCGACTTCTGGCAGTGCAACTCGCGGCTCTGGCGCGACAAGCTCGGGCAGATCTCGCTGGCCACCACCACCCTCTTCTGGGGTGCGGGCGGCAACCTCAAGTACATCGTGCTGGCCTGGGCCTCGCTCGCGCTCGGCTACAACACCGCGCAGGCCTCCTCGCTGACCGGCGTGGTCGCGATCGGCACCGCGGTCGGCGCGATCGTCGCTTCGATGCGCATGCGGCTCGACATGGCAACCGGCGTGATCCCGCTGGGCATCGGCATGGGCGTGCTGGTGATCGGGATGAACTTCATCGGCAACATCTGGATCGCCGTGCCTTTCCTGATCCTGCTCGGCGGCCTCGGCGGCTTCCTCGTGGTGCCGATGAACGCGCTGCTGCAGCATCGCGGCCACAACCTGATGGGCGCCGGCCGATCGATTGCGGTGCAGAACTTCAACGAGCAGGCCTGCATCCTGATCCTCGGCGCCTTCTACAGCGCCTGCACCGGACTCGGCCTCTCGGCCTACTCGGCCATCACCGCCTTCGGAATCGTAGTGGCGGGCTTCATGTGGATCATCAAGCGCTGGCACAGCAGCAACCTGCGCCAGTATCCCGAAGAGGTCGAACACCTGCTGACCATCGCGCGCAGCGACAAGCATCACTGATGGCTCGATTGCTTTGCCCGCACTTGCGCTGATCTTCAACGCCTTCGTCTGGGGCGTCTCGTGGTTTCCCTTCCGGCAGATCGAGGCCCACGGCCTGCATCCGGTGTGGGCCACGGCCCTGATCTATGCGCTGATCTTCGTGGCGATGGGGTGGCTGCGCCGGCATGCGTGGCAGGCTTTCTCCGTGCATCCGGCGTTGGTGCTGCTCGGGCTGGCAGCCGGCCTCACCAACCTGTGCTTCAACTGGGCGGTGACAACGGGCGACGTGGTGCGCGTGGTGCTGCTCTTCTACCTGATGCCGCTGTGGAGCGTACTCTTGGCCTGGATCTTTCTCGGCGAGCGCCCGACGCCGGCGGTGCTCGCGCGCGTGGCGCTGGCGCTGGTGGGCGTGGCGGTCGTGCTCAAGACACCCGAGGTCGACTGGCCGGTGCCCGCAAGCCTCGCGGACTGGCTCGGCGTCGCGGCAGGCTTCAGCTTCTCGGTGACCAACATCCTGCTGCGCCGGCTGCGCGCCGCGCCCGCCGAATCGCGTGCGCTCGCCGTGTTCGGCGGCTGTGCGCTGGTGGCGGGCGCAACCGCGCTGGCGGGCACCGCGCTCGGCGCCATGGCAGCGCCGCCGCCGCTCGCGGCCGCGCCCGGCTGGCTGGGCTGGGCCGCCTTGCTGGGCGTGGGCTTCGTCTTCGCCAACTTCTGCCTGCAGTACGGCGCAGCGCGGCTCGCGGCCAGCGCCACCTCGGTCATCATGCTGTCGGAAGTGCTGTTCGCGAGCGTCTCGTCGGTGGCGCTCGGCGCCGGCAGCATGGACACGCGCATCTGGACCGGCGGCGCGCTGATCGTGCTGGCGGCCTTGTGGTCCTCGTTTGCGCGAACGCCCAACGGCGAGGATGATCGTCGCTCCCCCCTCCTGAAGGACATGCCATGACCAGCGTCTACGACTTCGAAGCCCGGCAGATCGACGGCAAGGCCGTGCCGCTTTCCAAGTACAAGGGCAAGGTGCTGCTGATCGTCAACACGGCCAGCAAGTGCGGCTTCACCCCGCAGTTCGAGGGGCTCGAAGCGCTGCACGAGAAGTACGCCGGCAAGGGCCTCGCGGTGCTCGGCTTTCCCTCCAACCAGTTCGGCAACCAGGACCCCGGCACCAACGAGGAGATCGGCGCCTTCTGCGTCCAGAACTACGGTGTGAGCTTTCCGATGATGGAGAAAATCGAGGTCAACGGCTCCGGCGCGGCGCCGCTCTACCAGTGGCTCACCAAGGAAGCGCCGGGCCTCCTGGGCAGCACCGCGATCAAGTGGAACTTCACCAAGTTCCTGGTCGGCAAGGACGGGCGGGTAATCAAGCGCTATGCGCCGCTCGACACGCCGGCCTCGATAACGCGCGACATCGAGGCGGCGCTGGCGAGCTGAGTCAGAACCGGAAGTCCGCGGTCTTCGGACCGCTGCCGACCGTCACGTTCTGGTTCTTCGTCACGCCTTCGGTCGCTGCCTCGATGGTGTAGCGGCCGGCGGGCAAGTCGATCAGGCATACCGGCCCCGACGCGCGCATGGCGAGCGCCGTGGCGCCATTGGCATCCTTGATCGTCACCGCGACCTCGGCCAGGTAGGCACCGTCGGCGCGCGCGAACAGCAGCGATAGCGGATGGTCCTTCATCGCGGCGCGCATCGCGGTGGATTCGTCCGAGCCGATGCCGCCGCACACGTACTGCACAGTGCCCTGGCTTTTCATGGCGGGCATGGGCGTGGACTGGGCTTGTGCGATCCACGGCGCTGCGGCGCATGCGCAAAGAAGACTGCCGCGGACAAAGGATCGAAGGGTGGTCTGCATCGACGGCTCCCGGAATGAACAGTCCGGCATGTTCGCGCCGCCGCCCGCGTTGCCGGGTCGGACCGCGCCCCTTTCCCGTGTGCGCTCAGGCCGTGCCCAGTGCCTCGTCGAGCAGTTCCACCCAGTGCCGCACCGGCGTCTCGGTGCCGCTTTGCAGGTGCGTGATGCAGCCGATGTTGGCCGAGACGATGGTCGCGGGCTTCAACTGATTCAGGTGGCCGAGCTTGCGGTCGCGCAGCGGATAGGCCAGTTCGGGCTGCAGCACCGAGTAGGTGCCGGCCGAACCGCAGCACAGGTGCGATTCGTTCATCGCGATCTGCACGTCGAAGCCGAGCGCGCGCAAGTTCGCTTCCACGCCCCCGCGCAGTTTCTGGCCGTGCTGCAGCGTGCAGGGCGGGTGATAGGCGACCACGCCGGGCGGCGCGTTGACGCGGCCCTCGAGCAGCGGCACGAGCTCGGGCAGCAACTCGCTCAGATCCTTGGTGAGCGCGCTGATGCGTTCGGCCTTCGCCGCATAGGCCGGATCCTCGCGCAGGATGTGGCCGTATTCGCGCACGGTAACGCCGCAGCCCGATGCGTTCATCACGATCGCCTCGACCGCACCGCCCTCGACATACGGCCACCAGGCATCGATGTTGGCGCGCATTTGCGCCTTGCCGCCCTGCTGGTCGTTCAGATGGAACTTGACGGCACCGCAGCAGCCCGCGCCGGGCGCAACGACGGCCTCGATGCCGGCGGCGTCGAGCACGCGCGCGGTGGCGCGGTTGATGTTGGGCGCCATCGAGGGCTGAACGCAGCCGGCCAGCATCAGCATCTTGCGCGCATGCGTGCGCGTGGGCCACTCGCCGGCGGGCTCCGGCGCCGGCACCTTGGCCTTGAGCTTAGCCGGCAGCAGGCCGCGCACCGACTGGCCCAGCTTCATCGCGGGGCCGAAGAGCGGAGAAGGCAGCGCTTCCTTCAAGGTCCAGCGCAGCGCGCTTTCCACGGCCGGGCGCGGCACCTTCTCGTCGACGATCCTGCGGCCGATGTCGACCAGGTGACCGTACTGCACGCCGGAGGGGCAGGTGCTTTCGCAGTTGCGGCAGGTGAGGCAGCGATCGAGATGCAGCTGCGTGCTGCGCGTCGGCGCCTTGCCTTCGAGCACCTGCTTGATCAGGTAGATGCGCCCGCGCGGGCCGTCGAGCTCGTCGCCGAGCAGCTGGTAGGTCGGGCAGGTGGCGGTGCAGAAGCCGCAGTGCACGCACTTGCGCAGGATCGCCTCGGCCTCGCGGCCGTCGGTGGTGCCCTGGAATTCGGGAGCGAGTTCGGTTTGCATGGCCTCGGTCAGTTCGGGTAGAGCCGTGCGCGATCGAAGACGGCATGAGGATCGAACTCGTGCATCAGCGCACGGTGGATGCGCGCGAGCGGCGGGCTCAGCGCGTCGAAGCGGCCGAGCACGCGGTGGCGACGCTCGGCCGAGGGCAGGAAGAGCGTCGCATGCCCGCCGACTGCGCGGGCTGCGGCGCGCAGTTTCGGGCCCTCGTCGGGCGACGCGAGATACCAGCGCTGCGCACCATGCCATTCGATCAGGGGCGAGCCCTCGAGCGCCGGCATCGATGCGGTCTGCGGCACCGACAAGCGCCACAGATCGCGCGCGGCGCGCTCGCCGAACCATGGCAAGCGTTGATCGCGCGCGGCCTGCCAGTCGGCCTGGGCCTGCGCCGGGTCTTGCCGTTCTCCGCCGAGGTGGGCGCAGGCGGCCGCGACCGCCGCCACCGCGCCGCGCAGTCGCAGCCAGAGACGTCCCGCACCGCCCTCTTCCAACCAGCGGCTCGCACTGAGCGGCAGCGGCTGGCCTCCCCAGCCGTTGAGCAGGCGCAGCGCATCGGCCTGGTTGCATTCGAATGCGAGCGTGGCCTCGGCTGGCGGAACGGGCAGCACCTTGAGGCTGAGCTCGGCGATGACGCCCAGCGTCCCCAGCGAACCGGCCAGCACGCGCGAGACGTCGTAGCCGGCGACGTTCTTCATGACCTGGCCGCCGAAGCTGAGCACTTCGCCGCGGCCGTTGATCAAGGTGGCGCCGAGCACATAGTCGCGCACGGCGCCGACGCTGGCCCGCGCCGGGCCGCTCAAGCCCGCCGCGACCATGCCGCCTACGGTCGCTGTGCTCCCTGCGGCGGTGCCGCTGTCCATGACGCGCTCGCCCAAGGGCTCGGCGCGGGTACCGCCTTCCCCGAAGTGCGGCGGCTCGAAGGGCAGGCATTGGCCCTGCTGCGCAAGCAGCGCTTCGAGTTCGGCCAACGGCGTGCCGGCACGCACGGTGACGACCAGCTCGCTCGGCTCGTAGCTCGTGATGCCCGCGAGCGCGGCGGTGGCAAGCGGCTCGCCCTGCGGCGGCTCGCCATAGAAGTCCTTGGTGCCGCCGCCGCGGATGTGCAAAAGCGTGCCGGCGGCGGCTGCGGCGCGGATGCGCTCGGCGATCTGGCGAAAGGCTGGATCCATCGGGCGATCGTACCGCCCGCGGTCCAGGCGTGTACACGAAGTGACGGAACGTGGGGGCTAGGGCCTGTTAACGCTATTTGCGGGGTCGCGAAGGCCTGCCAGGGCGGGCCAATCAAGGCGCGCGACGCCGTGCGTGCGTCGGCACGCACAAGGAGCGCAACGCAGAGTGGCGCGCCCTGGCAGGCCTTCCCTGCGGGTTGCCCAGCCAAGGGGCCGTCTGCGGCGTTGCCCGCGCTTGCAAGGCGCAAGCCTTGCTGCGCGCGGGCGCCTTGCATCCAGCCCCTTGGCTGGGCAACGCGATCCCCGCAAATAGCGTTAACAGGCCCTAGATCAATCGGTGAAGAAATGGACGGGCAGTCCTGACACTTCCACCCGTATCGAGAGCACCTGTCCCGAGGCGGGGCGCTGCTCGATCTCGGCCGCGGGCCGGCCTTTGCGGGCACTGGTGACGAACAGCGTGCGCAGATCATCACCGCCGAAGCAAGGCATGGTGGGGCACTGCACGGGCGTGGGAAGCGCATCCACCTGCTCGCCCGAAGGCGCGAAGCGCAGCAGTTGGCCGCCCTCGAACATCGCCACCCAGTAGTGGCCCTCGGCGTCCATGGTGGCGCCGTCGGGCCGGCCTTCGTAGCGCAGCGGCGATTCGGGCGTCCAGCCGCCGGGCTTGGCGTCGAACTGCCGGAACACGCGTGGGCGCGAGAGCGCATTGGCCTCGGCCGCCCAGTCCCAGGCGCGCACGCGGTGCGCCGCGGTGTCGGCCCAGTAGAGCGTCCTGGCATCGAGCGAGAAGGCGAGGCCGTTGCCGGTGGTGGCCTCGTTCGCCATCTGCATGAGCCGCGGCGCATCGCCGCCTTGCGCATCGAGGCAGTAGAGCGCGGCGTTCGGCCGGTCCTTGGCCTCGTTCAGCGTGCCGGCCCAGAAGCGGCCCCATGCATCGCACTTGCCGTCGTTGAAGCGCATGGTGCGCGCGTCGTGGTCGACCTTCGCGATGACCGAGAGCGGGCCTCCCCACTCGCGCGCGCGGTAGATGCCGTCGCGCAGCGCGATCACCAGGCCGCCGCTCATGGCCGGCGCCATGCAGCCGGGCTCGGTCGGCAGATGCCATCGCTCGACGGTATGGCTGCCGATCTCGCCACGCGTTCGCAACACGGCGCGCCCCGGGATGTCGAGCCAGTAGAGCGATCGTTCATGCGGATGCCAGAACGGCGATTCACCGAGCTGGCAGAGGCTGTCGTCTAGCGTGGTCCACATGGCGCCAGCTTAGGCCAAAAAAAGACCCGCTCGCGCCGAAGCGCTCGCGGGTCGAACATCCAAAGGAGACTTTTGCTTGCTTGAGCTGATCCGTTTCGTTTCAGCGGTTGTAGGCAGTTTCGCCGTGGGACGAGATGTCGAGGCCTTCGCGCTCTTCTTCTTCGCTCACGCGCAGGCCGACGGTGAGATCGACGATCTTGAAGGCGATGAAGGACACCACGCCCGACCACACGATGGTCAGCAGCACGGCCTTGAGCTGGACCCAGACCTGGGCGCCGATGCCGTTGGAGACGATGCCGGCCGTGACCCAGTCGCCCACCAAGCCGGGGCCGCCGAGCGCCTGGGTGTTGAACACGCCGGTGAGCAGCGCACCCACGATGCCGCCGACGCCGTGCACGCCGAACACGTCGAGCGAGTCGTCCGCGCCGAGCATCCTCTTGAGACCGTTGACGCCCCAGAGGCAAGCGAAGCCGGCGACGAAGCCGATGATGATCGCGCCCATCAGGCCGACGTTGCCGGCGGCCGGCGTGATGGCGACCAGGCCGGCAACGGCGCCCGACGCGGCACCCAGCATCGAGGCCTTGCCCTTCATCAGCGCTTCACCGATGGACCATGCGAGCACGGCGGCTGCGGTGGCCGACAAGGTGTTCATGAAGGCCAGGACGGCGCTGGTGCCCGCTTCGAGCGCGGAACCGGCATTGAAGCCGAACCAGCCGACCCACAGCAGCGAGGCGCCGACCATGGTGAGCGTGAGCGAGTGCGGGGTGAAGGCTTCCTTGCCGTAGCCGATGCGCTTGCCGACCAGGAAAGCGCCGACCAGGCCGGCCACGGCGGCGTTGATGTGCACCACGGTGCCGCCCGCGAAGTCGAGCGCGCCCCATTGCCAGAGCAGGCCGGCCTTGGCGTTCATGGCATCGACCACGTCCGTGCTGGCGTAGGCGTCCGGGCCCATCCAGAACCAGACCATGTGCGCGATCGGCGTATAGCTGAAGGTGAACCACAGCACCATGAAGAGCAGCACGGCCGAGAACTTGATGCGCTCGGCGAAGGCGCCCACGATCAGGCAGCAGGTGATGCCGGCGAAGGTGGCCTGGAAGGCGGCGAACAGCAGCTCGGGGATGTAGACGCCCTTGCTGAAGGTCGCGCCCGGTGCGAAGGCGCCGGTGGCCGGATCGAAGACGCCCTTCATGAAGAGCCGGTCGAATCCGCCGATGAAGGAGTTGCCCTCGGTGAAGGCGAGGCTGTAGCCGTAGATGAGCCACAGCACCACGATCATCGAGAAAGTGACCATGATCTGCATCAGCACCGACAGCATGTTCTTGCTGCGCACCAGGCCGCCGTAGAACAGCGCCAGGCCGGGGATGGTCATCATGATGACGAGCAGCGTGGACAGCAGCATCCAGCTGGTGTCGCCCTTGTTGAACGAAGGTGCCGGTGCGGCTGCGGCTGCCGCTTCGGCGGCGGGGGCGGCAGCGGCCGGTGCCGCAGCGGGGGCCGCAGGCGCTGCAGCAGGCGCGGCGGCCGGCGCCGCGGCTGCAGGCGCTTCGGCCGCGGGCGCCGCCGGCGGCGTCTGCGCAAAGCCGGCGCTGCCGGCAGCGAGCACGCTCAGGCCGAGCGCGAGAGAGACGAGCAATTTTTTCATGTCGATTTTTCTTTCGTGCCGTGAAGTCAAAGAGCTTCGCGGCCTGTTTCTCCGGTACGGATGCGAACGACCTGCTCCAGGTCGTAGACAAAGATCTTGCCGTCGCCGATCTTGCCGGTGCGCGCGGCGCTTTCGACGGCTTCGATCACGCGCTCGACCAGTTCGTCGGCCACGGCGGCTTCGATCTTGACCTTCGGCAGGAAATCGACCACGTACTCCGCGCCGCGGTAGAGCTCGGTGTGGCCCTTCTGGCGCCCGAAGCCCTTGACCTCGGTCACGGTGATCCCTTGCACACCGATCGCCGAGAGCGCTTCGCGCACCTCGTCGAGCTTGAACGGTTTGATGATGGCTGTGACCAGCTTCATGATGTTTCTCCTACAGATGGAACAGAGGACCGCGCATTCTCGCGATCAGAGCGTCTTGGTCAGCGTGACGATGAATCGTGCCTTGTTGGGCGACCAGGTCGGCGCGCCGAAGCCCAGGTCGGGCCCGGACGCCAGCAGGTACGAGTTCTTCCTGTTGGCGCCCTGCACCGAACCGGCCAGCGACAGGCCGTTGCCGAAGTCGTAGGCAGCGCCCACGTTGTAGTCCACGTAGCTCTTGTAGCCCAGGCTGCGGATGTCGCTGCTCATGCGCGTGTAGCCCAGCGCGGCCTTCAGCGTCACCTTGGGCACGATCTCCTTGGTGTAGGCGAGATTGAAGTAGCCGGTGTTGCGCCCCTTCAGACCCGAGCCGTCGCGCTCGCCGGCGTAGTTGAAGTAGTCCTTGGAGACGGTGTGGGAGTACTTGAAGGTGAAAGCGCCGATGGCCTCGTTGGCATAGGTGGCCGCGCCGTAGAGCTCGGTGGTGTTGCCGCGGGCGTTGCCCGGGTAGATGTACGCGAGCGCGCCGAAGTCGAGGTCGAACACGCCGGCCTTGAACTTGTAGCCGCCGTAGATGTCGCTCTCGATGTCGTTGCCTGCGAGCCAGTTGACGCTGGAGTTCCAGTTCCCCACGTAGAAGCCGCTGTCGCCGAAGGCGTAGTCGAAGCCGCCCTGGATGGCGGGCTTGAAGGCCTTGGTCTTGGCGAAGCCGTTGCTGCCGAGCACGTCCTGATCCTGACCGCGGAACTTGTAGTTGCTGGTGAGTGCAACGTTGCCCGTGAGCTGGGCGCTCGCGAGCAAGGGCATGGCAGCCAGCGAGACGACGGCCAGGGCAGTGGCGGTTTTACGGTGCATCATCGAGAGGACTCCTCGGAGGTTTTGGAATGGGATGGAGCCATCTCAAAGCAGGGAGCGTGCCAAACCGCCCGTCTCGCGCTGGGAAGGGCCTGGGACAGGTGCACATTGCAACAATGAGCAAAAGATGGGCGCACCATCTTGGGGAAAGGGAGAGAAATGAGCTTGTCTTTGGTGCAAAGCCGTGCCTTGCTCGGCCTGGAAGCTGCCAGTGTCACGGTCGAGGTGCATCTGGCCAACGGCTTGCCCAGCTTCACGCTGGTGGGCCTGGCGGACGTCGAAGTGAAGGAAGCGCGCGAGCGCGTGCGCTCGGCGATCCAGAACGCCGGACTCGAATTTCCCAATAGCAAGCGCATCACGGTCAACCTGGCGCCGGCCGATCTGCCCAAGGATTCGGGCCGCTTCGACTTGCCGATCGCGCTGGGCATCCTGGCCGCCAGCGGCCAGATCGACGCGCCGCGGCTGGCCGGCCACGAGTTCGCGGGAGAACTTTCGCTGTCGGGGCAGTTGAGGCCCGTGCGTGGTGCACTCGCCATGGCGCTGGCCTTGCACAGCCGCGGAATCGCCACCCGGCTGGTGCTGCCGGCCGACAGCGCGCAGGAGGCCGCGCTGGTGCCGGGCGCGGAAGTCTATGGCGCCGTCCACTTGCTCGACGTGGTGCGGCAGTTTCTGCCGGCCGGCAGTGCGGTGCTCGCCGACCCGCCCGCCGATGGGGGCTGGGCGCGCGTGCAGCCGACGCCCGGCGGGTCGGGTGCGCGGCATGCGGACCTGGCCGAGGTCAAGGGACACGCTGGCGCCAAGCGCGCGTTCGAGATCGCGGCCGCCGGCCAGCACAGCCTGCTGATGGTGGGACCGCCGGGCTCCGGCAAGTCGATGCTGGCCCAGCGCTTCGCCGGGCTGCTGCCGGCCATGAGCGTCGAAGAGGCGCTGGAGAGCGCGGCCGTCGCCAGCCTGCATGGCCGCTTCGCCGTCGAGCGCTGGATGCACAGGCCGACCTGCAGCCCCCATCACACCGCGAGCGCGGTCGCGCTGGTCGGCGGCGGCTCGCCGCCGCGGCCGTGAGTTCCTCCAAGGTTGTCTCGCTTGGTTACCCAAGGAAATCAACAGCTTACGAGCGCCGTTTTCAAAATTGCACCGGTCGGGTTTTCAAAGTTCCGCCGACGCATGTTCAGCGAGCATCCAACAGCCGCTTCCGGGCTCCATTGCCGTCTGCTGTAAGCCCGGTTAGGGC
>NZ_RWKI01000021.1 GCF_003984645.1 Variovorax sp. MHTC-1
CGCTGTCCACCCGAGACGGGCGCGCTGCGGCGTTGCAAATGCTCGCGATACCTACGGGTATCGCTGCGCTTTGCGCCTTGCATCGCATCCCGTCTCGGGCGTCCCTCACCGCCCATTTCAATGATTCAGCGGACTGGGGCCTGTTGCAAGTCCCTAGGCGGCGATGAAGAGCGCCGGATCCACCATCGCCCGGTTGAGCATCACCGACCAATGCAGGTGCGGGCCCGTCGCGCGGCCGGTGGCGCCGACGGCGCCGAGGCGCTCGCCGGTCTTCACCAACTCCCCCGGCTTCACGTCGACGGCGCTCAGGTGGCAATACATCGTGAGCAAGCCGCCGCCATGGTCCAGCCAAACCGTGCCGCCGTTGAAGAAGTAGTCGCCGGTGTCGATCACGCGGCCCGGCAGCGGCGCCCCGACGGGCACGCCGGTGGCGGCCGCGATGTCCATGCCGCTGTGCGGATTGCGCTTCTCACCGTTGAAGACACGCCGCAAGCCGAAGGAACTCGAGCGTCGACCCGGCACCGGCACCTTCATTCGCAGCTCGCCGGGCGGCAGCGGCTGGCTGAAGGTGGCCGCCACCTTTTGCTGGTGCGTTCGCTCGCGTTCGTAGCGCGCCATGTCTTCGGCCGAGAGGTCGACCGTGCGGGGAGCGACCTTCAGCCGCTGCTCGCGGTAGGCCTTGGGCGCGATGGTGTAGCGCAGTTCGCGTGCATTGGCGCCTTGGCCCGCGACGATCCTGATCGCCGCCTCGCCCGGCGCCGCGGCGAGCGGAATGCCGACCAGCGCCGACCATTCGATGGCGTCTCCGAGCACCAGCAACGGGACATCGCCGTCAGTGAGCGCGACCGGCCGCGCAGCAGCCGGTCCCAGCGAAAGGCGGGCGACGCCGCCCGGCACTTGCGATGCGCGCGGCCAGGTTTCCGCAGGCGCGGGGCCGGGCCTGGCCCTGGCCGCCCGCGCCGCGGGCAAGGTCGTCAGACCGAGAGCCCACAACAGGGCGTCGCGTCGGCTCGGGCGCATCGGCATCAGGCTTTCGGCTTGTAGGCCACGACGTCGATCTCGACCTTGGCGTCGACCATCAACCGCGCCTCGGTGGTCGAGCGCGCGGGACGGCCGGCCCCGAAGTAGCCCATGTAGACGCGGTTGAAGGCACCGAAGTCGCGCGCGTCCTGCAGCCATACCGTGGTCTTGCAGACGTCGTCGAATGTGGCGCCGGCCAGCGCGAGCACCGACTTGAGGTTCTCCATGACCTGCCGGGTCTGCGCCTCGATGCCGCCGACCACGATCTCGCCGTTCGCATCGGCAGGCACCTGCCCCGACACGTAGATGAAATCGCCCGCGCGCACGGCGGGGGAGAACGGGCGGACCTGGTTGTCCGAGGCCTTGGGGGATGTACCGAGGTATTCGAGTGGCATGAAAGGCTCCTGGGTTGAGGGGTGGTTTGAAATTCTATTTCAGTAAAAATCTAAAAACCTAGGGTTAACACCCGTGATTTGGCACGTTTGATGCTTCAAAGTCCGGCCGAATAGAAAATATATTTCACACCCCATTCGACCCACGAAGGAATTCCAGATGCCCATGCCCGCCCTCTCGAAGCGCAGCCTGCTCGGCGCGTTCCTCGTCAGCTTGCTGTGCGCCGTGGCGCCGGCCCAGGCCCAGGGCCCGCGCAATTTCGCGACCCTGGCCATGGTGGCCGAGCCACAGACGCTGGACCCGATGGCCTCCACCGCCGACTTGGTCGGCACAATCATGCAGCACGTCTACGAGCCGCTCTACACCTTCGATGCCAAGTGGAACGTGGTGCCGATGCTGGCCGAAGCCATGCCGAAGATCTCGGCCGACGGCAAGACCTACGCCATCACCCTGCGCAGGGGCGTGATGCTGCACAACGGCCGCGAGCTCAACGCCGAAGACGTGGTGGCGAGCCTGCAGCGCTGGATCGAGCAGTCGCCGCGCGGCAAGGCGGTGGGCAAGGAGCTCGAGAGCCTCAAGGCGAAGGGCCCGCTCGGCGTCGAGCTGGTGCTCAAGGCGCCGTATGCGCCGCTGCTCGCCCAGTTGGCGCTGCCGAGCGGCATGGCCGCGATCATGGCCAAGGACTCGATCGCGCAGCCGCTGAAGGAATTCGTCGGCACCGGCCCCTACAAGTTCAAGGAGCGCCGGCCCGACCAGTACGTGCTGCTCACGCGCTTCGACAAGTACAGCGCCCGCAAGGAGCCCGCGAGCGGCTACGGCGGCAAGCGCGAGGCGGCCATCGAGGAGCTGCGCTTCGTGCCGGTGCCCAATGCGAACACGCGCGTCGAGGGCGCGCTGGCCGGCCAGTACGACTATGCCGACCTGCTGCCGGTGGAAGCCCTGCCGCGCCTCGAGAAGGCCAGCGGGAAGACGCTGCCGATCATGACGCCGTCCTTCGGCTTCCCCTACCTGGTGTTCAACACCAAGGAAGGCGTGGCCGCCAGCCAGCCTGTGCGCCAGGCGATCCAGGTCGCGCTCGGCGAGGGCGAGATGCTCGCGGCCGGCTTCGGCGACACGCGCTTCTTCGTCGCCGAAGGCAACCACTTCCCCAAGGGCTCGCCTTTCTACGCCACCGGCGGCACCGATCTCTACAACCAGCGCAATGCGCCCAAGGCCAAGGAGGCGGCGGCCAAGGCCGGCTACAAGGGAGAGCCGATCCGCGTGCTGACCAGCCGCCAGTACGACTTCCACTACAACATGGCGCTCCTGATGGCCGAGCAGCTCAAGCGCGCCGGCTTCAAGGTCGAGCTCAACGTGGTCGACTGGGCCACGCTGGTGCAGCGCCGCAACGACCCGAAGCTGTGGGACATCTACGTCACGCATTCGGGCCAGTTCCCCGAGCCCATGCTCTCGCCGCCGCAGCTCGGCGACGGCGCGCCGGGCTGGTGGGATTCGCCGGCCAAGAAGGCCGCGCTGTCCGCTTTCAATGTCGAGAGCGATCCGGCCAAGCGCGGCGCGCTGTGGGGCAAGGTGCAGCAGGTGGTCTACGACGAGGTGCCGTACGTGAACGTCGGCAAGTTCAACGGGCTGTCGGCGAAGAGCCCGGCGTTGGACAACTACCAGCCGGCGACCTGGCCGTATTTCTGGAATACGCGCATCAAGTAAGCACCTGCCGCTTCCTTCGCCATGGTCCGCTATCTCTCGTCCCGCCTCGCGGGCATGCTGGTCGTGCTCGCCATCGTGGCGGTGCTGGTCTTCATCCTTACGCGCGCGGCCTCGGGCGACCCGGTCTCGGTGCTGCTGGGCGACCAGGCCACCGCCGCCGACATCGCACGCGTGCAGAAGGAATACGGCCTCGACAAGCCGCTGCCGGTGCAGTTCGGCTACTGGCTGCGCGAAGTGCTGCAGGGCAATCTGGGCCAGTCGATCTTCCTGCAGCGTCCGGTCACGCAGGCGCTCATGGAGCGCGCGGAGCCGACCGCGCTGCTGGCGCTGATGGCGGTCGGGATCGCGGCGCTGATCGGGCTGCCTTGCGGCATCGTCTCGGCGGTGTTCCGCGGGCGCGTGGTCGACCAGGTGTTCACCGGCATCGCGATGCTGGGCGCCAGCATCCCGAGCTTCTGGCTCGGCATCGTGCTGATCCAGCTGTTCGCGGTCTCGCTCGGCTGGTTTCCGGTGTCGGGCTATGGCGCGCCCGGCGCGCCGCTGGCCGAGCGCCTGCATGCGCTGATCCTGCCGGCCACGGTGCTGGGGCTCTTGAACTCGGCGCTGATCATCCGCTTCACGCGCGCCTCGATGCTCGACGTGCTGGGCGAGGACTATGTGCGCACCGCGCGTTCCAAGGGCCTGGCGGAAAGCACAGTGGTGCTCAAGCATGCGTTGCGCAATGCGCTGGTGCCGATCGTCACCGTGCTGGGGCTCACCATCGCGCTGATGATCGGCGGTGCGGTCGTGACGGAAACGGTGTTCGGCCTGCCCGGCGTCGGCAACCTGGTGGTGAACGCGGTGCTCAGGCGCGACTATCCGGTGATCCAGGGAGCGCTGCTCGTGATCGCGGCGATCTACGTGCTCATCAATTTCTCGATCGACCTGCTGTACGCCGTCGTCGATCCCCGCGTGAAGATCTGAATCATGCAAATGCCAAGAATGCTCCGCCAGCTGATGCACCGCCGCATCGTGATGGTCTCGGCCCTGGTGCTGCTGGTGATCGCGGTGCTCGCGCTCGGCGCGCCGTGGTTCGCCTCGGCCGACCCGAACGACACGGCCGTGCTCGACCGCCTCAAGCCGCCGAGCGCCCAGCACCTGATGGGCACCGACGAACTGGGCCGCGACATGTACTCGCGCATCGTCCACGGCGCGCGCTATTCGCTCGCGATCGCAGCGTTGACGGCGCTCGGCTCGGTGGTCGCGGGCACCCTCCTGGGCCTGGTGGCCGGCTTCTTCCGCCGGCTCGATGCGCCGCTGATGCGCGTGGTCGACGCGATGATGTCCTTCCCCGACATCCTGCTCGCGATCGCGCTGGTCGCCATTCTCGGCGCCTCGCTGGGCAATGTGGTGCTGGCGCTGGTGCTGGTCTACACGCCGCGCGTGGCGCGCGTGGTGCGCGCTTCCACGCTGGTGGTGCGCGAGCTGCTCTTCGTCGAGGCCGTGCGCGCCCTGGGCGTGCGCACCTCGCGCATCCTGTGGCGCCACATCCTGCCCAACCTGATGTCGCCGATCCTGGTGCAGGTGTCCTTTATCTTCGCCTACGCCATCCTCGCGGAGGCGGGGCTCTCCTTCCTCGGCGTCGGCGTGCCGCCCGAGATCCCGACCTGGGGCACCATGGTCGCCGGCAGCCAGCAGTATGCGGACCGGGCCTTCTGGGTCGTGCTGTTCCCTGGGCTCGCCATCATCTTCACGGCGCTCTCGTTGCAATTGCTGGGCGACGGCGTGCGCGACTTGCTCGATCCCAAGCTCAAGAAGGCGGCATAGGGTGAACGCATCTCTCACGCCTTATCAAGGGGTTTGGCTGCGGTGGGGGCGGGATCACGCCGACGGCGTGCTCTGCTCCGCGAATGTCCCCCGGCGCGGCCTAGGGCCGCAAGCCTCCTCCTTTATTTCGCTGCGCAGAGCACGCCATCGGCGTGATCCGTCACGGTGGTGGTGCATCGGCCGGCACGGCGCGACGTTTCTCGTGCCGAGGGCATGGGGTGTCCCCCGCAGCGAAATAAAGGAGGAGGCGAAGCCGGGGGACATTCGCGGAGGGGGATACCCCGTGTCCTCGGCACGCACCCCCGACGGCCGAAGCTCGAGCGCGATCGCGCGGCGGAGCAATTGACATGACAATCACCCCCCGCCTCAAGGTCAAGAACCTGAGCACCAGCTTTCCTACCGAAGACGGCCTCGTCCGCTCGGTGGCTGATGTGAGCTTTTCGACCCAGCCCGGCAAGACCACCGCACTGGTCGGTGAATCGGGCTCAGGCAAATCGGTCACCAGTCTCACGCTGATGCGCCTGCTGCCGAAAACGGCGAATGCGCAGGTCGACGGCAGCACCGCCTTCGTCACGCGCGAAGGCAAGACGGTCGATTTGCTGACACTGGGCGACCACGACATGCGGCGCCTGCGCGGCAACGAACTGGCGATGATCTTCCAGGAGCCGATGACCAGCCTCAACCCGGTCTTCACCATCGGCGAGCAGATCGCCGAGAGCGTGCGCCTGCACAAGGGGCTGGACCGCAAGGCCGCGCTCGCGCATGCGCTGCGGATGCTCGAGCTGGTGGAGATTCCGGCCGCGGCGCGGCGCCTGCACGAATACCCGCACCAGCTCTCGGGCGGCATGCGCCAGCGCGTGATGATCGCGCTGGCGATGGCCTGCGATCCGACGCTCTTGATCGCCGACGAGCCCACCACCGCGCTCGACGTCACGATCCAGGCGCAGATCCTCGAGCTCATGCGCCGGCTGCAGGCCGAGACCGGCATGAGCATCCTCTTCATCACCCACAACCTCGGCGTGGTGGCGCACCATGCCGACGACGTGGTCGTGATGTATGCGGGCCGCGTGGTCGAGAGCGCGCCGGTGCGACCGCTGTTCGCATCGCCCGAACATCCGTACACGCAGGGGCTGCTGGCCTGCCTGCCCGGCAAGGCGCATCTGCGCGGGGGCCCCAAGCCCAAGCGCCTGTTCGCGATCCGCGGCCAGGTGTCGAGCCCGCTGGCCCCGCCGCCGGGCTGCGCCTTCGAGCCGCGCTGCGACCATGCGGTGGCGGCCTGCCGGCAGGCCATCCCGCCGCTGGTCGAGACCCGCCCCGATCGGCAGGCGCGCTGCATCCGCGTGCCGGCGATCGACACCTTGGCGAGGGCCGCATGAACGCTCCATTGATCGAGGTCCGCGGCCTCAAGAAATACTTCGGCAGCGGCGAGCGCCCGGTGCGCGCGGTCGACGACGTGTCCTTCGCCATCCGCGCCGGCGAGACGCTGGGACTGGTCGGCGAATCGGGATCCGGCAAGAGCACCATCGGCCGCACGCTGCTGCGCCTGGTCGAGCGCACCGAGGGCGAGGTGCTCTACCGCGGCGACGACATCGGCAAGCTTTCTTCCGGGCCGCTGCGAAAGCTGCGCAGCAAGCTGCAGATCATCTTCCAGGACCCGTACGCGAGCCTGAATCCGAAGATGCGCATCAACGCGATCCTCGGCGAGGCGCTGGCCACGCACGGACTCCACAAGGGCGCGGCCGCACGCGACAAGCGCATCGCCGAGCTGCTCGAAACCGTGGGCCTGCGCCCCGAGCACGCCAGCCGCTTCCCGCACGAGTTCTCGGGCGGCCAGCGGCAGCGCATCGGCGTGGCGCGCGCGCTCGCGGTGGAGCCCGAGTTCATCGTCGCCGACGAGCCGCTGTCGGCGCTGGACGTGTCGATCCAGTCGCAGGTGATCAACCTCCTGGCCGACCTGCGAGAGCGCCTGTCGCTCACGATGCTATTCATCTCGCACGACCTGGACGTGGTGGAATACCTGTGCGACCGTGTGGTCGTGCTCTACCTCGGCAAGGTGATGGAAGTGGCGACCACCAGCGAACTCTTCGAGCGCCCTCGGCATCCCTACACGCGGGCCCTGCTGGCCGCGAGCCCGAAGCCCGATCCGCTTGTACCGAATGAGCATGTCGCGCTCCAGGGCGACATCCCGAGCCCGATGTCGCCACCGTCCGGCTGCGTCTTCCGCACGCGCTGCCCGCATGCCATCGAGGCTTGCGCGCAGACCGTGCCGCCGCTTTCCGAACTCGCACCGGGCCATTTTTCCGCCTGCATCCGCAAGGAGCTGATTTCCCAATGACCACCGACCACGACGACTTCCTCGACCCGCTGCTCGACACCGGCTTCAAGGGCTACCCGCGCACCCAGCCGCCGAAGCGTCGCAGCGAGATCGGCCAGGCCGGCTGGCACGTGCTGGCCGGCGACCTGCCGCTGCCGCTGGCCGTGCTCAAGCGCGAGGCGCTGGAACATAACCTCCAATGGATGCAGGCGCGCGTGCGCCAGTGGGGCATCGATCTCGCGCCGCACGGCAAGACCACCATGTCGCCGCAGCTCTTCCAGCGCCAGCTCGATGCCGGCGCCTGGGGCCTCACTTTCGCGACCGTGACTCAGCTCGCCGTCGGCGTGGCCGCCGGCGCGCGGCGCACGCTGATCGCCAACCAGGTGGTGAACGACGAAGACCTGGCCGGCATCCAGCTGCTGCTGCACGCGCACATCGACCTGCGCGTCGTGTTCCTGGTCGACTCGCTGGCCCAGCTCGCGCTGATCGAGGACTGGGCAGGGCGTCATCCCGAGCACCTGCCCTTCGAGGCGATGATCGAGATCGGCGTCGACGGCGCGCGCACCGGCTGCCGCACGCATGAGGAGGCGATCACTCTCGCGACCCGCCTGCACGAGAGCGCGGCGGTCAAGCTGGCCGGCATCGAGTGCTACGAAGGGCAGGGCGCCACCGGCGAGAGCGGGCCCGATGCGGCCTATGCGAACGCGCTGATGGACCGCGTCGAGGCGGTCGCCCGCCATTGCGACGTCAACGGTCTGTTCGACACCGACGAGGTGCTGGTCTCGGCCGGCGGCTCGGCGATCTTCGACCTGGTGGCCGGCCGCCTGAAGCCGGGGCTCGGACGCAGCGTGCGCGGCCTGCTGCGCTCGGGCTGCTACGTCACGCACGACCATGGCTTCTACCAGCGCATGCTGAACGCAGTGGACCAGCGCCTGGGATGCGATTGCGGCGAGAGCCTGCGTCCCGCGATGGAAGTGTGGGCCACGGTGCAGTCGCGCCCCGAGCCCAAGCTCGCGATTCTCGCCGTGGGCAAGCGCGACATCTCCTTCGACCTCTCGATGCCGGTGCCGATCGCACGCGCCGCGCGCGGCAGCTTGGTTCCCGCCGCGGTGCCGCCGGGCTGGAAGATCACGGCGCTCAACGACCAGCACGCCTACCTGCGCTGGGACGACGCCGAGGAGCCGCAGGCGCCCGTGGTCGGCGAGCGCGTCGGCCTCGGCATCTCGCACCCCTGCACCACCTTCGACAAGTGGCACTGGATGCCGGTGGTCGAGGAGGACTTGCGCATCAGCGACGCCGTGGCCATGCATTTCTGATGGCGAGCGCGATGACATCCTCCCTGCTCCAGAAGATGGCCCAAAGCCGCGACGGCGCCTCGGCTACGCGGCGCGCCATCCTCGACCTGATCCTCGAAGACCCCGACCGTGCGCTGCAGGAAAGCTTCGAGACGCTGGCCGAGCGCTCGCGCAGCTCGGTGCCGACCATCATGCGCACCTGCCGCGACCTCGGCTTCGCCGGCCTGCGCGAGTTCAAGCTCGCGCTGGCGCAGGAGCTGGCGCTCGGCGGCTCGCCGCTGCACCGGCGCGTAAACATCGAGGACGCGGCCGACGAGGTGGTCGGCAAGATCGCGCGCAGCGCCGCGGCCTCGGTGTCGGGCGTGCGCAGCCAGCTCGACATGCAAGTGCTCGACGGCGCCGTGGCCGCCATCGCGGCGGCGCCGCATGTGGACCTCTACGGCGCGGGGGCCACCTCGTGGTTCATGGCCAACGACCTGCAGGCGCGGCTGTTCCGCCTCGGCCTCTCGGCCAACGCCTGGGCCGACTACCACCTGCAGCAGGTGGCGGGCGCGGCCCAGCGTCCCGGCGGCGTGGTGATCGCGATCTCGCACGTGGGCGGCATGCCCTCGCTGCTCGACTCGGTCGACATCGCGCGCGGGCAGGGCGCCAAGGTGGTCGCGCTCACGCGGCCCGGCACGGCGCTCGCCGCCAAGGCCGATTTCCTGCTGGGCCTGTCGGTGCCCGACGACGCGGTGATGCACGTCGGCATCGATGCCTACCTCACGCACCTGACGGTGATCGAGATCCTGACCGTGCTGGTCGCGCAGCGCCGCGGCGAGCCCGCGGTGCAGCGCCTGCAGCGCGCGCGCGAGGCCTTCCAGCGCCACGGCATCGATGCCAGCACGCATCCGCTGCAGAGCTGGGATGGTGGAGGCGTGAAGCATGGCTGAGCAGGCGATCTTCTTGCTCGAAGGCGGCTTGGTGGTCGACGGCTCCGGCGGCCCGAGCTGGCCCGGCGACGTGCTCTTGGCCGGCGACCGCATCGCGGCCATGGGCGAAGGCTTGCGCCAGCGTTTGCCCGAAGGCATCGCCGCGGCCGATCTCGAAACCGTCGACTGCCGCGGCAAGGTGATCGCCCCCGGCTTCATCGACGTCCACACGCACGATGACGCGATCGTGCTGCGCGATCCGCTGTGCCTGCCGAAGATCTCGCAAGGCATCACGACGGTGGTTACCGGCAACTGCGGCATCTCGCTCGCGCCCTACCGCACGCCGCAAGCCCGGCCGCCGCTGACGCTGCTGGGCATCGATTCCTTCCGCCATGCCACGATGGCCGACTACCGCGCCGCGGTCGAGGCGGCGCAGCCGGCGCTTAACGTCGCCGCGCTGATCGGCCATACCACGCTGCGCTTCGCGACCATGGATGCGCTCGACCGCGCCGCCACCGAGGACGAGTGCGCGCGCATGGGCCAGCTGCTCGAAGCCTGCATGCTCGACGGTGCGCACGGCCTTTCCTCGGGCCTCTTCTACGAGCAGGCCTTCGCCGCGCCGGCCGAGGAAGTGACGGCGCTGGCGCGCATCGTCGCGCGCCACGGCGGCGTCTATGCCACGCACCTGCGCAGCGAGATGGAAACCATCATCGAGGCCATGCACGAAGCCGGCGACACCGCGTTCAGCGCCGGCGCGCCGCTCGTGATCTCGCACCACAAGTGCGCCGGCCCCGCCAACTGGGGCCGCACGCTCGAAACCCTGCCGCTGGTCGACGCGCTCGCCAAGCGGCAGGACATCGCGCTCGACGTCTACCCCTATGTGGCCGGCTCCACCGTGCTGCGCGAAGACCTGGTGGACGGCGTGATCGACATCCTGCTGACCTGGTCCGACCCGCATCCCGAGGTGCCGGGCCGCATGCTGGCCGACATCGCGCGCGAATGGGGCGTCGGCCAGAAGGAAGCCTGCCGCCGCCTGCAGCCCGGCGGCGCCTGCTACTTCCAGATGAAGGAAGAGGACGTGGAGCGCGTGATCGCCCATCCGCGCACCATGATCGGCAGCGACGGCCTGCCGCACGACCGCCATCCGCATCCACGCCTGTGGGGCGCCTTTCCGCGCGTGTTCGCGCGCTACTGGCGCGAGCGCAAGCTGTTCACGCTTGAACAGGCGGTGCACAAGATGACCGGCATGACGGCGCGCAACCTGCGCATCGCCGACCGCGGCCTGCTGCGCCTGGGCGCGATGGCCGACGTGGTGGTGTTCGATCCGCGCACTATCGCCGACACCGCCACCTACGACCGGCCGAAGAGCGCCAGCGTGGGCATCGAGCGCGTGTTCGTCAACGGCGCCTGCGCCTTCCGCGGCGGCGAGGTAGAACCCGCGGTCCGGGCGCGGGCGGGGCGGATGCTGACGCGGGCGGTCTGGGAAACCGGGTCGAGAATTAGGGCCTGTTAACGCTATTTGCGGGGATCGCGTTGCCCAGCCAAGGGGCTGGATGCAAGGCGCCCGTGCGCAGCAAGGCTTGCGCCTTGCAAGCGCGGGCAACGCCGCAGACGGCCCCTTGGCTGGGCAACCCGCAGGGAAGGCCTGCCAGGGCGCGCCACTCTGCGTTGCGCTCCCCTTGTGCGTGCCGACGCACGCACGGCGTCGCGCGCCTTGATTGGCCCGCCCTGGCAGGCCTTCGCGACGCCGCAAATAGCCTTACAGGCCCTAGCGCCCGGGTCAGCGCACGAAGCGGCCTTCGGGCGTGACGCGAACCATTTCGATGAACTTCGAACCCGTGCTGCTGCCGGCCGTGAAATCGATGTCCATGCCGGCCAGCCGCAGCCTGAAAGCGCGCAGCACCGCGTGCAGGCGCGCACGCGTCAGGTCGCGGCCGGTGCGCTTGAGCGCCTCGATCATCACCAGCCCATTCAGGTAGCCCTCGAAGCTGCCGTAGCCCACCGGCACCTGCGCGCGCTCCGCCAGGCGTCGGTAGTCGCGCGTGACGGTCTCCACCTCGCCCCAGGGATAGGGCGTGACCTGCGAGATGGCCAGTCCGCCCGCCTGCAGGTGCACCACCTTGGCCGTGATCTCGCCCGGGACGACCGACATGCCATAGAACATCGGTTTGCTGCCGGCGCCGTAGGTCGCCTTGATGACCTCGCCGGCCACCGTGCCGGCCAAGTACATCAGCACCGCCTGCGGCTGGCTGTCGGCCAATGTCTTGCCGGCGGCGGCGGAGGTCGAGCCGTCCCCCTTCACCGAAACCACTGCCGTCGGCGTGAGCTTGTGGGTGGCCATGGCGGCCTCGATGAGCTTGACCGCTTCGGCGCCGCCCGGGTTGTCGAGATGGGCGATCGCCATCTTGTTCACGCCGACGGTCGTCAGGTGCTCGACCAGGGCCTGTGCTTCGCGCGCATTGCTCGCGCGCACGAAGTAGGCGGAGCCGGCTACGCGTTCGCGCGCCGTGTCGCCCACGCCGTAACAGCCCACGCTGGGTGCGCCGCTTTGCTGCAGCAGCTTGGCCGCGGCGGCCGTGGTGCCCGAGCCGACGCAGCCGAAGAAGGCGAACACGCGATGGTCGTTCAAGAGCTTGCCGTAGTTCTCCACCGCCTTCTCGGGCTTCAGCTCGTCGTCCAGCGACACCAGCTTGATTTTGCGTCCGCCCACGCCGCCGTGCTCGTTGACCGCATCGAAGGCCAGTCCCGCGCCGTTGTGTACGACCTTGATCTGCGAGCCGAGTGGGCCGCTCAGCACGGCACTGCTGCCGAGCAGGATCTCGCTGTCGCTCACCCCGGCTTCGGCATGCGCGGAGGACAAATGCGCCAAGCCCGTGGCAAAGACGGCCGTGGAGGCGACAAAACTTCTACGCTGCATGAACGAGGCCCTTTTTCGATAGTTAAGTTGAATAACTATTTGAAACGAGCCGCCGATACCGCCCAGCTAGGGTTTACCCATGGTGGCGCGGCATTCTTCACGCTCCTGCAATCACTCGTGTCCCGTCAGCATCAGCGCCGCCCGGTAGGCCGCACGGCCGCCGTTCTTGGCTTCGTCGATCAGCGCCTTCAGCCGCAGCGCGCGCTCCTTCGGCGCCAGCAGATGGAGCGGCTCGGCCATCAGCTGCCGGGCCGCGCCGAGCAGCACATGCGCCGAGGTGACGCAGACGCGGATGGCCGCGCGTTCGCCGGCCGCGGCCTTCTCGTCCTCGCGATCCTCGAGAACCGACTCGATCAGGGCGAGCGCATTGTCGAGGCAGGCCTGCGCGAGCTCGCGCGGGGTCGCGCTGCCCTCTGCCGGCACGGGCGGCGTGTTGTCGGTGTGGAGCATGGTGAACAGACTGCTTGCTTTCTTTGAAGTCGGAGTCGGATCAGCGCACCGCCAGCGCTGCCTGCGGAGCTGCGGTGCGCGGCGTGCCGGCTTCATGCCGATGCAGCCAGCGCCTCAAGGCGCGCAGCAGCGCCCCCGGCTGGTCGGCATGCACCCAATGGCCCGCGTCGTCGATGTGTTCCAGGTGCGCACGGGGAAACAGGCGTGCGATGCGGTCATGCGACTCGGCTTGCACATAGGACGACTCGGTCCCGGCGAGGAACAGCGCCGGCCCTTCGTACTGCCGGTGCCGGAACCGCCGCGGAAATCCGCACAGCTCCTGCATGCACATGGCCACTGCCAGCAGGTTGAGGCGCCAGTCGAAGCGCTCGTCGTGGCGCCGCAGGTTCTGCATCAGGAAGTCGAGCACTGGCGTGTCGCCCGCCTGGTCCTGCGCCAGTGCCTGGCGGGCCTCGTTGCGGCCGGTCGCGGCGGCCGCGTCGAAGCCGCGCATGGCCATCATGTAGGGCGAGAACTGGTCGCTGTAGCGCTCGGGTGCGATGTCGACCACCGCCAGGCCGGAGATGGCCTGCGGATGCTCGAGGGCCAGCGTCATGGCGGTCTTGCCGCCCATGCTGTGGCCGATCAGCAGCGGCCGCTGCAAACGCTCGCGCTCGATGAGCGCCAGGACGTCCTGCGCCATCTCGGTGTACGACATGGTCTGGCCCCGGGGCGACGCGCCGTGATTGCGCGCATCGGGCAGGTAGACGCGGTGACTGTCGCCGAGCGCGCGGGCGATCCGGGCCCAGTTACGCCCCGCGCCGAAGAGCCCGTGCAGGATCACCACCGGAGGACCGTCGCCCACGGCCTCGCAGGCCAACTCAATGGACATGGGCTGCAACTTCCTGGCGTCTGGCCATGGGTCTTGTCTCCTGGCACGGGGATTCGAGGGTTTGACAGAGGTTATGGGCGTCGGACCCCTCCGTAAAATGGTTTGCGTCCATGCGCTGCATCGATGCCGCGAATAGCTCGGGAGCACGCAGGGATTTCGAAGGGCGAGGTCACCGCATGCGGTTCAACAAGCTCGACTTGAATCTGCTGGTGGCCCTGGATGCGCTGCTCACGGAGCGCAGCATCAGCAGGGCGGGAGAACGCCTGCACCTGAGCCAGTCGGCAACGAGCAATGCGCTGGCGCGGTTGCGGGCCTATTTCGAGGACGAGCTGCTGGTGCAGGTCGGCCGCAAGCTGGAGCTGACCCCGCGCGCCGAGACGCTGAAGGAGGCCGTGCGCGACGTGCTGGTGCGGGTGGATTCCGCGATCCTGGCCCAGCCGGGCTTCGATCCCTCCGAATCGCAGCGCTGCTTTCGCCTGATCGTCTCCGACTACACCTCGATGGTCCTGATGCCGCAGGTGCTCGCGCTGGCCAGCGCCCAGTCGCGCGCCGTGTGCTTCGAACTGCTGCCGCTGCTGCGGCCGCCGCACCGGGAGCTGGAGAGCGGCGAGGCTGATCTGCTCGTCCTGCCGCTGGAATACCGCACGCCCGAGCCTCATCCCTTCGACATCCTGTTCGAGGAGCAGTTCGTCTGCGTGGTCTGGAGCGGCGGCCGCTTCGGGCATGCCGACCAGCTGACGGCGGAGCAGTACGCTGCGGCCGGCCACGTCGTGATGCAGCCCTCCGGCATGGACCAGCCCACGCTCGCGGGATGGCTGAAGCGGCGCTACCCCGGGGTGCGGCGCATCGAAGTCACCACCTACAGCTTCGCCGCGGTGCCCTATCTGGTTGTGGGCACCGATCGCATCGCCACGCTGCACGCACGGCTCGCCTGGCTGGCTCGGAGGTCCCTGCCGCTGCGGCTGCTGCCGGTGCCGATGCCGATGCCGGCGATGAAGCAGACGATGCAATGGCACAAGTACCGCACGCAGGATCCGGGGCTGGTCTGGCTGCGCGGCCTGCTGCACCAGGCCGTGGCGAGGATGGACGCGGAACTGGAACCCGTTTGCGCGGACGATGTCGCCGAAGCAGCTCGCATGGAATGACCCGCCCGCGCGCGAGGGCGCGCGGCGCCGCCTCAGGCTGCGATCGAGTAGCCGCCGTCGACGGGGATCGCCGCGCCCGTCACGAAGTCGGAAGCCTTGCTCGCGAGGAAGACCGCGATGCCAGGTCCTCCGGCCGGCCCCAGCGCCCGGCGGGTGTGCGCGCATTGACGCGCTCCTCGAGGCCCTGCACCTGCGCACGCGCGCCGTCGGTCAGCTCGGTGCGGATCCAGCCCGGCAGCACGGCATTGACCTGGATCCTGTCCGGCGCCCAGGAGGCAGCCAGCGCGCGACTCAACTGCACGATGCCGCCCTTGCTCGCGCCGTAGGCCGGCCCATAGGGCGCGCCGAAGAGCGACATCATCGAACCGATGTTGATGATCTTGCCGCCGCCGGCCGCCTTGAGGTGCGGATGGGCCGCGCGGCAGCACAGGAAGGCGCTGGTGAGATTGGTGTCCATCACCATGTGCCATTCGGCCAGCGCGAGCTGGTCGGCCGGCTTGCGCACCGTGGTGCCGGCGTTGTTGACCAGGATGTCGAGCCGGCCGCAGCGCTCGGCCACCTGGTCGAAGATTTGCTGCACCGATGCTTCGTCGCTCACGTCGGCCGCCAGCGCGAAGCTGTCGCTGCCCGATGCCTTCAATTTCTCGACCGCGGCGGCCGATTTCTGAGGATTGCGCGCCGCAACGATCACGCGCGCCCCGGCCTTCGCCAAGCCCTCGGCCATGCCGAGCCCGATACCGCCGTTGCCGCCGGTGACGAGCGCGACTTTTCCCGTCAGATCGAACATCGACGGGCTACAGGATCCTGTTGAACCACAGCAGCGAGAGGCCGGCGGAGAGCAGGGCCAGCACGGCGGCGCTGAGCGCGAACAGCGCCGAGATCTCGGTTTCCTTCTTCTCGACCGTGAGCCTGGAGCTCAGCGTGTTGTAGACCTTGGTGAGGTCTGTGGCGGTGCCAGCGTAGTAGTACTCGGCCTGTGTCTTGTTGGCGATCGCCTTGAGCGTTTCCTCGTCGAGGCGCACGCGCATCGACCAGCCTTCGAAGCCGATGGTCTCGCCGTCCACCGTGCCGATGCCCACGGTGTAGACGCGCACGCCGCGCTCGGCCGCGACCTTGGCCGCATCGAGGGGGTCGACGCCGGTGGTGCGTTGGCCGTCGGTCAGCATGATGATGGCGGCCGAGGTGTAGGAGCCGGGCGCCACCGGCGTGAACTCCTTCTGCGGCCCCTTGCCGGCCTGCTCGAGCGGCACGCCGCGCTGGCGGCTGCTCTGGGGGCCGAAGTTCGAGACGTCGATGCCCGCATCCGGGAACAGGGTGGCCAGCGAAACGACGATGGCGTTGCCGGTGGCCGTCGCGCGCTGCAGCTGGAAGGAGTCGATGGCGGTGACCAGGTCTTCGCGGTTGGTGGTCGGCAGCTGCGCGACGTTCGCGCTGCCGGCGAAGGCGACGATGCCGACCTTCACGTGGCGCGGCAGTTCCTTCAGGAAGCTCTTGGCCGCTTCCTGCGCGGCCACGAGGCGGTTGGGCTGCACGTCGGCCGCGCGCATGCTCCCCGACACGTCCATCGCCAGGATGATGGTCTGCTGGTTCGAGGGCAGCACCACCACCGCCATCGGCCGCGCGGCGGCGATCAGCATCGCGATCATCGCGAGCAGGAACAGGAAGGGCGGGATGTGGCGGCGAATGTTCTGGCGCACGCCCATCGCCTCGCGCACGATCGAGAGGCTGGCGTAGCGCAGCGCCAGCTTCTTCTTGCGCCGCATGAGCCAGAAGTACAGCAGCACCAGCAGCGGCGCCGCGAGCAACAGCCAGAGGAATTGAGGCCAGAGGAAGTTCATGCTGCCACCGCCTTCGGGTTGGACGACCCGGCGCGCACGCGGCGCTTGCGCATGTCGGCAAAGCGCACGATGGCTTCCACCAGATCGTCGTTGGTCGAGAGTTCGAGCGCGTCGACGCCGACCTTGGCCAGCGTCTCGCGCAGGGTTGTTTCGCGCTCTGCGGCAACGCGGGCGAAGCGCTTGCGGAAGCTCGCGTCGTGCGTGTCGACCCAGAGCTGCTCGCCGGTCTCGGCATCGGTGAGCGGCACCAGGCCGAGGTCGGGCAGCTCGAGTTCGAGCGGGTCGAAGAGGCGCACCGCCACCACCTCGTGGCGCCGCACCAGTTGAGCGAGCGGGAGCTCCCAGCCGGGCTCGCTCAGGAAATCGGACACCACGAACACGGTCGAGCGGCGCGGCATCAGCACCGCTGCCGACTTGAGCAGATCGGCCAGCCGGGTCATGCCCTTCTGGACCGGCGCGTTCTTCTTTTCGGCGCGGCGTTCCATCGCGTGCAGCAGGTGCAGCACGTGCCGCCGGCCGCTGCGCGGCGGGATCACGGCCTCGACGTCGTTGCCGTAGACCAGCGCACCGACGCGGTTGCCGTGCCGCGTGAGCAGGCGAGCGATGACGCCGACGAAGCCGGCCGAGATCTCGCGCTTGGCTTTGCGGCCGGAACCGAAGTCGACTGAACGGCTCAGGTCGAGGATGAACCAGGCGGCCATCTCGCGGTCTTCGGTGAACACGCGCACATGCGGCGTCTGCAGGCGCGCGGTGACGTTCCAGTCGATGTGGCGCACGTCGTCGTGGTGCTGGTACTCGCGCAGGTCGGCCAGGTCGAGGCCGGTGCCGCGCATCAGCGTGCGGTAGTCGCCCTGCAGCAGGCCGTCGAGCCGGCGGATCACCGTCCATTCGAGCCGGCGCAGCAGGCGCTCGGCGGAGCCCGCCGCGGCCTCGCCCGCGAGTCGTTCGTCGTTGGCGGCGCGTTCGCGCCGGCTAGGCCACCAGCTTTTCATGTTCGAGCGGCTTGGCTGGCGGGGGCACGGCCCGCATGATCTTGTCGATCAGGCCGTCGGGCGTGAGCCCTTCGGAGAGGCCCTCGTAGGACAGCGTCACGCGATGCCGCAGCACGTCGGGCACCAGCGCCGTCATGTCCTCGGGCAGCGCATAGCCGCGGCCGCGCAAGAGCGCCAGGGCGCGCGCGCCTTCGGTCAGGTTGATGCTGGCCCGCGGGCTGGCGCCGAAGGTGATGAAGCGACGCATGTCCTTCAGGCCGTGCCGCTCGGGCGTGCGCGTGGCCGACACCAGCCTGACCGCGTACTGGATCAGCGAAGGGTCGACATAGACGCGCCGCGCTTCTGCCTGCAGCGCCGCGAGCTGGTCGGTGGTCGCGACCGGGCTGGCCTCGACCGGCGCGCCGATCACGCGCTCGACGATCACGAACTCTTCCTCGTCGGTCGGATAGTCGACCAGCACCTTCATCATGAAGCGGTCGACCTGCGCCTCGGGCAGCGGGTAGGTGCCTTCGGTCTCGATCGGGTTCTGCGTCGCCATCACGAGGAAGGGACGCGGCACCTTGTGCGTCTCGCCCGCGATCGTGACCTGGCGCTCCTGCATCACTTCGAGCAGCGCGCTCTGCACCTTGGCCGGGGCGCGGTTGATTTCGTCGGCCAGCAGCAGGTTGGCGAACACGGGCCCCAGGGAGGTGCTGAACTCGCCGGTCTTCTGGTTGTAGATGCGCGTGCCGACCAGGTCGGCCGGCACCAGGTCGGGCGTGAACTGGATGCGCTTGAACTGGCCGCGCACCGCATCGGCCAGCGTCTTGACGGTCAGGGTCTTGGCCAGCCCGGGAACGCCTTCGACCAGCAGGTGGCCGCCCGCCAGCACCGCGACCATCACGCGCTCGAGAAATCGGTCCTGGCCGACGACGACGCGCTTCACCTGGTAGAGGATCTGCTCCATCAGCTCGGCGGTGGACGCGGAGGCGGAGGTCGGTTCGTTCTCTGTGCTCATGCTTGCTGCTTTCGATGAGGAATCGGAAAGACCATCAGAAAGGCGGAGAGCCGGCGGCCGAGGCCGCGTTCTCGATCGGCACTGCAAAACCGATGCCAATGAAGGTGCGCTGCTGGGTCGGGTTGAGGATCGCGGTCACGATGCCGAGCACCTCGCCGTTCATGTTGATGAGCGGTCCGCCCGAATTGCCGGGGTTGGCGGCGGCGTCGAACTGGATCAGGTTGCCCAGCTCCTGCTTGCCCTCGGGCGACCGGAAAGAGCGCTTGAGGCCCGACACCACGCCGGCCGAGACCGAGGGGCCGATGCCGAAGGGAAAGCCGACCGCGGCCACCTGGTCGCCGGACTGCAGGTCGGCGGTCGAGCGCATCGTGGCCGGGATCAGGTCGTCGGGCAGCTTTTGCGCCTGCAGCACGGCGAGGTCGTTCTCGGGCTGCACGCCGGTGATCACGGCGGGCGCCTCCAGGCCGTCGGCGAAAGTGACCTTGATCTTCTCGGCGCCCGCGACCACGTGCAGGTTGGTCAGGATGATGCCCTTGTCGACGACCACGACGCCGGTCCCGACGCCGCGCTCCACCTCGCCCGGCGGTTCGTCGGCCTCGGGCGGCTTGCCCTTGGCGACGTTGTTGCCGCGCTTCTGGGTCTGGGCTTCCGGCGTCTTCTTTTCGGGCCCGTAGCCGACCACCCGCACCACCGAGGGACGGATGATCTCGGCTGCCTTGGCGGCCGGCGAGGGCAGGGTGGCGGTCTGCAGGGTGCGCAGCACGGCGGCGTCGATGTCCTTCTGCGTGTATTGGCGGATGTTCTGCTGCGGCCACAGCGCAATCGCCGAGCCCGAGGCGCCGAAGCAGACCGCAAGCAGCAGCGCGAAGCTGCGGCGTCCAGGCTGCCAGCGCGAGGCCGGGGCTTTAGCCGGTTGAGTTTCCGCGCCCACCTGGGCTTCGTCGGACGCCTCGGGCGTTCGAGACTCGGCCGCATCCTGCGGCGCGCGGGGCGAGCGACTGTAGAAAGCAGGCCTGCGCATCGGGCACCTCCGGCAAAAATATCGACGCGTGAGAGAGGCACGGTAGCACGCTTTCTCCGGCCGTGCATGCATTCGGGCATCATCGCGCGATGGCCGTCTTCATCGATACCCACTGCCACCTCGATGCACCGGAATTCGGCACCGAAATGCCCGCAATACGGGCGCGTGCGGCGGCCCGGAACGTTGCCCTGTGCGTGATTCCGGCGGTGGCGGCCACCAACTTCGCAACGGTGCGCGAACTCGCGCATGCCCAGAACGATGCCTACGCGCTGGGCATCCACCCGATGTGCACCAACGAGGCGCAGGACGAGCACCTGGCGCTGCTCGACGCGGAACTTGCCGCGCACCGCGACGACCCGCACCTGGTGGCGGTGGGCGAGATCGGGCTCGATTTCTTCGTGCCGGGCCTGGATCCCGACAAGCAGGAGCGCTTCTTTCACACTCAGTTGCAACTCGCACGCAAACATGGACTGCCGGTGATCATTCATGTGCGCCGGTCGGTGGACAAGGTCTTGAAGCATCTGCGGCAGGTCGCGCCCGGCCAGACCTGGCAGGGCATCGCGCATGCGTTCAACGGCAGCGCGCAGCAGGCGCAGGCCTGCATCGAGTTGGGCCTCAAGCTGGGCTTCGGCGGCGCCGTGACCTTCGAGCGCGCATTGCAGCTGCGGCGTCTTGCCGCAACGCTGCCGCTCGCGTCGATCGTGATGGAGACCGATGCGCCCGACATCCAGCCGCATTGGCTCTACCGCACCGAAGCGCAGCGTGCGGCGGGCGAGCCGCAGGGTCGCAACGAGCCGGGCGAGCTGCCGCGCATCGCCGAAGTCGTGGCCGGGCTGCGCGGTATCGCGCTCGATGCGCTGGCGCAGGCGACCACGCGAAACGCCGTTTCGGCGCTGCCGCGTCTGTCATCGCTGATCGATGCGTCGGCCGGCATGCCGCAGCACGCGTAGGCCAAGTGCCCGACTTCCGCGCCAGCGCGTCGATGGCGCGATCCGGATGTCATCCTTGGGCTTCGAGTGTTCGTTCTTGGCCAGTGGCAAGTTCGTCACTCCAACTCATCAAAGGAGCTTTCCCATGAACAAATCGTCCATCCGCACCTTGCCTGCCGTGCTGGCCCTGGCCCTGGCATCCATCGGCCTGTCGGCCGTGGCGCAAACCCAGTCCGCACCCCAGCCAGCGCCGGCGACGCAGGAGCCGACCATGACCGAGAAGGCCAAGGAAACCGGCAAGGACGCCGTCGACGCCACCAAGCGCACGACGAAGAAGGTCGTTGGCGCCACCGAGCGCGGCGTCAAGAAGGCAGGTACAGCCACCAAGAACGTCGCGAAGAAGACCGGCGATGCCGTGTCGAGCGCGGGCCACAAGACGGCCGACGGCATGCGCAGCGCCGGCCAGAAGATCGGCGAGAAGGTGCCCGGCACGGCAGAGCACGATGCCGCCAAGAAGCCCTGAGTCCCTGGGCTCGGCTGTCGCCAACAACCCGCCTCGGCGGGTTTTTTTGTGTCTACTGCACGCATGAAGAAAGCATCGCCTGCGCCGCCGCTGCGGCTCACCGGCCTCGATCCGATCGTCTCGGATCGCACCGTCGTTCTCGTCCTCGGCAGTTTCCCGGGCGGCCGTTCGCTCGCCGTGGGGCAGTACTATGCGCACCCGCAAAACCACTTCTGGAAGATCTTGCAAGCGATTTGGCCCGACCACCCGCTCCCCGCGGGGGCAGACAGTTATCCCGCCCGCCGTGACTGGCTGCTCGAGCGCGGCCTCGGCCTCTGGGATGTGTACGCCGCTTGCGAGCGCGAAGGCAGCCTCGATTCGGCGATCCGCAACGGCGAGGCGAACGACATCGCGGGCCTTGCGCTGCCCGGGCTGGCCGCGATCGCGCACAACGGCGGCGAAAGCTTCAAGCATGCGCGACACACCCAGGGCCTCGGCGTGCCGGTCTATCGGCTGCCGTCCTCGAGCGCGGCGAACGCATCGTGGACCTTCGATCGCAAGCTCGAGGCCTGGCGCGAGGTCTTCCTGAAGCACGGACTGGTCTGATGGCGGCGAGGAAAGCCGCGGCGCCCGAACTTCCGGAAGTCAATTTCTCCGACTGGGGCGATGTGCGCTACCTGCACCTCGGCACCGAGTGGGTACAGGGCTCGATGAAGCTGGATGCGCCCTTCGAGATCGAACTCGAGTACGTGCAGCGCATGATGGCCTGGCTGCTTTTCGTCGATGCCGCGAGCGTGCGCAGCCGCCATGCGATGCAGCTGGGTCTGGGCGCAGCGAGCCTCACCAAGTTCTGCCGCAAGACGCTGGGCATGCGCACCACGGCGGTCGAGCTCAATCCGCAGGTGGTCGCGGCCTGCCGCGGCTGGTTCAAGCTGCCGGCCGATGACGCGAGGCTGCACGTGATCGTCGCCGATGCGGCGGTCGAGATCCGGCGGCCGCTGTGGCAGGGCGATGTGGACGTGCTGCAGGTCGACCTGTACGACCACGAGGCCGCCGCGCCGGTGCTCGACAGCGAAGCCTTCTATGCCGACTGCCGCGCCCTGCTGACCGAGGACGGCTGCATGACGGTCAACCTGTTCGGCCGCTCCTCGAGCTACGAGCGCAGCCTCGAGAAGATCGCCGCCGCCTTCGGCGAAGATGCGCTCTGGGCCTTCAGGCCCACGCGCGAGGGCAACACGGTGGTGCTGGCCCAGCGCACGCCCGGCCGGCCGAAGCGCCCCGTGCTTGCCGATCGCGCCCAAAGCATCCAGACTCGGTGGGGCCTGCCTGCGCCGAAGTGGCTGCGGGTGTTCAAACCCATTGCTGATTCATGAGCGCTGTTTCCTCCTCGACCCCATCTGCTCTGTCCCGCCACGAAGGACCGCTCGACCTGCGGCACCTGATCGAGTGGCTCGCCAAGGACGGCGTGATCTCTCCGGTGGAGGCCAAGCGCACGCTGGCGCGCTGCGCGCAGGCCGAGAGCCGGCAGCATCCGCTGGTTCGGCTCGCGAATGTCGCGATGACGCGCGAGAGCGACGGCAAGCCGCTCGACCTGGAGATGCTGAGCCAGTGGCTCGCCGGCCGCGCGGGCCTGGCCTATCTGCGCATCGATCCGCTGCGGGTCGACGTGGGCAAGGTGGCCGACACCATGAGCGCGGCGTACGCGGAGCGGCACAAGGTGCTGCCGGTGCAGGTCACGCCTGCCGAGGTGGTGGTGGCCACCGCCGAGCCCTTCCTCACCGACTGGATCGCGGAGGTCGAGCGCCAGGCGCGCCGCGCGGTGCGGCGCGTGGTCGCGAACCCGGTCGACATCCAGCGCTACACGGCGGAGTTCTTCTCGCTGGCCAAGTCGGTGCGCGCGGCGCAGAAGGCCGGCGGCAGTGCCGGCGGCGCCAGCTTCGAGCAGCTGGTCGAGCTCGGCAAGAGCAACAAGCAGCTCGATGCCAACGACCAGAGCGTGGTGCAGGTAGTCGACTGGCTCTGGCAGTACGCCTTCGACCAGCGCGCCAGCGACATCCACCTGGAGCCGCGGCGCGAGCAGGGCGTGATCCGCTTCCGCATCGACGGCGTGCTGCATCCGGCCTACCAGATGCCGATGGGCGTGATGAACGCGATGGTGTCGCGCATCAAGCTGCTCGGCCGCATGGACGTGGTCGAGAAGCGCCGGCCGCTGGACGGCCGCATCAAGACCCGCAACATGCGCGGCGAAGAGATCGAGATGCGGCTCTCCACGCTGCCCACCGCCTTCGGCGAGAAGATGGTGATGCGGATCTTCGATCCCGACACCGCGGTCAAGGACCTCGATGCGCTGGGCTTCGCGCAGCACGATGCGCAGCGCTGGGAGCAGCTCGTGACGCGCCCGCACGGCATCATCCTGGTGACGGGGCCGACCGGCTCCGGCAAGACCACCACGCTGTACTCCACGCTCAAGCGCGTCGCGACCGAGGAGGTCAACGTGAGCACGATCGAGGATCCGATCGAAATGATCGAGCCCTCCTTCAACCAGACGCAGGTGCAGCCGCAGCTCGACTTCGGCTTCACCGAGGGCCTGCGCGCGCTGATGCGGCAGGACCCGGACATCATCATGGTGGGCGAGATTCGCGACATCGCGACGGCCGAGATGGCGGTGCAGGCCGCGCTCACCGGCCACCTGGTCTTCAGCACGCTGCACACCAACGATGCGCCGAGCGCGATCACACGGCTGATGGAGCTCGGCGTGCCCAACTACCTCGTCAATGCGACCATGCTCGGCGTGCTGGCCCAGCGCCTGGTGCGCACGCTGTGCCCGCATTGCAAGGCGCCGGACGACAGCATCACGCGCGAGCAGCTCGGCGACTTCGTCAAGCCCTGGCAGATCACGGGCTCGGTGCGGGCCTACAAGCCGGTCGGCTGCGTCGACTGCCGCATGACGGGCTACCGCGGCCGCATGGGCCTGTACGAACTTCTCACCGTGGGCGAGGGCTTCAAAACGCTGGTCAACAAGGAGCCTAACCTCGCCGGGCTGCGCCGCCAGGCCGTGACCGACGGCATGCGGCCGCTGCGGCTCGCGGGTGCGCTGCGCGTGGCCGAGGGCCTGACGACCATCGACGAAGTCTTGAGCGCGACTCCGCCGCTCGAGTAAGCGCTTCGGCGCGGCGTCGCGCCCCGGGATAACCCTAGGCTCTCGCTAGGTGGAATCCACATCAAGCTGACCACTGCCTGATCACACAATCCGCTGTTCGAATTTTTCGAGGGGACTGTTCGTGAAAATCAAGAGTCAGAAGGACTTCTTTGCGGGTCTGATGTTCACCATCGTCGGCATCGCCTTCGCATGGGGCGCAACGACCTACAACGTGGGCACCGGCGCGCGCATGGGCCCGGGCTACTTTCCGCTGATGCTGGGCATCCTGTTGGGCATCCTGGGGATCATCGTGATCTTCACGGCCCTCACCATCGAGACGGTGGACGGCGAGCCGATCGGAAAGATCGCATGGCGGCCGCTGGGCTACATCATCGGTTCCAACCTGGTGTTCGGCGTGCTGCTCGGCGGCCTGCCGACCTTCGGGCTCCCCGCCATGGGACTGATCGCCGCGATCTACGCGCTGGTGCTGATCGCCGGCCTCGCGGGCGAGCACTACAGCCTCAAGGCCAGCCTGATCCTCGCCACCATTCTTGCCGTCGGCAGCTACGTCGCCTTCGTGGTCCTGCTGAAGCTGCAGTTCCAGGTGTGGCCTACCTTCATCACCGGTTGAGAACGACAACACCATGGATCTCGTCAATAACCTCTCCATCGGGTTCACTGCGGCGTTCACGCTGCAGAACCTCATCTACGCCTTCGTTGGCTGCCTGCTGGGCACGCTGATCGGCGTCCTGCCCGGCATCGGTCCGGTCGCCACCATCGCGATGCTGCTGCCGGCCACGTATGCGCTGCCGCCGGTGGCCGCGCTGATCATGCTGGCGGGCATCTACTACGGCTCGCAGTACGGCGGCTCGACCACCGCGATCCTGGTCAACCTGCCGGGCGAGTCGTCCTCCGTCGTGACCGTGATCGACGGGCACCAGATGGCCAAGCAGGGGAGAGGGGGAGCGGCACTCGCGGCCGCCGGCCTGGGCTCCTTCTTCGCCGGCTGCGTGGGCACCTTGATCCTGGCGGCCTTCGCGCCGCCCCTGACCGAGCTGGCCTTCAAGTTCGGACCGGCCGAGTACTTCTCGCTGATGGTGCTGGGCCTGATCGGCGCCGTGGTGCTGGCCTCGGGCTCGCTGATCAAGGCGATCTGCATGATCATCCTCGGCCTGCTGCTGGGCCTGGTCGGCACCGACGTGAACTCGGGCGTGGCGCGCTACAGCTTCGACATCCCGGAGCTGACCGACGGCATCAGCTTCATCGTGATCGCGATGGGCGTGTTCGGCTACGGCGAAATCATCTCCAACCTCGCGCGCCCGGAGGAAGACCGCCAGGTCTTCACCTCCGAAGTGCACCACCTGTGGCCGACCAAGGAAGACTTCAGGAACGGCGTGCCCGCGGTGCTGCGCGGCACCGCGCTCGGTTCCTGCCTCGGCATCCTGCCGGGCGGCGGCGCCCTGCTGTCGGCCTTTGCGGCCTACACGATGGAAAAGAAGCTCAAGCTCAGGCCAGGCGAAATTCCCTTCGGCAAGGGCAACATCCGCGGCGTCGCGGGTCCCGAAGCGGCCAACAACGCCGGCGCGCAGACGTCCTTCATTCCGTTGCTGACGCTCGGCATTCCGCCGAACCCGGTGATGGCGCTGATGGTCGGCGCGATGACCATCCACAACATCCAGCCCGGCCCGCAGGTGATGACCAGCAACCCCGAGCTGTTCTGGGGCCTGATCGCCTCGATGTGGATCGGCAACCTGATGCTGATCGTCCTGAACCTGCCGCTGATCGGCATCTGGATCAAGCTGCTGTCCATTCCCTACCGCTGGCTGTTCCCGGCCATCGTGCTGTTCTGCGCGATCGGCGTGTACTCGACCAACAACAACACCTTCGACGTCTGGATGGTCGCGATCTTCGGCATCATCGGCTATGCCTTCATCAAGCTCGGCTGCGAGCCGGCGCCGCTGCTGCTGGGGCTGATCCTCGGGCCGATGATGGAAGAGAACCTGCGGCGCGCGCTCTTGCTCTCGCGCGGCACCTGGAGCGTGTTCGTCACGCGGCCGATCTCGGCCGGCCTGCTCATCGCGGCCGCCCTCATGATCGTGATCGTCTTGCTGCCCGCCGTGAAGTCCAAGCGCGAGGAAGCCTTCGTCGAACCAGACTAGGGCTCGCCCCCAGGCTCCGCGCACTTCGTGTCGCTGCGCCAACCCCCTACCGGGGGCAACACCAGCGGCCCGGCAAAGCCGGTTCCGCGGTGTTCCTGGAACGCAAAGGCCGCCGCAAGGCGGCCTTTGTTTTTTTCCAGTAGGCTTTGCTGGCCTTCAGAATCCAATCCATGAAAAGAATCCACTTTGTTCGCGCAGCTGCGCTCGTGCTGTGCGCGGCTGTCGTGCCTGCCGCCTTCGCGCAGGCCTATCCCGGCAAGCCCATACGTCTCATCGTGCCCTTCCCGGCCAGCGGCGCGACGGACCTGTTCGCGCGCACCCTGTCGCAGAAGATGGGCGAGAAGCTCGGCACCACGCTGGTCATCGACAACAAGCCGGGCGCCGGCGGCGCCATCGGCTCCGATCTCGCGGCCAAGGCGCCGGCCGACGGCTACACGCTCCTGCTTGCCACTACCAGCACGCACGCCATCGGCCCCGCGATCAACGCCAGGCTGCCCTACGACACGGTGCGCGACTTCACGCCGATCGCCCACGTGGGCGATGCGCCGAGCATCATGCTGGTGCCCAACAGCTCGCCGGCGAAGACGGTGCGCGAATGGATAGCGTACGCACAGAAGAACCCCGGCAAGCTCAACTACGCATCGAGCGGCAACGGCACCATCGTGCAGCTCACGGCGGAGCTGTTCAAGTCGCAGGCCGGCGTGTTCGTCACGCATATCCCGTACAAGGGCACGGCGCTCGCGATCCCCGACCTGATCAGCAGCAAGATCGATGTGCTCTTCGATTCGCTGCCCACCGGCATGCCGCATGTGCGCGACGGGCGGCTGCGCGCGCTGGGCGTGACGACGCTGAAGCCCAGCCCGCTCGCGCCCGAGCTGCCGGCCATTGCGGAGACGCTGCCGGGCTTCGAATCGAACACCTGGTTCGGGCTCTATGGCCCCAAGGGCTTGCCGGCGGATATGGCGGCACGCATCAACAAGGCCGCGAATGAAGCGTTGGCGGATCCCGAGGTGCGCGACAAGCTGTACAAGCTCGGCATCGCGCCGACGACCAGCACGCCGGCGCAGTTCGCAAGCATGGTGGCGCAGGACGCGGCCAAGTGGAAAAAGATCATCACCGAACGCAAGATCACAGGCGATTGACCCCATGAAATTCGACTACGCCAATCCATATCCTTCGATCCGCATCCCCGTCTTCGCACGCAACGTGGTTTCGACCTCGCATCCGCTCGCCGCGCAGGCCGGGCTGCGCATGCTTCAGCAAGGCGGCAATGCCGCCGATGCGGCCATCGCGACGGCCGCCGTGATGACCCTGGTCGAACCGGTCAGCAACGGCCTGGGCAGCGACGCTTTCTGCATCCTGTGGGACGGCGAGAAGCTGCACGGGCTCAATGCATCCGGCACGGCGCCGCAGGCCTGGACGCCCGAGTACTTCCGCCGCAAGTACGGCGCCGATGCGAAGGCACCGCCGCAGCGCGGCATCGACTCGGTCACGGTGCCGGGCGCCGTCGGCGGCTGGGTCGCGCTGTCCGAGCACTTCGGCAAGCTGCCCTTCGAAGACCTGATGGCACCGGCCATCGAGATTGCCGAGCGCGGCTACCTGATGCCGCCGGTGGTGCAGCAGAAGTGGGCCGCGGCCACGCCGATCCTGCAGTCGCAGCCCGGCTTCGCGCAGGCCTTCCTGCCCTGGGGCCGTGCGCCCGAAGTCGGCGAGCTGTTCCGCTTTGCGGCAGCGGCGCGCGCGCTGAAGGCCATCGCCGCGACCAAGGGCGATGCCTTCTACAGCGGCGAGATCGCCGAGGCGCTGGAGAAGTTTTCCAACGCCAACGGCGGCAGCCTCAAGGTGCGCGATCTCGCCAACTGGAAGCCCGAGTGGGTGGCGCCGATCTCGCAGGACTACCGCGGGCACACGCTGCACGAGATGCCGCCCAACGGCCAAGGCATCGCGGCGCTGATCGCGCTCGGCATCCTGCAGAACTTCGACATGGCGTCGTTTCCGGTCGACTCTGTCGCTTCGCAGCACCTGCAGATCGAGGCCATGAAGCTCGCTTTCGCCGACACCTACCGCTATGTCTCGGAGCCATCGTCGATGGAGGTGACGCCCTTGCAAATGCTCGATGGCGCCTACCTCGCCTCGCGTGCCAAACTCATCGACGTGAACAAGGCGCAGGACTTCAAGGCGGGCAACCCGGTCAAGGGCGGCACCATCTACCTCACCGCGGCCGACGAGAGCGGCATGATGGTGAGCTTCATCCAGAGCAACTACATGGGCTTCGGTTCCGGCTGCGTCGAGCCGGAATTCGGCATCAGCCTGCAGAACCGCGGCCACGGCTTCAGCCTCGACGACAAGAGCCCCAACCTGGTGGCGCCGCGCAAGCGGCCATTCCACACCATCATCCCGGCCTTCCTCACGAAGGATGGGCAGCCGGTGATGAGCTTCGGCGTGATGGGCGGCAACATGCAGCCGCAGGGTCACATGCAGACGCTGGTGCGCATGCTGGACTACGGCCAGAACCCGCAGGCGGCCTGCGATGCGCCGCGCTGGCGCTTCAACAACGGTCTCGAGATCAATGTCGAGGCCGCCATGAACCCGGAGACGGCGCGTGGTCTCGCGGAGCTCGGCCACAAGGTCGACGTGATCAACGACTCCTACCAGGACTTCGGCGCCGGCCAGTTCATCTGCCGCGCGGGCGATCCGGCGGTCGAAGGCTACGTGGCCGCAAGCGATCCGCGCCGCGACGGCCTGGCCGCGGGCTATTGATGGCACTCCCCCAGGCTCCGCGCACTTCGTGTCGCTTCTCCAACCCCCTCACCGGGGGCAACACCAGCGGACCGGCAAAGCCGGTTCCGCGGTGTTCCCCGTGAAGAGCAGCCATTCGGCGGTTCGCGCCAGCATCGGACCCGGCCTGGCCCTCGCCACAGCCGGCGCGATCGCGTTCAGCGGCAAGGCCATCATCGTCAAGCTGGCCTACCGCTACGGCGTCGACGCGGTCACGCTCATCATGCTGCGCATGCTGTTCGCGCTGCCGCTGTTCGCGCTCATGGCCTGGTGGGCCGGGCGCGGCAAGCCGGCGCTGACGCGGCGTGACTGGCTCGGCGTGTTCGGGCTCGGTTTTTCGGGCTACTACCTGTCGAGCTTCCTGGACTTCGCAGGCCTGGCCTACATCACGGCCAGCCTGGAGCGGCTGATCCTGTACCTCAATCCCACGCTGGTGCTGCTGTTCGGCTGGATCGCCTACCGCCGGCGCATCACGCGCTGGCAGGTGGCGGGCATGGCCGTCAGCTACGCCGGCGTGCTGCTCGTGTTCGGCCACGAAGTGCAGCTGGGCCAGAGCGCGGCTGCGGCCTGGGGCACGCTGCTGGTGTTCCTGAGCGCGGTGAGCTATGCGGTCTACCTCGTCGCCAGCGGCGAGTTCGTCAAACGGCTCGGCTCGCTGCGGCTGGTGGGGCTCGCGACCAGCGTGGCCTGCTTGCTGTGCATCGCGCAGTTCGTCTTGCTGCGGCCGATGAGCGCGGCTCTGCAGGTGGCGCCCGAGGTGGTCTGGCTGTCGGTGCTCAACGCCACGCTGTGCACCGCGCTGCCCGTCCTGGCGGTGATGATGGCCATCGAGCGCATCGGCCCCGCGATGGCGGCGCAAACGGGTATGGTCGGGCCGATGTCGACCATCCTGATGGGCGTGCTGATCCTCGGCGAGCCCTTCACCGCATGGATCGCGGCCGGCACCGCCCTTGTCATCGCCGGCATTTTTGTTTTCACACGAACGGGGCGCTGAACGCCCGAAGGAGAGAACCATGGATTTTGGAATTGCAGGCAGGACCGCGCTGGTGTGCGGCGCAAGCAAGGGCCTCGGCTACGGCTGCGCGGAAGCGCTGGTGCGCGAGGGCGTGAACGTTGTGATCGTCGCGCGCGGCGCCGAGGCGCTGGAGGCTGCCGCGAAGAAACTGCAGGCGATTACCGGCGGTGCGACGCCTTTCGTCAAGCACGTGGCGGCCGACATCACCACCTCGGAAGGCCGCGCCGCCGTGTTCGCGCTGCAGCAGGACTTCGACATCGTGGTCACCAACGCCGGCGGCCCGCCGCCCGGCGATTTCCGCGATTGGGATCGCGAGGCCTGGATCAAGGCGGTCGATGCCAACATGCTGACGCCGATCGAACTGATCAAGGCCACGGTCGACGGCATGGCCGCGCGCGGCTTCGGCCGCATCGTCAACATCACCTCGAGCTCGGTGAAGGCGCCGATCGACATCCTCGGCCTTTCCAACGGCGCGCGCAGCGGCCTCACCGGCTTCGTCGCCGGCGTCGCGCGCACTCCGGTCGCGGCGAAGGGCGTGACCATCAACAACCTGCTGCCGGGCTCCTTCGACACCGACCGCCTCAAGGGCACCATGGCCGGCGCGGCGAAGAAATCCGGCCAGGATGTCGAAGCGGTCATGGAGAGCCGCAAGAAGAACATCCCGGCCCGGCGCTTCGGCACGCCGGAGGAGTTCGGCGCCATCTGCGCCTTCTTGTGCAGCGTGCAGGCGGGGTATGTGACGGGGCAGAACGTGCTGGCGGACGGCGGTGCCTATCCGGGCACCTACTAGGGCCTCTCGACAAGCTCTAGCGCCGCGAAGAAACCCAGATCCCACCCACGATCAGCACAAAGGCGACGCCGTGGTACCAGTGCGGCGTCTCCTTCAGGAATGCCGCTGACATCAGCGCGGCGAACAGCGGCGTGAGATTGGTGAAGAACCCGGCCACCTGCGGCCCGGCACGCTGCACGCCTGCGCCCCAGCAGCGGTAGGCGACGATGGCCGGCCCGATGACGATGAAGGCCAGCGCGGCGGCCAGGAGCCAACCCCCGCCGATGTACGCGTCGCCGAGCGCCCACTCGCCGGCCGCGAAGGCGCCCGACCACGCGGCGCCGAAAACCAGCTGCGCCATGAGGAACGCCGACCAGTCCTGGCGCACCGCCGCGGGTTCGTGGGTGCGCGCCAGCATCCAGCTGTAGAACGCCCACGCGATCGTCGCCAGCATCATGTAGAGATCGCCCGGCACCAGCCGCAGCGCGAGCAGCTCGCTCCACCGGCCTCGGCTGAGGACCAGCAGCACGCCGAGCATCGAGAGCGCGGCGCCGGCGAGGTCACGCGACTTCACCCGGGCGCCGAAGAACAGCGTGCCGGTCGCGAGCATCCACAGCGGCATGCTGGAGCCGACCAGCGTGACGTTGATCGGCGTCGAGGTCTGCAGCGCCAGGTACTGGAATGCGTTGTAGCAGCCGTTGCCGAGCAGGCCAAGAATGGCGAAGCGCTTCCAGTGCGCCCACAGCGGACTCCCGCGACGCAGCACGGCGGCCGCGATCGGCAGCAGCAGCACGAACGCGAGCAGCCAGCGGACGAAGTTCAGCGTCATCGGCGACACCATTTCGCGTACCAGGCGGCCGACCACCGCATTGCCGGCCCACAGCAGCGGTGGCACCGTGAGAAGAAGGGCGGTGCCCGGGGTAAGACGCTGCTGCATGGGTCCCGGACTGTACCGGCTCGGCAGCTGCATTTCAGGGCGCGGGCTATTAGTCGGCAGTCCGTGGCAGCATAGGCACCTCGTTTTCATCAACCCCAATGCACTGTCAGCACGAGGAGCCATCACCCATGAGCAAAGCCGTCCGCATCGACCGCACCGGCGGTCCCGAGGAACTGAAGATCGTCGACGTCGAGGTCGGCGAGCCCGGCCCCGGAGAGATCCGCATCCGCCACCACGCCGTGGGCCTCAACTTCATCGACACCTACCAGCGCAGCGGCCTCTACCCCTTCGCGATGCCGCTGCAGCTCGGCATGGAAGCCGCGGGCGTGGTCGAGGCGGTGGGCGAGGGCGTCACGCACCTGAAGCCCGGCGACCGTGCCGCCTATGCGAGCCAGCCGCCGGGCGCCTACAGCGAGCTGCGCGTGATGCCGGCCAAGTGCGTGTGCAAGCTGCCGGATGCGATCTCCTTCGAGACCGGCGCCGCGATGATGCTCAAGGGCCTGACGGCGCAGTACCTGCTCAAGAAGACGCTGCCGGTCGAAGGGCTGCAGCCGGGCGACTTCCTCGTCTTCCACGCGGCCGCGGGCGGCGTGGGCCTGATCGCCTGCCAATGGGCCAAGGCGCTGGGCTTGCAGCTGATCGGCACCGCCGGCACCGATGCCAAGTGCAAGCTGGCGCTTGCGAACGGCGCCGCGCACGCGATCAACTACAGCACCGAGAACTTCGCAGAGCGCGTCAAGGAGATCACGGGCGGCAAGGGCGTGAAGGTGGTCTACGACTCGGTCGGCAAGGACACCTTCGAGGGCTCGCTCGCCTGCCTGCGCCCCTTCGGCCTGCTTGCCATCTTCGGCAACGGCTCGGGGCCGGTGCCGCCGGTCAACCTCGGCACGCTGGCCTCCAAAGGCTCGCTCTATGTGACGCGGCCGACGCTCTTCACCCACATCGCGACGCGCGAGAGCACGCAGGCGATGGCCGACGACCTGTTCGCGGCGGTGACGAGCGGCGCAGTGAAGATCCCGATCGACCAGCGCTACGCGTTGGCCGATGTGCAGCAGGCGCATCGCGATCTCGAGGCGCGCAAGACCACCGGGTGCACGATCCTGACCCTCTGATATTTATTCGAGCGCGGTGAGGCGCGACTCGCGCAATCGGCTCGGCGCCAGCGCGCCGGCCGAATCGAGGATCGGGTAGGCGATCGAGCAGATGTGCGAGTTGATGCGCTTCAAGTCGCTGATCAGGTCGATGTGCAGCGAGCTGGTTTCGATGCTCGACGCGGTCTGGTCCGAGAGCCGCCCCAGATGCGTGGTCGCGTACGCGCGCTCGAGGTCGCGGAAGCGCGCCTTCTCTTCGAGCAGCTTCTGGGCGTCGCGCACGCTGCCGTTCAGGAACACGCTCATGCTGAGCCGCAGGTTCGCGACCAGCCGCTCGTGCAGCTCCACGATCTCGCGCGTGCCGGCATCCGAGAAATTGCGCTGCTTCTTGATCTTCTTGTCCTCGATGTCGATCACCACGCGCTCGATGATGTCGCCGATCTGCTCCATGTTGATGGTGAAGCTGATGATGTCGGTCCAGCGCCGGCTCTCCTCGTCGCCCAGCGCCTCCCGCGAGATCTTGGTCAGGTAGTACTTGATGGCCGAGTACAGCTCGTCGACGGTGTCGTCGAGCTTGCGCAGCTCGGCGGCCAGGCGCAGGTCGTTGTCGCGGATCACCTTGAGCATGCCGATCAGCATGGTCTCGACGATGTCGGCTTGGTGCAGCGCCTCGCGCGCTGCATTGGAGATGGCGAGCGAAGGCGTGGACAACGCCGAGGGGTCGAGGTGGTGCGGCCGCTGCATGGCCGTGGGCTCGGCCACCACGGGCAAGAGCCGCGTCACCAGCTTCGCGACCCCGTCCGTGAGCCCGATGAAACCGATGCTGACGACCACGTTGAAAGCGAGGTGGAAAAGCACCACCAGCTGCGTCGCATCGCCGATGTAGGGCTTGGCCTCGCGCAGGTACAGGCCGACGAAGGGCGTCGCGATCGCCACGCCGAGCAGCTTGAAGACCAAGTTGCCGACCGTGACCTGCCGCACCGGGGCGGCCGCCTTCGCGGTGGTCAATACCGCGAGCAGACCGCTGCCGAGGTTGGCGCCCAGCACCAGGCCGAGCGCGACGTCGAGCGGCACCACGTTCGAGCTGGCCATCGCCGCGACCAGCAGCACCACCGCCAGGCTGGAATAGGCGGCGATCGCGAGCGCGGCGCCAATGGTGATCTCGAGCAGCACGTCGCTGCTGAGCGAGGCCAGCAAGGCCAGCACCGGCGGCGAGGAGAACAGCGGCCCCGTGGCTTCCACCACCAGCTGCAGTGCCAGCAGCATGAGGCCGAGGCCGATCAGCACGCGCCCGATGCGCCCCGCCGCAGTCGAGGCCCGCGTGATGAAGAGCACCACGCCGACGAAGATGAAGAGCGGCGACAGCCACGACAGATCGGCCGAGAACAGGACCGACATCAGCGCCGTGCCCACATCGGCGCCGCGCATCACCGCCAGCGCGGCCGGCAGCGCGACCAGGCCCTGCCCGACGAAGGAGGAAGTCATCAGCGAGGTGGCGGTGCTCGACTGCACCAGCGCCGTCACGCCGATGCCCGAGAGGGCCGCGGTGAAGCGATTGCGCATGCTGTGCACCAGGATCTTGCGCAGATTGGCGCCGAAGACGCGCAGCACGCCGGTGCGAACGAGATGGGTACCCCATACCAGCAGCGCCACGGCTGCCAGCAGATTCAACAGATGCTTCATGGAAGCGGAGGACTATACGCCGCGCCCGCGCCGCTTCAGTCGATCAGCGCCCCGTGGTCGTGGAACGGGTAGGGGCCCTCGAAGCTGCCGCTCGGCACGAGGTGGGTCACCAGGCGCTCGCCGGCCCAGGCATGGACGCGAAAGCCCGGCGGCTCCAGCATCCAGGCCGAGGGCGCGTCCGGCGCCAGGTCGAGTGCGACCTGGTGCGCCGGGGACGGCGCGGTGGAGGCGATGCTGCCGCCGAAGCGCACGTCGATGGCGCGATGCAGGTGGCCGCAGATGATGCGCTCGACATTGGGATGCCGCGCGATCAGGGCTTCGAGGGCTTCGCTGCCTTCCAGCAGCCCGATCTCGTCCATGTGGCCGATCAGGGTCTCGAAGGGCGGATGGTGCATCGCGACCACCACGGGCTCGCCGCGGTAGCGCGCGAGCTGCGCTTCGAGCCACTCGAGCCGCTGTTCGCAGAGGGTGCCGTGGCTGTGGCCGGGCACGCAGGTATCGAGCGCGAGCAGGCGCAGCTCGCCGACCTTCACGGCGTATTGGACGAAGCCTTCGCTGCCCAGGTAGCCATGCGCGGGAAAGCTGCGGCGCAGCTGGTCCCGGTCGTCGTGGTTGCCGGGCATCAGGTAGACCGGCATCGGAAGCGGCGCCAGCAGTTCTTCGAGATGCGCGTATTCGGCCGCGCGGCCGAAGTCGCTCAGGTCGCCGGTGATCACCACCGCGTCGGGCCGTTGCTTCAGATGCAGGACGGATTGCACCGCGCGCTGCAGGTAAGGCGCCGTGTCGAGCCGGCCGTAGGCGAGGCGGCCCTGTTCGCGAATGTGCAGGTCGCTCAGTTGAACGAGAAAGGTGGTCATGCGAACTCCTGAGAGGTCATGAGGCGATCGGGGTCGATGCGAACACCGACGCTGTCGCCCGGGCGGAAAGCGATGTCGCGGCCTACGTCGGCGACGAGCAGCGGTTGTCCCTCCGCGCGTAGCTTGAGTTGTACGCGGTCGCCGAGAAAGGTGCGCTGCTCGACGGTCGCTGCGCCCCAGCCGGCCTGGGGCGCACCGACTTCCAGGTCTTCGGGTCGGATGAGCAGCGTCGTGTGCGCCTTCCACGCCGGCGGGCAAGTGAAGGCCGCGCCGCCCAGGTGCAGCACGCCCACGGCGACCGCATCGGGCGCGCGCTGCAGCCGGTTCACGCGGCCGAGGAACTCGGCCACGAAGGGATGCTGCGGCGCGCGGTAGAGATCCTCGCCGCGCCCGATCTGCACGATGCGGCCGGCGCTCATCACGGCCAGCCGGTCGGCGATCGCCATCGCCTCCTGCTGGTCGTGCGTGACGTGGATCGCGGTGATGTGCAGCCGCCGCAGCAGCTCGGCCAGTTCGTCGCGCAGCGACTCCTTGAGCTTGGCATCGAGGGCGGCCAGCGGCTCGTCGAGCAGCAGCACGCGCGGGCGAACGGCCACCGCGCGCGCCAGCGCGACGCGCTGGCGCTGGCCGCCGGAGAGTTCGCTGGGCCGCTTCTTCTCCAGGCCGCCGAGCCGGGTGAGGTCGACCAACTCGCCGACGAGGCGCCGCTCTTCGGCGGGCGCCACGCCGCGGATGCGCAGGCCATAGCCGATGTTGGCTTCCACCGTCATCTGCGGGAAGAGGGCGTAGCTCTGGAACACCATGCCGACGCCGCGCTGCTCCACCGGCCGGTCGGTCACGTCCTGGTCGCCGAAGACGATGCGGCTGCCCTCGTCGGGCGACTCGAGGCCGGCGATCAGGCGAAGCAGCGTGGTCTTGCCGCAGCCCGAGGGGCCGAGCAGCGCCAGCACCTCGCCGGGCTCGACATGCAGCGTGGTCGGCAGCAGGCCGCGCGTGCCGTCGGCGTAGGTTTTCGCGCAGCTGGAAATATCGACGGGAATGCGCTCAAGTTCCATAGCGTTTTTGCACTTGATGGGCCAGGTACTGCAGGCCCCACAGCACCGGAAGGATGACGATGAAGAAGACCAGCGTGTAGGCCGAGCCGATCTCCAGCCGCATCGACGCATAGCTGTCGGCCAGGCCCACGGGCAGGGTGCGGGTCAGCGGCGTATGCAGCATCCAGGTGAGGTTGAACTCGCCGACCGACAGCGTGAACACCATCAGGCTGCCGGCCACGATGGCCGGAAACACCGCGGGCACCAGCACGCCGAGGAAGCGCTGCCTGAAGTTCGCGCCCAGCGAGCGCGCGGCTTCTTCGAGCGCCCGCAGCTCTTCGCGCTGGAAGGCCGAGGACACGGTGCGCACCATGAAGGGCAGCGTGAACACGATGTGGCCGACCAGGATGAAGGCGAAGCTCTGGCGGAAGGCGGTGAGCTGGCCGTAGGCCAGGATCAGTGCGAGCGCGGTGGCGAGCCCGGGCACCGCCACCGGCAGCGTGATCAGTTCCTCGAAGGCGCGTGCGGCGCGCGTGCGGCTGCGCGCCAGCGCATAGGCACAGGGCACGCCCAAAAGCAGCGTGCCGATCACGCAGCCCAGGGCCAGCGCGATCGACCAGCCGACGGTGTTGCCGTAGACCTCCCAGACTTCACCGAGCCAGCGCAATGTCAGCCCGCTCTCGAGGCCGGCGCTGTAGTTGTTGACCAGCCCGGCCATGATCGACAGCAGCATCGGCGCGATCATGAAGAGGCTCACGAGCATGGTGACGGTCAGCAGGAAGGGAGCGGGTGTCGTGGTGGTTCGCATCGCGTGCCTAGCGTGTGGGGTCGGCGCCGAAATGCCGGGCCGCGAAGAGCACGGCCCAGGTCACCAGGCCCAGCGCGATCGAGAGCGAAGCCGCGAGCGCGAAGTTGGCGTAGTTGGTGAACTCGTTGTAGATCGTGATCGGGATCACCTCGAACTTGCTCGCCAGCGTGAAGGCAGTGCCGAAGGCGCCCATCGAGGTGGCGAAGAGGATCGCGCCGCAGGCCAGCGTGGTCGGTGCGAGCTCCGGCAGCCAGACGTCGCGCACCACGCGCAGCCGCGAAGCGCCGAGCGAGCGCGCGGCTTCCTCCAGCTGCAGGTTCATCGCCTCGGCCGCCGCCGCGTAGGTGGCGATGGCGCGCGGCAGCGAGAAGTAGAGATATGCGAGGAAGAGACCGAGCAGGCCGTAGGCGAAGGTGATGCGCTCCAGGCCGAAGGCCGCGCCCAGGTCGGCGACCAGCCCTTGCCGGCCGCCGAGCAGGATCACGAAGAAACCGATGATCACGCCCGGAAAGGACAGGGGCAGCGTCAGCAGCGACAGCAGCAGGCGCCGGCCCGGAAAGGCGCGGCGCGCCAGGTAGATGCCAACCGCGCTGCCCAGCACCAGCGTCGCGACGGTCACCGCCAGCGACAGCGCGACCGTGTTGAGCATGCTCGCCAGATAGCGGCTGTCGGTGAGCACGGCGAAGTAGGTCTCCCAGCCCTTGGCCGCCGGCAGCGCGATCAGGCGCGCCACCGGCAGCAGCCAGAAGGCGAGGAAGAACACCGCCGCCGGCGCCAGACAGGCCGGCAGCAGCCAACGCTGGTTCGTTGTCAGCGCACTTCCTTCAGGTAGCGATCCGAGAACGCGCGCTGCGCCTGCGCCATGCGGCCGTAGTCGACCGCTTTGGCGCGCGCGTATTCGGCCGCCGGCAGGAACTGCGCCTCCACTTCCTTCGGCATCGCGCCGGCGCGCACCGGCCGCAGGTAGGCCTTGGCCCAGAGCGCCTGGCCTTCGTCGGAGAGCACGAAATCCAGCACCTTCTTGCCCTCGGCCGCATGCGGCGCGTTGGCGACCAGGCTCATCACGTAGGGCACGACCACCGTGCCTTCGCTCGGGATGACGAAGGCGACGTTGGCCTTGTCCTTGTACTTGGCGCGGTAGGCGTTGAAGTCGTAGTCGAGCAGGATCGCAATCTCGCCCGACAGCACGCGCGCATACGAAGTCTGCTTGGGCACGATGGGCTCGTTCTTCTGCAGCGCCTTGAAGTAGTCCATGGCCGGCGTGAAGTTGTCGAGCGTGCCGCCGCGCGCCTGGTTGACCGCCACGGCGCCCACATAGCCGACGAAGGCCGAGGCCGGATCGAGGTAGCCGATCAGGCCCTTGTATTCGGGCTTCAGCAGGTCGGCCCAGGACTTGGGCACCGGCTTGCCGCGCAGCGCGTCGACGTTGACCATGAAGCCGAGCGTGCCGGAATGAATGGTGAACCAATGGCCTTCGGGGTCCTTGAGGCCGTCGGGAATGTCTTTCCACGCGGCCGGCTTGTAGGGCTGGACCACGCCGTCCTTCTGCGCCTGGATCGCGAAGGTCACGCCGAGGTAGGTGACGTCGGCGACGGGGCTGGCCTTCTCGGCGACGAGCTGCGCCAGCGATTGGCCGGAATTCTTGTTGTCCGGCGGCACCGTGATGCCGGTCTTGGCCTTGATGGCGCGCAGCTGCGTGCCCCAGTCGGCCCATTCGGTCGGGCAGTTGTAGCAGATGGCGGTCTGCGCCATGGCCGAGCCGGCGGCGAGGCCGAAGGCCAGCAGGGCGGCGCGGGCGATGCGATGGAGAGGCAGTGACATGGGAGTTCCTTGGTTGAGGAGTGGAGGGCGGTTCAGGAAACTGGTGCGCAGGATTCGCCGGTGCGAAGCGCGTGGGGCAGCACGAGGCTCGCGTCGGCGTTCGGGACGGTGCCGCCGGCCAGCGCCTGCACCAGCAGCTCGACGCTGTGCCGGCCGATGTCGCCGTTCGGCTGGGTCACGGTGCTGAGCGCCGGCGTCAGGTCCTCGCCGAGCGCGATGCCGTCGAAGCCGATCACGCTCAGGTCGCGCGGCACCTGGAGCCCGCTCAGATGGGCGGCGCGGATGCTGCGGATGGCCAGCAGGTCGTTGGAGCAGACGAGGGCGGTCGGTCGCGGCGCGGTTACTAGAAAGCGCCTTAGTTCGTCGACCGCGGTTTCGATGAAGGGCACTTCGACCAGCGCGGGCGGCTCGAGCCCGGCGGCTGCCATGCCCTGGAGGAAGCCGCGCCAGCGTTGCTGTGCGCGGTCCGATGCGGCCAGCGTGCCGCTGACCATCGCGATGCGGCGGTGCCCGAGCTCGACCAGGCGTGCGACGGCGCCCCCTACTGCGCCCTCGTTGTCGACCGAGACGCAGGGGTGCTCGGGATGGCGGTTGTAGACCAGCACATAGGGAAGGCCGGCGCCGCGCAGCCGCTCGAGCGCCGCCGAAGTGGCCGGATTGGAGACCACCAGGATCAGACCGTCGACATTGCCGGCCATGAGCAGATTGACCGCGCGCTGTTCCTCGTCGAGCTGGTAGCCGGTGGTGACAGGAATGATCGCGTAGCCGCCCGCGGCGGCGGCCCGGGCGATGCCCTGCAGGCACTCGGCGAACACCGGGTTCAGCAGCGTGGGCAGCACCACGCCGAGCACGCGGCTGCGCTGGGTGCGCAGCGTTCGGGCGCTCGAATTGGGCAGGTAGCCGAGCTCGCCGGCGACGCGTTCGACATGCTCGCGCGTGGCCGGCGTCACCTTGTCCGGAAAGTTGAAGACGCGCGAGACCGTGGCCACGGAGACCCCGGCTCTTTCGGCAACGGACTGGATGCTCATGTAACGGCGCTGCTATGTAATCGATTACATTGCAGCGCCGCAGTGTGACCCTGTCGTGACAAGGGGTGGCCAAGGACAAACCCTTGGCAGCTCAGGAAACGAGGTTCAGCGCGCTTTGCGCACCCGCCGCAGCTCGTCGAGGATCAAACAGATCGCCCCGATCGTGATCGCGCTGTCCGCCACGTTGAAGGCCGGGAAGTGCCGGCCCGCAAGATGGAAGTCGAGGAAGTCGACCACGTAGCCGTGCATCAGGCGATCGATCACGTTGCCGATCGCCCCGCCGAGGATCGCGGCCATGGCGAAGGAGAACAGCTTCTGTCCGGGATGCGACTTGAGCATCCAGACGATGAAGATGGCGGCAGCCACGCCGACGGCCGTGAAGAACCAGCGCTGCCAGCCTGCCGCATCCGCGAGGAAGGAGAAGGCGGCGCCGGTGTTGTGGGCGCGCACGATGTTGAAGAAGCTCGTGATGTAGGTGGCGTCGCCGAGCTTGTAGGAGCCGAGGATCAGCGTCTTGGTGAACTGGTCGAGGATCAGGATCACCAGCGCCAGGCCGAGCCAGGGCCAGATGCCGGCGCGCGGCGCGGCAAGGGAACGGGTGGCCATCAGGCGATGCTCCTTGCTTCGCCGGCACCGTAGAGATTGCTGGTGCAGCGGCCGCAGATGGCCGGATGGGCCGGGTCGTGGCCGACGTCCTCGCGCCAGTGCCAGCAGCGTTCGCACTTGACGGCGGAACTCGCCGTCACCTGTGCCGACAGAGTGTCGCCGGCCGCCAGCTCGACGGCGGAGGTGATGAAGACGAACTTGAGGTCCTCGCCGAGCGAGGCCAGGAGTGCATGGTCCTCGGCCGGCGCGACAAGCTTCACGTTGGCCTGCAGCGAGGAGCCCACCTGGCCGGCCGCACGCACGGTTTCGATCTCCTTGTTGACGCTGTCGCGGATCTCGCGGATGCGGCTCCACTTGGCGAGCAGCGCCTCGTCGGGCGTGCCGAGGTCGCTGAAGACCTGGGTGAAGATCGACTCGCCGTTGCCGCAGAACTTCCACGCCTCTTCGGCGGTGAAGCTCAGGAAGGGCGCCATCCAGCGCAGCATCGCCTGGGTGATGTGCCACAACACCGTCTGCGCGCTGCGGCGTGCCGGCGAATGAGGCGCGGTCGTGTAGAGGCGGTCCTTCAGCACGTCGAGGTAGAAGGCACCCAGGTCTTCCGAGCAATACACCTGCAGCTTGGCCACCACTGGGTGGAACTCGTAGACCTTGTAGTGCGCGAGCACCTCGGCCTGGAACTGCGCCGCGCGGCTCAAGGCATAGCGGTCGATCTCGAGCAGTTCATCGATCGGCACCGTGTCCTTCGCGATGTCGAAGTCGCTGGTGTTGGCGAGCAGGAAGCGCAGCGTGTTGCGGATGCGCCGATAGGCGTCGACCACGCGCGCGAGGATCTTGTCGTCGCCCGCGATGTCGCCCGAATAGTCGCTGGCCGCGACCCAGAGCCGGATGATCTCGGCGCCGAGCTTCTTGTTGACTTCCTGCGGATCGAGGCCGTTGCCGAGCGACTTGCTCATCTTGCGGCCCTGGCTGTCGATGGTGAAGCCGTGCGTGAGCAGGCCCTTGTACGGCGCGCGGCCTTCGAGCGCACAGGCGATCAAGAGCGACGAGTGGAACCAGCCGCGATGCTGGTCATGGCCTTCGAGGTAGAGGTCGGCCTCCGGGCCGGTCTCGTGATGGACGTTCGGATGCGTGCCGCGCAGCACGTGGAAGAAGGTCGAGCCAGAGTCGAACCAGACCTCCAGGATGTCGGTGCTCTTGGTGTAGTGGGCCGCATCGGCCGCGCCGAGGATCTCTTCGGTCGTCACGCGGCTCCAGGCCTCGATGCCGCCTTCTTCGACGATGTCGGCCGCTTGGTCGAGGATCTCCATCGTGCGCGGATGCAACTCGCCCGAATCCTTGTGCAGGAAGAAGGGGATCGGCACGCCCCAGCTGCGCTGGCGGCTGATGCACCAGTCGGGCCGGTTGGCGATCATGTCGTGCAGGCGGGCCTTGCCGTTCTCGGGGTAGAAGCTGGTCTCCTCGATTGCTTCCAGCGCGGTCTGGCGCAGGGTCTTCGGCGCCTTGTCCTTGGTGAACACGCCTTCGCCCTCGTCCATGCGGATGAACCACTGCGCGGCGGCGCGATAGATCACCGGCGTCTTGTGGCGCCAGCAGTGCGGATAGCTGTGGGTGATGGCTTCGGTCGTGAGAAGACGGTTGGCATCGCGCAGCGTCTGGATGATGTGCGGCACGGCCTTCCAGATGTTCTGGCCGCCGAAGAGCGGGAAGTCGGGCGCGTACGAGCCGTTGCCCTGCACCGGGTTCAGGATGTCGTCGTAGGCGACGCCGTGCGCGATGCAGGAGTTGAAGTCGTCCACGCCGTAGGCGGGCGACGAGTGGACCAGGCCGGTGCCGTCGTCGGCCGTGGCATAGTCGGCCAGGTAGACCGGCGACAGGCGGCGGTAGCCGGCATCGACGTCGTACAGCGGATGCTCGAACTCGAGGCCGCCGAGCTTCTCGCCCTTGACGGTGGCCAGCACCTTGCCGTCGAGCGCATAGCGGGTCATGCACATCTCGACCAGCGAGGCGGCCAGCACCAGCAGCCCGCGCTCGGTGTCGACCAGCGCGTAGTCGAGCTCGGGATTCAGGTTGAGCGCCTGGTTGGCCGGGATGGTCCAGGCGGTGGTGGTCCAGATCACCGCGAAGGCGTCCTTGGCGAGCGCGGGCAGGCCGAAGGCGGCCGCGAGCTTGGCCGGCTCATGCGCCTTGAAGGCGACGTCGAGCGTCTGGCTCTTCTTGTCGGCGTACTCGATCTCGAACTCCGCCAGCGAGGAGCCGCAGTCGAAGCACCAGTAGACCGGCTTGAGCCCGCGGTAGACGAAGCCGCGCTCGATCACGCGCTTGAAGGCGCGCAACTCGCCGGCCTCGTTGGCGAAGTCCATGGTCTTGTAGGGATGGCCCCATTCGCCCAGCACGCCCAGGCGCTGGAAATCGCCCATCTGCTGCGCGATCTGCTCGGTGGCGTAGGCGCGGCTCTTGGCCTGCATCTCGTCGCGGCTGAGGTTGCGGCCGTACTTCTTTTCGATCGCGTTCTCGATCGGCAGGCCGTGGCAGTCCCAGCCCGGCACGTAGAGCGCGTCGTAGCCCTCGAGCTGGCGCGCCTTGGTGATCATGTCCTTCAGGATCTTGTTGACCGCGTGGCCCATGTGGATCTGGCCGTTCGCGTACGGCGGGCCGTCGTGCAGGATGAACTTGGGCGCGCCGTGGCGCGCGTCGCGCAGGCGGTGGTAGCGGCCTTCGTCGTTCCACTCCTTCACCCAGCCCGGTTCGCGCTTGGGCAGGTCGCCGCGCATCGGGAAGGGAGTGTCGGGCAGGTTCAGCGTGGCGCGGTAGTCGGTGGAGGGTGCAACGTCAGACATGATGGAGTTCGAAACAGGGCTTCGACAGGCTCAGCCCGAACGGTTAGGCGTCGGCGCGAATAAAAAGCCGTTCGCCCTGAGCTTGTCGAAGGGCGGCAGCACGGTGCGTGCAGGGCTAAATTCGGTCGCGCGTGGTCTGGCGATGGGTTTCGGCGTGGGTGGATGCGAAGAACGCACGTGCGTCGCGGCCATCCTTCGCGATGCCCGCGGTGAGGGCCTCGAGGCTGGTGTAGCGCAATTCGTCGTGCAGTTTGTGCAGCAGTTCCACGCGCACGATTTTACCGTAGGCCCCTTCGGCGCCGAGGTCGGCCGGCCAATCGAGGCAATGGGTCTCCAGCAGTACCCGGCCGGCGTTGACGTCATTGGCGTCGAGCGAGGGCCGCACGCCAAGATTGGCGACGCCGCGCAGCGGCGCCTCGCCCAGGCCGTGCACCAGTACCGCGAAGATGCCGCTGGCCGCCGGTTTCCAGTGCTTGAAGCGAAGGTTGAGGGTGCGGAAGCCGTCGTCGCGGCCCGGCGCCGAGGCGCCCAGCGCGCGGCCGAGCTTGCGGCCATGGACCACGTGGCCGGAGATTGCGTAGGGCCGGCCGAGCAGCGCCTGCACGTCACCCATCCGGCCTTCGGCCAGCGCCTCGCGCACGGCGGAGCTCGAGACGCGCAGGCCGTGCACCTCGTAGCTCATCATCCGCGCGACGTCGAAGCCGTGTCGGTCGCCGGCTGCATCGAGCATCGCGTAGTCGCCGGCGCGCTTGGCGCCGAAGCGGAAGTCGTCGCCCACCAGCACGTAGCGCACGCCCAGGCCCTCGATCAGCACGTGCTGGATGAATTCGTCGGGCGTCTGCGAGGCGAGGCGGGCGTCGAAAGGCAGCACGATGGTCTGCGCGACGCCGCTGGCCGCCAGCTCAGTGAGCTTGTCGCGCAGGGTGCCGATGCGCGCCGGCGCCAGCTCAGGCCGCTTGGCGACAGCGGCGAAGTAATCGCGCGGATGCGGCTCGAAGGTCAGCACGCAGCTGGGCAGCCCGCGCAGGCGCGCCTCGGTGTTGAGCAGCCCCAGCATGGCCTGGTGGCCGCGGTGCACGCCGTCGAAATTGCCAATGGTCAGGGCGCAGGCCTTTGCTACGCCCGGATGCCTGAAACCCCGGAAAACCTGCATGGGTTGATATCTTTTTGATAGCGCTTTGCGCCCGCCGAATGGGCCCATTCGGAGCTTTTTGTCACAAAGCCGGTATATTGTGACGCAGTGCGTCGTCCGCAAGCCTCCGGGTGAGCGTGATGGCCTGGTCTTTCCGTGGTTCTTCTTTGCTGAGGAGGCGTGTGGTGAAGGTCTTGAAGCTGTCGGCCCAAGGGCTGCCCCAATCGTGGATTTCGCTCGAACAGGCGGTGATCCACTACGCGGCGGACGAGGTGCGCTGGGAAGTCGGCGCGCAGGTCGCGCTGTTTCGCGGGGGCCACAACGCGGTCACGGGCGAGCAGTCGCAGATCGCGGTCAACAGCATCATCGGCACCAAGGGCGTGCCGCGCATCAACCCGTTCACGCAGCGCCCAGGTCTCACCAACAGCAAGCTGTTCGCGCGCGACCGTAACGTCTGCGCCTACTGCGGCGGCCACTTCCACGAGGAAGAGCTGACGCGCGAGCACATCATTCCATTCGCGCAAAGCGGCATCGACACCTGGATGAACGTGGTCACCGCCTGCAAGCCCTGCAACCACCGCAAGAGCAGCCGCACGCCCGAGCAGGCCAATATGCCGCTGCTCTACGCGCCCTACGTGCCCAGCCTGTGGGAAGACTTCATCCTGCGCAATCGCCGGATCCTGGCCGACCAGATGGAGTTCCTGATGGCGCACCTGCCGCACAGTTCGCGGCTGCACGGCTAGTCAGCGCCAATCGGGCGTTCGCTTCTCTATGAAGGCCAGCACGCCTTCCTGTGCGCTGTCATCCATCATGTTGCACGCCATGGTCTTGCTCGCATCGGCCAGGGCCGCTTCGATTCCGGTCTCGAGCTGGCGGTAGAACAAGGCCTTGCCGAGGGTCAGCGCCTTCCTGGGCTTCGCGACGATGCTCGCGACCAGCGCTTCGAGCTCGGCATCCAGTGCTTCGGGCGCTGCGACCCGATTGACCAGGCCCTTGGCCAGCGCCTCGTCAGCGCTGATGAAATCGCCGGTCACCAGCATCTCGAAGGCAGCCTTGCGGCCGATGTTGCGCGACAGCGTGACGCTGGGCGTCGAGCAGAAGAGGCCGACGTTGACGCCGCTTACGGCGAACTTCGCGTCGCTCGACGCCACCGCAAGGTCGCAGATGCCGACCAGCTGGCACCCTGCAGCCGTCGCGATGCCGTGCACGCGCGCGATCACCGGCACCGGCAGGCGTTGGACGGCCAGCATCGTCTCGCCGCATTGGCCGAACAGCTCGTCGTAGTAGTCGAGCGAGGGTTTCGCCCGCATCTGCTTCAAATCGTGGCCGGCACAAAAAGCCTTGCCGGCACCGGCCAGCACCACGCAGCGGGCCGAGTCATCCGCGGCGACCGCTTCGAATGCGCGGTCGAGCGCCGCGAGCATTTCCTCGGACAGCGCGTTGAAGGACTGCGGCCGGTTCAGGGTCAGCGTGATCACGCCGCGCGCATCGCGCGAGCGCAGGACGAAGTCGGCTGTTGCGTCCATCGCTTGCTCCTCAATAGGTCAGCTCCAGCACGCTGACATTGCCCTGCGCCGCAGGCCAGCTCTGGCCGGCCACGCGTTCGCCATTGAACTCGGCCGCTATGCTGCGCGGCGCATCAGTTGAAAGCTTGAGCTTCGAGCTCGACACGCCCGCACCCTGGGGCGGCACGCCGGGCAGGGCGGCCTGGCCGTCGAAGCGCATGGTGTCGCGCTGGGGGTCGAAGTAGCCGCGCGGCCGCGTGAAGATGACCAGCGCCTTGGCGTCGCGGTCGGCTTCGGCGATGCGCTCGGGCCGCAACTGCACCACTGCGCTCGAACGCGGGAAGGGGCTGCGGTAGATGTGCGTGGTGGCGTAGCCCGGCGCGCTCAGCACGAACTCGTAAGGTGTGGCCGGTTGCGCGTTGAAGGGGCCCCAGCGGCCGTCCTGCGCAATGGTCTGTTCCCACGCGGCCGCGCCGCGGCGTGCGCCGGTCGCGGCATCGACTGCAAAGACTGCGAGCCGGGCGCCCACGAGCGGCAGGTTGTTGACGAAGCTGCCGCTCGCCGGATTGAGCGGATCGAGCCCGAGGCCGGTGACCTTGCCCGACAGCGTGATCGTCGATTCGGCCACCGGCTGCAGCGTGCGCGGGGCTTCGCCAGTCAGGAAGCGCCAGCCCGCCTCGAAGGCGGCCGGCGAGAACGAAGTCTCGCGATGGTCGACGCGCGGCAGCGTCACATTGGTTGCTCCCTTCAACGCCGGCCCGTCGAAGCCGATGTTGGTCGGCATGCCCTTGGCGCCGATCCACACGCCGTCGGGCTGCGCGTACTTGTCGTTCTTGTCGGAGCGGACGGTCAGCCATTTCACGCCTGGCGCGACTTCGTCGCCGGCGCCGTTCTTCGGTGCGTTGAGCCGCTGCATGAAGGGGCTCAGCCCGGAGAACTCGTTGCCTTCGCGAAACCCCTTGACCGCCCAGATGCCATGCGCCGGGTTGCCGCCCAGCACCACGTGGCTCACGACGCGATCGCCGCCGCCGTTCTGCACGTAGTTGCGGATCGTGTTGCCGCCGCGCGAGTTGCCGATCAGGACGACCTTGCTGGCGCCCGTGGTCTTCAGCACGCGCTCGACTTCCGCCTTCAGGAAAGCCATCGATTCCGCGGTCGAACTGCGCCCCGGCTGGGCCACCGCATCGTCGTCGCGCGCCAGCGGAAAGGGCTGGTCGACCGCGAAGAGCCGCTCGCGCGGCCAGCCGTTCGATTCGAAGCGCCACAGCGTCGTCTGCCACAGTGCCGCGGAGTCGCCATTGCCGTGCATGAAGACGATCGGCGGCCGCTCGCTGGAAAGAGGCGCGGTGTTGCAGGCGGCGAGCATGGTCGTGGCAAGGCTCAGGACGATCAAGTGTCGGCGAGTGTGCATGGGCAGGCTCCAGTACAAGAAAAAGCGCCCGCGAGCGCAGGGCTGGCGGGCGCGGTGCTATCGCGAAAAGATAGCAGTTCCGCGTGTCAAGCGAAGACGCCGGCTGTGTCCTGCATGCGCGACGATACCTCGCCCAGGTGGTGCAGCGTATCGCCGAAGCTCATCTCCATCTGCGTCAGCTTCCGGAAGTAGTGGCTCCCGATGTACTCGTCGGTCACGCCGATGCCGCCGTGCAGTTGCACCGACTGCTGGCCGATGAAGCGCATCGACACGCCCAACTGGTACTTGGCGCGCGCCGCGGCCTGGCGTCGCTCGGCGGCCGGTGCGTTGAGCTTCAGGGTGGCGTAATAACTCATGGAGCGCGCGAGTTCGAGCTGCATCTTCATGTCGGCCACGCGGTGGCGCAGTGCCTGGAAGCTCGCGATCGCCACGCCGAACTGCTTGCGCGTGTTCATGTACTCGACGGTGAGTGCGAGGGTCTTGTCCATCACGCCCACGGCCTCGGCGCAAGCCGCGGCGATGCCGATGTCGACCGCGTGTTCAAGTGCGGGCAGGCCGTCTTTCGCGATGAGGGTGGCTGCGGCGCTGTCGAACACGACCTCGGCGGCGCGGCTGCCATCCTGCGTGCCATAGCCGCGCGTGGTCACGCCGTCTTCGGAACGCGGGACGAGGAAGAGGGCGATCTTGCCGTCCAGCTGGGCGGGCACGATGAAGGCGTCGGCCTCGTCGCCGGCCGGCACCACGCTCTTGGCGCCGCTCAGTTGGTAGCCGTCGCCGTCCTTGGCCGCCCTGGCTTCGCAGACGTCGAGCCTGTAGCGCGCCTTGCGTTCCTGGTGTGCGAGCACCACCAGGGCTTGCCCGCCCGCGATGCGCGGCAACCAGCTGTCCTTGGTGTCCTCGTCGGCATGTCCGGCGAGCACGGCGCCGGCGATGAAGGACTGGGCGAGCGGCTCCAGCACGATGCCGTGGCCCAGCTCTTCCATCACGATCATGCACTCGACGGGACCCATGCCGAGGCCGCCCTCGTCTTCGGGAATGTAGAGACCGCCCAGGCCCAGTTCGGCCAGCTCGTCCCAGGCTTCGCGCGAGAAGCCGCCGGCGGCCTCGATCGCGCGGCGGCGCTCGAAGCCGTAGCCTTTTTCGACCCACTTGGCGACGGCGTCGCGAAGCTGTTGCTGGTCGTCGCTGAAATTGAAGTCCATTGTCTTGATCCTTGTGCCTGAGCTCAACCGAGGACGGTCTGGGCGACGATGTTGCGTTGCACTTCGTTGCTGCCGCCGTAGATGGTGGTCTTGCGCATGTTGAAGTAGGTCGTCGCGAGCGGCGCCGCTTCCGGGTGTCCGCCGGGGAAGTCGCCTTGCCAGCCGGCTGCCATCGCTTCGCGGATCAGCGGCAGCGCGAAGGGGCCGGCGGCCAGCATCATGAGTTCGGAATAGCGCTGCTGGACCTCGCTGCCCTTGATCTTGAGCAGGCCCGCGATGTCGAGCGAGTTCTTGCCTGAGGTGGCAGCCGAGAGCACGCGCAGCACCAGCATCTCGAGCGCGATCACGTCGACTTCGAGCTTGGCTATTTCATCGCGGAAGCGTTGGTCCTCCCATACCCCCTCGCGTTTCGCAATGCGCTTAAGCCGCTCCAGCTCGCGCTTGGCGCGATTCGCATCGGCGATGTTGGTGCGCTCGTGGGAGAGCAGGTGCTTGGCGTAGGTCCAGCCCTTGTTCTCCTCGCCGATCAGGTTCTCGGCCGGCACCTCGACGTTGTCGAACCAGACCTCGTTGACCTCGTGGCTGCCGTCTAGCAGCTTGATCGGCCGCACCGTCACGCCGGGCGACTTCATGTCGATCAGGAGGAAGCTGATGCCGGTCTGCGGCTTGCCTTCGTTGCTGGTGCGCACCAGGCAGAAAATCCATTCCCCGTACTGGCCGAGCGTGGTCCAGGTCTTCTGGCCGTTGACGATGTATTTGTCGCCCTTTCGTTCGGCCTTGGTCTTTACCGAAGCGAGGTCCGAGCCCGAACCGGGCTCGCTGTAGCCCTGGCTCCACCAGACCTCGCCGCTCGCGATGCCGGGTAGGAAGCGCTTCTGCTGCTCGGCATTGCCGAAGGCCTGGATCACCGGTGCCACCATGACCGGACCGAAGGGGACGATGCGCGGCGCGCCGGCAAGGGCGGTTTCTTCCTCGAACAGGTGCTTCTGAATCGCGGTCCAGCCCGGGCCGCCGAATTCGGTCGGCCAGCCGTAGCCGAGCCAGCCCTTCTTGCCGAGGATCTTGGCCCACCGCTGCAGATCCTCGCGCGTGAGCTCCAGCGCGTTGTGGACTTTGTGGGAGATCTCTTGGGGAAGGTTCTCTTTGACCCAGGCGCGAATCTCTTCGCGGAACTTCTGTTCTTCGGGCGTGAAGCTCAAATCCATGCTTGCCTCGCTGTGTTGATCGAACGCCGCAGGGGGCGGCGCGTCCGTCGGACCGTTTGGTTTTAGCACGGTCGTGCTAGTTGGCGGTGTCCGCGCCGCGACAAATGAGATCGGTGGAAACGAGCACAGATAATCCCGCCTCTCATGAAGAACATCGTGATCCTGATCTCCGGCAGCGGCTCCAATATGGCGGCCATCGTGCATGCCGCCGCGCATGAGCGCTGGGCACAGCGCTTCGGTGCGCGGGTCGCAGCGGTCATCAGCAACAAGGCGCAGGCGCCGGGGCTCGCTTTGGCGCAGGCGCGAGGCATCGCGACCGCGGTGGTTCCGCACCAGGACTTCGCCACCCGCGAGGCCTTCGATGCGGCGTTGGCCGATGCCATCGACGCGCATGCGCCGGCGCTGGTGGTGCTCGCGGGATTCATGCGCATCCTCACGCCGGGTTTCGTGGCGCGCTATGAAGGGCGGCTGCTCAACATCCATCCTTCGCTGCTGCCGGCCTTTCCCGGGCTGCACACCCATCGGCGCGCGATCGAAGCGGGCTGCCGGGTGGCGGGCGTGACGGTGCACCAGGTGACGGTCGAACTCGACCATGGGCCGATCCTCGCGCAGGCGGTGGTGCCGGTGCTGCCGGACGACACGCCGGAGACGCTTTCAGCGCGCGTGCTGGCGCAGGAACACAGGGTTTACCCGCGGGCTATTGCGGACTGGCTTTATGAAACAAAATGACACAATCTGGTTTTTGCCCGCGTGGAGAGTCGTTTGTGAATAGCCGTCACCTGTTGCTGTCCGTAGTGGTTGCCACTGCGCTCTCCGGTTGTGCTGCATCTGCGCCTGCGCCCATGCCGTCGCCTGCGCCTGCACCGGTGGCTGCCGCCCCCGCGCCGGCGCCGCAAGCGCAATGCCATGCCGACGGCGCCAAGTTCGCGGTCGGCGAGCCCGCATCGGCGCAACTCGAGACCGCTGCCCGCGTTCGCGCCGGTGCCGAGAGCGTGCGCATCCTCAAGCCCAACCAGGTGGTCACGCTGGAATTCAACGGCGGCCGGCTCAATCTCGTCGTCGATGCGCGCAACCGTGTGACCGCCGTGCGTTGCGGCTGAACATCCGGCCTGCTAGTCGAGCTTGACGAAACGCAACCGTGGCAACCCGTCGATCTCCACGGTCTCCCCGAACATCGCCGCCGGGCGGACCCACAGCCCGCGCGCCCCGTAGAGCGCTCGGTAGAGCGTCATCGGCTCCAGCGTTTCGCTGTGGCGCACGGTGCCGAGCACTTCGTATTCGCCGCCCTTGTAGTGGCGGTAGCGGCCGGGCGGTGTTTCGATCAGGGGCGGCAGGTTGTCGTCGGTCACGCTGGGCATTGTCCTCAAGGAACTGAAAGGTCGAGATGGATCGAGCCGATTTTGTTCATCTGGTCCGATTGAGCGAGCATGCCAGCGCGGACGACAGCAGCGGCTACCGGCGCGGCGTCGCCGCTTTCGCTGCACTGGGCTATCTGTGGGTGATCGCATGCCTGGCGCTGGCGGTCGGCATCATCGTCTGGGTGGTCGCCTCGATGGGGCAGGGCCGCTTCAACTTTACGCGCGGCTGGCTCCTGCTGTTCGCGCTCGGCCTGCTGTGGGCCACGCTGCGCGCGCTGTGGGTGCGCTTCGATGAGCCCGAAGGCGTGCAGCTCGCGCGCGAGGATGCGCCGGCGCTTTTCGAGGCGTTGGACCGCATCCGGCAGAAGATCGACGGCCCGCCGGTCCACCACGTCTACCTGGACAGCGAGTTCAACGCCAGCATCCGCCAGTTGCCGCGCTTCGGTCTCTTCGGCGGCGCCGTCAACTACCTGAGTGTGGGGCTGCCGCTCCTGATGGCGCTGGACAAGCGTCGCCTGCTGTCGGTGCTGGCGCACGAGTACGGCCACCTGCGCGGGAATCACGGCAAGCTGAGCGCCTGGATCTACCGCACACGCCTGTCCTGGCTCAAGCTCGATGCCAGCCTGCAAAACGACGAGGGCGTGATGGCGCTGGCCTCGCAGGCCTTCTTTCGCTGGTACTTCCCGCGCTTCGCGGCCAAGACCTTTGCGCTGGCGCGGCAGGATGAATACGAAGCCGACCGCATCTCGGCGCGCCTGCTCGGCCCCGGCGTGACCGCTGCCGCATTGACCGAGATCGCCGTCAAGAGCACCTGGTATGCGGATGCCTTCTGGTCCGGCCATTGGGCGCGCGCCGCCCGGGAGCCGTTGCCGGCCGGGCCCTTCTCCGCGATGGAAACGCAGCTCGGCGCGCCTGTCACCCCCGATCTGGCGCGCGAGGCGCTGCGCAGCGCATTGCGGCGCGTGAGCGATGTAGACGACACTCATCCGGTGCTGCGCGACCGGCTCGAGGCGCTCGATGAGAAGGCCGTGTTGCCGGCTTGGTCAGCAAAGTCGGCGCTCGAGCTGCTGGCCGACAAGGCGAAATGGATCGCGTACTTCGACGGGGAATGGCGCCGCGCGCATGCGAGCGACTGGAAGCAGCATCACGCCTACCTCGCACGCGTGCGGGAACGCGTCGTCGCACTGGCCGCCAGCAGGGGACGCAACAATGCCGACGAGATGGTCGAGTGGGCCGATTGCGAGCGCCGCATCAATGCCGCCGCCGATGTGCGTGGCCGCTACGAGCGCGCGTTGCAGATCACGCCCGACCATTCCGGCGCGCTGCGAGGATTGGCGCAGACGCTTCCGCCCAGGGATCGCACAGCGCGCCTCGCGGTGCTGGAGCGGCTGCATGCGGCGAGCGCCGCGAGCCGCTGGTGGGCCGCCAAGGACGCCGTCGAGCTGCTCGAGGATCCCGATGCCGGGCCGCACGACGAGCCCGCGCTCAAGCTGTGGCGCGAGCGGGCCAAGGCGGCCGAGGCGGCCGAGCAGCGCGCCTGGGAGGAGATCACCAGCACGCCCTTCTTCAGCCAGATCGCGCGGCATGACCTGAGCGAATTCGAACTCGGCGAGCTGAGGGCTGACCTGGTGCGCTGTAGCCCGATCTCGCGAGCCTGGCTGGTACGCAAGAACTTGCGCGAATTCCCATGGCGGCGCGCCTACGTCCTATTCGTCGAGCTGCCGGGGCTGCCCGACGAGGAGCGCTGGAACCTGTGCCGCCAGCTCGAGCAGACCTTGAACCTGCCCGGCGCCGTGCTGGTGCTGTGGGCCGGCCATTCGCCCACTCTCGCTGAGATCGAGCGTCAGGCGTTCGGGCCGGTCTGGATGCGCACGGCCGGCTGAGACAATGGGGGCATGCACCCCAAAGCCCTTCTCGAGGCCTGCGCCGATCTGGTCGGCCTCGTCCTGAAATTCGATCATCCTGCCGACCAGGTCGTTTCCCGCTTCTTTCGTGAGCACCGTGAGTTCGGGCCCCGGGAGCGCGCCACGCTCGCCGAGACGGTCTACACCGTGTTGCGCAAGAAGCTGCTGTTCGATCATCTGTCGCCCTCCGGCAGCGGGCCGAAGGAACGGCGCATGGCCATTCTCGGATTCCATGGCCCGCGCGATTTTTTGAAGAGCGCACTCAACGACGCGGAAAAGCGCTGGCTCGACAACTGCGACGCTGTCAAGCCCGACGACCTGCTGGAGCGCCACCGGCACAACCTGCCCGAGTGGCTGGTGGCGCCGCTCAAGGCGCAGCTGGGCGCCGAATTCTGGCCGCTGATGGAAAGCCTGCAGCAGCCCGCGCCGCTCGATTTGCGGGTCAACGCGCTCACCGACAAGCGCCCCGACGTGCAGAAAGAGCTTGCGCTGGCCGCCATCAAGGCGGTCGCGACGCCGTTCTCGCCCTGGGGCCTGCGCATCGACGGCAAGCCGGCGCTCACCAAGCTGGACGCTTTTGCGCGAGGCGCGGTCGAGGTGCAGGACGAGGGCTCACAGCTGCTGGCGCTGCTGCTCGATGCCAAGCGCGGCGAGATGGTGGTGGACTTCTGCGCCGGCGCGGGCGGCAAGACGCTTGCCATCGGGGCCACGATGCGCAACACCGGCCGGCTCTATGCATTCGACACCTCGGCGCACCGGCTCGATGCTCTCAAGCCACGCCTGGCGCGCAGCAAGCTCTCGAACGTGCATCCCGCTGCCATCGCCCACGAGCGCGACGAGCGCGTCAAGCGCCTGGCCGGCAAGATCGACCGGGTGCTGGTCGATGCGCCCTGCTCGGGCCTGGGTACCCTGCGGCGCAATCCGGACCTCAAGTGGCGGCAGTCGCCGAAGTCGGTCGAGGAACTCACTGCGAAGCAGACGGCGATCCTGCAGAGCGCGGCACGGCTCGTCAAATCGGGTGGCCGCCTCGTCTACGCCACCTGCAGCGTGCTGCCGGAGGAAAACGAGGCCATCGCCGAGGCTTTCGGCGCCGCCAACCCGGATTTCCTGCCGCAGGACGCCGTGGATCTGCTGACCGGGCTGAAGGTCGCGGGCGCCGAGGGTCTGGCTGCCGGAGGGGAGGGGGGCAAACGCTATCTGCGCCTCTGGCCGCACCGTCATGCCACCGATGGATTCTTTGCCGCGGTCTGGAATCGGAAATAGGCGCGAAGACCCAAAGAAGAGAGATAACTCGCGATGGATCAAGGATTTAGCCCCCTTTTCGGGGCAGAAGCCTTAAAATCACAGGTTACCTGAAGGCTGCACCTTCGTGCGGCCATGGAGTACCGAACTCAATGTTGCTTCCTGACTCTGCCGTTCTCAGCGCGGCCATCGACTGGCTCGGACACGGCTTGTGGGATCTCACGTGGTGGCAGGTCGTGCTGTACACGCTGCTCACTACGCACATCACGATCGCTGCGGTCACGATCTTCCTGCACCGCACGCAGACGCACCGGGCCATGGATCTGGGCCCGATTCCTTCGCATTTCTTCCGTTTCTGGCTCTGGCTGGGCACCGGCATGGTGACCAAGGAGTGGGTGGCGATTCACCGCAAGCACCACGCCAAGTGCGAAACCGAAGAAGACCCGCACAGCCCGCAAGTCCGTGGTATCGACCAAGTGCTGTGGCGCGGCGCCGAGCTCTATCGTGCCGAGTCGAAGAACAAGGAAACGATGGAGCGCTACGGTCACGGCACGCCTGACGACTGGCTCGAGCGCAACCTCTATTCGCGCTACAGCTGGCAGGGCGTGGGCCTGATGCTGGTGATCAACCTGGCGCTCTTCGGCGCGCTCGGCATGGCCGTGTGGGCGGTTCAGATGCTCTGGATCCCGATCACGGCGGCCGGCGTCATCAACGGCATTGGCCATTACTGGGGCTATCGCAACTTCGAGGCACCCGACGCCAGCCGCAACATCATGCCCTGGGGCCTGATCATCGGCGGCGAGGAACTGCACAACAACCATCACACGTATCCGACTTCGGCGAAGTTCTCCGTCAAGAAATACGAGTTCGACATCGGCTGGGTCTATATCCGCATGATGCAGACGATCGGCTGGGCCAAGGTCAAGAAGGTGCCGCCGAAGATGCAGCTGGGCGACATCCAGCCGGTGGCCGACCAGAAGACGCTCGAAGCCGTCATCGCCAATCGCTACGAAGTGATGGCCGGTTATGCGCGTGAAATGCGTCGCGCCACCAAGGCAGAGCTGGCAACGCTCAAGGCCAAGGGCGCCGACCTGTCGGTGCTGAAGGCCGCCAAGCGCTGGCTGCATCGCGACGACGACAAGGTGCCGGCGGCCGCGCGTTTGAATCTCGTGCAGGCGCGTGCCGCACACCCGGTGCTCGACAAGATGGTGACGATGCGCGAAGAACTTCGCCAACTATGGCTCAACACCTCGCAGTCGCGCGAACAACTGGCCGCCGACCTGGCCGCCTGGTGCCATCGTGCGGAAGCCAGCGGCATTGCAGGGTTGCGAGAGTTCTCCACCCGTCTGCGCGCGGCGCGCGCCTGACGCGCGGCGGTCTCCGCTCCGTTCCAAAGCCGGCCTGCGGGGCCGGCTTTTTTCTGGATGCTGCATGCTGGTCGATGGAACGCAGACAACAAAAAACCCGCTGGATCGCAGCGGGTTTTTTGCTTAAATCGGCCGAATTACTTCAGCTTGATTTCCTTGTACTCGACGTGCTTGCGCGCCTTCGGGTCGAACTTCATGATCGACATCTTCTCGGGCATCGTCTTCTTGTTCTTGCTGGTCGTGTAGAAATGGCCGGTACCCGCGGTGGATTCCAGCTTGATCTTTTCGCGTCCGCCTTTGCTCGTTGCCATGATTCAGCTCCTTAAGCTTGGCCGCGTGCACGCAGGTCTGCGAGCACGGCGTCGATGCCGTTTTTGTCGATCAGGCGCAAAGCGGCGCTCGAAACACGCAGGCGCACCCAGCGATTTTCGGTCTCGACCCAGAAACGGCGGTATTGCAGGTTCGGCAGGAACCGGCGCTTGGTTTTGTTGTTTGCGTGGGAAACGTTGTTTCCGACCATCGGGCCTTTGCCCGTTACGTCGCATACGCGTGCCATGTGGACACTCTTTCTTGAAACAGCTGGCACCGGCGCAAGGGGATTGCGGGGTGGTTTGCAGCTTGACCTCGCCAGAAACGGGTGGCGGTACCCCGGCTTGCCGTGAATTCCCGGCCCCCCAAAAGAAGAGGCCGAATTCGGCAAAGCCTTGGATTATAGCCTCATGGCCGGCGAACGGCTCAAAGCGTGCCGTCCTGCTCCAGGAAGCGCTGCGCGTCGAGCGCCGCCATGCAGCCGGTGCCGGCGCTGGTGATGGCTTGGCGATACACGTGGTCTTGCACGTCGCCGGCAGCGAAAACGCCCGGAACGCTGGTCATGGTCGCAAAGCCCTGAAGACCCGAGCGGGTGAGGATGTAGCCGTCCTTCATCTCGACCTGGCCTTGGAAGATGTCCGTGTTCGGGTGGTGGCCGATGGCGATGAAGCAGCCCTTGAGGTCGATCCGCTCCGTCGCGCCGGTCTGAGTGTTCTTGAGGCGGATGCCGGTGACGCCGGTGTCGTCGCCCAGCACTTCGTCCAGCGTGTTGTGCACCTTGAGCTCGATCTTGCCTTCGGCGGCCTTTTCGTGGAGCTTGTCGATCAGGATCGGCTCGGCGCGGAACTTGTCGCGACGATGCACCAGCGTGACTTTCTTGGCGATGTTCGACAGGTAGAGCGCCTCTTCGACCGCGGTATTGCCGCCGCCGACCACACAGACTTCCTGATCGCGGTAGAAGAAGCCGTCGCAGGTCGCGCAGCCCGAGACGCCGCGGCCCATGAAGTGCTGCTCGGAGTCGAGCCCGAGGTACTTGGCCGAAGCGCCCGTGGCGATCACGAGCGCATCGCAGGTGTAGGTGCCGCTGTCGCCGGTCAGGGTGAAGGGGCGCTTGCTCAGGTCGACCTTGTTGATGTGATCGAACACGATCTCTGTCTTGAAACGCTCGGCATGCTCCAGGAAGCGCTGCATGAGGTCGGGGCCTTGTACGCCATGCACGTCGGCCGGCCAATTGTCGACGTCGGTGGTCGTCATCAGCTGGCCGCCCTGGGCGATGCCGGTGATCAACATGGGTTGAAGGTTGGCGCGGGCCGCATAGACGGCGGCGGTATAACCGGCCGGGCCGGAGCCGAGAATGAGAACCTTCGCGTGGCGTGGGGAGGACGACATGAGTAGAAAACCTAGGATTGACGCTGCATCAGCGTGTACATTTTCAGGGTGATAGATATGGAGTATCACCGTTCGGTTCAAGACCGGGCGTGGGCTGTTTTCAATGCGTGCGATTGTATTAATGCATGGGCTTCTCGATCGCGCGGAATTCGGGGATTGATGAATGTCGATGCTGTCCAATCTTGAATTGCTCCGCCGCGTACCTTTGTTCGCTGCGTTGACGCCAACCCAGTCTGCGAGCATTGCCGACGCGATCATCAAGAAGCGCTTCAAGCGGGCCGAGGCGGTGGTCGAACAAGGGAAGAAGTCGGACGCGCTCTACATCATCCTGACCGGTCGCGCCCGGGTGATGAGTACGGACAGCCGTGGTCGCGAAGTCATTCTCGCGACGCTGCATCCCGGCGACTACATCGGCGAGATGAGCATGATCGACGACGAGCCGCATTCCGCCACCGTGCGCACCGAGGTCCAGACCGATGTGCTGATGCTCGGCCGCGAAGCCTTTGCACGTTGCCTGCCCGAGAACTCCTCGATGTCCTACAACATCATGCGGGGCCTCGTTGCGCGGCTGCGTCACGCGGACCGCAAGATCGAATCGCTCGCGCTGATGGACGTTTACGGCCGAGTGGCGCGTTCGCTGCTCGAGTTCGCGGTCGACGACGGCGCGGGCAATCTCAAGGTGCGTGACAAGATCTCGCGCCAGGACCTGGCCAAGATGGTCGGCGCTTCGCGCGAAATGGTGAGCCGGGTCATGAAGGACCTCGAAGAGCGCGGCTTCGTCCAGACGCAGCCCGACGGCTCGATGATCGTCAAGGAACGGCTCTCATCGCTCGCCTGATCCTTCGGCTAGCAGCGCCGGAGTGCGCTGGCCCCTGCATCGCCGGCCCTGACAACGCGGCCGCGACTGTTTTCGTTGTAGTTTCTGCAAGCCGTCTGCCCGTTCCTGCGGGCCAGTGGCCGTGTCTTCCATGACCTATTCGCTCAATACCCTTCAATCGTCCACATCGGCCGAATCGCAGCCGGTGCGCTTGCGCGCCATGCGCTTCGCGCACGAGATCACGCTGATCGCCGGCTTCGTCCTGCTGCTTTACTGGCTGCTCGCGATGTTGAGCTTCACGCCCTCGGATGCGGCCTGGTCAACCTCGGGCACCGGCGGCGAGATCAAGAACTGGGGCGGCCGCATTGGCGCCTGGCTGGCCGACGCCAGCTATTTCCTGGCCGGTTACTCGGTCTGGTGGTGCCTGGCAGCGGGCTTGCGCGTGTGGTTGTCTTCTCTGGCCGGCTGGTTGCGCGGCGGTGAGCCGACGCCCGCCGATCAGCCGCCGCGGGGCCGCTTCAACCGCAGTCGCCTGGCGTTCTGGTTCGGCCTGGTGCTGCTGCTGTGCGCCAGCGCGATGCTCGAATGGTCGCGTCTTTATCGGCTGGAATTCCATCTGCCCGGGCATGGCGGCGGCGTGCTCGGCTATCTGGTCGGGCCGCTTGGCGTGAAGTGGATGGGCTTCACCGGTTCGGCGCTGATCGCCATTGCTGCCGGCGTGATCGGCTCGGCGCTCGTGTTCCGCTTCTCGTGGAGTCATATCGCCGAGCGCATCGGCTCTCGTCTCTATTCGCTGTTCGAACTGCGCCGCGAAAAACGCGAGATCGCCGAAGACATCGCGATGGGGAAGAGAGCGGTGCGCGAGCGCGAAGAGCTGGCGGAGCAGGGCGGCGAGCTCGAATCGGCCGACGAGGAGCTAAGCATCGTGCCGCGCCCCAAGCGCCGTGCGCCCTCGCCGCCGGTACAGATCGAGCCCGCGCTGACCGAGGTGCCGCGCAGCGATCGCGTGGCCAAGGAGCGTCAGAAGCCCCTGTTCCGCGAACTGCCCGACAGCAAGCTGCCGCAGGTCGACCTGCTCGACTCGGCGCAGGCGCGCCAGGAAACCGTTTCCGCCGACACGCTCGAGATGACCTCGCGCCTGATCGAGAAGAAGCTCAAGGACTTCGGCGTCGAGGTGCGCGTGGTGCTGGCTTCCCCGGGCCCGGTGATCACTCGCTACGAGATCGAGCCGGCCACCGGCGTCAAGGGGTCGCAGATCGTCAACCTTGCGAAAGACCTGGCGCGCTCGCTGTCGCTGGTGTCGATCCGCGTGGTCGAGACCATCCCCGGCAAGAACTTCATGGCGCTCGAACTGCCGAACGCCAAGCGGCAGTCGATCAAGCTCAGCGAGATCCTCGGCTCGCAGGTCTACAACGAAGGCAAGTCGATGCTCACCATGGGCCTCGGCAAGGACATCGTCGGCAACCCGGTGGTGGCCGATCTCGCGAAGATGCCGCACGTGCTGGTGGCCGGCACCACCGGATCCGGCAAGTCGGTCGGCATCAACGCGATGATCCTGAGCCTGCTCTACAAGGCCGAGGCGCGCGACGTGCGCTTGCTGATGATCGACCCGAAGATGCTCGAAATGTCGGTCTATGAAGGCATCCCGCACCTGCTGGCGCCAGTGGTCACCGACATGCGGCAAGCGGCTCACGGCCTCAACTGGTGCGTGGCCGAGATGGAACGCCGCTACAAGCTCATGAGCAAGCTGGGCGTGCGCAACCTCGCGGGCTACAACACCAAGATCGACGAGGCCAAGGCCCGCGAGGAGTTCATCTACAACCCCTTCAGCCTCACGCCCGACAGCCCCGAGCCGCTCGCGCGGGAGCCGCACATCGTGGTCGTGATCGACGAGCTGGCCGACCTGATGATGGTGGTCGGCAAGAAGATCGAAGAGCTGATCGCCCGACTGGCGCAGAAGGCGCGCGCCGCCGGCATCCACCTGATCCTTGCTACGCAGCGGCCCAGCGTCGACGTGATCACCGGGCTCATCAAGGCCAACATCCCGACGCGCATCGCCTTCCAGGTGTCGAGCAAGATCGACTCGCGCACCATCCTCGACCAGATGGGCGCCGAGGCGCTGCTCGGCATGGGCGACATGCTCTACATGCCGAGCGGTACCGGCCTGCCGGTGCGCGTGCATGGCGCCTTCGTGAGCGACGAAGAAGTGCACCGTGTCGTCGCCTACCTCAAGTCACAAGGGGAGCCGGACTACATCGAAGGGGTGCTCGAAGGTGGAACCGTCGACGGCGAAGGCGATCTACTGGGTGAAGGTGGCGGCGATGGCGGCGAGAAGGACCCGATGTACGACCAGGCGGTCGAAGTCGTGCTCAAGAACCGCAAGGCCAGCATTTCGCTGGTTCAGCGCCACCTGAAGATCGGCTACAACCGCGCCGCGCGGCTGGTCGAGGACATGGAAAACGCCGGGCTGGTGAGCGCCATGAGCGGCAGCGGCCAGCGCGAAATTCTGGTGCCCGCACGCACCGAATGATGGGATCAGGGATGTCGATGAAGAAGCTGCTCGTTGGATTGGGCTTGGCTCTTGCCGCAGGCGGTGTTTGGGCCGGCGGCATGGAACGCCTCGAAGCGTTCGTGAAGAACGTCAAGTCGGGCCGTGCCGAATTCACGCAGACCGTCACCGCGCCAGCCAAAGATGGGCAGGCTGCGCGCGCCAAGGTGTCGAGCGGAACCTTCGAATTCCAGCGGCCCGGCAAGTTCAAGTTCGACTACAAGAAGCCCTTCGCGCAAAGCATCGTGGCCGATGGCGAGACGCTCTGGCTCTACGACGCCGACCTGAACCAGGTCACGCAGCGCAAGCAGTCGCAGGCGCTCGGCTCGACGCCGGCCGCGTTGATTGCCGCTGCGCCCGATTTGCGAGCGCTGCAAGCCGATTTTGCGCTCGAGGCGGGCCCCGAGCGCGACGGGCTGCAATGGATCAAGGCCAGCCCCAAGAACAAGGAGGGCCAATTGCAGAACGTGCAGGTGGGCTTTCAGGGCGATGCGCTGGCGGCCCTGGAGATCCTCGACAGCTTCGGCCAGCGCTCGGTGCTGAAGTTCAGCAAGGTCGAGGTGAATCCCGCGCTGCCCGCAGCCACCTTCCAGTTCAAGGCCCCGGCCGGCGCCGACGTGATCAAGCAATAGCGCCGGGCGGCGGGCTTCCATGGCCACCTCCACCCACCAGCCCCTGGCCGAACGCCTGCGACCCAAGACCCTGGGCGAGGTCATCGGCCAACAGCATCTGCTCGGCCCCGGCATGCCGCTGCGCATCGCCTTCGAGTCGGGCCAGCCGCACTCCTGCATCCTCTGGGGACCGCCCGGCACCGGCAAGACGACCATCGCGCGGCTGATGGCCGACGCCTTCGATGCGCAGTTTCTCAGCATCAGCGCGGTGCTCGGCGGCGTGAAGGACATCCGCGATGCAGTCGAACGTGCGACCCTGGCGCGCGACGGACTCGAGCAGCGCCGCACCATCGTCTTCGTCGACGAAGTCCACCGCTTCAACAAGAGCCAGCAGGATGCCTTTCTGCCGCATGTGGAGTCGGGCCTGTTCACCTTCATCGGTGCGACCACCGAGAATCCGTCCTTCGAGGTGAACTCCGCGCTCTTGTCGCGCGCTGCGGTGTACGTGCTGCAGCCGCTCGGCGAAGACGATCTCCGGCAGATCGTGACCCGGGCGCAGGACATCCAGGCGGTGCCTGCCATCGAAACGAAGGCCATCGATCGGCTCGTGGCCTATGCCGACGGCGATGCCAGGCGCCTCCTCAACACCCTCGAAACGCTCTCGGTCGCAGCCGGCTCCGAGAAGCTCGGCGACATCACCGACGAATGGCTGCTGCGCGTGCTGGGCGAGCGCATGCGCCGCTACGACAAGGGCGGCGAGCAGTTCTACGACACCATCTCCGCGCTGCACAAGTCGGTGCGCGGCAGCGACCCCGACGCCTCGCTCTACTGGTTCGTGCGCATGCTCGACGGCGGTGCCGATCCACGCTACATGGCGCGCCGGCTGGTGCGCATGGCAAGCGAAGATATCGGCCTGGCCGACCCGCGCGCGCTGCGTCTGGCGCTCGACGCCGCCGAGGTCTATGAGCGGCTCGGCTCGCCCGAAGGCGAACTGGCGCTGGCCGAATGCGTGGTCTACCTTGCGATCGCGCCGAAGTCGAATGCGGTCTACCAGGCCTACAACGAGGTCCGCGCCCTCATCAAGACCGATGGCACGCGCCCGGTCCCGATGCATCTGCGCAATGCGCCGACGCGGCTCATGAAAGAGCTCGACTACGGCAAGGGCTACCGCTACGCGCACGACGAGGAGGGCGGCTTCGCGGCCGGCGAGCGCTATCTGCCAGATGGCCTCGATCCGCCGCCCTTCTACCGGCCTGTCGAGCGCGGCCTCGAGATCCGCATCGCGGAGAAATTGCGCGAACTGCGCAAGCGAAACGACGACGCGGCCGGTTAATACGACAAAGCACGCAGCGCGTCGGCCCGGTACTCCCTTGCACCACCGAAGACCATTCGGTCCGCGCCAGCGGGAAAACCCCCGTCGGGTACGCACCGAAATGGCGATCCGGCATGACTACAATCCCGGCCACAAACCCGCCGTCGACACATGCTGGCGGGTTTTTTGCTAAGGGAAACCAGGGTGCCCAACCGGCGTGCCTGGTCAGTCGGGCGTCCCCCAAGGGCGTCACCATTAGAAAAAGGGAACCTCCTATGGACATCTTGCTGCAACAGATCATCAACGGTCTGGTACTCGGCAGCATGTACGCCTTGATAGCCTTGGGCTACACCATGGTGTACGGCATCATCAACCTCATCAATTTCGCGCACGGTGAAGTGCTCATGGTCGGCGCGCTGACCAGCTGGACCATCATCGGACTCATGCAGGAATCGATGCCCGGCACGCCGGGATGGATCATCCTCATCATTGCGTTGATCATTGCCTGCGTGGTCGCCGCCACGCTCAACTTCGTCATCGAGAAAGTGGCCTACCGGCCGCTGCGCAACAGCCCCAAGCTCGCACCGTTGATCACTGCCATCGGCATGTCGATCCTCTTGCAGACGCTGGCGATGATCATCTGGAAGCCGACCAACAAGGCTTATCCCAACCTGCTGTCCACCACGCCGATCCATGTCGGCGGCGCCGTGATCTCGCCCACGCAGGTCATGATCCTGAGCGTCACCGCCTTCTGCCTGGTGGTGCTGATGTGGCTGGTCAATTACACCAAGCTCGGCCGCGCGATGCGCGCCACCGCCGAGAACCCGCGCGTCGCTGCGCTGATGGGCATCCGGCCCGACATGGTGATCTCGGCCACCTTCGTCATCGGTGCGGTGCTCGCCGCGGTCGCCGGCGTGATGTACGCCTCCAACTACGGCATCGCGCAGCATGCGATGGGCTTCATTCCCGGCCTCAAGGCCTTCACGGCGGCGGTGTTCGGCGGCATCGGCAACCTCGCAGGCGCGGTGGTCGGAGGCATTCTCCTGGGGCTCATCGAGGCCATCGGCTCGGGCTACATCGGTGCGCTCACCGGCGACGTGCTCGGCAGCCACTACAGCGACATCTTCGCGTTCATCGTGCTGATCGTCATGCTCACGCTCAGGCCCTCGGGCCTGCTCGGCGAGCGCGTGGCGGACCGGGCCTGAAGGAGGGACAGCCATGAAAAACGGCAAGAACATCGTCTATTTCCTGATCGCGGCCGTCGCCCTGCTGGTGCTGCCGCTGCTGCTGCAAAGCCAGGGCAACGCGTGGGTGCGCATCGCCGACATCGCATTGCTCTATGTGCTGCTGGCCCTCGGGCTCAACATCGTGGTCGGCTACGCCGGCCTGCTCGACCTGGGCTACGTGGCCTTCTTCGCGATCGGCGCCTACCTGTTCGCGCTGCTCGGCTCGCCGCACCTGACCGACACCTTCCCGGCCATCAAGGCCATGTTTCCCAACGGCCTGCACAGTTCGCTGCTGCTCGTGATACCGGCCGCGCTCGGGCTCGCGGCCCTGTTCGGCGTGCTGCTCGGCGCGCCGACCTTGAAGCTGCGCGGCGACTATCTGGCGATCGTGACGCTCGGCTTCGGCGAGATCATCCGTGTGTTCCTCAACAACCTGGATCATCCGGTCAACATCACGAACGGTCCGAAGGGCATCACGGCGATCGACCCGGTCCACTTCTGGGGCCTCAACCTAGGCCGGCCGCTCAAGATCGGCGACTACTCGCTCTCGTCGGTCACGCTGTACTACTACCTGTTCCTGGCGCTCGTGATCTTCACGATCATCATTTCGCATCGGCTGCAGATCTCGCGCATCGGCCGCGCCTGGATGGCCATCCGCGAAGACGAAATCGCTGCCAAGGCCATGGGCATCAACACCCGCAACATGAAGCTGCTGGCCTTCGGCATGGGCGCGAGCTTCGGCGGCGTGTCGGGCGCGATGTTCGCGGCCTTCCAGGGCTTCGTTTCACCCGAGTCCTTCGCCCTGAACGAGTCGGTGATGATCGTCGCGATGGTGGTGCTGGGCGGCATCGGCCACCTGCCGGGCGTGATCCTCGGTGCGGTGCTCCTGGCCGCGCTGCCTGAAGTGCTGCGCTACGTGGCCGGGCCGCTGCAGGCCATGACCGACGGGCGTCTCGATGCCTCGATCCTGCGCCAGCTGTTCATCGCGCTGGCGATGATCATCATCATGCTGGTGCGCCCGCGCGGTCTGTGGCCCTCGCCGGAGCACGGGAAGTCGCTGACGCGCAGGGGCGCGACGCCCGGCGCCGCATCCGGCATGCCGGCTGCGGCGCCGGGCATCGATACGCCGGCCGACGAGGTTCCCGGTGCCGCCTCGCGTCCCATGTCGATCAATCCGTGAGCGAGGGGAGCACAACAATGACTGACACCGTCCTCAATGTTCAGGGCATCTCCAAGCGCTTCGGCGGCCTGCAGGCGCTGTCCGATGTGGGCATCAAGATCACGCGCGGCCAGGTCTATGGACTGATCGGCCCCAACGGCGCCGGCAAGACCACCTTCTTCAACGTCATCACGGGCCTGTACTCGCCCGACAGCGGGACTTTCGAACTGGCCGGCAAGCCTTATCAGCCGACGGCGGTGCACGAGGTCGCCAAGGCCGGCATCGCGCGCACCTTCCAGAACATCCGCCTCTTCGCGGAAATGACCGCGCTCGAGAACGTGATGGTGGGCCGCCATGTCCGCACCCATTCGGGCGTGATGGGTGCCATCTTCCGCACGGGCGGCTTCAAGGCCGAGGAAGCGGCGATCGCCGAGCGCGCACACCAGCTGCTCGACTATGTGGGCATCGGCAAGTTCGCCGACTACAAGGCGCGCACGCTGAGCTACGGCGACCAACGCCGGCTCGAAATCGCCCGCGCGCTGGCGACCGACCCGCAGCTGATCGCGCTCGACGAGCCAGCTGCCGGCATGAACGCCACCGAGAAGGTGCTGCTGCGCGAGCTGATCGACCGCATCCGCAAGGACGACCGCACCATCCTCCTGATCGAACACGACGTGAAGCTCGTGATGGGCCTGTGCGATCGCGTGACGGTGCTGGACTACGGCAAGCAGATCGCCGAGGGTACGCCGGCGGACGTGCAGCGAAACGAGAAGGTGATCGAGGCCTACCTCGGCACGGGAGGACACTGAAATGGCACAGACACTTCTGAAGGTGAGCGGCCTGAAGGTCGCGTACGGCGGCATCCAGGCCGTCAAGGGCATCGATTTCGAGGTGCGCGAAGGCGAGCTGGTCTCGCTGATCGGCTCCAACGGCGCCGGCAAGACGACGACCATGAAGGCCATCACCGGTACGCTGCCGTATGGCGCCGGCGACATCGAATTCCTCGGCAAGAGCATCAAGGGCCGCGGGGCCTGGGACCTGGTGGGCGAGGGGCTGGTCATGGTGCCCGAGGGGCGCGGTGTGTTCACGCGCATGACCATCACCGAGAACCTGCAGATCGGCGCCTACATCCGCAAGGACAAGGCCGAGATCGCGAAGGACATGGACCGTGTCTTTTCGACCTTCCCGCGGCTGAAGGAGCGCGCCATGCAGCTGGCCGGCACCATGTCCGGCGGCGAGCAGCAGATGCTCGCGATGGGCCGCGCGCTGATGGCGCGTCCCAAGGTGCTGCTGCTCGATGAGCCCTCGATGGGCCTGTCGCCGATCATGGTCGACAAGATCTTCGAGGTGGTGAAGCAGGTCTATGACCAGGGCGTCACCGTGCTCCTGGTCGAGCAGAACGCGAGTCGTGCGCTCGGACTGGCTGATCGCGGCTACGTGATGGAGTCGGGCCTTATCACCATGAGCGGCGACGCCAAGGTGATGCTGAGCGACCCGAAGGTTCGGGCAGCGTACCTCGGGGAGTAGCGCTAGTCGACCTTGGCGCCGGTGGCTTTCACCACCTTCTCGTATTTCACGAGCTCGTTCTTCATGAAGGCGCCGAACTGCTCCGGCGTATTGGCGACCGGCTCGGCCAGCAGCGACGCGAAGCGGGTCTTGGTCTCAGGCGTGTGGAGCGCCGCGACGAAGGCCTGATTCAGCTTGGCCACCACATCGGCCGGCGTGCCGGCCGGCGCCACCAGGCCCCACCAGGTGTCGATCGAAAAGCCCTTGAGCGTGGCGGCCACCGTCGGCACCTCGGGCAGCGCGCTGCTGCGCTGGGCCGTCGTCACTGCGATCGCCTTGAGCTTGCCCGAGCGGATATTCGGTGCTGCGGTCGCGAGGTTGTCGAAGTTGAAGTCGACCTGGCCCGACAGCAGTGCGAGCTGCGCCGGATTGCCGCCGTTGTAGGGGATGTGCACGGCGAAGATGCCGGCGTCCTTCTTGAACATCTCGCCCGCGAGGTGGCCCGCGCTGCCGTTGCCGCCGCTGCCGTAGTTGAGCTTGGCCGGATTCGCCTTGGCGTACGCGATCAGGTCAGCCAGCGTGTTGATCTTCAGGCGCTGCGCGGTCTCGGCATTCATCACCAGCACATTGGGCACGCGGACCATCTGCGTGATCGGCGCGAAGTCGGCGGCCGCGTTGAAGGGCATCTTGCTGTAGAGCCACGGATTGACCGCGTGGGTCGCGGTCGCGGCGATGCCGATCGTGAGACCGTCGGGCGCGGCCTTGGCCACTGCATCGGCGCCGATGTTGCCGCCGGCGCCGGGCTTGTTGTCGATGATGACGGTGCCCAGCGAGTCCTTGACTCTTTCGGCCAGGACGCGGGCCGTGACGTCGATCGGGCCGCCGGCGGCGTAGGGGACGACGAGGCGGATGGGGCGTTGCTGCTGGGCTGCGGCTTGCGCGGTGGCGAGGAGGGCGGCGGCGGAAACGAGGGTGAAAAGAAAATGTCTGGCGTTCATGCTGCCGATTGTGCTTGCGATCCGAGCTTCGCAGCCTAAGGCAAAGCCTTATCCGCCTCCGTCGTGAACGCATCGGCAAAGAACTCGTCCTCGGGCAAGCCGCGCTCGGCCACATAGTCCCGCTTGGCCGAGTCGACCACGATCGGCGCTCCGCAGGCATACACCTGGTAGCCCGAAAGATCGGCGAAATCCTCCATCACCGCGCGGTGCACGAAGCCGGTCCGCCCGCGCCAGTTGTCTTCCGGCACCGCATTCGAGATCACGGGTACGTAGTGCAGGTTCGGCATCTGCTCAAGATGCGAGCGCACCCAGTCGTCCATGTAGAGGTCTTCCGGCCGCCGGCCGCCCCAGTACAGCGTCGCAGGCCGATGGATGGCTTTGAACTTCATGTGTTCGAGCAGCGCCTTGATCGGTGCAAAGCCGGTGCCCGAGGCGAGCAGCACCATCGGCTTGTCCGAGTCTTCGCGCAGGAAGAAGCTGCCGTACGGCCCCTCGATGCGGAGAATCTCTTTCTCCTTCATCGCGCCGAATACATGGTCGGTGAACTTGCCGCCCGGCAGATGCCGTATATGCAGCTCGATGCCGGTGCCCGGCTCGCCCAGCGTGTGCGGCGCGTTGGCCATCGAGTAGCTGCGCCGTGTGCCGTCGCGCAGGATGAATTCGATGTACTGCCCGGCGTGGAACTGCAGCGGTTCGCCGGCCGGCAGTTGCAGGCGCAGCATCACGACGTCGTGCGACTTCCTCGAGATGGCGAGCACGCGCGCCGGCATCTTGCGGATCGGGAAGGCGTTGGCGTCGGTCACCTGGCGCGATTCGAGCACCACATCGCTCTGCGCACGCGCGCAGCAGGTCAGCACGAAACCGGCCAGCTCTTCATCGGCGCTGAGCGCCTTGCTCTGGTGCGGACCCAGGCTGACCTCGCCCGAGAGCTTCCTGCATTTGCACGAGCCGCAGGCGCCGTCCTTGCAGCCATAGGGCAGCCCGATGCCCTGGCGAATGCCGGCCGCAAGGATGGTTTCATCGGCATGCGCGGTGAAAAGACGACCACTCGGCTCTACCGTGATGTGAAAACCCGCCTCGTTCGGCGCTGCACTGGTCATGGGTATTCTTCGACTCTGAATCAAGAAAAAGGAATTGGATTTTGCCCTCAATCAACAGCCCTCTAGGTGCAAGGCCCTCGCGCTTCCGGCGCGAGCGTGTGCTCGTGGTCGGGTGCGGCGATGTGGGACTCAGGGCGGTACGCGCTCTGCGGGGTCGCGTGCAGCTGATCGGGCTGACCTCCTCGCCCGGGCGCGTGGTGCTGATGCGCGAAGCCGGCATCACGCCGATCGTGGCAGATCTCGATGCACCCGCGACGCTGCGTCGGCTCTCGGGCCTGTCCACGCGCGTGCTGCATCTCGCGCCGCCGGCGCGCGCGGAAGGGGCGCAATGGTGGCGCGACGCGCGCACCATCGCGCTGGTGCGCGCGTTGCGGCTGCGCTCGTTGCCGGCCGCGATGGTGTACGGCTCGACCAGCGGCGTCTACGGCGACTGCGGCGGTGCGCGCATCAACGAGACGCGAGCCGTGAAGCCCGACACGCCGCGCGCACATCGCCGCGTCGATGCCGAGCGCAGCGTGCGCTGGCTCGGCCGCGCCGGTGTCGCCGTGCGCATCCTGCGCATCCCCGGCATCTATGCGCCCGATCGCGAAGGCGGCACGCCGCGCGAGCGGCTGAAAAAGGGCACGCCGGTGCTGCGCGCAGAAGACGACGTCTACACCAATCACATCCATGCCGACGACCTGGCGCGCGCCTGCGTGGCCGCATTGTGGCGCGGCGGCTCGCAGCGCGTGTTCCACGCGAGCGACGACAGCGAGATCAAGATGGGCGACTACATCGACCTGGCCGCCGACCTGTACGGCATGCCGCGCCCCCCGCGCATCGCACGCGAGCAGGCGCAGACGCAGTTGCCACCGTCGCTGCTCAGCTTCCTGGGCGAGTCGCGGCGGATGGACAATACGCGGCTCAAGCGCGAGCTGCGAGTGCGCCTTCGTCATCCGACCGTGGCGACGGGCCTCGCTCCCTGACCCCGCCTCGTCATCGGCTCGCTGATGAATGCGCGTCGATCCTGGCACTGATGGCGATCGTCACGACCTTGATGGCCACGCCGCTGTTCAATCTGGGTAATGCGCGAACGCCGAACTGCGGCCGTCGAAGCAGCGGGCTAGGGTTCGCCTGCCCAACCGGGCAGTAGGCGTGAAGCGCAGGGGTTCCGACAATGCAAGCGTCTCTGGAGGTCTTGATGTCGAACACTGTTTCCTTGTCGCCCCTCGAACAATTGTCTGCGGCGATGGCCGACATGGTCGCCGTCGCAGCGCGCAGCGTGGTCGCCGTGCACACGCGGCGCTCGCGCGCCAGCGGTTTCGTCTGGCGCCCCGGATGCATCGTCTCCTCGGAAGAAGCGCTTCCCGAAGACGAGGACGTCGAGATCACGCTGCCCGGCGGTACGACCGTTGCCGCCAAGGTGGCCGGCCGCGACCCCACTACCGACATCGTGCTGCTTCGCTTCGAAGGTGCAGAAGCCCCGCATCTGGCGCTCGACAACGCATCGACGCGCGCCGGCGAGCTCGTGCTCGCAGTCGCTTCGCGCGAAGGTGTGCCGCTTTGCGCGAGCGGCATGGTCTCGCTCGCCGGTCCGGGCTGGCGCAGCCTGCGCGGCGGCGAGATCGACGCCAGGATCGAGCTCGATCTGCGCTTGCGACCCAGCGCCGAAGGCGGGGTGGTGCTCGATGCGAAGGGCGGCGTCATCGGCATGTCGGTGTTCGGCCCGCGGCGGCGCGTGCTGGTGATTCCGGCGCCGACCATCGAGCGCGTGGCCGCGCAGCTCGCCGCGCATGGACGCATGCCGCGTGGTTATCTCGGGCTGAGCCTGCAGCCGGTCAAGGTGAACCATGCCAGCGTCGGCGCGATGGTCATGGGAGTGGCGGAGCAGGGGCCCGGTGCGGCGGCCGGCATCCATCAGGGCGACATCATCGTGGCGGTGAACGGCGAGCCGATCCGCAGCGTGCAACTGCTGCTGCGCGCACTCGGTCCAGCGAGCGTAGGCTCGGTCCTCACGCTGTCGCTCCAGCGTGCGGGCGAGCCAGTCGAGGTTCAGCTCACCGTGGGTGAAAGGCCGATCGATTGAACGAGGGCCCTGCGATGAAGGCGATCGTGGTCGCGATCCAGATCGACGACGCCGGATTGGCGCAACGGCTCGTTGCCGCCTTGGCAACTGCGCCGGGCCTGCGCCTGGCCGAGCGCGGAGAGACCGCCGATGTCGTCGTGGTCCATCCTTCAGACGCGGTGGAGCACGGCGAGCCCGTGGATTCGGTGCTGACCCCGCGCGAATTCGAGGTGCTGGCCCTGGTGGCTGAAGGCGCCTCCAACAAGGCCATCGCGCGGCGCCTGGGCATCTCGGTGCACACGGCGAAGTTCCATGTCGGTTCGCTGATCGACAAGCTCGATGCCACAGGCCGCACCGACGCCGTCACGCAGGCGGCCCGGCTCGGCGTCATTCATCTTTGATTGCCGGGATGGTCACAGCTCCTCGGCCTGTGACGTTTGGCAACGATCTTCACTCGCGAGACGGTGCACTTACGCTGCGCTCGGCGCGTTGGTTGTTGAGATGGCACTTTTTGCCCTTTTCTCAGGAGTTCTTGTGAACCTCAACCGTTCTGTCTTTTTCAAGTATGTCGCGGCCGGTACCGCGATGGCCGCCGCGCTCTTCGCGGCAACGACGGCCAATGCCGGTGTGAGCTGGTCCGTAGGGATCAATGCACCCGGCGTGGCCATCGGCGTCGCCGAACCTGGCTCGGTTTACTACGAACCCGCCCCCGTCTATTCGCGCCCCGCGCCGATCTATTACCAGCCCGCGCCGCCTGTGTATTACCGTCCGCCTCCGCCTGCGTACTACCGTCCCGCGCCCGTGTATTACGGGCCGCCAGCCCCGGTGTACTACGGTCCAGGCTATCGCCATGGGTACCGCCATCACCACCGCCGGGATTGGGATGATCGGGACGACTGAAGTCGGAAAGAGGCAAGCGCCTTTTCACCGCAGCATGCAGAACGGCCGGCCTTCGACGCCGGCCCAGACGCACGCGCGGATGCACGCGATCACGATGCGGGAATCCTGCCCTGACGGTATGTTTCTTATGATGATGAACATGGCTTCTCCTCCATGCATCTCGCGATCCGATGGTTCACGTCGCCCAATGCGAATAGTGAAGCACCACATAGCCGAGTGAATGCCAAAAGTGGGCTTCGGCCTGGCTGTTGGTGAAGATCCTCGAGCCATTCAGCCCGAGGCATTCGTAACCCCAACCCACTCCTGCCGAATCCAGAATGATCTTGTCCATGGCGCGCCTCCAATGCTTGAAGGTATAGGCGTTCGCGGACCTGGAAGCCAGCAGCCCGCGGCTGACCGCCTCGTCGGCTCCGGTGCGGATATCTTGTCCGGATTCATCCGGTGTGTGGGCGTCGGCTGCGGCTGACACGCAGGCGCCACTGCATGGCCGGGAGGCCATGGTGCCCGGGGCCGGAATCGAACCGGCACACCTTTCGGTGGGGGATTTTGAGTCCCCTGCGTCTACCAATTTCACCACCCGGGCACGGAAGGGAGGCAGCCCAAAATTATGGCACAGTGCCTTCCATGACATACCCGACGATTGAAGACGCGATCGGCAAGACGCCGCTGGTCGCGCTGCAGCGCATCGACGCGGCCGCGAACGCGAAGCGCGGTAACGTGATCCTTGGCAAGCTGGAAGGCAACAACCCGGCAGGTTCGGTCAAGGACCGTCCGGCGCTGTCGATGATCAAGCGGGCCGAGGAGCGCGGTGAAATCAAGCCCGGCGACACCCTGATCGAAGCGACCTCGGGCAATACCGGCATCGCGCTCGCGATGGCGGCGGCCATCAAGGGCTACCGCATGGTGCTGATCATGCCGGAGGACTTGTCCGTCGAGCGCGCACAGACCATGAAAGCCTTCGGCGCAGAACTCGTGCTCACGCCCAAGAGCGGCGGAATGGAATACGCGCGCGACTTGGCCGAGCAGATGGTGGCGCAAGGCAAGGGCCGCGTGCTCGATCAGTTCGCCAACCCAGACAACCCGCGCATCCACTACGAGACCACGGGGCCCGAGATTTGGGCCGACACCGGCGGGCGCATCACGCATTTCGTGAGCGCGATGGGCACCACAGGCACCATCACCGGCGTTTCGCACTTCCTGAAAGAAAAGAACCGCGAAGTGTGCATCGTTGGCGCGCAGCCCGAGGAAGGCTCGCGGATCCCGGGCATTCGCAAATGGCCGGAGGAATACCTGCCCAAGATCTACGAGCCCAGCCGCGTCGACCAGCTGGTCCACGTGAGCCAGGACAACGCCGAGGAGATGTGCCGCCGGCTCGCGCGCGAGGAGGGCATCTTCGCGGGCATCTCGTCGGCCGGGGCGCTGTGGGTGGCGTTGGAGATCGCCAGGACGGTCGAGAACGCGACCATCGTCTTCGTGGTCTGCGACCGCGGCGACCGCTACCTGTCCACCGGTGTGTTTCCCGCCTGAACGCGAAATGTCCGAGCACAAGTTCTGCCCGGCCTGCGCCACGCCGCTGGCCCACATCGAGCTGGCCGAGGACGGCGGGCCGAAGTCACGCCTGCGCTGCCCATCCTGCGGCTGGACCCATTGGAACAACCCGACACCGGTGCTGGCCGCGATCATCGAGTACCGCGGCCAGGTGCTGCTGGCGCGCAATGCCGCGTGGCCGCACAAGATGTATGCGCTGATCACCGGCTTCATGGAGGCCGGCGAGACGCCGCAGGAGGGCATCGCGCGCGAGATCAAGGAAGAGACGAACCTGGACGCCAGCGCGTTGAACCTGGTCGGCGTGTACGACTTCCAGCGCATGAACCAGGTGATCATTGCCTACCACGCGGTGGCCGATGGCGAGGTGCGCCTGTCGCCCGAACTGGTCGACTACCGGCTCTACGAGCTTGGCGCCCTCAAGTGCTGGCCGGCCGGCACCGGCTACGCGCTGGCCGATTGGCTGCGCACTCGCGGGCACGAGCCCCAGTTCATGGACTGGCCGCGGCCGGCAACCCCCGTGGCCGAATGAGCTGCCTAGAATCGACGCAGCTTCAAGGACAGGACAAGGCGATGGACATCCACAAAGAAATCGACACCCGCGGACTCAACTGTCCGCTGCCCATCCTGAAGGCCAAGAAATCGCTCAATGAGATGCAGAGCGGCCAGTTGCTGAAGGTGGTGTCCACGGATCCGGGCTCGGTGCGCGATTTCCAGGCGTTCGCACGCCAGACCGGCAACGACCTGGTCGAACAACAGACCGTCGGCACCGATTTCATCCACGTGCTGCGCCGCCGCTGACGGTGCCGCCGTGAAGCGCAGCGCACGCATTGCCGTACTGGCGCTTGCGCTGGCCGCCGCGGCCGCGCTGCTCACGTTGACCCTCTGGAGCGACGGCATGCCGCCCGATACCCCGCATCGTCCTCTGTCCAAGGCGATTCCGCTCGCTGTGCTTGGCGACTCGAACAGTCATTCCTACCAGGACCATGCCTGGTTTCCTTCCGATACCACCGAGCGTGGCGGCGCGTGGCGTTCACGCACTTTCCAGTGGACCGAGGTGCTCGCGCGCCTGCGCGGGCAGGAGCTGGACCTGGGGCCCTGGGTCCCCTGGGGTCGGCCCGGTGTGGTGGCGTGGGCGCGCGAACAACTGGGCCTGCGCGGCGGCCGGGCTCCGAAAAAGGAGGACTATCTCTACAACTTCGCGAATTCCGGTGCCGCTTGCAAAAACCTCATGGGAGGCCGTTTTCGCCAAGCGCCGCGCCTGGTCGCGCTGATGGACGAGGAGCCCGAGCGCTGGATGCGCGGCCTGGTGGTGATCCGCATCGGCCTCAATAGCTGGAGCGGACTGCTGGATCTCCAGGCGCGCGATCCTTCGGCGCCCGAACTGCGTGCCGCCACGGCCTATTGCGCCGGCGAGATCGGTGCCGCGGTCGCATTGATCCATGCCTCGCACCCGTCGACGCGCATCCTCCTGGTGGGCATCGGCAACGAAGCGGACGACCCCGCCAACTTCGATCGATGGCAATCGGCAGCCGAAACCACGAACATCGCGGCCGCGCTCGACGGCTTCAATGCAGCCATCCGCCGGTTGGCCGGCAGTGACCCCCGCCTGGCGTATTTCGACGATCTCGCGTGGTTCCAGGCCCGTTGGGGGTCGCGCAGTGCCGATGGCAAGCCGGACTACAAGACGGTCGCAATCGGCTCGACGCTGCAGGTGACGAACACGATTGGCGACGATCCCCGCAACGCCTTGCTGGCCGACCGCCACACCGGGCTGGCGTGGAACGCTCTGTGGGCGCAAGCCCTCGTGGCGCGCGTGAAGGATGCTTTCGGCCTACCGCTGACGCCGATCGCCGATGAGGAGTTGGTCCGCTTCCTCGAGCCGCTGGTGCTGTCGAATCCGCCTAAAGCTCCAGGCTCTTGAGGTAGTCGCGGAACTCGCCGCCCACCTCCGGGTGCGCGAGTGCAAGCTCGACGGTGGCCTGCAGGAAGCCTTCCTTGCTGCCGCAGTCGTAGCGCACGCCCTTGTAGGCATAGGCGTAGACCGATTCCTTCTTCATGAGCGCGGCGATGCCGTCGGTCAATTGGATCTCGCCGCCGGCGCCCTTGGGCTGGTTGCGAATCTCCTCGAACACGCCCGGGGTCAGGATGTAGCGGCCTGCCACGCCGAGGCGCGAGGGCGCGTCCTCCGGCTTCGGCTTCTCGACCATGCGATTGACCTTGACCAGGCCTTCCTCGATCGTGTCGCCGGCCACGATGCCGTAGCGCTTGACGTGTTCGAGCGGCACTTCCTGCACCGCCAGCAAGGAACCGCCAAGCCTGCCGAAAGCGCGTGTCATCTGCGCCAGCACGGGTTCGCCGTTCTCGGGGCCGACCATCAGGTCATCGGCCAGCAGCACCGCGAAGGGTTCGTCGCCGACCAGGTGTTCGGCGCACAGCACGGCGTGCCCCAGTCCGAGCATGCGGGGCTGGCGCACATAGGAGCAGGTCATGTCGTCCGGCATCACCGAACGTGCGATCTCGAGCAGCGCAAGCTTGTTGCTGGCCTCGAGCTGGCTTTCGAGCTCGTAGGCGGTGTCGTAGTGGTCTTCGATCGCACGCTTGTTGCGCCCGGTGACGAAGATCATGTCGCGAATGCCGGCAGCGTAGGCTTCTTCGACCGCGTACTGGATCAGGGGCTTGTCCACCACCGGCAGCATTTCCTTGGGCTGCGCCTTGGTGGCTGGCAGAAAACGGGTGCCGAAGCCTGCGACGGGAAACACGGCCTTGCGAATGCGCGCTGGTGAAGTGGACATGGGCTTTGCGTCTGATCGGGAAGGATGGATCGGAGGAGGAACGGCGCCTTTGCGCCGAACCCGAATACTAAAGCTCTCCGATGTCGAACGTCTGTCAGCCGAGGCGCACAAGCTGGTCGCGCAGCCGCTCGAGCGTGGCGCTGAAGTCCGCGAGCCGCTTGCGCTCCTGCTCGATTACCGCGGGCGGCGCCTTGGCGACAAAGGCTTCGTTGCCTAGCTTGCTGTTGACCTTGACGATCTCGCCTTCGACGCGCGCCAGTTCCTTGCCGATGCGGGCTTTTTCCGCGGCCTTGTCGATCTCCATGTGCAGGCAGATGCGCACGTTGCCGACCACTGCCACCGGCGCCGCCTCGGCAGCCGCAGCCCAGTCGGATGCGTGGTCGAAGACCTTCACTTCCTTGAGCTTGGCCAGCGCCTGCAGCACCGGTGCGGCATCGCGCAGAAAGGCGCTGCTCGCGTTGTCGTCGGCCACGGCATACAGCGGCAGGCGCGTGGCGGGCGAGACATTCATTTCGCCGCGCAGCGTGCGGCAGGCATCGACCAGCGACTTGAGCCGCGCGACGTGGGCCTCGGCCGCTTCGTCGATTTTCTCGGGCTGGGTCTTCGGATAGGCTGCGATCATGACCGACTCGCCCCGGCGGCCGGCCACGGGAGCCACCTTCTGCCAGAGCTCTTCGGTGATGAAGGGAATGACCGGATGCGCCAGTCGCAACAGCGTTTCGAGCGTGCGGATCAGCGTGCGGCGCGTGGCGCGCTTCTGCGCGTCGTCGCCCTGCTGGATCTGCACCTTGGCGATCTCGAGGTACCAGTCGCAGAACTCGTCCCAGGCGAACTGATAGATCGCATTGGCGACGTTGTCGAGCCGGTAGTCTTCGAAGCCCTTGGCGACCTCGGCCTCGACGCGCTGCAGCTGCGAGCTGATCCAGCGGTCGGCTTGGCTGAACTTGAGGTAGCCATGAGCCGGGCCGCCGACGGCGCATTCTTCCTTGGTGTGCTCGCGCAGACCGCAGTCCTGGCCTTCGCAGTTCATCAGCACGAAGCGCGTCGCGTTCCAGAGCTTGTTGCAGAAGTTGCGGTAGCCCTCGCAGCGCTTGTGGTCGAAGTTGATGTTGCGGCCCAGCGAGGCGAGCGACGCGAAGGTGAAGCGCAGCGCATCGGCGCCGAAAGCCGGGATGCCGTTTGGGAATTCCTTCTGCGTGTTCTTGCGCACGGCGGGCGCGGTCTCGGGCCGGCGCAGGCCCTGCGTGCGCTTGTCCAGCAGCTCGGGCAGCGCGATGCCGTCGATCAGGTCGACCGGGTCGAGCACATTGCCCTCGGACTTGCTCATCTTGTGGCCGTGCGAGTCGCGCACCAGGCCGTGGATGTAGACGTGCTTGAAAGGCACGCGGCCGGTGAAGTGCTTGGTCATCATGATCATCCGGGCGACCCAGAAGAAGATGATGTCGTAGCCCGTGACCAGCACGCTGGAGGGCAGGTAGAGGTCGTAGTCCAGTGTCTTCTCGGGCCAGCCGAGCGAGGAGAAGGGCACCAGCGCCGAGGAGTACCAGGTGTCGAGCACGTCCGCGTCGCGCATGAGCTTCTTGCCGGGCGCCTTGGCTTGCGCTTCGACCTCGTCGTGTGCCACGTAGACCTTGCCGTCCTCGTCGTACCAGGCCGGGATCTGGTGGCCCCACCAGAGCTGGCGCGAGATGGTCCAGTCCTGGATGTTCTCCATCCAGTGGTTGTAGGTGTTGACCCAGTTCTCGGGCACGAAGCTCACTTCGCCCGAGCGCACCGCATCGATGGCCTTCTGCGCGATCGACTGGCCTCCGGCGTCAGGCTTGGTCATGGCGACGAACCATTGGTCGGTCAGCATCGGCTCGACGACGGCGCCCGTGCGTGCGCAGCGCGGTACCGTGAGCTTGTGCTTCTTGGTTTCGACCAGAAGGCCGAGCGCCTCGAGGTCGGCCACCACCGCCTTGCGCGCGACGAAGCGGTCGAGCCCCCGGTATTTTTCGGGGGCGTTGTCGTTGATCGCGGCGTCCAGCGTCAGCACGCCGAGGGTCTGCAGGCCGTGGCGCTGGCCGACGGCGTAGTCGTTGTGGTCGTGCGCGGGCGTGACCTTGACCACGCCGGTGCCGAATTCGCGGTCGACGTAGTCGTCGGCGATCACCGGGATCAGGCGGTCCACCAGAGGCAGCTTGACGCGCCGGCCGATCAGTTGCTTGTAGCGCTCGTCCTCGGGGTGCACCATGACGGCGACGTCGCCGAGCATGGTCTCGGGCCGGGTGGTCGCCACCGTGAGGGTGCCCGTGCCGTCTTCGAGCGGATAGGCGATGTGCCAGAGGAAGCCATCTTCCTCTTCGCTCTCGACCTCGAGGTCGCTCACCGCGGTCTTGAGCACCGGATCCCAGTTCACCAGCCGCTTGCCCCGGTAGATCAGGCCTTCTTCATAGAGCTGCACGAAGGTTTGCGTGACGACCTTCGAGAGCTTCTCGTCCATCGTGAAGTATTCGCGGCTCCAATCGACCGTGTCGCCCATGCGGCGCATCTGGTTGGTGATGGTGTTGCCCGACTGCTCTTTCCACTCCCACACGCGGGCGACGAAGTTCTTGCGACCCAGGTCGTGGCGGCTGATCTTCTGTTCCTGCAGCTGGCGCTCGACCACGATCTGGGTCGCGATGCCCGCGTGGTCGGTGCCTGGCATCCACAGCGTGTTGTCGCCCTTCATGCGGTGGTAGCGCGCGAGGCTGTCCATGATCGTCTGGTTGAACGCATGGCCCATGTGCAGCGTGCCGGTCACGTTCGGCGGCGGCAGCTGGATCGCGAAGGAGGGCGCGCCGTCTTTCGGTTGCCCAGTGCCGCGGAAACCCGCGACCGCATAGCCGCGCCGTTCCCACTCGGGACCCCAGTGCGCCTCGAGGGCGGCGGGTTCGAAGGATTTGGAAAGGCTCTCGAGGCCGGGTTGGGACAAGGTGTCGCTCATGGCGGTGCAAAGACGAGCGGCATCCCGCAGGATGCCGCTGGTGGGGGTGGATGAGCGAAGGATTTTATTCGACTGCGGCGTGCGCCGTGTTCGATGCCTCGAGAGCAATCCGTCCGGGCCCGAAGATAATTCAGAGATGCTGTTTTTGATCTCGCCTGCGAAGTCGCTCGACTACGACACCCCGGTACCCGATGCGCTGCCCGCCACTCAGCCTCGTTTCGAAGGGCCGCGGGGCCCGGCCGCCGAGCTGATCAAGCTGCTGCGGCAGAAGTCGCCGCAACAGATCGCCGAACTCATGCGCCTGTCGGACAAGCTGTCCGCGCTCAATGTGGCGCGCTACGCTGCCTGGACCCCCAAGGGGACGGAGAAGAACGCCAAGCAGGCTGCGCTGGCCTTCGACGGCGATGTCTATGGTGGGCTCGACGCGAACACGCTCAGCGCGGCGCAGCTGGCCTGGGCGCAGGATCATGTCTGCATCCTGAGCGGCCTCTACGGCGTGCTCCGGCCGCTCGATCGGCTGCAGCCCTACAGGCTCGAGATGGGGACGCAGCTGGCCAATGGCCACGGCAAGGACCTCTATGCCTTCTGGAACTCACGCATTGCCGGCTACTTGAACGAGCGTCTCCAGGCGGATCGCACGCCGGTCGTGATCAACCTCGCTTCGCAGGAGTACTTCAGGTCGGTCGACCAGAAGGTGCTCAGGGCGCGAGTGATCGAATGCGTGTTCGAGGAATGGAAGAACGGCAAGTACAAGGTCATCAGTTTCTTCGCTAAGCGCGCCCGCGGCCTGATGGCGCGCTGGGCCGTGCTGCACAAGGCGGCCACGCCCAAGGTGCTGGAGAAGTTCGATCTCGAGGGCTACGGCTTCGATGCCGGGGCATCGTCGCCCGAGCGCTTCGTATTCAGGAGGAGAGCGGCATGAGTCTGGGGCAGGCAATCAGTCCCGAGTTGCGCGAGTGGGTTGTCGCGCAGCTCGCTGCGGGGCATTCGGTACCCAGCCTGCGAGCTTCGATGCGCGATGCCGGCTGGCACCCCGAGGTAGCGGAAGCCGCCCTGGCCGAGGTCGAGGCGCAGGCTGCGGGCGCGGCGGCCGTCACTCCGCCGCGTGCCGAGATGCCGGGGCCGGACCTGTCGACCTCGCCGCTCTACATCGACACCGGAGATCGCCTCGTCCAGGTGCTCCAGACGATGCGCCATCCGCGCGTCGTGGTGTTCGGCGACCTGGTGTCCGACGAGGAATGCGAAGGCCTGATCGCGGCCGCCCGGCTGCGGCTCGCGCGTTCCCTCACCGTCGAGACCCAGACCGGCGGCGAGGCGCTCAACGTCGATCGCACCAGCGACGGCATGTTTTTCGAGCGCGGCGAGAACGTCTTCGTCGCGCGGCTGGAGCAGCGCATCGCGACCTTGCTGCGCTGGCCGCTCGAGTTCGGCGAAGGCCTGCAGATCCTGCGCTACAGCCCCGGTGCGCAATACCGGCCGCACTACGACTACTTCGATCCCGCAGAGCCCGGCACTCCGACCATCCTGCGGCGCGGCGGCCAGCGCGTCGCGACGCTCGTGATGTACCTTCAGGAGCCTGAGCTGGGCGGCGCCACCACCTTCCCGGACGTCGGGCTCGAGGTTGCACCCAAGCGCGGCACCGGCGTCTTCTTCAGCTACGAGCGACCCGACCCTGGGACGCGCACGCTGCATGGCGGGGCCCCGGTGCTCGCCGGCGAGAAGTGGGTCGCGACCAAGTGGTTGCGGGAGCGCGAGTTCATCTAGCTCACCAGGGCCCGCGGCGCTCCTGCGGGTTGTCGACGACGCTATGAAACTGACAGCCAACGGCATCCAGATCGAGGTCGAAGACAGCGGCGGCGAGGGGCGCCCCGTGATTCTTCTGATCATGGGCCTGGGCATGCAGCTCATTGCCTGGCCGGACGCCTTCGTGCAGACACTGGTCGAGGCCGGCTTCCGGGTCGTGCGCTATGACAACCGGGATATCGGCCTGAGTCAGGGCTTCGACGAGGCCGGTACCGGCAACCTCGTCTGGCAGGCCGTGCGGCAGCGCATCGGTCTGCCGGTGCGCTCCGCCTACACGCTGCAGGACATGGCGAACGACGCGCTAGGCGTGCTCGATGCGCTGGGCATCGGGCTTGCCCACGTGGTGGGCGCGTCGATGGGCGGGATGATCGCCCAGCGCCTGGCAGCCGCCGCGCCGCAGCGGATGACCAGCTTGGTCAGCATCATGAGCTCGAGCGGCGCCCGCAACCTGCCGGGCCCGCGGCCCGATGTGGCGGCCGCACTCATGCGGCGCCCCGCCAGCCGGACCGAGGCCGCGCTGGTGGCGCACAGCCTGGGCTTTGTTCGCCTGATCTCTAGCCCTGCATATCCGCAGGAAGAGCGGGTGCTGACCGACCGAATCACCCGCGGGCTGAGGCGCGCGTACCGGCCGGCGGGCATCGTGCGGCAAATGCTGGCCATCGGTGCCGACAGCGGCCGCGAAGCCCTGCTGGCGCGCATTGCCAGCCCCACGCTCGTCCTGCATGGCGACGCCGATCCCCTGGTTCCCATCGCCTGCGGTCAGGACACCGCGCGGCGCATCCCGGGCGCACGCTTCGTGTCCGTGCCCGGCATGGGACATGACTTGCCGCCACAGGTGATCGACATCCTCCTGCAGCACATCGTCCCTTTTTTGCAGACAGCCGAGAAACGCGCATGAGCCTCGACAACACCCCCGAACAATCCCAGTTGGGCCGCGCCTCGGCTTACGTCGATCGCTACGACGCCGGCCTGCTGTTCCCGATTTCGCGCGCAACGCAGCGTGAAGCCATGGGCATCGCCGCCAATGCACTGCCCTTCTTCGGCGCCGACCTCTGGACTGCTTTCGAGCTGAGTTGGCTCAATCCTCGCGGCAAGCCCCAGTTGTCCATCGCGCATTTCACCGTGCCTTGCGAGACGCCCAACATCATCGAGAGCAAATCCTTCAAGCTCTATCTCAACAGCTTCAACAGCACGGTGTTCGCCGATGCGGAAGCCGTGCGCGAACGCCTGCGCACGGATCTGAGCGAAGCCTTGTGGCGCGGCAGCGACAGCGCCGCGGGCATCGGCGTGAAACTGGTCGCCCCCGACATGTTCGACCGCGAGCAGGTGCATGAACTCGACGGCCTCGATCTCGATCGGCTCGACATCGAATGCACGCACTATCAGCCGGCGCCCGAACTGCTTTCGAGCGACCCGACCCAGGTTCCTGTGGCCGAGACGCTCACCAGCCGTTTGCTGAAGAGCAACTGCCTCGTGACCGGCCAGCCCGACTGGGGCAGCGTGCAGATTCGTTACAGCGGCCCGCCGATCGACCAGGCGGGCCTGCTGGGCTACATCGTGAGCTTCCGCAATCACAACGAGTTCCATGAACCCTGCGTGGAGCGCATGTTCCGGGACATCTGGCGCCGCTGCCAGCCGGCGAAGCTGGCCGTCTATGCCCGCTATACCCGGCGCGGCGGACTCGACATCAACCCGTTCCGCACCAGTTGGCCGCAGGCACTGCCGGCGAACACCCGCATGGCGCGGCAGTAGCGGCAGCAGATAGCGGCGTTGCGCGCAAAAAGTTGAGGGGCAGTTGGCCGGCGCTCATAAACCGTGTCATAATCGAGGGCTCCGCTCAAGACGGCGAGCTGCTTTGGGATCCTC
>NZ_RWKI01000022.1 GCF_003984645.1 Variovorax sp. MHTC-1
TGCGCGGAGCGATCATGCGAGCCACAACATCCGCCGGACTGCCAGCCCGCGATCGGCCTTCAGAGGGCGGACTGATGGCGCGCAATCACTGCCTGCAGTTCTTCGAGCAGACGCGGATCGTGCGTGGCGCGCGCCAGGAAGCGCTCGTCGCCATGGCGTTGGTACGGCGCCGTGCCAAACCCCGCACCGCGGCGGCGGCACGGCCCCAAATCTGGCTGACCGAGGAAACGCCGTATTCCCCATTGCGCGCTGCGGACGCTGGTCGACCAGAGAAGTCATCTGTTCCTCCCAGGAACGAGTGGCCGAGCATGGCGTTGGGTTGGGGGGCGGGCGTCCGAAGAGAACGCAGGTTTGCGCGTGCGCCACCGGCAGGCTCGCGGAGGGCTGCACGGTGTTAATGGCGAGCCGATCGCGGCTCAGCTCGGGCTCGCTCACACCGGTTACCGGCTATTTACGGTGGAGGATCCGAACGCGCGACAGCCCAGGTGATCTTCAGGGAGATCCTGCCTTGAGGGGTCGGGCCTACTTGCGCCACCACCACCAGAAGAGGACGCTCAGGACGATCGACACGATCAGCGAGGTCGCCAGCGGAAAATGGAAGCTGAAGCCTTCTCGCTCGATCGCGAAATCTCCCGGCAAGCGCCCCCAAGGCAGCCGTGAGAGCCAAGGCCAGGTAAGGCCTGCGACGACGAGGAGCACGCCCAGCGCAATGAGCAAGCGTTGCATGCGGAAATACTAGCGCCGGGCAGCGTTGAACGGTAGTGGCCCGGGCGGGCGAGTTGTCGGCAGGGCAATTGAATGCTGCTGCTGGGCCGATTGTTGAAGATCAACATTCAGGCAAGGACGGCCTTCGCTCGCCACCGTGAAGTTGGCGTCCTTCACCTCGAAGCCAGCGATAGCCCCGACGTCGCCCTGATCGGCGAAATCGCTCATACTGCCGGCATCCCATGCGAAGCATTTGAGGATGCAAGCCTAGCGAAGCGATTTCCGTTCCTGCGATCAACAAAGGCCATGCGCGGCGTCTTCGAGCCAGTCGATGCCGGCTTCATCAGCCCGCGCCGCCTCGTCCAGGCGCAGACGGTCGCAGCGCAGCGAGCCGGAGCTCGATCATCGACGAGCCGGCCCTGGGTATTTCAGAATGCGGCTTCGGTGTGACGATCAAGACGAAGTCGGGAAGCGTCGAGGCCGAGCGTGTTCTTGTTGCGACAGGCGGTCATACCGCGTCCCTGCTTGGTCGGTCGTTCGGATTCAAGGTGTTTGCGCGCACCGTGGCGATGTTCCGTCTCGACGAGGCGGAGGTTAGACGCCTAGCCGGCATGCCTCCAATGCGCTGTTTCGGCCCCAAGGGCATGGACCCATACATCCTGCCGCCGATTCCCTATCCCGACGGTCACACGTGGCTGAAGCTCGGGAGCGATCCGGTCGATGTGGAACTCGAAAACGAGGCCGACATCAAAGACTGGTTTCGATCTGGCGGCTCGACTCACGTGGCCGATGGTCTGCAAGCAAATCCTCGATCGCATTCGTGATTTGCGGTTCGAGGCACGCCGCGTCGTGCCCTGTATGACCACGTTCAGCGATTCCGACGTCATTGCACAGGTAATCGGCGCAATAGTGCTGTCACGAGCGTGTCCTGACGACTCACCACTCGCCGATGAAATTCTGGATGTCTGCCGCACTGCAGTCCTGTCGAGGCTTTCCTCGACGACTCTTGGTTCTTCCACTTCCCAGACAGCTAGTCCAGCTTCTTGCTCACGCTGAACACTCGGCACTTGATGCTGCATGCATGGATGAGCTGACACCGATGAGCTTTAAGTCGATGCGGAGGAGCTACGACCCGTGAACAGCAGAACAGGCGGCCTGCAACGAATGTGCGTGCGATACCAGCGCGGTCAGCCGCCGCAGCGGTCCAGCGCATCAGTTCCGCAATTCGTCGAGCAGCGCCTTGGATTCGACAAGGTCCGGTGTATCGAAGCCCTCGGTGAAGGCACCGTAGATGGGTGCAAGCAGGTCGGCGGCCTGCTGTCTTTCGCCGCGCTCGGCCAGCAGCCGCGCAAGGTCTCGCGCGGCACGCAGTTGCAGCATGAGTGCCTCTTGCTGATACGCAATCTCCAGTGCGCGCTTCAGCTCTGTCTCGGCGGCCTCGTGCGCGCCGCGATCGGCGCGCAGCAGCAACGCCGCCTGCGTACGATGCAGCTCGGCGGCGAAAGACAAGTCGCCACTATCGGCCAAGGCTGCGAAGGCCGCTGTGTTGTGCGCCCAGGCTTGTTCGTGTCGGCCGGCGCGGGAACAGGCGTCCGCCCCAATGATCTGATGCAATGGCCGCATCCATCCGATCCCTAGCTGGTCAAGCTCACCCAAGCCAGCCTCGATTTCCTCCATTCCGCGTGCAGCATCCTGTTGCGACAGGGCGCTGCCGAGATACGTCCGAGCAAGGGCATGCCAAAGTGGCAGCAACATCTCTTCGGCCAGGCGCAGCGCTTCGCGCGCGGCGCTTTCGACGCGCTCCGGCCGGCGCAGATGCATGTTGGTCACCGCGACGCCAAAGCACAAGACATACGCAGTCGTGTTGGCGTGGTTGAGCTCTCGGCTCCAACTCAGATTGTCCTGGATTGTCAGCGCAGCCTGATCGGGAAAGCCCAGGTGCCAAAGATTCCAGCCTTCCCAGGTTGCGGCCGCGGCGCGCGGGTCCTGGCCGAAGCGAAGGCCGAGATCGCGATGCGCCATCGGATCGTAGCTGTCGAGCACCTTGCGGGACAGCGCCAGCGCCTGCTTGAATCGACCCTCGAAGAAGCGCTCGACTGCGAGCATGCGCAGCCCGACGAGCTTCGGCCCGCTCTCGGCTTGCGCCGCGGCGAGTGCGGCGTAACGCTCGGCGCCCTGCGCAGTCCCACCGCTCACATAGCGGGCGATCCATTGGCCGTATAGCGCAGGGAGTTGCAAAGACACATCGCCGATCTCCTCGGCCAGCGCCAGTGCACGCTCGAACGCACGCAGCGTCGCCGGCGCGTTGTACCCCTGGTTCGCGATCAGCGCTTGCCCGATCTGCAGGTGAAGGCCTTGCTCGCGGCGCTTCCAGGGCAGCCCGTGGCCCATCGTGCGGCACAGGCGAAGGGCATTCTCCAGGCTGACGATCGCCTCCTTGTAGGCCGGCCGCCCCAGTGCCTGCGTGCCGGCCTGCGCCCAGTAGCCGATGGCTCGCTCCGTGAGGCCGGCCGCCTCGGCGTGCTGTGCCATGACCTCGGCTGCCGCGTCGCCCCGACTCTCCAGCACGTCGAGCAATCGCGCATGCAGCGTGATCCGTCTGGCCTTGAGCAGGCTCTCGTAGGCAGCATCGCGGACCAAGGCATGCTTGAAAAGATAGGTCGCCTCCGGCGGCGTGCCACGGCGAAAGATCAACTCGGCTTCCACCAGCTGATGCATTGCACTGGCGAGTTCGTCCGCGGGCTTGTCCGAAAGTGCGGCGATGGTTCGGTGGTCGAAGCTGCGGCCGATCACCGCGGCGGTTTGGGCCACCTCCTTCACCGGCTGCAGCCGATCGAGCCGCGCCATCAACGAGTCGTGCAGCGTGGTGGGGATGGCGAGCGCGCTGAGCGGACCGTCCAGGTGGTACGCATCCACGTCCTCTCGCAGCACCCCCGACTCGATGACCGCCTTGGTCATCTCCTCGACGAAAAGCGGAACGCCGTCTGTCTTGGCGGCAATCTCGTCGAGCAGGACCTCGGGAAGGCGCTTGCCACGCGCGATGCGGGTGACGATTGCCTGCGTTGCGGCGCGGCCGAGCCGGTTCAGCGCCAGCCGCGTCACCACCGGATGACTTCCGAAGGATGCGACGAACGTCGGGCGCGACGTGATTAGCGTGAGCACGCGAGTTCCCTGTACACGATCGAGCGCCAGCTCGATCATCTCCAGTGTCGTCGGGTCGATCCAGTGCGCGTCTTCAACGACCCAGAGCACAGGTTTGCGACTGGCCAGCCCAGTAAGTTGGTCGATGAGGGCAGCGAGTGTGCGATTGCGACGCTGCTGGGGGGTGAGTGTGCTCGCGCCGTAACGCGAGGTTGGATCGAGCCCCAACAACGCGGCCATCAGCGGCGCGACCACACTGACCTCATCGGTGGCCATGGCCAGCAGTCCCTCGAGTCGCTCCAGGCGCTGGTCGGCACTGTCGTCTTCGGTGAAGCCGGCCGCGTGAGTGAGCTGGTGGATTGTCGGATAGAGCGCGGAGTCCGCGTGGTACGGCGAACATTGGTAGCGCAGCAGAAAGTGCGGCTCGGCGAGCGCTGCTTCGATCACGGCTTCCGCGATTCGCGACTTGCCAACGCCGGCCTCGCCGCTGAGCAATACCACCTGGCCTTCGCCGGCCTTGGCCTGTCGCCAGCGCTCGACCAGCAAGGCGAGTTCCTGATCGCGGCCGACGATCGCTGTCACTTCGCCCTCGTGTCTCGCCGCGAACCGGCTCTCGAGCGTGCGCTCTCCGACCACCGCAAAGACGGCCGTCGGCTCGGAGATCCCCTTGAAGGTCTGCGCCCCGATATCGCGCAGCACGAACAGATCACCTGCGAGGTGGCGCGTTGAATCTGCGATGACTACCGTACCGGGCTCGGCAACTCCCTGCAGCCGGGCCGCGAAATTGGGTGTTTCGCCCACGACCGCGTGGCGCTGTCCCGATCCTTCGCCGATGAGATCGCCCACGACGACCATGCCGGTGGCGATGCCGATCCGCGTCTGCAGGTTCTTTGCGGCGGGCGTTATCAGCTGCGAAGCCGCGGCCGTGACGGCCAAGCCGGCGCGCACCGCACGCTCGGCGTCGTCTTCATGCGCTCGCGGCCAGCCGAAATAGGCGAGCACGCCGTCGCCGAGGAATTGCGCGATGTGGCCCTCGAAGCGAGAGATCTCCCCGGCCACCGTGTTTTGATACGTGCGGATCAGCTCGCGCATGTCTTCCGGATCGAGCTGGGTCGAGAGTGCGGTGGAGCCGACAAGGTCGACGAACATCACGGTGAGGTGGCGGCGCTCGGCGGCCGAGCCGGGGGCGTCTGCGACACGTCCGGGCGAGACGGCTCCAGGTGTCGCCGATTCAGGCGCACGGCCGAGGGCCGCAATGGCCTCCAGCAATCTCTTGCGATGACCGAGCGAGACGACGCCCAGCTCCTTGAGATCGTCGCCACTCAGTTGGTGAATCAGCGTGTCGTCGATGTCGTTGGACCGGAACAGCTCGGCATACTGGCCCAAACCGATCCCTCGCAGCCAGGTGGAGATGTCCAAGATCGTTCTCCCGGGGTTTGGTTGCCGGATGGCGGATCAGCCGTGTGTGAATGGGCGCTCGGGCCGCCAGGCCCAGGTGGCCCGGATCGTCGCAAGAGTGTGCGCCGATCGGCCGAAAACGCAATCGCCCGCCGAGTGCATCGGCGCGGTTTCGCGCTGCCGCGCCACACGGGCCGCGCGCTCGTGTGCCCGCACTGAACCCGATCATGAGATGACCGCGAGAACGCGTCATGGCCCAGTGCCCGCGGGATACCCCCGGAACCGGCGTGATGGCGCGCCAGGTAGCCCCGGAGAGGCAGCCGTCAAACCCGTCCTGCAGGACCGGCGAGGAAGAAGTATGTCGTTCGAATCGGCGCTCGACCTCGGCTCCCAGAAGAACCTTATAGCCTTATAGAGCGCGCTCGACTAACCGACGATGAGCGCGATGCATTGCGTGCTGCACTTGTTGATGCAGAGACAGTTCTCATCGTCGGCTACTACACGGCTGACAAGAACCCGGAACTCCTCTCTGGCGGAGGAAAGGTGTACGGGTTAATGCGTCATCCCCCGTTCCTTCGCCCTACTTGCAGCGATAGGCATCTGGCGGGCATAGCCCTTCGCTTTCTCACAGCCTTGGCTCTGCAGGCTCACTGGCTCGCGCTCAGGTCACGACGCTGCGCTCTCTACGAACTGGCAATGCCATAGACAGATAGTCCACCTGGCGCCCGTCCACACGGAAGCAGTCTCGAATGAGTCCGGTCTCCATAAACCCGGCTCGCTCATAAAGCCTGACGGCCGCCCCGTTGGACGCGACTACTGGACCGTAACAGTTGAAGTGGAAGTAATGCGACGCGAAGGATCGAAGTACTTCCACTTCACGGGCTTTGGCTGCTTGTTGTATTGACGGATGTAGCGCATGAGCTTTCGCTTGAGATCCGGCACGGAGGTGAAGACGCCGCGGGCAATGACGTCGCGCTCGATCTTGGCGAACCACAACTCGACCTGGTTGAGCCAGGACGAGTAGGTCGGAGTGAAGTGCATATGCACGTTGGGATGCTCGCCAAGGAACTGCTCGACCTGCTTGGTCTTGTGAGCCGACAGGTTGTCGGCGATCACATGGATTTCCTTGCCCTTGGGCTGGTTCGCCACGATGTCGATGAGGAAGGCAACGAACTCCGCCGATGTGTGACGAGCGGCCGTCTTGCCCAGCACCTCGCCGGTCTTGGTGTTGAAGGCCGCGTACAACGACAGCGTGCCGTGCCGGAAGTACTCGAAGCCGTGGCGCTCAGCGCGTCCGGGCGACAGCGGCAGCACCGGGTCCTTGCGGTCCAGGGCTTGGATCGCAGTCTTCTCGTCCACGCTGAACACCGCCGCGTGCTGCGGCGGGTTCAGGTACAGCCCGATCACATCGGCCGCCTTGGACTCGAAGTCCGGGTCGTTGGAGCTCAGATAGCCTTCGAGGCGATGGGACTTGATGGCGTGCTTGGCCCAGATGCGCGCCACCGTCATGTGCGAGATGGCGCCACCGAGTTCGGCGGCGAGCTTGCGCGAAGACCAGTGCGTCGAGCCGTCCGCGGGCTTGCGCTTGGTGGTCCACGCGAGCACGCGCGCCTCGACCCGATCAGTCACCTTGTAGCGCTCGCGCCCAGCGTGTCGTGCGAACAGCCCGGCCAGTCGATCCGCGGCAAATCGCTTGCTCCAGCGATCGATATAGCTGTCGCTGCAATCGAGCTTGACCCGAATCTCGGCCCAGGTCAGCCCTTCGGACAGCAGCAGGATCAGGCGCGCGTGTCGTGCCGAATCGGCCTGACCGTTCCTCGCACTGGCTTGCCGCTGAAGTTCCATGAGTTCGGTCTTGGTCAGCTTCATCGTGCCCTCCACAGGCACGATGATACTTCCCATTCAAACGTTACAGTCCACTATTTGCAGGTCGATCCACTCCAACTGCTGATCCGCTTTCGCCCATTCGATTGCGACGTCTAGTAGACGCTGTCCGATGCCCGAGCGTCGCCATTCGCGATGTACACCCATCCCCAGCAGGCACCGATGAACCATGTAGGGAGTCGGATGAGCCCTCAGGTCGACATGGCCGATAATCCTGTCCTCACCAGCCCAAGGTGACCCAAGCCCGGCGCCATCCTGGAGTAGGAGGAACTACATCTAAGGCTCGGCGGAAGCCAACTGCTCTCTCGCCTGCAAAGTGGCAGTCCAAGCGAGCAATGGGCTGAAACAGAGGCTGCCCTTCGGCTCCGTTGTCGGAAATGTGATCGTTCAAGTACTCCGCGTATTCTGAGAAGTCACGTGTTTGAAGATCAATGATGCGGGGGGTCATGGGGCGATTGTCTCGTGGACGACTTCTGATCCGAAGTCCGCTCCAGTCTAGACAGATGGGTGAAGAAGCCGCGCGAAGTTTCAAACTGTGTTGCGCAGCGGGTTCAAAGTGACCTGGTAGATCTGCTCCAAATCCTTGATGCGCACGCCTCGGGGTTGCGTCCTCGGCACCGATAGACAGCGACCCACGCCGCTTCAGGTTAGCCAGCGAGCGGGTCTTGTTCGGCGTACTCCCGGTCGAGCAGGGAGCCGGTCGCCTTGAACCAGCAGATCGAGTCGTGCGCGGCGACGACCGCCAGCTTGATCTGCTCGGACGCACCCGGGTCGGCCAAAGCCGCCCACTTGGCGCTATCGGCCGCCTGCTCGAGCTCGAATACGGCCTCGCGTTGGCCGGGGGCAGGGTCGCCTTCCATCGACGGCCGCGTTTTCGCAAACTTCCGCCGAAACTCCGCAACGACCGCCACGAGGACCGGGGATGCCATGCCGCCAGCCGCCAGAGCGGCTTCGGCCGCCGTCAATCGGCTGTCGAGTTGGAAGCAGACCTGTTTCGCAATCGTTGTCGCCATGATTGCTCTCCCCCTCAGGCCGGCCGCCCCTTATAAACACCCTACGGCCTTTCTGCGCGGTTCTCCCGCCGCCACGTGTTTCTCGGCCGGGCGCTGTGCCGGGAACGGTGTGTGCGCTTTGGCTGTAGGCCTATAAATTGTAGTCAGGCAGCTCGACCCCGCAAGGAGCAGGCCGCCGCGCTGCTGGTCTGCATCACTCCACCGTCGCCCAAGGCCAGGCCCGCGGAACGTAACGCCCGAAATCCAACGAGCGGCGAGTCCGGTCCAGAGCAGAGATAGCGCGATATTGCATGGTTGTTCTTGAAGAGTTCGTGGCCGATTGTGGATGGACTTTGTCTTGCAGCAAGAGCGCTGACGTGCTCTCTCCACGAGGGGCCAGTCAGAGCTTCGGGTGCAGGCGTCGCACCGTGCTCACGCTTTCGAGCAGTGACGCGACGTGCAGATGGTCGACTCGGCCAGCCAGCTGCCAACGAGCTGAACGTTGATGGGCATCCCTTCCTTGCTGGTGCCGAAGCGCATCGAGATGCCAGGCAGGCCGGTGACGTTGAGCGGAACGGTGGCGCCCTGCAGGTACGTGGCATCCACCTTCTGGCCATTGATGACGAACTCCGTGACACCGTGCTTGTGTGCCGGAATCGGAAGAACGTGCGTAAGCAGCACGTCGAAGTTCTTGAAGTACTCGGCGTAGCCATCGCGCAGGCGCTCCACCGCTTGCTCGGCGTCGATGTAGTCCTTCATCGACGTATCCGGCAGCCCAAGCATCGTCTTGGCCATTTTGTAGAGCTCGCCCGGGCTCCGGCCGGCAGTCGCTTCAGCAAACCCGGGCTTCATCTCCATCACGTGCAGGCGCTTGAAGACATCGAGAGCGAAGTCGCGTTCGAGCGCCGGGATGCGCACCGGTTCCACGTGGATGGCCGATGCCGTGGGCATCAAGCACGCTAGCCTGTACTACCACTTCGCGACGAAAGCCGACCTTGGTGCGGCGGTTGCCAAGCGCTATTGGGAAGACCCGCCGCGGTGCTCGACGCCATGCTGGTCGAGGTCGAGGACCCTGTTCGCGCCCTGCGCAACTACCCCAACATCTTTCGTAAATCGCTGGAGGACGACAACCGACTCTGCCTCGGTAGCTTTATGGGCGCGGAGTACGACGACCTACCAGCAACCGTGAAGACTGAGGTGCAGGCCTTTGCTGACGTCAACGTGGCGTGGCTGCGGAAAGTGCTGTCCGCTTCGGGCCTGGCTAAGAAGGCGAGCGAGCAACGAGCCAAGGCCATTTACGCCGCCATTGCCGGCGCACAGCTCATTGCGAGGAGCCGCTGCGATATTTCGCTTTTCGATGCTTTGATTGAGGGCTATCGAAGCGCCGGGTTGTTTCCAGTTCGCTGACACCGACGAGACAACACGTCGCTATCGGAATCGCAGTAGTACCTGTCGAGAGCGCCGCCAACGGATTGGGCGCACTGCACGGATTCGCATCCGAGCCTCCGCCCCTCCCTAAAACCCCGCAAACCTGGTGGTGTGATAGTCCGTCTGACCGCCTTGAGTCGCTTCCGATTCCTGCGCCTGCCCATTTGAAAACAACAAAGTTGCGGCGGCGATCGCTGCGAAGGCGATGAGCAGCCCAAAGCCAAACGTGTAGACAAGGGAGAGCGCGGCAAGGGCACCAACGAGAAGGAGCAGCGGCCTGAACATGTAGTCAGTTTGCCTTAACCGGGTCGGCGTGTCGCGTGACGAAATCGACGTAGCTCGGGAGAAAGTGAGTCCTCCGTGTGCTCATCAACTCGCGCAATGCTCATCTCCACCGATACCGGTCTCCAAGCTGACGCTGCTTGCCGGTGCTTATGCTCTATAACGTTCTGAATGTGAAGTAAGACACGTGGACCCCGCTCATCGAAGCCTGAAGGGCCCGTCCGATGTGTCATCCTCATCAGGAATACAGCCACGGAGAGCCTGGGAGTCGACCCCTGATGAATCTTGACCTTTAAGAAATTGCACCTCGCAGGCGCGGACCTGTCGGACTACCAACTGGGCGAGCCCATGTACGCCTTTGACCGGAGTCGTTTCCTTGGTACGGTTAAGCCGGTCGAAGTTAACTCCGACAAGTCGGAAGTTCGCGTCAGTCGCTTCTTGCCTGCGCCGTCTGTCGTAGCCGAGCACCGCCACCTTGGTCCACTCTTGCTCGTCGAGGCCACGATGTTCCTGGCCGAGCGCTTCCCGAGCATCCAGAACGTGCACTTCATGTTGTCACGGGAGATAGAGAACAGCGATGGCACGATGGTCGCTGCGGCACGAGTCGAACTGCTAAGAAGCATCGGTGCGACTGACGTTCACGCCCAACCGAAGCCGGACTCGAGCAAGCCTGGCAACTTCGTTGTCCATGGCCTCTGGTCGTACGCAGAGCACAACCTTGTTGCTCTCCGGTCAGCCCTGGCGATGCGGCGCGAGCTCTATCGCGAGCACCTGGCTCACGTCCCGATGGAAGAGCGTTCGGGACCATTGCGGCATCGCTTGAAGCAGTGGTGGCGCGCGATGACACACGAGGCTGGTAGCTCTCGGCGGGAAGCTCTGCCGAAGGGCTAGTAATCGGCAGGCGCTCTTGACCGCCTGAGCGACCAGCCGAGGTGCACCCCCGCCGCAGAGAGCAGGATGGCGGCCACGCCGAGGAGCTGCAACAAGTGCAGCCGGTGGTCGAAGGCCACGAAGTCGACCACGATTGCGACGACGGGGTACAGAAAGGACAGCGCACCCGCCATGTGCGTCGGCAGCTTCTGTATGGCGCCGTAGAGCAGCACGAACACCAGCCCGGTATAGACGACGCCCATGACTACGAAGCTTCCCCAGGCCCGGCCGTCTGTGGGCAGCGTCGACAAGTTGGCAAAGGGCGCGAGCAAGACGACGCCGACACATACTTGGGCCAGCGCAATCATGTGCGGTGGCGTGCCGGTGAGCTTCTTGGTGATGATGGCGGCCAGCGCATAGAAGAAGGCCGCGCCGAGGGCCAGCAGGATGCCGATGAGGTAGCCGGGGCCGGCGTAGTCTGCATCGGGCTTCGCCACGGTGATGAGGACCACGCCGGCGAACGCCAAGCCCAGCCACATCAGCTTGGTTGCGGTCAGCTTCTCCGAGAAGAAGAGCGCACCCAGCGCAACCAACATGAATGGCTGGGTGTTGTAGACCGCGGTGGCAATCGAGATGGACGCGCGCGAGAACGCGGCGAAGATGAGCACCCAGTTGAGCACGAGGGCCGCACCCCCGAGGGCCGCCCACCCGAAGAGGCGAAGCGAGAGCGGGCCGCGCAGCATGCCCTTGGCCGCGCACACAATCAGGAGCGTCGCCGCGCCAAAGGCGCAGCGCCAGAACAGCAGGTCGATGATGGGCTGGCCCGATTCGACGACGAACCAACCGATGGTTCCGGAAATCACCATGGCGGCGGTCATCTCGATGGCGCCGCGCTTCTTGTTCATCATGAAGCGCTGAGAGTGCCACAGATGCGGGTGGCAACACGAAAGTTCTACGGCTGAGCCAAGTCCCTCGCCTCAGACTGGTCGTCTGGGGAACGGACAGGCGCCAAGGGCACCTCATGCCGGGCAGCGTCAAGGCAGTATGCGAGGAAGGCCTCGAGCTCGGTGGACTTATCAAAGACTGCATCGGCGCCAACGTCCAGGCAGCGCCGCCGCATCTCGTCGGTCGCATAGTTGGTCAGCACGACGACGAGCTGGTCGGGCCGGCGCCCTCTGCCCGCCCTTAGGACCCCCAATCCGGAGCCTTCTGACAGGAACACGTCGACGACCGCCAGTTGCCACTCGTCGGCATGCTCCTTTAGCCAAGCAACTGCCTCGCGCTTGGACCCCGCAACCCCGACCACCTGGGCGTTGGCCATGTCTTCCATGGCCGGAATCAGGTTCTTCCGGATGGTGAGGCTGTCTTCGACGAGGAAAGTGGCGAGGGGCACGGGCGGACTATACGGATCGTGAGGCCACCGAACACGCTGAAGCCCGTGATGAGCCGCCTACGCCCTCAACACGGGTGCCATTGGGCTGAGAAGCGGCGCTTCAACTGGGATTGGAATTCGGTCGGCAGAAAACTCCGCCGCCAGATGAACTCCTTCGAGAACTTGGGGCTTCCTGAAGGCCTGCGCATGTATCGCAAATGAAATACAATGAGCCATGAAAACCGCGACCATCCCCTCGGTTCGAGTCGAACCTGAGCTGCGCGAAGAAGTCGAGCAACTGCTCGGTGAAGGCGAGTCGCTGTCGGAGTTTGTGGAAGCGGCTGTTCGTAGCGCCGTTCATCAACGACAAAACCAAGCCGAATTCATCGCCCGCGGCCTTCGCTCCCTGGAACGCGCCCGGCAGACCGGCGGCTACGTCGAAGCGGATGAGGTACTACGAAAACTCGAGGGCAAGCTTCTGGCCGCCAGGGCGCGCAAGTCGGCCGCGCATTCGTGACGTTTCGCGTCCAGTTCTCCGAGGAGGCCACGGAAGACCTCGAGCGGCTGTTCGACTTCATCGTCGAGCGGGAGTTGGCGCGCGATGGTGACCTTGACGTTGCACAACAAGCGCTGGATGCGATTCGACAGGGAATCGAAACACTGAAGTGGACTCCGTTCACCTGCAGGAAGGTCGGGGCAAGCCCCTTTCTGCGAGAGCTGGTCATCTCATATGGCAACGCGGGCTACGTCGCGTTGTTCGAAATCCTGGATGACCGCACGGTTGTTGTTGCAGCAGTCCGCCATCAGCGCGAAGACGACTATCACTAACAGAGACACTTGCCGCATGCGAGCGCAGCTTTGGGAAAGCGCGGATTCGTCGACTCTTTGAAGCCTCAGGCCGGGTTCAGCCGCCGTACGGTGGCAGCGAGTCCCGTACGACGACGTACTTGTCGCCTGAGAAGCGCAGGTATCCCTTGGCGACAAGGTGCCCGAGGAAGCGAAGCACTTCCGAAATGATGCCAGTCATCGACTCGCCAGGGCTTGCATCGAACCGCGCCCAGGTCCAGCCGTTCACTGCAGCTGCGGAGAAGCCGTAGTCGCGCCTTCGCGCGTCCCTGAGAGTACCGAGAACGAATTCTTGGAAGAGGGCACCCTGCCAAAGGGGCGCTGGTGCATTGACGGCCGGCCGTGAGTTGGGCTTCACGGTTGTGAACAGGTCGGGCCAGGCGTCCGGCGGCGCGCCCAGCGCGGCCTGGAGCTCGGCGAGCTTCTGCTCGGGCGTCAACGCACGGTGGCGCTCGTGCTCCTTGCGGATGGCCAGGCGCTCTGCGTCCAGCATGCTGAGGTCGGTGCTCGTGCGCATATAGACCGGCGGTCCGGCGCCCCTGAACGGCGCAGGCGCTGGTGCAGGCGGGGGTCGCAACGCGTGGAGTTCGGCCATGAGCTGTCGCTCGAGGGCTGCCGCCTCCGGATGATGGAGCCACTCTCGACTCGCGGGGTCGTCGCAGACTTCCTTGGCCAGCTCCTCCAGGGTGAGGGCCTTGCCGAGAAGAGGGCGCAGGTTGACCTCCACTGCGGGAATGTTCGCTGGCGATACGCGGCGCGCTTCTGCTCATTCGTCTTGGTGGTGATTCGGAACTCGACGATGCCCGGCGAGCCGTCCGCACGGATGCCGTAGACGTCGGCGCGATGACCTGCGACGGACCGCTCCAGCTGAACGGCCTCGAAGTCCCATCGAGCCAGTGGCTGGCGAAAAGTCCCCTGCCGGGGCCTGCCAAACCGCGGCTCATCCGTTGCGGTCACGACAATCTCTGGCACCTCGATGCGCCGATGGCTCCGAAGAACTTGTTTTGCGGCCAGGAGAAGGGCGGCCGTCTGCCCGTTCTTGCAGCGTTGTTGCCTACGTGGCTGAAGTGATGGACGAGGATGTCACCCTGCCTTGCCATCAAGGGCAGCCTGCACCCGGGGCACACGCAGTTGCAGGCCAAGCCTCGCTCGGCCGTGAACGGGTCGATGAGCGAACCGTCGGGGCGAAGTCCGAAGGGGATGTGTTGGCCGACGCTCATGGCCGAACTCTATTCGGCCCGAATGGGCTATGCGGTCGGACTTCAGTGCTGCGCGATGCCTTCCCGTTCGGCGTGCTCCGTCGTCAGCGCGATACAGCAGGTTGGTCATCGCATCGCCCTGACAGAACGTCAAAACGATGCTCGTGGTGTTGATCGTTCATTGTTTGATGACCAACGGCGCGCGCATGACCTCGACGATCTTTGTGGCGCTGTTGGCTGTCGCCTCGGCGCTGGGCAAGCGCCTCCGTGATCACCGTGAACTCGTCGCCGCCCAGATGCGCGCTAATGCCACTTGGACGCAGGGCCTGCGACAGCCAGTCCGTGAAAGCTCGCAGAAGCTGGTCCCCCGCGTTGTGCCCGAACCGCAGTTTCGAGATCCACCCAATCGCCCGGCCGGGAGTTGCCCGGCCCTGCACTGAATACGTTAGTGATCAACGGCGAATCGATGGACGCAGCGAAGCATGCCCTACGCATCAACGGTGCAATTGAGCGGCTGCCGCCGCCGGGCCCCGCCACTGCGTCGCAGAGAACGCAACTTCAATCACGCAAGCACGATTTCCGGTTGCTCGGATATGGGTGCCGGACCCGACTTTGTTGGGTATGCTCCGGCGAGGCGTCGATCCGACATTGGCCACGAGAACAGAGCGACGCTTTCAGCTCTGCTGTTCTTGAATTCACACGATGCGCTTCCGAGTTCTTCGCCTTCCTCGCCTTGGCCTGCGCGCCCGGTTGTCCCTGGGCGTGGTCGCGATCGCGCTCCTGACGACGCTGGGGGTCACTACCGCCGCGCTCTACTTCGTCAAGCGCAACATGCAGTCGTCCATCGCGAACGAGGAGTTCGAACGGATCTCCGCAATCGCCGACGCAGTCGACCAGAAATTCTTGAGCCGCCGTACGCTGCTCAAGACCTTCCGCGACAGCATCGAAGCGCACCACATTGCCGACGCCACATTGCTGCAGGACTTCGTCATGCGGCACAGGTCGCTGAAGGAGGCTTTCGCCAACGTCGCCATTGTCGACATGAAGGGAGAACTGGTCGCCAACCTCAACGGCGCGGACAAGATCGGCAAGGTCAATATCAAGGACCGCGAGTACTTCCGGCAGACGGTTGCCAACAAGGCGGGGGGCATCTCGCAGCCCTACCGCAACCGCGTCAACGGCATGGCGCAGATCGCCATCACCGAGCCTGTGCTCGACCGGCAGGGCGAGGTGGTCTATGTCATCTCCGGCGCCATCAACCTCAGCGAGCACAACTTCCTCGGCGAACTTGCCAACATCAAGTTCGGCCAGAGCGGATACATGTTCATTGTCAACACGGATGGCATCGTCGTCGACCACCCCGACAAGTCCCGGATCCTGCAGCGCGCCGACGCCGCGAACGGGCGCCCCGCGATGGAGCGAGCCCTGGCCGGATTCGAGGGCGCGATGGAGGCGACGGATCGCGGCGGCCTGCGCGGGCTCTACGCTTTCAAGCGTCTCGGCCAGACCAACTGGGTGCTCGGATGCATCTACCCGCGGGACGAGGCCTTTGCCCAGCTGGAGGACATCGAGCGCTACACATGGGCCGGCGCCTTGCTCCTCGCGGTGCTGGTGGGCGGGTTCGCCTTCGCGGTCATGCGCTCGCAGCTCGCGCCCTTGTCGCGACTGCACGAGCACATGAAGGTCTCGCGCACCGACTCGAGCTACGTACCCATGGAGCAGCTGCCGCCGGGGGACGAGATCGGCGATCTTTCGCGCACCTTCGATGCGCTGATGCTTGAGCGCCAGACCTCGCAGGAGCGGCTGCAGTCGAGCGAAAGATTCCTGCGCGACGTGACCGACAACCTGCCGGCCGTGGTCGGCTACTTCGATCGCGACCAGCGCTGCCTTTTCGGCAACAAGGCCGGTCTCAGCATGCGCGGCAAGACGCCTGCCGACATCGGCCGCATGACGATGAAGGAATCGCTGCCCAATGCGGTCTACCAGCAACTCGTTCCAGAGATTGCCAAGGTATTGACGGGCACGGCGACACGCTACGTCGGTACCTACGACCGCGGCGGCAAGGAAGGCTTCTTCGAGTGCCATCTGATACCCGATATCCGCGATGGCGGCGAGACAGTCGGCTACTACGTGATGACTTTCGACATCACGCGCCAGAAGGTGGCTGAGCGTGAGCGGGCCGCGGGCGAGGCCCGCCTTCGCACCATCACGGACAACCTGCCGGCACTGGTATCGCACGTGGACGCGTCATTGCATTTCACATTCGTCAACGCGCAGTTGCGCGCGCTGTTCGACAACATCGACCTGGTGGGCAAGTTCTTGCCGGACGTGCGCGGTATCGAAGACTTCAGGATGGTCGAGCCCTATGTGCGCCGCGTGCTCGCCGGCGAGGCAGTGACATTCGAGAAGAAAGGGGACCCCGCACGTGGGGTCGGTCAGAAGTGGTTCCAGTCCCACTACATTCCCGATCGCGATCCGCAAGGCGTCGTGCAGGGCTACTATGCGATGACCTTCGACGTGACCGAGCGCAAGAAGGCCGAGATCCGCAGCGCCGAGAGCGAGCAGCGCCTGCGCGGCCTGACCGACAACGTGCCGGCGCTTATGACCGAGCTGGACCTCGACGAGCGGGTGGTTTTCTGTAACGGCCGCTACCAGACCTGGCTCGGCATACCGCCGTCATCCATGATGAACCGGCCGATCCGGGAGGCCGTCGGCGACGCCCACTACGAGATGCGCAAGCCGCTGCTGGCGCGGGCCTTTGCCGGAGAGGAGGTGTCCTTCGAACAGACGGCCAAGCTGCTGATCGGCGAGCGAACCCTGCAGACGACCTACCTGCCCCAGCGGAATGCAGAGGGCGAGGTCGTCGGCTTGTACATCCTTGCGAACGATGTCAGCGACCTGAAGCAGAAGCAGATGCAGCTGGACACCCTCGCGCGTGAAGACGCGCTCACTGGCCTGCCGAACCGCCGGTCCTTCGAAGAGCACGTGCGCGAGGCGATGGCAAGGTCCCGGCGGTCTCGCACTCCGATCTGTCTCATGTTCCTAGACATCGACTACTTCAAGTCGATCAACGATTCGCTGGGCCATGCAGCGGGCGACGCGGTGCTCAAGGAGTTCGGCCGCCGGCTCAAGGAGAGCGTGCGCGAGACGGATATGGCGGCGCGCTTTGCCGGCGACGAGTTCGTGATCCTGCTCGAGGGGGTTGCCCATGCCGATGAAGCCCGTCTGGTTGCCGGCAAGGTTGTGGCTGCCATGCGTCCGACGTTTGTTCTTCCCAGTCGCACGTTGCAGGTAACGACCAGCATCGGGGTCGCGCTCTCGGAAGAGGGTGAAGATTTTCCGACGTTGTTGGCATGCGCCGACTCGGCGCTGTATGCCGCCAAGAAAGAGGGAAGAAATCGGTTCATGATGGCCGCGCCCAGATCCGAAACTTCGGAAACCCGCCACGGTTCGTCCTTGCCACTGCGAGAGTCCTTGGTCCAGTGAATTCCAAGAACGTCATCGACGCCGCCATCCCCGGCATCGGCCCCGAATTCACGATCGCCTTCCAGCCGATCGTCGACCTCGAGCGGCGGGAAGTTTTCGCGCACGAGGCGCTCGTTCGAGGCGTTCGCGGGGAGGGGGCCTTCGAGGTGCTCGGCAGGGTGGAGGCGCGTCATCGCTTTGCCTTCCACGAGGCGTGCCGCGTGAGGTCGATCGAGATGGCATCGATGCTCGGCATGCAATCCAGGCTCAGCCTCAATGTCATGCCCAACGACATTGCACGACCGGCGGAATGTTTCCGCACCGCCATTCGCACGGCCGAGCGGGTGGGCTTTCCCGTCGATCGCCTGATGTTCGAGATCACCGAGGGCGAGCCGTTCAAGGACCTGCCCGAACTGGCCGCAACGTTCCGGACTTTCGAGCGCTTCGGGTTCACCTCGGCCATCGACGACTTCGGTGCTGCCTATGCGGGGTTCGAACTGCTGGCCGCCTTTCAGCCGGACATCGTCAAGATCGATATGAGCTTCGTTCGGGACATCCACCTCAGCGCCGTGCAGTTCACGATCGTGAAGGGGTTCGTCGCGACATGCGACGAGCTTCAGATCAAGGTGATTGCAGAAGGTGTCGAGAGCCGGGATGAATTGGACGCGCTGCGCAGGCTTGGCGTAAGGCTGTTCCAGGGCTACCTGTTTGCACGTCCTGGCATTGCCATGCTGCCGGACATTGCCTGGAGCGCGGCCTGAGGTCACACGTCGTCTCGGCGAGGCTGATCCTCAGCCCTTGAGCTCGCCCTTCACCCCAGCTGCTCAACCGTGGCCGTCCTGCCCCAGGGGGGCGAGCGCTCGAAATCGGCGATCCAATCCGGGATCTGATCGGCCGGCAAAGGCTTGGCGATGCCGTAGCCTTGGCCCAGCGTGCAGCCCAGCGCCATGAGCGCATCGCCGTGGGCCACGGACTCCACACCCTCGGCAATGGCCTTGCGGCCCAAGCCACGTGCCATCACCAGAATGCCTTCGACGATGGCTCGATCTTCTGCATCCTCGAGCATGCCGCGCACAAAGGACTGGTCCAGTTTGAGTGTCGCTACGGGGAGCTGACGCAAGTAGGTGAGGGACGAGTAGCCGGTGCCGAAGTCGTCCATAGTGATCGGCACGCCCAGTTCGTTGCAGTCGCCGATGAAATCGGCGACGGCGCCGAAGTCCTTGATCGCAGTGGTTTCCAGGATTTCCAGTTCCAGCACGCCGGCATGCAACTGCGGAAAGCACTTGAGGTGCAACGCCAATCGTTCGATGAAATCGGGGCGCAGCAGATGGCGCGGGCTGATGTTGACGCTGACTGAGGTCTTGACGCCAAGGGCGAACCACTGAGCAGCCTGGCGAACCGCCTCGCCGATGGCCCAGTCCCCGATCTGTTCCACCAGTTCGTGGTCCTCGATCAAGGGCACGAACGCGGCCGGCTGCAGCAGGCCGCGTTCGGGATGCTGCCAGCGAATCAGCGCCTCGAAGCCAATGACCACGCCGCGCTGCATGTCCACCTTGGGCTGATAGGCCAGGATGAACTCGTTTCGCACCAGCCCTTCCTTGATGCGCTGCCGAAACAGTTGCTCCTGCTGCTCCTCCAGAGCCTGCGCCGCATCGAAGAAGTGCACCTGGCTGCCGCCGGCGCGCTTGGCAAAGAAAACCGCGCGCTGGGCGTGCTGCAGCATCACCTCCGTCGGCTGCTCGCCATGCGCCATGAGCGCCACGCCCGCGCTGACGCGCAAGCGCGCCGATCGATCCTGCAGCCGGTAGGGGTGGGCCAGGCGTGCCAGGAGCTGCTGCAGCAAAGCTTCGCACTGCTGCCGGGTGGTGAAGGAAAGCAGGAGCGCGAACTCGTCGCCGCCGACCCGCGCCGCCACGGCGTCGGGCGGCAGCGCCGTCCTGAGGCGCCGGGCCACCTCGCGCAGCACCGCGTCGCCTCCCGAGGGACCGAACTTGTCGTTGACGTCCCGAAAGCGGTCGATGTCCAGATAGACGACCGCCAGCAGGCGGTCGGAGTCGCCATCATGTGCATGGGGCGTCTGGCCCAGTTCCTCGATCGAAGGAATGCGGTTCGGGAGCCGGGTGAGAGCGTCGTGACGCGACAGCATGTCGAGCCGCTCACCGCGCACGCCCCGCGCCGCCAGCCCGAAGGTCCACAGGATGCAACGATCGTCCATGCGCTCGCCGCGCATGTCCACCAGGATGCTGCGACCGTGGTGGGCGCGCAGCGCGACGCGAAGGACGTCGATGGCGCCACGCGCCGGAACCTCCATGTCCTCGGAAGAAACAACGTCGGAATCGGGCTTCGACTCCGACCGGATCGGGAGCAAGTCGCCAAACGGCATATCGGCCAGTGCGCCGAGCGGGTAGCCGAGCAGGTTGTGCGCATCCTCATTGGCCCAGAGGATCTGTCCATCGCAAGTCTTGAGATGGCCGGCAAGGGTGCGACTGGGCATGACGGTGGTTGTTGGAAGCGCAAACGAGGCAAAGGCCTCGGGACATTCAGTTGCAGCCGCTATTGTTCCCCGAAAAACGAGGCACTCCTCGCTTCATCATCTCTGGCGGCGCTCGCCGTCGTGCTCTCGGTAGTAGCTCGCCTTGTCCTCGTACATGGCCTTGTCCGCGCGCTGCAGCGCGCCATCCAGCTGCTCGCCCGCCTCGCAGGTCGCCAGGCCGATCGCGAGCTTCAGCACGTGCCCGCTTTGACCGGCGTAGAACTGGTTGTTGAGCTCGAGCATCGACACGATGCGATCGCGCATCGCCTCTGCGCCGCGCTGGTCGGTCTTCGGCAGCACGACGGCGAACTCGTCCCCGCCGATGCGCGCCGGCCAGCCGGGCTCGTCAACCGCCTTGCTCAGCACCTCGCCCACGCGGCGCAGCAGCGCATCGCCGGCGGCATGGCCTTCCTCGTCGTTGACAGGCTTCAAGCCGTTCAGGTCGATCGCCAGCACCGAGACCGGCCATGGGCCCTTGCGCGAAAGCCGGTTGAGCTCTTCCGTGTAATAGGCGCGGTTGCGCAGCTGTCAACACGTCGTGCTTGCCCAGGTATTCCAGGTAGGCCTCCGCCTTCTTCCTCGCTGTGATGTCGACCAGCGAAACCAGCACGAGGTCCCAGGTCGCGACCCGGTCTTCCAGCACGGCGAACTGCATGCGGATGTTGACCAGGTCGCCCGCGAGCGAGTAGTTGACGACCTCCCGCTGCTGCTGGGTCTTGCCGTCCCACAAGTCCTGCAGTTGCTCGGCGAAGGAGTCGTGCATCTCGTCGCGAAAGATGTGCGGGATGTTCTCCAGCAGCGTGGCCTTGTCGGTCGCGCCGAACATGCGCAAGGTTTCGCGGTTGACATCGATGACACGGATTTCGCGCATGCAGCGCGTCACGAACTCCGGATGCACCTTGATGAAGGTCGCGAAATCGCTGATGCCTCGCGCGCGTATGTCGTCGAGCAAGGCCTTGACGGCACTGAAATCTTCCACCCACAGCGACACCGGCGAATGGTCGAACAGGTCGCGTGCATAGGGCTCGCTCTCCTGGCGCAGCCGTTCGGCGCGCACGCGTTGGTGACGTCGTCCAATGAGACCAGCACCCGATCCCAGGACTCTTCATGCCCGGGCAGCACCCGAACGCGCACGTGCACATTGAGCCTGCGACCGTCCAGCGCGTAGTTGACCGTCTGGTTGTCGAAGCAGAGATTCTCGCGCCAGAGTTGGTCCAGCTCATGGATCACGGAGGCCGCCATGTCGTCACGAAAGACGCTGTCGAGCCGCGACAGCAGCTCGGCCTGGCTGGGGGCTGCGAGCATCGTGAGCGTGCTCTGGTTGACGCTCAGTACCCGCAACTGCGCCATGCATTCGCGCACGCGCTGCGGCTCGGCATTCAGATGGTCCACCAAATCGACGACACCGTCGCGACGCCACGCTTCGAACAGCCGTTTGAGTCCGCTGTAGTCTTCAAGCCGCAGCGACATGGGCGCGAAATCGAACATCGACTCGAAATCGGTGGAAGACGACATGGGCTCTTCTCCTTCGCATGGGAACTCGCGCCGCAATCATGCACGCGCTAGGCCGCGCCGTCTCTCGCAAAGCCGCCCAAGACGCGCTTCTTCGCTCAGACCTATAGCAGCGGCGTGTACGGCGAGCTGAAGGGCTTGAGCGTCATGCCGCCGGTCGGGACGTTCTGGAATCCGGAATTGCCGAACACGTAGCGCAAGTAAGCGTTGCCGGTGATCTGCCGATAGTCGCGCGCGTTGTTGAAACCCAGCGCGCCGCCCAGATAGAGCTGCGGCGCGACCTGATATTCGACGATCGCCGCGAAGCTGTACGCGACGCCCGTGCGTTGTGTGCCCGGAGCGGCAAATGCCGCCATGCCGGTCGCGAAAGGTGAAGGAAAGGGATCTTCCCTGAAGGACTGCACGCCGATCGATGCGTTCAGTCGCCACGCCATCCGGCCGTCGCGTCCGCTCCAATCGAGTGGCAGGGTCAGGCTGGCATAACTCTGCGGACTGAAGTAGCCGCCCTGCCCATAGGTGAACTGGCTGAGGTTCTTGTCGTAGGAGAGGAGGTCTAGGTTCATCCCCACGGTGAGCGAAGAGCTCGCGCTGCGCGACACGGGCAGGTACACGCCGCCGCCGAGTTCGTAGCGGCTGTTGGTCGTCACGTTCTTGCCGGTGATCGAATGGGCCGAGCCGTAGCCGTAGATGCCGTACCTCCCGAAATCGCGACCGAGATCGAGGCGAGCGCCGGTGGCGATCACGCCGCCCCACTGAACCCCCGTGCGCGGATCGCGCGTGCCGGCAAACGACAGCAGGCTGTCGGTCACGGGGCGGCGCGACAGATCCGCCTTCAACGAGACGTTGTCGGCGAACTGGCCTCTGTAGGTGAGATTGCCGATGACGTTCGTTTCGGCGAAGCCCAGGGGCGTGGTGCCGATGCTGGCCTCGAGGTTCTTTCTCTCATAGCCCACGCTGAGGCCGACTCCGCGCGCATTCTGCGCGCCCGGGGCCTCGACGGCGCCGACCGACTGCAGCTGCGCGGCCTGGGCGCCACCGCCGAAGCGGCTGGCGGTCGTGACATCGGCGGCAAGCGTGCCGGCATCGAGGACGGTCGGCGTCGCGCCCAGGACGAGCCGGCCCTCGCCCACGGGAATGCGCGCCTCGATGGGTATTTGCCTGTCCGACAATCGCCCGAGCCCTGGCTCGCCGTCGCGGCGGCGATCCACGCCGCCCGCAGTGAGCGTGGCGCTGCGATCAGCCACGTCGCCGCCAACCGCCAGCTGGGTACCAGCCTGCCGCGCGTCGTAGCCGGCGCGCAAAGCGTCGAAATCCTTGCGCTGTGCGCTCGTCATGTCGGCCATTTGCAGCTGCTCCAGCACCGCCGCCAGCTCGGTGTCCTGATTCGCCTTGAACAGGAGCGAGGCATGCAGCAATCGGTCGGCGACCGATGGTGACTCGCCGTTCGAAACCAGTTGGCGGCTCAGGCTCAACGCGCGTGTCGTTTCGCCTGCATCGCCGTAGGCGAGCGCGAGCGGGCCGATGGTCTCGCGCGGGACGTCGGCGCCGAGCGTTGACTCCGTCCGTGCCAGCAGGTCGCGTGCGGCGTCGGCTTGTCCCTGGCGCGCCAACTCCCGCGCCCGCTGCGCCTGATCCAGCGCCCACAGGCGGCGCTGCAGTTGCATCATGGCCGGCGTGCGCGATGCGGCAGGCAGGCGTTCGAGGTACTGCAGTGCCGCCGCCGGATCCCCGGCATCCGCCGCCAGCAACGCGCGCGTGTGGAGGTCATCGCGGGTGTCGCGCTGCGAGGCTGGCAAGCCGTCCATCATCTGGCGCACCTGCGCCTCCAGCCCTTGGCGGCGGTAGAGGAGGGCAAGGTCATGCCGGATCCAGGCACTGCTCGGGTCGGCCACCAGGGCCTCCTCGAGCGTGCGCTGGGCATCGGCGAGATGGCCGGCCTCCTCCTGTCGCCTGGCCTGCGCGCGCGCCTGGTCGATGCGAATGCTTTGCAGGATGGCGAACTGGTCGGCCTCTCGTGGTCCGAGCCGGCGCGACAGCGCCAGCGCATCGTTCACGCGGCCCTGCCGCGCGTAGGTGGTGATGAGGCCACGCAGCGCCTGCGCGTCACCGGGCTTCCTCTCCAGCACGCGCGCATAACCCTGCTCGGCCGCCGCCAGATCGCCGGCTTCCAGCTGCAGGTCCGCCAGTGCGGTCCTGCCCGCGCTCTCTCTCGAATCGAGTTGCACGGCACGCTCCAACAGACTGCGTGCGGCGCTCGGATCGTTTCGGCCGCGTGCCGCGCTGGCCTGCCCGAAGAGGTTCCAATAGGTGGCGCTTCGAAGCGCGGAAGCCCACTTCCTGGCACCGGCCTTCGAAGCCTGTTCCAGTAGCTCCTGGGCTTGCGCGAAGCGCTCCTGGCGCAGGCGTACAAGCCCGAGCCCGCCCAACGCATCAGGGTTGCCTGGCCGCAGTCGCAGCGCCTCCCGGAACCGCCGCTCCGCAGTCGAAAGCTCACCCCGCTCGAGGGCCGCGAAGCCCGGCCGCAGAGGATCGGTAGCCCCAGGCTCGGCGACTTGTGGACGTGCATCGTTCAAGTCCTGCAGGCGTTGGGCCACCGCCGGATCGGACTGTGTCGCGAGGTAGTCTCGGTAGAGCGCCGCATCGGTGGCGCGCGCGTCGAGCCAGAGCAGTGCCTGGCGCCAGCTGGCGCGCGCCGCAGGAGCGGTGGCAGGTAGCGTCGAAAGATCGACCAGGCTGCGGATGCCCTCGCGCCGTGTCGGCTCCCGGTACGTGTTCAGTTGCGCCAACGCGAGCTTGTAGTCGAGATTCTCCGGCTTGTCCCGCACGAGTTGTTCGAGACCCCTGCGGCCTTCGTCCCAACCTCCCGCACTGGCGCCGAGCAACTGGTAGTACTCGAGCGCGAGCGGCTCGGGCGGCGGCCGGTTGTTGAAGATCGTGCGGTACATCTGCACGGCCTCCGCCGTGCGCCCGGCGCGTGCGGCCGACCGCGCGAGTTGCAGGTCGGTGGCCCGTGCGCCGGGCTGCGGGTTGCGCGCTTCGAACCGGGTGGCCCTATCGTCGCCGGGGTGCGCAGCGCGCAGGCGCGCGATCCAGCCGCGCGCCGCTTCGGTATTGCCTCGTGCCAGCTCGACCTGCGACATGCCGTACAGGGCATCGGCAGACCGGGGATCTGCACTGAGCAGCTTGCGCCAGCTGGCCTCGGCGAGTTCGAGGCGGCCGAGGCTTTGCCAGTAGATGCCCTGTTCGGTCAACGCGGTTCGCGCATCGCCCTGGGCCGTGGCCGGCCCTGCCGCTCCCAGCGCACCCCACGCGGCCAGGCACGCAAGCCGCGTCAGGCGAGTTGCGTGGATGGGCACAGGACTCTCCAATTCGGCTGCAGCTGGCCGGCGCTGTCGAAGGCGTAGCGGCCATCGATCCACGCCTGGCCGAACAGCACCAGCATGCGTTCGTAGTAGGGCAGCGGCGCCAAGGCAGGCTGGGCCGGGCTCGGCGCCCGGTCGCGGATGCGCGCGATCTGCACGTCGAGCAGGCCTTGCAGCCCTTGCACCTTCAGGTAAGGCAGCAGCGCACCCGCGAAGCCGACCGGCGCGGCGCCGCGTGCAGCGCCGCTGTCCGTATCGACGTATTCGGGAAGCGGCTTCTTCTGTTGGAGCACTGTCCGCGGACCGTGCAGGGATTTCAGCAGCGGCGCGCGCGCCGGGTCCCGGGCGTGCAGCATGCCGGCCCAGAGATAGACGCGAATCGCGTCATAGCTCCCGACAGTGCCCTTCTCGGGGTCGGCCGTGAAGGCCTTGTCCTTTTCGGCCCAGGCACACCAGTCGGGGGCGAAGCCGCGCGGTGCGACAGCGCCCAGCATCCGCACAGTGTTGTCCGCGATCTCGCGCCACGGTCCCTGCGCGTCTTCCTGCTGGAACCGGCGCATGAGCTGCAGTGGCAGGTAACTCGGATTGAGCCGCCACAGCGGCCCGCTGGCGATCGCGCGCGGCCAGGGCAGCAGCATCCTGCCGAGTCCCGGCAGCGAGACGACCTCCTCGCGCGTGGCCGTCGAGAGCACGCTGCGGCCGAGCGCCCTGTAGCTCGCCTCGCTCCAAAGACGCCCCGCCTCGAGCAGCGCATAGGCGATCCACAGGTCCGAGTCGGAGGCCGGGTTGTCGTCGAGCACGCCCCAGCTTCCGTCGGGCTTGCGGCCCCATCGCCACGCCGGCAGCCGCTCACCGAGCCGGCCGGCCGCTAGATTGGCGTTGGTCCATTGAAGGACTCGGGCGAAGGTGGCGCGGTCGTTGTGAACCAGGGCGAGAAACAGGCCATAGGACTGGCCCTCCGATGTCGAGTGATTCTGCGGCGTGTCGAAGTCGATGATGCGGCCGTCGCGCTGGACGTGGCGCTCCACGAAGCTGGTCCAGTCCGCGGTGGCGAGGCATGCGCCGCTGTTCGCATACGCCAGGGCCGGCATGGCGGCAGTTAGGGGCGACAGCGAGAGCGCGGTGAGGTAGCGACGTCGTTCGGCACGCGCGGGGTCCGGGGGAGGCAGGGGGCTCGTCATCGATGATTCAGGAGAGCCGCTCGCTAGCGCAGCCTTCGGCGCGCGCGCAGCTGCAGGCTGAGGTAGGCCGCGGCGGCACCGATGAAGGCCAGCGCCACGACCAGGGCCGCCAGCAGCAACGGGCTGCGCGAGAGATTCCACTGCAGCCAGGCGATGGGCGGCAGATGCCCGACGTAGTAGGTCTCGCCCGCGAGCAGGCTGTGCACCTGTGCCTCTCGCACGATCGCCGTGCTGCCCTGGATTGCCTTGAGGAGCTCGGGCGACATCAGTGCGTTCAGGAGCGCGCGTTGGGAGCCGGCGTCGGCCACCACGGCCACCACGCTGCGCCCCGGCTTGAGCGGTGATTCGAATCCCGACAGCACGGCGTCGCTGCCGTCCTTCGCAACGGTCATCTGCGTGCTGGACGGCAGGTCTTCCCGCTGGCGTGTGCCGGCAACAAACTTCAGCGTTTCGTCAACCCATGTTCCGAGGCGGAACGCCTGCACGCGTTGGCTGCGCTTCAGCGGCATGCGCTCGGCCCATTGCGCGAAGAGCGGCTGGTTCTGCAAATTGCCGATGACCAGCAGATCCTTGTCCGCCCATTGCGAGACCTTCGACGCACCACCGACTGTGACCCGCAGTGCCGGATAGCCGGTTGCGTTGCCGAGCTGGCCCATTAGCGCGAGGTATGTCTGCGTGTCCGACGATGTCGGCTGTTCGGGCAGCACCACGGCAGTCTCGGCGAGATCGGCAACACGTGTGAAGGGGAATCCGCCGTTAGCGAAGCTCGCCAGCTCCGGCATCGCCAGATAGTGCGGGAGCGCCGAGATGTCGATGGTCGAATTGGCCTCGATGCCGCCGCGCACGTTGTCGAGCAACGGGGTGCAAGGACCGGCCGCGGGTTCGAAGTAATAGTGCATGCGCAGCTGGTTGCGCGAGCCCAGCGCGAGCGGCGGCAGAAGGATCTTCTTGCGCTCGCCGACCGACCCGTCCGGCAGCAGCGGTTGCGCGAGCGGGTTCCACCATCGTTCGCCGGCAGGGTTCGCGGCCTTGAGCGGCAGGGAGCCGACGAAGGTCTCGCCGAGGCTGAGGTTCAGCGTCGACTGGTCCGCGCGCACGCGCGGTGTGTAGCGGTAGCCCAGATCGAGGGGGATGCCGCGGGCGCGCCAGGTGAACAGATCGGGAGGCAAGCGCAGGTTCACCTTGACCACGTCCGGTGTGTAGCCGGCCACCGTCAGATCGTCCGCCGCAGCCAGTTCGCCCAGTTGCACCGGCCGGTCGCTCGCGATCCAGCGCGGGGCGTCATAGGCGCGGCGTGCGGCCGGCTCCGCGAAGTTGGAGATGAGGGCGGATGTACCAGTCAGCGCGCGGCTGTTGAGCACCAGCGCCGAGCTCGCGGTACGCAGTTCGGCAGGGTTCCGGCCCATGACGAGCAGCAGCTTGTGCGTCGCATTGCCAGGATGGTCGACGACGGCGAGCGTCGGGCCTTCGATCGGAGGGAGCGCAAGACCGGCAATGGTGGTATCGGGCATGGCAAACACCACGGCATGCGCGCCCGTCGGGAGCGCCCCGCTTGACACCGGAAAGACGGCGCCGCGGTAGTCCGTGAGAGCGCCGAACCACGAGGACACGACGCCTGCTGCCTCCAGCGTGGAGAAAGCCGCAGCGCTGCCGAAGACGAAGGGCAGGTTGAGCCGGCGAGTATCGCGCGCGTCGAAGAACGGCAGCGGCAGTGTCGCGAGATCGGCGTGGATCTTGAACGGCTCGACGGTGAGGCGCAGCGTGCTCGACGCATCCACCTTGGCCCAGAGGCTGGTGTGCGACGGATCCTCGCACCCGCGTGTGTAGTGCCCGATCAATTCGATATTGATGCGGTTGAAGTCGGTGATCAGGCGCCGGTCGATCGGAATGACGGCGCTCTGCGGCTTGCCTGCTTCGGCGCTCGTAACCGGTAGCGTGGTCACGCCCACGTCGTTGACGCTCACCTTGAGATGGGACAGCTCTGGGATGAGGGCCGGCGAATAGGAATAGTCGAGCTTGAGCGACGCGGCCGTGATCAGCTCGTCCGCGCGCACACTGAACGGTATGCCCACCGTCGCGCTGGTGCCGCGCAGGGTGACGGAGTAGTCGACGCCCAGCTGCGCGAGGTTCATTTCGCGAGCTGCGGCGCTTCGGGCGCCTGTGGCCGTCACCGCACTTGCGGCCGCTGCGTTGGAGGGCTCGCGCAATCCCTGCGCCGATCCCTCGCCACAGGCGAGCAAGCCCAGCAAGAACGAGACGACCCAGGCCCGATTGCTCGCCCGCATCAGGCGGATCCCCCGCTGCGAGACTTATCTGCAGCAGCCGTCGAAGGGCGCAGCCTGCGCGCGACGGCGCGGCCGTAGTGTGAAAACATGTCCTTGAACCCGACGGCGCTGATGCGCGCGATGTGGGCGAGCACCCGGTGCGCCCCGATCCGGGGATGCTTGCCCCAGCGCTCGGACCAGATGTCGGGTCGCGCGATCGTGCACCGCACGAGCGCGTGCTCCTGGGCCAGCGTCAGCGCTTCGAAGCGCAGGCCCAGGCGCTTGCCGCGGCTGAAGCGAACCGTGGCGGGAAAGCGGTGTTCCACCTCGCCGTCAAACAGCGACACCTCCAGCGGCACGGCGTTTGCGTACCGGGCGTCGACCGGCAGATCGATGCCCAGACCGGTGTTGGAAAAGTCGAAGGTGTGGCAGGCAAGAGGTGGCTGGCCAGGAAAATGCAGGGTCGCCGGCATCCGCAGGTCGACCCGGTGCGCTGCCCGCATCTGGCGCGACTCGTTGGCCGCGGCGACGCAGGCGCCGAGGATCACGAGGTTGTAGAGCGTCCATGAAAGATTGAGCCAGACGGTGGCGATGCGCTCTTCATCGACCCAGGTCAACCGCCACAGGCCGAAGCCCACGCCGATGAAATTGAGCAGCAGTAGGAGCAGGCTGGCCTTGGCGATCTGGGTGTCGAAGTACTCCCTCTCGATCAACCCGCCCTTGGCGGTGACATTGAACGCGCCGAGCTTGGGATTGATCAGTGCCACCAGTGTCGGGCGAAAGATGTGCCAGGCCAGGACCGCCTCGTATACCTCGTTCCAGAACAGGTACCGAAAGCGCCCCTGGATGCGGCTGTTCGTCAGGTTGGCATGGAAGATGTGCGGCAACGCGTACGCGAAGATCATCGCGGCCGAGGCGTGGATCACGCTGGCGCCGAACACGAGGTAGGCCAGCGGCGCCGTGAGGTAGATCAGCCGCGGTAGACCATAGAGGAAGTGCAACATCGCGTTGAGGTAGCACAGCCGCTGTGCCCAGCTCAGCCCGTGACCCAGCAGCGGATTGTCGATGCGGAAGATCTGGGTCATGCCGCGCGCCCACCGGATGCGCTGGCCGACATGGCCCGACAGGCTTTCGGTGGCGAGGCCGGCCGCCTGCGGAAGTGCCAGATACGCGGTGTTGTAGCCCGCCCGATGCATCTTGAGCGCCGTGTGCGCGTCCTCGGTCACGGTCTCCACCGCGATGCCGCCGATCTCTTCGCAGATGGTGCGCCGAAGCACCGCGCACGAGCCGCAGAAGAAGGTCGCGTTCCACAGGTCGTTGCCGTCCTGGATCAGCCCGTAGAACAGCTCGCCCTCGTTCGGGACCGTGCCGAAGGTATCGAGATTCTTCTCGAACGGATCGGCCGAATAGAAGTGGTGCGGCGTCTGCACCATCCCCAGCTTGGGATCGCGGCCGAACCAGCCCATCGTGACCTGCAGAAAGGAGCGCGTGGGCGTGTGATCGCAATCGAAGATGGCGATGAACTCGCCGCTCGTGTTCTTCAGCGCCGCGTTGATGTTGCCGGCCTTGGCGTGCCGATTGTTGTCGCGCGTGACGTGGGCCACGCCCACTTGCTCGCAGAACTCCCGAAACTGCTCGCGACGCCCGTCGTCGAGCACGAAGATCTTGATCTTGTCGCGGGGCCAGTCGATCGACATTGCGGCCAGCACGGTCGGGCAAACCACCGACAGCGGCTCGTTGTACGTCGGTATCAGGATATCGACCGTGGGCCACAGCGACCGGTCCGCGGGCAGCGGCAGCGGCTTGCGCTCCAGCGGCCAGGCGGTCTGGACATAGCCGAGCAGCAACACCACGAAGGCGTAGATCTCCGCCATGAGCAGCCCCGACGCCAGCACGAGATCCAGCACATTGCTCATGTACATCGTGTCGGTGATTCGCCAGTACAGGTAGCGCGCCGAGACGACGACCGACAGGAAGATCAGCGCCAGCATGGGCAACCGGCCCGGAAAGCGGTGGATGACCAAGGCGGCGATGAAGATCGCAACCGACAGCGTGAGCTGCTGGTTCAAGGTCAGCGGCGTGATGATCACGATCGGCAGCACCACCAGCGTGATCGTCCAGCTCACGGCGCGGAACACCGCGTGACCCGCGGCGCGGCCTGGATGGAGCGATTGCCTCGTCTCGCTCACCGGAAAACCACGGGCGCTGTCGCCGCCTTGCAATGAGCGAAGATCCGGCCCGACCCCATGACGCCTTCACGGCGCTTGGGTTGAGGGTTGGGCGCTTTGTCTTTCATCGGACCTTGCGCGGATTGTGGCGGCGCGGTGTTTCATTGACAACACGCGAGCGGCATGCTGTCGCGCGAATGCGATTTGGAGACTCTTGATGTGTCAATACAGCGTCGCCGCGCCAAAGGCGCAGCGCCAGAACAGCAGGTCGACAATGGGCTGGCCCGATTCCACGACGAACCATCCGATGGTTCCGGATATCACCATAGCGGCGGTCATCTCGATGGTGCCGCGCTTCTTGTTCTTCATGAAGCGCTGAGAGTGCCACGAGATGCGGGCCCTGGCCATTCACTACGAAAGTTCTAATACTGAATCAGGTCCCTTGCCTTCAGCAGGCCGTCTGTGGCCTGAGCGGGTACTGAGGCAACTTCCTGCTGGGGAGCTTCAAGGCAGTACGCAAAGAAGGCCTCGAGCTCGGTCGACTTGTCAAAAACCACATCGGCGCCAGCCGCCAAGCAGCGCCGGCGCATGTCGTCGGTTGCGTAGTTGGTCAGCACGACGACACGCTGATTCGGGCGGCGCCTTCTGCACTCCCTCACGACGCCCAATCCGGAGCCCTCTGAGAGAAATAGGTCGATCACCGCCAGTTGCCACTGGCCGGCATGCTCTTCTAGCCAGGCAGCCGCCTCGCGCTCGGAGCCCGCAACTCCGACCACCTGGACGTCGGCCATGTCTTCCATGGCCGGAACCAGGTTCTTCCGGATGGTGAGGCTGTCTTCGACGAGAAAAGCTAGAAGGGACACTTGGCGGACCATACGGGTCTGCTCGCGTTCGCTCGTGAGCCCCAAGCGTCTGGCTCCGTAGGAGAACCACTATCGTCTCTTCGAACCCTTGCTGGGCGGAGAGCTCGTCTGCCACTGCGCAACACCGGAGGACCGGCGCGTGGCTGGCGGCAAACTGGCTCCTGATGGTCGTCTGCGACCTGGACGAAGTCTGGATGCCACGTACTCGTCCTGCTGTGGCACAGACTGTGTCGTTCGCTTCCCCGAAGTACCAAGCCGAGCGGCTACAAATCTTGGAAAGTGGTTTCCCCAGTCCGAGGTCTCGTTGTCCACTCGTCGATGAAGTTCCGGGCCTTCGAGTCGAGCGCCCAGCAGGCGCTGCTCGAATCCTTGCGATTCGTGGAGAGAGCGAGCCGGCACTCGTGGTCACCGTTCAAGTACAACTCGGCGTGTCCCGACCACACCTCCCCGCTGCCGGTGGTTTCAATCTTCACCAGCCATCCTCGATACTCAAACTCACTGGAACTGTCGCTAGCCATGCCTCAATCTCGTTGAGCCGAACGGGCCCCCGCCATCTTCAGCTTATCCCTTCCAAAGCGAACTGAAGAAGAGGGTTAGCAACTATCGCACCAGAGGTTCGCCCGCCCACGCCTCGTCGAGAAGCTCCAACCGACTTTCTGCACGAACACGTGAGAGAAGCCCCTCCCTGGCGTATGACAGAAGCACCACCTGGTCTAAGGACCCTCGCTCATCGTAGCCCTAGCACCGCGAAGGAGCTTTCGTTGACGCATCGCTTTGTGCTTCCTATGCTCCCTGTACGGCACCAATGTCAGGGGAGATCGAGATGCTCACGCAGACCGCCATCGCCACCATCAAAGCCACGGCGCCGGTGCTTGCCGAACACGGGGTGACGATCACTCAGCGTTTCTACGAGCGGCTGTTCCAAGCGCATCCTGAACTGAAGAACCTGTTCAATGTGCGTCACCAGCAGACAGGCGAGCAACACCGCGCGCTGGCAGCCGCGGTGCTGGCCTATGCAACACATATCGACAACTTGCCGGCGCTGGGTCCGGCCGTGACGCGGATGACGCACAAGCATGCCAGCCTGAATGTGCAACCTTCTCAGTACTCCATTGTCGGAGAGCATTTGCTGGCGGCTATCGAGGAGGTGCTCGGAGAAGCGGCGACGGCCGACTTCCTTGGCGCGTGGGCCGAGGCGTACGAAGCGCTCGCGGACATCCTCATCGGCGCCGAACGCGCGCTTTACGACGACGCCGCAGCGCGCCCGGGTGGATGGCGAGGCTGGCGCAATTTCGTGGTGCGCCGCAAACGAAAGGAGAGCGATGTGATCACGTCGTTCTTCCTCGAGCCCGAAGACGGGAAGCCGCTCGCGGACTTCAAGCCGGGTCAGTACGTCAGCGTGGCGGTTGATGCGCCGCGGCTGGGCCTGCAACATGTCCGCCAGTACAGTCTATCGGATGCGCCCAATGGAAGGAGCTACCGGATCTCCGTCCGGCGAGAAGGCGAACTCTCCGAGCACGCCGCCGGCTACGTGTCGAACTTGTTGCACAACCATGTGAATCCGGGCGATGTCGTCCGGATCACGCCACCGTTCGGCGCTTTCCACATCGATGTCGCAGCCAGCACGCCGGTTGTGCTCATCAGCGGCGGTGTCGGCCTGACACCGCTGGTCAGCATGCTCAACGCGGTGCTGAAGAATACTGAGCGCGAGGTCGTTTTCGTGCACGGCGCACGCAACAGCAGCGTGCACGCCATGAAGGAACGGGTGAAGGCATCCGCCGACACCAACCGGCGCCTCACGAGCATCGTGTTCTACGACGCACCGCTGGACAGCGATGTACAAGGCTACGATCACGATCACGTGGGATTGGTGGATCTGCGCCGAGTTGCGAAGTCGGTACTCAAGCCGGACGCCGACTACTACGTTTGCGGTCCCATGCCGTTCATGCGCATGCAGGTCGAAATGCTGAAGTCGCTAGGGGTCGCGCAGGCGCGTTTGCACTACGAAGTCTTCGGCACTGACGTGTTGGGGAAGTAGTTGTCGGGCGGCACCGGATTGCCGGGGGTGGCGAGGCCCTGGGGCGGAGGTGCTGCCGTTAAAACAGCGCAATGTGGCCTCGAAGCGCCGTCATCAGCGCTTCAGACCTGAGCCAATCAACACTACCTCGGGCCTTCAGCCCCTGAAGGTTCGATTGCGGGCAGATCTCGGGACCCCTGCACCACTAGCAAATGAAAACGGTGCGCCACGAACCACCTTCGGGAAATAGCACCTGTCGTCGTTGCCTTTGGCGCACGGGCGAACTCTTTCCGATGAAAACCCTCGCGAGACGTCCTGTCAGCGCAGGAGATCGGGAGATGCAGCGATCACGAGTCCGATCAAGCCGATCGCTGCCAACACCGCGAGAACGAGGGGGCGATGGCGCCCCTCTTCAGGGCTGTAGTGTCGCTTCGCTCTTACCATCGACTTGCTCGCATCCGCGACAATTCTGGCGTGGTCGTCCGGTCGCGCGAGGCGAGCGGTGATTCCCAAGTCTTTCGGCGCAGAGGAGAAGTGACTCGATTCCATGAACTGATTTTGGTTTATTCCGGTCACCGGCCACAAGCAGGCCAAAGTGCGCATTCCGGTCGGGCCATTCCCCGAGTTGCCAAATCTGCGTAGGCGGTCTGTTCTCAGCTTGACCTGATTTGCATGCTTAAGTAGCAACAACGCGGGCACGACCGGGCAGCTGCTGCATTGCGTGTTAAGCCGTCCGCTCCTGAAGCGCTTGCATGTATTGAGGCGTCCTGGGCACTCAGATTTTGACGAGATTGGGGCCAAGACAAGTGTGGCCCAGGCGCGTATCAAGGTAGCTGTCGCCTCCATCTCGATTCAGAACGCAAAGCGTCTTGCGCGCAGGACTGATCCCGTCGTGAACAACTCGACGGCTGCGCTGCGCTCTGGGTTGAACTGGCGCGAGAGCGACTCCCCCGTGAACGTCCGGTCCGACCATCTTGAAAGCTGGCTCGGAGCATAGGAGCCTCGAGTCCACTTCAACTCTTGGTGGACTCGTGAACACTATCCCCGATCAACAAGCTGGTCCGCGCCAGCGCCGACGCGCGCACAGCGACGAGTTCAAGGCCGGTGCGGTGGCGGCCTGCTCGCAGCCTGGCATGTCGATGGCCGCAGTGGCAATGGCTCACAGCATCAACGCCAACCTGCTGCGGCGATGGGTGCACGAGGCCGAGATGAAGCCAAGAAGCGAGGTCGTGCGCGCGAACGTCGTGGATGGAGCCAAGGCGCAAGAGCCCAAGACCGTCTTCGTGCCGGTCAGCTTGCCGGCACCGGTGCCTCCTGCTCAGGCCCCAGACATTCGCATCGAGCTGCGGCGTGGGCCCACAACGGTCACGGTGTCCTGGCCGGCAGGTGCCGCCAGCGAGTGCGCGGCCTGGATGCGCGAGCTGCTTCGATGATCCGCATCGACGCGATGTGGCTGGCCGCAGACCCCATCGACATGCGCGCCGGCGCCGAGCGCCTGTTAGCGCGCGTGGTGCAAGTCTTCGGCGCAGCGCAGGCGCACCATGGCTACCTGTTCGCGAACGCCCGCGGCACGCGCGTCAAGCTGCTGGTGCACGACGGCTTCGGCGTGTGGTGCGCGGCGCGCCGGCTCAACGCGGGGCGCTTCGTCTGGCCGGGCACGACCAACGCGACGCCCTTCGCTCACACCTGCGCAGTTCGACGCCTTGGTCCTGGGGCTGCCGTGGCAGCGCCTTCCCGAGCTAAGCGTCATCACGCGAGCCTGAGGCCCAGACACAATCGCCCTTGCACGCGTTGACAGCGGATGTGCCGATGTTTGCATCGGCGTGCACTGGCATCATGCAACGCATGCTTGGCGCGCGTGATCTTCCTGCAGCGAATCCTTCGGGACTGTCCGCCGAGACAGCTGCGCTGGTTGCTCAGTTGCTCCAGCGGCTGCAAGACCAGGAGCAGCAACTGGCCGAGCATGGCCGTGTCCTTGCGCAACGCGACCAGGCGCTCGCCGAGCGCGACGCGCTGCTGCAGCGCAAGGACCGCGAGATCGCACTGCGCGAGGCCAAGATCGACAAGATCACCTTCGAGCTGGCTAGGCTCAAGCGCTGGAAGTTCGGCGCCAAGTCCGAGGCCATGAATGCCGAGCAGCGCCGCTTGTTCGAGGAGACGCTGGCCGAGGACGAGGCGGGCCTGCGCGAGCAGCTTGAGCGGCTTCGGCGTGAAGCCGCGGCGGCCGCGGCCGCCGCAGCAGCCTCGGGCACAACGACCACGGCGCCCCCACGTCGGCCGCGTCGCAACCCGTTCCCCGCGCACCTGCGCCGTGTGGAGCACCACCACGAGCCCGAGCGCACCGACTGCCAGGAACCTGGCTGCGGACGCCCGATGACGCGCATCGGCGAGGAGGTCAGCGAGCAGCTGGACATCGTGCCTGCCGAGTTCTTCGTGCATCGTCACATCTACGGCAAATGGGCCTGCCGCTGCTGCCAGGTGCTGCGCCAGGCGCCCAGCGTCGCGCAGGTCATCGAAGGCGGTATCGCTGCCAGCGGCTTCGTCGCACACACGCTGATCAGCCGCTTCGTGGACCACATGCCGTACTACCGGCAAGCGGCCATCAACGCCCGCAGTGGCGTGCACACGCCGCGCTCCACGCTGGGGTCAATCACCGGCCAGGCGGGTGCGGCGCTGGAGCCGCTGCACGAGGTGCACAGGCGCTTCATCCTCAGTTGCGCAGTGCTGCACGCCGACGAGACGCCCGTGGCCTTGCTGGACCCGGGCGCGGGCAAGACGCGCCGAGCCTACGTCTGGGCCTACGCCAGAAGCTGGCACGACAAGGTGCCTGGTGTGATTTACGAGTTCTGCCCGGGACGCGGGGCGCAGTACCCGCTGGCATTCCTGGGAGGCCAGGATAGACACGGTAGGCGATGGTCGGGCACGTTGCTGACCGACCGCTACAGCGCCTACGAGACTGTGGTCGATCCGCGGCTGTATCCGGACCGCTTGGGCGCAGCCTGCGCCGCGCACGCACGCCGCAACTTCGAAGAGTTGACGCACGACGGCACCAGCGTGGTGGGCCTGGAGGTGGTGCGTCGCTTTGCGCGCATCTACGGGTTCGAGGCACAGCTCAAAGAGCTCAGCGATGACGAGCGCCGGGCGCAGCGCCAGCAGCTCGCCAAGCCGCTGTGGGAAGAGCTCAAGCACTGGCTACAACTGGAGCGCCGGCTGGTGGCCGACGGCGGCCCGACGGCGAAGGCCATCGACTACACGCTGGTGCACTGGACCGCACTGACGCGGCACCTGGACGACGGCGCCGTCGCGCTGGACAACAACCACCTGGAGCGCCAAATCAAGCCGTGGGCGATGGGCCGCAAGGCATGGATGTTCGTGGGCAGCGAACTGGCCGGCCAGCGCGCCGCCATCGTGATGGGCCTGGTGCAGTCGGCGCGCCTGAACGGCCACGACCCCTGGACCTACCTGCGCGACGTGCTGCAGCGCCTGCCGATGCAGCGCAGCAGCCAGATCGAGGACTTGCTGCCGCACCGATGGCAGCCAGCGTCCGACGCGGCACCATGACCTTGCTCACGCAGGCCGTGATGGTCCGGGCGAACATCGCCGTCGACCGTATGAGCGCGCAACAGAAGGTTGAGCTGGCTGACGAAATCTACGTCCAGCAGCCGAACCTGCTGGCCTCCATCCTCGTGTTGCCTCGCTACGGGGTCGACATGCTGCAGCTTGAGGTGCCGATCCACGTCCTGCTGGTCGCGTTCCAGGCCATGAAGCACTGCGGGCACGCCTTGCCAACGATCTCTGAAGACGTCCAGGAAACCTGCTTGCAGCGGCTGACGGCGACGATGAAGTTCACCGAGGGCGTGCCGCCAGACCTCGTCGAGCAGATGATCACAAAGTTCTGCGTTGACCACCCAGAGCGCTCCCTGCTGGCATTCGTGTATGGCCACCTTGGCCAGCACGACCTGCTGCGCGTGCGAACTGACGCCGAGAAGTTCTTGCTGCTGGCCGCCCTCAACCTCGTGGAGTGCGTTGCCTACGTCGGAGCACAGCTTCAGTCCAAGTGAACCGCGTGCGGCCGGTCAAGATGGGATGACTGGACGCTCACACTCCCCCCGAGGGCAGTTCACGGAGAAAGGCCCCCCGGCGACGAATCACCGGGGGGCCGGAGCTGTCGAGGCGTTGAAGGAAGAGGGATGAGGAGGAGACGCCGCGGCAGCAAGATCAGTGTGCGGTGGCCCGCGGCGGCTTGCAGGTGGGCCGCGGGCTCGCAAACGTGAAGGAAGTTGCCTAACCCAAAAGTGTTCCTGTGCGGATCAATGTGCGGCTGCGGACACCCGATCGAGGAGGGGATGGCCGGGGGGCGGTCGCAACCCAAAGAACGAAGGTCATACGAGCAGCAGATCGTGCTGACCATCGCCCGATCCCAGCTTGGCAGCCAGGATTTCGAGCACCTCGACGGAGAACGGACGAAACGCGTCGCCCGGCTCGTTCAGATCGCAGAATGACGTGTAGCCTGCCCTCTGAAGTGCGTACCTGAGTCGTTCCATGCCGCCGCTGCGCGACAGCCCACCAGGCCAGAACTTCATGACAAGGGGAGGCTTGCGCTGCAGTGTCCGGGGCCCGCCTGCCAGCACATAGCCCTCGAATCCCTGAGTGTCCATCCACAGTAGCGCCGAACCTAGATCCACACCTTCTGCAATTCGGTCGAGGCTCTGCGATGGCACCTCGATACCCTCGCCGGGGTCAGTTCGGTCGTTGCCGTAGCGAACCCGGTGATTGCCAAAATTGGTCTTTGAGAGTTCGAACGAGAGGGTCTCGTCGTTTTTCTCCCCCAGCGCAATGTTGTGCGTTGTGATCTGGGCCGAGACCCGATTGACCTCGACGTTGGTCCTCAGCAGCGAATAGTTCAGGGACTCCGGCTCGATCGCGATGGCCCTTTCGAACAGCCCGCGCTTCACCGCAGGGATGCAGATCGTTCCGATGTTGGCGCCGATATCGATCAGCGAAGTCAGGCGGCGCCCGCTCAGCAACGACGCAACCCGGTGCAGCGTGGAAAAGTTGTAGGGCTCGCGATGCTTGAATAGCCACTGCCCTATGACGGGGTCGCCCGCCGCGACCACAAACATTTCGGATCGGCAGACAGCCAGCAGCAAGGCTTCGCGCGGTGCCGTATCCCAGAGCAGGTGCGCCACCAGCGGGCTGTGGAAAAACCGATGCTGGCCAAAGCTGCGAACAGATTTAAGAACGCTCCGATAGATCTTATTTTTCAACATAAACGTTTGCTCCGTCCGTCTAGTTGCTGCTGTGCAGGCCATGCACTATTGCACTAAACGCGCAAACTAGGCGTAACACTGCGAACTTACGTACTACATTCGATGACCTCCGGGGGCGCGGCGGCCGGCGGTGGGGCGGCTGGAGAACATCGGCACCCTGCAGGCCAGCGTCGGTGCCAACCTGTCCGCCGACAGCCTGGCCAACCGCGGCAGCATCGCCAGCGGTGGCGAACTCAAGATCGCCACGCAGAGCACGCTCGGCAACGGGGGCGGCAACCTCGACGGCCCGAGGGTCGAACTCGCGAGCGCCGGCGGTGATATGGACAATCGCGGCGGCACCATCCGCCAGACCAGCGGGGTCGGCCTGACGGTGCCGGCACCGAGCTTGAGCAACACCACGGGTGGCGTGATCGGCGCGGAGCCGATTCCTGAAACGCCTTCGCAACCCAACCCCGGCACTGGCGCCAGCGGAACGAACCCCGGAACACCGACCACCGGCGATTGCGGCAGCACCGGCAATGGAACCGGCAGCAGCGGTGGCACAGCGCCTTCGCAGCCTTACGTGCCTCCCGCCCCCGGCAGCCTCACGGCCGCCGGCTCCATCCTCAACGACGGCGGCCGCATCTACGCGGGCGGCCCCATCGCGTTGCAGACGCCGCAGATCGACGGCGACCGCACTCGGAGTCCGGGTGTCAACCAGATTGCTGTCCGGCATCAGTGCCCCCTGCGGCCTTCACCGCCTGCGCCGCGCAATCTCCACAGCTTGGGCGCCGATCAAGACCGCGCGCTCCTGCATCTGCTTCACCACGCCGGGCACCCGCTCGTCCGGCAAGCGCTCGGTGATAGTGGCCATCGCCAGCCCCGCCACCGTGCGCCCGTCTGCCAGGCGCACCGGAACCGCGATGGCGCGGGAGCCGGGCACCACGCCCACGGGCGCGTATGCGTAGCCCAGCGCACGCGCGCCAGCAGCTCGCTCCAGCAGCTCCGCTGGATCGACGTGAAGCAAGTGCAGCCGCCGCGCATTGCGCCGAACGATCTCGGCAGCCTCCGCCTCCGGCAGCGATGCCAGCAGCACCAGGCCGCTGACACCGACGCCGAGCGGCCTGCGCGCACCGATCTCGATCGACAGCACCTTCACCGGAAAGCTGCCGGGGCGCCGGTCGATGCAGACCGAGTCGGCGCCATGGCGGATCGTGATGAAGGTGGTGTCGCCCAGGGACTCGGCGAGGTAGCGCAGGTGCGGCTCGGCAATCGCGCGGATCGGAAAACGTGCCGAGCGCGCCAACCCCAGCAGCGAGACATCCCCGCCGATGAGGTAGCGTCGCGTCCCGGGGTCCTGCTCAACCGCCCCTTCCTCGACCAGCACTCGCAGCAGGCGGTGCACGGTCGGACGATTGAGGCCCGTATGGCTCACCACGTCGGTCAGTCGAACGCCGCGCTCCTGCCCGGTCGCGACCACGCGCAGCACGGACAGCGCGCGGCGCACGCTCTGCGCGCCGGCGGTGGCGGCCACGTCATCGGATTGCGTCATCCCCATTCATCACCGACTTGGGTGTCTGCTGCATGCCGCGCAGCGTGACGATCGCGCCGAGCGTCGCATAGTTCGGCCCGCCGATGCGGCAGACCGGATCGAGCGCCCTCGTGTCGACCTTGCCGTCGTGGACCAGGCCCTCGCGGAAGTGGAACATCGTGACCTCGCCGACGATGAACTCCGCGCCGGTGTCGCCGAATTCGACCACGCGCTCGAGGCGGCACTCCATGCTCACCGGCGCGTCGGCGAGCCGAGGCACGCGCACGGTGCTGCAGGGCAGGGTCCGCAGGCCGAGCAGCTCGGTCTCGCTCACGTCGGGCGCATGCTCGGCGCTGCTCTCGTGGATCGCGACCATCTGTGAAGCGTCGCCGATGTTGACGACAAACTCCCTCAGCGCATGGATGTTGGCGCCGGTGTCCTTGCGCCGGCCCGCCTTGCGGCCGATGTTCACGCCCAGCAGTGGCGGCTTGTTGGACACGAAGGTAAAGCAGGAGAAGGGCGCCAGGTTGATCACGCCGCTCTCCGACTGCGAGGTGATCCACGCGATCGGGCGTGGCACGACGATGCCGCTCATCAGGCGGTAGGTGGCTTCGGGCGATAGCGCGCCGGCATCGATGAACATGGCTGGCCTCTCAGGTTGGGACTGAGGCGATTGTCGGTAGTGGCGCGAATACGCGCCTCTGCGATCTGCGGATAGTGTCCACGATGTGGAACAAAACGCACCTATTGCATTGCAGCATCATGCATGCGCTTCCTACAGTAAGGGCAAGCCGAAACGGGGTCCTGACCCGCGATCCCACGGCGCTTACGGAGACATCATCTTGAGACTAGTGACCGCCTTCCTCGCCACCAGTGCCGCGCTGACGGTGCTGCCCGCCCTGGCTCAGAACACCTGGCCCGACAAACCCGTCAAGCTCGTGCTGCCCTATCCGCCCGGGGGCAACGTCGATGGCGCCGCGCGCATCATCAGCGAACAGCTGCAGGCCGTGTTCAAGCAGCCTTTCGTCGTCGAGAACCGCCCCGGCGCCGGCGGCATGATCGCGGGCGAGGCCGTCGCCAAGGCGCAGCCCGACGGCTACACCTTTTTCATGGGTGCGAACGGCCCGATCCTGTTCTCCCCGACAATCTTCAAGCGCAACGCCTACGACTGGAAGAAGGATTTCGCGCCGGTCAGCTCCGTGTCGTTCACGCCGCTGGTGCTGCAGGTGCATCCGTCCACTCCCTACAAGACCGTGGCCGAGCTGATTGCCGCAGGCAAGAAGCCGGGCAATGCGCTGACCATGGCCTCGCCGGGCGCCGGCACCACGAACCACCTGCTGAGCGAATACCTGCAGCGCGAGAGCGGCGCGCAGTGGACCACGGTGCACTACAAGGGCAATGCCCCGGCCACGACCGACCTGCTGGGCGGCCAAGTGCAGTTCAACTTCGACCAGCTGTCGGTGGCGGGCCCCTTCATCCAGCAGGGCCGCACGCGCGCACTGGCCGTGAGCTCGCCCAAGCGCCTGCCGCAGCTACCCGACGTGCCGACCTTGCAGGAGGTCGGCTTCAAGGACTTCAGCACCGAAACCTTCACCGGCATCCTGGCGCCGCGCGCCACGCCGAAGGAGATCGTCGTGCGGCTGTCGGATGCGCTGCAGAAGATCCTCGCGGACAAGGCCGTGCAGGCCAAGTTCCAGGCGCTGGGCTCCGAGGCCCGCGGCACAACGCCGGAACAGTTCACCGAGTTCCTCGCCAAGGAGGACGCCCGGTGGATGCCCGTCATCAAGCAAGCCAATATCACCGCAGAATGAGCAGCCACGCCCACCCGCCGCTCGGCCGCACCGCACCGGCCGCGCGCGCCAGCATCTACGTCGAAGGCTTCTCCCACAAGAACCCCATTCCCGCGGCCTGCCGCGTCGGGCCACTGCTGGAGAGCGGCAGCATCCAGGGCAATGATCCCGCGACCGGCAAGCCCGCCGCGACCGTCGAGGCCCAGTGTCGCTTCATGCTCGACAACGTGCGCCGCATCGTCGAGGCCGCGGGCGGCAGCACCGCGGACATCGCCAAGCTCACGGTCTGGATGAAGGACCGCAGCCAGCGCCCCGCGCTCAACGTGCCCTGGCTCGAGATGTTCCCCGATCCCACCTCGCGGCCGGCGCGCCACGCGATCGTCGCGCCGGAGCTCGACATGGGGAAGCTGATCGAGTGCAGCTTCACCGCCTGGATCGCCTGACCTTCCGACACGCTTCCTCTCATGCCCGACTATCTTCCCTTCGATCCGCACCCGCGCGCGCCGGTGCCCCTGCCGCCGCCGCTCGCCTGCGACAGCCAGTTCCACGTCTTCGGCCCGCGCGAGCGATACCCCGTGCGCCCCGGCGCGGCCTACGAAATGCCGACGGCCACGTGGCAGGTCGCCAAGGCCCTGCATGCCACCCTGGGCATCGAACGCGGCGTGATCGTCCAGGCCACCACCTACGGCGCCGACCACACGGTGGTGCTCGATGCACTGGAAGGCCTGAACGGCAGCGGGCCGCGCCGCTACCTGGCCTGCGCCAACGCCGCGGTGCTGGTCGAGCACGACGATGCCTATCTGCAGAAGCTGCATGACGCCGGTGTACGCGGCGCGCGCTTCACCCGCGGCGGCCTCGGCATCAGCCTGAGCGCGGACGAGCAGGCGCGCGCCTTCGCCCGGGTCAAGGAGCTGGGCTGGTACGTGAAGGTGCAGCCCGAGCCCAGCGGCATCGCGGAGCAGCTGGCGGCCTTCGAGGCCCTCGACGTGCCGGTGCTGCTGGACCACATGGGTCGCGCCGATCCTTCGCGCGGCGACGCCGATCCCAGCCTCGCGCGCATGCTGGAGCTGTTCGGGCGCGGCAACTTCTGGGTGATGCTGTCCTTGTCCGAGAAGCTCTCGAAGACCGGTGCGCCTTGGGACGACGTGGTGCCGCTGGCGCAACGGCTGATCGAGGCTGCACCCGACCGCTGCGTGTGGGGCAGCGACTGGCCACATCCCGTCTCGGTCAAGCAGCCGCCGAACGAGGGCGAGCTGCTCGAATTGCTCTACCGCTTCGCGCCCGACGCCGCCACGCAGCGAAAGATCCTCGTCGACAACCCCGCCCGCTTCTTCGGATTCCAGACCCCATGAAACTCATCAGCTATCTGCACGACGACGCTCCGCACTGGGGCTGTGTCACCGGCGACGGCGTCGTCGACCTGGGGCGGCGCCTGCCTGGCATCGACTCGGTGGCCGCACTGCTCAAAGGGGGCGAGGCCGCGATCGCGCAGGCGCGTGCGGCGGCCGAAGGCGCGACACCGGACCATGCGCTTGCCGACGTGCAGGTCGCGCTGCCCATCGCCCGGCCGCGCCGCATCTTCTGCATCGGCGTGAACTACGCCAACCGCAACGCCGAGTACAAGGACGGCAGCGAGCTGCCCAAGTACCCCAGCCTCTTCATGCGCGTGTCCGAGTCCTTCGTCGGCCATGGGCAGCCCCTGCTGCAACCGCTCGAATCGAAGCAGCTCGACTACGAGGGCGAGATCGCCATCGTCATCGGTCGCCGCGCACGCCGCGTGTCAGGCGACGCGGCGCTGGCCTGCATCGCGGGCCTGACCTGCATGAACGAAGGAACGATCCGCGACTGGGTCCACCACGCCAAGTTCAACGTGACGCAGGGCAAGAACTTCAATGCATCCGGGGCCATCGGCCCTTGGATCGCCACGGCCGACGAGTTCCCGCAGGGCTACGGCGGGCTGCGCGTGCAGACGCGAGTCAACGGCGAGACGCGGCAGGACGACACGACCGCGAGCCTGATGTTCGACTTCGCCTACCTGATCCACTACCTGTCGACCTTCACCACGCTGGAACCGGGCGACATCATCGCGACGGGCACGCCAACGGGCGCCGGCATCCGCTTCGACCCGCCGCGCTTCCTGCAGCCGGGCGACGTGGTGGAGATCGAGGTCGAGGGCGTGGGCGTGCTGCGCAACGTGGTGCAGGCCGAGGAGGCCTTCGCATGACGCTAGCCGACGCCGCCCTCGCGCAGGCCGCGCAGCGCCTGGAGGATGCGCAGCGCACGCGCGTTGCCTGCCGCCAGTTCTCGCTGGACCACCCCGACATGACGATCGCGGATGCCTATGCCATCCAGCACGCCTGGATGCAACTGAAGATTCGCAGCGGCCGCACGGTGAAGGGGCACAAGATCGGGCTCACCTCCAAGGCCATGCAGCGCGCCGTGAACATCGCCGAACCCGACTACGGGACCTTGCTCGACGACATGTTCCATCGCGATGGCGCGGTCATTCCGTCCGAGCGGTTCCTGCAACTGAAGATCGAGGCCGAGCTTGCCTTCGTGCTCGCCAAGCCGCTGGCGGGCCCGGACTGCACGCTGTTCGATGTGCTCGATGCCACCGCCTACGTGACGCCGGCGTTGGAGATCCTCGACGCGCGCATCCAGCGCATCGACCCGGAGACGAAGCGCACGCGCACCGTGCTCGACACCATCTCCGACAACGCCGCGAACGCAGCTCTGGTGCTCGGCGGACGCCCCTTCAAGCCGGCGCTCGTCGACGCTGACATCCGGCGCATCGGCGCGATCGTGAGCCGCAACGGGGAGGTCGAGGAGACCGGCCTCGCGGCCGGCGTGCTCAACCATCCGGGCTACGGGGTGGCTTGGCTAGCCAATCGGCTCCACCGCTTCGGCATCTCGCTCGAGGCAGGGCAGGTCGTGCTGGCGGGCTCCTTCATCCGGCCCATCGATGTGGGCAAGGGCGATACGGTGGTCGCCGACTACGGTGAATTCGGCACCGTGTCCTGCCATTTCGGATGATGATGCCCATGCCCGTTCTTCCCAATCACTTCAAGCGCGCGCTGGCGGCCCAGGTGCCGCAGATCGGCCTGTGGTCCACCTTGCCCGACCCCTACATCTCCGAGATCGTTGCCGGTGCCGGCTTCGACTGGATGCTGCTCGACACTGAACACACGCCCACGGAGGTGCCGCAGATGCTGCGCCAGTTGCAGGCCGTGGCGGCCGCCGTGCCGATGGACGCGACGCGGCGCACCTCAGCGGTGGTGCGGCCGGACTGGAACGACACCGTGCTCATCAAGCGCTACCTCGACATCGGTGCCCAGAGCCTGTTGCTGCCCTTCGTGCAGAACGCAGCCGAGGCGCAGACGGCAGTCCGCGCGACGCGCTACGCGCCGCAGGGCGTGCGCGGCATGGGCGGCTCGGTGCGGGCCGCCAACTTCGGGCGTATCCGCGACTATGTGAAAGGCGCGCAGGAGGAGCTGTGCGTGCTGGTGCAGGTCGAGACCCGGGAGGCGCTCGATCATCTCGAGGAGATCGCCGCGGTGGACGGCATCGATGGCGTCTTCATCGGGCCGGCGGACCTGTCGGCGAGTCTCGGGCATCCGGGCGAGCCGAACCACCCGGAAGTGCGCAGCGCCATCGACGATGCGATCCGCTGCATTCGCGCCCTGGGCAAGGCGCCGGGCATTCTCATGCTCGACGAGACGCGGGCGCGCGAATGCCTGGAGCTCGGTGCCCTGTTCGTGGCGGTCGCGATGGATCTGCAGATCCTGGCGCGGGGCGCGGAGGCGGCCGCCGCGCGTTTCGCATCCCACAGGCCGGCGGCTGCCGACATTGCCTACTAGGCTGGGTGTGAGGCGCACGGGCACTTACGGGTGAAGGCGCGCCTGACTGATGGGCAAGCCCTTGGAGCGACATTCAGCCCTGTTCGAAAAACTCCAGACGGTGTCGGGAGCATTCCCCGACCCATCGCCTGCAAGCATCCCTTTCTCCGAAACACACGGCCATCGCCGCTAACAGCGCCAACAACCAGACGGGGCATTCGAGGAAGGCGCAGGGTCGCAAGTTCGCGCAGCCGGTCGGTCGGGCGGTGCCCTGCGCCATGGCTTAATTGACTTCGCTTGTTTTGGCTCGTAGCGAATTCGAATCGGCGTTGTGCGGGAATACCGATGGGCGTGCGAGATACGAGCAGTCCTTCTTGTTTCAGCAACTCCGGCTGAACGTCGCGCGCGGCTGGGTCGCCTGGGCCAAGGCGGGTGCGCGTCGCATCCGCATCGTCGATTCTAGGTAGGACTTTTGGCCTATCCTCATAGAGACCACCGACCGTTAGCATCGACTGCAAGATAAGGGAGCGGAGGGCGCCGGCACACGTCAGGTTATTCACGGCTTTCCCCTGACGTCTTGGCAGCATTCAACATTTGGGAGTCTCACGAAGTTGCCATCCAGCGAATGATCGCGGCCGGCGCGAACGTGATGACCGTGATGGCGAATGGCAACGCGATTGGGCGCGCACCGAGCATGTCGAGGAGCTGACCGAGATTCTCATCCAGCACTTCGGCGGCAGCGGCATCGCGTATCTTTGGGAGCAGCAGTTGCTCAACACGCCTGTACCTGGCAACGCAGGATGATTGAGCGGGGATGAAGAAATTCTTGCGCGACGCGTTGCGAAAAGGCTGATTGCTTATTGAACCTCATCGTCCCTCTCTCTATAGGAAGGCTGTGCAGGCAGTCGGCACGATCAACGACCTCGAGCCGCGCTGTCTTGCTGTCTTCGTCACGGGGAGGTTTTCTCGTCACCGAGTCTGCGCTCAAGCGCTTCAACGCTCGCTGGGCGAGCGGGATGGGCCGATCGCACGAAGGGCCCAGCCCCAAGGACGCAGAAGCGTTCAATCCTCAGAGTAGAACCAGCCCGTATCGACAATGTTGCTACGTTCGCGAGAATGAGGTAAAGTATCGACATTGACGATACAATGGAGGTCACATGCATGTAATGGTGAAGAAATGGGGCAACAGCGCGTCGGTGCGCATTCCCGCGTCGGTGATGGAGGCTGCCCGGCTGCATTTGGACGAAACCGTAGACGTGCGTGAAGAAGAAGGGCGTATCGTGATCGAGCCCGTACGGCCCGGCGAATTCGAACTCACAAAATTGCTGGCCCGGATCACCCCGGAAAATTTGCACGGCGAAGTCAGCTTCGGTCCTGCTGTGGGTAAAGAGTCGTTCTAATGGTTCGCCGCTATGTGCCCGAGGCCGGGGACATTGTGTGGCTGCATTTTGACCCGCAAGCCGGTCACGAGCAGGCCGGGCATCGGCCCGCGTTGGTGCTCAGCCCGTCGGCGTACAACGGAAAGACCGGCTTGATGCTTTGCTGCCCTTTGACGACGCAAGTAAAGGGCTATCCGTTCGAGGTCGAGATTGCTGGAGCCCGAGCAGGCGCGGCCCTGGCCGATCAAGTGAAGAGCCTTGATTGGGTGGCCCGCAAAGCGAGCCGCAAAGGCAAGGCTTCTGCTGCGGAGCTAGCCGAGGTCAGGGCAAAGGCAATCGCCCTCCTCGGCCAGCCTTAGCATTCCTCAGAGAATCGCGCATTGTTTTCTTCAGGCGGCCAACTAAGGCCTGGCTCCGCTATCGCGCGCCGGCAGTGCCTCGGCGGCAAGCGCGAAGCCGCTCGAAACCTGAAGGCACCCTTAGCTCGGCAAGGTCTGGCGCCAGCTGATTGTTGCTAGCGCGCCCACGCTTGCGTGAGACAAGGCGAGACGGACCTTCGGCCACATGGACGCTCGCGAGCCGTTCGATCTGCCGTCGGCTCATGCCAAGCCGCTGCGCGGCTTGGCCAACTCGCAGCATCCGGTCGACCACCGCTTGAACGGTCTTGGGTCGGTCCGCCTCGCGCATGGTCATCGTGATCGTCGCTGCAGGTGTCGCCATGGCCATGCCTCTGAGCTCGGGGCGGCCGACTGTGCGACATCTCTACTTAGCCAGAACGGGTCACTGCTACTCAGCCGCTACACACAGACGATGAGCAAGCCTTGTTATGTTAAATCCACGGCACGTACCAGGATGACCCCGCGATCCTGGGCCCGACGAGCAACGAATCGACACGAGGGCCCGCTGTGCAGCGACTGCCGTCGCTCAAATCGTCGAAGTCGCCGCCCTATAGCTGTCGTTCAACGCCGGACATGAGCGGCAGCCAGAGCAGGCCGCGCGAAGGCACTGACCAAGGGCAGCAGCGGGTCAGCCCCCGCCGCGGGTTGAATCAAAGAGTGTAATTCTTCCAAGGGTTAACGTTAGCCCGCCGGTCGCCACAGAATCATTTCATTCGCTTACATATAGAGATCACAACCGGGTGATGCCTGCGCTTGACGGGCACACGGTTGAGGAGCCTCTAAAAGTGATTCTTCGCATCAATCGCCTTCGGCAGTTCGGCATCTTCACCGACTACAACGGGTCTGGCATTCAGCAGTTTGGCAGGTACAACCTGATCTATGGTTGGAACGGCACTGGAAAGTCAACCCTTTCTAATGTCTTTTCTTGCCTTGAGAACCGCTCGCTGATTCCTCGCTTTGCTGGGGCTCAGTTCTCTATCGCACAGGAAGATGGGACTTCGCTCACTGAAGCAAATCTGTCGGCTTCACAACTGAACATCCATGTCTTCAATCAACGGTTCATCCACGAGAACATTAATTGGGACAAGTCGGTAAAGAGCATTCTTCTTATTGCCAAGGAGAAGATTGATGACCTTCAAGCTTTGGAGAAGAAGAAGGGTGAACTTGGAGAAAAGCAAAAAGCACACGCGGCAAAGCTGACAGAAATTCGCACAAAGACGGAAGCACTGGAAAAATTTCTAACCAGTGCAGCCAAAAAGATGAAGACAGGTCTTCAGTCGATTGATACCAGTGATAGCTATTATTTGAACTATGACCGACGCAAACTCTCAAAATTCATTGAGAGCAACGGTGAATCGGTTGTAAATAAAGGGTCCGTGCTTTCTGATGAGAAAGTCATTGATCTAACAAATGCAGCCAAGCCGGACCACCTGCCAAGCATTACCTTCGTCTCAACAGCAATTGAAGAAGGCTACTTCAAGAAGGCTGCTGGTCGCATCCGCGATCTGATTGGAACGACAGCAATAAATCAGGCAATAGAGCGGCTTACGGAAAACCCTAATATCCGTGATTGGGTGCAAAAGGGCCTGGAAATCCATGAGCACCACAAGTCAGAGTCTTGCGAATTCTGCGGGGAACCGTTTGCTAAAGCTCGTGCGGAAGCGCTGTCAGCTCATTTCAGCAAAGAATTCACCGACTTTCAAACGAGATTGAACAATGCAGCGACTTGGATTGAATCCCAAGGTGCTCCCGCCAACAGTCTTCCTGCATCAACAAGCTTTTATAAAGAGTTCGCCATTGAGGCGACGAAGCTAGAAGAACAATACAAGGAAGCCGCTCAAAAAATCAATGAACAAATCGAAGGCTGGCGGGATGCCCTGAAGGCAAAAATTACTGACCCCTCAAAAACAGACATACAGATTGCGGATATGGGTGAGGATGATGCGGCGAACTTCAATGCCGTCTTGTCGTCCATTGTTGACCTAGTGAAGAAGCACAATAATAAGACGGACAACTTCAGTGTAGAAACCTCCAAAGCCAAAAGGTCTCTTGAGCTTCATTTTGCTGCGGCAGAGATTCAAGAGTTTGACTATGCAGGAAATGAGAAGCAGTGCAAGGATTTGGAGGCGACCGCAGCGATCGACAAGAAGGCGATTGATGAGCTTGCTCTAGAGGTGGGGAAGCTTGAGGCTCTTCTATCCAATGAAACTGTAGGGGCCAAGGAGTTCAACGATATTCTCCATCGCTTCATTGGTCGCTCGGAGCTCTGCTTGAGCTTCAACCAAGCCAAAAAGGGTTATGAGATTATTAGAAACGGAGTTGGGGAGCATGATGGAAATCTTAGTGAAGGGGAGAAGACAGCGATTGCCTTCGTCTACTTCATCACGAAGCTCAAGGAGAATGGGAACAACATCAAAGACACGATTGTTGTCGTAGACGATCCTGTTTCAAGCTTTGACTCTAACCATCTATTTCATGCCTATTCCTTCCTTAAGACTCAATGCATAGACGTCAAGCAATTGTTTGTCCTTACCCATAACTTCACCTATTTCAAGCTCGTGAGAGACTGGTTTTCGACGACAAACAGGAATAGAGCGAAGAAGAATCCACCCAAGGCGCCGGTGGCATTTTTTTATAGGCTGGATGCCCCGCCAGGCTCCCCCCGTCATTCCCTGCTGGTGGATGCAGACGAATCGCTTAAAAATTACGGGTCTGAGTATCACTACATTTTCAAGAAACTCTATGCTTACAGAGCGAAAACGACACTTGACCGCGATGAGGCATTCTTGACCGCCAATCTCGCGAGAAAGCTACTGGAATCATTCTTCACCTTCAAGTTTCCTCGCGGTCGCAATGATGTGAATCAGTTAATGGATGCAGGGCTGGAGGGCTGCACTACCACCACAGCCGAATTGAAGGAAAAGATTTATAGATTCATCAATAAATATTCACACAGCGACGTTATTGAAATCACGGAAGAGTCCGCTGAGAACCTTGCGGGCGAGAGTCATAGCGTGCTGAACAACATCTTCCAATGGATTGAAGAGGTGGACAAGAAGCACTTTGATGAGATGGTGGAGGTCGCCCAAGGGGCTTGAGTAACTCAGCGATTAAAAAGCACGCCGCAGTAAACAAAGCCACCTCTAGGGTGGCTTTTTGTAGTGGAATATTTAGTAGTCCATCCGGTTTTTGGGGTTGAAGTGCTTGGCGATCACCGTGATCTACACCCATGCGCTCAGGACGGGGGGCGGTGCGCAGCTCATTGAATTCACTGCTCAGCACTGAGGTGCCGCAAAGGGGCCATCGGTGAACTTCAGCTCATAGTCTTGCCGCTCTTCCTGATCGTCGTGATCTTCGCGCAACGCTTCTTGAAGCGCGTGAAGGCAAACCGGCCAAGACAGCCGTTCTTGTTCCAGCCGCAGGTTCGTCCCCCACCTGTGCTCACGCAGCCCCGCGTACACGTCCATCTCGGAACGTGTGAGGTGGCGCAACTCTTCGGCGCGATTTGGCTTCAATTCGTTGACCCAAAGGGCCTGCCCACCCGAAAAGGTCGCCTTGTCCATTAAGATGGATTGCAGCCGCGAGAAAATGCCGCGAGCCCGGGACAAAATGGCAAATCCATGCGTATCCAAGTCGCCCCAATAGATCAGGCGAGGTAGGGCACCTTCGTCGACGGTGCCACCTAGATGGTCCGGGACCAGCCAAGGGATTCGAGCGAGCTCCGAGACCGCGTGCCCCAAACGCATGAAAGCGACCGTGCCTTCGAAATCCGGCAGCGCGAGCCCGGTTTCCAAGTTTTCCACGATGATGACCGAGCGGGCAGGAAGGCTCATCCGAGCCACCTCTTCTACCGGCGCCTCAATGTCACACAGCCCAGCCAACGTCGCGCGGAGCTCGGGGCAGAGGATTCGCAAACGAAGTTTGGCAGATGGCTTTCGCAGGCCACAAACCTCATGGAAATCCTGCGAGACCGAAGTGAGCGAGTGGCCCTTGGTTGCCAGAAGGAAATCGCGTACGACTGCCTTGCGAGGTTCGACCCATTTGGTGTCGATACCAGGCACTGGAAGTTGGCGCAGATACAAACCTGAGCGCGGATTGGCCTCGAACCAACCAAGAAGCGCATGCAATCGCTCGACATCGTCATCGGTCCAGTCAACAAACACCGCCAGGTGGCGCCGACAGACAGGCGAACGACGCAGGTTTGCAAAACGTCGAAAGAGCATGTCCCGGCGAAAGCACGCCTGGCTCCACTGCACACCTCGATTTACCCACTCGGCCAAGGCCGCGGGGGAGTCGATGACCATGCGCGCAGGGATCCTCTGCTCCCCGAGGCGGACCCACTGGCGGGTCTCCCAGACCAACGTGATCCCGCTTGGCAGCGTGGCTTGTGCCTGACCCCACTCCCGTACCCATTGGGCGACCGCGTCCATCGACTCGAGGACGTCCCGCTCCTTGAGACTGCCCAGGGGCATACGCACCGGCCAAGGCACAGCGTCGGGCGCATCCTCAAGAGGCTCTAAGCCCTCGGGCACGCCCGCGTCTTGCAGCAGCCACAGTCCAAACCGCGCATCTATGCGCCGCGTCATCTCGGCAAGGACGGTGGCCGGAGATTCCAGTTTCATGCCTGCGGGCTCACTCTTCGTTCGCCAGGGCCTGCAGCTCTGCGGTCAGACCGAGGCGACCTTGGTCGTTGTCATACTGAACCTGCGAGAAGCGCGAACTCTTGCCGTCGACGATGTGGATCACGGAGGCCCCGCCGATAAAGGGCTCCAGTGTCATCACTGAACGCATTGGCGTGGCCACCACCATCTGGAACCCAAAGGTCTTGAAGATGGTCATGGCAGCGGCAGTGAACTCCGCGTCGGCCTTGTCAAAGGCCTCGTCCAAAACGACCGTGGAGTACGAGGGCACTGATCGGTCCTGACCGCCCAGCTGGTAACGCAGTGCAGCGGCCAGGCAAGCCGCTGCCAGTTTTTGCCGCTGCCCCCCCGATTTACCGGCGCCGCTGTGATAGACCTCGCGCTCGATGCCGTCTCGGTCAAGCTCGCGAACGCGGAAGTCCACGTGGAGTCGCACATCCAAAACCAACGTGCGCCATTTGACGTCGGCCGATTCCTGGCTGGACAGCCGTTTCACCATTGCACTCAGGGCTTCGAAGCGTCGCTCGGCAGCTTCTTTGTCCTGCGTGAAAGCCTGGGTCAGCGCGTCGCGTAGTTGCGCACGAAACGCCTTGACCTCTTCAAGGGCACGGTCGTGGGGCTCGATGACCAGGTGTGTGCCGGGGTTGTAGTCCGCCGCTTTCAAACTACCGTTGACTTGGTCCAGGCGGTCATGAATCTGCTTTCGCTCGATGTCAAGGCGCTGCTGCAACGTGGCCAGATTCTGGTTGCTCTGCTGCTGCAGTAGCTGCATAAATCGGTCTTCGAACCGCGGCAGGTCATCGGTTTCCAGGCGCTCGAGCTTGGCGATGAAGTCCGTTGCGCTCTCCAGCTTTGGGTCCAGGCCACCGGCTTCGGACGGCCAAATGCGGCTGTAGTCCCGAAAAGCGAGTTCGATGGAGGCTTGGAGACTGGCCGAGCGGCCCTTGAGCGTGTCGCGCTCATGGCCGATGTTGCGAGTCACGCTGTGCAGCACGCTGTCCAGCGTCTCCAAGGCCACTGGACGATTGGTGCGCGAGACGCGCTCCTTGATGGCAGCACGCATCTCTTCGGTCAGTACGCGCGGCACGTGCAGCGCGTCGAGCGAATTTTGCAGGGCCGTCAGTCGATTAAGGCCGTCGCGCTCCTCGCCTTCCGCCTTCTGGCGCTTCGCGACCGCAGCTTCGTAGTGCTTTTCCTGGTTGGCCAGGCGCTCTTGCAAGTCTTTCAGGTCTGGATTGCGCTCCAGTTCCAGCCGGCGTTGTTGCTGCAACTCGGCAATCTGGCGCAACAAACCGCTGACGTCCATCTCTTCCCAGCTCACATTGGCGAGGATGTTGGCCTGATCGCGACGTAGCTGCAGTTCGTTGCGCTCCTTCGTTAGATCGTTGAGCTGCCCCTGGAGCACGGAGAGCTCACCGCCAACCTTTTGCGCCTCGTCGATATAGACTTGGCGCTTCGCCACGTTGTCGAAGCCCATCAGCCACTGGCGACGGTCATTAACATTGGAGCGGTCGTCCTTCTCGTGACGCGTGGTGTTGTGCTTGACCTGACCGGTCTTGGTGACAGCGCGAGTGCTGCTGCGAAATTCCGCCATGTCCTCGACACACTCGTAGTCGAAGTGCTGGCGCAATTGTTGACGCATCCAGTCTTGGTGGGGCCCGCGGGCCAGAGTGACCTTGCGAACAAGAGAGCCCTCGCTGAGGGAGCGCCGGTCGACCTCAGTGGGCGCGTTCATGATGGCGCGCAGGTAAACGACGCGCATACCCGTGTGACGCTCATTGAGCGCACGGCTGAAGTCGGCGTACATGTCTGGCTGGACGACGATGGACAGCGAAAAGCCTCGAAGAACGCGCTCGATGGCGCCGGTCCATACGGCCTCCTCGGGACGGACTTCCATCAGCTCACCGGCGAAGGGAAGGTCCTTGGGCTCGGCGCCAAGCTCCTGCGCAAGCTCGGCGCGCAGCCGCAGGTAGGGGCCTGGAATGTTGGAGGGCTGGCGCTCCATGGACTCGATTTCGCTGCGCAGTTCGCTCAACCGCTCGGACAGACGGTCGTACTGGCTCTTGACGGGGTCTCGGCGCTCCTGAAGGTCGTCGGCCGGTGACGGGCCACTGAGCAGGGCCCGAGCTTTCTCCTGGGTGGCCAGAAAAGTCTGAGGCGCGCCAGGAGTGGGCCAATCCAATGCGCGGCATGCCGCCTCTACTACGGCATGCTTGGCGAGGCGATTTTTTTGCTGGCCCTCGGCCTCCTTGATGCGAAGTTCCAAGTTCTGAAGCTGCAGGCCACCGGCGCCCTGGACCTGAGAGATGTACTGGTCGCGGACGCTTTTCTCGTGAGCTTCCTTCGCCTTTGCCTCTCCAATGGCAATCTGGAAGTACTGGATTTCCCTTCTCGTGTCCTCGATTTCTGCGTTTATCAGTACCCCGCGCTGCTCCTGACCGTAGCTTTCCAGGTGTTCATCGATGGCTTGCAGGTCGTCGATCTGTGTCACGACGCTGGCGCGGGTTGCGAAGTTATCTCGAGCTGGCGCCAGAGTCTCGATCTGTCTACGAGCTGAGACCACTTCGGCATGAGCTGCATTGAGCTCCTGGAAGTCGCGAACCAGTCGCTCGGCAACCGAAAAAGTCTCAGGTTCGTCGAGCATGAAGTCCCGAAGGAACACATTGAGCTCGCCCAGGTCCTTGGTCGACTGGGTCTTGTGCAACAAGCGTAGCGCCCGCTCGCTCTCGATACCCAACAGCCGGCAGAAACGCTCTTGGTAGGCCTTGAACTCTTCTCGGATGAAGGCCTCAGGGAAGGCCGCCTTGAGCTTCCTGACGTCGAAGTCCGTCTCGGCGAACGGGGCCTTGAACTCAGTGACGTCGAATTCGCGCTCGAAGACGAGGTACTGATGCCGCAGGTCGCGCGTGGAGGCACTTTGGCCGCGAATCCACATCAGCATGACGATGGTAACCACCGCTCCCAGAGCATTGCGGTATGTGGCAGCCAGCGCGCTCCATGTGGTGCCCTTGCGCAGGAACTGCTGGACGGCCTCGCGCTCGTCATTGCTCTGCCGGGCCCAGGCGCCGCGCACGTAGGTCACCAGGTTTCGGTCGGAACGGCCGCGGTCGGCTTCGCGCGCGGCCGCATTGAAAGCGCGCCAGCGGTCCGGGGTGGTTAGTGCGGCCAGACCGTCGAGCATCGTGCTCTTTCCGGAGCCGGAGTTACCCACAAAAAGGTAGCCTTCGGGTGCGATGGCAAAGTCCGCAACCCCATGGAACGTGCCCCAGTTGTAGGCCTGCAGGCGACGCAGACGGAACTGCATCTGGACATCGGGGTCCTCGCCGTCGAGAAACGTGGTAGGACGGGTCGAGTGCGCGCTCACCAGGTCGGCCGGAACCGCAGTAGAGCGCACCGTCAAGGGCGCGGAGGGGGAGGAGGGGGGCGAGGGCGAGGTGTCCACCTCGAATGCAAACAGATTGGTGTCTGCCAACAAGGAGGCAACGGGCGCCAGGGCGATCGGACTAACCTCATTCGCTTGCTTCAACAGGAACGCGGGCACGCCGGTGGTGGAGAACAGCTCTTCGCCCACCGGCGAGTTCGTGTTGTTGGAATCCGTCACGCCTGGTCCCCTTCATTTTCGTTGTCGTCGCTAATGGTGCTGTCGGCACCTGCCTCCGCGTCGGGCGCGTTCGGAAGCCCCGCAGCTGCGGCGTACGCCTTCGTCAGCTGTTCGATCTCCTCCGCGGGAAACAGCAGTTTGAGCGCTGGAGAGACCTCGAAGCGTTCTTCCGAGTTGGCCAGCTTGCGCAGCAAGCCCAACTTCTTGGCCTTCTCCACCGCGCCATCACACTGTTTGGCGAAGCGCGACTGGTCTACGTTGTCGCTACGCTCGAACGTCTTCAGGTACTCGAGCATCTCCTGGAGGTCGAGCGCCGCGCGCTCCCCCTGCGCGTCGGCCTGGGTCAGGCGAAGACGCAGGAAAAGCAGCAGAGCGGTTTCGATGAAGGACAGGGTGTTTCTTCGCAGCAAAATGGGGATGTCCACATCTTCTCGGGACACCTGACGCAAGAACGCCACCTGCTGGTCTCGGTCGAGCACCAAGTCCAGGAAAAGCTCGTGTAGCCGACTACGTAGGACTTGCTCGTCGCGCAACACCACTTCCCATGCTTTGGAATGCCGGCGCCCGTCTATCAGAGGACCTGTCAACAGTTGCACGAGCGTGCGGCGCGTGTCAAGTGGCAGGGCGCCGCTATCGCCCTCAAAGGTCTGCTGGCGGGCCACCTGCAACGCGGCAACCGAAGCCTCTAGCGAATCGGTGGGGGCCCCGTGCTCGTCGGAAGGAAGGATGTCAAAGTTGGAATTCATGTGAGCGTTCCCTACGGAAGAACACGGTAGGAGCGTCAGCACGTCGACGAACGCCGTCTGCACCCGTCCATTCGATGGAACAGGGCTGAGTCTCAAAAATCTGGCCATGCTTCGCGGCCAGGGAAAGGTAGCCCACCACGCTGCCCAAGCCCTGCTCGACATCGAAGCATTCCAGCAGTTCGGTCAGGCTTACCACTTCCTTGTCTTCAAGGAGGGTGAGGATGTTGCGTTTCAGGGCGCGAAGGTCGATCTCCGAGCGACGGACCATCTCTGCAATTTCATCCATGGAGAGTTCGCCCTCAGGCACCTTCTCCATGGTGGTGTCCGCCACTCGCATATCGGGGTCCAGCAGGCCCCACTGAGCGGCTGAGGCCACCCGGGCACCGGTCGAGGTGAGGGTGAAGCCGATATTGGCGTTGGTACGAAGCTGGTCCTTGACCTGCACAGCCCTGCGCTGGGCCACACCAAGCAGCTGATGCAGCCTGCGGTTTTCCATGAACTCTCGGCTCTGGACAAAGTGCTTGAGGCCGCGTGCAAAGCTTTGCTGCACTTCATGCACGGTCGAACCTTCCTTGAGTAGCAGACTCGTGAGGTTGCGCAGCATGCGCCGGTCGGCGTCACTCAGACTTCTGGAGAACGAGCGAGAGTTCAGGGCGTCCACCGCATCATCGAGGATGGCTGACTGCTCATAGTCATTGAGCAGCCGCCAGAAGGCCTGGAAAGTACGACCGGCGTCGCTATCGCCAATGACGTCCACGCCGCTGAAAAGCTTCTCGAGGACGTGACCGCGGCTGCCCTCGTGGTCCATAAGAGTTGCGCGCAGGTCGCGGTTGAGACGCTCGAACTCATCGCGCACCTGGCGGAAATCCGAAACCAGTTCCTCCGCCAGAAAGATGATGTCGCGAGCACGCTCCAGCGCCCGATCATCTGGCAAAGTCGTGATCTGGCCGTTGTTGACGCGTTCGATCTCACGATCGATGCGGTCGCGCTGCTCCATCAGCGACTCCAGCCGGCTTTTGCGGTCTCCGTCGGTTTCCTCGGCAAGCCGCTGGAGTTGGTTGATGACAGTGGCCAGACGGCTTTCGGTCGCGCTGCGGCGCGGCTGGGTGGAACTCACAATGAAGCGCACGGCGTTGGCCGCATCGGTCGTCAGACTGAGTTCCTCCTCGGGTGCGCCTTGCGCCAGCCGACGCGACAGCCAACCCAGGTCAATCCATTCCCGCACATAGGCTGCGGCCGAATAGGGCAGCTCATAACCCTGGGCCCGCAGGGCTTCAATGTCCCGAGTCAGCCGCTCCTCCAAGGTCGATGCAGCGAGCACCTTTTCTTCCTGAAGGAGCAGGTTGTCCAACAGCGCGGCAATGACGGGCGCACGGTCGGCCGCAAGTAGCTTCCACATCGGCTGCTCGCGAAGGTTGCGCAGTGTGGCTGCGCTGCGCAGGATACTCATGCAACGGCAGCCGCATTCTGATCGGGCTCGTTGGAAGGCTTGATGATGATCATGTTGTGCTCGCGGCTGAGTTCGCCCTTGAGTAGCAGGTCTTCGAGAACGGATTCAATAGCTCTTCGAAGCTGCGCGCTGGTCGCCTTAAACCCAAGCTGCCGAGAGATGGACATGACGATCTCTTCGGGGGTCGCACCAAAGTGCCTCGAAACAATGGATGCGATTCCAGCAGCGATCTCCAACGGCGGGATCATTTCTGGCTTGCGAAGACCCGATGAGCGAGTGTCCGTCCGATCACGCAACCTTACGGGAACTGCAGGGCTGGAAAGGAATGCGCCGTCGCGCTCGATGCGCCCGGTTGCGTGCGCGCGCTGCACGCCTTGCTCAACTGCCGCGTCGATCCTGGCGCCCGAGCGCTGCAGGCCCCAGGCAGTGCGTAGGCGGGTCACGACTTCGTCGACGTGCACGGGCGATTCGATGCGCACGACCTGGGCGACCAGATCGGCGATCACGCCGAGCGGCGTCTCGTGCAACTCGTAGGCGCCCGGACGCGCAGGCTCTGCTTCGATGTAGGGCTGACCGGCCGAGTCGCCACCCGCCTCGGACAGGCCGATCTCCGTGACCTCGTGCCGATCGATCGTGACAATCTCCACGGGCACGGCGCGTTGCGGCGTGAGTGCGGCTTCGAGTTGCGCATTCAGCTGGACCTTCGCGGCCTCGATCGCGCGGACCGTGCGCTCGAGCTGCTCCATGGGGCGCTGGAACCAGTCAGTGCTCCAGATGCGGTGGATGATCCATCCATGGTCCTCGAGCACGGCCTGTCGCAAGCGGTCACGGTCGCGGGCGGAGCGGGCGGAATGGTATGAAGCGCCGTCGCATTCGATGCCGAGCAAATAACGGCCGGGGCGCTCGGGATCGGCGATGGCCAGATCGATGAAGAAGCCGGCGATGCCGACCTGAGGGTGGACCTGGTAGCCCTTGGACTGGAGTGCCGTGGCCACTTGCTCCTCGAAGACGCTGTCCATCTCGCGGCTGGTGGCTTGGGCCATGGACAGTCGCCCCGTCCTGGCGTAGTGCAGGAAAAGCTTGAATGCGAACACGCCCTTGCCCTTGGCACGATCAAGATCGATGTCCTCGTCCGTGATCGAGGCGAACACCTCGCAGCGTCGCTTCGCACGACTGATCAGCACGTTGAGCCGCCGTTCGCCGCCATCGGCGCCCAGGGGACCAAAGCGCATCGCCATGTAGCCCTGCGTGTTCCTGGCATAGCCGACCGAGATCACGATGACATCGCGCTCGTCGCCCTGGACGTTTTCCAGGTTCTTGACGAAGAAGGGCTCGCTCGGATGTGCGTGGAAGAACTCTTCCGTGTCTGGATTGAGACGGCGTAGCGTCTCCAACTCGTCCTGGATGGCGCGCCTCTGGGAGACAGAGAAGGTGGCGACGCCCAGCGAGAGCTCGGGGCTGGTCTTGGCGTGACGGACGATGGCCTCGGCGACGGTGCGCGCCTCGATCGCGTTGGCACCCGTGCCGCCCGAGTCGAAGCGTCCTTCCGGTACATGATGGAAGCGCAGGCCCATCCCAGCTTCCTTCGTGTACGGGCTCGGCACGATGAACAGCTTGTTCTCGTAGAACTGGCTGTTCGAGATCGCGATCAGGGACTGATGGCGGCTGCGGTAGTGCCAGCGAAGCATCCGTTGCGGAAGACCGCGCGCAGCGAAGAGGCCGAGAATGCTCTCGATGTCAGCCACGGGCGTTTCATCATCGTCCTCCTCGCCCGACTGCGATCCGGTCACCTTGGAGAAGAACTTGGTCGGGGGCAGCTGACGCTCGTCGCCGACGACCACGACCTGCTTGCAGCGCGCGATCGCGCCCAGGGCGTCGACCGGCTGGATCTGACTGGCTTCGTCCATCACCAGCAGATCGAAGCTCAAACGTCCGGGCGTGAGGAACTGTGCGACCGACAGCGGACTCATCATCATGACGGGCTTCAGTGCCTGGACGGCGGGCCCAGACTTCTGCATGAGCTGGCGGATTGGCATGTGGCCGCGCCGCCTCGCCATCTCCGCACGCAGAACACCGACCGGGCCGGCACCGCCATCGCGCGGCGGTATCCGGCGATGGTGGGCGCGCACAACCTCCATGCTGGCGGCCTTGATTCGCTGCCGGTCGAGCTCGGCGAATTCCTGCACCTGGCGGGTGTGCAGGTCGCCGTCGAACTGGCCGATGGCCGGATCTTGGCTCACCAGCTCGGACAGCATTGACTCGAAGTACGCCATTTCGAAGGATGGGTGGGCCTCGGGTGTGGGCAGGCGACCGTCGACCAGGCGGTCCACGAGCTGGCCGAGTCCGGCCGAGCGTGTCTTACCGGCGCGCTCGCAGTACGTGACCCACTTGGAGAGCTGCTCGGTGTTGGCCAGCCAGGTCGCGAGCCGGGTCTGCGCCGCCTCCATGTCCGTTGCCGCCATGCTTGCGACACCGAAGAGCGCGGAAGCGTCCGCCTGCAGGGTCGCCGTGAGCGACGCCAGCTCGGAAGGAAGGTCCGTGGCTTCGCGGGCCAGAAGGCGGGTTCGCTCCGCGAGCTCTCGCCGCTCGGGAAGCCGCGCTGCGAGCATGCGCAGATCGGGATGGGCAGCGATCCAATCGGCGCCGGCGGAAAGCTGAGCCCAGTCCGACCGGCGACCGTGCCAGACGTCGCCGAACGCCGCCTTCGCATGGGTGTCGTAGCGGTCGATCTGTTCGCCGAGCTTCTGCCAGTAACCCAGGCGACGGACCAGGTCGAGCCGCGCCGTCCGGGCGGCGGGTACCTGCAGCAAGATCCGCCGCAACAGGTCGTCGGACCAGACCATCTGCCGGGCCCTGGCCGCGAAAGCCTCGAGCGTCGCCCGCTCGGCCGAAGCCGCTTCCGACACGAGAGACGAGGCCGCTGCACCCAAGTCGTGCCAGAGGCCGGTGAGCACGGGCGCGACCTGTTGCAGGAGCTGGCGCACCCGCTGCGCTCGGGCGCCGACGGCCGAGCGCTGCTCGAGCCGGCTCGCGATCAGCCGGGGCTCGGCGCCGAGGCCGCGCAGCGTGCGCATCCACTCCACGAGCGCCATCATCGGTGCGCTTTGCGAGCGCTCTCCCCGCCACTCAGACCCGAAGGCGGACCTGCCGAACGCATCGTCTTCGCGCACCTTGGCCGCCGCCGCCTGGCCCTTGATGAGTGCATCGAGCAGCTGAACGGCCTGTGCGATCGGCATCTTCGGGTCGCTGACGATGGAGCGGACGAGGGCGTTGGCCCGTCGCCAGCCGCCATTGAAATGTCTGAGGAAACCCGTGTGGGTGGCGAGCGCCTGGCGTGCCGCCACGACGTCGGTCGACCAGGCGGAATCCAGCAGGCGTTCGCCGACCAGCTTGCGTGCTTGTTCCAGCGCGGCGACGGCGCCGGCCAGGTCACCGGCCTGCTCGACGCCGTGGTCCCAAACCGCGGCGGCGAAGGCGTCCGGACTGGCATCGGGGGCGACCGCCACGCGCTCGGCGGTCGCAGTGAGGCGCTCGATGCTCGCCAGCGTGTCGATCAGTGCGGCCGAGCCGAGTTCGGCGCTCAGGCGTTGCGCTTCGGCTTGCAGCGTGGGAAGCAGCGCCTGGAGCTGGCGGGCCCGGTCGTAGGCGCCGGCGGGCAGGTCCTCTGGCAGGCTTTCGAGCTCGGTCTCCAGACCGTCGAGACTTGCATCGATGGCACCGGGCAGAAGCGATGGCGACAGCTCGGCGCCTGCCTGCGCATAGAGCGCGCCGCGGCGCAGCAGCTCTTTGAGCGCATTCAGGGACTGGTCCCACAGGGGCGATGACAGCGCCTCGGCCGGATATTCCGGTGCTGCCGCCAGTGTCTCGGCGAGCTCGAGCACCACCCGAACGTCGTCGAAGCGCTTGGGCGGCTGCGACCGCTCCAGCCGCTCGGAGACAGTTGTCAGCTCGCCGCGCAGCGTATGGATGCGATCGTGCAGATTCGTGAGAGGAGGGACGAGCCGTTCCACCGTCGTGGGCAGGATCAGCTCCAGGCCGACGCCGTTCCAGGGATGCGCCGCGGGCAGACCGATGTCGTCGATGCGCTGTGCGAGCTCGTGCAGCATCTGGCGACGCTGCGCGACCTCGTCATTGCTCCAAGATGTCGGGTGCTCGAGCTCGAAATCCACGGGTTTCTGCCCGAGCTGCCGCAGGCGGGTCAGATGCCCCATCACTTCGAAGGGCGTGAGCCCAGACGGTGTATGGCGAACATGCATGCGGGAGGCATGTCCATTGAGCAGATCTCGCGCATCCTTCAACTTCCCGGTGAGCCCGTTGGAGAAGTCGCCGCGCGGGGAGCCGAGCTCCCAAGTCCTGCGCAGCTCCTCCAGCAGCACCCGCTTGTTGGCCTTATTGCTGTGAAGCTCCAGGCACACGTCGCCCACGCCCGCTTGGTCGAGCCGACGCTTGACGACCTCCAGCGCGGCCATCTTCTCAGCCACGAAAAGAACGGTCTTGCCGTCGGCAACCGCGGAGGCAATGACGTTGGCAATGGTCTGTGACTTCCCGGTGCCGGGCGGGCCCTGGATCACCAGGTCACGCCCGCGCCTCACGTCGTGTACCGCCAGGGTCTGGGAACTGTCGCTGTCGACGATATGAAGCATGTCCGCGGGCTCGATATGCGGGTCGATCGGCAGGTCTTCCGACATCAGAGGCTCGCGATGTTCGAAGCCGTCGGCCAGTAGCGCGCGGATCATGGCGTGGTCGGCCAGCCGACTCTCGCCGGGCCAGTTCTCGGAGTCCAGATCCCTGTACATCAGGAACTTGGCGAAGGAGAAGAAGCCGAGGACGACGTTGTCCGCCGCCACCGTCCAGTCCGGCTTCGTGGCGATGGCTTCGGCAACGGCGGCGAAGTATGCCGCCGGATCGAACTCATCGCCCCCATCAAAGGTCGGGAGCTTGAGCGCGTGGACCCGGTCCAGGTAGGCCTCTAGGGACAGGTTCGAGATCAGGTCCTCCGGGCGCAGGCGCAGCCGGAACCTCTCGCCCGCGGTGCCGCGCTCGAGGCTGACGGGAACGAGGATCAACGGCGCGTGGCGCACGTTCTCCTTCTTGTTAGGGTCGACCCAGTTCAGGCTACCCAGGGCCAGAAAGAGGATGTTGACGCCTTGTTCCTCCTCCAGCGTGCGCGCGTCGTGGTACAGGTCGAGAAGGCGTTTCTGCAGGCCCTTGGGCGTCATGCGTGTCTGCAGCCTGGTGTCGGCATGGCGCGCGAACACGCCGCGCTCGTCCGGCCCGTCCTCCTCCTCTGGCTGGGCAAGCACCGCAGCGCTGTTGACGTCTTCCTCGTCGACCCCGTCGCCCTCATCCGTCTCGCCGTTCCGGTCCGGACGGCCGGCCAGGAAGGTGAAGGCCCGGTTTTCCCGCACCAGGAGACGAAAGATCTCGACGGATCTTTCATCCACGACGTCAATGGTCTTGGCGCTCTTCGAGAAGCGCGGAACGTGCAGCAGGCGGTTGCGGGCAGACAGGTCCAGCAGTTCCATGCGGGCCCGCTCGAGCTTCGCCTCGAGCGGCAGGTTGCTATGGAACACAGAAGTTTCGGTATTGGACATGCGGCCTTCTTCTCATTTATGCAAAGTGCGCTTGCAAGGGGCGACTCGACGCGCACAGGCAGCGAGACCGGCAGGCAGGTCTGCTCATGCGTCACGAGCGGACACAAAAGGAAACATTCTGCCGATTCAGCAGGATTGGACCAGTGCGGGCAATGACTGGTGGCAGGGTTTCGCTCCAAATACCGGATCAGTGTGCAAAAGTTGGGAGCCTGATTTCGAGGCCGTTGATGATCCGAATGCGCTGCTGGCGGATCCTGCCGAGCAGAGGGGCGCCGTTGCGGGTGGTCCGGCACTCATCCAGAACATGGATCAACGCGAACTTCACCTCGTCATTCGCAACTCGGTGGACTTCAGGGGCGAGATGTCTCGCCCCGGGGCCTGGGCCTGGAGCCCGCCCATTTCATTGCTGGGGCTCGCTAGCTTGGGTTAGTGGCCTTCATGGGAGAAAAACGCTCTTCCGGTCTGGTGAGGAACGGGAGCGTGCGGCTTGCCGTCAGCCAGGAAATTCCGAAAGCGACGAGGCCGGCGGTCTCCCCATAGAAAACCAGTCTGGGGATGGGGCGGGAGAGGCCACCGTCGAGGAAATGATCCAGTGCCAGCACCAAGATCGACAGTGCAATCGCCACGCCGCACAGCACATAGATCGTGGCGCGGACCTTTGCTTGCGGGTAGCCCTTCGCAAGTGCTCGTCGATAAAACGCGTAGCAAAAGTACGTCAGGATGAGAAACATCACTGCAGCCGATGCACCATGCACATAGGGCACCTGCGCTTTGTGGGAGCCGCATTCGCAAGGGAAGAGAGCGACACCGAGTGCTGCAATTGCAGCAACCTTGCTGAGAATCATCTCCGTTCGCGAGAGGCCGTTGTACGACAGCAGGAAAGCGGCGATGGCGAACAGAAATCCGATGAAGATGCTCTGCGACCAGCCTCCCTGATAGTAGGACTCGCTGATCGAGTTGATGGCCGTTCTCGAGAAGGCGCTCGTCAGACTCGCGAGGCTCAGCGCCACGATTCCGACGATGAGCTTAGTCGTGCGATGGTCAATCTCCTCGCGCTTCGGTGTGGTCGGCATGACAGCAGCCCTCCTCGTGCATTGCGCTCCGCGTGGAGCAGATCCTTCGCAGAGCCGCGGACAATGAAGCATGGACTTCGTGAGCGCGCCTCGCCGTCGCGGCTCACAGAGTTCCATGCGCGGCGAACTAGCCCCGGCGCATGGTAGAGCGGTCCCGCAACGTCGGGCAATCCACCAAACGGTGGAGATCGGTGCTGCCCCGTGGGCGTTCCCGGCACGCGATTCGGACTATTCGAGGCGGCTGCCGCAGCAAGCAATACAGCGCGCACCAGACTTTCGACAGTTGCCGTTCACGCCCAGACCGTGCCCGCCTCACGGTCGACCCTTGTGCGGGCTTGCAGCAATCAGTGCTTCACCGCACAAGGTCACCACAAAAATCACCGCCCACGATCGCCGGACTGTCAAGCCCCCAAGTGCGGATGCTCCGTTGGAACGGTTGGTCCCAAATTCCGAGCGGGAGCACCACGATCCGCAGACCAACGAGCCCGCGGACAGCCCGAGAGGGGAAAAGTGATGGCTGAGTACTGCGTCAATCGTCAGCAGCAAACGAACGGTGACTATGAAGTCCATGAGAGGGGCTGTCAGTTTTGGCCGAGCCCGGCGAACGCTCTGTCGCTCGGCTTTTTCTCCAATTGCGCCGGTGCAGTCCAGGCGGCTCGCCAGTACTACCCCCAAGTGAACGGCTGCCGAACGTGCAGCCGGCCTTGCCATACTCAGTGAGAGAGGGGATGTCCACACCCTTTCTTTCGTCAGGCGCTGCGCCGGGAGCATCCCCCGATGCAAAAAGACACGCATTGCGCCTGGCAAGAGGCAAGGCGGAGCAGGATGGACACGCTTGCAGCTTATTGCATCGCTACAGTCCTGTCGGTACCTGAGCTGCCCCCCCGAGGAGTCCGGTCTCAGGTACGCAGTGCTGCCACGGGCGTCACCGGCCAAGGCGATATGGCCGGCCGCGCTGTCGTGTTACGCATCGAGCCTCGCTGGGCGAATCTTCGTTCTTGGTGCTAAGGTGCTCGGCGAGTTGGCAGGACAAAGACCATGAAATCGACGCCGCCCCCCCCACGCAGAAGCCCTGAATTGTTTGCTGTTTGGCCGGTGCTTGGCGGCACCTACCAAGTGGTGAAAGAGCTGCCATCGTCCTCGCATAGCGCTATCGGACCAGGGCCGCACACGAGCTACTGCGCTGGCGGCTTCGAATTGCCATCACTTCGTCGTTTGGCTATCTCGGTGGTGATGTACTGCTTTTGCTTTGGCCAAGATTCAAAGGACCGAACTGCTTCCTCTTGGCCGCTCGCCGCTGCCTTGCGAAACCACTCCTCTGCTTCCTCCAAGTACGCCGGGTCCAAGCGGTTCAGGCTGCGATCGCACAGCATCGTTCCATAGGCGTTTTGGGCCTCCGGATCTCCTGCCACCGCCTGCAACAGGATCTTTGCAATCGCACCTTGCAAATCTGGTGAATCCATCCCGGCTTGGTCGCTGCGATAGACGGCCAAAGAGGCGTGCGCATCTGCCAATCCACCGAGTACCGCTTCCCCGATCACAGCGACCACAGCGCTGTGTTTGTCGACCGGAAGACGATCTAGAGGCAACTCAAGCAACCTGAATGGTGACGGTACGTCGCCGATGAACTGACGCCAGAGGCGCATGACATTGGCGGCCTCATCGACCTCTACGAGAACGCTATGCAACTTCGTTGTCATCTGCAATTCCTTGAACAATCGATCTTGCAGGCCCGAGACTGAGCCGCCGCACCCAGTAGACAGCGCGCCAACCCGTCTTCGCTCGGGACTAACCCGTCATTTCCTGGCGAGTTAAACACCCGGCGGCAGTTTCTCACGGCTTCCAGATATGCGCCATGGCACCTCGCAGAGCATTCCCCGTAGTCTTCACGATCGTCGTCATCAATGGGATTGAACTGCAGCCAGCCCCTCAACCAGTTGGATACCGATCCCGCCGAACTGGGCGGCGTGTATGTGTCCGTCCTTGGATCATAGCCACCTCCCTTGCCATCACCCGCGCCCGGCGACAGTGCCGGCGTCGGAAACGGAACGGGGCCGAAGGGGGACGGGGCTGCTCCCTGTAGTCCGAAGGCATCAGCGAAGCTCAACGGATTGCTGTCGACGAAAGCAAGTCGATTCCACCCCCCATCAAGCCCAATCGGATCCGGTTGACTGTACCGCCCCGTCCGACTGTCGTAGCTCCTAAAGTAGTTGTAGAACAGCCCACTCTCCTTGTCCGCGTACTGGCCGGGGTAGCGCAGGTTGTATGTGACTGCCGATGCGCCGGTCACGCCCGTCGTCGGATTGGTCGTTGCGCTTGTGAAACGCGTCGCCGCGATCGTGGGCTCCTCATCGCCGAATGCCGAGTACCCCCATTGCCACAACACCTGTCCATCCGCCGCACTGATGCGACGCGGTGTTTTCAGGTGGTCCACGTGCACTGCATAGGCGGTACCGTCGATCATCACCGCCACAGGCATCGGCCCGTTGGCTGTGGGCAGCCAGATGTGCTGGGTCACGCCCGCGCTGTTCGCCCCCCCTGTGCCGGTCTCGGCAAGCAAGGTCCCCCCTTCGTCATAGACGTATGCGAAGCCCAGTTGCTCCGCCTCGACGGCGGTTGGGTTCCATAGCCGGGTAAAGAAGGCCACCAGGCTCTGCCAGAAAGTGGGGTCGTTCTCGTCGCCCTCGGCTGGCGGGTATTGAGGCTCTGTCTTGAACACCCGCTGG
>NZ_RWKI01000023.1 GCF_003984645.1 Variovorax sp. MHTC-1
TTCGGTGCTGCTTTCCATCGAAGCGTCGTACTTTCCGATCGACGCCGCGGCGTTCAATCGCGCGCGCTTCTGTAGCGCATCCTGAGCCTGCCGCACGTTGGCCAGCTGTCCCTGCCAGGCCTGCATCGCCGTGTCCTGCAGCGCGCGTCCGTACGAAAAGCTCAATGACCATGGATGAGGGCCGAGGCGGTTCATTGCATCCAGGTTGGCCGTCGCTTCGGCCGGCGACTGGCCCCCCGACAGGAAGTTGATGCCTGGCACCGCCGCCGGGACCGTGCGCCGCAGCACGCGAAGCGTCTCGGCCGCCACTTCGGCCGGCGCAGCCTGCTGCGCGTGGGTCTTGCCCGGCACCACCATGCTCGGCTTCAGCAGCATGTGCTCGAGCGCCACCCGGTGGCGGTGAAGCGCGTGGAAGACTTCGTGCAGCACGGCCTGCGTGACCTCTGCGCAGCGCGCCAGCGTGTGATCGCCGTCGATCAGCACTTCCGGTTCGACGATCGGCACCACGCCCTGGGCCTGGCAGATCGCCGCGTAGCGCGCGAGCGCTTCGGCGTTGGCCTCGATCGCGGCCCGGCTCGGCAACACGTCGGAAACGTTGTAGACGGCGCGCCACTTGGCGAAGCGCGCGCCGTGCTGCTTGTAGCCGTCGAGGCGCTGCGCAAGCCCGTCCAGGCCCTGCGTGATCTCGTCGCCCGGTGCCAGCGCCAAGGGAATCTTGCCGGCATCGACCTTGATGCCCGGCACGATCCCTTGGCGGGCGGCCAGCTGCGGCAGTGCCTCGCCTTCGCCGCTGCGTTGGCTTAGCGTCTCCTCGTACAGGATGATGCCGCTGATGAATTGGCCCAGCCCTGGTGCCGACAGGATCAGGCTGCGCCAGGCGCGCCGGTTCTCCTCGGTCGACTCGACGCCGATCGCCTTGAAACGCTTGGCGATCGTCGGGCCGCTCTCGTCGGCGGCAAGAATGCCCTTGCCCTTCTGGACCAGGGCGTCCACAGTGGCTTGAAGTTCGGTGCTCATGGCGTGGCCCTCCGTTCGAGCTTTCCAGTCTCCGACGCCCGCCGCGCCAGCGCAAGTCATTCTTTTGACCGTATCGCGATGTAGATTTATGACGCCAACCCGGAGACAAGCATGCTGATGACCACCCAGACAGTCGACTCAGGACGCAGGGACGAGCGCCTCGAAGAAGTGGTGCAACTGATCCGGGCCAAGGTCGCGGCCGAGGCGGCGGACGAACTCGCCGCCTTCGCGCGCCAGTACTTCGGACAGGTCGACCCGGAAGATCTGGCCGAGCGCCACGCGGCGGACCTGTACGGCGCGGCGCTCTCGCATTGGAGCTTCGCGCGCAAGCGCGAGCCGGGACGCGCGAAGCTCAGGGTCTTCAACCCGACGATCGCGGAGCACGGCTGGCAGTCCACGCACACCATCATCGAGATCGTCAACGACGACATGCCCTTCCTCGTCGATTCGGTGACGATGGAGGTCAACCGCAACGGGCTCACGCTGCACCTGATCATCCACCCGCTGGTGGCGGTGCGTCGCGGCGACGACGGCGTCCTGCAGGGCTTGGCGGGCGAGGGCGGCGCGGCGTCCGACGCCCGCCGCGAATCCTTCATCCATGTCGAGGTCGACCGCGTGCCCGAGCCGGCCCGGCTCGACGCGCTGGCCGCCGACCTGGCGCGCGTGCTCGGCGACGTGCGGCTGGCCGTGGTCGACTGGAAGAAGATGCAGCAGCGCGTGCTGGAGATCGTCCGCCGCCTCGACGAGCGCGCGCCGCCGATTCCGCCGCAGGAGCTGGCAGAGGGCCAGGCCTTCCTGCGCTGGCTGGCCGACAACCACTTCACCTTTCTCGGCTGCCGCAGCCATGAGCTGGACAAGGTCGACGGCGAGGACGTGTTGAGGATCGTGCCCGATTCGAGCCTGGGCATCCTGCGCGACGGCCCTACGCCGAGCGCCAACGCCGCCTTCGCCGCACTGCCGCCCGAGGTGCGCGCCCATGCGCGCCGGCCCGATCTGCTGGTGGTGACCAAGTCCACCTCGCGCTCCACCGTGCATCGCCCCGGCCACCTCGATTACGTGGCCGTCAAGCGCTTCGACGACGCGGGCCAGGTGTGCGGCGAAGACCGCTTCCTGGGCCTGTTCACCTCCACCGCCTACAGCGCCAACCCGGCCGAGATTCCGCTCCTGCGGCGCAAGATTGCCAACGTGGTCGAGCGCGCCGGCCTGGCCGCGGGCAGCCATTCGGGCAAGGCGCTGAACAACATTCTCGAGACCTACCCGCGCGACGAGCTGTTCCAGACCAGCGACGACGAGCTGCTGCACACCGCGACCGGCATCCTGCACCTGGGGGAGCGCCAGCGCTTCCGGCTCTTTGTGCGGCGCGATCCCTTCGAGCGCTTTCTCTCCTGCCTGATCTACGCGCCGCGCGAGAACTACACGACCGAGCTGCGGCAGAAGTGGCAGGACATCCTGATGCGCGAGTTCAACGGCATCGGCTCCGAGTTCAACGTGCATCTGTCCGAGTCGGTGCTGGCACGCATCCAGATCACCGTGCGCACCAAGCCCGGCAGCATCCCTCCTTTCGACGTGCGCGAGGTCGAGCAGCGGCTGGTGGCCGCGGCGCGGCGCTGGGACGACGACCTGAAGTCGGCATTGATCGAATCGGCCGGCGAGGCGCGCGGCAACGAGCTGCTGCGCCGCTTCGGCGGCGCCTTCCCGGCCGGCTACCGCGACGAGTTCGCAGCGCGCGCCGCGGTGCACGATATCGAGCTGATGGCGCAGTTGAGCGACGCGCAGCCCCTCGGCATGAATCTCTACCGCCCGCTCGAGGCGCCACCCGGCACGCTGCGCTTCAAGCTGCTTTGCCGCGGCGAGCCGCTCACCCTGTCTGCCAGCCTGCCGATGCTCGAACACCTCGGCATGAAGGTGCTCGACGAGCACCCGCACCGGCTCGCGCTGCGGGGTGCGGCGCCGATCTGGATCCATGACTTCGGATTGCAGAGCGCGATCGGCGATGCCGACATCGAGCTCGATGCGCTGCGTCCGGTGTTCGAGGAAGCCTTCGGCGCGGTGCTGGGCGGCGAGGTCGAGAACGACGACTTCAACCGCCTGGTGCTCGCGGCGCGCCTGCCGGCGCACGAGATCGTGGTGCTGCGCGCCTACGCCAAGTACATGCGGCAGATCGGCTTCGCGCTCTCGCAATCCTTCATCGAAAACACGCTGGTCGGCAATGGGCCGATCGCGCGCGCGCTGCTCGAGCTGTTCAAGCTGCGCTTCGATCCGGCGCAGGCCGCCGGCACCGACGACAAGGTGCGCGAGATCGAGGCCGCGCTCGAGCAGGTGGCCAATCTCTCGGAAGACCGCGTGCTGCGCCAGTACCTGGCGCTGATCCTGGCTACCACGCGCACCAACTTCTGGCGCCGCGACGCGGCAGGCAAGCGGCGCAGCTTCGTCTCGTTCAAGTTCGACTCGGCGAAGGTGCCCGACCTGCCGGCGCCGAAGCCGATGTTCGAGATCTTCGTCTACTCGACGCGCTTCGAGGGCGTGCACTTGCGCGGCGGCCGCGTCGCGCGCGGCGGGCTGCGCTGGTCCGACCGGCCGGAAGACTTCCGCACCGAGGTGCTGGGCCTGGTGAAGGCGCAGATGGTCAAGAACACGGTGATCGTGCCGGTGGGCTCCAAGGGCGGCTTCGTGCTCAAACGTGCGCCGGCGGCCAGCGATCGCGAGGCCTACATGCGCGAAGGCGTGGCCTGCTACCAGGATTACCTGCGCGGGCTGCTGGACATCACCGACAACCGCGTCGGCGATGCGATCGTGCCGCCGCCGCAGGTCAAGCGGCACGATGAGGACGATCCCTACCTGGTGGTCGCCGCGGACAAGGGCACAGCCACCTTCAGCGACTTCGCCAACGGCATCAGCAAGGAATACGGCTTCTGGCTCGGCGACGCCTTCGCTTCCGGCGGCTCGGTGGGCTACGACCACAAGGTCATGGGCATCACCGCGCGCGGTGCCTGGGAGTCGGTGAAGCGGCACTTCCGCGAGATGGGCATCGACACCCAGTCGACCGAGTTCACCGTCGCCGGCATCGGCGACATGTCGGGCGACGTGTTCGGCAACGGCATGCTGCTGTCGCCGCACATCCTGCTGGTGGCGGCTTTCGATCACCGGCACATCTTTCTCGACCCGAGCCCCGATGCGGCGAAGAGCTTCGCCGAACGCGAGCGCCTGTTCAAGCTGCCGCGCTCCTCGTGGGCCGACTACGACGCCAAGCTGATCTCCGGAGGCGGCGGCATCCATGCCCGCAGCGCCAAGTCGATCCCGATCACGCGCGAGGTGAAGCAGGTGCTCGACATCAAGGCCGACGCCCTCACGCCCACCGAGCTCGTCAACGCGATCCTCAAGGCACCGGTGGCGCTGATCTACAACGGCGGCATCGGCACCTACGTGAAGGCGACGAGCGAGAGCCACGCGCAGGTCGGCGACCGTGCCAACGACGCGCTGCGCGTCAACGGCCGCGAGCTGCGATGCAAGGTCTTCGCCGAGGGCGGCAACCTCGGCTGCACGCAGCTCGGGCGCATCGAGTACGCGCTCGCCGGCGGGCGCATCAACACCGATGCGATCGACAACTCGGCCGGCGTCGACACCTCCGACCACGAAGTCAACATCAAGATCCTGCTCGGCCTGCCGCTCACCGAGGGCGAGCTCACCGAGAAGCAGCGCAACACGCTGCTGCCGGAGATGACCGACGACGTGGCCGCGCTGGTGCTGCGCGACAACATCTTCCAGACCCAGGTGCTGTCGGTCACCGGCCGCATCGCGCCGCAGCTGCTCGATGCGCAGACGCGCTTCATGCAGTACCTCGAGAAGGCCGGACGGCTGAACCGCGCGATCGAGTACCTGCCTTCCGACGAGGAACTGGCCGAGCGCCGCGCGCAAGGCCGGGGGCTGACCAGCCCCGAGCGCGCGGTGCTGCTCGCCTACAGCAAGATCTGGCTCTACGACGAGCTGCTGGCATCGCCGCTGCCCGACGACCGCTGGGTCGCGACGGCGCTCGCGCGCTACTTCCCAGCACTGCTGGGCGAAAAGTTCGCAAGCTACATGCCGCGCCATCCGCTCAAGCGCGAGATCATCGCCACGCACGTGACCAACAGCATGATCAACCGCGTCGGCAGCACCTTCGTGCATCGCCTGGTCGAGACCACCGGCGCACGTGCCTTCGAGATCGTGCGCGCCTACCTGATGAGCCGCGAGATCTTCGGCATGGTGCCGCTGTGGCTGGCGATCGAGGCGCTGGACAACCAGGTCGATGACGAGGTGCAGTCGAGCATGCTGATCGACACCAGCCGGCAGCTCGAGCGCGGCACCATGTGGTTCCTGCGCTCGCGCCGCTTGACCGAGGACATGGCCGCGACGATCGAGCACTTCAAGCCCAACGTCGATGCGCTGTCGGCGCGGCTGCCCCAGCTGCTCGATACCGAAGAGCGCAGCCGCGTCGATGCGGCGATGGCGCACTACGTCGCCAAGGGCGTGCCGCGCGAACTGGCCGAGCGCGTGGTCACCTTCGGCACGCTCTACGCCACGCTCGACATCGCCGAGATCGCCGGAAGCGCGCGCTGGCCGGTGGAACTGGTGGCGGCCATCTACTTCGACCTCGCCAACCGGCTCGGCATGCCCTGGCTGCGCGACCGGATCGCTGCGCTGCCGGGCGACCAGCACTGGCAGGCCTTGGCCAAGGGTGCGATGCAGGACGATCTGTCGGGCCTGCAGCGCTCGATCACCGGCGCGGTGCTGGCCGGCGGCGGCGAGCGCGAGTCGCCCGCGGCGCTGGTCGAGGCCTGGCAGTCCAGCAACGGCCGCACGCTCGAGCGCGCGGCGCAGCTGCTGGGCGAGCTGCGCGCCGTGGCGGCGCCCGACGCGGCGATGCTGGCGGTGGCGCTGCGGGAATTGCGGGCGCTCGGATAGCCGTGCTTCGGGCCTTGCTGCTCAGGGTAAGGCCCGATCCTGCCCGTGCCGTTCATGCCTTGCCATACGCCACAATCTCCGGAAGAAGACAAACACAAGCGGGCGAGGAGGAGAGATGGCGTACGAGTTGCTGAGGCGGATCATCGCCGGCGCATTGCCGATGACGTTCACGCACGAGGAGGACATCGAACACTTGCGCATCCTGCGCGACGCGGGTTACGTCAAGGCGGACATTCCGTTAGACGACGGCGCGGCCGCAGTCGCCAACGCGGTCACGTCGCTGGGGCGCACGGCGATGCGCTACTTCGGCGGCGAATAGCGGATCCTCCTTCGTGCGCAGTTAAGATCGCTCGTCGCCGCCGCAGGCGCGGTGGGATGCAGGGCCCCTCGCGAGGGGCTTTTTAATGGCCGAACTGGCAGTGGGAGAGGGCAGTAAGCCATGATGGGTAATTCGTCATTCGCAGGCTTGGGCAACTCGTCCTTTGCGAGCCTCACGCCGGCACCGGCATCTGCCGACGAGGCCGAACCGTGGGTGCGCGGCGAGCTGATCCGCAGCCTGATGCGGGCGTCGCGCGGCTCCTACTTGCTGGCTGCGGCCCTGATGCCGGCCATGGTCGGCCTGAGCTGGGGCCACGTGCCGCCCTGGCAGCTGTTCGCCTGGCTCGCCATCGGCATCGGCGCCACCGCTTGCCGCATCTGGGGCGAGCAGCTCTACGGCCGGCACTACGCCGACCGCGACTCGGCCGCCCAGCAATACTTCGTCGAGCGCTACCGCTTTCTCTGGAGCGCCAGCGCCTTCGCCTGGGGCCTGTCGATCCTGATCTTCTTCGAGCGCACGCCGCTGGTAAACCAGTTCATGAGCTGGCTGATCGTCGCCGGCGTGGCGACCTTTCCGCTCAACGGACTCGCGCTGCATCCGCCGCTGCTCAAGCGCTACGTCAACACGCTGTTCGTCACCATGCTGCTGGCGATCATCTTCCGCGTGATCGAGCTCAAGTTCGAACGGCCGCACTTCCACTACGGCTTCCTGCTGCTGCCGGGCCTGCACTGGTGGCTGCTGCTGCGCGCGGGGCGGCGCATCCACGAGACGGCGCGCAACAGCTTCGAGCTGCTGTTTCACAACCACATCCTGATCAACTCGCTCACCCAGCAGCGGCAGGCGGCGGTGTCGGCGGTGGCGATGAAGAACCGCTTTCTGGCGAGCGCCGCGCACGACATGCGCCAGCCCGTACTGGCGCTCTCCCTCTACGCCGACTGGCTGCGCAACGAGCCCGAGCTGGTGGCCGAGATCGCACCCAAGATCGTGCGTGCCACCCACGCGGTCAATGCGCTCTTCGATTCGCTGTTCGACCTCGCGCGCATCGATTCGGGCCAGGTTCGGCTGCACATCGAGCGGGTGGACGTCGCTCAGCTGCTGCACGACCTCGAGCTGCAGTACCGGCCGGTGGCCGAGGCCAAGGGATTGACCTTTCGCATGCACGTGAGCTCCGGCACCGTGCTGACCGACCCGATCCGCGTGCGCCGCATGATCGGCAACCTGCTGGCCAACGCGATCAAGTACACCGCCGAGGGCGGCGTCCTGCTGGCCTCGCGGCACACGCGCGACGGCCTGCGCGTGGAGGTATGGGACACCGGCATCGGCATCGCGCGCGAGCACTTGCGCGACGTGTTCCTGGAGTTCTACAAGGTGGCCGACCATGCCGGCACCTCCGACGGCTTCGGCCTGGGCCTGGCCATCGTGGCGCGGCTGTCGCATGCGCTCGGGCATCCGGTCAGCGTGCGTTCCAGGCTGGGCCGGGGGAGCGTTTTCCGGGTCGCGTTGCACGACGCGGACGAATCGCAGGCTCAGACCCGCATCTCGGGCGCTGTGGGCTAGTAAAAAAGGCCGCGTTCAGCGGCCTTTTTGTTCCAGGAACACCGCGGAACCGGCTTTGCCGGCCCGCTGGTGTTGCCCCCGGTGAAGGGGGTGGCGGGTACACGAAGTGAGCAAGCCTGGGGGAGAGCTAACTGTTGCTGGAAAGCAGGCCGTTGGTTCGGGCGTGGTGCAGCGCCTGCGTCCGGCTCTTCACGCCGAGGCGGCGGAACAGGCGCCACAGGTGCACCTTCACCGTGTGCTCGCTGATGTCGAGCTCGGTCGCGATGTCGCGGTTGCTCATGCCCTGGTCGAGCATGGCGATCAGCTGGGTCTGGCGCTTCGAGAGCTTGCTGTTGGCGGCGGCCACCGGTTCCTCGGCGTCGGTGTCGGCCATGAGGAGGCCGCGCAAGGCGGCCGTGAGTTCCGCGGAACTGGCCGACTTCTCGATGTAGGTGTCGGCGCCGGCCTCGATGCAGGCCTCTTCCATGTCGGCTGCGGGCGAGGCCGAGTAGACCGCGACCGGGACGTCGGGATAGAGCTGCTTCACCGCGATCACGCCTGAAACGCCCGTCACATCGGGCAGTTTCAGGTCGAGGCAGAACAGCCCCGGCGCGCCGTGCTGTTTGACGGCGCTGGCCAGCTTGTCGAGCCGTTCCAGCTCCACGATGTTCTCGGCCGGCCGCAGGCGCCGCAGCACCATCACGATGGCGTCGCGCATCAGGGGATGATCGTCGATGACATAAATACTCATAACTTTTTTCTCACTGTGTGCGCGCTGGCCGGCGGTGCCGGTCGTCTATGCGCGGGATCTTCCCTAGTTCTTCTCGTTTGCAGCCTCGGATGCAAGCGCATCCAGGGCCTCCGTTGCCGTTCGCATGCCCGCATTGTCGATGGGTTCGAGCTGTGAGGCGATCAGGGCCAGTCCGGCGCCGCGCTGCTCGCGCAGCATGGCGATGGCCCGGCCCGCCTCCTGCGGCGACGCGAAACCCAGACTTTGTATCAGTTGTACGCCGGTCGCGTCGAGCAGCTTGAAATAAAAAAGCCCATCTTTTTCGCGGTATTGCTTGAAGCTCGGCCGCGCCGCCTTGGCCGCCTTGCGGGCCGCACCCTGGCCCCGGGCCCCGAGATTGCGCAGGCCCACGGCGTGGCGCAGCTCGGCCATGAAGGGGCGGGAGAGCGCGCGCGCCTTGTCGGCGCCGGCCAGCAGGATCTTCTCGATCTGCGCCGGGTCGTTGAGCAGGGCATCGTAGTGTTCGCGCATCGGTGCGACCTCGCGGTCGATGCGCTCGAACAGGATCTGCTTGGCGTCGCCCCAGCCGATGCCGTCGGCGTAGGCCCGGCGCAGCGCCTCTGTTTCCTCGCTGTCGGCGAAGGCCTGGTAGATCTGGAACAGCGCGGAGCCCTCGGTGTCCTTGGGCTCGCCGGGCGCGCGCGAGTCGGTCACGATGCCCGAGATGAGTTTCTGCAGCTGGGCGCGCGGGGTGAAGAGCGGGATCGTGTTGTCGTAGCTCTTGCTCATCTTGCGGCCGTCGAGGCCGGGCAGCGTGGCCACCGCGTCGTCGATCTCGGCCTCGGGCAGCGTGAAGTGCTCGCCGTACAGGTGGTTGAAGCGCTGCGCCATGTCGCGCGCCATCTCGATGTGCTGCACCTGGTCGCGGCCCACCGGTACCTTGTGGGCGTTGAACAGCAGGATGTCGGCGCCCATCAGCACCGGGTACATGAAGAGGCCGGCGCTCACGTCGGCATCCGGGTCCTCGCCGCGCGCGATGTTCTTGTCCATCTGCGCCTTGTAGGCATGGGCGCGGTTCAGCATGCCCTTGCCGGTGACGCAGGTCAGGAGCCAGGTGAGCTCGGGGATCTCGACGATGTCGGACTGGCGGTAGAAGGTGACGCGCTCCGGATCGAGCCCGCAGGCCAGCCAGGTGGCCGCGATCTCGAGGGTCGAGCGCTGGATGCGCGCCGGCTCGTCGACCTTGATCAGCGCGTGATAGTCGGCCAGGAAGTAGAAGCTCTGCACGTGGGCCTGGCGGCTGAAGCGCACCGAATGGCGCACCGAGCCGACGTAGTTGCCCAGATGCGGCGTGCCGCTGGTGGTGATGCCGGTGAGGAAGCGGACGGGAGCGGTGGAAGACGTTGCCATGGAAGAAAGCTCAGCGCAGCAGGGCCGTGAGGGGCGAGATCAGCAGGTTGATGGCCTGGTAGCCGAAGCCCATCAGCGGGCGCAGCCACCAGGTGCTGACGATGCCGGCGATGACCAGGCCCATCACGATGAAGAAGCCATAGGGCTCGATGCGCTCGAGGAAGTCCTGCGCGCCGCCGCGCGGCAAGAGGCCGGCCAACACCCGGCCACCGTCCAGGGGCGGAAGCGGAAACAGGTTGAAGGCCCACATCACGAGATTGACCAGCACGCCGCCTTGCGCCATCTTGATGAAAAAGGTCTCATCGACGCCGGCCGCGACCAGGCCGACCAGCAACAGCGCCCACATGATGGCCTGGATGAAATTCGAGGCCGGCCCGGCGAGCGCCACCCAGATCATGTCGCGCTTGGGATTGCGCAGCTGCCCGAAATTGACCGGGACCGGCTTGGCATAGCCGAACAGGAAGGCGCCGGAGGTCGCGAAGTACAGCAGGATCGGCATCAGGATGGTGCCGATGGGGTCGATGTGCTTGACCGGGTTGAGCGTCACGCGCCCCATCACATAGGCCGTGTTGTCGCCGAGGTAGCGGGCCACGTAGCCGTGGGCCGCCTCGTGCACCGTGATCGCGAAGACCACGGGCAGTGCGTAGATCAGCACGGTTTGAATCAGGTTTGAAATATCCACCGACGAATTGTCTCAGACCGGCCTCGGGGCCCCGGCTATAGACCCAGCACCGCCAGCGCGCCGCGGCCCTGCCGCACCAGGACCGGGTCGCCGCCCGTGCCCATGGGCGTGAGGTCGACCACCGTGGTCGGCTCCGAAGGGCAGGCGCCGGCGTCGATCACGGCGCCGATCTGCTTCTCGAAGCGCTCGCGGATCAGCTGCGCATCGTTGAGCGCCTCGGTCTCGCCGGGCGGGATCAATGTGGTGGCCAGCAGCGGCTCGCCATGCAGCAGGAGCAGTTCGCCCAGCACCCGGTGGTCGGGCACGCGCAGGCCGATGGTCTTGCGCTGCGGATGGCTCACGCGCCGCGGCACTTCCTTGGTGGCCTCCAGCAGGAAGGTGTAGGGCCCCGGCGTGGCCGCCTTGAGCAGCCGGTACTGCTTGTTGTCGACCCGCGCATAGGCGGCGAGCTCGCTCAGGTCGCGGCAGATCAGCGTCAGGTGATGCTTCTCGTCGACCTGGCGGATGCGGCGCAGCTGGTCGACCGCGTCCTTGTCGTCCAGGTGGCAGGCCAGCGCATAGCTCGAATCGGTCGGCACCGCGACGATTTCTCCGCGCGCCAGCAAGGCTGCCGCCTGCTTGAGAAGGCGTTGCTGCGGGTTGTCGGGGTGGAGTTCGAAGTACTGGGCCATGCTTCATTCTGCCGGTTCAAGATTCCGCCGGCTCTATAGGCACGCGGCGCTCGCGCACCGTGAGCCAGGCGCCGGCCGCGCCGCAGATCGCGATCATCGAGATGCCGATCAGCGACAGCCGGTCCGGCACCTGCGAGAACATCAGCCAGCCGCCGAGCATCGCAAACGCGATCTGCGCGTAGAGATAGGGCGTGAGCGTGGAAGCGGGCGCGCGCTGGTAGGCCAGGATCAGGATGAAATGGCCGACCGTGCCCATGAAGCCCATCAGGCACAGCAGCGCCCACCATTGCCATCCGGGCAGCGCCGTCCAGGCGAAGGGCACGGCGACCGAAGCGATCAGCGTGCCGACCCAGCCGGTATAGAAGTGCATCGTGAGCGGGTTCTCGGTCTGCGCCAGCTTGCTGGTCAGCACCTGGAAGCAGGCGTTGGTAAGCACCAGGCCGATCGGCAGCAGCACGGCCCAGCTGAAGGCCTCGCCGCCCGGCCGCAGGATGACCAGCGTGCCGGCGAAGCCGCCCGCCACCAGCGTCCAGCGCAGCGGCGAGACCTGTTCCTTGAGCGTGGTGGCGGCCAGGAGCGTGATGACCAGCGGCGCGATCAACACCACCGAGGTGAATTCGGCCAGTGGCATGTAGCGCAGGCTGAGGAAGGCCAGCGTGCTCGATGCGAGCAGCAGGGCGCCGCGCAGCAGCTGGTACTTGGGGTGCCGGGTGCGCAGCAGCGCAGGGCCGTACCTGGGCAGCAGCACGACCGTGGTTGCCACTGCCTGGAAGGCGTAGCGGAACCACACGCCCATGAGGATCGGCACGCTGGCGGTCGAGAGCTTGGTGGCGGTGTCCAGCGTCGCGAAGCAGGCGACGGCCAGGATCACGAGACCGATGCCGGCCAGGATGCGCTCGGACGCGATGTCGCGCGTGCTCTTGCGGGCAGGCAGGCCGCCGCTCGTGGACGGCCCTGTCACCGGATGCGGTGCTCCAGCAGCTCCCACACCGGCGTCAGTTTGCCGGGGAGCCAGGGAAGTTTGCCCAGGTCGCAATGACTCTCGTCGGGGCTGTGGAAGTCGCTGCCGCGCGAGGCGGCGAAGCCGAACTCCAGCGCCTTGTCGGCGTATTCGACGTATTCCGCCGGCGAGTGGCTGCCGGTGACGACCTCGATCGCCCGCCCGCCGTGCTCCTTGAATTCGAGGAACAGGGCGTACTCCTCGTTGGCCGTGAACTTGTAGCGCCCGGGATGCGCGATGACGGCCAGTCCCTTCGCGCCGGTGATCCACCGCACTGCATCCTTCAGCGCGGCCCAGCGGTGCGGCACGTAGCCGGGCTTGCCTTCGGTGAGGAACTTGCGGAACACCTCGTTGGTGTCGCGGCAGTGGCCCTGCTCGACCAGGAAGCGGGCGAAATGCGTGCGCGAGATGAGATCGGGATTGCCGACGAACTTGAGCGCACCTTCGTAGGCGCCATGGATGCCGGCCTTGGCCAGGCCTTCGGACATCTCCATCGCGCGCTTGCCGCGGCCGCCGCGCGTGTCGTAGAGGCCCTCGCTCATCGCCGCGTCGTCGGGGTCGAAGCCCAAGCCCACGATGTGCACCGTTTCGTTGGCGAAAGTGACCGAGATCTCGGTGCCGGTGAGGTACTTCATGCCATGCGCGCTGGCGGCCGCGGCTGCGCGGTGCTGGCCGCCGATTTCGTCATGGTCGGTCAAGGCCCAGAGTTCGACGCCGTTGGCGGCGGCCCGGGCGGCCAGCTCTTCGGGGGTCAGGGTGCCGTCGGACACCACGGAGTGGCAGTGCAGGTCTGCATTGAGGATGGAAGACACGCCACGATCTTATTCTTTTCGTCTTTTCAGCGTTTCTTGCGGAACGCGACCCAGGCCGCGACCACGGTGAAGCTCAGCACGATCGCCACCACCACCCAGAAACCGTGCTTGTCCTCTGCCAGCGGAATGCCGCCCACGTTCATGCCGAACAGGCCGGCCAGGATGTTGATCGGCAGCGCCAGCACGGTCACCACCGTCAGCACGAACAGGCTGCGGTTGTTGTCCTCGTTGACATTGGCCGCGATCTCTTCCTGCAGCAGCTCGATGCGCTCCTGCAGCGCTCCCATGTCGCGCAGCACCACCGAGAACTCCTCGGTCGAGCCGCGCAGTTCCTGGGCATCGGCCTCGGCCATCCAGGCAGGCGGGCGCTGCAGCAGCCGGAACAGCGCCGCCGGCTCGGGCGCCAAGAGGCGCTGCAGCCGCACCAGCAGGCGGCGCATCGCGCCGAGCCGGGCGCGCTTGTGGTCGAGACGGCCGGCCAGGAGTTCGTCCTCGATCGTGTCGATGCGCGCCGTCACGCCGCGCACGATGTTCACCAGCACCTCGGCCTGCGCGCGCAGCAGGTGTTCGAGCAGCTCGGTGGTGGAGCGCGGCGCATCGCCGGCCTTTACCGCCGTGCGCAGCGCATCGACCGAGCGCAGCGGCTTCGCGCGCGCCGTCACCACCAGGCGCGGGCCGACGCTGATCCACAGCGTGGAGATGTCCGAGGGCTCGAAGCTGAATTCGAAATGCACATCGTTGATGACCGCGATCAGCGAATCGTCGGCGCGCTCGATGCGGGTCGAGTGCAGGCCGTCCTTCAGCGTCTCGAAGAAGGTGTCGGACAGGTCGGCGTGCCGCTGCAGCCAGCGCTCGGCCTGCGCGTGGCTCAGGTTGAAGTGCAGCCACAGGAAGGCCCCGGACGGCTGCTGGGCCTGCTGCAGCCAGGCGGCCGCGGCGGCCGAATCGACGGCGCGCGCCGGCTCTTCGGCCGCTGCGTCGAAGAGATAGCCGCAGATCAGGCCTGCTTCGTCTCCGCCATACGATGCGGCGGCGATATCCCGGGGTGAGGGCAAGGCGGAGCGGTTCAGAACGTCTAAGGGTCGGAAGGCAAGCGAATCTTTCGATGCTGTGCATCTCATATGTCAGTGTCGTGACGACACGCCGAAAGCGCCTTTTCTGTCACGTGTCCGTCATGCAGGCGCGGCAGCATGGGGTTTTCCCGTTTTGAGCCGACCATGACGCTGCCCAGCACCCTCAGCGACCACAACGATCTGATGGAGCGCATTGCCCGCGACCTCGTCGACAGCTACGACGAGGAGTTCGAGCTCGAGATCGAGGATCGCAGCCTCGAGGAGCTCGAGTCGGGCCGCAGCGCCGACAAGGCTGCGCGCCAGGCCTATTTCAAGGAGCTCTTCCGCCTGCAGGGCGAGCTGGTCAAGCTGCAGGACTGGGTGCAGCACAGCCGGCAGAAGGTCGTGATCCTGTTCGAGGGCCGCGATGCGGCGGGCAAGGGCGGCGTGATCAAGCGCATCACCCAGCGGCTCAATCCGCGCGTGGCCCGCGTGGCGGCGCTGCCGGCGCCCAATGACCGCGAACGCACGCAGTGGTATTTCCAGCGCTACGTGGCCCATCTTCCGGCCGCGGGCGAGATCGTGCTGTTCGACCGCAGCTGGTACAACCGCGCCGGCGTCGAGCGCGTGATGGGCTTCTGCACCGACGACGAGTACGAGGAATTCTTCCGCACCGTGCCCGACTTCGAGCGCATGCTGGTGCGCTCGGGCATCAAGCTCATCAAGTACTGGTTCTCGATCACCGACGAGGAGCAGCACATGCGCTTCCTGGGCCGCATCCACGATCCGCTCAAGCAGTGGAAACTGAGCCCGATGGACCTGGAATCCCGCCGCCGCTGGGAGGAATACACCAAGGCCAAGGAAACCATGCTGGAACGCACCCACATCCCAGAGGCGCCCTGGTGGGTGGTGCAGGCGGTCGACAAGAAGAAGGCGCGCCTGAACTGCATCGCCCACCTGCTGGGCCAGCTGCCCTATCACGAGGTGCCGCACCCGCCCATCGACCTGCCGGCGCGCGTGCGCAATGCCGACTACCTGCGCCAGCCGGTGCCGGAGTCGATGTACGTGCCCGAGGTGTACTAGGCTAGGCGCAGAAGCTGCTAAGGTGTGCCGGGGCCGGCGGATCCGGCCTATGCATGCACCATGGCCCGTCGCTCCCCGACCTTCGCCTCTTCGGCATTCACGCGCGCCTACCAGCGCGGCCTGAAGGCGCTCACCAAGGCAACGCTGCGCAGCGGCACGCGCATCGCTGGAGAGGTGACGCGCGCCGCCGCCAAGCAGCTCAAGCCGCCGCGCGGTCCCGGCGACTGGCTTTCCGGCATGGCCATCGGCCCCGGCGGTGCGCGCCGCTATCACTTGTACCGGCCGCCCGATCTCCAGAGCGGTGAACGCTTGCCGCTGCTGGTGATGCTGCATGGCTGTGGACAGACCGGGCGCGACTTCGCGGTCAGCACGCGCATGAACCTGCTCGCCGCACGCGAGCGCTTCTTCGTGCTCTACCCCGAGCAGGACCGGCTCGCCCATCCGCAGGGCTGCTGGAACTGGTACGACAGGCGCTCCGGCAAGGCCGATGCCGAAGCCGCCACCCTGATGGCCGCGGTCGACCAGGCCTGCATGCTCTATCCGGTGGACCGCGAGCGCGTCGCCGTGGCCGGCCTCTCCGCCGGCGCCAGCATGGCCGCCCTGCTGGCGACGCGCTACCCGGTGCGCTTCAAGGCGCTGGCCATGCATTCCGGCGTGGCGCCCGGCGCCGCCCGCTCCCCGGCAACCGCGCTCGGCGCCATGCGCGGGCGCCACGTGCCGCCGATGCCCGCGACCGCAGTCGGCAAGGCCATGGGCGCTGCCGCCGTCTTCACCACGCTGCCGCCCCTGCTGGTGCTGCACGGCGACGCCGACGCCGTGGTCTCGGCCAGCAATGCGGGAAGCACGGCCGAGGTCTGGGGCACGGCCACCGGCGCCAAGCGCGGCGCCGAGCGCACGCTGCAGCGCGGCAAGCGGCATGCGATGCGGGTGACCGAGTTCAAGCGCAGCGGCCGCACCTTCGTGATGCTGTGCGAGGTGGCCGGGCTGGGCCATGCATGGAGCGGCGGTGCGCCGCGGCTGCCCTTCAGCGATGCGGCCGGGCCGAACGCCACGCGCCTGATCTGGGCCTTTGCGGCCAAGCAGTTCAGGGCGGCCGCGACGGCCTGACGCCATGCCCGCCGTTCCGTACGACCCCAATCGCACCGCGCTCTATTCGCCCGAGCGGCGCGAGACGCTGTTCGAGCCCGGCGGGAGCTACACGCCCACGCAATGGGCCGTCGAGGCGGCGCGGCTCGCCTATTACCGCGCCGAGACTTCGGAAGCCGAGCGGCAACGTCTGAGCGCTGCGCTGCGCCACGCCGGCTTCGGCGCACCGAAGCTCATCGTTCACGCGGAGAGCCATGGCTTCGCCTTCGGCGCCCTGCATGCCGATGGCAGCGCGCTGCTCGCAATCCGCGGCACGCAGCCCGACGAGATCCGCCACCTCGCGACCAACCTGCAGGCGCACCAGGTCGACTGGCCCGAAGCCGGTGGCCGCGTGCACGCAGGCTTTGCGCGTACCGCGCGCGCCCTGTGGCCAGCGGTGCGCGCGTGGGCCGAAGACGAGGCTGCCGGCCGCAGCGCCTTGATCCTCGCCGGCCACAGCCTCGGCGGCGCACTCGCGACGCTGATCGCGAGCCTTCTGCCGCCGGCCCTGCTGGTCACGCTGGGCTCGCCGCGCGTGGGCAACGCCGGATTCGTCGCGGCGCTCGCCGGCGTCGAGATCGTGCGCCTGGTCGACGGCTGCGACCTGGTGACCCAGCTGCCGCCTGCCTTCTCGATCTATGCGCATGCAGGGCCCACCAGCTACATCAGCTGCGCCGGCGAGTTGATGCCCGAGCCCGACGCCGGCTTCATCGAAGCCGACCGCAGGCAGGGCCGCGCCCGCTACGTCATCGACCATGCCTGGCGGCGCGGCGCCGTGCTGCTGCGCGACCTGGCGGATCATGCGCCGATCAATTACGGGAGGGCGTTCTTCAGCTGAGCCCCGTACGCCACCCGGCGTATTCCCGCTGCGTGGCCGATTCCGCAGACTCCCCTCCATCGTTCCAACCACCAGGAGAAGGAGTCTTCATGCAACAACGTCGTTTCACCCTCAAGGCGCTCACCGCCGCCGTGGCGCTTGCCAGCCTTTCCGCCGTGCCGGCCTTCGCGGCCGACACCATCAAGGTCGGCGTGCTGCATTCGCTGTCGGGCACGATGGCGATCTCGGAAACCGTGCTCAAGGACACCGTGCTCATGGCGATCGACGAGATCAACGCCAAGGGCGGCGTGCTCGGCAAGAAGCTCGAGCCCGTGGTGGTGGACCCGGCCTCCAACTGGCCGCTCTTCGCCGAGAAGACCAAGCAGCTGCTCGGGCAGGACAAGGTCTCCGTGATCTTCGGCTGCTGGACCTCGGTGTCGCGCAAGTCGGTGCTGCCGGTGGTCGAGGAAATGAACGGCCTCCTGTTCTACCCCGTGCAGTACGAGGGTGAAGAGCTCAGCAAGAACGTGTTCTACACCGGCGCCGCGCCCAACCAGCAGGCCATTCCGGCGGTCGACTACCTGATGAGCAAGGACGGCGGCGGCGCCCGCCGCTGGGTGCTGCTGGGCACCGACTATGTCTATCCGCGCACCACCAACAAGATCCTGCGCGCCTACCTCAAGAGCAAGGGCGTGAAGGACAGCGACATCGACGAGAAGTACACGCCCTTCGGCCACAGCGACTACCAAACCATCGTGGCGGACATCAAGAAGTTCTCCGCGGGCGGCAAGACGGCGGTGGTGTCGACCATCAACGGCGACTCCAACGTGCCCTTCTACAAGGAGCTCGGCAACGCCGGCCTGAAGGCCAAGGACGTGCCGGTGGTCGCCTTCTCGGTCGGCGAAGAGGAACTGCGCGGCGTCGACACCAAGCCGCTGGTGGGCCACCTGGCCGCATGGAACTACTTCATGTCGATCAAGAACCCGACCAACACGGCCTTCATCAAGCAGTGGAGCGACTACGCCAAGGCCAAGAACATCGCCGGCCACAAGGACAAGCCGCTCACCAACGACCCGATGGAAGCCACCTACATCGGCATCCACATGTGGAAGCAGGCGGTCGAGAAGGCCAAGAGCACCGACACCGACAAGGTCATCGCGGCGATGGCGGGCCAGACCTTCACCGCGCCTTCGGGCATCGTCTCGAAGATGGATGAGAAGAACCATCACCTGCACAAGAGCGTGTTCATCGGCGAGATCAAGGCCGACGGCCAGTTCAACGTGGTGTGGAAGACGCCCGGCCCGGTCAAGGCCAAGCCGTGGAGCCCGTACATCGAAGGCAACGACAAGAAGCCGGACCAGCCGGCAGGGAAATCTCTGTAATAGGCTCGCCCCCAGGCTGCGCGCACTTCGTGTCGCTACGCCAACCCCCTACCGGGGGCAACACCAGCGGACCGGCAAAGCCGGATCCGCGGTGTTCCTGGAATCGAGAACGCCGTGCACTTTTCTATGCGCTCTATCTATTCATGCGTGGCGGCGGTCTTCCTGCTGGCTGCGCTCCCCGCTCACGCACTGACCGCCGACGAAGCGAAGGCCATCGCTTCGGGCGATTCCGAATCCCGCATCGCCGCGCTCAACAAGGCCGTCGCCACGGCCGACGAGAAGACCTCGGCCTTCATTCAGGCCATGGCCGACGATGCGGTCAAGTACACCGAGGACAAGGTGTTCGTCATCAAGGACGACAAGGCCTACGACCCCGTGAGCGGCGCCGAGCAGAAGCTGCCCGAGAACGCCGAAGACGTGATCAACAACAACCTGATGCGCGGCGCACTCGATGCTGCGCAGGCCGCGCTCAAGCTCACGAGCGCGGACGAAGCGGTGCGCGCCGAGGCGGCGCAGGCGCTCTTCAAGGAGCCCGACGAGTCGCGCCTGCCATTGGTCGAGAAGGCGCTGGCCGCCGAGACCAACGCAGGGATCAAGGCCCGGCTCGAGCTGGTGCGCGCCGCCAGCATGCTGAGCAGCGCCGACAAGGCCAAGCGCATCGCCGCGGCCAAGGCGCTCGGCGAGAGCCGCAATCCCGACACCAAGCTGCTGCTCAACCAGCGGCTTGCCGACGAGACCGACGCCGAGGTCAAGGCGGTCATCGACGCTTCGATCCGCAGCATCGACGGCGCGCTGGTCTGGGGCGACCGCATCAATGCGGTCTTCAGCGGCATCAGCCTGGGCTCGGTGCTATTGCTGGCCGCGCTCGGCCTCGCCATCACCTACGGGCTGATGGGCGTGATCAACATGGCGCACGGCGAGCTGATGATGATCGGCGCCTACGCGACTTATGTGATGCAGGGCATCTTCCAGCGCTACATGCCCGAAGCCGCATTCGGCTGGTACCTGGTGGCCGCGATTCCGGTTGCCTTCCTGGCCTCGGCGCTGGTCGGCGCGGTGCTGGAGCGCGGCGTGATCCGCTTCCTCTACGGCCGCCCGCTCGAAACCCTGCTCGCCACCTGGGGCATCAGCCTGATGCTGCAGCAGCTGGTGCGCTCGCTCTTCGGCGCGCAGAACGTCGGCGTCGAGAACCCGGCCTGGATGAGCGGCGGCTTCACCATGCTGAGCAACGTGACGCTGCCCTGGAACCGCATCTGCATCGTCATCTTCGCGGGGCTGGTTTTGCTCGCGATGGGCTGGCTCATCGGTCGCACGCGTCTGGGCCTCTTCGTGCGCGGCGTCACCCAGAACCGGCCGATCGCCTCCTGCATGGGGGTGAACACGGCACGTATCGACACCTATGCCTTCGCGCTCGGCTCGGGCATCGCGGGGCTCGCGGGCTGCGCGCTCTCGCAGATCGGCAACGTCGGCCCCGACCTCGGCCAGAGCTACATCGTCGATTCGTTCATGGTGGTGGTGATGGGCGGTGTCGGCCAGCTTGCCGGCACCGTGTACGCGGCCATGGGGCTGGGCGTGCTCAACAAGTTCATCGAAGGCTGGGCCGGCGCGGTGCTCGCGAAGATCGCAGTGCTCGTTTTCATCATCATCTTCATCCAGAAGCGGCCGCAGGGCATCTTCGCAATGAAAGGGCGGAGCGCCGAGGCATGACCACTCCCAGCCTCGCCCACTTCATGTGGCTCTGCACCCCCTCGAGGGGGCAAAACCAGCGGCCCGGCAAAGCCGGCTCCGCCGTGTTCCCCGACTGGCCCGCGCGTGCGTTTTGTTTGCTGCCGCTATGAACTCCGTGACTCTCCCCCCCAAGGGCCCGCTTCTCAGCGGCAAGGGCTGGACCGCCTTCTTCGTCGCGCTGATCGCCGTCTGCGCGCTGGCGCCGGTGCTCAACCTGCTGGTGCCCGCGGGCAGCCCGCTGCACATGAGCGACTACGCGGTGGCGCTCGTCGGCAAGATCATGTGCTACGCCATCTGCGCGCTGGCCATGGACCTGATCTGGGGCTACACCGGCATCCTTTCGCTGGGCCACGGGCTCTTCTTCGCGCTCGGCGGCTACATGATGGGCATGTACCTCATGCGCCAGATCGGCCGCGATGGCAACTACAAGAGCGATCTGCCGGACTTCATGGTCTTCCTCGACTGGAAGACGCTGCCCTGGCACTGGACCTTCAGCGACAGCTTCGTCGCCACGCTGGTGCTGATCGTCGCGGTGCCGGGCCTGATCGCCTTCGTGTTCGGCTTCTTCGCCTTCCGCTCGCGCATCAAGGGCGTGTACTTCTCGATCATCACGCAGGCCATGACCTTCGCCGCGATGCTGCTGTTCTTCCGCAATGAGACCGGCTTCGGCGGCAACAACGGCTTCACCGACTTCAAGCGCATCCTCGGCGTGCCGATCGCGACGCAGGAGATGCGCATGACGCTCTTCGCGCTCACCGGCCTCACGCTGGTCGGCTTCTTCCTGTTCGCCAAGTGGCTGGTCGCGAGCAAGTTCGGTCGCGTGCTGCAGGCGATTCGCGATGCCGAGTCGCGCGTGATGTTCTCGGGCTACAACCCGCTGCCCTACAAGCTCACGATCTGGGTCATCTCGGCCGTCATGTGCGGCGTGGCCGGCGCGCTCTATGTGCCGCAGGTGGGCATCATCAATCCCGGCGAGATGAGCGCCGCCAACTCGATCGAGATCGCGATCTGGGCCGCGGTCGGCGGCCGCGCCACGCTGATCGGCCCGATCATCGGCGCCTTCATCGTCAACGGCGCCAAGAGCTGGCTCACGGTGGCCTACCCCGAGTACTGGCTCTACTTCCTCGGGGCCCTCTTCATTGCTGTCACGCTGTTCCTGCCGAACGGCATCGTGGGCCTGGTCAGGAAATGGGCGTCCAGGGAGAAGACGCCGGGCGAAGGCCGGCGCGAGGCGCAGCGCGCCATGGCCGCCGGTCAGGGCGTCGAGCCCTCTGCGCTCGCGCCGCTGGCGGTGGAAACGAAGGGAGCCCGCGCGTGACGCCCGACCTGATGGACGCAGGCGCGGAGCGCATCGCGCGGCACAGCCACGGCGCGCACGCCAGCCTGACCGAATCGGGCGGACGCGAAGCCGGCTATGGCCGCCATGCCGCGGCGGGCGAGGTCGACATCACGCACGGCCGCATCCTCTACCTCGAGGACGTGAGCGTGAGCTTCGACGGCTTCAAGGCCATCAACAAGCTCTCGCTCGACATCGCGCCGGGCGAGCTGCGCTGCATCATCGGCCCCAACGGCGCCGGCAAGACCACGATGATGGACATCATCACCGGCAAGACCCGGCCCGACGAAGGCACGGTGTTCTTCGGCAGCACCATCGACCTGCTGCGCCACAAGGAGGCCGAGATCGCGCAGCTCGGCATCGGCCGCAAGTTCCAGAAGCCGACGGTGTTCGAGCACCTCACCGTGTTCGAGAACCTCGAGCTCGCGCTCAAGACCGACAAAGGCGTGAAGGCTTCGATGCTGTTCAAGCTCGATTCGGCGCAAAGCGACCGGCTGGCCGAGGTGCTGCACACCATCCATCTCGAAGGCAGCGTGCTGCGCCTGGCGGGCAACCTGAGCCACGGGCAGAAGCAGTGGCTCGAGATCGGCATGCTCCTGATGCAGGACCCGAAGCTGCTGCTCTTGGACGAGCCGGTGGCGGGCATGACCGACGAGGAGACCGCGCGCACGGCGGAGCTCTTCCTCAAGCTCAAAGGCCAGCACTCGCTGATGGTGGTGGAGCACGACATGAGCTTCATCCGCACCATCTCCGAGATCGTGACGGTGCTGTGCGACGGGTCGGTGCTGGCGCAGGGCACACTCGACGAAGTTCAAGCCGATGAACGGGTGATCGAGGTCTATCTTGGCCGGTAGCGCGGTCTTGCTCCCTCCCCCGCTGGGGGAGGGTTGGGGTGGGGGCCCTCCGGCCCTTGATTTGTGCGCTGCGCTTTGTTGGGCGCCGGAGCCGGGAATTCGCCCCGGCGGGCGAGTCACTTTCTTTGCTTCGCCAAAGAAAGTAACCAAAGAAAGGCGACCCCACTGTCTGCGACCCTCCACTTCGTTCCGGGCAACCTGCGGTGCTCGCTTTTCGCGGGGTCTCGCTCGAACTCGCCTTCGGCTCAGACAATCGCGAGCCCTGATCCGCGAAAAGCTGCGCTCCTCGGCGCGGCCAGAGGGGAGGGGAACGGGGACAGGCCTTCGCTTCGCTCGGCGGCCCGAACATCCAACAACCAAAAGCCCAAGTACGCGCCATGGCGCGTTGGAGTTCAATCCCCTCTGGGCGTGCCGAGGAGCGCAGCTTCAGGCGGATAAAGGGCCGCGCGTGTTTGAGCCGCAGGCGAGTTTGCGCGGACCCCGCCTGAAGCGAGCACCGCAGGTTGCCCGCAGCGAAGCGGAGGGACACGCACAGTGGGGTCGCCTTTCTTTGCCTACTTTCTTTGGCGAGACAAAGAAAGTAGGTCGCCCGCCGGGGCGAATTCCCGGCTCCAGCCTCGAAATCAAGCGCAACGTGCAAACCAGACGCCGAAGTGCCCTCACCCTCACCCCCCAGAGGGAGTAATACCGAGACCCCACGCATGCTCAAGGTAAAAAATATCCACCAGTACTACGGCGGCTCCCACATCCTTCGCGACGTGAGCTTCGAAGCCACCGCAGGCAAGGTCACCGTGCTGCTCGGCCGCAACGGCGTCGGCAAGACCACGCTGCTCAAGGCCTTGATGGGCCTGGTGCCGATCAAGAGCGGCAGCATCGAATTCGACGGCGTGCCGATCCACAAGAAGACGCCCTACGACCGCGCCCGCGCCGGCATGGGCTTCGTGCCGCAGGGCCGCGAGATCTTTGCGCGCCTCACGGTCGAGGAGAACCTGCGCATGGGCCTGGCCTACAGGCCGGGCTCGACGCCCGTGCCGCCCGAGCTCTACGAAGTCTTCCCGGTGCTCAAGCAGATGCTCAAGCGCCGCGGCGGCGATCTCTCGGGCGGGCAGCAGCAGCAGCTGGCGATCGCGCGCGCGCTGGCGCCCAACCCCAAGCTGCTGATCCTCGACGAGCCGACAGAAGGCATTCAGCCCAGCATCATCAAGGACATCGGCCGCGTGATCCGCATGCTGGCCGAGCGCGGCGACATGGCCATCGTGCTGTGCGAACAGTACTACGACTTCGCGCAGGAACTGGCCGACGACTACCTCGTGATGGAGCGCGGCGAGGTGATCGCGCGCGGCCTCGGCAAGGACATGGAAGCGCAGGGCGTGCGGCAGCTGGTCGCGATCTGAGCGCGGCCACGGCGGCGCCCGGTTGGCGCTACGCTCCGGGCATGCAGCAACTGATCGCGCTGATGGTCGACCACGCAATCGCGGTGGTATTCGTCGTGAGCTTCGCCGCCCGCCTCGGTCTGCCGGTGCCGGCCGCCCCGGTGCTGGTGGTGGCGGGCGGCCTCGCGGCCGTGGCAGAGCCGGGGCTGCTGGTCGGCATGGTGCTGGCCGCGGTGCTCGCCAACGTGCTGGGCGACGGCGTCTGGTTCTACACCGGCCGCACCTACGGCTACCGCTTCATGCGGCTGCTCTGCAAGATCTCGATCTCGCCGGACTCCTGCGTGCGGCGCAGTGAAACGCTGATCGGCCGCTGGGGCGGCCTGTCGCTGGTGGCCGCCAAGTTCGTGCCCGGCGTCTCGGTGGTGGCGCCGCCGATGGCCGGTGCGCTGGGCATGTCCACGCCGCGCTTCCTGGTCTTCGAGACGGCGGCCGCGCTGCTGTGGGCCGGCGTGTTCCTGGGCCTGGGCTGGCTGTTCCGCGAGCAGATCGAGGCGGTGCTGGAGGCGCTGGCCAATGCCGGCAGCGCCGCGACCGCGGCGCTGGTGGTCGTGCTGGCGGCCATGCTGGCGCTGCGCTGGTGGCGCCGCCGCGCCATGCTCCGCATCACCAGGATGCCGCGCGCAACCATCGACGAACTGCTTGCCCTGATGGACGGCGAGGCACCACCGCTCGTCGTCGACGTGCGCGGCGAGGCCGGCATCCAGGTCGATCCGCGACGCATCCCGGGCGCGCTGCCGATTCCGCTGAAGGCCTTGCAGCAGCGGCGAGGGGAACTGCCCTTCGAGGACAGGGGGCGCGAGATCATCCTGTACTGCAGCTGCCCCAACGAGGTGTCGGCCGCGTTGGCCGCGCAGGCCTTGATGACGCGCGGCTTCGTGCGGGCGCGGCCGCTCGCCGGCGGGCTCGAAGCGTGGATCGAGGCCGGCCATCCGACCTTGTCGCACGACCAGGCCAAGCCGCCGCTCTCAGCCGTCGCCCCTGCCGGGCATTGAGCCCAGCGGTGGCGCCACGTCCTCGAGCGGCCTGCGCTCCGCGTCCACCGCCCAGCGCAGCGCGAGCAGCCCGGCCACGATGACGAGCACCGCGCCGATCGCATAGCCGATGGCGACCGCGCCGCGGCTGCCGGTTTCGATCAAGGCGCCGAACAGCACCGGCGCCACGAAGCCGCCGGCACCGGTGCCCACGGCATAGAAGATCGCGATCGCGATCGCGCGCATCTCGAGCGGGAACACCTCGCTCACCGTGAGGTAGGCCGAGCTGGCCGCCGCCGATGCGAGAAAGAAGACGGCCGACCAGCACAGCGCCTGGCTGCGCGCATCGAGCCAGCCCTGCATGAAGGCCCAGCCGGTCAATGCCAGCCCCACGCCCGAGAGCACATAGGTCAGCGCGATCATGCGGCGCCGGCCCACGCGGTCGAACAGCGGGCCCAAGAGCAGCGGCCCGAGCACATTGCCGAGCGCGAACGGAAAGATGTAGAGCGCCACCTTGCCCTCGGCCACGCCATGGAAGCGCGTCAGCACCAGCGCGTAGGTGAAGAAGATCGCGTTGTAGAAGAAGGCCTGCGAGAGCATCAGCGCCACCGCCACCATGCTGCGTTGCGGGTAGCGCGCGAGCAGCACCTGCGCGACTTCGCGCCAGCTCGGGCTCGCGCGGTCGCCGAAGTGCACGCTGCCGACGGCGGGTGCGAGCGGCCCCTGCTGCGCAGCGATCTCGGCCTCGATGCCCGCAACGATGAGCTCGGCCTCTTCGGCCCGGCCATGCGCGATCAGCCAGCGCGGGCTTTCGGGCACGTTGCGCCGCACCAGCAGGATCGCCACGGCCAGCAGCGCGCCGAGTCCGAAGCCGGCGCGCCAGCCCCACACCGGGCCCAGCACCTGCGGGTCGAGCAGCCACAGGCTCAGCCCGGCGCCGAGCGCCGCGCCGATCCAGAAGCTGCCGTTGATGGCCAGGTTCACGCGCCCGCGCACGCGCGCCGGAATCAGCTCGTCGATGGCCGAGTTGATGGCCGCGTACTCGCCGCCGATGCCCAGGCCGGTGACAAAGCGGCACAGCGCGAAAAAGGCGAAGTCGGGCGAGAAGGCGGTCGCTAGCGTGGCCAGCGCATAGACCGCGAGCGTGATCAGGAACAGCTTCTTGCGGCCCAGCCGGTCGGTGAGCCGGCCGAACAGCAGCGCGCCGATCACCGCGCCGCCGACGTAGAGCGAGCCCGACCAGCCGATCTGCGCCGCGTTCAAGCCCAGCGTGTCGGGCCGCTCCAGCACGCCGCCGATCGAGCCCACCAGCGTGACCTCGAGACCGTCGAGCACCCAGGCCACGCCGAGCGCGAGCACCACGCGCCAGTGCCAGCGCGACCAGGGCAGGCGGTCGAGGCGGGCCGGGATGTCGCTGTGAAGAGGCGTCATGCGGGCGCGAGCTTTCGATCGGCCGGCGCCGGCGGCGTCCATTCGTACAGCCAGGTTTCGCTCAAGGCCTGGCCGTCGGCACGCAGGAAGAGCCGCAGCGTGACCGGCCCGCTGCGCGGCGGCGGCACCGCGTCGAAGGTGGCGCGGACGCCGTTCACCGATGCGAGCGGGCGTGTCGACTTGAGCTCGATACTCCCGCTCGACGCGGTGATGACGGGCTCGACCGTCGTCGTCTTCGGGTCGATCCGCGCCAGCTGGCCGCCTGCGAAGTCGACCACGAAGCGCCAGGACCAGTGCCGCCGCTTGCGCCCGACCGTGCCGCCGATGCCGGTGCGCGTGGCCACGCAGGTGGCGAGCGCCGGGCGCACCGGCGCGGTGGCGCCCCAGTAGAGGCGATAGCCGTACAGCAGCTCCTGCCCGCGCTTCGGCTTCTGCGCCGGGTTCCAGAAGGCCACGATGTTGTCGAAGGTCTCGTCCATCGTCGGTATCTCAGCCAGCTGGATCGCGCCTTCGCCCCAGGCGGCCTTGGGCTGGACCCAGAGCGAAGGGCGCTTCTCGTAGAAGGCGCCGTCGTCCTGGTAGTGATCGAAGTTGCGGTCGCGCTGCATCAGGCCGAAGCCCTTGGGGTCCTTGTCGACGAAGGAGCTGAAGCGCAGCGTGGCCGGGTTCGCGAGCGGGCGCCAGATCCATTCGCCGTTGCCGCTGTGCATCGCCAAACCGTCGGAGTCGTGGATCTCGGGACGCCAGTCGCGCGCCATGCGGCGGTCGTTCTCGCCGACCTGGAACATGCTCGTGCAGGCGGCGATGCCGAGGCGCTCGATCTGCCTGCGTGGGTAGAGCGCGGCATCGACGTCCATCATCAGCAGCTCGCCCGGCATGATCGCGAAGCGGTAGGCGCCAGTGATGCTGGGCGAGTCCAGCATTGCGTAGACCACCACCGTGTTTGCACCCGGCGCCGGCCGCTCGAACCAGAAGTCGGTGAAGTCCGGAAACTCCTCGTCGCGGCCCAGCGCCGTGTCGACTGCGAGGCCGCGTGCCGACAGGCCGTACTGTCTCTCGGCGCCCACCGCGCGGAAGTAGCTGGCACCGAGGAAGGCGGCGACATCCCTGTCGAAGTCGGGTGCGACGTGGATGCGAAAACCGGCGAAGCCGAGGTCGCGCGGCTGCCGCGCGCCGTCGAGGCCGCTTCGGCCGTAGTCGAACATCGCAGGGTCGTAGGCCAGCTCCTGCGCCTGGCCGCCGGCGAGCTCGAACATGCGCACCGGCCGCTTGAAGAACAGCCCCAGATGAAACAGGCGAATCCGGAAGCGCAGCCTGTCGTCGGCCCACAGCGCATGGTCGGGCATGAAGCGGATGGCTTGGTACTGGTCCCAGTCGAGCGCCGCGACATCGCGGGGCAGCGCCCTGCCGTGCGGCCGATAGGGCCGGTGAGCGAGTTCGCGCGCCACGCCCTTGAGCCAGGCGTAATCGAATTTTCCGGGGCTGCCCAGCGGCTGGGGTCCGGCTGCCCAGGCTGCGGGTGCCACCGCAAGGCTCGTGCAGCCTGTGCTTGCGACCGCGCCGGCAGCGAGAAAGCTTCTTCTTCGCATGGCGCAGTCTAGGCAGCGCCGCGGCCGCGGTTCGTCGGACGAGCGCCTGTTCGGAGGGGCTTCGGGCCTGTTGACGGCCCCTACATCGCCCAGATGCGCGGCGGCGTACCCGTCATCTGCCAGAGCTCGGCACGCCATGCCTTCCATACCTGCCGCAGCAGCTGCATGGCCGGCTCGACCACCGGCGCGAGCGCGCGCAGCACGATGATTTCGGCATGCGGGCTGGTCGCACCGGCGCTCTCGCGCAGGCCGTGCGCATCGATCAGGGCACGCGCGGCTTCGAGCGCCGCTTCGCGCCGCGCACGCGCGATCGGCGAGCCGGCGACGAAGAAGATCGAGGCCAGGCAGCGGTGGCCCGCCAGGCCGATCGGGCTCTGCAGCAGGCGCCGGTCGGATGCATCGATTCGCCCGCGCTCCAGCCACACGTCCGGCACCTCGATGTGCTGCTGCAGGCTGCCGAGCTCGAAGGGCTTGCCGGCGTTGGGCAGGCCCAGCGCCGTCACGTCCCAGCCGATCAGCTCGGCGCCTTCGGCAACGCGCAGGGTCAGCCGGTTCTCGGCGCGGCAGCCGCTATAGCAGATCGCTTCGAGCGGCAGCCATTCGAGCCGCGCGCCGGCCTCGAGCGCGAGCTCGGTGCGCTGCAACGAGAGCTCGCCCTCGGAGCGGTAGAAGCGCGTGGCGCCCGGCGTGGTGATGAGCCCGTGGCTGCCCGCCGCGGCGCGCACCGCGATGTCTAGCGTGTCGCCGCCCACCAGCCCGCCGGGCGGATGCACCAGGACGTTGTGGCAGACCGCGTCGCCTTCGGGGTAGAGGCTTTGCAGGATGCGCAGCGGGCCTTCATGGCGAAAGCGTGCGACGCTGCGCTGATGTTCTAGGTTGTAGGCGAGGGCTAGTCGCGCGTGCCATGGCATGGGCGTAGGGGTCCGGATCGGGCTGTGGCTTCAGTAGTGGGGCGGCAGCTCGTCGCGCGGATTGCGCGTCGCGCCGGCTCCGGAATCAGGACTCTGCTGCCGAAGCTGCGTGACCTGAAGGATCAGGCTGTCGATCTGCTGCTGTTGCCTGTAGAGGGTCAGGTTCAACTGGTCCAGCAGGTCTTCGGTGAAACTGGCCTTGATCTCCAGCTCGTTCAGGCGGTGTTCTGCGTCTTGTAGGGTTTCCATGCCGCTATTGGACAGGAGTTCGATGGCGTCCTGGTCGCTCAGTCCTTCCACGCCCCCACATGCGCCGCGGCCGCTTCGTCGACCAGTGCCGGCCCGATGCATTCGATCGCATGCGGCGAGGCGCGGAACACGTCGCGGCATGAGAGCTCGGCATCGCGCTGGTCGGCATGTTCGCCGCGGAACACGCGCAGCCGCTCGGCGTCGAGGCCGAACACCACGCGGCCGATGTTCGACCAGAAGATCGCGCCGGCGCACATCACGCAGGGCTCGGCCGACGAATAGAGCGTGGCGCCGGCCAGCTCTTCGCGCGACAGCCCGCGTTCGCCGAGCGCGCGCACGGCGTTGGTTTCGGCATGGCCGGTGACGTCGCCGGTCTCGGCCGTGTTGCAGTAGGCCTCGGCCAGCACCTCGCCGGCGGCCGACACCACCACCGCGCCGAAAGGCCGGTTGCCGCGGCGGCGCGCCGCATGCGACCAGACGATGGCCTTGCGCAGGTAGCGGCCGTCTTGCTCGTCGAGTTCAGTCTCGTTGGGGAGGGAGAGAGGGCTCATGCCTTGATGGTACGTTCCCCGCGCGCCGGCAGCATCGAGCCGTTGAAGATCGCGTCGGCCGAGGGTTTGCGCTTCAGCCCGAAGACCTCGGCCACCTCGTCGACCTGCTGTTCCAGCGTGAGCTTGCGGATGTCCCCCAGCCCGTGCGATGCGACGTCCGCGGCCCCGACGTACTGCGCCGTGATCGCCCAGCGCTCGCGCTCGACCTTGTCATCGAGAATGGGCTCGCGCTGCCGCATCGCCGCGATGCTCGGACCCGGGTTGGCAAAGGTCTCGACGATCGCGCGGTTGGTGGCACGCAGAAAGGCCGCCACGACTTTCGGGTTCTGCGCAATCAGGTTGCTGCTCGCCAGGATGGCGTTGCCGTAGAGGCTGACGCCTGCATCGGCGTACTTCAGCACCGAGAGCTCCTCGGGCTTCATCCGCGCGAAGAGCGAGACCGCGGAATCGTGGAAGTAGGTCGCGGCATCGACGTCGCCACGCACCATGACGTTGTCGCGCGCGCTGAAGTCGGTCGTCTGCCATTGGAAGGCATCGCCCTGCATGCCTTGCTTGCGCGCCACCATCGGCCAGGCGCGGCGCGTGGACTCCACCGCCGCGGCCGCGACCTTCTTGCCTTGCAGGCTCCTGAAGTCGCCGTTGATGCCGCGGTCCTTGCGGCCGATGATCACGAACGGTGCACGGTTGTAGTACTGATAGACCGCCTGCACCACGGGCGTGCCCGGATTCTGTGCATTGAACTCGATCAGCGAGCTGATGTCGCCCAGCCCCACCTGGTACACGCCGCTTGCAACGCGCGTGATCGAGGCCACCGAGCCGGCGCCGGTGTCGATCGCCACGTCCAGCCCTTCGTCCCTGTAGTAGCCCTTGCTCTCGGCCAGGAAGAAGGGCGCGGTCTGGCCGTTGATGCGGAAGTCGAGAGTGAACTTCAGCGGCGTGGGCTTGCCGCCCTGCGCGAAGATGGCGGGCGCCGCGAGCGCGGTTGCAGCTGCGGCGGTGGATGCAATGAAGGAACGGCGTTGCATGGAATCTTCTCCTGGAGATCGCGGGGCTTGAACACCCGGCCAGGGCGGCCGGGAACTCCAAGAGCAATTTCCGGGCGGGCGCACGGCATTCGTGCGTGCGCTGCTGAACGCTTCTACTCTTGCCGGTGTTCATGCAGGACGCATGCCAAGCCGGCAGGCCCGCAAATTGCAAAGCGAACACGCAGAGTAGAAGCGTTCAGCCTCGGCGCCCGAGGCGGGAAATTGCTCTTTCACGTTGGTCCTCACGCAACCGAAGGAGTCGCTCTCATGCTCGTCACGCAGCAACCCGTTTTCCGCAAGTTCTGGCATGCCGTCATGCCGCTGGCCGATCTGCAACGGGGGCCCAGGCCCTTCACGCTGCTGGGCGAGAACATCGTTCTTTTTCTCGATGCCGACGGGCAACCCGCTGCCTTGCGAGACCGCTGCTGCCACCGCACCGCCCGGTTGTCGAAAGGGTGGTGCGTCGACGCCGGAGGCAAGGCCTGCGCGCAGGGCGCCATCCAGTGCGGCTACCACGGCTGGACCTACGACCGCAGCGGCCAGGTGATCCGCATTCCGCAGTACGAAGCCGATCGCAAGATCTCGCCCGAATACCGGACCACGGCCTACCACTGCAGCGCGCGCTACGGCTATGCCTGGGTCGCGCTGGAAGATCCCATCGCGGAGATCCCGCACGTTCCCGAGTTCGACGATCCGAGCTACCGCACCATCTTCCAGTTCCACGACGAGTGGCAGACCAGCCCGATGCGCGCGCTCGAGAACTCCTTCGACAACTCGCACTTCAGCTTCGTGCACCGCGCCACCTTCGGCGTGGCCGCGAGTCCGAAGCCGAGCAGGTACGAGCTGGTCGAGAACGAGAGCGGCTTTCATGCCGAGACCCTGATCGAGGCGATCAATCCGCCCAGGTTCCACGCCATCAGTGGCGTCGCCGACCCGATCACCACGCGCCATATGCGCAACGCCTACTTCGTGCCCTTCTCGCGCCGGCTCGACATCGAATACCCCTCGGGCATCCGCCACATCATCATCAACTGCTTCACGCCCATCGACGACGGCCGCATGCAGCTGTGCCAATGGCTGTTCCGCAACGACACCGAGGCCGACTGCGCGGCGCAGATGCTGATCGACTTCGACGCCGAGATCACGCGCGAGGACAAGGACGTCCTCGAATCGACCGACCCCGATGCGCTGGTCGACACGCGCCGGCGCGGCGTCGAGTATTCGATGGAGTCCGACCGGCCCGGCATGCTGATCCGCAAGCACCTGATGCAGCTGCTGGCGAAGCACGGCGAATCGGAGGTGCACCGCGGGACGCCGGTGGTGCCTCTCACTCGGGCGGCCTGAGGCCGGGGCGTCGGTCGGTTGATTTTTTCTCAAGCCAAGGCGCCGCAGAACTCGTTTGTCGGCGAGCGCCGGAAGGACAACCATAGCTCCATCCCGATGCCATCTCCGCGGCGTCGGTCACAAGGAGACCTATGTACACCGCCCTCTTCCCGCTGTGGAGCCCTGACCCCGATCCCAGCCTGCTTGCATCGCGCGCCGTCGATTCCGGCGAACTGATTTTTCCTGCACTGCCGGATGCCTCGCCGCTGGCAGTACGTCATGCGCCGGTCGCGCTGCCCTCGATCGGCGAGGTCTACAGCTTCACCGTCATCCACCCCGGCGCCAAGAGCGGGCTGGCGCCGTACGCGCTCGGCTACGTGGACCTGCCGGGTCCCGTGCGCATCTTCGGCCGGCTGCAGGGCAGGGCACGCCCGGCCATCGGGGAGCGCTATCGCGCCGTGCCGGACGAGCAGTTCGGCTACGTGTTCGAGGCGGTCGAAGGAGCCTCGGCATGAAAAACATCTTCGTCACCGGCGGCGCCATGACGCCCTTCGGCCGCCACGCCGGCGTGCTCGCGCCCGAGCTTGCGCAGCGGGCCATCCTGGAGGCCATGAACGACGCGGGCGTCGAGGCGCGCGACATCCAGGCCATCTACTGCGCCAACGTGCTCGGCGGCATGATCCTGGGCCAGCTCATCGTCCGCGACCTCGGCTTCGGCGGGATTCCGGTCTACAACGTCGAGAACGCCTGCGCCAGCGGCGCCACGGCGGTGCATCTGGCGCGGCACGCGATGATGGCCGAGCAGTACGACACGGTGCTGGTGTTCGGCATCGAGCAGCTCACCGCGCTCGGCGGCGGCACCATCCCGCTGCAGCGCAACGACCACAAGACCGAGCTCTACGCGAAGGCGGGCATGGTGCTGCCGGCCGTGTATGCGATGCGCGGCACGCGCTTCCTGCACGAACGGTCTGCCACGCCGGCCGATCTGGCGGCCGTCGCGGTGAAGAACCGCCGCCACGGTTCGCTGAACGAATACGCCCAGCAGCGCACCGAGGCCACCGTCGAGGAGGTGCTGGCCTCGCGCATGATCGCCGACCCGCTGACGCTGCTGCAGTGCTGCCCTTCGCAGGTCGACGGCGCGGCCGCCGTGGTGCTGCGCACGCGCCGTCCGGCGCAGGGAAGGGCCGTGAAGCTGCTGTCCTCCGTGGTGGTGTCGGGCATTCGCGAACGGGCCGACGACGACATCCTCGATGCCGAGATCACCGCACGCGCGGCACGCCAGGCCTACGAGCAAGCCGACCTCGGCCCGCAGGATCTCGACGTGGTGGAGCTGCACGACGCCTTCACCATCGCCGAACTGCTGTACTACGAGGCCTTGGGTCTCGCGCCGCGCGGAGAGGCTGTCGCCTTGCTGCAATCCGGCGCCACGCGATTGGGTGGCCGGGTGCCGGTGAACCCCAGCGGCGGGCTGCTTGCCAAGGGCCACCCCCTCGGCGCCACTGGCGTCGCGCAGATGGTCGAGCTGATGTGGCAGCTGCAAGGCCGCGCCGGTGCGCGCCAGGTCGAGGGCGCGAAGGTCGGCCTGACCCAATGCACCGGCGGCGGCATTGCCGGCGTCGACCATGCAGCGTCCTCCGTCCACCTGCTGGGAGTGTGAGATGAGCGAAAGCAGATTCAACCCCGAACACGTGGCCGTGGTCACCGGCGCCGCCCGCGGCATCGGCCTCGGCATCGCGACGCGGCTCTCCGCACAAGGCCTCAGCGTCGCCTTGCTCGACCGCGATGGTGCGGCACTCGACGCTGCGGTAACCGTCTTGCAACAGAACGGGCGAAAGGCCATGGGCGTTGCGGTGGACCTGACCGACTCCAAGGCCGTCGATGCGGCCTTCGACAGGATTCTCGCCAGCGCCGGCCGCGTCGACTTCCTCGTCAACAACGCGGGCGCGGTGCGCGACACGCGCTTCCTGAAGATGACCGACGAGGACTGGGACGTCGTCATCGACTCCAACCTGCGCTCGCAGTTCGTCTGCTGCCGCGCAGCGCTGCCCGGCATGGTGGAGCGCGGCTTCGGCCGCATCGTCAACCTCTCCTCGCGCGCCTGGCTCGGCGGCTTCGGCCAGGCCAACTACTCGGCGGCCAAGGGCGGCGTGGTGAGCCTGACGCGCAGCCTGGCGATCGAGTTCGCCGCCAAGGGCGTGACCGTCAACGCGGTAGCGCCCGGCATCGTCGACACGCCGCTGTTCCGCAACTTCGCGCCGGAGGTGCAGGCGCGGCTCAAGGATTCGGTGCCGGTGCGGCGCATCGGCACGGCGGACGACATCGCGCTGGCGGTCGAGTTCTTCCTCGATCCGGCGGCGTCCTATGTGACCGGCCAGACCCTTTACGTCTGCGGCGGCCGCAGCCTGTCATCGCCCAGCGTCTAGGAGCACCGCATGACCGTTCGTCTGGATATCGAGGACCAGGTGGCGCTGATCACGCTGGACCGTCCCGAAGCGCTGAATGCGCTGGACCTTTCGGCGCTGCGCGAACTGCGCCGCTGCCTGGTCGAGGTGCGCGACCGCGACGACCTGCGCGTGGCCGTCCTCACCGGCGCAGGGAACAAGGCCTTCTGCGCCGGCGCCGATCTCAAGGGCACGCAGATGTCGCCTGCACCTTATGCCGAAGCATTGTTCCGCGCGTCCGCGCCGGCAGCCGACATGGGCCTGTACATCCGGCTCATGGACCTGGGCGAGCTCTGCCTGTTCAAGCCGCTCATCGCGGCCGTCAATGGCCATTGCCTCGGCGCCGGGCTGGAGCTGGCGCTCCAGTGCGACCTGCGCATCGCCTCGGCGAATGCAAGCTTCGGCTTGCCGGAGACGGCCGTCGGCTCGATTCCCGCCGTGTCCGGCCTGCACCGCCTGCTCAAGGCCGTGCCGTCGGCGCATGCGATGCAGATGGTGCTGACGGCGCAGCGCATCGATGCGAGCACCGCCCAGCGCATCGGTCTGGTGTCGGAGCTGGTGGAAGAACCCGCCGCGCTGCTCGACCGCGCCTTGGCCCTGGCGCGGCGCATCGCCGGCAACGCGCCGCTGGCGGTGCAGGCCGTGAAGAAGCTGTCGCGCCAGACGGCGCACCTCGGCGAAGCCGACGCGCAGCAGCTCACCGAGCTGTACTGGGGCGTGCTGCGGGATACGCAAGACCGCATCGAGGGCCGCAGGGCTTTCGCCGAGAAACGCACGCCCTGCTATGCGGGCCGCTGAACATCGATCCAAGGAGACACGCATGAACACCCATTCCACCCACCGCCGTTCGTTGCTGGCGCTTGCGGCCGCCGCGCTCTGCAGCTGGCCGCTCGCCCATGCGCAGCAGCCTGCGTATCCGGCGAAGGCGATCACGCTCGTGGTGCCGTTCGCGCCCGGCGGCGGCAACGACATCCTGGCGCGCGCCATCGGCCCGCGCATCGCGGAAATCCTCGGCCAGACCGTGGTGGTCGACAACCGGCCGGGAGCCGGCGGCAACCTCGGCACCGACATCGTGGCGCGTGCGCCGGCCGATGGCTATACCTTGCTGCTGGCTTCCAACCAGGTGACGATCAATCCGGCCATCGGCGTCAAGACGCCCTTCAAGCTGGAAAAAGACTTCGCGCCGATCAGCCTGCTGGCTTCGGTGCCGATCGTGCTGGTGGCCCATCCGGCCGAGCCCTATCGGACGCTTGCCGAGTTCGTGCAGTACGCCAAGGCCCACAGCGGCAAGCTGACGTACAGCAGCCCCGGCAACGGCACGCCGCAGCACCTGGCAGGCGAGGTGTTCGCCAACATGGCGAAGACGCAGCTGGTTCACGTGCCTTACCGCGGTACCGCGCCCGCCATCGCCGACGTGATCGGCGGGCAGGTGCAGCTGGCCTTCGGCACCATGGCCTCGGTGCTCCCCTTCATCGAGAGCGGCAAGCTGCGCGCGCTCGGCATCGCGGGACAGGCCAAATCGGCGGCCTTGCCGCAGCTTCCGACCTTCGGCGAGGTCGGTTTCAAGAACTACGAAGCCTCGCTCTGGTACAGCCTGCTCGCCCCGGCGCAGACGCCGAAGCCGGTCATCGACAAGCTCAATGCCGCGGTGGTGGAAGCGCTCAAGAACCCCGAGGTCCAGGCGCGCCTGGCCAAGCAGGGTTTCGAGACCCGCTCTTCCAGTCCCGCAGAGGCCAGGCAGCTGCTCGACAAAGACCTGCTTCGCTGGGCGCGCCTGGTCAGCGAACTCAAGTTGAAGATCGAGCAATGAGCGCCGGTCCTGCGTTGCGGCTCGATAACCCGCTGCTCGAGCACCTGGGCATCCGGCTTGTCGAATGGCGCCCCGGCCGATGCGCCCTGGCGCTTGCGCTCGAAGCCCGGCATCTCAACCGCCAGGCCAGCCTTCAGGGCGGCGTGACCGCCACGCTGCTCGATGCCGCCTGCGGCTACGCCGGACTGATGACGCAGGGTGATGAGGCGCCGGTCAATGCGCTGACCTTGACGCTGTCGGTCAGCTATCTCGCTCGGGCCAGCCGGGGCGAAGTCCAGGCGCGCGGGCGGGTGACGGGCGGCGGCAGACGCGTCTACTTCGCTAGCGCCGAGCTGGTCGACGACGACGGCGCCGTCATCGCCACGGCCCAAGGGGCTTTCAGGCGCCAGTCGAACTGAACCATGAAGGAGACATCGCCATGCTGCGCACTGCACTCGAGAACCTGAAGGTCGTCGACTTCACGCAGATCGGCGCCGGGCCCACCTGCTCGATGCTGCTGGCCGACATGGGCGCCCGCGTGATCAAGGTCGAGGCCCCCGAGGGCGAACTCGGACGAACGCTCGGCCCGCCGTGGATCGGCGACGACAGCGCGCTGTTCCACGCCTTCAACCGCAACAAGCTCGGGCTGTGCCTGGACCTCAAGGCCCCCGAAGGCATGGCCGTCGCTCGCACCCTGATCGCGCAAGCCGACGTCGTGATCGAAAGCATGCGGCCCGGCGTCATGGAGCGGCTCGGCCTCGGCTATGCACAGCTCGCGGTCGACCATCCGCGCCTGGTGTACTGCTCCATCTCCGCCTACGGGCAGAACGGCCCGTATGCCGATCGCGCCGGCGTCGACGGCATCCTGCAGGCCGACAGCGGACTGATGAGCCTGATCGGATCGCCGGGCGCCGAGCCGGGCAAGGTGCAGGCGCCGGTGGTCGATGTCGTCACCGGCTACGTCGCCTGCGTGGGCGTGCTGGCGCAGCTGCAGCAGCGCACGCAAAGCGGGCAGGGCGGCTATCTCGATGTGAACCTGATGAACGCGGCGCTGGCGTTGCAGCAGTCTTCGTTCACCAGCTACCTCTCGGATGGCGAGCTCCCGCAGCGCATGGGCAGTGCGGCGCCGTACTCCGCGCCCAACGAGGCTTTCGAAACCGCCGACGGCTGGATCATGGTGGCCGCGTACAACGGCGGGCGCTGGGACCGGCTGTGCGAAGCGCTGGCACTCCCGCAGTTGATCGGCGACGAACGCTTCGCCAGCTCGCCCCTGCGCGTGGTCCACCGGGGAGCGATGCGTGACGTCCTGGCCGGGGCATTCCGCGCCCGCTCGACCGACCATTGGCTCGCCGAGCTCAACGCCGCCGACATCCTGTGTGCGCGCGTCGCCGACTACGGCGATGTCGAGCGGCATCCGCAGGTGGCTGCCAACCAGATGATCGCCACGCTCGACGATCCGGCCGCAGGCGCGGTCCGGACGCCGGGCTTCCCGATCAACAGCGCCGAAACCAACCGCCTGCCGCACGCGCCGGCGCCGCGCCGAGGGCAGCACACGCGCGAGATCCTGGCGGCGGCGGGCTACGACGCGATGCACATCGAGCGCCTGCTCGCGGAGCGCGTCGTGTCCTCCGAGGAGGCCCGTATTGCTAACATGCCCGGCTGAAAGCCAATCGATAGGGAGCAGAAGCCGCATGGCGAACGAGTCCAACCGAAGAGACGAATTGAAGAGGATGACGCTGTGCGCCTCGTGCGCGGGCATCCAGAGGAACTGGCGCCGCGCAGCCGGGCACGCCGAACTCGTGCAGGTGTCCAGCCGCAAGGCCGAGCGCAGCGATGGCGACCGCGGCGGCCGCACCGTCAATGTCACCAGCTACAGGTGCGACGCCTGCGGTACGCGGTGGGAATACGAGAACGACAAGACGAACCAGCAAGCGGGCTGGTCGGTCGTGGGGCAGTAGACGCGCGCGAAGTCGTCCTGCCGGAACTGCCAAGCCTCAGCGGCAGGGCGCTGGACTTCGGGTATCCATCATGTCCGCCACCTCCCTCGAGGCGAAAAAATCGAGGGATGGCATTGCCCCGCAATCTGGAGACGCTCTCGGCCATCCTGCATGCCGAGGGCACGGCTGCGGCACTTGCCTATCTGAACGAAGGCGTCCCGCACCGGTTCAGCGCCGTCTATCGCTTCGCCGGCCCCATGCTGCGAAACGTCCTGCTGCACGACAAGGCGGGAGAGATGCGGCCCGAATACCTTGCGGCAGTGCCCTTCGACAAGAGCTTCTGTCAGTTCGTTCTTCGGGATAGTTCGTTCCGTACCGACGACTCGGCGGCTGACCCAAGGCTTGAAGGTCACCCTTACCGAGGCGTGGTCGTCTCGTATCACAGCGTTCCGCTGGTGAGCAATGCCGGCGAGCTTTGGGGCACGCTGAGCCATTTCGACACGGCACCCCTGCCGCTCTCCGATGACGAGTTCGAGCTTCTGCAGGGTGCAGCCAGGTTGCTGCCGAGCTTCCTCGTCGAAGGTTGAATAGATCTTCGTTCCTGCCCTGCCGAAAGCGACTATGGCCGCAGCGCGAACTGCGCGAGCATCCAGGTCCGGAACTGCTTCATCGATGCGCTCTCCGGCCGCCCGGCCGGCGTCAGCAGGTAGTAGGTATGGCTGCCCATGTCGAGCGTCTTCTTGAAGGGCATGACGAGCTTGCCGTCGCGCAGGTCGTCCTCGACCAGGAAGAGCTGCGCCATGGCCAGCCCTTGCCCTTCGATCGCGGCGGCGTAGGCCATCGCGGAGCTTTGGTAGGTCATGCCCGCGGCGCTGTCGACCTGCTGCGCCACGCCGTTGGCGTCCAGCCAGTAAGCCCAGTCGTCAGGACGGGCGATCGAGTGCAGCAAGGTGAAGTGGCGCAGGTCTGCCGGCTTGCGCAGCTTGGTGCGGCCTTTCAGGAGTGCGGGGCTGCACACGGGCGCGAGGATGTTGGCGACCAGCATATGGCTGTTCGCGCCGGGCCACTTGCCGTCGCCAAGGCGGATCGCCGCGTCGAGGTCCTCCTTGCGGAAGTCGACTTCGTCCAGCGAGGCGGTCAGGAGGACCTCGATGTCGGGATGGGCTTGGTGGAATCCGGAAAGCCGCGGGATGAGCCAGCGCATCGCGAAGGTCGTGTACGAACGCACCTTGAGCTGCTTGCGCTGCGTGCGTCGCGTGAGGCGCCTGGTGGCCTCGCGCAGCGCATCGACGGCCTTGGTCACGGCACGGAAGTAATCCGCGCCGGCCCGCGTCAGCGAGATCTGGCGGTGCCCGCGGTGCAGCAGCTGCAGGCCCAGCGTGTCCTCCAGCAGCTTGATCTGGCGGCTCACCGCGCCGGGCGTGACATGCAGTTCGCCCGCAGCGACGGTGATGCTCAGGTGCCGCGCTGCGGCCTCGAAGGCGCGCAACGCATTCAGCGGGGGCAGGCGGTCCATGCCGCCAGCCTAGCCTCGATTGCGAAAAACTCAAGTGCGAGCTTCCCGCGCCTCGCTCTGGCTCGATCTCGAACGCTTAGCATTGGCAGATGGGCGAGCGCCTCTATCTCCGCCCGACGACTGTGCCGCGAGACGCCACTGCGTTTCGGTTTCTTCAAGACGGCGGGCTGAGCGGGCGCTAGCTTCGGGCATCGGCTGAAGAGAACGAAAGGAGACGAATGGCCCCGACGCTGAAGAACTGCATCGCCGTGGTCACGGGCGCCAGCCGAGGCGCCGGGCGCGGCATCGCCGTCGAGTTGGGCGCGGCGGGGGCCACGGTGTATGTCACCGGGCGCAGCACGCGCGCGCAGCCCGCCGACACCTATGGCGACATCCTCGCGCTCTCCGGGCTCGACGCGGTGCCGGGCAGCATCGATGCGACCGCCGAGGAGGTCACGCGGGCCGGCGGCCGCGGCATCGCGGTGCGCTGCGATCACACGCGCGAAGACGACGTGGCTGCGCTCTTCGCGCAGGTGCAGCGCGACGAGGGCCATCTCGACCTGCTCGTGAACAACGCCTGGGGCGGCCACGAGACCTTCAACGGCGTGTTCGAGGCGCCGTTCTGGGAGCATTCGCTCGCGCAATGGGATTCGATGTTCGACCGCGGCGTGCGCAACCACCTGCTGGCCAGCCGCTTTGCCGCACCGATGATGGTCGCGCAGGGCCGCGGGCTGATCGTGACCACCACCTTCTGGGACCGCGATCGCTACCTGCGCGGCAACCTTTTCTACGATCTGGCCAAGGCCGCGATGAACCGCCTGGCCTTCGGCATGGCGCAGGAGCTGCGTCCGCACGGCGTCGCTTCGCTGGCCGTGTCGCCGGGCTGGATGCGCACCGAATTCGTCCTGACCGGCCACAAGACCGACGAGGCGCACTGGACCGAGCGCCCGGCATTGGCGCGCACCGAATCGCCGCGCTACCTGGGCCGCGCAGTCGCGGCACTGGCGGGCGACCCGAAGATGCTGGACAAGAGCGGCGCGGTGCACCGCGTCGCAGACCTGGCGCGCGAATACGGCTTCACCGACATCGACGGTCGCCAGGTCGAGGCCTTCGAGATGTGACACCATCGGGCGCTCTCGCCAGCAGGAGCGCCCGATGGCAACGCGTGGATTCACAGGACGACGCCCGCACCGGGCGCTACGGCGGCGCCGATTGAATCCCTGGCTTTCAAAGGAAATTCCATGAGCATCGCGGTCAGACGCGACGGCACCACCGGCACCCGTCACATCCTCAAGGTCCGCGCTCACGAGATCGCGGTCGACCCGTCGCCCGATGCGGGCGGCCAGGATGCGGGCCCCACGCCGCACGACCTCTACGATTCCGCGCTGGCCGCCTGCAAGGCACTGACCGTGCTGGTCTACGCCAAGCGCAAGGGCATCCCGGTGGAAGACATCGAAGTCGTGGTGAACCGCGACGACAGCGAGGAACGCAAGGGCGTCTACCGGCTGGATTCCACCTTGCGCGTCACCGGCCCGCTCAGCGACGAACAGCGCGCCGAGCTGCTGCGCGTGGCGGGCAAGTGCCCGCTGCATCGGCTGATGACCGAGGTCAAGACGGAGATCGAGACGCGGCTGGCTTGAGGCGGCGGCAAGAGGCGCCGTCCGACCCCGGATCGAGAACGCAACCCGCCCCAAGTCCTCTCGGCGACGGCAAAGCTGGCTTCTCCATGCAGAAGGAGTACGCCATGAAGCCGCAAGAGAACACAGCCTCTTCCCAGACCGGGCCGAAGCCGGAGCCGCCGGAGCTCTCTAACCAATCGGTCGCGGGCGAAGAGGATCCCGGCGCCGCCGTCGAGGTTCCGCCCATGCAGCCCGGCGACGAGGCGCCTGCCGGCACGCCCGGAACCGGCGAAACCCTGTGCCGCAGCTGCGGCGGCACCGGCCGCAGCGACGACGGCAAGCCATGTCCGGAGTGCGGCGGCACCGGCAAGATCACCGCCGGCATCGGCGGCGCGTGATGGGCGCGCCTCAGCCCACCACCACCTCGCTGGTCTGCATCACCGGCTTCAGGTCGGTGTAGTTGCGGATGTCGCCGAGGATTTCCTTGGCGTGCGGGCCGAAGGCCGCCTGGAAAGCTTCCACCGAGTCGCAGAAGATGTGGCAGGACGCGACATAGGTAGGCGGCTCGCCCGGTGCGCCGCCGGCCAGCCCCTTGTCGATCGTGTAGGACTTGCAGGCGTCGCCCATCCTGCTCTTGAGCAGCGGCATGTGCTTGTCGCGGTAGTAGTCGTGGTCGAATCGCGCTCCGGGCGTGTGGGGGTACATCACGCTGACCTTGATCATTGCTTATCTCCTTGTTGGGGGGTCGCCAGCATAGGAGAAGGCGCGGCGGGAAACAACCCGGCTGTATGGCCTGCTACCCGCCCGCCGCGCGTGGCCCCCGGCTTTCCCAGAAGCCGCGGTGCGTGGCGATCATCTCGTCCGCCACTTCCGGCACCGGCCCGATGACCTCGATCTTCTTTTGCCCGCGTGCGAAGACTTCGCGGCAGCCCAGCGAGAGCGTCGGGTTCTCGGGATGGGCCCCGGTGAGCGCGAGAAGCGCACTCTCTTCGGCGCCGTACGCCACGCGCCCGATGTTCGCCCAGTAGATGGTGCCGGCGCACATCGCGCAGGGCTCGAAGGTGGTGACGAGCGTGCACTGCGCGAGGTACTCGGCCGGGTAGGTGAGCGAGGCGTTGCGCGCCAGCGTGGCCTCGGCGTGCTGCACGGTGTCGATGTTGCCCTGCTCGGTGAGCACCGTTTCGCCGTCGGGCGCGACGAGCAGCGCGCCGAAAGGATGGCGGCCCATCGCCATCGCGCGCCGCGCCACCTCGTTCGCGCGGCGCAGGGCGCGAAGGACCTGCTCCCTATTCATTTTGCGATCCGCGGTGCGCCCAGCCCGTCGTGTGCTTCTCGATCGCGCTGAAGAGCTCGTACATCCCCATCGCCATCGCGCCCACCACCATCAGGCCCGCGAAGGCCAGGCCCATCTGCATGGCCGAGCCGGCGGAGATCAGCAGGTAGCCGATGCCTTCGTTGGCGGCCGTCATCTCGCTCACCGTGGTGCCGACGAAAGCCAGCGTGATCGCGACCTTGAGCGAGCCGTAGAAGTAGGGCATGGAGCGCGGCAGGCCGATCTTCACCAGCACGTCCCAGCGCTTGGCGCCCAGCACGCGCAGCACATCCTCCAGCTCGGGCTCGAGCGTGGCCAGGCCGGTCGCGATGTTGACCATGATCGGGAAGAAGCTGATCAGGAAAGCCGTGAGGATCGCCGGGCCGATGCCGATGCCGAACCACACTACGAGGATGGGCACGAAGGCGGCCTTGGGCAGCGCGTTGAAAGCCGTCATCAGCGGATACACGGCCGCGTAGGCCAGCCGCGAACTGCCGATCACGAAGCCCAGCAGCACGCCGACCACGATCGCGAGGCCGAAGCCTGCCATCGTCACCCAGAAGGTGCGCCAGGCGTGGCCCGCGATGATCTCCTTGAATTCCCAGAACTGGGTCCAGATGCGCCACGGGCTCGGAAAGATGAACTCCGAGACGCCGAAGCCTGCGCAGATGATCTGCCACAGCACGATCACTGCGATGAGCAGCAGCCAGGGCGACCAGCGTTCGATCTGCTTGCCGTTCTTCATGCGTGGCTCGCTGCGGCGGCGGCCGCGATGGCATTGCTCCGGATGGCGCCGATGTGGCCGCGCAGCTCCAGCACGATGTCGGTGAATTCCTTGGTGTAGGTCAGTTCCAGCTCGCGCGGGCGCGGCAGCTCGATCTCGCGCCTGACCACGAAGCGGCCCGGGCTCTTGCTCATCACGTACACCGTGTCGGCCAGGAACACCGATTCGCGCAGGTCGTGCGTGACCAGAATCACGTTGAAGCGCTGCTCGGTCCACAGGTCGCGCAGGATGCACCAGAGCTCCTCGCGCGTGAAGGCGTCGAGCGCGCCGAAAGGCTCGTCGAGCAGCAGCATCTTGGGCTCGTGGATCAGCGCGCGGCAGATGCTGGCGCGCTGCTGCATCCCGCCCGAGAGCTGCCACGGGAACTTGTCTTCATAGCCGCCGAGGCCCACCTTCTGCAGCAGCTTGCGCGCGCGTTCGACGTATTCCTTGCGCTTCGACTTGAAGGTGGAGCGGTAGGGCTCGACGATCTCCAGCGGCAAGAGCACGTTGTCGACCGTGGTGCGCCAGGGCAGGAGCGAGGGCGCCTGGAAGGCCATGCCCGAGATCTTGACCGGCCCTGTCACGGGCTGGCCGTCGATGCGGATCTTGCCCATCGAGGGCATCTTCAGGCCCGTGGTGAGCTTCATGAAGGTCGACTTGCCGCAGCCCGAGGGCCCGACGATGGCGATGAATTCGCCCTGCTTCACCTTCAGGTCGATGGCTTCGACCGCGAAGTGGTTGGCTGCGAGCAGTTCCTCGTTGTAGGCGAGCCAGACGTCCTGGAAGTCGACGAAGGGCGCTGTGGTAGATGTGTGGGTATCCGACATGCGGGCGGTTCGATTCAATGCAAAGGCGGCAGGGACGCGCCGCCAGGAAGGCCGCCGATCCGGCTTTGCCGGTCGGCTGGCATTGCCCCCTCGAAGGGGGCGCGCGACCCCACGAAGTGGGGAGCCTGGGGTGAGCCTATTTCTTCAGGATGTTGAGCTCTGCCGCAGGCGGCAGCATGGAGCCGTTCCAGATCGCGTCGGGGTTGACGCGCGTCTTGGTTGCGAAGGCGTCCGACACCTGCGAAGCCATGAGCGCCAGGCGGCCGGCATTGATCTGGCCGAAGCCTTCGGCATGCGCATCGGGCGTGTTGATCACGGTGTCGATCGCGAGCTTGAGGCGGCGCGTTTCGAGCTGGCTGTTGACGATGCCATCGCGTGCCTTGATCGATTCGATGGCGACGGCGGGATTGGCGATCACTTCGCGGGCGCCCTTGGCGAAAGCCGAGAGGAAGGCCTTCACCGCGGCCGGGTTCTCCTTGACGAGCTTGGGCGACGCGATGATCGCGTTGCCGTAGAGCTTCACGCCGTAGTCGGGGTAGGGCAGCACCACGATGTCGGCCGCCTTGGCGCCGCGCGCCTCGAGGTTGAGCAGCGAAGTGAAGGTGAAGCCGGTGATGGCGTCGATGTCGCCGCGGATCAGCATGGTCTCGCGCAGCGTCGGGTCCATCGCGGTCCAGTTGACCGCGCCGATATTGTTGGCCTTGGCGAAGATCGGGAAGGCGCGGCGGCCGGCGTCGAACACGGGTGCGCCGAGCTTCTTGCCGGTCAGGTCGGCGGGCTTGGCGATGCCGCTCTTCTTGAGTGTCATGACCGAGGCCGGCGTGTTGTTGTAGACCATCATCACCGCGATCGGCTTGTTCGGGCTGTCAGGATTGTTGGCGTGGAATTCCATCAGCGCCGCGAGGTCGGCGAAGCCCATGTCGTAGGCACCGGAGGCGACACGCGTGACCGCGCCGCCGGAGCCGTTGCCCGCATCGACCGTGACGTCGAGGCCGCTGGCCTTGAAATAGCCTTTGGCGGCCGGATGGGTGAAGAAGGCGCCGGGACCTTCGAAGCGCCAGTCGAGCTGGAACTTGATCGGCGTGAGCGCCTGGGCGTGGGCGGCGCCGAGGCCGAAGCTGAGCGCCGAGGCGGCAAGAAAGGACTGGATCAGTTGGCGCTTGTTCATGAGATTCCGTAAGAGGGTGAATGCACGGGATTCAAGCAAAAACGGTGCCGGCACGCACTTGGTGCGAACCCTCCCGATGAGCCAATGGAGTGCATGGTCAATGGCGGTCGCCATTCGGGAGGGGCGGGAAAAACGCCCCGCCGCATGCACTGCGGCGGGGCGTCGATCCTGGTGCACGGCCTACTTGGGGGAGGTGGCATTGGCCACGGCGAGTGCCGTCATGTTGAGCACGCGGCGCACGGTGGCCGAGGGCGTCAGGATGTGGGCCGAGCCGGCCGCGCCCATGAGGATGGGGCCGACCGTCACGCCGTTGCCGCCGGTCATCTTCAGCACGTTGAACAGGATGTTGGCGGCATCGAGGTTGGGGCAGATCAGGAGGTTGGCCTCGCCGGTCAGCGAAGTCTCGGGCAAGGCGTTGTGCCGCACGGTGTCCGACAGCGCCGCATCGCCGTGCATCTCGCCGTCGCACTCGATATCGGGCGCCATCTTTGCGAACAGCTCGCGCGCCAGCCGCATCTTGCGCGCCGAAGCGCGCTCGGAGGAGCCGAAGTTGGAGTGCGACAGGAAGGCCACCTTGGGCGGCAGGCCGAAACGGCGCACTTCCTCTGCCGCCATGAGCGCGATCTCGGCCAGCGTCTCGGCGCTCGGGTCTTCGTGCACGTTGGTATCGGCGATGAAGAGCGTGTACTTCTCGAGCGTCAGCGCATTGAGGGTCGCGAAGCCCGGCGCGCCGCGCTTCAGACCCAGCACGTTGTGCAGGATGCGCAGATGGCTGTCGAAGCGGCCCACCAGCCCGCACAGCATCGCGTCGGCGTCGCCCAGGTGCACCATCAGCGAGCCGATGGTGGTGTTGGAGCGCCGCACCATCGCCTTCGAGGCCTCGGGCGTGATGCCGCGGCGTCCCATGATCTTGTGATAACTCTCCCAGTAGGTACGGAAGCGCGGGTCGTCCTCGGGGTCGACGACGTCCACGTCCGCGCCGAGCTTGATGCGCAGGCCCGCCTTCTTGATGCGCGTCTCGATCACCGCCGGGCGTCCGATCAGGATGGGCTTGGCCAGGCCTTCGTCCACCGCCAGTTGCGCGGCGCGCAGCACGCGGTCGTCCTCGCCCTCGCAGTAGGCCACGCGCTTGGCGCTCGCGAGCTTGGCGGCGCTGAACACCGGGCGCATGAACATGCCGGTCTGGTAGACGAAGCGCGCCAGGTTCTGGCGGTAGGTCTCGAGGTCCTCGATCGGCCGCGCGGCCACGCCCGAGTCGGCCGCGGCCTTGGCCACCGCCGGAGCGATGCGCAGGATCAGGCGCGAGTCGAAGGGCTTGGGGATGATGTAGTCGGGGCCGAAGGCGAGCTCCTGGCCGGCATAGGCGTTGGCCACTTCCTCGCTGATGTCGGCCTTGGTGAGATCCGCGATCTCGCGCACGCAGGCCAGCTTCATCTCTTCCGTGATCTTGCTCGCGCCGCAGTCGAGCGCGCCGCGGAAGATGTAGGGAAAGCAGAGGACGTTGTTGACCTGGTTCGGGTAGTCCGAGCGGCCCGTCGCGATGATGCAGTCGGGGCGGACTGCCTTGGCGAGTTCGGGCCGGATCTCCGGCTCGGGGTTGGCCAGCGCCAGGATGATCGGCTGGCTCGCCATGCTCTTGACCATGTCCTGCGTGACCACCCCGGGCGCCGAGCAGCCGAGGAACACGTCGGCGTTCTTCATCACGTCGGCCAGGGTGCGGTCGCCGGTGTCCTTCTGCGCGTAGCGCGATTTCGAATCGTCGAAGCCGCCCGGGCGGCCGATGTAGATCAGGCCCTTGGAGTCGACCGCGTAGATGTTGGCCGGCTTCGCGCCGAGGCCGATCATCACATCCAGGCAAGCGATCGCGGCCGCCCCGGCGCCCGAGACGGCGATCTTCACCTCCTCGATCTTCTTGCCGACCAGTTCGAGCCCGTTCATCAGCGCCGCGGCCGAGATGATGGCCGTGCCGTGCTGGTCGTCATGGAACACCGGGATGTTCATGCGCTCGCGCAGCTTGCGCTCGATGTAGAAGCACTCGGGCGCCTTGATGTCCTCGAGGTTGATGCCGCCCAGCGTCGGCTCGAGCGCGGCGATGATCTCGACCAGCTTGTCGGGGTCGGTCTCGGCGAGCTCGATGTCGAACACGTCGATGCCGGCGAACTTCTTGAACAGGCAGCCCTTGCCTTCCATCACCGGTTTGGCGGCCAGCGGCCCGATGTTGCCCAGGCCCAGCACCGCGGTGCCGTTGGTGACCACGCCGACCAGGTTGCCGCGCGAGGTGAACTCGGCCGCCATCGACGGGTCGGCTTCGATGTCGAGGCAGGGATAGGCCACGCCGGGCGAGTAGGCCAGCGAGAGGTCGCGCTGGTTCAGGAGCGGCTTGGTCGGGGATATCGAGATCTTGCCTTTGGCCGGGGAGCGGTGGTATTCGCGCGCGGCGTCGCGCAATGCTTCTTCTGCCGGTGACAGGGAGGCGGCCATGGAAGTCTCCTTTGTTTCTGACGACCAACGAGGCTACTCCAAAAGCGCGGGCACTTCGTGTAGTGGAACCACGAGGGACGAAAGCTGCGTCGGTGTCGCTGCGCGCCGCGGAAGGCCGTGATGCAAGTCTGCGCGCCGCGCAAGGCGGTCTGCGGCCCGGGCTCCTGCTGGGGCGGTCGGCGCGTTGCGCCGACTCCGCTGCGGTGCTCGCTTGGGGACGGCGCCGCGGAACTCGCTACGCGCCCCTGCGGGGCGCTGCGCTCAAACAGCCGCGGCGAGTCAGTCACGAAGCGCGTGCTGCGCACGCGCCCGTCCCCAGGCTGCGCTCCTCGCCGCCCCAGAAGTCGCCCGGTCCGCAGATCACCTTCCGCGGAGGAGGCGTCGGGGGTGGTTTGGGGAAGCCGGAAACCGCCACAACGCATCCCGCAAAGGCGCCCGCGCCGGACCCGTGGGCGCCTTTGCAGCGCGCCACGTTCGAACGCAGATTGGTATCAGTCGGGCTGAACGGGATGCTGCGCCAGCGCCTCCAGCGCCTTCACGAGCGCCGAATGGTCGGACTGGCCGTGGCCTAAGGCGGCGCAGGCGTTCATCAGCTGAGCCGCGCCAGCAGTCTGCGGCAGCGCGACACCAAGCGAACGCGCGCTCTGCATCGCCAGGTTCAGATCCTTCTGGTGCAGCGCGATGCGGAAGCCCGGCGCGAAGGTGCGCTTGATCATGCGCTCGCCATGCACTTCGAGAATGCGCGAGGAGGCGAACCCGCCCATCAGCGCCTGCCGCACCTTGGCCGGATCGGCGCCGGCCTTGCTGGCGAACACCAGCGCCTCGCCGACGGCCGCGATGTTGAGCGCGACGATGATCTGGTTGGCCACCTTGCAGACCTGGCCGTCGCCCGCTGCGCCGACCAGCGTGACGTTCTTGCCCATCTTCTCGAGCAGCGGCCGCACGCGGCCGAAGGTGCCTTCGTCGCCGCCGCACATGATGGTAAGGCTCGCCGCCTTGGCGCCCACCTCGCCGCCGGAGACCGGCGCGTCGATCCAGCCGCAGCCGAGGTCGGTGATCTTTTGCGCGAAGCCCTTGGTCGCGATCGGATCGATCGAGCTGCAGTCGACCACCGTCTTGCCCTTGGTCAACGCCGAAGCCACGCCGTTCTCGCCGAACAGCACCTTCTCCACGTCGGGCGTGTCCGGCACCATGATGAAGACGATGTCGGCCTGCCTCGTCACCTCGGCCGCCGAGGCGCACACCGTGGCCTTGGCGACGAAGAGCTCCGGCACCGGGCCTTGGGTGTTGACGAAGAGCTGATGGCCGGCGTCGAGCAGGTGGCCGGCCATGGGCGCGCCCATGATGCCGAGGCCGATGAAACCGATTCTCTGGGGTGCCGTGTTGGACATGCGTCGAGTTCCTTGATGTCTTGTCTGTAGGTCGTTATTGGGTGAGGGCGGCGCGCCAGCCGAGGCCGTTGACGGTGTCGCTCTTCGGCTTGTATTCGCAGCCGATCCAGCCCGTGTAGCCGGCCGCATCGATGTGCTTGAAGAGCCACGGATAGTTGATCTCGCCGGTGCCGGGCTCGCCGCGGCCGGGGTTGTCGGCCAGCTGGATGTGGCCGATCCTGGCCATGTTCTTCGCGATCGTCGCGCCGAGCTCGCCTTCCATGCGCTGCGCGTGATAGATGTCGTACTGCAGCAGCAGGTTGGTGGAGCCGACCTCCTCGATCAGCGCGAGCGCCTGGTCGGTGCGGGTCAGGAAGAAGCCGGGAATGTCGAAGTGGTTGATCGGCTCGATCAGCAGCATGATGCCGGCCGCCTGCAGTTCGCGGGCCGCGAAACGCAGGTTCTCGACCGCGACCTTGCGTGCTTCTTCGGCGCTCACGCCTTGCGGCAGCTTGCCGAGCAGGCAGTTGAGCTTGGGGCAACCCAGCGCCGTCGCGTAGTCGATGGCCATGCCCACGCCTTCGCGGAACTCGCTCACCCGGTCGGGATGGCAGGCGATGCCGCGCTCGCCGCCGTCCCAGTTGCCGGCGGGCAGGTTGTGCAGCACCTGCTGCAGGCCGTTGGCGCGCAGGGCGGCGGTCAGCTCCTTCTTGTCGTAGGCATAGGGGAACAGGTATTCGACGGCCTTGAAGCCGACCTTGGCGGCGGCCTCGAAGCGTTCCATGAAAGGCAGCTCGGTGAAGAGCATCGTGAGATTCGCTGCGAATCTGGGCATGCGGGTTTCCTTATGTCTGTTCGGGGGACACCGCGGAACCGGCTTCGCCGGGCCGCTGGTGTCGCCCCCGGTGAGGGGGAAGGCGCGCGCGACACGAAGTGCGCGAAGCCTGGGGGTGGGTTCAATCCAGCATTGCGACGGCGACTGCGGTCGGTGCGTCTTCGCGGCTTTCGGCCAGCGGCTCGAATTCGTTGATGGCGTCGATCTCGGTGCCCATCGAGATGTTGGTCACGCGTTCCAGCATCACCTCGATCACCACCGGCACGCTGAACTCGGCCATGAGCTCTTCGGCGCGCTGGATGGCGGGCTTCATCTCTTCCTGCTTGTAGACGCGGATCGCCTTGCAGCCCAGGCCCTCGATCACCTTGAGATGGTCCACGCCGTAGCTGCGCTCGACGCCGCTGTCTTCGCCCGCGTTGATGTTCTCGAAGCCGAGCTGCACGCAGTAGTCCATCTCGAAGCCGCGCTGCGCCTGGCGGATCAGGCCGAGATAGGAGTTGTTGACCACGATGTGGATGTACGGCAGCTTGAACTGCGCGCCCACGGCCAGCTCCTCGATCATGAACTGGAAGTCGTAGTCGCCCGAGAGCGCGACGATCTTGCGCGTCGGGTCCGCGGCGCGCACGCCGAGCGCGGCGGGAATGGTCCAGCCCAGCGGGCCGGCCTGGCCGCAGTTGATCCAGTTGCGCGGGTTGTAGACGTGCAGGAACTGCGCGCCGGCGATCTGCGACAGCCCGATCGTGCTCACGTAGCAGGTGTCGCGGCTGAAGTTGCGGTTCATGCACTGGTAGACGCGCTGCGGCTTCATCGGCACGTCGCCGAAGTTGGTCTTGCGCAGCATCGTCTTCTTGCGCTCGAGGCACTCGCCGGCCCATTGGCCGCGGTTCGGCAGCTGGCCCTTGGCCTTCATCTCCTCGGCCACTTCGACGAAGAGCTCGAGCGCGGCCTTGGCGTCCGACACGATGCCGAAGTCGGGCGTGAACACGCGGCCGATCTGCGTCGGCTCGATGTCGATGTGCACGAAGGTGCGGCCCTTGGTGTAGACATCGACCGAGCCGGTGTGGCGGTTGGCCCAGCGGTTGCCGATGCCGAGCACGAAGTCGGAGGCGAGCATGGTCGCGTTGCCGTAGCGGTGGCTGGTCTGCAGGCCGCACATGCCGGCCATCAGCGGATGGTCGTCGGGGATCGTGCCCCAGCCCATCAGCGTCGGGATCACCGGCACGCCGGTGGCCTCGGCGAAGCGCACCAGCAAGTCGCTGGCGTCGGCGTTGATGATGCCGCCGCCGGCCACGATCAGCGGGCGCTCGGCGGCGTTGAGCATCGCGATCGCCTTCTCGATCTGCGCGCGCGTGGCCGCCGGCTTGTAGGGCGTGAGCGGCTGGTAGGTGTCGATGTCGAATTCGATCTGCGCCATCTGCACGTCGAAGGGCAGGTCGATCAGCACCGGGCCGGGGCGGCCCGAGCGCATGAGGTGGAAGGCCTGCTGGAACACCTGCGGCACCTGGCCCGGCTCGCGCACCGTGACCGACCACTTGGTGACCGGCTTGGAGATCGATTCGATGTCCACCGCCTGGAAGTCTTCCTTGTAGAGCCGTGCGCGCGGCGCCTGGCCGGTGATGCACAGGATCGGGATCGAATCGGCCCAGGCCGAGTAGAGCCCGGTGATCATGTCGGTGCCGGCCGGCCCCGAGGTGCCGATGCACACGCCGATGTTGCCGGCGATGGCGCGGGTGTAGCCCTCGGCCATGTGCGAGGCGCCCTCGACGTGGCGCGCCAGGATGTGGGCGATGCTGCCGTGCTTGCGCAGCGCCGAGTAGAGCGGATTGATGGCGGCGCCGGGCACGCCGAAGGCCTGCGTGACGCCTTCTTTCTCCATCACCAGAACGGCGGCCTGGGCCGCGGTCATCTTTGCCATGTTGGTTGTCTCCTTCAGAGGCCTCGACTGTAGGAATTCGAGGCCTCGGGCAGAAGGCGGCGCGGGGCTATAAAAGCTATTCCATGGGGGAATAACTGGCTACGATCAGGGGCATGGACCGATTGCTTGCGATGGAGATGTTCGTGCGCGTGGTGGAGACCGGCAGCTTCTCCAAGGCGGCGCGCGAGTTCAACACCACCCAGCCCACCGTGACCAAGCAGGTCGCGGCCACCGAGGCGCGGCTCAAGGTGCGCCTGCTCAACCGCAACACGCGCGGCGTTAGCCTCACCGAATCGGGCGCGCTCTACTACGAGAAGTGCAAGAGCATCGTGCGCGAGACCGAGGAGGCCGAGAACGTGGTGCGGCGGCGCGAGTCGCAGGCGCAGGGGCTGCTGCGCGTCGGCACCTCGGTCGCCTTCGGCCGGCGCGTGGTGGTGCCGCTGGCGCTGGAATACATGGCGCGCAACCCGCAGGTGCAGGTGGACCTCAGCTTCGAGGACCGCTATGTCGACCTGATCGCGCAGGGCATCGACGTCGCGGTGCGCATGGGCAAGCTGGCCGATTCATCGCTGGGCGCGCGCTTCCTCGGCATGAACCCGTGGGTCATGGTGGCGGCGCCGGGCTACCTCAAGAAGCACGGCACGCCGAAGCGCGCGCAGGACCTGAGCGGACACGTGGCGCTGATCTACAGCAGCGTGGTGGGCGACGACGTCTGGCGTATGCACACGCCCAAGGGGGAACCGGTCACGGTGCCGGTCACGGGCCGGCTGCGCTCCAACAACCTTTCGGCCGTGCTCGCCGCGGCGCGCGAGGGTCTCGGCATCGCGCTGATGCCGCGCTACGTGGCGAGCGATTCGCTGGCCGCGGGCAAGGTGGTGGAAGTGCTGCCGGGCCATGCGCTGCCCGAGCAGGAGATCCACGCCGTGTTCCCTTCGCCCAAGCTGGTGCCGGGGAAGGTCTCGAGCTTCGTGGCCTTTCTGCAGGGGCGCTTCGGGGAGGGGTGGTGGGCGCGCTAGCCGCCGCCGGGCGAAGCGCACCGGCCCCGGATCAGGCCGGCGGCTCGTCCTGCTCCTTGTTCGACGAGGCGAACAGGTCCCAGGAGGCCATGAACAGCGCGGCGATCACCGGCCCGATCACGAAGCCGTTGACGCCGAACAGCGCCATGCCGCCGATGGTGGACATCAGCACGATGTAGTCCGGCATCTGCGTGTCCTTGCCGACCAGCACCGGGCGCAGGACGTTGTCGACCAGCCCGATCACGACCACGCCGAAGCCGATCAGGAACACGCCTTGCCAGATCGCGCCGGTGGCCAGGAAATAGAGCGCCACCGGCAGCCAGATCAGCGCTGCGCCCACGGCAGGCAGCAGCGAGAGAAAAGCCATCAGCACGGCCCAGAGCAGCGCCCCCTGCACGTCGAGGAACCAGAAGGCGATGCCGCCCAGCGCGCCCTGCACGACCGCGACCGCCACGTTGCCCTTGATGGTGGCGCGGATCACGGTGGTGAACTTGTTGAGCAGGTAGTGCGTGTGCGGCCGCGCCATCGGCAGCGCCTCGCGCACCGTCTTCGACAGCTCGGTACCGTCGCGCAAGAGGAAGTACAGCAGATACAGCATGACCGCGAAGCTGACCAAGAACTCGAAAGTGTTCTGCCCGATGTTGACGGCCTGGGTGGCGATCATCTGGCTGGTCTGGGCCGCCCCCTGCGAAAGCCTGCCGAGCAGCGCCTCCATGTTGCCGAGGCCGAAGCGGTCCAGCAGGTTGAGCAGCCATTGCGGCAGAGCGGCCACGATCTGCTGGAAGTAGCGCACGAAGCTGATTTCGCCCGAGCGGATCTTCTGCGTCACCACCGAGATCTCCTGCACCAGCGAGACGGTGACCATCGACAGCGGGATGATCACGATCACCAGGCAGATCGCGAGCGTGGCGAGCGCCGCGAGGTTGCGCCGCTTGGGCATCTTGCGAAGCAGCCGCTTGTAGAGCGGCGTGAACAGGATGGCGAGCGCCACGCCCCAGAGCACGGCGCCGGAGAAGGGCGCCAGGACCAAGAGAAAGGCGGCCGTGACGACGGCCAGCAGAAACAGGAAGACGCCGCGCTGGAGTTCGGGTGAATTCATACGCCGGCTACTGTAGCCGACCGGCTTTTGCGTTCCCTCAGCGCGATGCGCGCGGCAACGCGACCGGCGCCAGCGTGGCGCGCAGGCGCTCGTCGGCGCCCGGTGCGGCCTCAGCCTCGACCTGCAGCGCCTCCTCGACGTTGCCGATGTGGTCGAGCATCAGCTGCCGCGCACGCTTCGTGTCGCCGGCCTCCAGCGCGGCAACGATGGCCGCATGCTCGGCGCACGATTGCCCGGCCTCGTGCTTCGACTGGAACAGCGTGGCCGCGAGCGTGGTGCGGGCCGTGAGGTCGCGCAGCACGTCGACCAGCAGGCGGTGGCCCATCTGGTCGGCCAGGCAGACGTGGAAGTCGGCCAGGAGGAAGGCGCGCGTCGCGGCGTCGGCCCCGGCGATGGCACGCTTCTCGTCGGCGATGTGCTCGCGCAGCTTGCGGATCACCTTCGCGAGCGGCCGCCCCGCCTCGGCCAGGATGCCGGCCTCGACGATGCGGCGCGCGGCGAAGGCGTCGCGCGCCTCTTCGGCCGAAGGCTGCACCACGTACCACCCGCGCCTCGACTGCACCTCGACGAAGCCGCGCGCCTGCAGCTGCATCAGCGCCTCGCGCACCATCGTTCGGCTGACGCCGAAGTTCTCCGCCAGGTCCTGCTCGCCGAGGCGATCGCCGGGGGCGAGCTTCTGCGCCAGGATGGCTTCGACCACGCGCTCGGCGATGTTGGTGGGCGTGACGTCGGTCATGGCGAGGGCTTGTGGAGGAGCCCTAGTGTGCCGCGTGGGCGGCATGCGCCGCGGCGACCGGGGAGCCGGGCTCGGCCAGCGGCTCGTCCTCGGGCGAGTGGGTGCCGTTCAGCACGGCGTGGGCGCGCTCGCGGTCGATGTCGCCTTCCCAGGCCGCGATCGCGACGGTGGCGACGCAGTTGCCGATCAGGTTGCCCAGGGCGCGCGCAATGCCCATGAACCAGTCGACCGAGAGCACCAGCACCAGCCCGATCGCCGGGATCGCGGGAATAGCATGCAGGGTGGCGGCCAGCACCACGATCGCCGAACCCGGCACGCCGTGCGCACCCTTGGAAGTGACCAGCGCGATCGCCAGGATGGTCAGCAGGTCGGCCGTCGAGATCGGCGTGTTGGTCGCCTGCGCGATGAACACGGCCGCCAGCGTGATGTAGATCGAGAAGGCGTCGAGGTTGAAGGAGTAGCCGGTCGGGATCACCAGGCCCACCGTCGAGTCGCGGATGCCCATGTGGCGCAGCTTGGCCATGATCTGCGGCAGCACGCTGTCCGACGAGGTGGTGGCGAACACGATGGTCAGCTCCTCGCGCAGGTAGCGCAGCAGCTTGATCAGGCTGAAGCCCGAGAGCCGCATCACAAAGCCCAGCACCACGAACACGAAGACGATGACGGACGCGTAGAACAGCGCGACCAGCATGCCCAGTTGCTTGAGCGAGCCGACGCCGTACTTGCCCACGGTGAAGGCGATGGCGCCCAGCACGCCCAGCGGCGCCAGCTTGATGATGATGCCCATGATCTTGAACAGCACCTGCGAGAGCGTCTCGACGAAATCGCCGACCGGCTTGCCGCGCGGGCCCAGGAGCGCCAGCGCGCAACCGAACAGCACCGCGAACAGCAGCACCTGCAGCACGTCGCCGGTGGCGAAGGCGTTGACCACCGTGGTCGGGATCAGCTTCATGAGGAAGTCCACCGTGCCGCCGCTGGTGAGCTTGTCGGCGTTCGAGGCATAGGCGCTCATGGCCGCGGCGTCGAGCGCGCCGGGGTCCACATTCATGCCCACGCCCGGCTTGAACACGAAGCCCAGCACCAAGCCCATGGCCAGCGCGATGGTGGTCAGCACCTCGAAGTAGATCAGCGACTTGACGCCGACCCGGCCCACGCGCTTCAGGTCGCCCGCGCCGGCGATCCCGTGCACCACCACGCAGAAGACCAGCACCGGGATGATCATCTTGATCAGCTTGATGAAGCCGTCGCCCAGCGGCTTGAGCTTGGCGGCGAACTCGGGAAAGAACAGGCCCGCCACCACGCCGAGCACCAGCGCGATGACCACCTGACCGAAGAGCGATTTGGCGAAACGGGGCATGGGAGTCTCCGTGATTGGTTGCATGCAAGCAGTCAGTAATCTTGCATACAAGCAATGTAGGCAAGATTGCGCCAGATGCTGCTCGGGTTTTCCCGGGGATTGGTGTGCAGGCGTATCTGTTGTCCTGAGCTAATAAATGCCCAAACGGCGATCCAGGTGGCATGCGGCTCGCCAAGCTCCTCGCGCTTTAGGTCGCCGACGCAAATGCCCGAACGACGCCCGTGCAGGTTCGAACGGCAGGTAACTGCTAATAAATGCTCAAACTAGCGCTGCGCGTCCTGTGTCGATCGCGACGGCCGCTTCGTTGTGCCCCCTCACGAAGGCCTGTGGAAGCCGTCTCCCCGAGTCGCCAACGGCATCCACCAGGCGCCGTCTCGGCCGAACGCCTAAGGATCGTGTAGGCGATCGGCAGCAAAGTGCCCCTTTCGCATACCGCCGCGCGAAGCGCGTGCACACCTCATGGCTGTACGGCAGGATCC
>NZ_RWKI01000024.1 GCF_003984645.1 Variovorax sp. MHTC-1
CGAAGTGCCGCCGCCCTGGCCGTCGCTCGCACCGCCAACGGGACTGCTCTCGCCGCCGGCGACCGAGCCACCGCCGAACCCTGCGGAGCCCGCGCCGCCTCCGCCACCACCGCCACCGCAAGAAAGCAGCAGCCCGACAAGCAGTGCCAGAAAGCCGTTGCGCAGCCAAGTGCTCGTCATGCTTTTCGTCTCGATCGTTTGGAGGGAGCGGTGGGCAGTTCTCTAGCGTACTCGCTCGCACCGTTTTCGTAGTAGGTGTAGATGCCGACGCGGATGCGGCCCGAGGCTGATTCCTCGGCCTCGTCGTAGGCGCGCGTCATTTCCTTCGTCAGCTGGTAATGCAGCTCGCTCCAGCGCTCCCGCACGAACTGATGGATGCGTTCGCAATCATCGAGCGAAATCCCTCCTGCAAAGACGGATCGCTCCAGCAGTGGCGGTTCTGCGCCGAGCGTATTGGTCACGGCCGCGAGCAGGTGATCGCGCGTGTTGTCGCCAATAAAGGCGAGCATCGATTTCAGGTCCTTCGCCGGGACGAAAGCGGTGGCGTTGAGCTCGACGCGCCCTCCGTGCTCGACCGCCATGTTCAGACGCACCAGTTCGTCGAGAACGGCGCGGTGGTGGACGTTGCCGCGGCTGGCATGCCGGGCGACGGCCTCGAAGGAGGGTGCATCATCTTCCGCGACGATGGGCAGCGATCGGCGCGCCGGATTGTCGGCGAACATCTGCATCCACAAGGTCAGGGTTTTGGAGGCAGCCGACATCTCGGTGTGCGGCAGGGGATCTTCGGGCTCGCGCACCTTGGCGGTCACGGCCTTGCGGTTCAAGCCCGTGGTCACCGACAGCTGGCTGATGTTCGGCTCGCTGCCTTTGCTTTCGATCCATGCGCGGCGCGCTTCATCGAGCAAGAGGTCGCGCAGCAAGGCCTCCAGCTGCGCATGCTTGACGCCGAAGGCCAGCGCGAGTTTGACCAACGGACGCATGACGCGGGCGCAGGCGGTCAGGGTCCAAGAGACCCGACCTTCTTCGGTCGTTTTCGCTGGTTTGTCGCTCAACAAAAAGGTGCCCTGATCAAGCCTGGCGTTCTTCAATCCAGTGCGTTCCCTCGCCATGGATTCTGTTGCCCAACTCTACAGCGTGCGCAAGCTGGTCCCTGCTGTGCGGCGTAGCCGGAATCCACAAGCCGCCGTGGGATCCGTGACGCTGTTCCGGACGGACCTTTTCCGACCAGCGCAGCCTGATCTCGATCAGCACGGGCAATGTTCTGTGCGACACGTCGAGCCTCCCGACGGTGAAAGCAAGTGGGTGAACGTCTCTTTACGAGCGGGACAGCGACTTCAGTCGCCGTCTTACAGCCAGGCGCTGTTCACTATAAGACAAGAGCACTACAACTGTGAACACTTCCCATGGTGCGCCCGTCGCAATGGAGAAAAGGATGTCAAAAGTCACACGCAGAAGGAGCCCTGCCGCCAAGAAAAGGCATCGTCTCATCGCCTTGCGCCGTGGAGGGCCGGCTCAGCGGTCGGCCATCCGCAGCGAAAGGGACGCCTATCGGGCTTGGGCTGCGGCGAAGCGCCTCCGGAAGGCGGCCCAGGATCGCATCGTTTGCGCCTTCCGAAAACAGATCGACGGCGCAGGTTCCGGCCCCGCCGACACCGAGTTGCTGATATTCGCCAGGCGAGCAGTCGCAGAGCAGCGATCGTGGCGAAGCCTCGCCCAGGCCAAAGCGGAACGGTACTGCCGCGTTGCGTCTGTGTCGTGGGCCGTTCGCTCGCCGGTATGACGAAGTTTTGCGAGTCGTGTCATACGCCCAACAGGGACCGCGCCAGATATTGCTGTGGCTGTGCCGGTAAGTTTTCGGGCGTCCGCTCGGGCACGACGACGTTCGACACCACCGTCAGCGAGCCGCGCTGGATGCATACCGCTGCGCCCTCTGCGGTGTCATTGAACGCGGCTGCGCGCGAGCAGAACAGCTATCGATCCCCGAGACGCATCGGCTTTGTCCCGGTGCCGCACGGCGTCGACGTCTCCATCGTCTGGCTGTTGATCGTGCTGGCGCTCTTGCATGGGGCTTTCGTCTTCTGGTACCTGGGGCGCTCCGCGACACGCAGCCCGCCGCTCTCGAGCGCCGCCTCGTCCCTTTGGCAATCGGCGAGCCTGCCTGCGGAACGAACGAAAGCCGCGGTTCCGCCGCCGGCCGCCGTGCCGGTGGAACCATCGGCGGCAGCCTCGGCGCCGCCTTCCGCCCCATCGGAGAACCATGCGGTGAAAACTATTCCGCCGCCGCCCGCAGCGTCTGTGGGTCAGGCCGCGGCCGCCGATCCGCCGCCGCCGACGGCGCCTACGGACCCCCCAGTGGTGATCACTCAATCGGCCACGCCGGCAACGGAAGACGCAAAGCAGCCACCATCGCCGCAGACGCCATCAGGCCTGCCTTCCCAGGCCGCACCGGCTGACTCGGTCGCCCAAGACGACCCCGTTCCCCAGCCGCCCCGAACGACGGTGACGACAATTCGAGTTCCGTCGGGAACAGCGCGTGCCGCATCAGCGCCAAGGCCAAGTGTGCAGGTGCTGCCGGCGCCCAGAACTGCCGGGACGAACACGTTCGAAAGCAAGGCCGACGCGCCTGCCGCTCCGCCTCTTGCCTTGGCGACGCCAGCTACCGTTGATGCGCGCCCGGGCGCCAGCGATGCGCGTTCCGCAGTGCGCTCGGCCACGGAGTTTCAAGCCGCCGCCCCTCCTGTGGCAACGAGAAGCGCGGCCGCCTGCGACCGGTACAACCCCTTCGGGGAGGCGCCTTGCTTCAACGCCAGGCAATCGAGTCAGCTTGCGCGATCACCTCAAGTCGGCGGTTCGGGCTCGCTGTCAGGGATGACTGGCTTTTCTGGCGCGGCCAGCTCGGGTGCTGTCGGAAGAATGGCCAGGGCTGACCCTGCCAGGGGCAGCGCCGGGGATGGCGCCTCAGGGGACTCCGGTTCTGCTGGCGCCGGCGCCGGTGCGGGTGCGGGTGCAGGGGCCGGAGGTGGTTCAGGTGCGGGTGCCGGTGCAGGGGCCGGTGGTGGTTCAGGCGCGGGTGCCGGTGCGGGCGCGGGTGGTGGTCCAGGCGGAGGTGCGGGTGCTGGAGCCGGTGGTGGTCCAGGCGCGGGCGCCGGCGGAGGCGGAGGCGGAGGCGCGGGTGCTGGCGCTGGTGCTGGTGCTGGTGCTGGTGCTGGTGCTGGTGGTGGTCCGGGCGCGGGCGCGGGTGCGGGTGCGGGTGCGGGTGCGGGTGCGGGCGTGGGCGCCGGTGCAGGAGGCGGTGGTGGTCCGGGTGCAGGTGCCGGCGTTGGCGCAGGAGTTGGGGCCGGAGTGGGCGCAGGAGTCGGCGCCGGCGTTGGCGCCGGAGTCGGCGCAGGAGTCGGTGGCGGTGGCCCAGGCAGATAAGCCGGCGGCCAGGTGGAAGTTCGGTCAACTGCGGTGGTCGGCTTTCTCGGCTGGTAGCTCGGCAGCACTCAATCCGATAGCGGCGGGACCGTTGATCACGCGGCCCTGCATGTCGAATCGGGATCCATGGCAGGGGCAGTCCCACGACTTCTCGATGCTGTTCCACTCGACGATGCAGCCCAAGTGGGGACATGCCGCATCGAAGGCGTGAGCTACCCCGTGCGGATCGCGGTAGACGGCGATCTTGTGCAGGTGATGGCGAACGACGGCGCCATCGCCAGGCGCAATCTCGCGAATGTTGCTGACGTCGCCCGTTGTCAGCCAGTCCTTGTACCGGGCAGCCACGTTGGCATTCTCCTTGGCGAACTCGCCCGCGGCCTTGAGCGACTTGCGCGACGGGTGATAGGCCTTCGCCCATGGGTTTTCGCGATCGAGAATCAGGTCCGTCAGCAGCATGCCGGCGATCGTTCCGTGGGTCATGCCATTTCCGGAGTCGCCGGTGACGATGAAAACGTGATCGTCGCCCGGATTGCGGCCGATGAAGGCGAGGCCGTCGATCGGCTCCATCACTTGGCCGGACCAGCGATAAAGAGGCTGTCCGAGCGCCGGGAAGCGCGCGTGTGCCCACGCCGCGAGCCGCTCGAAGCGTGTCTCGGCGTCGTCCTTCTGCCCCGTCTTGTGGTCCTCGCCGCCGACGATCAAGAGATCGTGCATGTCGTCCAGACGGCCGGCAATGCGAACGTAGTGGTAGGGGTCCAGCGTGTCCCACCACTGCGCCCACGGCACGGAGTCCTTTTTGACGCGCAGGGCGACCACGAACGTGCGATACGCCGCCTGCTTCGTGTGGATGACGAACCGATTGTTGATCGGCGTGTTCGTGGCGACCACGGTGGCCGCGGCACTGACCACCTGTCCCTCCTGGGTCTTCACGCGCGTCGGATGGCCGTCCTCGACCTCGACCACGTGGGTGCCGCAATGGATGCGGCCGCCCAGCGCGACGATGCGCTGCGCCAAGCCGCCGAGATAGGCGAGCGGGTGGATCTGCCCTTGGCGCGGAAACAGCAACGCAGGTCCCAGGGGTTGAGTGGATCCAGGTGGAGCGTCGATCCGGGTCACGCCGGTCAAGCCGGCTCGACGCGCAGCATTCAGTTCTTTTTCGAGTTCGTCCTGCGGCGCATCCGGCGGAGAGAAGAGATAGCCGTCGACGCGGCGGAAGTCGCACTCGATGCCTTCGCCGCGGGCGATTGTTTCAATGCGGTCGATGGCGGCCGTATGGCTATGTGCCACCAGAAAGCTGACTTCCTCGCCGTGCTGGCTCTCGATGCGGTGGTAGCGATCGTCGAACGCATTCGACAGATGCGAGGTCGTACGGCCGGTCTCGCCGCTGCCGACGGGGCCGTCGTCGAGCACAAGCACTTTCCGGCCTTCCAGCAGCAACTGATAGGCGGTGCTCAACCCTGCGATGCCGGCGCCGATGATGCAAACATCCGTCGTGGAGTTCGCAGCGAGCGGTGAAAAGTCTGGAACGGAGACTTCCATCCAGAACGAACGGGTCGCGCCTGAATCGCTGGGCATGGCGTCCTCGCAGTGAGCATTCGAGCCGGCCTCCAACGCCGGAGAAACCCAGCCAAATCAAGCGCGTCGAGACGATGGGGCGATGTGAGGAAATGGCTCGACCCGGAGTCAGTAGGGTCCAACATGCCCTGGCGCAGACGCCGCGCGCTTTCAGGCAGGCATACTCGAACAGGTCACAACGCCTGCATCCCACTGAATGGACAAAGAAGTCGACCCCGCAGTCCTTGCGGTCATCAACGAAAAGCGCCTGTTGGGCGAGAAGCGCACGCCCGTCGACATCATCGCCAAGATGGGTGTGTTCGATGCACGCCAGAAGGCGTCCGAGTACGCCTGGCTGGCGACGGGCGACATCGTCATCGCCACCATCTGGGCAGAGTTCGTGCGGATCGGGACTGGCGGGCGGTGGTTCTATCTCGAGTCTCTGGATACGCAGCATCGGATCGGCGGCGGAGAGCGCACCGCTCTCCAAGTTCAGCGAGCCAAGGACAGACTCGAATTGCTCAAGCGCTCGCTGGACGCAGCCCGGGGGTTCCGGGCGGTACTGCAGACGAACCGGGTACCCATCCTCGATCTGGAAAACAACCGGGCCGCCAAGGTCTCGACACGCGTCCCGGACGACGAAGAATGGCATGTCGCTGCGTGGGATGCCGATCAAAGACTGGCGGTTCTGGTTCGAGGCCCGCGCGGATGGCTGCCGACCGAAGAAGACATGCAAGCCGCACGGGCGCGGGGCGGCGTTCCGCCTGCTGCGCCGCAAGGCCCGTCGGGTCAGGCATCCCGAGAAGAGGTCCAAGCGGCTGCGATGGACTACCTGACGCGTCACTTCGCGGGCTACGGGTACAAAGCCGAGAACGTGGCCGGCCAAAAGCTCGGCTACGACATCGAGGTGTCGGACAAGAAGGGCGCCATACTGCTCAAGCTCGCGGTGAAGGGTACTGCGGCTGGAATGACCGGGTTTCAACTCACGGGGGAGGAGCGGGCATGCGCGAAGCGGGGAGACCCCTGGCGCCTTGCGGTGGTCACGGACGCCTTCGGCCCCGCGGCGCAGCACAAGCTCTACAAGCCCTCCGAGATCGACAACGCACCCGGGCTGGAACCGCTGCTTGAATAGAGGGCACTGACATCGATCGCGGAAGGCGCTAAGGTTGACGAACCCTCCGATCTGGAGAACAAACTGCGCGGGTTGCTTCGGGTGTTCGGAATCTGCTTGCCGCCTCGCGCGGACCCTCTACGTTGCGTACAGTCCGTAAGTTCCATTGATCGTCGGCCGGGCTCGTGTCTCGACCCGGACGGAAAACGCCCATGAGTTCGCCCAGACCCCCAACCCTGCACGAGTTCGCCGTGCTGCGTGTGCTTCGCGCCGAGGCCGAGCACCTGCCGCGCACAGCCGCAAGGATGGCGGCGACCTATCTGCCCGCCATCGAATTGCCCACCACTTGGCGGCCGGTGCTGGCACGAGCGCTCGAGGAGCGAGCCGGCGACGTGACATGTCCGCCGCTCGATGAACTGCAAGCCGAGTACGGCAGATGGGGCGCATGGCTGCCTGCCGCCTATCACGGCGATGCAACGGACGCGCGCTACTGGCTGGTGGGGCTGCAAGAGCACGCGGCCGAGTACCTGCCCCGATCACCACCCGCGCCGTGACGGCGCGCGCCGCTGACGCGGGCGAGCCGCGGCGCCCTGAAGTCGATCGGCGGCAGGTAACGCGTCTGCGGCCTTCAGGCGTCCCGCTCAGGCCGCGACATAGCCCGGGTACTGCCGGCAGATCTCGTCCACCGCGCTGAGCGTGCCCGACAGGTGCTTGCGCAGCGCCGCCTGGGCGGCGGCCGGGTCCTTGGCGTCGATGGCGCGCACGATGGCGCGGTGGTCGCGCAGGATCGCCTCGGTCTTGCCGGCGCTGGGCAGGTGCAGGCGGCGCAGCCTGTCCACGTGGCCCGAGACGCGGCCCACCAGCTCCCACAGGTCGGGCACGCCGCCGGCTTCGTACATCAGGCGATGGAAGGCGCGGTCGGCGCCGACGAAGTCGCCGTAGCGCTGTGCCGTTGCCAGCGCCGCCTGCTGCGCGATGGTGGCCTTCATCTGCTCGACGAGCCCCGGCGGCGCCTCCAGCGCGAGCTGGTGCACCAGCTCCAGCTCGATGGAGCGGCGCAGGAAATGCGCCTGGCGTGCCGCCGCGATGTCGATGCGGCTGACCAGCGTCGCGTGTTGCGGGAACACGTCCACCAGCCCTTCCTCGCTGAGGCGCAGCAGGGCCTCGCGCACCGGCGTCTGGCTCACGCCGAAGTGGTTGGCCAGTTCCTGCCGCGCCAGCACGGTGCCGGGTGCCAGCTCCAGCGACAGGATGGCGTCGCGCAGCTTTTCCAGCACCTGGGGTGCGGCCAGGCGGGTGCGGTCGAGTCGGATCTTCGGGAGGGGGCTCATCGGGGCTGGATTGTGGCATTGACGTACTAATATATTAGTGTTTTAATCCCGCCGACGCGACTGCGATCCCAGAGACAAACCGATGAAACGCCTCTACGAATCCCTGCGCAGCGCCCGCTGGTTCGCACCCGACGACTTCCGCTCCTTCGGCCACCGCTCGCGCGTGCTGCAGATGGGCTACAGCTATGCCGACTGGATGGGCAAGCCGGTGATCGCCATCGTCAACACCTGGAGCGATGCCAATCAGTGCCACTCGCATTTCAAGCAGCGGGTGGACGATGTCAAGCGCGGCGTGCTGCAGGCGGGCGGCTTCCCGCTGGAGCTGCCGGCCATTTCGCTGTCGGAAAGCATGGTCAAGCCCACCACCATGCTCTACCGCAACTTCCTCGCGATGGAAACCGAAGAGCTGCTGCGCAGCCACCCCGTGGACGGCGCGGTGCTGATGGGCGGCTGCGACAAGACCACGCCCGGCCTCACGATGGGCGCGCTCAGCATGGGCATTCCCTTCATCTACCTGCCGGCCGGCCCGATGCTGCGCGGCAACTGGAAGGGCAAGGTGCTGGGCTCGGGCTCCGACGCCTTCAAGTACTGGGACGAGCGCCGCGCCGGGCGCCTCGGCGAGCAGGCCTGGAGCGAGATGGAAGCCGGCATCGCCCGCAGCCACGGCACCTGCATGACCATGGGCACGGCCGCCACCATGATGGGCATCGCCGAGGCGGTTGGCCTCTGCCTGCCGGGAGCCTCCAGCATTCCCGCGGCCGACGCCAACCACATCCGCATGAGCGCAGACTGCGGCCGCCGCATCGTCGAGATGGTGTGGGAAGACCTCACTCCCGCGAGGCTGCTCACGCGTGCCAGTTTCGAGAACGGCATCGCCTGCGCGATGGCCATGGGCTGCAGCACCAACGCCATCGTGCACCTGATCGCGATGTCGCGCCGCGCCGGCCATGCGGTGAGCCTGGACGACTTCGATGCCTTCAGCCGCCGGGTGCCGGTCATCGCCAACATCCGGCCCAGCGGCGACGCCTACCTGATGGAGGACTTCTTCTACGCCGGCGGCCTGCCTGCGATGCTGGAGCGCATCCGCGGCCACCTGCAGACCGAGGCGCTCACCGTCAACGGCCGCACGCTCGGCGAGAACATCGCAGGCGCCGAGGTCTACGACGACGACGTCATCCGGCCGCTCGCCAACCCCATCTATGCCGAAGGCGCGCTGGCTGTCCTGCGCGGCAACCTGGCGCCCGACGGCGTGGTGATCAAGCCCAGCGCCTGCGCGCCGCACCTCTTGCAGCACAGCGGCCGCGCGCTGGTGTTCGACGACTACCCTGCCCTCAAGAAGGCGGTGGAAGACCCCGGCCTCGACGTGACGGGCGACGACATCCTGGTGCTGCGCAACGCCGGCCCGCGCGGCGCCGGCATGCCGGAGTGGGGAATGCTGCCGATCCCGACCAAGCTGCTGAAGCAGGGCGTCAAGGACATGCTGCGCCTGTCCGATGCACGCATGAGCGGCACCAGCTACGGCGGCTGCCTGCTGCACTGCTCGCCCGAGGCGGCCATCGGCGGCCCGCTGGCGCTGGTGAAGACCGGCGACCGCATCAGCGTGGATGTGCCGGCGCGGCGCATCCACCTCGAGATCAGCGACGAGGAACTCGCGCAACGCAAGGCCCGGTGGACGCCGCCGCCGCCGCGCTACGAGCGCGGCTATGGCTGGATGTTCGGCCGCCACATCAAGCAGGCCAACGAAGGCTGCGACTTCGACTTCCTGGAAACCGGCTTCGGCAAGCCGGTGCCCGAGCCCGACATCTTCTGACCGGCCTTTTCAGCCCCACCTTTCGAGAACGGAGACCCCCGTGAATCCCGCCACCCGCGAGCAGCTCATGAAGGTGAGCACCGCCACCCTGTGCACGGCCCTGTTCAAGCGCGGCCTGCGCAACCAGTTCATCCAGGACGTGCGGCCGCTCGATCCCGGCCTGCCCAACATGGTGGGCGAGGCCTTCACGCTGCGCTACATGCCGGCGCGCGAGGACCTGAACCCGATCAGCGTCTTCCTCGACCGCAACCATCCGCAGCGCCAGGCGGTGGAGCAGTGCCCCGAAGGCGCCGTGCTGGTGATCGACAGCCGCAAGGACGCGCGCGCCGCCTCGGCCGGCGGCATCCTGGTCACGCGACTGATGAAGCGCGGCACCGCCGGCGTGGTGACCGACGGCGGCTTCCGCGACAGCCCCGAGATCGCGAAGCTCGGCTTCCCGGCCTACCACTGCCGCCCGAGCGCGCCGACCAACCTCACGGTGCACCAGGCCATCGACATTAACGTGCCCATCGGCTGCGGCGACGCGCCCGTGTTTCCCGGCGACGTGATCGTGGGCGATGCCGAAGGCGTGGTCGTCATTCCGGCCCACCTGGCCGAAGAGATCGCCGCCGAGGCGACCGAGATGACGGCCTTCGAGGACTTCGTGCAGGAAAAGGTGCTCGAAGGCCGCTCGATCCTCGGCCTCTACCCGCCGACCGACGAACAGAGCCGCAGCGATTTCGCGGCCTGGCGCCAGGCCAAGGGCCGCTGAGTCCTATTTTTCTTTTTCGAGAATCCAAGGAGACAAACCATGTTTTTCACCCGCCGCGCCGTGGCGCTGCTGCTGGCCGCGCTCGCCCCCGTGGCCGCCTGGGCCCAGGCCCCCGAGTGGCCGGCCGCCAAGCCCATCGTCTACGTCGTGCCCTTCACGCCCGGCGGCTCCACCGACATCGTCGGCCGCACGCTGGCCCAGAAGCTGGGCGAAAGCCTCAAGCAGTCGGTGGTGGTCGAGAACAAGCCCGGCCAGGCCGGCGGCATCGGCGCCGCCTACGTGGCGAAGGCCGCGCCCGACGGCTACACCCTCTTCGGCGGCACCATCAGCACGCACGCCATCAATGCCAGCCTCTACAAGAAGCTGCCCTACGACCCGATGAAGGACTTCGAGCCGGTCTCGCTGGTCGCGCGCCTGCCCAACGTGCTGATCGTCAACAGCCAGCTCGGCGTGAATTCGGTGGCCGAACTGGTGGCGCTCTTAAAGAAGGACGAGAGCAAGCGCAGCTTCGCCTCCTCCGGCGCCGGCACCTCCACCCACCTGGCCGGCGAGATGTTCGCCGACCTGATCGGCGTGAAGCTCACCCACGTGCCGTACAAGGGCACGCCGCCGGCCATGACCGACGTGGCGGCGGGGCTGGTGCCCTTCATGTTCGACCAGGTGACGGCGGCGCTGCCGCTGGTCAAGAGCGGCAAGCTCAAGCTGCTGGCCGTGACGACCGGCAAGCGCATCGCGCTCGTGCCCGAACTGCCGACCATGATCGAATCGGGCATTCCCGGCTTCGAGATGTCGTCGTGGCAGGCGGTGTATGCGCCCAAGGGCACGCCCAAGCCGATCGTGCAGCGCCTCAACGCCGAGATCGTCAAGGCGCTGAAGCAGCCCGACGTGCAGGCCAGGCTCTCGGATCAGCTGGCGATGGAGATCGTCGGCAGCACGCCGGAAGAACTGCGCGAGCACATGGCGCGCGAGATCCCGCGCTGGGCCGAGCTGGTGAAGAAGTCCGGCGCGACGGCAGACTGAGCCGAAGCAGCGGCTCCCTAGAAATCGACCAGGCTCAACCCGATGCTCAGCACGGTGCGCTTGCGGTTGTAGTCGACCAGCGTGTCGCCGTAGCCGTGGAACAGCTGCGTGTGGAAGCGCAGGTTGCTCCTGCTCGAGTTGCCGATGTCCTTGAGCCATTCGAGCCGCACCGAGCCGCGTCCGCTCTCGCGCAGGTTGTTGCGCACCGTCAGCCCGAGCGTGTTGTAGGGGTTCAGGTTCCAGCGGCCCGTGAGCTCGGCGCGGCCGATGTAGTTGGAGATGTCGGGGTTGTCGTCTTTCGCAGCATCCTCATGCAGACGCTGCCACACGCGGCCGGTGAGGGTGAAGCGGTCGCCCAGCTCCATGCCGCCCATCAGGTAGACGCGGTTCCAGCTGCGCGAATAGGGCAGGCTCTGGCCGTTCGACTGGTGCACCAGGCCGAGCCCCGCATAGCGCCAGCGCCACCCGCCCGCCAGTGGCACGTCGGTCGGATAGACGTACATCAGCTCCGGCTCGTGGTCGGTGGTTCGGAAGGGCCGCGAGATCGCACCGTTGAAGAGCTGCCAGGTCGATTGCTGGCTGTAGCCGAACCACAGCGAATCCTTCTTGACCGGATCGTTCTGCGTCAGCATGCCCTGGGCCAGCTTGGTCCGCACCGAGAGGCCGATGCGCATCTCGTTGGCCTGGTAGGCGATGGAATCGCCGGTGTGGCCGGCGGCGGGCGAGGTCGGCGTCTGCGGCTTGTTCGTGGCCGCCGTGGCGGACACATTGAGCGGCCGGTAGCCGCGGAAGCTGAAGGTGCCGCAGTCGGTGCCGTTCTCGAGCTCCCAGAAGCGCGAGAGCAAGGAGTACTGGCTGTCGCGGCAGCCATCCACGGTCGCGACCGAGACCACGCGCGTGGCGGGCACCGCGGCGTCCACCGGCGCCGGCGGCTGGGTGTTGGCGAGCACCGGCGGTGCCACAGGCACCGACACGGCCGGCAGCGTCTGCTGCTGCGCCCAGCGGTCGAAGCAGGCCAGCCGCGCTTCCTTGTTGTCGGCAAGGCGCTGGCACTGCTGCCAGGTCAGCTGCGCGTCGGCGAGCGGGCTCGGCGGGTTCTGTGCCGGTTGCGCGTGCGCGCCTGCGCTGCCGAGGCCGGCAAGGAGCGCGGCGAATAGGGTGGTATGTGTGTTCGTCATTGCCAACTCCCCGTCTTGTTCAGTACAAAAGGACGTGTGCTGTCGTCGGCGGCGTTTCGCCAGGTTCCTCTGAACTCCTTGCCGCAGGATCCCGCCTGCAGCTCGCCGAGCCAGACGCCGCTGATGGCACGGCCGTCCATCGATTCGTCGATGTTGAGCAGGCCCTCGTCGTCGATGTCGCCCGCGAGCTGCGCGACCGAGGGGCTTGCCGCGCCGTCGTCGCGCGTGATGGTGCCGCGCACGCCGGCGTATTCAGGATGCCTGGCGAGCTGCAGCCGCGCGATGCCCGGCACGCCTTCGAAGCGCGCCTCCCATTGGCCGTAGAGCGCCTCGACCGGCAGTTCGCGGCCGCTGGCGGGGCATGCAGGCTGGGCCGCCGCGCTGCCGGCGGCCATGCACAGGGCGAGGAACAGCACACTGCACTTCATGGGGCTGCCGCCGCAGCGGCCGCCGCTGCGGCAGCGTTGTCCTGGACCTTGCGCGCGAATTCGGCGCGCAGTGCCTTGAGTTTCTCGCGCGGGTCTTCCTTGATGGTCTTCTTGTCGAGCGCCATCTCGGCGATGAAGCGGCTCGGCTGCGCCGGCACCATCTCGCGGCCCTGCTTGCGCCGCTTGGTCCAGCTCACCGCCAGGCTGCGCTGCGCGCGCGTGATGCCCACGTACATCAGGCGGCGCTCTTCCTGCAGCCGCTGCAGCGTGTCGTCGCTGACCTTCTCCTGCCGGCCGCCGTCGTCGTCGAGCTTGAAGGGCAGCAGTCCCTCGGTCACGCCGACCAGCATCACGTGCGGCCATTCGAGGCCCTTGGCCGCGTGCAGCGTGGAGAGCGTGACCACGTTCTGGTCCTTCTCGCGCTCGCTGATGGTGGACAGCAGCGAAATGGTCTGCGCCACTTCGAGCAGGCTCTTGCGTTCGCTCTCCACGTTGGCGCCGGAACTGCGTGCCCCCACGCTCGGCACTGGCGTGTCCTCGCTGCCCCCCGAGGGGGCTCTCGCGGCTTGGAGCGGTCCGGCGCCGCTCGCATCGTCGATCTGCCCGCCGCAGCGCTGCGCCATCCAGTCGCAGAACTCGAGCACGTTGGTCCAGCGGCTGGCCGCGGCCTGCTCGCTGTCCTCGCCGTCGTAGAGGTGCTTCTCGTAGTCGATCTCTTTCAGCCAGTCGGCCAGGAAGCTGCGCGCATCCTCGGCGCCCATGGTGCGGCGCGCGCGGTATTCGAGGTCGTTGATGTAGCGGCCGAACTCGTGCAGCCCTTCCTGCGCGCGCTTTTGCATCACGCTCGGCAGCGAGGGCGAGAACAGGGCCTCGAACAGGCTCAGCTTGTACCGGCTCGCGAAGGTGCCGAGGCTGGCCAGCGTGGTGTGGCCGATGCCGCGCTTGGGCGTGGTCACGGCGCGCAGGAAGGCCGGGTCGTCGTCGTTGTTGACCCAGAGACGGAACCAGCCGCACAGGTCCTTGATCTCGGCGCGGTCGAAGAAGCTCTGGCCGCCGGAAACCTTGTACGGGATCTGCGCGCGGCGCAAGGCCTGCTCGAACACCCGGGCCTGGTGGTTGGCGCGGTAGAGGATTGCAAAGTCGCGGAACTCCTTGTACTGCTGGCCTTGCGTTGTGGCGTCGCCGCCGCGCAGGCTCTGGATGCGCGCCACCGTGCGCTCGGCCTCGTGCGCCTCGCTGTCGGCATCGACCACGCGCACCGGCTCGCCCTCGCCGAGCTCGCTGAACAGCGTCTTCGGAAAGAGCTTGGGGTTCGGCCCGATCACGTTGTTGGCGGCGCGCAGGATCGCGCTGGTGCTGCGGTAGTTCTGCTCGAGCTTGATGACCTTGAGACTCGGGTAATCGATTGGCAATTTCTTCAGGTTGTCGAGCGTCGCGCCGCGCCAGCCGTAGATCGACTGGTCGTCGTCGCCCACCGCGGTGAAGCGGCCGCGCTCGCCGACCAGCGCCTTCAGCACCTCGTACTGCGTGGCGTTGGTGTCCTGGTATTCGTCGACCAGCACGTGGCCCAGCGCGGCCTGCCACTTGGCGCGCACCTCGTCATGCTGCTGCAGGAGCTTGAGCGGCATGCCGATCAGGTCGTCGAAATCCACGCTCTGGTAGGCAGCGAGCCGCTCTTCGTAGCGACCCATGATGCGCGCGGTGATGCGCTCGTTGTCGTCGGCAGCCTGGGCCTCGGCCTGCGCGGCGTTCAGGCCCATGTTCTTCCACTTGCTGATGGTCCACTGCCAGATGCGCGCGGTCGCGGCGTCGGTAGTGCCGCCGGCGTCCTTCAGGATCTTGGTCACGTCGTCGCTGTCGAGGATGCTGAAGGCCGGCTTCAGGCCCAGCACGGCGCCGTCTTCCCGCATCATCCGCACGCCCAATGCGTGGAAGGTGCAGACCACCACGTGCTTCGCATCGCGCCCGATCAGCCCCTTGGCGCGCTCGCGCATCTCGGACGCGGCCTTGTTGGTGAAGGTGATGGCGGCAATGCGCTTGGGCTCCAGGCCGGCCTGGATCAGCCGCGCGATCTTGTGCGTGATGACGCGCGTCTTGCCCGAACCCGCACCGGCAAGCACGAGGCAGGGGCCGTGCATGTAGTTGACGGCTTCTTGTTGCGCGAGGTTGAGACCGGAGGACATGAGGGGGCAGGGGAGGGGAGGCGCAAAGCGGGCAATGATACGGGGCGCCGTCGGACGACCGAAGGTGTATGGCGGTGTTAGACCTGTTCGCATTTGTGATCGGCGCCGCGCATGAAGAAAACAAGACATCCGCTCACCATCGCCTTCTGGTCCGCGCTCGCCACGGTGGTGGCAACGCTGGTCGTGCTGAACTTCCTGCCCGGCGAAAAGAAGATCGAGCAGCACATCGAGCGCGAGTACAGCCTGCACGACGCGCAGTTCCGCCGTGCGATGGGCGTCCTGCTCGGGCCGCCGGTCACCGAGGGCAACCGGTTCGAGGCGCTGATCAACGGCGACCGGATCTTTCCGCCGATGCTCGCGGCCATCCGCGGCGCGAAGAAGAGCGTCACCTTCGAGACCTACATCTACTGGTCCGGCGACATCGGCCGCGCCTTTGCCGATGCGCTGTCGGAACGCGCCCGCGCCGGCATCAAGGTGCACGTGCTGCTCGACTGGGTAGGCAGCCAGAAGATCGAGAAGAAGTTTCTGCAATCGATGGAAGAAGCGGGCGTGGAGATCCGCAGGTTCCACAAGCCGAGCTGGTACGACATCGCACGCTTCAACAACCGCACGCACCGCAAGCTGCTGGTGGTCGACGGCGCGGTGGGCTTCACCGGCGGCGTGGGCATCGCGCCCGAATGGACCGGCAACGCGCAGGACCCCGACCATTGGCGCGACTCGCACTACAAGGTGGAAGGGCCGGTGGTCGCGCAGATGCAGGCCGTGTTCATGGACAACTGGATCAAGGCATCGGGCGAGGTGCTGCACGGCGAGCGCTACTTTCCGGCCATTGCGCTGCGCGGCGGCGGCGCGGCCCAGATGTTCAGCAGCTCCCCCTCGGGCGGCAGCGAGAGCATGCACCTGATGTACCTGCTGTCGATCGCGGCGGCCACCCGGACCATCGATCTCTCGAGCGCCTACTTCGTGCCCGACGATCTCGCGCGCGCTGCCCTCATCGCCGCGGCGAAGCGCGGCGTGCGCGTGCGCATCATCACGCCCGGCCCGATCATTGACGCGCAGACCGTTCGCCGCGCGTCGCGCGCCGGATGGGGTCCGCTGCTCGAAGCCGGCGTGCAGATCAGCGAATACCAGCCGACCATGTACCACTGCAAGGTGATGGTGGTCGACGATCTGTTGGTGTCGGTCGGCTCGACCAACTTCGACAACCGTTCCTTCCGCCTCAACGACGAGGCCAACCTCAACATCTACGACGAGGCCTTCGCCCGCGCGCAGGTGGCGGTGTTCGAGGAGGATCTCGCGAAGAGCAAGGCGGTGAGCTTCGCCCAGTGGCAGGAACGGCCATGGCGCGAGAAGCTGCTGGAGAACCTGGCCGCGCTGCTGGGGCCGCAGCTCTGAGCATCGCGGCAACGACAATCGCCCGCGTGCTGCAGATCCTCTTCGTCACCATCCCCTTCTTCGCCTTGATCGCCGCCGGCTACGCAGCGGCTCGCACCGGCGCGCTGCCGCTCGCGGCGATTCCGGGGCTTAATGCCTTCGTGCTCTATTTCGCGCTGCCGTGCATGCTGTTTCGCTTCGGCGCTGCAGCGCCGATCGCGCAGCTGCTCGATGCCGGCGTGGCGCTGGTGTGGGGCGCCAGTGCGCTGATCGTGGTGGCGGCCACGGTGGTCCTGGCGCGCAGGCAGCGCATCGGCTGGAACGATGCGGCCTTCGGCGCGCTGGTGGCCGCGTTTCCGAACACGGGTTTCATGGGCGTGCCGCTGCTGATTGCGATCCTCGGGACGCAGGCGGCGTCGCCGATGATCATCACGATCGCCTTCGACCTGGTCGTGACCTCGTCGCTGTGCATCGCGCTGTCGCGGCTGGCCGGCGCCGACGAGCACGGTGCGGCCAAGGCGGCCCGGCAGGCCTTGCGCGGCATCGTGCAGAACCCGATGCCGTGGGCCATCGTGCTCGGCGGGCTGGCATCGGCCACGCGTCTTGCGCTGCCGGCGCCGGTCGAGCGCACGATCGCGATGCTGGCCGACGCCGCCTCGCCGGTGGCGCTGTTCGCCATCGGCGCGGTGCTGGCGCGCTCGGCGCTTCTGGCGCGCGAGCACCGCGCCAGCGCGCTCGTCGCCGCCGCGATGGGAAGCGGCTCGCAGCCGCTGCGGCAGGCGAGGCTGGCCGACGTGCTGTCCGTCGCGGCGATCAAGCTGCTGCTGCATCCCTTGCTGGTCTATGGCCTCGCGCGAGGCGCGATCGCGCTGGGCCTGCCGCTCGGCCAGCCGGCGCTGGCGGCGATCGTTCTGGTGGCTGCGCTGCCGAGCGCGAGCAACGTAGCGATGCTGGCCGAGCGCTTCGGCGCCGACAACGGGCGCATCGCGCGCATCATCCTGTGGACCACCGTGGCGGCCTTCTTCAGCTTTCCCCTGGCGGCAAGGTGGATGGCTAGTCGGGGCTAACTTCGGCAGCCAATTGCGGTCGCAATCTCTGTTTCAGAATATTTCCTACACGACGCCGCCACGCCCCGGCGGATAGTGTGAACTATTGCTTTTGACTAATGCTTAGGTTTGCATTTGCGCTGCTAAAGTGGCGCCAGATACCGGGGGAACTGCATGACGACTTTGACGCGCTGGGTGCTTTGGGTGGCGTGGCTCGCCACCGTCAGTTTGCTTTGGCTTGCGGGTGCGCTGGGCATCGGCAGTGCGCTCGCGACGGGCGTAGCGAGCCTTTTGCTGTTCGCATGGCCGGGTCATTCGCACCGGCGGCGCCGCTCGGAGCTGCGCTACATCGAGATGGGCAAGCAGCCCGTGGGCCTGCCCTGAGCCGCGCTCAGATGCTGTGCGGGTCCACGTCGACCAGCCAGCGGATCACGCCCTTGCCTTCGGGCTGCCGCCGCAGCTCGTGCAACAGCGGCTGCCAGGCCGCCAGCAGGCGCTGCAGCGCCGCACGCGACGCGCTTTCGACCAGCATCTGCGCCCGCTCCACATTCGCCACGCGCTGGATCGCCAGCGGCACGGCCGGGTAGCGGGTCACGCGCTCGGCCCCCGGGAGCGCATCGGCCGCCTGGCTCGCGGCATTCAGAAAAGCCTGCGCCGCCTCCTGCGTGCGGGCGTCGGCCCGCAGCAGCGCCTGGAAGGCGCAGGGCGGCATGCCCGCGGCGGCACGCTCTTCGAGCTCGCGCTCGGCGAAAGCCGGGTAGTCGTGGTGTCGCAGTGCCGCGAACAGCGCGTGCTCCGGATGGTGGGTCTGGATCCACATCTCGGCGGTCGCGCCCTGCGCTGAAAGATAAGCAGCGTCACGCCCCGCGCGCCCCGCCGACTGCATCAGCAGGCTGAACAGCCGTTCCGGCGCGCGGAAGTCGCTGGAGAAGAGAGCACCGTCGGGGTTGACAGCGGCCACCAGCGTGATGCGCCGGAAATCGTGGCCCTTGGCGATCATCTGCGTGCCCACCAGCACGTCGACCTCGCCCGCGTGCACGGCGGCGAGCTGCGATTCGAGCGCGCCCTGTTTGCGCGTGCTGTCGGCGTCGATGCGCGCGATGCGCACCGCGCTGCCGTCGGGCCGCTTCACGCTCGCGAACAGCTCGCCCAGGTGCTCCTCGAGGCGTTCGGTGCCGCGGCCCACCGGCGCGATGTCGGGATTGCCGCAGGCCGGACAGGCGCGCGGCACGCGTTCGGTGAAGCCGCAGTGGTGGCAGCGCAGCGTGCGGTCGATCTTGTGGAACACGCGGTAGGCGCTGCAGTGCGGGCATTCGCTCTTCCAGCCGCAGTCGCCGCAGGCCAGCACCGGCGCATAGCCGCGCCGGTTGAGGAACACCATGCTCTGCTCGCCGCGCGCGATGCGCTGCCCGATGGCATCGAGCAGCGCGCCCGACAGCACGGTCCTAGGCGGCTGCAGCCTCATGTCGACCAGCCGCACCGCGGGCAGCGCCACGGCACCGATGCGCGAGGGCATGGCGAGCCGCCGATAGCGTCCGCCGGCGTCTTCGCCCGCGGCCGGCCGGCTCTGGTGCCAGCTTTCGAGGGAGGGGGTGGCGGAGCCCAGCATCACCTTCGCGCCTTCGCGCTGGCCGCGCCATACCGCCAGGTCGCGCGCCGAGTAGCGCGCACCTTCCTGCTGCTTGTAGCTGGGGTCGTGCTCTTCGTCGACCACGATCAGCTTCAGCGCCGGCATCGAGGCGAAGACCGCCATGCGCGTGCCCAGCACGATGCGCGCCGCGCCGCTGTGCGCCCCGAGCCAGCTGGCCAGGCGCTGCGGATTCGTCATGCCGCTGTGCAGCGAGACCACGGCGCCGCTGCCGAAGCGTTCCTTGAAGCGTGCTTCGAGCTGAGGCGTGAGGTTGATCTCGGGCACCATCACCAGCGCTTGCGCGGCCGGCTCGCGCACCAGCAGCGCCGCCACCGCCTGCAGGTAGATCTCGGTCTTGCCGCTGCCTGTGCTGCCGAACAGGAGGAAGGGGCCGCTCTCGGCATCGAAGCGGGCCAGTGCATCGGCTTGCTCGGCAGACAGTGTCGGGCCGTCGGGCGCCGCGCCGGCGGCAGGGGCATGCGCGGGCACGGCTTGCCGCTTGAGCCGCCGCGCCAGCTGCGCTGCGCTCAGGTCGCGCAGCTGCGGCGGCAGCGCGGCCAGCGCGATCTCCCCCAGCGAGCGCTGGTAGTAGCGGGCGGCAAAGGCCACCAGGTCCCGCCAGGCATCGTTCAGCGGCGGCAATCCATCGAGCACGGCGGCGACGGGCTTGAGTTTGGCGGGCGCCGCGCCGTCCTCGAGCGCATGAACCGACCATGCCACGCCCAGCACCTCGCGGCGACCCAGCGGCACCCGCAGCAGCGACCCGATGGCCGGCGCTTCGGCGCTGGCGTAGCTCAGTACATCCCCTAATGCGCTGTGCGCGGGAGTCTGGACTGCGACGTCGACGCGCCAGTTCAAGGCGGGGTCCTGTTACGACCGTTGGTTAAAGCGAGTTGGAGCAATGTGACTTAAGTCGTTGATTTGCCTGCGCTTTGGAAGCCATCCAGAGTTTGTGTGGATAACTTTGTTGATATCCCGGCCCGACTCGCCGCCAGCCCTTGAAAATCAAGGCTCCGGCTGGAATGCCCGTAAAAAAAGCAAAGTTCAAAATCCATATAAATCAATGACTTAGCGGCGCTATCGCTTTAGGAGCAGGGATTTGCAGTCCGAAGATATTTTTGCGCGGCGCAGCAAGTGTTTTGTGCATAAGTCAGTCGGTCCTCACCCTTTCGACTTGACAAATGCGAATCGGTCGTTCTCAGGTACTTACAACCTATAACAGTCACTTCAAACACGCAGCGCGCGCGACTGCGCATGCACGGCAGCGACCAGCGCCGCGACATGGTCGGGCGGCGTGAACTGGCTGATGCCGTGGCCCAGGTTGAAGATGTGGGTCGGCCCGCTCGAAGCGCGATCGGTATGCGGCCGGCCGAAGCTCTGCAGCACCTTCGCGACCTCGGCCTCGATCTGCGCCGGCGCGGCGAACAGCACGTTGGGATCGATGTTGCCTTGCAGCGCCTTGGCTGCTGTACCTTCGCCCACCAGCGCGCGGGCGCGGCCGAGGTTGACGGTCCAGTCGAGGCCCAGCACCTCGCAGTCGAGCGCGCGCATGTCCTCGAGCCAGAGTCCGCCGCCCTTGGTGAAGACGATGCGCGGCACCGGCAGTCCGTCGGCGCCCTCGCGCTTCAGCTGCGCGAGCACGCGCGCGGTGTAGGCGAGGCTGAAGTCTTGGAACGCGCCATCGGCCAGCACGCCGCCCCAGCTGTCGAACACCATCACGGCCTGGGCGCCGGCGTCGATCTGCGCGTTCAGGTAGGCGGCCACGGCATCGGCATTCACCGCGAGCAGGCGGTGCATGAGATCGGGGCGGCCGTAGAGCAGGGTCTTGACCTGGCGGTAGTCGCTCGAGCCTGCCCCTTCGACCATGTAGCAGGCCAGCGTCCAGGGGCTGCCCGAGAAGCCGATCAGCGGCACCCGGCCATCGAGCGCGCGGCGGATCGATGCGACCGCGTCGAACACGTAGCGCAGCTTGGCCATGTCGGGCACCTCGAGCGCGCCGATCGCGGCCTCTTCGCGCACCGGCCGCGCGAAACGCGGGCCTTCGCCGGCCTCGAAGGAGAGGCCCAGGCCCATCGCATCGGGCACCGTAAGGATGTCGGAGAACAGGATCGCGGCGTCGAGCGGATAGCGTTCGAGCGGCTGCAGCGTGACCTCGGTGGCGTAGTCCACGTTGGTGGCCAGGCCCATGAAGCTGCCGGCGCGGGCCCGCGTCGCCACGTATTCGGGCAGGTAGCGCCCGGCCTGGCGCATCAGCCAGACGGGGGTGTGATCGGTGGCCTGGCGCCAGCAGGCGCGCAGGAAAGTGTCGTTCTGGAGGGGCGCGAAAGGCATCCGGCGATTGTCGCAGGGCAGGGTCATTCGGCGCCGCGGCCCAATGCCAGCGCCAGAAAATCGACGAAGGCGCGCACGCGCGTCGAGAGCTGGTAGCGCTGCGGGTAGACCGCGTAGATGTCGGCGCCGGGCGTGCGGTACTGGGGCAGCACCTGCACCAGCCGGCCGCTGCGCAGGTGGCGGTCGATGTCCCACTCGGCGCGCATCACGATGCCATGCCCGTCGAGCGCCCACCTGACCGCGATCTCGCCGTCGTTGGTCGTGAGGCTGCCGCGCGTCTTGATGGCCTCGGTGCGCTGGCGCGCGCCGCGGCCGGTGCTGAGGCGCCACAGGCCGTAGGCCTCGTCGCCCTGCCGGATGCCGATGCAGTTGTGCCGCATCAGGTCGCGCGGCGCTTTCGGCTGGCCGCAGCGCGCCAGGTAGGCCGGTGAGGCGCAAAGCAGGCGCTGGTTGGCCGCGATGCGCCGCGCGATGACGCGCGCGTCCGGCGGTTCGCCGAAGCGGATGCAGACGTCGAAGGCGTCCTCGCTGAAGGGCGGCGGATTCACCGACAGCTGAAGCTGCACGTCGACCTCCGGATGGCTGCGCACGAAGCGCGAGATCACCGGCGCCACGTGCGTGCGGCCGAAACCCAGCGTCGCGTTCACGCGCAGCAGGCCCTTGGGGCTGCCCTTCGACTGGCTCAGCAGTTCGTCCAGGTCGGCGATCTCGTCGAGGATGCTGCGTGCGCGTTCGAGCAGCACCTCGCCCTCGGGCGTGAGGCTCATGCGGCGCGTGGTGCGATTGACCAGCGTCACGCCGAGGCGGCCTTCCATCTGGGCCAGCCGCTTGCTGACGGCGGCCGTGCTGATCCCCAGGTCGCGGCCGGCCGCGCTGAGGCTGGGGGCGCTCGCCAGCGCCGAGAAGAAGCCGAGTTCGGCCGGTTGGATGCCGCTGGTCATGGGATTCGATTGTTGACTGCAGGTTAACGATGGATTGAATCTAGGGGCGCATCGTCGACCTGTCCAGCTTCTACAGTCGGGCCCATCTTTCAACAGGGGCAGACGCATGAAGACATATCGCATCGCGACCATTCCCGGCGACGGCATCGGCAAGGAAGTGATCCCCGCCGGCCGGCAGGTGATGGAGGCGCTGGCCGCCGCCTCGGGCGGCCAGCTGGGTTTCGAGTTCGAGGATTTCGACTGGGGCGGCGACTGGTTCCGCCGGCACGGTGTGATGATGCCGGACGACGGCCTGGCCGCGCTGCGCGACAAGGACGCCATCCTGTTCGGCTCCGCCGGCGATCCGCACATCCCCGACCACGTCACGCTGTGGGGCCTGCGCCTGAAGATCTGCCAGGGCTTCGACCAGTACGCCAACGTGCGGCCGACGCGAATCCTGCCGGGCATCGACGGGCCGCTCAAGCGCTGTACGCCGGAGCAGCTGAACTGGGTGATCGTGCGCGAGAACTCCGAGGGCGAGTACGCCGGCGTCGGCGGCCGCGTGCACCAGGGCCATCCGATCGAGGCCGCGACCGACGTCAGCATGATGACCCGCGCCGGCGTCGAACGCATCATGCGTTTCGCCTTCCGGCTCGCGCAGTCGCGCCCGCGCAAGCTGCTGACCGTGGTCACCAAGTCGAACGCGCAGCGCCACGCGATGGTGATGTGGGACGAGATCGCGGTGCAGATCGCAAAAGAGTTTCCCGATGTCACATGGGACAAGGAGCTGGTCGACGCCGCCACCGCCCGCATGGTCAACCGCCCGGCCACGCTGGACACCATCGTCGCCACCAACCTGCATGCCGACATCCTGAGCGACCTGGCGGCCGCGCTGGCCGGCAGCCTGGGCATCGCGCCCACCGGCAACATCGATCCGGAGCGTCGCTACCCCTCGATGTTCGAGCCGATCCACGGCTCCGCCTTCGACATCATGGGCAAGGGCCTGGCGAATCCGGTCGGCACCTTCTGGTCGGTCGTAATGCTGCTCGAACACCTGGGCGAGGGCGAGGCCGCCGCGCGCCTGATGCAGGCGGTGGAGCATGTCACCGCCAACCCTGCGCTCCATACCCGCGACCTCGGCGGTACCGCGACGACCGACGACGTGACCCGCGCCGTCAGCGGCTACATCGCCGCCACGCAGGCGCAGCGCCGCGCGGCCTGAACGCGCGCCGCCGGAACCACAACGACATGGAGACAACAATGAACTCTTTCTTCCCGCTGCGCCGCCGTCGCCTCGTGCAAGCCGGCGCCCTCGCACTCGGCCTGGCCTCCACGCTGGGGTCGACGCAGGCTTTCGCGCAGCAACCCTGGCCCGCCAAGCCCATCAGCCTGATCGTGCCCTTCCCCTCGGGTGGCACCACCGACGTGCTGGCCCGCGCGCTGGCCGACCGGCTCTCGCAAAGCCTCGCCCAGCCCGTGGTGGTCGAGAGCAAGCCGGGCGCCGGTGCGACGCTGGGCGCCGACTATGTGGCCAAGGCCAAGCCCGACGGTTACACGCTGCTCATGGGTGCGGTGCACCACACCATCGCGACCAGCGTCTACAAGAAGCTGCCCTACGATTTCCAGAAGGACCTGGCGCCCATCACCGTCGTGGCCATGGTGCCCAACGTGCTGGTGGTCAACGCCGCCAATACCCCGGCCAGGAACGTCGCCGAACTCGTGGCGCTCGCCAAGTCCGCGAAGGACAAGCTGGCCTACGGCTCCAACGGCAACGGCACCGCGCAACACCTGATCGGCACGCAGTTCCAGGCCAGCACCGGCGCCGAACTGCTGCACGTTCCCTACAAAGGCAGCGGCCCGCTCACCACCGACCTGCTCGGCGGCCAGGTGGCGATGTCCTTCGACACCATCACGCCGGTGCTGCAGCACATCAAGAGCGGCAAGCTGCGCGCGCTGGCCGTGACCACTGCGAAGCGCTCGTCGGTGCTGCCGGAGGTGCCCACGCTCGAGGAGGCCGGGCTCAAGGGCTTCGACATCGGCACCTGGTTCGGCGTGCTCGCGCCGGCGGCCACGCCCAAAGAGGTGGTGGCGCGCCTCAACGCGGAGATGGTGAAGATCATCCGGTCGCCGGAATTCGTCGAGCGCATGCAGGCGATCGGCGCAGAGCCGCTGGGTGGCAGCTCGCAGGAAATGGCGCGCCGGATCCGCGAGGAGACGGCGAAATTCGAGAAGCTGGTGAAGGAGGGAAAGGTCGCGGTCGAGTAGGGCTGTTGAGAGGCCTAGCGCCAGGGAGTCGCGCCCCGGGTGAGCCGCGAGTGCTCGACCATGACGCAGCGGTCCTGCACCACGTCCAGCCCGGCCGCGCGGCCTTTGGCTGCCGCGGCCTCGTTGATGATGCCGAGCTGCATCCAGAGCGCCGGCGCGCCGATGGCGATGGCTTCGTCCATCACCGGCGGGACGTCTGCGGAACGGCGAAACACGTTCACCAGGTCGATCTTCTCGTGCTTCGCGGCCTCGGTCAGCGTCGGGTAGGCCTTCTCGCCGAAGACCTCGCGGGTGTTCGGGTTGACCGGCACGATGCGGAAGCCGCGCGCCTTCATGTATTGCGAGACGCCGTAGCTGGTGCGATGCGGGCTCGGCGAGAGGCCGACGACGGCGATGGTGCGCGTGCGCGCGAGCAGCGCGCCGATGTCGGTGGGCGGGGTTGCGTCTTTCATCGCGCCATTTTGTGGCGCGGCGCGCAACCTGCCGCTCAGGCCTTGTACTTGATCGAGCAGCCGTAGGGCTTGGTCGCGGCTGCGCTGATGGGCTTGCCGCCGAAGGCTTCGCCGAGCGCCTGGTTCACGTAGTTGGTGGCGCTCTTGATGTCCTCGGCGCGCGCCGATGGAATGCTGTCGATGCCGCCTGCGTACACCAGCACGCCCTTGGGATCGATGATGAAAAGGTGCGGCGTGGTGCGCGCGGCGTAGGCGCGGCCGATCACGCCGTCCTCGTCCATCAGCACGGCCGTGGGCGCGGCCGACTGCTCCTTCATCCAGGCATCGAGTGCGGCCGGTTTCAGGTAGTCGCTGGCGGCCCGCTCGGTCGAGTTGACCGAGAGCCAGACCACGCCCTTGTCGGTGGCCGCCTTCTGGGTGGCAGGCATGTTGCCGCTGCCGTAGTGCTTGCGCACGAAGGGGCAGCCCGGGTTGGTCCATTCGAGCACCACGAACTTGCCTGCGAAATCCGACAGCCGGTGCTGCTTGCCGCTGGTGTCGACCGCGACGAAATCCGGCGCCTTCTGGCCCACGGCCGGTGCGGCGAGGGCATGGGCGTTCATGAGGAAAGTGGCGCCGAGCGCCACCGCGGCGGCCATCACGGCGCGGCGCGAGGCCCGGCTCAGGGCGGCACGGGCATTGCGCGCGGCCCGGTAGGAACGCGAGTCGGAGGATGACGATGAAGCCATGGTCAGCTTGAACTCCTGTCAATAAATTCAACAACCGCCACAGCTTAGAGCGGTTTTCTCACCTGCTTGTGACAACCCGTAGAGGCTCGGGGTCAAAGCGTCGCCAGGGCCGAGCGTACCTCTTCTTTGCTAAGGATTTCGGTCAGCACCACGGGTGCCTTGCCCGGCGCCTGCAGCACGTAGACCGGGACGCCGCTGCGCCCCAGCGCAGTCAGCGCGGCGGTGATCGCGGGATCGCGGCGCGTCCAGTCGGCGCGCAGCATGGCGACCTGCCTGGCATCGAATTCGGCCAAGAGCGCCGCATCGGCCAGCGTGCTGCGCTTGTTGTACTGGCAGGTCACGCACCAGGCTGCCGTGAAGTCGATGAACACCGGCCGGCCGGCGGCTGCGAGTTCGCTCACGCGCGCCGCGGACCAGGGCTGCCAGCGGTCGCCGGTCGCGGCCATGGCCGGCGCCGCAGTGCGCAACACGTTGCCGCCGATCGCGCCGGCCAGCACCGCGGTGGCCGCGACCAACAGGCTGGCCACCACGATGCGCGTGCGTCCGCGCAGCGTGAACGCCCAGACGATGGCCGCGAGGCACACCAGCAGGCCGAGCAACGCGCCCGCGCCGTCGATGCCGCTTTGCTGGCCGAGCACCCAGACCAGCCAGGCGACGGTGGCGAACATCGGAAAGGCGAGCAGCCGGCGCAGGGTGTTCATCCACGGGCCGGGCCGCGGCAGCAAGCGCGCCACCGCCGGCACGAAGCCCGCCGCCAGGTAGGGCAGGGCGAGGCCGAAGCCGAGCACAGCGAACATCAGCAAGGCCTGCGTGGCCGGCAGCCCGATCGCGAAGCCCAGCGAGGCGCCCATGAAAGGCGCCGAACAGGGCGAGGCGATCACCACCGCGAGCACGCCCGACAGGAAGTCGTTGACTACCGGATGCCGGGCCTGGGCGCCGCACAGCGAAGCCGGCGCCAGCATGCGGAACTCGTAGACACCCGCGAGATTGAGCCCGATCAATGTGAAAAGCCCCGCCAGCACGGCCACCACCGCCGGCGATTGGAGCTGGAAGCCCCAGCCCAGTTCGGCGCCGGCCGCGCGCAGCGCGAGCATGGCGCCGCCCAGCGCCAAGAAGGACAGCATCACGCCGGCCGTGTAGGCCACGGCGGCGGTCCGGTGGCCGCGCCGATCTTCGGCTTGGCGCGTGAAGCCCAGCACCTTGATCGCCAGCACCGGGAACACGCAGGGCATCAGGTTGAGCAGCAGGCCGCCGAGCAGCGCGCCCAGCAATGCGGCGACGAAGCTGCCTGCCGGCTGCGGCAAGGGGGCGGCGGTGTTGGCTTCGAGCGCGGCCTGCAAAGCCGGCGAGACCTCGACCCGCGGGGCCGTGGCGGGCCAAGTGCCGGCGACGGGCGCTTCGGCGCGCCAGGCGATGGGCTGGCCGGCTTGCCGATCGGACTCGGCCAGCGCGACCACCACCGGCATCGTCGTCGGGCTGGCGCTGCGCTGCTCGGACAGCGGCACGCTGGCGGTCCAGGTGTCGTCCTGCCAGGCCTGCGTCCAGTCCTTGCCCAACACGGCCGCGGTGTGGATCACCTCGCCGGTCTCGGGGAAGAACTCGAGCGTCTTGCCGCGCGCAGCTGGGGGCAGGCCTTCGAGGCGGACCTGCAGCTTGTTGCCCTCGATGGCAATCGTGCCCGGCTTCGCGAGCGCGGCCGGCTGGGCGGCCAGGGCGGCATCGAAGGCGCTCTTGTGCAGCGCGGTCGAGCCCGAGAGCGGCAGCTTGAGCAGGAATTCGCCGTCTTCGGGAATGCATTCCTTGCGGCAGACCAGCCAGGAGGCCTTGAGCTTGAGGTCGAGCGCGTCGGCACCGGTGAGGCTGGCCGCGGGCTTGAAGTCGGGCGCCACGGTCAGCGGCACGGGCAGCAGCACCGTCCCTTCGTAGCCGTAGTTGGCCAGGGTGCCGATCGGAATCTTCTTCGGCACCGGCCAGGCGATGTCGCCGTTGGAAATGCCGGCCGGCAGCGACCAGGCGAGCTCGGTCGGCAGGCCGGAGTCGCCGGCGTTCTTCCAATAGGTGTGCCACTCGGGCTGGTGCGTGATCTGCAGGCCGACCCAGACCGGCGCGCCGGCGACGACGCCCTGCGGCGCATGGGCGATCAGTTCCGCCCGCACATGCGGGGTGGTGACGACCGGTCCGAGCTTGGAAGCCAGCTGGGCCGCAGCCGGCAGGCAGGCTGCGAGCGACGCGACCAAGACGGCCGCAAGACGGAGAGGAGAGATAAAGGCCATGCCGGTCAATCGGAGCGCCGGCGCCGGACGAAGTTCCGAATGGCGCTCACGTCGCCCACCCCAGCACCAGCCTGCGGGTGGTGGCTGAGCTCATGGGGCCCACCCCAGCACCACCCTGCGGGTGGTGGCGGCTCTTCTTTTGCCGGCGCTCACAAGCGCTTCGCGCAGTTGTGAGCGCCGTCAAAGAAGAGCGCATCGCTGCGCTCATGGGGCCCACCCCAACACCACCCTGCGGGTGGTGGCGCTCTTCTTTTCGATCTTGGTCACGACGACGGGGCCGATCTCGCGCGTGTTCGCCACATGGGTACCGCCGCAGGGCTGGAAGTCGATCGATTCGCCGTCTCCGATCCGGATGGTGCGTACCGTGCCGGTGCCGCGCGGCGGTTGCACGCTCATGCTCTTGACCAGCGCGGGATTGGCATCGAGCTCGGCATCGGTGATCGCGCCCACGGCCAGCGGATGGCCGGCGACGACCAGGCGCGCCAGGCCGGTCGTCAGCGCTTCCTTGTCCAGCGGGTCGGTCATGTGGAAGTCCAGCCGCGCGTATTCGGGCGTGATCGAGCAGCCGTTGACCGGCTGCGGCACCAGGTGGCACAGCAGGTGGGTCGCGGTGTGGAAGCGCATCAGCTTGTGGCGGCGCTCCCAGTCGATGCGGGCCGTCACGGCATCGCCCGGCTTCAGCGCGGCCAGCAGCTCGGACTGTCCCGGTGCCGGAACGTGAACGATCTCGTCGGTCGCGCGGCCTTCGGCATCCTTGGCCTTGCGCGTGTCGGCGATCACCAGTTCGCGCCCGCCCGCCAGCGCGAGGTGGCCGCTGTCGCCCGCCTGGCCGCCGCCCTGCGGGTAGAACACCGTGCGGTCGAGCACGATGCCGGCTTCGTCGGCGCGCACGACGCGGGCCTGGCAGTCGCGCAGGTAGGCGTCGGAGCGGAACAGGTCGTCGGTCATCGCCCGATGGTAGCGGCGGCGCCGCGGCGGGGTGCGCCCACGCCAGAAAGCGCCCACAACCGACAGCGAGGGCTTGCGCAATCCGGAAGATTCATGGCTGGAGGGCCCTCGTCGCCGGAAGGACATCCGACCCATGAGCCATACCAAGCTTTCTTCGACCGCGGCGCTGCTGGCCGCCGCCGCGCTGCTCGCGGCCTGCGGCGAAACCGCCAAGCTGCCGCCGGAGGCCGGCATCGGCCCGACGCCGCAGCTGCCGGCGCCGAACAAGACGCTGATCCCGACCGTCAATATCGCTCCGGCCACCGGCTGGACCGATACCGCCGGCCCAAGCGTGCCCAGCGGCTTCACCGTGACGGCGCTGGCGCGCGGTCTGGACCATCCGCGCTGGGTCTATCTGCTGCCCAACGGCGACGTGCTGGTGGTCGAGAGCAACAAGCCGCCGAAGCCGGAAGGCGCAGGCGACGGCGGCCTGATGAAGAAAATCCGCGGCGCGGTGATGAGCCGCGTCATGAAGCGCGCCGGCGCCGAAGTCCCGAGCGCCAATCGCATCACCCTGCTGCGCGATGCGAACGGCGACGGTGCGGCGGAGGTGCGCCACGTGTTCATGCAGAACCTGATGTCTCCCTTTGGCGTCGCGCTGGTCGGCAACGAGCTCTTCATCGCCAATGCCGACGCGCTGGTGAAGGTGCCGTACACCGAAGGCCAGACTTCCATCGCGGCAACGCCCACCAAGGTGACCGACCTGCCGGCCGGCATCAACCACCACTGGACCAAGAACGTGATCGCCAACCGCGAAGGCACCAAGCTCTACGTGACGGTCGGCTCCAACAGCAACATCGGCGAGAGCGGGCTGGATGCCGAAGAGGGGCGGGCCGCGATCTGGGAGGTCGACGTGAAGAGCGGCGAGAAGCGGCTGTTCGCCACGGGGCTGCGCAATCCCAACGGCATGGCCTGGGAACCGGAGACCAACGTGCTGTGGACGGTGGTGAACGAGCGCGACGAGATCGGCAGCGACCTCGTGCCCGACTACCTGACCTCGGTGAAGGACGGCGCCTTCTACGGCTGGCCATGGAGCTACTACGGCCGCCATGTCGATGTGCGGGTGACGCCGCCGCGGCCCGAGATGGTGGCCAAGGCGGTGGCGCCCGACTATGCGCTGGGCTCGCACGTGGCGGCACTGGGCCTGGCCTTCTCCCACCCGCGCGGCATGCCGCCCCAGTTCGCCAACGGCGCGTTCATCGGCGAGCACGGCTCGTGGAACCGCAAGCCGCTGTCGGGCTACAAGGTGGTCTTCGTGCCCTTCAGCGGCGGCCGGCCCAGCGGGCCGCCGGTCGATTTCGTGACCGGCTTCCTGAGCGCCGACGAGAAGGCGCAGGGCCGGCCCGTCGGCGTCGCGCTCGACAAGAGCGGCGCTCTGCTGGTGGCCGACGACGTGGGCAATGCCGTCTGGCGCGTCGCGCGCGCGAGATAGCTGTCTCTGGATCTGGAACCCCTGCAGCACCACCTTGCCTTGCGCCTTGCCGCTCTCGATCAGCGCATGGGCGCGGCGCGTACGCGAGGTGACGGAGCGTGGGGGCTCGCTAAGATCACCGCATGACCGTTCCCGCCAGCCGCTTCTGGTCCCAGCTCACGACACGCGATTTCGCCGCCCTCGATCCGGCGACGACCGTCGCGGTGCTGCCCCTGGGCGCGACCGAGCAGCACGGCCCGCACCTGCCGCTGGGCGTGGACTCGACCCTGGTCGACGGCATCGTCGCGGCCGCGCAGCCGCTGCTGCCGGCCGAGCTGCCGGTGCTGTTCCTGCCGACCCAGCAGATCGGTCTGAGCCCCGAGCATGCGCGTTTCGCGGGCACGCTCACCCTGTCGGCCGAGACGCTGATCCGGCTCTGGAACGAGATCGGCGCCGGCGTGGCGCGCGCGGGCGTGAAGAAGCTGGTGCTCTTCAATGCGCACGGCGGGCACACCGGCGCGATGGACATCGTTGCGCGCGAGCTGCGCGCGGCGCACGGGCTCATCGTCTACAGCGTGAGCTGGTTCAACCTGCCGCTGGGCGATGCCGGCGCACAGTTCAGCGCCGACGAACACCGCTTCGGCGTGCACGCGGGCGAGATCGAGACCTCGATGATGCTGGCCCTGGCGCCGGGCCAGGTGGCAATGAAGGCGGCCCGCGATTTCGGCTCCAGCTCGCGCCAGCGCGCGGCCGACTATCCGGTGCTCGGCAACGGCAAGAGCGCCAGGCTCGGCTGGGCCATGGAAGACTACAACCCCGCAGGCGCAGCCGGCAACGCCGCCGCGGCGACCGCAGAGAAGGGCCGGGCAGTGATCGACGCCGCAGCGGGCCAGTTGGCGGCACTGCTGGCCGAGGTGTCGCGCCTGCCGCTGTCGACCGCGCACACGGGGCCGCTGGGCTGAGGCGCCTCAGCCTGCCACCGCCGGTCCGCCAGGCGCGGTTTCCTCGATCTTGATCGTGCCGTCGGGCCGTTCGCAGGTGCCGATGAGCAGGCCGCTCGCTACCGCATGCGCGCGCAGGGCATCCAGCACCTCGTCGCGTCCGGGGCTGGCGGAGAAGCCGGGCGTGCTGTCGAGCGCGAAGAGCTGGAAGGCATAGCGGTGCACACCGTGTCCCGGCGGCGGATCGGGCGGCAGCCAGGCGGCCTGGAGGTAGGAGTTGCGGCCGGTGTGCACGCCGGTTCCCTCGTTGCCGGCGCTGGCGATCGCGGCCTCGGGCAGGTTGCCGTCCTCCGCCGCAAGGCCGACCACGATCGCGTGCACCAGCGGATGGGGCGTCGGCGAATCGGCGTCTTCGACCAGGAGCACCAGCGAAGCGGCGCCGGCCGGCACGCCGGTCCATTGCAGGGGCGGCGACAGGCCCTCGCCGTCGGCCGTGTAGCGCGGCGGCAGCGGTGCATGGTCGACGAAGGCCAGGCTCGCGACCGTGATCGATGCCATCCCCTGGCGCAGCCCCAGGGTGTTGAAGGCGATCTCGTCGAGGCCGGCGCGTACGCCGTGCAGGGCGTGGCCGATGGCTTCGGGAAGTTTTTCGAGCATCCCTCCTGTATAGCGTGCGGGCGGAAGCTGGCGTGTAGGCAGGCTCCGCTATCATGAAACGGCGCCGCGCTTCTGCGGTCGCCTCTTCCCTCCCATTCCAATACCAAAGGAAGCGTATGAGCATCGTCTGGACCATCCTGATCGGTTTCGTCGCGGGCCTCGTGGCGCGCGCCATCAAGCCCGGCGACGACTCGGCGGGCTTCATCGTGACCACGCTGATCGGCATCGCCGGCTCGCTGATCGCGACCTACCTGGGGCAGGCGATGGGCTGGTACACGGCGGGCCAGGGGGCCGGCTTCATCGCCTCGGTGGTCGGCGCGATCGTGCTGCTCGTCATCTGGGGCCTCGTCAAGCGCAAGTGAGCGTGCCGGGCAGCGATGGCCCGTAGATCCAGGGCGCACCACCATGTCTACGTCGTCGAGCTCGACGACCGGGTCTGGAACATCGCCCGCTTCCGGCGCGCCAACCCCGACTACCGGCTCGGCCAGCCCTTCGTCTACGTCGGCATGACGGGGCTGGATCCCGACGTACGCTTCGACAAGCACAAGGCCGGCATCCAGGCGAACGCCTTCGTGCGTAACTATGGGCTCAGGCTGTTGCCGGCCCTGTACGCGGTCTACAACCCGATGCCCTACGAGGCCGCGCGCGAAATGGAGGTCGAGCTCGGCATCGCATTGCGCGAAGCCGGCTACGGCGTATGGCAGGCTTGAAATAGGCTCTCCCCCAGGCTTCGCGCACTTCGTGTCCCCTCACCGGGGGCAACACCAGCGGCCCGGCAAAGCCGGTTCCGCGGTGTTCCTGGAAGGGAGCGTGGGAACGCTTTGACGTGCAACGACAGGAGGCGCTATGGACGGTACGGTATGCATCGTGATGACCACCGCCAGCACCGAGGACGAGGCGGAAGCGCTCGGCACCGCGATCGTCAAGGCGGGCCTCGCGGCCTGCGTGCAGGTGCAGCGCGTGCGCAGCTTCTATGTCTGGCAGGGCACGCTGCACCGCGAGCCGGAATGGCTGCTCCTGATCAAGACCCTCGCCGCGCGCTATGCGGTGCTGGAAGCCTTCATCCGGGAGCGCCACAGCTACGAAACGCCGGAAATCGTGCAGTTGCCGATCACGGCCGGGTCCGCGGACTATCTGCGCTGGCTGGCCGGTGGCAGCGCCGGCGCCGCTCAGGCGTAGGTCACCCAGTCCGCCCAGGCCGGGCCGTCCAGGTGCGGCAGCGTGTTGTAGGTCACCAGCATGTGACGCTTGGGCGTGAAGGCGAATTCCGTGATGGCGGTGTTGCGGATCCGCAGGTTGAGCTCGATGGTGGTTTCCGGGCTGGTGCCCAGCACATGGCCGACCGCGGTACTGATCGGGCCGCCGCTCGACACCACCAGCACCCGGGCGCCGTGGTGCTTGCCGCGCACGTGGTCCAGCGCGCTCGTCACCCCGGCCAGGAAGTCAACGTAGCTCGGCATCCCGGCCGGTGAGGTCCGGCCTTGCATCCAGGCGCCCAGCCCATCGCGCAGCAGCCGGAAGTGGTGGCGGTACTTCTCGGGCGAATCGGCCTTCTCGAGCTTCTCGGGATGAATGGTCGCAATGACCGCTTCGGCGTCGTACTCGTCGAGTCCCGGCCAGGGCAGCACGTCGTCGCGCGCGAGGCCCAACCCTTCGGCGATGCCTTCCCAGGTCTGGCGATGGCGCTTCAGGGTGCCGGTGATGACGGCATCGAACTGCATGCCGCGCTCGCGCCAGTACTCGCCCAGGCGCCGCGATTGCCGGTGGCCCAGATCGCTCAGCTGGTCGTAGTCGGCCGCGCCGAAGCTGGCCTGCCCGTGGCGCACGAGATAGAGAGTTCCCATGGCTTGGATTCTGCCGAGGCGGCGCATGCGGGCCGGTCGCCGCGGCGACCGGCGTCACTCCGATGCGTCGAAGCGACAGCGTGGCTTTTGTGGCGAGGTTCTGTAAGAAATTGAGTCATAAAGTTCTCAAATGTGTAAGATGCGAACTTTCGTAGACGTCGCGACGCGATTTCCGCCGCGCAGCGCCGCTTTCTTACACCCAAGAGGGACAGCACAGAGCATGAACAAGTCTTATCGCAGCGTCTGGAACCATGCGCTGGGCGCCTGGGTCGCGGTTTCGGAGATCACGGCCGCGCGCGGCAAACGGTCCAGCGGCGCAGTCACGGTGCTGATGGCGGTCGGCTTGAGCGGCCTGGCGGCGGGCGCGGCGGCGCAGACCATCGACTATGCGAACAATGACGTCAGGGCACTGCCTATCGTCACCACGCCGACCACGGTGCTGAACAGCACCGACGCGGGCACGGCGCAGCAGACCGGCGACATCTCCGGCACCGACGGCATCGTCAAGACCGGCGCCGGCACCATCGTTCTGGGCGGTGCCAACACCTACGCCGGCGGCACCGCGATCAACGCCGGCGCGCTGGCCATCGATTCCGACGCCCGGCTCGGGCAGGCGAGCGGAGCGCTGGCCTTCGGTGGCGGTACGCTGCGTTTCACGGCCGACGGCGTCGCCAGCGGCCGCGCCATCACTCTGACCGGAAACGGCACCGTCGACGTGGCCGGCACCCAGGGCAACAAGCTCACCGGGCAGATTTCGGGCGGCGGCGTCCTCACGCTTCGCAATACCGGCACGAACGCGCTGGGTGACGAGACCCAGCGCCTGAGCATCGACAACGCCGCGAACAACTACACCGGCGGGACCGTGCTGCAGGGCAACGGGACGGCAGGCCGCCTCAATGTGTGGACGCGCACGACGGGCTCCCTCGGCAGCGGCCCCGTCACCATCCTCGAGAACGCCGAGCTGCGCTTCCAGGATCCCACCGCGAGCGCCGGCAACCTCGTCATCACGGTGCCGGTCGGCGTCAACACCAACGTCAACGGCAGCAACAGCGGCCTCCAGTTCCAGAATGGCGCGAACGCCGGCACGGCGACGATCACCAACAACGGCGCGGGCTCCTATGTGCTGTTCGGCGGCGCCCTGGGCGCCAGCGCGCAGGATGCGACCCTCAACAACAACGGCGGCCGGCTGATCTTCCAGGAGAACGGCAACGGCGGCAGCGCGACCATCAACAACAACAGCGGCACGCTCCAGATGTCGAACACGGCGAACCTGAGCGGCGCCACCGTCATCAACAACGGCGAGGTCTACGTCAACGACATCAGCGCACCGGCAGCGGCGATCGGCTCCCTGTCGGGCTCGGGCGGCGTCGTACTCGGCAACGCCACGCTGCAAGTCGGGGCGCTCGGCAAGGACGACACCATCAGCGGCGTGATCTCGAACACGGGCCTGGGCTCGCAGGACAAGAACGGGGCGCTCTACATCAATCCCGTGATGATCGGCAACGGCGCCGTGGTCAAGGTCGGCGCCGGCACCCTGACGCTCGCGGGCAACAACACCTACACCGGCGGCACCACCATCAGCGGCGGCGCGCTGCAGCTCGGCGCCGGTACCGCCAGCGGCAGCGTGGAAGGCGCCATCACCAACAATGCGTCGCTGATCGTCAATCGCTCGGACAACTACACCCTGGCCAACGCCATCACCGGCTCGGGCACGCTCACGCAGGCCGGCACCGGCACCACGACGGTCACAGGGGCCAACACCTACAGCGGCGGCACCATCCTGAGTTCCGGCGGTCTCAGCATCGGCAGCGCGGGGGTGCTCGGCACCGGCGCCATCACCTTCGAGGGCGGCACCTTCACCACGACCAGTCCGATGGTGCTGGGCAACACCGTGGTCGTGGCCGGCGACGTCGATCTCGCGACCAACGGCAGCCTCGGGCTGAACGGGCCGGTGGTGCTCACTGCCGACGCGGCGTTGAACCAGGTCACGCCCGCCAGTGTCGTGAACTTCGACGGCGGGATCAGCGGCGGCCACGGGATCACGCTCGACGGCGCCGGCGGCGGCTGGAGCGGCTACGCGTACAACGCAGTCAACACCTATACCGGCACGACCACGGTGCAGGGCAATGCCAATCTGCTGCTGGCAGCCGCGGGCACCGTGCCGGGCGACCTCGTCGTCAACGGCAGCGGCACTGTGCGCGTGAACGGCAACGGCCGCCTGGCGCCGACCGCGAATCTCACGGTCAATTCCACAGGCAACGTTGTCGCCGGGCAGTCTCTGTCCGGTGTCGAATTTCTCAACGCGACCCAGACCATCGCCCAACTGGACGGCAGCGGCACGGTCGGGTTGAACGGCAGCGAGCTGACGGTCGGCGCCGGCAATTTCAGCGGCGCGATGTCGAACGGTCTCGTCACGCCTGTCAATTCGGGCTCGCTGGTCAAATCAGGCGCGGGCACGCTGACCCTGTCGGGCGCCAACACCTACACCGGCAGCACCACCGTCAGCGGCGGCACCCTGCGTGCCGGTGCGGCCAACACCCTGAGCGCTGCGTCGGCGCACAGCGTGGCGGCCGGCGCCACGCTCGACCTCGCCGGCTTCAGCCAGAGCATGGCCTCGCTCACGAACGGCGGCACCGTCTCGCTGGTCGGCGCCGCGCCCGGTGCCACGCTCACGGTGACTGGCCCCTACGTCGGCAACAACGGCACCCTGCGTCTCGGCACCACGCTCGGCGCCAGCGGCCCGTCCGACCGGCTGGTGCTCGACGGCGCCGCCGCCGTCGCCAGCGGCAGCACCACCGTGCAGATTGCCAACCTCGGCGGCCTCGGCGGCCAGACCGTGGGCAGCGGCATCGAGGTGATCAGCGCGCTGAACGGCGCCACCACCACGGCGCAGACGACCAAGAACGCCTTCGCACTCGGCGGCGCAGGCCACGTCGACGCGGGCGCCTTCGAGTACCGCCTGTACGCCGCCGATGCGAGCGGCGCCGGCGAGAACTGGTATCTGCGTTCGGAAGTGATTCCACCGCCCCCTCCGCCGCCGCCGCCCCCGCCGCCGCCTCCCGGCCCGCCGGCGCCCCCGGCTCCACCTGCGCCTCCTGCGCCTCCGGCTCCGCCCGCGCCACCGGCACCCCCCGCTCCGGCGCCTGCGCCGGTCCCGGTCACGGCCTACCGCGCCGAGGCCCCGATGCTCGCGGCCCTGCCCTCGCAGCTGCGCCGCACCGATCTCGCGATGATCGGCAACCTGCGCAGCCGCATGGGCGACGACGACGCGAGCGGTCGCGCGGTGGCCAGCCTGACGCCGGTGGGCGGTGCGCTCTCGGCCGAGCGCCGCGCCTGGGCGCGTGCCGTCTACAGCGATGTCGACATCCGCCAGTCGGGCGTCGTCAGTCCCTCGACGCAGGGCCACGTCGCCGGCGTCCAGGCGGGCTCCGATCTCTACGTTTCGCAGCTCGGCGACTGGCACGCCGGCGTCTATGTCGGCACGCTCGATGGCGATGCCGACCTGAGCGGCTTCGCCAGCGGCGTCTATCGCCCGGTCGGCAGCACCGACCTGCGCGCCCGCTACCTCGGCGCCTATGCCTCGTATGCCAACGCGACCGGCTTTTACGTCGACACCGTGCTGCAGTACGGCTCGCACCGCTACACCATCCGTCCGCTCGGCGGCTTCGCGGCCTCGGGCAAGGGCAACAGCCTGACGGCCTCGGTCGAGGTCGGCCAGGCCTTCGCGCTCGGCGGCGGCTGGACGATCGAGCCACAGGCGCAATTGAGCTACCGCAAGGCGCGCCTCGACGACCTGGCGATCCCAGGCGCGCTGGTGCAGCAGGACGATTCCGGCAACTGGACCGCCGGCCTCGGCGTGCGCGTGAAGGGCGACATTTCCACCGCGGCCGGACGGCTGCAGCCCTATGCGCGCGTGGGCGTGGTCCGCGGCAGCGGCGGCAGCGATGTCGCGCGCTTCGTCAACGGCCCGTTCGTCACGCCCATCGGCAGCACGGGCAACTACACCTCTGTCGAACTGGCAGGCGGCGCCACGCTGTCGCTGAGCAAAACCGTAAGCCTGTACGGCGAAGTCGGCAAGGTCTTCAGCGCGGGCGGCGACACCAAAGTGAAATCGTCGATCCAGGGCGCGATCGGCGTGCGCGTGCGCTGGTAGCAAAGAAAACGCGGCGGGTGGAACTCGCGTGCGCCGGGCGGCTCGTACCGCCATGCCTGCCCTGACCACCTCCTCCGGCTCTCTTCCCCGGCGCACGGTCGCCGCCGCGCTGGTCGCAGCGCCCGCCCTCTGGCTCGGCGCCCGCGCGCAGCCGCAGGCGGCGCGGGTCGCGACGCCCTCCCAGACCGAGGGGCCGTTCTACCCCGTGCGCCTGCCACAGGACGCGGACAACGACCTGCTGCGCAACGGCACGCTGAACTACCGCAACGGCCAGCCCGCCTGGGTCGAGGGCAGCGTGACCGACCTGTCCGGCCAGCCGCTGCGCGGTGCCCAGGTGGAGATCTGGCAATGCGACCAGGACGGCCACTACCACCACCCCGGCGACGGCGGCCGCGCCGATGCCGCGTTCCAGGGCTTCGGCCGCGTGGCAGTCGATGCCGACGGCCGCTATCGCTTTCGTACCATCCGGCCGGCTGCGTACAGCGGCCGCACGCCCCACATCCATGTGAAGGTGAAGCTCGGCGCACGCGAACTGCTGACGACGCAGCTCTATGTGGAAGGCGATCCGGGCAATGCGCGCGATTTCCTCTGGCGCAACCTGCCCGCGGCATCGCGGGCCGCGGTCACCGTGCCCTTCGAGCCGGCGGCGGATGGGGTGCGGGCGCGCTTCCCCATCGTCATCGCGGCCTGAGGCGGCCGGCTGACGCTCAAGCGCCCGACAGCACCCCGGCGAACATCGCGGCATCGACGTTGCCGCCGGTCAGCGCGATGCCGATCGTCTTGCCCCGCCAGCGTGCGCGCTGCTGCGTCGCGGCCGCTAGGGCCGCCGCGCCCGCGCCTTCGGCCACGTTGTGGGTGTCGGTGAACAGCGCTCGCATGGCCGCGGCCACTTCCTCGTCGCTCACGGCGACCACCTCGTCGGCTTCGCGTCGGATCACTTTCAGCGCTTCCGGCACCGGCGTGCGGCAGGCCATGCCGTCGGCCAGACGCGTGCTGACGGGCGCCTCGCGCACGCTGCCGGCGCGAAACGAATCGAGGTACGCCGTCGCATGCGCCGACACCACGCCGACGAGCCGCGTCCTGACGCCGCAATGCGCGCGCGCCGCCGCCGCAGCCGCGAAACCGGAGCCCAGTCCGATCGGTACGAACAGCACCTCGGGCGGCGCATCGGCCAGCGCCTCGAAGAACTCCACATAGGCGGTCGCGACGCCGCGCACCAGCTCGCGATGGAAGGAGGGCACGCGGTGCAGCCCGTCGCGCTCGGCCAGCCGCGCGGCATGTTCGCTCGCGGTCTGGAATTCGTCGCCGTACTCGACCAGCGTGACGCCGAGCGCGCGCATGGCGGCGTTCTTCTCGACCGAATTGCCGTGCGGCACCACAATGGTCGCCATGAGGCCGTGGCGGCGCGCGGCGAAGCCGACCGACTGGCCATGATTGCCGCGCGTGGCGCTGATCACATGGCGCACCTCGGGCTCTTCGCGCGCCAGCGTCTCGAAGTAGGTGAGCCCGCCACGCAGCTTGAAGGCGCCTGCCGGCGTGTGATTCTCATGCTTGGCCCAGACCGTGCAGCCCAGGCGCCCGGCCAGCAGCGGCCATGCGTACTGCGGCGTCGGCGGCATCGCCGCGTAGACGGTGCGGCGCGCGGCGGCGATCTCTTCGCGTGTGAATCGCATCGGCTACTTGCGCTCCGGCAGTGCGATGCGCACCGCGAGCGCGGCCAGCACGCTGCCCATCACGTAGCGCTGGGCGCGCAGCCAGCCTTCGCTCTTCGACAGGAAGGCCGTCAGGCGCGCGGCGCTCAGCACCAGCAGCAGGTTGACGGCGCCGCTCACGCCGATCTGCACCGCGCCCAGCGTCAGGCTCTGCAGCAGCACCGAGCCGCGCTCGGGATGCAGGAACTGCGGAAAGAAGGAGAGGTAGAACATCGCCACCTTGGGGTTCAGCAGGTTGGTGACGAAGCCCATACTGAAGAGCTTGGCCGGCGGATCGACCGGCAGCAGCCGGGCCTCGAAAGGCGCCGTGCCGCCGGGCTTGACTGCCTGCCAGGCCAGCCACATCAGGTAGGCCGCGCCGGCCAGGCGGATGGCGTCGAAGGCGAAGGGCACGGTGATGAGCAGCGCCGTCAGGCCCAGTGCCGCCGCCATCAGGTGCACCACGAAGCCCAGCAGCACGCCGGCCAGCGACATCAGCCCGGCCGCGCGGCCCTGGCACAGCGTGCGCGAGACGCAATAGATCATGTTGGGGCCGGGCGTCAGCACCAGCACCAGCGCGGCGAGCGCGAACAAGGCGAGCTCGGCAAAGCTCATCGGCATCTCAGATCCCCTCCGAGTCGAGCGTGACGGTGCCGCGCGGCGTATCGAACACCGCGCGGAGCTTGGGCGCGCCGGTGCTCACCGGCACGTTCGAAAGGCCGATGGCCTCCATCGCCGCCTTCAGGTCGCCGGCGCGCGGATGCGAAACAGTCAGCGCACCCAGCCTGACGCCGGAATCGGCCATGCTGTCGCTCGGATGCACGGGACCCCATTGGATCAGCGTGGGCAGCGTGCCGTACATCAGGCGTTGACCGTCGTCACGCACCGTGATCTGCCAGGCGAGCCGGCCGGCCGGCGTGTCGCGCGAGGCTTCGAGCACGCGGCCGCGGTCGATGCGCTGCCGCTCCAGGGCCTGCACCGCGGCGGCGGCGTCGGACACCTCGGCCACGAAGTGCACCAGCCGCGGCCCGCCGCGCGCCAGGCCGGCCTGCAGCGCGGCATCGTCGAGGTCGAACCAGCGATGGGTGCCGGCAGCCCGCGTCGGCCTGGCCCTCGGATCGATCGCGATGATCTCGAGATAGGCACGCGGGAATTCGACGGTCGCGATCTTCATCAGCCGGTTGTGCGTGCCCATCAGCGGGTGCGCGCCGCCTGGACCGGGCGCGATGCCGAAGGTGGCCTCGCACCAGCGCACGCCCTCGTCGAGGTTGCGGGCGGCGATCACGAGGTGGTCGATGCGCGCGGACATGTTCTTCCTCCTAGTTGCTCCACCACGCTTCGCGTCCTACGCCGCCGCGGCCGGCGAAGCCAGGCCCGCTCGGGGAACACACGAAGTGGGGGAGCCTGGGGGAGAGACTCATAGCGTGACCTTGCCGTCGATGCAGGTGACCGAGTCGCCGCCGATCCAGACCTGGCCTTCGGCGTCGCGCGACACATGAACGCGCCCTGCACGGCCCAGGCACTGGCCCTGCGCCGCGAGGTAGCGGGACGGCAAGTGGCCGTCGGGGATCAGCCACTGCGCGAGGCTGGCGTTGAGGCTGCCCGTGACCGGATCTTCCTCGATGCCGATCGGCGCCGCGAAGGCACGCACCTCGAGGCCGATGTCTTCGTCGTTCGAGAGCGCGAAGGCGCGCGCCTCGCGGTTCGAGCGCGAGATCAAGGGCGAGGCTGCCTCGTCTTCCTTCGAAGGGGCACCCGCCACGCCGACCTTCTGGCCGAGCTCCTTGAGCATGCGGTGGTCGGGCTTGAGCGCGAGCACGGTGTCCGCGTCGTTGAGCAGCAGGCCCAGCCACACCGGACCGTTGTCGAGCAGTTGCGCGGCCACGATCTGCTGCGCCTTGAGGCCCAGGGCGGCGGCGACCTTGGCCAGCAGCGTGGGGCTGGGTGCGCTGCGCTTGAGCGGCGGCGCAGCAAAAACGAGACGTTCGCCCTCGTGCCGGATCGGCACCAGCCCCGCGGCGCACTGCTGGACGATGCGCCCCGCCGCCTTGGGCCGTCCGCCCGCCTGCAGCCAGGCATGGCAGCTTCCCAGCGTCGGGTGACCGGCGAAGGGCAACTCGCCGCCCGGCGTGAAGATGCGCACGCTGTAGTCGGCCGATGGCTCGGTGGGCGGCAGCAGGAAGGTGGTCTCGGACAGGTTGGTCCATTTCGCGAAGCTCTGCATGGCGGCATCGTCGAGGCCGGAGGCGTCGAGCACCACGGCGAGGGGATTGCCGAGATAAGGCTTGGCCGTGAAGACGTCGACTTGCTTGAAAGGGCGGATTTTCATCGGATCATTCCAGTGCGAGGTCGAGCACGCCGCGTGCACCGGCTCGGCTGCGCAGATCGGCGAACCAGCGCTCGACATGCGGCCAGACGGGCCGCGTGTATTCGGTTTGCGGCAGGCCGAACCAGCGGTGCGCTTCGCAGCCGATCGGGATATCGGCCATCGTGAAGCTGTCGCCGAGCATGAAGGCGCGCGTGGCGAGGTGCGCGTCGAGCAGCGCGAACAGCGGCTCGGTGGCATTCACCGAATGCGCGATCACGGCCGGGTCGCGCTGGCCCGAAGGCGTGCGGACCCATTGCCTGAAGGCACCGGCGCTCACGGGGTTGAGCGTGGTCTGCTGCCAGTCCATCCAGCGTTCGGCGTCGAAGCGTGCGGCCAGCCGCTCGGGATAGAGCTTGCCGGTCGAATGCTTGGCGCACAGGTAGCGCACGATCACGTTCGACTCCCAGAGGACGACGCGGTCCTCGCCCTCGCCGTCGTCGATGGCCGGCACCAGCGCGTTCGGATTGAGCCCCAGGTACTCCGGCGTTTGAACGATGCCGAACTTGCCGCCGGCCTCGGTGCGCTGGAAATCGAGGCCCAGCTCCTGCGCGCACCACACCACCTTGCGGACGTTGATGGAGCTGATGCGCCCCCAGATATTGAGCATGGTCAGAATCCCTTCGAAGGACGATCGATCAAGAGAAGACGCACGGCCAGCGCGATCATCACCGTGGCGAGCAGGCCGCGCTGGAAGCCGGCGGCGCCGCGCCGGCGCTGCAGCCGGCGGCCGATCTGAGGTCGATCATGGCGCGCGCGTCTCGAGGTAGGGCGTGATGTTGTTCATGGCGCGTCCGACGTAGGCTTCCTTCTCGCCCACCGGCGCGACGTAGTGGAGCGCATCGGCCGCGGCCTCGGGGCCCTCGGTGCGCGCGATGATCCACGCCGCGAGGTAGGGCGAAGCGAGGCAGCCGCCCGCTGTCGCCACGTTGCCGGCCGCGAAGAAGGGCTGGTTCAGCACCTCGATGCCGGCCTCCTGCACCCATGGCTTGGTCGTGAGGTCGGTGCAGGCCGGCACGGCGCCCAGCAGGCCCATCTTGGCCAGCAGCAAGGTGCCCGAGCACTGCGCACCGATCAGCTGGCGCGACGGGTCGAGCGAGAGCGCCGAGAGGATGGCGGGGTCTGCAGCGATCTCGCGCGTGCGGATGCCGCTGCCGACGATCACGGCCTCGGCCTCGCAGGCATCCGCCAGGGATGCGCTGAGTTTCACCGTCACGCCGTTCATGGACGTGACCGAGGCGCTCGGCCCGGCCAGGCTGACGCGCCAGCCCGGCTTCTTGATCCGGTTGAGGACGCCGAGCGCGATCAGCGAGTCGAGCTCGTTGAATCCTTCGAAGGTGAGGATGGCGATGTGCATCGTCGTGCCCTTGATTCGATGCTGGCTACACGGGACTGGCGGCGAGCTGGCGCTCGACCTCGGCAGCCGCGTTGTGCGCCAGCTGTTCGCGCACGGCCTCGCCCAGCGCGGTGATCGCGGTGTCGATCTCCTCGACGCTCGCGGTCACGAAGGACAGGCGCAGCGCGCGCGCATCGCTCGCTCCGGCATAGAAGGGCGCGCCGGGCACGAAGGCCACGCCGCGCTCCACCGCCTTCGGCAGCAGTGCCGCCGCGTCCATCCCCTCGGGCAGGCGCACCCACAGGAACATGCCGCCGGCCGGCTTGTTGAACTCCACGCCCAGGCCCTTCATCTCGCGCGCCAGCGCAGCCAGCATCGCGTCGCGCTGGCGTTTGTAGAGCGCGCGGATGGTCGGCACGTGGCGATCGAGGAAGCCGTCCTTCATCACCTCGGCCACCATGCGCTGATTGAAGCCGGGGCTGTGCAGGTCGGCCGCCTGCTTGGCCTGCAGCAGCTTGGGGAAGATAGCCTTGGGCGCCACCAGGAAGCCCAGCCGCAGGCCCGGCGCGAGCACCTTCGAGAAGGAGCCGAGATAGATGCAGCCGTCGGGATTGCGTGCGGTCAGCGGCAGCGGCGGCGCCTCGTCGAACCAGAGATCGCCGTAGGGGTTGTCCTCGACGATCGGGAGCCCGGCCTTCGCGGCCGCGGCAGAAACTGCAGCGCGGCGCTCTTCGGCCATGGTGCGGCCGGTGGGGTTCTGGAAGTTGGGCAAGAGGTAGACGAAGCGTGCGTCCTTCGACTTGGCCACGAGGTCGTCGACCAGCACGCCCTGATCGTCGCTGGCCACGCTCACGGGCTCGGGCTCCATCGGCGAGAAGGCCTGCAGCGCGCCCAGGTAGGTGGGCGTCTCGACCAGTACGCGGCTGCCGGGATCGAGCAGCACCTTGGCGATCAGGTCCAGGCCCTGCTGCGAGCCGGTGGTGATCAGCACCTGCGCCGGATCGACCGGCCAGGGCAGCATCGCGGCGACCGCTTCACGCAGCGGGGCGTAGCCCTCGCTGGCAGCGTACTGCAGCGCGGCCCGGCCGTCCTTGTGCAGCACTTCGGCGCAGGCCTCGGCGAAGGCGCTGACCGGGAAGGTCTTGGGCGAGGGCAGACCGCCGGCCAGGCTGATGATGCCGGGGCGCTCGGTGACCTTGAGGATTTCACGGATCACCGAAGGGTTCATCTTTTCGGCGCGGGCGGCGAGTTTCCAGTTCATGTAGTTCCTTGGGGATAAGCGAGTCGTCATTGGGATGCCGCCGCGAGCACGGCGGGCGTGCGCGGCTGCGAGAGCTTCTTGCCGGCCAGCACGGTGGCCACCACCGCCCCCGCGAAGCCGAGGGTGACGATGTCGATCGGCTCGCCGAGCAGCGGCACCGCGGCGAGGATCGAGAGAAAGGGCTGCAGCAATTGGGTCTGGCTCACGCGCAGCGCGCCGCCCATCGCGAGGCCGCGGTACCAGGCGAAAAAACCCATCCACATCGAGAACACCCCGACATAGACGAACCCGGCCCAGGCCGAGACGGCCACCGGCTGCTCGGGCCACAGCCACAGCGTGCCCGGCAGCGTGACCGGCAGCGCCATCACGCAGACCCAGCAGATCACGCGCTCCGCGCCCAGCGCTGGCGTGACCTGCGCGCCGTAGATGTAGCCTAGCGACGCGGCGAACACCGCGCCGACCAGCAACAGGTCGCCCCAGGCGAAGCCGAAGCCGCCGCTTTGGTCGCCCGCGCGCAGCACGGAGAACACGATCACCAGCGCGCTGCCTGTCAGCGCGCAAAGCCAGAAGCCGAGCCGCGCGCGTTGATGCAGCACCCAGGCCGCGCAGGCTGCGGTGACCAGCGGCAGCAAGGCCGTCACGACCGCCGCGTGGCTGGCGCTGACCACGCGCAGCGCGTAGGCCAGCAGCAGCGGATAGCCGATCACGTTGCCCAGCACGGCCATGCCGAGCGGTTTCCACTGATGGCGCTGCGGCAGCGGCGGCCGCGTGACGAGCAGGAAGACCGCCGACAGCACGCCGGCCAGCGCCGCGCGGCCCAGCGTCACGAACCAGGGCGAGAGTTGCGGCGCCTCCTGCGTGCCGGTGGCGAGCCGCGTCATCGGCAGCGTGACCGCGAAGAAGGCGACGCCCAGCACGCCGAGCCACATGCCCAGGGTCTCGTCCCTGATCTTCATGCGCTCACCATCCATCCGGCGGTAAGCACCAGCACGGCGGCCATGGCGCGGTTGAACCACAGCAGGCGCTGTCCCTCGGCCAACCAGTTGCGCAGCAGCGCGCCGGCCAGCGCATAGACGAAATTGCTGGTGAAGGCATAGACCAGCATCACCGGCGCCACGATCGCGAGACGCTGCAGCGCATCCGCATGGCCGGCAATCCAGCCCGCCACCAGCGTCAGCGCCAGCAGCCAGGCCTTGATGTTGACGAACTGCAGCAGCACGCCCTGCTTGAAGCCGACCGAGAGACTCCGACCGTCGGCCTGCGCCATCGTCGCGCTGCCGCTGAGCTTCCAGGCCAGCCACAGCAGGTAGGCGATGCCGAGCGCCTTGATGGCCCAGCGCAGCGATGGCGCGGCGAGCACCAGCGCGCCGATGCCGGCCGCACACAGCAACAGCAGCAGGGTCCAGCCCACCGGCACCGCGAAGATGAAGCGCATGGCGCGCGGCAGGCCGCCATTGGCGGCGAGCGTGGTCGACAGCGTCGTATTCGGTCCGGGCGAGAAACTCATCGCCGTGGCCAAGCCCAGCAGCGTGGTGAATTCTTGCCAGTTCATGGGACACACTCTAAACTGAGGACCATTACAGTACCGATACAGATTGCCGGACAACAGCCAAGCCTGTATCGGTCCGACGATCGACACAGAACCCGACGCCATGCTGACACGGACCTCGACCCAGTCGCTGACGGAACAACTCGCCGACCGTTTTTCCGAGCGCATCCGTACGCGCCTGCTGGCGCCCGGCGCACGCCTGCCCTCGGTGCGCGAATGCGCGCGGCAGCAGGGCGTGAGCCCGCACACGGTAGTTGCGGCTTACGACCAATTGCTTGCGCAGGGGCTGGTCGAAGCCCGGCGCCAGCGCGGCTTTTATGTGCGCGACTCGATCGCGGCGCAGGCCGGGCCGGCCCTGTCGACCGTGGGCCCGATCTCCGGGCAAGCAGCCGCCAAGCCCGTGCCCGCCGATGCGAGCACACTTATCCGCGGCATGTTCCACCGCCCGAGCGACAAGCCGCAACCCGGCATGGGCGTGTTCCCCTCCGAATGGCTGGACTCGCCCTTCACGGCCGCTGCGGTGCGCCGCGTGACAAGCACGCGGGCGCTCAAGGATTTCTCGCTGCAGTACGGCGAACCTGCGGGAGACGGTGGCCTGCGCCGCAGCCTGGCGACCAAGCTGGCGAACATCAACGTGCCGGCCGGGCCGGAACAGATCGTGACCACCGTCGGGGCGACGCATGCGCTCGACATCGTGAGCCGTACGCTGCTGCGCGCCGGCGATGCGGTGATGGTCGAAGAGCCCGGCTGGGCGCTGGAGTTCGCGCGGCTCGAGGCGCTCGGCATGCGCATCCTGCCCGTGCCGCGCAAGGCTGACGGGCCCGATCTCGAAGTGATGGAGCGCTACTGCGAGGCCGGCGACGGCCACAAGCCCAAGCTCTTCGTGAGCGTGAGCGTGCTGCATAACCCGACCGGCTACAGCCTTGCGCCGGGCAGCGCGCACCGCGTGCTGCAGCTGGCGAACAAGCACGACTTCCACATCGTCGAGGACGACACCTACAGCCACCTTGCACCCGAGCATGCGACCCGGCTCAGCGCGCTCGACGGACTGCAGCGCACCATCTACGTGAGCGGTTTCGCGAAGATCCTGGCGCCCAACTGGCGCATCGGCTTTCTCGCGGCCTCTCCGGCCTTGGTGGGGCGCATGCTCGAAACCAAGCTGCTCACGACCTTGACCACGCCCTCGCTGTTCGAGCGGGCACTGGCATGGTGTATCGACCAGGGGCAGCTGCGCCGGCACGCCGAGCGCGTCCGGCTGCGGCTCGACGGCGCGCGCGGCCGCACCGTCAAGCTGGCGCTTGCGGCCGGCTGCACGCTGGCCTCGGAGCCGGCGGGCTTGTTCGGCTGGGTCGATACGGGTGTCGACACCGATGCGCTGACCCAGCGCATGCTCGACGAGGGTTACCTGCTCGCGCCGGGCTCCCTGTTCCATGCCAGGCGGCCGCCGAGCACGCTGATGCGGATCAACTTCGCGACGGCGCAGGACGCGGCCTTCTGGAAGGTGTTCGCGCGGGTGAAGGCGCAGCTCTGAGGTGAGTGCGTCAGAGCAGCCGGTCCGGCGCGAAGGGGCCGAACAGCTTCAACAACAGCCGCAGGCCGACGCTGGCGTCGGGCTCGGTGCTGCTGTCCTTCAGTCCGCTGTTCTGCGGGGCGCGCCATACGAGGCCGTTGTCGGCGCGCTCCACGCGCCACGCGCCGTCGCGCATGGCGACCTCGATCTGGCCGCTCGCAACTCGGCAGAGTTCGTCGCTGCGGATCAGGAGCGCGATCTCGGTGTTCTGCAATTGTGAACGCAGATCGAGGTTCATCGAGCCGACCACCAGCAGCCGGCCGTCCATCACCAGCGCCTTGGAATGCAGCATCGAGCGCGACTCGCCGGGCGCGCTGCCGCCGGCGGAGCCGAAAGCGCTGCTGAGCCCGGCCTGTTCGCTGCGCATCTCGTACAGGCCGACGCCCATCGACAACAGTTCTTCGCGATGCCGCGCATAGCCCACATGGGCGACCGGCGCATCGTTGGAAGCCAGCGAGTTCGTCAGCACGCGGATCCGGACGCCGCGCGCCAGTGCCGCCGCGAAAGCCTGCTTCATGTCCTGCCCCGGCACGAAGTAGGGCGAGATGATGAGCAACTCGCTCTTCGCTTGGCCGATCAGCTGCAGCAGGCCCTCGACCACCGTTTCGCCTTCGGCGGCCGTACTGGCTGCGGCCGCGAGCGAACTGCCGCCGCGCGCTGCGGCCGCCGGCCGGCGGCCCTGTTGGGTCACTACCAGCCCCGGGGCCTTGCCGGTCTTCGGGCTGCCGCGCGGTGCATCCGCCGGGATCTTGGCCGGCTTGTCGACCAGCACCGCAGCGGGCGCCCAGACGAAGTCGGCGCTGCGCAGGTCCATCGGCTTTTCATCCCACACCGCGGCTCGCCGTCCGATCGCAGCTGTCGTGTTGCTGGGCCGCGGCTCGCCGTCAGGAGGTCGGGGCGGGCCGCTGGCGGCTGGTGGGGCGCGTTCGCTACGCGATTCGCCTCGAAGCGGTTCGAGTTCTTCGCGTGTCACCAGCGACTGCACCGGATACGCGCGCTCGTTGTTCCAATAGGCGTCGAAGCTTCGCGAAAGGTCTTGCACGATCGGCCCGGCTGCCAGCACATCGAGATCGACGAAATTGCCGGCTGCGCCATTGCCGAAATAGGCATCGCCCAGGTTGCGCCCGCCGGTTACACCGAGCACGTTGTCGGCGATGAAGAGCTTGTTGTGCATGCGCTGCTGAATGCGCGACGCATCGTCGAGCGCATTGAAGAGGCGACCCAGGCTCGAGCCTCTGGCGCCCGCCAATGGGTTGAACATCCGCATCTCGATGTTCGGAACGAAGGCCAGGCGCATCACCTGGGCGTTGCGTCCCGTGCTGTGAAAGTCGTCGAGCAGGATGCGCACGCGCACGCCGCGCTGTGCCGCATCGCGTACCGCCTGGAGCAGCCGGTCGGTGCTGGCGTCGGCATGAATGGCGTAGTACTGCAGGTCGAGGGTTTTTTGTGCGCCTTCGGCCAGCGCGAGCCGGCTGCCGTACGCGGCCGGCGGACCGTCGAGCAGCAGAAAGCCGGATTCCGAACGGGCGCCGGCGGCGGTTCGGCGTTGCTGCACCAAGTCTGCGAGCGGGGTCCCGGCGGGCGAGGCCAGCGAAGTGGAAACCGGCCGCTGCACATCCTTGGGCAGCTCGGCGCACGCCGGCAGTACCAGCGCAATGCCCACCGCCAAGCACCAGCGGCCGGCGAATCGTCCGAGAGCTCGGAATGCGAACATGCAGCAATTGATGAGTTTGGGTAACTACATGTATAGCGCAGCCGCGCCACGCCGCGCGTCGGACGAAAGCCCGGCTATCCCTGTCGCGCCGCGCCGAGTTCTTCCCAGCGCTCGAGCGCGGCCAGCAGTTCGTCGTCGATCTGCGCGTGGCGCTCGCCCAGTTCGGCTGCGCGCGATGCCTCGTTGGCGTAGATGGCGCCGCCGTCGAGTTCGAGCATCTCGGTGATGCGCTTCTGTTCCTCTTCCAGGGCTGCGATCTGCGCGGGCAATGTCTCGAGCTCGCGCTGCTCCTTGTAGCTGAGCTTCTTGCGGGGTGTCGCACGCGGGGCGGCTTCGGCGGCGGGCGCGGGGGTGGCCGCCACGAGGCCTGGAGGGGGCGCAGAGGCGGCTGCTCTTTGGGCCGCGAACTCTCGTGTGCGCTTCGACTGGATCAGCCAGTCCTGCACGCTGCCTTCGTACTCGCGCCAGCGGCCGTCGCCTTCGAAGGCGATGGTGCTGGTCACCACGTTGTCGAGGAAGGTGCGGTCGTGGCTCACGAGGAACACCGTGCCGTCGTAGTTCTGCAGCAAGTCCTCGAGCAGCTCCAGCGTGTCGATGTCCAGGTCGTTGGTCGGCTCGTCGAGCACCAGCACATTGGCCGGTCGCGCGAACAACCGCGCGAGCAGCAAGCGGTTGCGTTCCCCGCCGCTGAGCGAGCGCACCGGCGAATGCGCGCGTGCCGGCGAGAACAGGAAATCCGCGAGATAGCTCTTGACGTGCTTGCGCTGATTGCCGATCTCGATCCACTCGCTGCCGGGGCTGATGAAGTCTTCGAGCGTGGCGTCGAGATCGAGCGCATCGCGCATCTGGTCGAAATACGCCACCTGCAGGTTGGCGCCGCGGCGGATCTTGCCGCTGTCGGGCTCGAGCTCGCCGAGGATCAGCTTCAGCAGCGTGGTCTTGCCGGCGCCGTTGGGGCCGATCAGACCCACCTTGTCGCCGCGCAGGATGGTGCCGGTGAAGTTTCTGATGACGGTCTTCTCACCGAAGGCTTTGGAGGCTCCCGTCAGCTCCGCGACGATCTTTCCGCTCGACTGGCCGGCGGCGACGTCCATGTTCACGCTGCCGATCACTTCGCGCCTGGCCGACCGGTTGGAGCGCAGCGCCTCGAGGCGGCTGATGCGGCTCTGGCTGCGCGTTCGGCGAGCTTCCACCCCCTTGCGAATCCATACCTCTTCCTGCGCGAGCAGCTTGTCGGCCTTCGCGTTGATGACCGCCTCCTGGGCCAGTTGCTCTTCCTTCTGGACCAGGTACTGCTCGAAATTGCCCGGATAGGAACCGAGCTTTCCGCGGTCGAGCTCTACGATGCGCGTGGCCACGCGGTTCAGGAAGCTGCGGTCATGCGTGATGGTGACGACGCTGCCCTTGAAATCGATCAGCAGCTGTTCGAGCCATTCGATCGAATCGAGGTCGAGATGGTTGGTGGGTTCGTCGAGCAGCAGCACATGAGGCGCGGCCACGAGCGCCTGCGCCAGTGCCACCCGCTTGCGGGTCCCGCCGGATAGTGCGCCGATGCGCGCGCTGCCGTCCAGATGCAGGCGATGGAGCGTCTCCTCGACGCGCTGCTCCCAGTTCCAGGCGTCGAAGGCCTCGATCTGCGATTGCAGCGCATCGAGGTCGACTCCCGCGGCGCCGGACAGGTATTGCTCGCGAATGGCGATCACTTCCGCCAGCCCTGCGCTTGCCGCCGTGAAGACGTCGGCGTCCATGTCCAGCAGGGGCTCCTGCGCCACATAGGCGACGCGCAGTCCCTGTTGAAACTGCAGCGTGCCGTCGTCGGCCTTTTCCAGCCCGCCCAGGATCTTGAGAAGGGAGGACTTGCCGGCGCCATTGCGGCCGATCAGGCCGATGCGCTCCGATTCGATGAGTGAGAAGTCCGCGTGATCGAGCAGCGGGACGTGGCCGAACGCGAGTTGCGCGTCGAGAAGTGTGATGAGTGCCATGTGACGCCGATTATCGGAGGACTGGCTTGCCGAGCCTCAAATTTGGCATATACTCGTGGGCTCGGCTCAAAACGACCCGCCGGCTTGCTTCGAAACGAAGTGCTCCGGGTCGATGAAAGCAAGAGCTTCGAAACGTGGCGGGTGTTCAAAACCGTGTCATAATTGAAGGCTCCGCTCAAGACGGCGAGCTGCTTTGGGATCCTG
>NZ_RWKI01000025.1 GCF_003984645.1 Variovorax sp. MHTC-1
CGCGGACCGAAGACGGCAGCAGATTCGACAGCATGGAAACCCTTTTGCTCACGGTGGATGCAGCGCGTATTTTGTACTTTGAAACAAAAGTATTCAACTGTTTCGTGCATTTTCCGTGTCTCCGGCGGGCTTCACAGGCCGGGGCCGCGCCTCACTGCGCCTGGTAGCCGGCGTTCTCGATCGCCACGATGATGTCCTGCCGCGGCTGATGGCTCAGCACGTCGACATGGCCGGTTTCGAGATCGACCGTGACCTGCGCCTCGGGATCGACCGTCTGCACCGCGTTCTGCACGGCGCTCGCGCAATGGGCGCAGCTCATGCCCAGGACCTGGAATTTCTGGCTCATCGTTGCTCCTTTCATGGGGATGATGCGCAAGTGTCAACCTTCTCACGTTGTCAACGTCCAGTACAGGGGCGCTCGTCGCCTGCCGGATCCTCGGTCGCAAGGACCAGCCGGCCTCGGCCCGAACGGATGCGGAAATGATCAGCCCAGCGCCGGATAGTCGATGTAGCCCTTCGCGCCGCCGCCGTAGAAGGTGTTCTTGTCCCACGGGTTGAGCGGCGCGCCTTCGCGCAGGCGGCGCACCAGGTCGGGATTGGAGATGAAGGGCTTGCCGAAGGCCACGAGGTCGTCGCCTTCTTTCAAGGCTTCCTCGGCCAGCGGCTTGTCGTAGCCGTTGTTCACCATCCAGGCGCCCTTGCCGCCGGCCCGGCGGTAGGCGGCCTTGAGGGCTTCGTAGTCGAAGGGGCGGTCCTCCAGTTCGCGCGGGCCGCCGGTGGCGCCCTCGACGACGTGGATGTAGGCCAGGTCGAGCGCGGCGAGCTGTTTCACGACGTACTCGAAGAGTGGCTGCGGGTTCTCGTCGTGCACGTCGTTGGCCGGCGTCACCGGCGAGATGCGGATGCCGGTGCGGCCGCCGCCGACCGCGTCCACCACGGCGCGCATCGCTTCGAGCAGCAGGCGGGCGCGGTTCTCGATGCTGCCGCCGTAGTCGTCGCTGCGCTGGTTGCTGCCGGTCTTGAGGAACTGGTCGAGCAGGTAGCCGTTGGCGGCATGCACCTCGACGCCATCGAAGCCGGCCGTCTCGACGGCATTGCGTGCCGCGGCGGCGTAGGTGTGGACGATGCCGGGCAGCTCGCTCGCGTCGAGCGCGCGCGGCTCGGAGGTTTGGATGTAAGTGGGAATGCCGTCCCTGAAGAGCACGGTCTTGGTCTTGGCCGTGATGGCCGAGGGCGCGACCGGCTGGCCGCCATCGGGTTGCAGCTCGTTGTGCGAGACCCGGCCCACGTGCCAGAGCTGGACCACGATCTTGCCGCCCTCGGCGTGCACCGCATCGGTCACGCGCTTCCAGGCGTCGAGCTGCTCGCTGCCGTAGAGGCCGGGCACGTCGGCATAGCCCTGGCCCTGCTGGCTGATCGCAGTGGCTTCGGTGATCAGCAGTCCGGCGCTGGCGCGTTGCGCGTAGTAGGTGGCGGTGATGTCGCGCGGCACGGCCTCGGGCGAGCGGTTGCGCGTGAGCGGCGCCATGACGATGCGGTTGGCCAGCTTCAGGTGGCCGGCCTGGATGGGGTCGAAGAGGGAGGACATCGGTTCTGCTTGTTGGGGTGGATGGACAGCGCGAACGGTAAACCGGCGCGCCCAACCGTGCTGCCGCGGGGTTGTCGGTTTGCTGGTAGGGGATGCAGCAGAATGCCCCACGCCATGACGATGCACGCCGCCACGCTCACGCCCCCGCAGGCCCTGCGCCTCGCGATCGCGTTGTCGATGGGGGCTGCGGTTTCGCTCGGCATCACGCGCTTCTCCTATGCCTTGCTGCTGCCGCCGATGCGCGCGGATCTGGGCTGGAGCTACACGCTGGCCGGCGCAATGAACACCGCGAACGCGGCCGGCTATCTGCTGGGCGCGTTGATGACGCCGGCCTTGATGCGGCGCTTCGGGCCGGTGCGCCTGCTGGTCGGCGGTGCGCTGTGGGCCAGCTTGTTCATGGCGGCGAGCGGCTTCTTCACCTCGGCCTCGGCGCTGCTGGTGCAGCGCTTGCTGGCCGGGCTGGCGAGCGCTTGGGTGTTCGTCGCGGGCGGGTTGCTGGCGGCGCGGCTCGGGACGCTGCAGCCGTCGCGCGCTGGGTTCCTGCTGGGCCTGTACTACGGGGGCACCGGCTTCGGCATCACGCTGTCGGCCTTGCTGGTGCCGCCGGTTCTGCAGGCCGCGTCGGGCGAAGCGCATGGCTGGGCCTGGGCCTGGTGGGCATTGGCGCTGGCGAGCTTCGCGGGGACGGCCGTGCTGGGTTACGCGGCGCATGCCATGCCCGGCGGAGCGCATGCGTCCGCGGCTGCGGCCTCGACGCAGGCGCCGGCCGTGCAGCCCGCGGGCGTGCGTCGCTTCGGCTGGGCGCTCTCCGGCTATGCGCTCTTCGGTGCCGGCTACATCGGCTACATGACCTTCGTGATTGCGCTGCTGCACGAGCAGGGCGCGAGCCCGGTTCGCATCACGATCTTCTACGCGCTGCTCGGCGTGGCCTGCGTGGCGTCATCGCGGCTCTGGGCCGGCTTGCTGGATCGCTTCCATGGCGGCCAGCCGCAGGCACTGCTCAATGCGCTGCTGGGCCTGGCGACGCTGCTGCCGGTACTGAGCGCGGCGTGGCCGGTGACGCTGGTCTCGGGGCTGCTGTTCGGCGCGGTGTTCCTGTCGGTCGTGGCCTCGACCACCGCGCTGGTGCGCCACAACCTGCCGGCCGAACAATGGGCCACCGGCATCAGCGCCTTCACGATCATCTTCGCGCTGGGACAGATCGTGGGGCCCACCGTGACCGGCTGGATCTCCGACGGGCCGGGCGGCCTGGCGCGCGGCCTGGTGGCCTCGGCGCTGGCGCTGTGGATCGGGGCCGCGCTCGCCTCGCGGCAGCGGCCGCTGTTGCCTACTTGAGCAGGCCTTCGGTCTTCATGGCTTCCTGCACCGCCGGGCGAGCGCCGACGCGTGCATGCCAGGCCTGCACATTCGCGTAGGGCGAGATGTCGACGCCGGTCGGCTTGGTCCAGTTGGTGACGGTGAACAGGTAGCCGTCGGCCACGGTGAAGTGGTCGCCCATCAGGTATTCCTTGCCTTCGAGCTCGCCGTTGAGCCACTCGTAGCGCGACTGCAGCTTGGTCCTGAAGATGGCCTTGGCTTCTTCGGGCATGTTGGGGTTGAACATCGGCGAGTAGGTCTTGTGCATCTCGGTGCCGATGAAGGTGAGCCACTCCTGCAGCCGGTAGCGCGAGAGCGTGCCGTTGGCGGGGGCGAGGTTCTTGGTCGGCGCGAGGTCGGCGATGTATTGGACGATGGCCGGACCTTCGCGCAGGCGCGTGCCGTCGTCGAGCTCGAGCATCGGCACGTAGCCGAGCGGGTTGATGCCGTAGTAGTCGGTGCCGTCCTGCAACTTGTGGCTCTTGGTGCTGGCGAGAACGGGTTCGAAGGCGAGGCCGGCTTCGCGCAGCGCAATATGGGGCGAGAGCGAGCAGGCGCCCGGCGAGTAATACAGCTTCATGCGAAAAACTCCAATGGTGTTCGGAAAACGTTCTTTCTTGCAAACGCGAGGTGGATGCTAGCGGGTTCGCCGCGAGCGCGTTTGTCCTACGGGGCCTTGGGCGCGGCGACTATCGGGCCGGCCGGCGTGCCTTTTTATGCTCCCGGCACCGCGGGCGGATGTCCGCACGCAAGGAGCTCGCTCATGTTGAAGTACGCCATCGTTTTTGCGGTGATCTCACTGATCGCCGGTGCGCTCGGCTTCGGCGGCGTGGCGGCCGGCGCGGCCGGTATCGCGAAGGTGCTGTTCGGGCTGTTCCTGATTCTTGCCGTCGTGTTCCTCGTTCTTGCGGCGCTCGGGGTGGGGGCGGTCAAGAAGGCGATCGATTGACGCACTACTCGAACGTGGAGACGGTGCTCGACTACGAGGTCGAGGCGCCATCGCACCTGCTGCTCAACATAGAAGCCGCGCGCAGCGGCGCACAGGCTGTGATCAGCGAGGATCTGGCGATCGAGCCGGCGGTGGAGATGCAGGCCTTCTGCGACGAGGGCAGTGGCAATCGCTTCATCCGCTTCGATGCAGAGCCGGGGCCGCTGAAGATCCGCTACCGGGCCAGTGTGCAGCGCGCGCACGTGGAGGTGCCGCCGGATCTCGCCGAGGTGCCGGTGAGCCAGGTGCCCAACGAGATCGTCCACTACATGATGCCGACGCGCTATTGCGAGTCGGACCTGATGTCGCGCTGCGCGCAGCAGCTCTTCGGCGACCTGCCGCCGGGCATCGGCCGCGTACAGGCGATCGCCGACTGGATCCACGACAGCATCACCTACGAGCTGGGCAGCAGCGACTCGACCACCACGGCGCGCGAGGTCTTCGTCGAGCGCGCCGGCGTGTGCCGCGATTTCGCGCACCTGGGCATCACCTTCTGCCGCGCGCTCAATATTCCCGCGCGGCTGGTGGTGGGCTATGTGGGGTTCGACGAGCCGCCGCAGGACTTCCACGCGGTGTTCGAGGCCTGGTTGGGTGGGCGGTGGGTGCTGTTCGATGCGACCCGCATGGCGCGGGTCGATCGGCTGGTGCGCGTGGGCACGGGGCGCGATGCGAAGGATGTCGCCTTCTGCACCATCTTCGGGCCGGTGCGCATGACGGGCAAGTCGCTGGTCGTGCGCGAGCTGCAGGACGAGCGCCTCACGCCGCCTGCAGCACCGGCGCCCAGCGGACAGCTGGTGGGAATCGAAAAGCCGGTGCCGGTGGCCGCAACGGGTGAATTGCTATCAAATTGATAGCATAAAATCAAGGCAGGATCGGCCGCAAGCGCTTGTCCATGTGCGCGGCACGGAGCGGCGCCCGCGATTAAAATTAGCGCCCCTTTCCGAGAGCGCACGCGCAGGTGCGCCCCCACTCTCCATGCTGTACCCCGAAGAATTCGATGTGATCGTCGTCGGCGGCGGCCATGCCGGCACCGAAGCCGCGCTGGCCTCCGCGCGCATGGGCGCGCGCACGCTGCTGCTCACCCACAACATTGAGACGCTGGGGCAGATGAGCTGCAACCCCTCGATCGGCGGCATCGGCAAGGGCCACCTGGTCAAGGAGGTCGACGCGCTCGGCGGGGCGATGGCGATCGCGACCGACGAGGGCGGGATCCAGTTCCGCATCCTCAATTCGAGCAAGGGGCCGGCCGTGCGAGCCACGCGCGCGCAGGCGGACCGCGTGCTCTACAAGGCCGCGATCCGGCGCCGGCTCGAGAACCAGCCGAACCTGTCGCTGTTCCAGCAGGCCGTCGATGATTTGATGATCGAAGGCGACCGCGTCGTCGGCGCGATCACGCAGGTCGGCATCGCCTTCCGGGCGCGTGCGGTGGTGTTGACTGCCGGTACCTTTCTCGATGGCCGGATCCATGTCGGGCTCGACAACTACCAGGCCGGCCGCGCGGGCGATCCGCCGGCGGTCAGCCTGTCGGCGCGTCTCAAGGAACTGAAGCTCCCGCAGGGCCGGCTCAAGACGGGGACACCGCCTCGGTTGGACGGGCGAAGCATCGATTTCTCGAAATGCGTCGAGCAGCCGGGCGACGGCATGCCAGGCGGCGCCGGGCCGATGCCGGTCTTCAGCTTCATGGGCCGGGCCGACATGCATCCGCAGCAGATGCCGTGCTGGATCACGAACACCAACGCGCGCACGCACGAGATCATCCGCTCCGGTTTCGACCGCAGCCCGATGTTTACCGGCAAGATCGACGGCATCGGCCCGCGCTATTGCCCGAGCGTCGAAGACAAGATCAACCGCTTCGCCGACAAGGAAAGCCACCAGATCTTCCTCGAGCCAGAAGGCCTGACGACCAACGAGTACTACCCGAACGGGATCTCGACCAGCCTGCCTTTCGATATCCAGTACCAACTGGTGCGTTCGATGGCCGGGCTGGAAAACGCCCACATCCTGCGGCCGGGCTACGCGATCGAGTACGACTACTTCGATCCGCGCGAACTCAAGAGCAACTTCGAAACGAGGGCGATCCAGGGGCTCTTTTTTGCCGGGCAGATCAACGGCACCACCGGCTACGAAGAGGCGGCGGCGCAGGGCTTGTTCGCCGGCATCAATGCGGCGCTGCAATGCAGGGGGGAGGCCGCCTGGCTGCCCCGTCGTGACGAGGCCTATTTGGGTGTGCTGGTCGACGACCTGATCACCAAGGGCGTGACCGAGCCCTACCGCATGTTCACCAGCCGGGCCGAGTTCCGGCTCCAATTGCGCGAAGACAACGCCGACATGCGGCTCACCGAGACCGGGCGCAAGATGGGTTTGGTGGACGATGCGCGCTGGGATGCCTTCTCGCGCAAGCGCGATCTTGTTTCACGTGAAACAGAGCGCTTGCGTTCGATCTGGGTGAATCCGCGCAACTTGCCGGCTGCGGAGTCGGAGCGCGTGCTCGGCAAGGCGATCGAGCGGGAATACAACCTCGGCGATCTGCTGCGTCGGCCCAATGTGAGCTACGCCTCGCTGATGTCGCTGGACGGTGGCAGGTACGGGTCGGACCAGGCGCTGGGCGACTCGGAGATCGAACAGATCGAAATCGCCGCCAAGTACGCGGGCTATATCGATCGGCAGCATGACGAGGTCGAGCGGGCCGCGCATTTCGAGAATCTCAAACTGCCGGCCGACCTTGACTACAGCCAGGTCGCGGCGCTGAGCTTCGAGGTGCGGCAGAAGTTGAGCAAGCACCGGCCGGAAACCTTGGGGCTGGCTTCGCGCATCTCCGGTGTGACGCCGGCGGCGATCTCGCTGCTGATGATTCATTTGCGCAAAGGCGGCCATCGCGCTTTCGCCAAGGACGCGGCGGCTGAGCCGCAGCAGATCGGCGAATGAGCCGGGATTTGGCGCTGCCCGAGGGCGCAGCCAAACTCGGCCTGACGCTGAGCGATCGCCAGTGCGAGCGGCTGCTGGCCTACGGCGCGCTCATCCTCAAATGGAACAAGGTCTACAACCTGACGGCGCTGCGCGATCCGGCGACCGTGCTGACGCACCACCTGCTGGACAGCCTGTCGGTGGTCGGCCCGCTGAAGCGCGAGTGGCCGGGGAGGGCGAAACTGCTCGATGTCGGCGCCGGCGCCGGCCTGCCGGGGGTGGTGATTGCGATCCTGCGCGAAGACATCGATGTCAGCTGCCTGGACGCGGTGGCCAAGAAGACCGCTTTCGTTCAACAAGTTGCTGCCGAACTGGGGCTGCCCAATCTGCGGGGCGTTCACGCCCGCGTCGAATCGCTCACCGGAAGCTATGAGCTCATCAGTTCACGCGCCTTCGCCTCGCTCCCCGACTTCTTCAACGGTTCGATGCACCTGCTCGCGCCCGCCGGCATTTGGTTGGCCATGAAAGGCAAGGTGCCCGACGATGAACTGGCCAAACTGCCAATCGGAATTGATGTGTTTCACGTGGAACAGTTGAGCGTCCCAGGGCTCGATGCCGAGCGCTGCATCGTCTGGGCACGAAAACCCGCCTCCTGACAGGCTTCCGGCGCGTCGACCTCGCTTAGACTCGACGCTCTCCCATCGAAGGCAAATTCCATGTTCGGCATCGCTGACTACGGCGCGTTCGTCGCCGCCATCATCATCTTTCTTGCGATTCCCGGACCCGGGAACCTGGCGATCATCACTTCGACAGGCAAAGGCGGGATCCGCGGCGGATTGGCGGCGGCCTTCGGCTTGATCGCCGGAGACCAGATGCTGATGTGGGCTGCCGTGGCCGGCGTGGCTGCCCTCTTGGGCGCCTATCCGGCCGCATTCAAGGCCGTCCAATGGCTGGGCGCTGCCTACCTGGCCTGGCTGGGCTTCAAGATGTTGGCCGCCAAACCCGGCGCTGCACCGGTCCTGAACATCCGGCCGCGGCAGTATTTCCGCCAGGCCTTGATGATCACGCTGCTGAACCCGAAGGCGATCGTTTTCTACATGGCCTTCTTTCCGCTCTTCGTCGATCCGGCGCGCCACCAGGGGTTCACAACCTTCGCGGTGATGGCGTTGACGATCGCCGTGCTGACCTTCGTCTATTGCCTGATCGCGACGCTGCTCACGCACTTCCTCGCCGAGCGCCTGCGCGCCAATCCCCGCATCTCGGCGATGCTGGAAAAGCTGGCCGGCGTCTTCCTGATCGCCTTCGGCGTCAAGCTGGCGGTGTCCAGATAGCATGGCGAAGATCTTCTGCATCGCGAACCAGAAGGGCGGCGTCGGCAAGACCACGACCACCGTCAACCTGGCCGCCGGCCTGGCCAAGGTGGGCCAGCGCGTCTTGATGATCGATCTCGACCCGCAGGGCAATGCCACCATGGGCTCGGGCATCGACAAGCGGAAGCTGGAAACGACGGTGTACGACGTGCTGCTCGAATCCGCTTCCGTGGCGGAAGCGCGGGTGAAGTCCGAGAAGTGCGGCTATGACGTGCTGGGCGCGAACCGCGAACTGGCCGGTGCCGAGGTTGAAATGGTCGCTCTCGACCGGCGCGAGAAGCGCCTGCGCACTGCGCTGGCTGCCGTCGGCGCCGAGTACGACTTCATCCTGATCGACTGCCCGCCCAGCTTGAGCCTCCTCACGCTCAACGGCCTGTGCTCCGCCCACGGCGTGATCGTCCCGATGCAGTGCGAGTACTTCGCGCTCGAAGGGCTGACCGACCTGGTCAACACCATCAAGCAGGTGCACGCCAACCTCAACAAGAATTTGCAAATCATCGGCCTGCTGCGCGTGATGTTCGATCCGCGCATCACGCTGCAGCAGCAGGTCAGCGAGCAGCTCAAGTCCCACTTCGGCGAAAAAGTGTTCGACACCGTGATCCCGCGCAATGTGCGGCTGGCCGAGGCGCCGAGCTATGGCCTGCCGGGCGTGGTCTTCGATCCGGCGGCCCGGGGCAGCCAGGCTTTCATCGCCTTTGCGCAGGAGCTGGTCGAGAAGATGCCGCCGGCCAGTGCGATGGCGGGTGCCGCCGCCGCGCCCGCGCCGGAGCCGATGGACGCGCCGCCGGTGGTGCTCCAGGATCCGAACGGCCTCTAGGGCCCGCCGGATCGATCTCTTTTGCTATCAATTTCGCAGCAGATGACTGTTCCGAAAATCCTGTTGCTGCCCGGCTGGCAAAACAGCGATCCGCCGCATTGGCAGAGCCGCTGGGAGGCCGTCCATGGCGATCACCGGGTCGAGCAGCATGAATGGATGCGCCCGCTGCGCGGCGACTGGTCGGCTCGCCTCGAGGAAGAGATCCTGGCCGCACCTGGCCAAGTCGCACTCGTCGCGCACAGCCTGGGCTGCATTCTCGTCGCCGCCTGGGCCGCGCACTCGCGCAACACGCACAAGGTGCAGGCCGCACTGCTGGTCGCTCCGGGCGACCTGGAGCGCGAGGATCTGCGCGAGCTGATCCCCGGCTGGGCGCCGATCGCCCGCCAAGCCTTGCCGTTCCGCGCTCTTGTGACCGCGGCCAACGACGACCCCTACTGTGCCGCCGAGCGATCGCGCGAGATGGCACGCGACTGGGGAGCCCGCTACATCGACGCAGGTCGGGGTGGCCACTTGAATGGCGAATCCGGCCTGGGCGACTGGCCCCATGGCCGGCAATTGCTGAACGATCTATTGAAAGAAGAATGACCTCGATGGCCACCAAGAAACCCAAGGGCCTCGGCCGCGGACTCGAAGCCCTGCTGGGCCCGACCTTCAACGGCCCGGACAGCTCCGCCAACGACGATGCCGCGCCGCCCAACCCGACCGCCCTGAACCTCGACCAGATGGTGCCCGGCGTCTACCAGCCGCGCACGCGCATGGACGAGGGTGCGCTCTACGAACTGGCCGAGAGCATCAAGGCGCAGGGGATCATGCAGCCGATCCTGGTTCGCCGCCTCGACACCGACGCGGCGCGCGCCAAGAACGCCGAGTTCGAGATCATCGCGGGTGAGCGCCGCTTCCGCGCGGCCAAGCTGGCCGGCCTCGACAGCGTGCCCGTGCTGGTGCGCGACGTGCCGAACGAAGCCGCCGCAGCCATGTCGCTGATCGAGAACATCCAGCGCGAAGATCTCAACCCGCTGGAAGAGGCTCAAGGCCTGCAACGCCTGGTCGCCGAGTTTGGGCTCACTCACGAATCCGCTGCACAAGCGGTGGGCCGTTCGCGCAGCGCCGCCAGCAACCTGCTGCGCCTGCTGAACCTGGCCGAACCCGCGCAGGCGATGCTGATGGCGGGCGACATCGACATGGGCCATGCGCGGGCGCTGCTCTCGCTCGACAAGGGCACCCAGATCACCGCCGCCAACCAGATCGCTGCCAAGAAGCTCTCGGTGCGCGAAGCCGAGGCGCTGGTCAAGAAGCTGGCCGCCGAATTCAGCCTGACGCCGTCGCCGCGGCGCGGCGCGGCCGAGAAGTCGCGCGACCTCCAGCGCGTCGAGGAAGAGCTGGCCGACCTGCTGGCGGCCGAAGTCGAGGTGCGCATCAAGAAGCGCAGCAAGCGCAACGGGAAGATGGAGGAGAGCGGCGAGCTCGCCATCCACTTCGGCTCGCTCGACGCGCTCAACGGTCTGATCGACCGCATCCGCCAAACGGCATAACTCCCAACATCTCTGATCCCTTGCTTCCGGGCGATTGATTCGCCGGCTTCTTTGCGCATATGCTCAGGAGTTACTTTTTTTAACTTTAGTCCGAAAGTTCTCGGAGGGGATCCACCATGCACATCGCTCGTCTTCCGCTAGCCGCCGTCGCCGTGGGGGCGCTTCTTTTGACCGGTTGCCAGACCACCGACATGCAGATGGGCAGCCAGAGCGCGAAGACCGTGGCGACCGGCAGCGCCGCCGGCAGTGCATCGGCCAACACCAGCAGTTCGCTCGAGCGCTGCGGCTCGCCGCTGGGCACGGTGTCGCTGATCGAGAACCAGTCGGCCGGCTGGTACACCATTCTTCGCAACGAGTACCGCCTGCCGCCCACCGCCAACCTGCTGCGCCTCCTGATCCAGCAATCCAACTGCTTCGTGGTGGTCGAGCGCGGAGCGGCCGGCATGAACGCGATGTCGCGCGAACGCGATCTCATGGCCTCCGGCGAAATGCGCCAGGGAAGCAATTTCGGCCGCGGGCAGATGGTGGCCTCCGACTACGGCCTCTCGCCGGAGATCGTGTTCAGCAACAGCAATGCCGGCGGCGCAGGCGCCTCGCTGGGCGGCCTGGTCGGCGGTCGTTACAGCGGCGTCCTGGCCGCGGTCGGCGGCAACCTGCAGACCAAGGAAGCCAGCGCGCTGCTCACGCTGATCGACAACCGCTCCGGCGTGCAGGTCGCGGCTTCGGAAGGCAGCGCCTCCAAGACCGACTTCGGCGCCTTCGGCTCCGTCTTCGGCGGCAGCGGCGCCGGCGCGCTCGGCGGCTACACCAACACGGCGCAGGGCAAGGTGATCAGCGCCGCCTTCATGGACGCCTTCAACCAGATGGTCGTTTCGCTGCGCAACTACAAGGCGCAGACGGTGCAAGGGCAGGGCTTGGGCGGCGGCGGCCGGCTGGGTGTGGACGGCGGCGTGGCGCCGTCGCAGACCTCGGCACCGGCGGAACGCGCTCCTACACGCCGCAACGGCACCAGGAAATAAGGCGCGGCGCTCAGGGTGCAAAGCCCGGCGGCTCTTCGAGCCCCGGGCTTTTTGCATTCTTCTTCAGAGGCTGAAGATCTTGCCCGGATTCATGATGTTCTTCGGATCGAGCGCGCGCTTGATCGTGCGCATCATGTCGATCGCGCCGGTGCCGGCTTCGGCCACCAGGAAATCCATCTTGTGCAGGCCCACGCCGTGCTCGCCCGTGCAGGTGCCCTCGAGCGCCAGCGCGCGCGACACCAGCGCATGGTTGAGCTTCTCGGCCGTGACGCGCTCCTCGGGCGCATTCGGATCCAGCAAATAGCCGAAGTGGAAATTGCCGTCGCCCACGTGGCCGACCAGGAAGTAGGGGATGCCGCTGGCGTCGGCCTCGGCCACCGACTCGAGCAGGCAGTCGGCCAGGCGCGAGATCGGCACGCAGGTGTCGGTCGAAATCACGCGGCAGCCGGGGCGCGACTGCACGGCCGCGAAATAGCTGTTGTGCCGCGCCGTCCACAGGCGCGTGCGCTCCTCCGGCGTGCTGGCCCATTCGAAAGCCTTGCCGCCGTGGCCGCTGGCCAGTTCCTGCACGGTCTCGGCCTGCTCCTTGACGCCGGCCGGCGAGCCGTGGAACTCCATCAGCAGCATCGGTTCCTCGCGCAGGCCGAGCTTGGCGTAGGCGTTCACCATGCGCACCGTGTTGACGTCGATCAGCTCGACGCGCGCGATCGGCACGCCCAGCTGGATGATCTCGATCGTGGTGCGCACGGCCGCCTCGATGCTCGGGAACGAGCAGATCGCGGCCGACACCGCCTCGGGCAGCGGATAGAGGCGCAACGTGATCTCGGTCACCACGCCCAGCGTGCCCTCGCTGCCGACCATCAGCCGCGTGAGGTCGTAGCCGGCCGATGACTTCTTGGCGCGCGTGCCGGTGCGGATCACCTCGCCGCTCGCCGTGACTACCTCCAGCGCCAGCACGTTCTCGCGCATGGTGCCGTAGCGCACCGCGTTCGTGCCGCTCGCGCGGGTGGCGGTCATGCCGCCGATCGAAGCGTCGGCGCCCGGGTCGATGGGGAAGAAGAGGCCGGTGCTCTTGATTTCGTCGTTGAGCTGCTTGCGCGTGACGCCGGGCTGCACCGTGACCGTGAGGTCGTCGGCATTGACCGACAGCACGCGGTTCATGCGGCTCACGTCGATGCTGATGCCACCCTGCACCGCCAGCAGGTGCCCTTCGAGCGAGGAGCCGACGCCGAAGGGAATGACCGGCACGCTGCAGTCGCTCGCGAGCTTGACCGCATCGGCCACGTCCTGCGTGCTCTCGGCAAAGACCACGGCCGAGGGCGGCGGCGCATCGAAGGAGGACTCGTCGCGCCCGTGCTGCGCGCGCACCGCCATCGCGGTCGAGCAGCGATCGGCAAAGCGCGCCTTCAGGGCGTCGATCAGTGCATCGGGCACTTCGCGCAGCGCGATCTCGGGCGTGAGATGGGAAAGGGCGGCAGGGGCGTTCATCGGCAGGTCTCCTGAAGGGTCTACCATTCTACGAACCGCACTAGAAAAGGCCCCCGACATGGGCAATCGACTCACCCAGATCGCCACGCGCACCGGCGACGACGGCACCACCGGCCTCGGCGACAACACGCGCGTGCCCAAGGACCACCTGCGCGTGCACGCGATGGGCGACGTGGATGAACTCAACTCGCACATCGGCGTGCTGCTGTGCGAGCCGATGCCGGCGCCCGTGCGCGAGCTGCTGGTCGACGTGCAGCACCAGCTCTTCAATCTCGGCGGCGAGCTCTCGATGCCCGGCTACGCGCTGCTCAGGGCCGATGCGCTGCTGCAGCTCGACAACGCGCTGGCCGAGCACAATGCGGCGCTGCCGCGCCTGGCCGAGTTCATCCTGCCGGCCGGCACCCGCGCTGCCTCGCAGGCGCACGTGTGCCGCACGGTCGCGCGGCGCGCCGAGCGCGCGGTCGTCGCGCTCGGCGCGGAAGCCGAACTCAACGATGCGCCGCGCCAGTACCTCAACCGCCTGAGCGATCTGCTGTTCGTGCTTGCGCGTGTGCTCAACCGCGTCGACGGCGGCGACGACGTGTACTGGAAGAGCGAGCGCATGGCCCGTGCCGCTGCCGGTGAAGAATGACGACTTGAACTCCCGGAGCCCGAACCATGTCCATCGAACCCCGTTTTCCCGCGCGGATCGCCGCGCTGATGTTCGCGGCCATGCTCGCGCTGCCGGCTGCCGCGCCGGCGCAGAGCGCCGACAACCCACCGAAGGCGCAGCGTGCCAACACCCTGAAAACCCCGCCGCGCGACAGTAAGGTCCTCGGCGGCATCGAGCGCGGCGCCGATGCCACCGGCCGCGGCATCGACCGCGCGGGCAGCGCCACCGAGCGTGGTGTCAACAACGTGTCGGAGCGCGCAAGCCAGCCGGTGCGCAGGGTGGGCGAGGCCTTCGGGCGCAAGCTCGGCGGCGGCCATGCCGCGCCGCCGCCGGTCGGGCCGCAGGGCAGCGCGCCGTAGCAGCTTTGCTTTACCTCGCGCCTACACGCATCGCGTGTGCGCGACACATGGGCCGCCGACACTGAACTCCTCATCAACGCGAAGGAGTTCCAAGATGATCAAGTCCAAGAGCATGGCCGTGGCCGCAGCGGCGCTCGCGATGTGCATGGCAGGCAGCGCCTTTGCGCAGGATCGCCGGTTCGACCGCGACGATCGCCGGGGCCAGCAGCACTACCAGCAGCAGCAGCAGCGCCATTTCGACCGCCACGGTGCTCGCCAGGACTTCAGGGACGGCCGCCATTTCGACCGCCACGGCTATGCCCATCCGCGTGCCGAATGGCGCCGCGGCGGCTACGTGCCGCGCGAATATCGCGGCCGCAACTACGTGGTCGGCGACTGGCGTGGCCATCGTCTGCAACAGCCGCCGCGCGGCTACCAGTGGGTCGGCGTCGGCGGCGACTACGTGCTGGCCGCCATCGCCACCGGCCTGATCGCGCAGATCATCGCCGGCCAATAAGGCTTCAGACGGCGGTCGGCGCCATCTGGGCGCACACGTTGCGCCCGGTGATGGTCAGGCGCAGGCCGCCGCCATGCCATTCGAGCCAGTTCAGTTTCACGTAGGCGTCGATGTCCTTGTCGTCGATCCGATCGGCCTGGCGCTGAGTCAACAGATCGACCGTGGCGGGCAGCCCCTGCCGCAGTCGTTCCCGGGCCGCAGTCTCATCGGCTGCAGAAGTGCGTGTTGGAATGGAAGTCGATGCCATGGCTGGTTCTTTTTCCGATCGCTGAGGAATGGGGCCAATGTACGCTTCCTGTGTGAAGCGTCACGGACCTTTTTCTCGGATCAGGCCATAGGGACGCCGGCCGGGCATCATTTGCGCTTGGGCTGCAGCAGCTTGCTGACCTCGTCCACGTTGGACCGGATGCGTTCGCTCACGATGTCGAAGGCCTCGGCCTGCGACTTGGCCGCCAGCTCCGACAGTTCGCGGATGTCGTCGAGCGCCTGCTTGAAGGCGGCCTTGCCCATGGCATCGAGCTTGGCAAGGTTCTCGCGCGGCTCGGTGGGCGACATGCCCTTCACCGCGCCCTGCCATTCGACGATCGACGCCTTGAGCATCTCGGTCTGGCGCTGCACCACCGCCTGCAGTCCCTGGTAGGACTTCTCGTTGGCCTGCACCAGCGCCTGCAGGTCCTTGCGACCGCTCTCGACGATGGCGCCCGCGGCGCCCGCCAGCGGAAGGGTCTGCAAGCGCTCGGCCATGCCCTTGAGCGGCTTGATGAAAGCATCCTGGACGTCGTCCGTCGCCGTGGGGCGCGCTTTCTTGGCGGCGGCGCTGCTCGACTTGCTGCTGGTTGCCATGGGTGTCTCCGTTCTGTGGTTGGGGCTGCCACGATACGCCCACATCACGGTTCCGTGGAAGCGTTTGCAATTTCGGACGAATGTGCTAAATTGCGCGCATGGACGCCAAGACCCAGAAAAGCGAGATGACCCGCACCGCCATCGTCGGTGCAGCGATGGATCTCGCCTCGGCCGAAGGCCTGGAGGCCATCACGCTGCAGGCGGTGGCCACGCGGCTGGGCTTGTCCAAGAGCGGGGTGTTCTCGCGCGTGGGTTCGCGCGAGGCGCTGCAGAAGGCGGTGATCGAGGAATTCGGCCGCCGCTTCCTGGCGGATGTCTTCGTGCCCGCGATGCAAAAGCCCAAGGGCCTCGCGCGCCTCGACGAGATCGTCTCGCGCTGGATCGTGCGCACGCGCGACGTGGAGATCGAAACCGGCTGCATCTACACGGCGGGCGCCTTCGAGCTCGACGACCGCGAAGGCGAGCTGCGCGACCTGCTGCTGGAAGAAGTGACCCGCTGGCGCGCCGCCCTGCGGCGCACGGTGCTGCAGGCGGTCGAAACCGGCGAGCTCAAGGCCGACACCGACCCCGCGCAGCTCGTCAGCGAGATCAACGGCCTGATCATGGCCCTGCTGCACGACGCGCGCTTCCTGCGCGATACGCGTGCCGCCGACCGCGCCATGCTGACCTGGCAGCGGCTGGTCGCCAGCTACCGGGCCTGAACCCATGTTTCTTTGCCTTCCCCTTCCTTCGTCTAGATTTCGCACAATCGTGCGATAAAGGAGAGCCTCATGTTGATCGCCTTTCTCTTCCTTGGAGCCTGCCTGGCCGGGCTCGGCATCCGCTCCTTTGTCGATACCCTGCGCAGCCTCCCCCGCAGCAACGAAGACTGGGTCTGGTACTGAACATGGAATCCACCATCAGCACCGGCGCGAACGCCGCCGCCTCCAATTACTACGGCGCCAGCCTCGCGATGCGCGCGTTGCGCGTCGCGCTGGGCACGGCACAACGCGCCTGGCCCGCCCTGGGGGTTCGCGCCGCCTATAGGCTTTTCGGCACGCCGCTGCCGCTCAAATGGGCGAACCGGCGCCATGGCCCGGGTGCGGATTGGCGGCGCGAGGCTTGGGCCTTCGAGGACGCGAGCCTGAGCCTCTACATGCCCGTCGTGATGGCCGCCGACACGCCGCGGGTGCTGCTGGTGCATGGCTGGGGCGGCCATGCGGGCCAGATGCTGGCGCTCGCCCAGGCTGTGGCGGCCGAGGGCTTCACGCCGGTGCTGCTCGAGATGCCGGCCCATGGCCGCAGCGCGGGCACGGCCAGCAACCTGCCGCAGTTCGCACGCGCCATCGACTACGTGGCGGCGCGGCTGGTGCAGCAGGGGGCCAGCATTCAGGCGGTGGCGGCGCACTCGCTGGGTGCCAATGCGCTGGCCTATGCGGCAAGTCGCGGCCTGCCCGCGCAAAGCCTGGTGCTGCTGGCGCCGCCGGCGTCGCCGCATGCGTTCACGCGCTACTTCGCACACGTGTTCGGTCTCAGCGAGCGCACGCGCGCCGCGATGCAGCGGCGGGTCGAGGCGCGCGAGGGCATCCTGATGCCGCACCTGGAGCCGCCGGCCGTCGGCCCGCGCATCCAGCTGCCGACGCTGGTGGTGCACGACCGCGAGGACCGCGTCAACCGCTTTGCGGACGGCGTGGCCTACCGCGACGCGATCGCGGGCGCGCGGCTGATCGCGACCGAGGGCCTGGGCCACCGGCGCATCCTGAAGGAGCCGTCGGTGCTGCAGGAAGTGGTCGCGTTCATCCTGCGGCCGTGAGGGCCGCGCGACAGGTCAGCGCGCCGCGAGCGCAGCCGCTGCCGCATCGGGCAGCTCGATCTTGACCTCGAGCACCTCGAGGTCGTCCTGCTTCTCGAGGTGGACCTTGATGTCCTCGGCCTTGATCGACACGTACTTCGAGATCACCGCGATCAGCTCGCGCTGCAGTTCGGGCAGATAGTCGGGCCGGCGCTTGCCGCTCAGGGCGCTGCGCTCGTGCGCAAGAATGATCTGCAGCCGCTCCTTGGCGACGCTTGCCGTCTTCTTCTTTTCGCCCAGGAGGAACGAGAAAAAGGACATTGCTTACCTCCCGCCGAAGAAGCGCTTGAAGAAGCTCGGCTTCTCGGCATCGACGAAGCGCATCGGCTTGTCTTCCCCGAGGAAGCGCGCCACCACGTCGCTGTAGGCCTGCGCCACGTCGGTCTCCTTGTCATGGATCGCGGGCACGCCCTGGTTGGAGGCCTGCAGCACGCTCTCGGATTCGGGGATCACGCCGAGCAGCTTGATGCGCAGGATGTCCTGGATGTCTTCCAGCGACAGCATCTGGCCGCCGGCCACGCGGTTCGGGTTGTAGCGCGTGATCAGGAGGTGCTCCTTGATCGGCTCGCCGCCTTCCTTGGCGCGCTTGGTCTTGGAGCCCAGCATGCCCAGGATGCGGTCGGAGTCGCGCACCGACGAGACCTCGGGGTTGGTCACGATCAGCGCCTCGTCGGCGAAGTGCATCGCCATCAGCGCGCCGGTCTCGATGCCCGCGGGCGAGTCGCAGACGATGAAGTCGAAGCCCTGTTCGGCCAGCTCCTTGAGGATCTTCTCGACGCCTTCCTGCGTGAGCGCGTCCTTGTCGCGCGTCTGCGAGGCGGCCAGCACGAACAGGTTGTCGCACTGCTTGTCCTTGATGAGCGCCTGGCTCAAGTTGGCCTCGCCCTGGATCACGTTGATCAGGTCGTACACCACGCGCCGTTCGCAGCCCATGATCAGGTCCAGGTTGCGCAGGCCGACGTCGAAGTCGATCACGGCCGTCTTCTTGCCCGCGAGCGCGAGCCCCGATGCAAAGCTCGCGCTCGTGGTCGTCTTGCCGACGCCGCCCTTGCCCGAGGTCACCACCACAATCTTGGCCATTCCGTTCCTTCTTTGCTCAGTTGTTCAGTTATCACGCGCAGGCGGCCGCCGCCGGGCCGCCCCAAGGCGGTCCGCGCCTCCCCTCGGAGGGTTAGCGAAGCACACGAAGCGGCAAGCCGAGGGGTTCATGCAATCGCGCTCATCACGATCTTTTTTCCGTCGAGCGAGATCTGTGCCGGCTTGCCGGCGATGTCCGCCGGCAGCGCGACCTCCGCCGTGCGGTAGATGCCCGCGATCGCCACCAGCTGCGCTTCCATGCAGGTCGTGAAGATGCGCGCCTCGGTGTTGCCGCGCGCGCCGGCGATCGCCTTGCCGCGCAGCGGTGCGTAGACGTGGACGTTGCCGTCCGCGATCACTTCGGCGCCGAAGCTCACCACGGCCGTCACGACCACGTCGCCGCCGCGCGCATACACCTGCTGGCCGGAACGCAGGGGCTTGTCGATCACCAGCGTGCCGTTGGCCGGTACCGGTACTTCGCGCACGATCTGCGGCGCCTCGCTGGGCGCTTCGGCCGGCGGGGCGCTCGGGCGGGGAGTCGGCGTCACCGGCATCGCGGCCAGCGACAGGCCGGCGGCACGCGCCGCCGCATTCTGGACATCGTTGCCGCCGCGCACCGCGATCGGCTGCGTCTGGTGGCGCGCCAGCAACGCACGCAGCGCTGCAAAGTCGATGGCGGCGCCTGCTTGGTCCTCTTGGAGCTGGGAAAGGTCGATGACGACCGGCTCCTGGTCGAAGAAGTCGGGTGAATCGGCCAGTTGCACGTCGAGTGCCTCGGCCAGAACGCCGAGTTCGGCCGTCTTGAGGATCACGGCGATCAGCGGCAGCGTCGCGCTCTTGAATTCGAATACCGCCTTGTTGCGCGCGGCGGAAGCATCGGCCATGGAAAACGTTGGTGCGAAAAGCGTTGGAGTCTAACGGGGAGCAGGCCGCAGGCTGCCGCCAGGTCGGCGAAAGAACACGCGGCACAACATCTCTTGCACCACGTTGCATCTTCGCGCTCATGAAGGTGCGCCCCATTCCTACACGGGCGCCGGAGATCTCTTCGCAGACTGGCCCGCTTTGTAAACGGCGCGATGCGCACTTCCTGCCATGCAACCCATCCTCGATATCCGGTCGGTTCAGCCTGATCTCTACACTTACAGCCTCGGCGCGGCGGCGGAGGGCGTGCTTCCGCGCGACGACTTCTTCGAAACCGCGGAGCGCTGCCTGCAGGACGCGGGCGAGGGCCTCTTCCTGTACTTCGACCGCGTCCAGATCTCCTTTGCCGGTTTCGCGCTCGGCAGCTATCCGGTGGCGCGCATGGTGGAGGATCCGATGGGGCTGTTCCGCGAACTCATGGCGCGCATCGAGAGCATCTACCGATCGCGCGCCTTGCCGCGCCGGCGGGCTCAAGCCTGGCGCGAGCGGCTCAACAGCGCGTAGAGCAGGATCGCGCCGAAGGTCGCCGTGCCGATGCCGCCGAGCGCGAACTGGCCGAACTTCAGCGTGAAATCGCCGGTGCCGATGATCAGCGTGATCGCGGCCACGATCAGGTTCTTGTTCTGCGAGAAGTCGACCTTGTTGTCGACCCAGATCTTCGCGCCCGCGATCGCGATCAGGCCGAAGACCACGATGCTCACGCCGCCCATCACCGGCAGCGGGATGGCCTGGATCAGCGCGCCGAACTTGGGGCTGAAGCCCAAGAGCAGCGCGATCAGCGCGGCGACCACGAACATCGCGGTCGAGTAGATCTTGGTGGCCGCCATCACGCCGATGTTTTCCGCATAGGTCGTGACGCCGGTGCCGCCGGCCGCGCCGCTCACCATGGTCGCGATGCCGTCGCCGATGAAGGCGCGGCCGAGATACGGATTGAGGTCGCGCCCCGTCATCGCGCTCACGGCCTTGATGTGGCCCAGGTTCTCGGCCACCAGGATCACAGCCACCGGCGCGATCAGCAGCATCGCGTTGACATCGAAGACCGGCGCCGCAAACTTCGGCAGGCCGAACCATGGCGCCGCGCCGAGCGCCGTCAAGTCGATCGGCTTGCCCAGCCCCAGGCCGTTGGTCAGCACCGCATAGATCACGCTCGCGGCGATCAGCCCCATGAGGATCAGCAGGCGCTGCACCATGCCGCGCGTGTAGACCGCGATCAGGCCCACGCAAAGAAAGGTCAACGCCTGGATCCAGGTGTCGAAACCGGTCGGCGCCATGTTCTTGATCGGCACGCTCGCCAGGTTGAGCCCGATCACCGCCACCACGGCGCCCGTGACCACCGGCGGCATCAGCCGCTCGATCCAATGCACCGCGACGTCCTGCTCGATCTCCTCGACCTCGACGCCGCGCATCGGCGCCGTCTTGTGGTGCCGTTCGTTGGTGAGCGCGACCAGGATGCCGATCAGCGTGTAGACCAGGCCGCAGGCGATGATGCCGCCCAGCGCCACGCCCAGATTGGCGTTCGGCCCCTGGCCGGCATAGCCCGTGGCCGCGATCACCACGCCGATGAAGGCGAAGCTCGAACCCAGGTAGCTCGGCACCCGGCCGCCGGTGACGACGAAGAAGATCAGCGTGCCGACGCCGCTCATCAGGATCGCGATGTTGGGATTGAAGCCCATGAGGATCGGCGCCAGCACCGTGGCGCCGAACATCGCGATCACATGCTGCACGCCCATCGCGACCGTCTGCGGCCAGGGCAGGCGCTCCTCGGGCGCCACCACGGCGGTGCTGCCGGCAGCGACCTCGCGCCAGCGGGGAAGGTAGGAATCGCTCATTGTTTTCTTCTCCTCGGTTGTTGTGATCTGCGTTCGAAACGGGCTCTGTTCCAGGAACACCTCGGAACGGCTTTGCCGGGCCGCAGGTGTTGCCCCCTGCAAGGGGGTTGGCGTAGCGACACGAAGTGCGCGCAGCCTCGGGGTTTACCTAAGTACAGCCATGGTGATGCGCGAAACGCAGGTCAGCTCGCCGGCGTCGTTGGTCATGTCGATCTGCCACACCTGCGTGCTGCGGCCGCGGTGCACCGGCCGTGCGGTGCCGGTGACCCAGCCCGACGTCGTGGCCTTGATGTGGTTGGCGTTGATGTCCAGCCCCACGCAGCGCTCGCCCTCGGGCGCCGAGTAGTGGGCGCCGCAGGAGCCCAGCGTCTCGGCCAGCACCACCGACACGCCGCCGTGCAGGATGCCGTAGGGCTGGCGCGTGCGCTTGTCCACCGGCACGCGGGCGCGAATGAAATCGTCGCCGACCTCGAGGAACTCCACGCCCAGCGTCGCGACGGCGGTGTCGATATGGCTGCGGGTCAGTTCCTCGATCGAGATCTCTTTTTTCCAGATGGGCATGCGGCATTCTCCAGTCGATGTGGCCAAAACTATAGCGACTGGTCTGGACACGACGGGCCCCTGGCCGACACGGCGGCCGAGCTTGTACGGCATAAGCTTTCAATATGACGCGCACTGGAAGATGGATCAGCGGGATCGCCGTCGCCGTGCTGTTGCTGTTCGGCGGCCTGGCCCTCCTGGCCTGGCGGCTGCTGCCGAGCGACGAGGCGCTCGCGGCCGAGATCAGCCAGCGCTTCGAGAAGGCCTCCGGTATCGGCCTGCGCATCGGCGCGGCGCACTGGTCGCTGCGACCGATCCCGGTGGTGGTGCTGAGCGATCTCGCGACCGCGCAGGAGCGCCCGATCACCGTGCGGCGCGTCGTCGTGCGGCCGCAGCTCGCCGCGTTGTGGAACCGCAAGATCGCGATCGACGCCGTCGAGGTCGAAGGCGCCGTGCTGCCGCGCACCTCGGTGCGCGCCTTTCGCGGGCGCTGGCAGTGGAGCGACGCGGCCACGGCGCTGGCCGGCGCATGGAGCCCGGCGGAAATTCCGCTCGACCACCTGCGGCTGCGCGATGTGACGTGGATCGACCGCCGCGGCATTGCGCTGGCCTACGACGCCGACCTGCGCTTCGGCCGCGGCTGGCGCCCGAGCGAGGCCGAAGTGTCTCGGCGCGGCGCATCGCCCGCCGCCAGGATGCGCGTCGAACGCGAGGGCGAACAGGACCGCTGGCGCGTGAAGATCGATGTGGGCGGCGGCACGTGGAACGGCGAGGCGGCGCTGCGGACGCTCGACCAGGGCCGGATGCGGCTCACGGCCCAGCTGGCGCCGAAGGGCGTGGACATCGCCGGGCTGGTCGGCGCCTTTGCGCGGCGCAACGCGGTCGAAGGCAGGATCGACGGCCGGACCGAGCTCGAGACCGAAGGCGACAACGTCGGTGAGATGGTGCGCCGGCTGCACACGCGCACCCGATTCACGGTCAGGCCCGCGACCTTGAAGGGCTTCGATCTCGCGAAGGCAGTCAGCACCGCGGGCGCGGACCGCAGCGGGCAGACCGTGTTCGACGAACTCACGGGCACCCTCGACACCCAATCCGGCGAGGACGGCATCACGCTTCGCTACACCGGCCTGCAGGCGCGCTCCGGCCTGCTCACCGCGAGCGGCAGCGCCACGGTGTTGAACCGGCGCCTGAACGGCGAGGCAGCGATCGACCTGGTCGACGGCGTGGTCGGCGTGCCCTTCAAGCTGGCCGGCACGCTCGACAACCCCGAGCTCTCGCTGACCGGCGGCGCGCTGGCCGGCGCCGCGGTGGGCACGGCCGTGCTGCCGGGCGTCGGCACCGCGATCGGCGCGCGCATCGGGCAGCAGGTGGAAAAGCTGTTCGGCGGCGAGGACGAAGAGAAGAAGAGGAAGCCGCCGCAGAAGGCGCGCTGAGGCTCAGGGCGCTGGTCGGAAGCCGGGCAGCGCATACATGCGCCGCTTGAGCGCTTCGATGAAGGCGGTCACGCGTGCGGGTCTATAAATCCCTGGCGGCAATGCGACGTGGATGCCGACCGGCTCCAGCCACCATTGCGGCAGCACCCGCTTGAGCCGGCCGGCCTGCAGGTCGTCCTGGCACATCCACGGCGCCGCAGCGCCTATGCCCGCGCCGTTGAGGATGGCGCGGTAGCTCGACAGCAGGCTGTCGGTGCGGATCGGGGTGTCCAGCGCCACGATGCGCGAGCGGCCGGCCTTGTCGAGCAGGCGCACGCTGCCCATCACGTAGGGCAGCAGTCCGACGCAGGGCAGCGAGGGCAGCCGCGCCAGCGTCACCGGCCCCAGGCGCTTGAGCAGCGCCGGCGTGGCGAGCAGCACGCGCTCCATTGAGCCAAGCTGGCGACTCACGAGCCCCGGGTCGCGCACCTCGCCGACGCAGACCCAGCACTCCGCGCCCGAAGCCGCGAGGTCGACCACGCGATCGGTCAGCGTGAGTTCGATGCGCAGGGCGGGATGCGCGGCGCGCAGATCGGTCACTGCATCGGTCAGGAAACCGGTGCCGTAGCCCGAAGGGCCGATCACGCGCAGCGTGCCCTCGGGTCGGCTCTGCGCGCCCGAGAGCCGGCTCGACAACCCGGACCAGCGATCGGTCAAGTCGTGCGCCTCGGCCAGCAGCGAGCGGCCTTCGTCGGTGAGCGAGAAGCTCGCGGTTGTGCGGATCGCGAGCTTGCAGCCCAGCAGGCGTTCGAGCTCCAGCAGGCGGCGACTCACCGTCGGTTGCGTGGTGCCGAGCAGGCGGGCCGCCTTGCTGAGCGAGCCGGTGTCGCCGATGCGCAGGAAAGTGTCGAGCAGGTCCAGCCTGTCGTGCGTGGTCTTCATGCGTAGCACGTATAGCACTTCATCGTTCCATACGTCTACCGCCACGGCCGGTCTCTCCGTATCTTCCGCAGCATGAGCATCCAGATCTCCACCGCACGCCTCGTGGGCGACACGCCGCAGGGCGGCACCGTCCTCGGCTTCTATGCGCCCAAGGGCGCGCCGCGCCCGCCCTGCATCGCGCGCGGCGAAGGCATCTTCCTGTGGGACGCCGACGGCAAGCGCTACTTGGACGCCACCGCCGGCGCGGTGGTCGCCAACATCGGCCACGGCAACCCGCGCGTGCTGGCCGCGATGACCGAGCAGGCGGCCAAGGTCAGCTTCGCCTATCCGCGCTTCTTCGAGAGCGAGCACAACATCGCGCTGGCCGACCGCGTCTGCGCGCTCGCCGGCGAGGGCTTCGACCGCGCCTTCTTCGTCTCCGGCGGGTCGGAAGCCAACGAGGCCGCGATCAAGCTCGCGCGGCAGTACGCGGTGATCAGGGGCCAGGCGAGCCGCGCCAAGGTGATTTCGCGCAATCCGAGCTATCACGGCTCCACGCTGGGCGCGCTCGCGGTCACCGGCGACGCCAACACGCTGAATCTATATGGGCCGATGGTCCGCACGATGCCGAAGGTCGCGGCGCCGCTGTCCTACCGCGTGCCGGAAGGACACACCGTCGAGTCGCACGCGATGACCTGCGCCGACGACCTCGAGCAGACCATCCTGCGCGAAGGTCCGCAGACCGTGCTGGCCTTCATCCTCGAACCGATCGGCGGGCTCTCGACCGGCGCGGTGGTGTCCTCGGCGGCCTACTTCGAGCGCGTGCGCCAGATCTGCGACCGCCACGGCGTGCTGGTCATCTACGACGAGATCATGAGCGGCGCCGGCCGCACCGGCGCCTTCCTCGCCGCGCACCACTGGCCCGCGGCGCGGCCCGATCTCGTGACCTTGGCCAAGGGCCTGGCCGCCGGCTACACGCCGCTGGGCTGCCTGCTCGCGCCCGACCGCATCGTCGATGCCGTGGCCGCCAGCGGCGGCTTCGTGCACGGCCACACCTACTTCACCAATCCGCTTTCCTGCGCGGTCGCGCATGCGGTGGTCGACGAAGTGGTCCGGCAGGACCTGGTCGTGCGGGCGCGCGACAGGGGCGAGTACCTGATGGCGCGGCTCAACGAACTCGCTGCGCGTTCGCCCATCGTCGGCGACGTGCGCGGCAAGGGTTTGCTGACCGCGATCGAGATCGTGGCCGACAAGCCGACGCGGCGCCAGCTGCCAGTGGCCTTCAACGCGCCCGCGCGGCTCACCGAGCACGGCTTGAAGCACGGCATCGCGCTCTACAACCGGCGCGCCAACCTGGGCGCCTTCGGCGATTTCCAGATGATCACGCCGCCGCTCACGATCACCGAGCCGGAGCTCGACGAGCTCGCCGACCTGCTCGAGAAGTCCCTGCGCGATCTCGCCGACGAGATCGCGCGCAAGGGCCTCGCTTGATTTCCCACCTCCTTGCCTGAAAGGCCCTCGATGAAGCTCCATGCCGTTCTCCTGAAGACAGCGCTCGCCTGCGCGACCTTCGCCTTCGCCGCTGCCGCGCCCGCGCAGATCGCCACCACCAAGGGACCGCTGAAGCTCATCGTCGGCTACCCGGCCGGCGGCTCGGCCGACGTGCAGGCGCGCACGCTGGCCGACAAGCTCGCGGCCGAGCTCGGCACCACGGTGGTGATCGACAACCGCACCGGCGCCGGTGGCCAGATCGCGGCCGACTACGTGCGCGCCGCGCCGCCCGACGGCCTCACGGTGCTGCTGGCCAACATGCACATGATGGTGATGCTGCCGCTGACCTCGAAGTCGGTGCGCTACGACCCGGTGAAGGACTTTCACGCCGTCGGTCGCATCGCAAGTTTCTACGAGGGCATCGCCGTGCCGACCGCGCTGCCGGTGCAGAACGTGCAGCAATGGCTGGAGCTCGCACGCACCGATACGTCGAAGGCGAGCTACGGCGTGCCCGCACCCGGCAGCGTCGCGCAGTTCATGGGTTTCCGCCTCGGCAGCGAGGCCAAGGCCAGCCTGGTGGCGGCGCCTTATCGCGGCGCGGCGCCGCTGGTGCAGGACCTGCTTGGCAATCAGATCGCGGCCGGCATCATGCCGATCGCGGACCTGGTCGCGCACCAGCAAAGCGGCAAGCTCAAGGTGCTCGCTGTCAACGGCGCCAGGCGCGCCTCGCTCCTGCCCGATGTGCCCACGCTCAAGGAACTGGGCCAGCCGCACTTCGACAACCTTGAATGGACCGGCCTCTTCGTGCCCGCCGGCACGCCGCGGCCCATCGTCGACCAGCTGCATGCGGCGCTGGGCAAGGCGCTTGCCAACAAGGAGGTGCAAGAGCGCCTGCAGAAGCTCAGCAGCGATCCGAGCCCGAGCACGCCGGAGGAGCTGACCAGGCTCATTGCCGACGATCTCAAGCGCTGGGGTCCGGTGGTCAAGGCCTCGGGCTTCAGCTCGGAATGACGCGCGCGCCGATCCCGCCGCACAAGTCCCTGCGCCTGCCCGGCGTCCATGGCTATGCCGACTGCAAGAGCGCGGCCGCCGGCGAGCTGGTGCGCTTCCACATCAGCAGCGACCGGGGCTACCGGCTCTCGGTCTGCCGGCTCGGCAGCGATGTGGAAGGGCGCAGCGACGACCTGGTGCTGCATGCCTTCGCGCCGTCGCCCGCGCGCGTGCAGCCGATCCACCCCGGCTCCTATGTCTTGGTCGAGAAGGGGCTGGATGCGATGCTGCCGCTCTCCGGCCTGACCCTGGAGTGCTGGGTCAAGCCCTGGAGCGTCGCAGCGCGCCAGACCTTGATCGCCCAGTACGACTTTCCCGCCCGCTGCGGCTGGGGCCTTTTCATCGAGGAAGGCGGAGCGCTCGGCTTCTACCTCGGCGACGGCCGGGTCTTCCGCGCCGAGGCACAGCAGGCGCACGGCCGGCTCGCTGCGCGGCGCTGGCAGCATGTGGCCGCCACGTGGAACGGCCGCGTCGCGGCGCTCTGGATCGATGGCCAGCAAGTCGGGCAATGGGATGCGGTGCAGGAAGTCCGGCCCGGTCCCGCACCGTTGCGAATAGGCGCGAGCGGTGTCGACGGTCTGGCCGACGTTTTTCTCGAAGCCGATCTGGTCATGCCGGCGATCCACGGTCGCGCGCTGGCAGCCGAAGAGATCGCCGAGCGCCACGCGCAGCGCGGACTCACGGTGGCGTCCGGCCGCTCGGTGCTGGCCTGCTGGCCGCTGCGCGAGGAGCGTGGCGCGCAGGTGGCCGATGCGAGCGGCCATCAGCGCACCGGCTGCATCGTCAACCACGGCACCTGGATGATCGTCGGCCCCGCCTTCGAGCCGGCCAAGGTGGGGCCCAGAGAAGACGCCGAGTCGCGCTACGACCCCTTTGCCGATCCGACGCGCGGGCACGGCCTGCGCTTCGCGAGCGACGATCTCTACGATTGCCGCTGGGAGGCGACGCACGAATTCCGCATTCCCGCGGACGCGAAGTCGGGCGTCTATGTGTGCCGCATCCGCTACGAGCTCGACGGCCGCGAGGCCGACTACGACATCACGTTCATCGTGCGCAAGCCCGCGCATGCGGCGCCGGCGCCGATCCTCGTGCTGTGCGCCGTCAACAGCTGGCTGGCCTATGCGAGCACGCCCTTTGCGAAGAACGTGGTCGACGATCCTGTGTGGCCGCGCCGCGCGGCCGGCCTCGAGAACTGCCATCCGGAAGCACCGGCCTACAGCAGCTACACCTACCACCGCGCCGGCCAGCCCTGCTACCAGGTCGGCCTGCGCATGCCCTGGCCCAACGCCAGCCCCAACGCGCTCTACGACCCCGAGGGCAGCGGCTTCAGCCAGTGGACGCGGCTCGAGCGGCGCCTGCACGCCTGGCTCGCGCGCGAGGGCTATGACTTCGACGTGATCGGCGACATCGACCTGCACCGCGATCCGGCGCTCCTCTCGCGCTACAAGACCGTGTTCGTCAACGGCCACAGCGAATACTGGTCGCTGCCCGCTGTCGACGGGCTCGACGACTACCTCTGCCGCGGCGGCAGCGCGATCGTGCTCTCGGGCAACACCATGTACCTGCGCGTGAGCTACGACGAGGACTTCACGGTCATGGAGCAGCGCAAGGTCAACGGCCCCGACCATGACGAAACGGTGCCGCCGGTGGGCCCGCCGGCCGGCCCCTTCGGCGAGCAGTACCACGGCCAGGACTGGGCGCGCGGCGGGCGGCTCAGGGCCTCGGGCCGGGCGGCGGCCGACATCATCGGGCTCGAAACCGCGGGCTGGGCCTTCGCCGACAGCGAGGACTTCGGCGTCTACCACGTGGCGCAGCCCGCGCATGCGCTCTTCAACGAGCCGCACCCGCTGGGCCTGGCCAGGGGCCAGACCTTCGGCCATGCGCCGGGCGGTGGGCTGCCGCGCGCGATCGGCCACGAATGGGACCTCACGATCGCCACGCTCGCGCGCATGACGAAGCGCATGCCACCGGGCGCTGCGCTGCCGGTGCCGCAGGAAGGCATCGAGGTCATCGCCCAAGGCATCCGGCGCGTGCCCGGCCGGCTCGACGCCTACCTCGACTGCTTCTCGAACCTGACCGAGTCGCTCGACGGCCTTTCGGCCGAGATGATTTACTGGGAGCGGCCTCAGGGCGGGCGCGTGTTCCACGCCGGTGCGGTCGGCGCAGCCTGGGTATTGGGCAGCGACCCGAATTTCGGCAAGCTGCTGAAGAACGTGCTGTGGCGCTTCGGCGTAGAGCCCGAGTAGAGCGCAGGCCCGAGGCTCAACCCGCGAGCAGGGCCCCGAAGCGCTCCACGTCGACGTTGCCGCCGCTCAGCAGCACGCCGATGCGCTTGCCGCGCAGCTGCGCCTTCATCTCGCGCGCGGCCGCAAAGCCCAGGCAGCCGGTGGGCTCCACCACCAGCTTCATGCGCGAGGCGAAGAAGCGCATGGCCTCGACCAGCTGCGCGTCGCTCGCCGTGAATACAGCGTCGACCTCGCGCCGGATGATGGGGAAGGTGTGCTGGCCCAGGTGCTGCGTCTGCGCGCCGTCCGCGATGGTCTTCGGCGTGTCGATGTGGACGATCTCGCCGCTGCGAAAAGACTGCTGCCCGTCGTTGCCCGCTTCCGGCTCCACGCCGTAGATCTTGCATTGCGGCGAAAGCGCGCGCGCGGCGAGCGCCGAGCCCGAGAGCAGGCCGCCGCCGCCCATGGGGGCGAAGAAGGCATCGAGCGGCCCCACCTCCTCGTACAGTTCCTTCGCCGCCGTGCCCTGGCCCGCGATCACGTCGGGATGGTCGTAGGGCGGGATCAGCGTCAGGCCGTGCTTCTCGGCCAAGTCGCGGCCGATCTGCTCGCGGTCGTCCCGGTAGCGGTCGTAGATGACGACCTGGCCGCCGTAGCCCTTGGTGGCGGCCACCTTGGCCGCCGGTGCGTCGTGCGGCATCACGATGGTCGCGGGCATGCCGAGGATGCGCGCGGCGAGCGCGATGGCCTGCGCATGATTGCCCGAGGAGAAGGCCACCACGCCGGCCCGGCGCTGGCGCTCGTCGAACTTCGCGAGCGCATTGAAGGCGCCGCGGAACTTGAAGGCGCCCATGCGCTGCAGGTTCTCGCACTTGAAGAAGATCTCGGCACCGAATTCCTCGTCGGCTGTGCGCGAGCGCAGCACCGGCGTGCGATGGGCGTGGCCTTCGATGCGCGCGGCAGCGGCGGCGACGTCTTCGAAGGTGGGCAGCTTCAGGGTTTCAGACATGGCGTTCCTCGATGTGGACAGATTATCTATACCTGGACAAATTATCAAAGCTCGGCGAACCAACGGTCTGCCCACTGGTTGAGCGGCTTCAGGCGCTTCACCAGCTCGACGCCCGATTCGGTCAGCGCATAGCCGAGCTCGGCCAGCTCGACGATGTTCAGCGCGCGCAGTTCCTTGAGGCGGTCGTTCAGGACCGAGGGCGACATCTCGCCCGCATTCGTCTGCAGCAACCGGAAGCTCTGCGGCGCGCCGTCGCGCAACTCCCAGAGGATGCGCAATGTGCCCTTGCGGCCGAGCTGCTCGAGCAGCGCCATGATCGGGCGCCGGGCCGCGACGGGGAGGGCATCGGAGGACTTGGCGTTCATGCTGAAGGTGATTGCGCTACGAAATCCGTAGCGATAGACTGCACTCTGTCGCTACGAATTCCGTAGCGAAGTGCAGTCATTCTAGCCAGAGGAATCGCCAATGACGACCCTGTCCGAACCACGCATCGCACCGCTTGCGCCGCCCCATCCGGAAGCGCTCGGTGCGCTGCTGAAAAAGATGACGCCGCCCGATGCGCCGGAAATCCTGGCGCTCTTCCGGGTGCTGGCGATCAACCCGATGCTTGCCGAACGATCGATGCCATGGGGCGGCTACCTGCTGGGCCGCAAGGCAAGCCTTGCGCTGCGCGATCGGGAGATCGTCATCCTGCGCGTGTGCGCGCGCTGCGGCGCGGAGTACGAGTGGGGCGTGCATTGGGCGGCGTTCGCCCAGGCTGCGGGGCTGGGCGAACGCGAGCGTGAGGCCATCGTCTCGGCCGTCGCCGACCTCGAAGTGCTTGCACCGCGCGACCGGCTGCTGTTGCAGATGGTGGATGCGCTGCACGACAAGGCCGATGTCGACGACGCGCTGTGGCAGTCGTTGTCGGCGCAATGGACGCCGCCGCAGCTCATCGAACTGCTGATGCTCGCCGGCTGGTACCACGCGATCAGCTATGTCTGCAACGCGGCGCGCGTGCCGCTGGAGACGTGGGCGGCGCGCTGGTGAGCGGGAGGAACCCGGAGTGAGCGCTCCCGCGGCATTTTTTCCGGCGCCGCCCTGTTCGCTGGCCCCCGGTCTGCCGATATACCGGCATGACCCCCACGAAGACGCCGGCCGCAGGCGAGCCGAACTACAGGATCCAGTCGCGCGAAGGCTGCCGGATCGTGTACGGCCACATGCCGCTGCGCGACTGGCTGCTGCTCTTGAGAGAGGCGAGCGACATCGATGTGCTGCATGCCGACGTGGCGCGCATGCTGGGTGCCACCGCCGTCCTCGGACCGCCGCAAGGGCTGGCGCGCATCCGCGAGCAGGAAGCGCCCGCTGCCATGGGACGCGTGCGCGCACAGCTGGGCCGAGCCGCGCGCCGGCTCAAGCCGGATGCGGTGCGTTGGCTGGCGGCGGGCGAACAGGGGCTGTCGAGCCTGGCGCTCTTCACGCTCTTGACCGGCGTTCGCCCGCCGCACTACGGGGGTACCGCGCTCGACCTGCCGCGCAGCGCGAGCGAATTCCGCCGCTGCCGCCTGCTGCTGGAGCAGACGCCCTCGCTGCGGCGGCCGCTCCTGCTGCTGGCGGGGCGTGTCAGCGAGCCCGCGGTCGTGCCCTGGGCCGCGCTGGCCGAGGCTTGGAACGATCTCTGCACCCAGATGGACCACGAGCTCCCGCACTGGCGCGACCAGGCCGGCCGCGCGCCGGGCGTCAATGCGATGCTGGCCTGCTTTCTCGAAGTGGAGACCGACCTGGCCGTGCTTCAGTCGAGCCGGATGACCACCGCATCGCTGGCGCTGCCGGAGAGCTTCTCGAGCCCGGCCACGCGCCGCCCCGGCAGCGCGCGCTGGTCGATGTAGCCTTGCTGCCGGCAGTCATGGCGGCTGCGATGAGGTGGACCCGGTGAGCCGTTCGAAGCACTTGTTTCTTGCCGCACTTGCGCTTTCGATGAAGCTGGCGGCGCACGCCGGAGCGTGGGGCGACGGCGCCTTCGACAACGACGCCGCACAGGAATGGCTGGCCGAATGTGCGCGCTCGACCCATCCAGGCCTCGCGTCCGAGGCCCTGGACATGGCGCTCTTCGCAAGCTACGTCGATGCGGACGACGGCGCTGCGGCAGTCGCCGTCGCCGAGCTGGTTGCCGCTGCCATCGCAACGGATACCGCGGCATCGAAGGCACGGGCGGTGCCCTGCCTGGCCGGCAAGCGACCCGAAGAGCTGCAGGCGCTTGCATCGCGCGCCAGGCAGGCCCTGGCCCGTGTCGCGGACCGCAACGTCTCCGAGCTCGCCCAGCAATGGGAGGAAGAAAAGCCGAACCAGTGGGCGTCCAATCTGGCCCGGCTCGCGGCGCGCCTGCAACGCTAGAGGACGCTCGTGCTAACGCACGGTTACCAGCGAGACAACGACTTCAGACGCTGTCCGACAGATAAATGCCCAAGCTCGGATTTGATTCCATGCGTATGGCTTGTCGCCGTTCTGTTGAAAGGAAAAGATGTCCGAGGCTCTCGATCCAAAGCGCACCGGAACTGCGGAAGCGTCGATCAATGCGCAGTTGACCGCGATGAATGCCGTGGCGAATGCGAGAGAGGCGGTGCAGGCCGACATCGTCCAGTCGTTCGGAAGCTTTCTCCGGGGCGGCGGTCCGGCCCCCACGGAGGAACAGCTCAGGCAGTTCGCCCAACTGGCGGTGGACGAGCAGCGACGGCGCCGCCGCCTCGCCGACCGCCTGGTGGCGCTGCCCGCCGGCAACGAGCCGAAGAAGGCCGCCAGCGTGGGGAGGCCGTTGCGCGGCTTTGCTTTGCTGGCCATGTGGACGGTGGTGATCCCGGTCATGGTCGTCACGGCCTTCGGGCCGCGCGACGCGGGTGTCGCCTCGGCGGACCGGAAGCCAGTGCAGGCATCGCCCCTCGGGCCGACGGCCGCAGTGGCGCTGGCGCTGGCGCCGGAACCCGAAGCACCTGCCCTGGTCCGCGAGGATGCCGATGCCACGCCAACGCCCGCGCCCGCAGCCCCGCGCAGATCGGCACGGCCGCCGGGCCGCACCGCGGCGCCTGCGAGCTTCGCGCGCGCCGGCGCGTGGGGGCCGCTGGCCCAATGCGCCGGCCTGAACTTCATCTTTCGCGCCGTCTGCACGAACAACAGGTGCGCGCAACCATCCGCCCGCCGCAGCACGCAGTGCGCGGAGCCGCTGCGGCAGCGCCGGCTCGACGAAGCGCGGCGCAACCCGCTGTTGCTCGGCTGAGCCGCCTCAGTCCAGGCGCACCACTTCCGGATCGCCTGCGCTGCCATGCAGCCGCTCGACCTCGGCCGCGCGCCGCGTCAGCACCGCACGCTGGTTGATGTAGCCCTTGTCGGTGATTTCGCCGGCATCGATGTCGGGCGGGCTGGCGAGCACCAGCGCGCGCACCGGGCATTGCGAGGAGCCCGCGCCCGCATCGCGCAGCGCCGCCATCGTGCGGCGCAGCGCGGCGGTCAGCTCCTCGCGCGGCAGCGCGGCGCCCTGCGGGCTGGCGAACACCAGCATGCCGACCGCGTCGCGGTCGTGCCCGGTGATCACGATGTCCTGCACCAATGGCGCGAGGCGCGAGACCAGATCGACGCGCAGCGTGCCGACCGAAACCCAAGTCCCGCTGGTGAGCTTGAAGTCCTCGGCCACGCGGCCGTTGAACATCACGCCGCGTTCGGGCCGCGCCGCATCGACGAGGTAGCCCGCGTCGCCGATGCGGTAGTAGCCCTCCTCGTCGAAGGCCTGTGCGGTTTCGCGCGGCGCATCGCGGTAACCGGGAAACACCGAGACGCCCTTGACCCGCATCTCCAGCTTGTCGCCGTTGGGAACGAACTTCAGCTCCAGCCCCGGCAGCGGCGCGCCGATGCAGCCGGCGCCGTCGAGCTTCCAGTGCGCCGAGGTGATGGCGGGTGAGGTCTCGGTCGCGCCCCACGAGGTGGTGAGCCACAGCGGCTGCGTCGGCCGGGCGCGCCGCGCCACCGCTTCGAGCCGCTGCCAGGTCGAGGGCGCGAGCGCCGCCGCCGCGTAGAAGCACAGGCGCAGGCGCGAGAAGGCCTCGGCCGCGAGCGCGTCGTCCGCCTCGAGGAAGGGCAGCAGCATGTCGTAGCCGCGCGGCACGTTGAAAAGCAGCGTCGGCCGCACCTCGCGCAGATTGCGCACCGTCTTCTCGATCAGCCCCGGCGCCGGCCGGCCCTCGTCGATGTAGAGCGCGCCGCCGTGGCAGAGCACCATGTTGAAGTTGTGGTTGGCGCCGAAGGTGTGGCTCCAGGGCAGCCAGTCGACCAGCACCGGCGGCTCCTGGTCGAGGAAGCGCCAGGTCTGCGCCATCATTTGCTGGTTGGCGCACAGCATGCGGTGCGAGTTGATCACCACCTTCGGCTTGCCGGTGGAGCCCGAGGTCAGCAGGTACTTGGCGTGGGTGTCGGGCAGGATCGCCTCGAAGGCCTGCATGACGGCCGGCGTTTCCTCGGTTGCCAGCAGCTGCGCGAAGCCGAGTGCGCCCGGGTGGGCGTCGGCGTTGCGGCTGAACACCGCCGGCGCGTCGAGGCCGCAGCCCGCCAGCGCGCTGCCGTAGACCTTGGCATCCGAGGCATAGACCAGCGCCGGCCCGAGCGCGCGCAGCATGCCGTGCAGCCGCGTCGGGTCTTTCGCCATGCGCGAATAGGCGCTCGAGAGCGAGCAGGCGGTGCGGCCGATGTGCATGGCGGCGAGCATCAGCACCGCATGGTCGATCGCGTTGTCGGAGAGGATCACCACCGGCTTGTCTGCCGGCACGCCCAGGTCGAGCAGGCCTTGCGCCACGGCGCCGACGGCGCGACGCAGCGCGCGGTAGTCGAGCCGGCGCCAGCCCTCGCCGGTCTCGTCGCGCTCGGCCAGCGCCAGGGCGTCGGGCGTCTCGCGCGCCCAGCGCTCCAGCCACTCGCCGATGCAGCGCGCATAAGGCCGGAGCGCAACCGGCGAGCGCAGCGCGAAGGAGCCGTCGTCGAAGTCGATGCGCAGGGTGCGCGGCGGGGCGAGCTGGCGCTCGTCGTCGAAGAAGGTCTTGGTCATGCTGTTGCCTCCATGGCGAGTAGGCGGCCGCCGCCGGGGCGCCTTCATGTTTCGAGTGTGCCGGATGCCGCTTTCGCGCGAATCAGGTTCAACAGCAAGGTGTCGCGCGCTGCTTCGAGCTCGCTGGTCTGGCGTTCGCCGAGTTCCGCCGCCACGCCCTCCGTCACCTGTTGCTTGAGCTCTGCCGTCATGCTCGGCGCACCCAGATCCTTCCACCAGTCCTCGATCGGCCCGCCCAGGTGCGCGAGCACATGCGCGATGCCGCCGGCGCCGCCGGAGAGATGCAGGTTCATGAACGGGCCCATCACGGCCCAGCGCAGGCCTGGGCCGTGCGCGATGGCCGCATCGATGTCGGCCACCGAGGCCACGCCCTGGTCCACCAGGTGGAAGGCCTCGCGCCACAGCGCGGCCTGCAGACGGTTCGCGATATGGCCCTTGACCTCGCGCTTCACGTGAATCGGCCGCTTGCCGATCGCGGCATAGAAGGCCATCGTGCGTTGGATGGTCGCGGGCGACGTGGCTGTGCCGCCGATCACCTCGACCAGCGGAATCAGGTGCGGCGGGTTGAAGGGATGGCCCAGCACTACGCGTTCGGGATGCGCGCAGCCGGACTGCACGCCGCTGATCGCCAACCCCGAGGAGCTCGATGCGAGGATCGCCTGCGGCTTGGCGGCCGCGTCCATGCGGCGGAACAGATCGATCTTGAAGTCCAGGCGCTCGGGGCCGTTCTCCTGCACGAAGTCCGCGTCGCGCACCGTGGCTTCCAGCGTCGCATGGAAGCGCAGCCGCTCCACCGATGCGCCTTCGGCCAGGCCGAAGCGCTGCAGCGTCGGCCAGTGCTGCGCCACCGCTTCACGCAGCCGCGCTTCGGCGTCCGGCGAAGGATCGGTGGCATGGACGTCGAGCCCATGGGCGAGGAAGTAGGCCGCCCAGCTGGCGCCGATCACGCCGGTGCCGACGACCGCGACGCGGGTGATGGCCGTGTCCATGTGCGCCATCCGTCAGGACTCGGCCGTGAAGCCGACCTTCTTGACCAGCGGACCCCAGCGCTCGAATTCGGCGCGCTGCGAGCGGGCCATCTCCTCGACCGTGGAGCCCTGGGCGATCAGGCCGACCACCGCCAGGCTGTCGACGACGGCCTTTTCCTTGATCGCGGCGTTGATGGCTGCGTTCGCGGCGGCGATCACCGCAGTTGGCGTCTTCGCCGGCGCGTAGAAGCCGAACCACTCCTCGGTCGTCAGCTCGGCAAAGCCTTGTTCCGCCAGAGTCGGCACCTCGGGCGAGAAGGGCGAGCGCGCCTTGCCGGAGGTGGCGAGGAGGCGCAGCTTGCCGGCCTTGTGGTTGGCGATGAAGTCGCCGCTGGGCGTCACCATCGCGGCGATCTGGCCGCCGACCACGTCGGTCACCCCGGGAATCGAGCCGCGGTAGGGCACATGTCGGAGCTCCACGCCGTTGTTGATGCCCAGGAGCGCGCCGATGAAGTGCGGCGTCGAGCCGGCCGCGGGCGACCCGTAGCTGGCCTCGTTGGGATTGGCCTTGGCCCAGGCGAGGAAGTCCTTGACGGTCTTCACACTGGCAGGCACCAGCGGGCCCACCGCCAGGCCGTGGTGCATCACGGCGGCGATCGACACCGGCGCGAGGTCCTTGACCGGGTCGTAGCTGAGCTTGCCGTAGATGTGCGGGTAGATCGAGGTGCAGGAGAAGGGCGTGAGCGCAAGCACGCTGCCGTCGGCCGGCGCGCCCTTGAGCACCTCCAGCGCGATGCGCCCGCCCGCGCCGGGCTTGTTCTCGACGACCGCCGAGTTGCGCGTGAAGGCCGAGCCTGCGAGCTTTTCGCCGACGCGGCGCGCCACGCTGTCGCCGGCGCTGCCGGCCGGGAAGCCGTAGAGGATCTTCACCTGCTCGATGGTCTGGGCCAGCGCGGCCAGCGGGTGCAGGGCGGCGAGCGCGGCGGTGGCGCCCAGGGTGTGAAGGAAGTGGCGGCGATCGGTCATGGTGTGTCTCCTCGAAAGTTCTTTGGATCGGTTCTTCAGACGGCGAATTCGGGGCGCGGCAATCCGATGCGCGGCAGGCCCATCATGTCGCGCGCCTCGGCCGGCGTTGCCGGCTCCATGTCCATCTCGCGAATGATGCGCACGATGCGTTCGGTCAACTGCAGGTTGGTCGCCAGCTCGCCGTGACGGTAATAGAGGTTGTCTTCCAGGCCCACGCGCGCATGGCCGCCCAGCAGCAGCGCGCTGATGTTGGCCTCGAGCTGCGAGGGGCCGATGCCGCTGACGCAGAAGATCGCGCCCTTGGGCAGCGTGTCGACCATCATCTGCAAGTGCCGCGGCGAGAAGGGCATCGCGTTCTGGAAGTTGCGGTGCACGTTCATCACCAGGTTGATGAAGTAGGGCGCTTCGTCCAGGCCCTCCTCGATCAGCGTGGTGGTGTCCTGCAGGATGTGGGTGGGGCTGAACACCTCCCACTCGGGCTTGATGCCGCGCGCCTTCATGCCGGCGGCGAGCTCGCGGCCCTTGGTGAGCGGCGTGTCCATCAGGATCTCGCGGCCTTCGAAGCTGAGGTTGAGCGTGGTCGCGTCCAGCGTGCACATCTCGGCGCCGGCGTCCATGCCTTTCACGCGCTCGTCGAAGGCGATCTCCCAGCGCCCCCCAGGCAGCGGCTTGATCATGTCGCCGTGCACGCCGCCGCCGGTGGAGTTGTTGATCACGATGTCGCAGCCAGCGGCGCGTATGCGGCGGTTGATGTCGCGGTAGACCTCGGCGTCGCAGGTGGCGCCGTCGTCCGGCCGGCGTGCATGGATCGCGGCCACGCTGGCACCGGCCTTCCAGCAGGCGACCACGTCCGCCGCGATCTCCTCGGGCTGGGTGGGAAGATGCGGGTTCTGCGACTTGTGCGCCATGCCTCCCGTGGGGGCGATGGTCACGATCACCTTGCGCTTCGACATGGGCGTTCTCCTGTGGATGGCGCGCTATTATTTTTGGCGGCTGCCGCCCCGGCAGTCATTGCGATGACATTTGAGATCAGGGTTTACGAGCCGCAGCCAGCAGGAGCGTTGATGCAGCACACCAGGCCGAGCCAAAGACCGCCGGCGTCCTTGTCGATTCCCGAGCTGCTGCAGCGATCGGTCTGGTTCCCCGGGCTGGACGCGGCGGCGCAGGCGCGCGTGCTCGAGGACATGCGCGAGCAGCCGGTGGCCGCCGGCGCCGCGCTGTGCCGCCGCGGCGACACGCCGCTGCACTGGTACGGCACGCTCGAAGGCCTGCTCAAGTGGTCGATGACCTCGAACGACGGCCGCTCCGTCACCTTCGGCGGCCTCTCGGTCGGCAGCTGGTTCGGCGAGGGCACGTTGCTGCGCGCCATGCCGCGCTCGGCCGACATCATCGCGCTGCGCGACAGCCGCGTCGCGGTGCTGCCGCTCGACACCTTCCAGTGGCTGCACCGCACGCAGATGAGCTTCAACCACTTCCTGCTGAACCAGATCAACGAGCGGCTGCACTGGTTCATGGGCAACTATGCGGCGCACCGGCTGCTCGATGCCGACAGCCAGGTGGCGCGCGCGCTCGCAGGCCTGTTCCATCCGTGGCTGCACCCGGGCAGCGACGTGCACCTGCAGACTTCGCAGGAAGAAATTGCCAACCTCTCCGGCCTCTCGCGGCAGCGCTGCAACGCCGCGCTCAACCGGCTGCGCGAGGCGGGACTGCTGCGCATCGAGTACGGCGGCATCACCGTGGTCGATCTGGAAGGGCTGCGGCGCTTCGTCGAGTAGCGCTCAGAACTTGCCCGGCAGGCGGGGCGGGCCGTCTTCCTCGCCCGTGCTCTCGTCGTCCACCGATGCGATCTTGAAGCGCGCGGCTTCATGCTTGTGGGTCAGGTCGGCGTAGCGGTCGAGCTCGGCGCTCCCGGCGGGCATCTGCCGCGCGCAGTCGACGAAGAACTGCGACTCCTCGAAACTCAATCCGTGCAGGACTTCCTGGCCCTTGGAGTTGATCGCCAACAGACTGCGGCCGGAAAGCTCGGCGCGTTGCGCATCGGATATGTCGAGATGTTTCATCGTCGGTCCTTTTCTCATGCTCGCCAGTCTGGCCCGGCGGCGCGGGCCGCGCGCCGGACCGCGCCGCATCCGGCGCGAGGATCAGGCTGACGCGGGCGCCTGCGCTGCGCCCGTCGTCAGGTGTTGCCGTGCACCGACAGCGCCGCGCGCAAGCCGCCGAAGCGCCGGCGGTACTGCGGCGGCGTCAGGTTCACCTGGCGCTTGAACAAGCGGCCGAAGAAGGCGGCATCGTCGTAGCCGACTTCCTCGGCCACCGCCGCCACCGGCAGGCCGCTGGTCTCGAGCAGGTGCTTGGCTTCCTCGATGCGCATCGTGTGCACGTATTCGAGCGGCGCCATGCCGGTCGCCAGCTTGAAGCGGCGCTGGAACGAACGCTGCGGCAACCCGCTCTGCTGCACCATCGCGGCCACCGGCGCCGGGTCGGCGTAGTGGTCGGCGATCCATGTCTGGCAGCGGCCGATCAGCGCGTCGTCCACCTGCTTCGAGCGCGCCACGCGCGCGAAAGGCTGCTGGCCGACGTGGTGCCAGTCGATGAGCAGCACCCGCGCCACCTGCATCGCCGTTTCCACGCTGACGCAGCGCGCGATGATGTAGAGCCCCAGGTCCATCCACGAGCTGCCGCCGCCGGCCATCACCAGCCGATGCCCGTCGCCGGTGGCGACCAGCGCGCGCTGCGGTTGCACGCGCACGCTGGGGTGGAGGCGCTGCATGGTTTCGCAGTAGGCCCAGTGCGTGGTCGCCTCGTGGCCGTCGAGCAGGCCGGCCTGGGCCAGCAGCATTGCGCCGGAGCAGGCGGCGGTCACCAGCGAGCCGTCCGCATGGCACTGGCGCAGCCAGGCGGCCTCGGCCTCGAACAGGCCCGGCTCGGCGTCCTCGGGCACCAGCAGCGACTCCGGCACGCAGACCACCGTCGGCGAGCTGCATTCCGACAACGCCATCTCGACGCGGATCGGCAGCTGGTTGCAGCCCGTCACTTCGCCGGCCTGCGCGCCCACGATCACCGGATCGAGCAAGGAGCGGCCATAGCGGCCGTTCAGCATCCATGGCCAATCGCGGCCTGCCGACTTGAACATCTCGTACATGCCGTAGACCACCGCAGCGGAACTCAGCGGCGTGGCGACGATGGCGATCCGCGGGAGCGGCGCGTTGGCGGTGGTGGTGGCCATTGAAATACCTTCGTGCTTCGCACCGCGGTGCGAGCTTGCTTGGGGCGGCCCGGCGCTGCGCTCATGGCTGATTCGTCAGTCTTGTTGCCGGAATGGCTTCGTGCCTTGGAGACCGGCGAATTTACGCTCTATGCGCAATCCGCTCAACCATTCCCCAAGGACCTCTCCCATGACCACGACCCTCCGCGATGCCCACGGCCAGGCGCTTTCCACCACCGACCGCGCATCGCTTGCCGCCTACGAGCATGCGCTCGACCTGTTCCACAGCTTTCGCACCGACCCGGTCGCGGTGCTCACGCCGGTGCTCGAACGCGATCCGGGCTTCGTGTCCGGCCAGCTGCTGATGGCCGGCATGCTGCTGACCGCCTTCGACGGCCAGCTGCACGGCATGGCGAAGGCCTGCGTCGATGCCGCGGCGGCCAGCCCGCAGAAGGCCAACGAGCGCGAGCAGTCGCTGATCGCCGCGCTCGGCGCCTGGAGCAGCGGCGACGCGCTGCGCGCCAACCGGCTGCTCGGCCGGCATCTGATCGACCATCCGCGCGATCTCTTCGCGCTGCAGCTCGCGCACCTGGGCGATCTCTTCCTCGGCCATTCCTTCATGCTGCGCGACCGCGTTGCGCGCTCGCTGACCCAGTGGAGCGCCGACGACAAGGGCTACGGCTACCTGCTCGGCATGCACGCCTTCGGCCTCGAGGAGTGCAACGACTACGCGCGTGCCGAGTCGGTCGGCCGCCGCGCGTTCGAGCTGCAGCCGCACGACAGCTGGGCCGTGCACGCAGTGGCCCACGTCTGCGAGATGCAGGGCCGCTCGGCCGACGGCATCCGCTGGCTGAAGGCGACGCAGCGCCATTGGGCGACCGATTGCGGCATGGCGGTCCACAACCACTGGCATCTGGCGCTGATGCACATGGGAAGCGGCGAGATGGAAGCGGCGCTCGCGCTCTACGACGACGCGGTCGCTCCTGCGCCCGAAGCCATTGCGCTGAACCTCGACGATGCCAGCGCGCTGCTGTGGCGCTTCGGCCTGCGCGGCGTCGACGTGTCGGCGCGCTGGCAGGCCCTGGCTGCACGCTGGCGCCTGCAGGCCGCGTGGGGCGTCAGCGCCTTCAACGATGTGCATGCTGTGATGGCGCTGGCCGCGGCCGGGGACGACAGCGCGGCGAAAGCGGGCATCGCGGCAATCGCCGAAGCGGCCCACGGCCCCGCTGCGCAAGCCGCCGCCGCCGCTGCCGTCGCGCTGCCGGCCGCCAGCGCGCTGCACGCCTTCGCGGCCGGCCGCTACGCGCAGTGCGTGGAACTGCTGCTGCCCGTGCTCGCCGCCAGCAGTCCGCTCGGCGGCAGCCATGCCCAGCGCGACCTGCTGCATCTCACGGTGATCGAGGCCGCGTCCCGCGCCGGCGACCGCGCGCTCGTGCGCGCCATGGGGGATGAGCGGGCAGCGCGCAAGGCCGTCGTTGCAGCCAGGCCCGCGCGGGTCGAAGACCATGTGGCGGCCTGAAGGACGCAGCCTGACCATCGCGCACCAGCGCAGCCATCGGCTCTTGCGCTCGCGCGGGCGCCGCATCGGCTGCGTCGAGGGCGTTGTCTGGGTCACGCTGGACCGGGACGAACGGGACATCGTGCTCGACGGCGGCGAATTCTTCGTCGTCGATTGCGATGCGCCGGTCTTGATCTTTGCCTTGCGAGGGCCGGCGGTGGTGGACATCGCCGGCGCCGGCCGCCATGGATAGCCTGCAGCTCATCCACACCTTCAGGGAGGTCGCCGCGCGCGGCAGCTTCTCGCGCGCGGCCACGCGGCTGCGCATCTCCAAGCCCACGGTCAGCAAGCATGTGGCGGAACTGGAGAAGCGCTTCGACGTGCGCCTGCTGAATCGTTCCACGCGCGCCGTGAGCCTGACCGATGCCGGCCAGGTGCTGCTGGAACGCAGCGCGCCGCTGATCGAGATGGCGGCGCTGACGCGCGCCGAGCTGCAAGGCCATGCGAGCCGGCCGCGCGGACGGCTGCGCGTGACGGCGCCCTACGGCCTGGAGCGCACTGCGTTCCCCGACATCCTGGGCGAGTACATGCGCTCGCACCCCGATGTGCACATCAGCCTGCGCGTCACCAACGGCGCCGTCGACCTGGTGGAAGACGCCTGCGACATCGCGCTCCGGCTCGGCCGGCTGCGCAACGACAACCTGATCGTGCGGCGGCTCGCGCGAGTCGACTGGGTGCTGTGCGCGACGCCGCAGTACTGGGCCAGGCGCGGCATGCCGGCGCACCCCGAGGACATGCGCACGCACGAGGTGCTGAGCTTCATCTCACGCGCAGGCAGAGCGCTGCTGCCCTTCGAGGTCGATGGCCAGGCCTGCGAGGTGCCCGTGACCAGCCGCATGGAATGCAACGAGCCCTCGGCACTGGTCGGCATTGCGCTGAGCGGCCTCGGCGCCGTGGCGGTGCCGGCGGTGCTCGCCCGCCCGCACCTCGAACGCGGCGCCCTGGTCCCGGTGCTGCGCGACTTCATGCCGCGCGACATCTGGTTTCACGCCGCCTATGCGCAGCGGCGGCACAACAGTGCGGCGCTGCGGAGCTTGCTGGGATTTCTGGAGCGGCGGATCGCGGCGCCGGCGCTGGCCTGCTAGCAGCGGGGGAGAGTCCTTCGTCGCGGCGGCCGCGCGCGACGCGCACGATTTCTCCCAACTCGCAGCGCGGGCTCGCCCACGCTTACTGCACGAACCGGTTGCCGCGCGACAGGATGGTCAGGTCCACCATCGTGCTGCCGTGGCGGCTGGTCGGCGAGTAGGTGAGCACGTAGCCACCGAGGTCCACGCGGCCCAGCGTGCCCATGGCCTGCAGCACGCTCTCGCGCGTGGCCTTGGCGCCGCCGGCCTTCTTGAGTGCGACCAGCAACGTCTTGGCGGCGATGCACGACTCCAGCGAGGTGTAGTTCAGCTTGCCGCCGTTGAACGCGGTCAGCGCCTCGGCGCAGCTCTTCACCACCGGCATCGCCACCTGGTTCGAGATGCGCGGCGACGGAATCACCTGCGACACCACCGTGCCGCGCGCCACGCCGCCCAGCGACTCGGCCAGCTCGTCGGGGTTGACGAAGGACAGCGCGGCCACCGGCACCTGCTGCGGTTTGCCTTCGACGGCCTTGAAGTAGTCGCCGACCTGGCTGAACTGCGTGGTCGCGAGCACGTAGTGCGGCGCGTCCTTCACCAGCGCCTCGACCGTGGCGGGCTCCATGGCCGCGCCGCGCTTGGTCGCCACGCCCTTGGGCTTCGGGAGGCCGGCTTCGGTGAACGCGGCGGCCGCGGCCTCGTAGTTGCTGCGGCCCACCTCGTCGTCGTAGTGCAGGATCACCCCCTTGTCGGAGCCGACCGTGCGCTTGGCCTCCATCACCTTGACCGCCTCGTCGCGATACGAGGCGCGGATGGTGTAGACGTTGGGATGCTTGCGCAGGCTCAACGAGCCGCTGAAGGGGGCGAAGAACAGCACCTTGTTCTGCTCTGCCAGCGGCAGTGCGTCGAGACTGTTGGTCGCCGAGTTGTAGCCGAACAGCACCATCGCGCCATGCTGGCCAAGCAACTGCTGCGAGTTCTCGAGCGCGCGCTGCCGGTTATTGGCGTTGTCCAGCGTGACCAGCTTGATGGCGCGGCCCAGCTCGTTGCTGGCGTTCGCCCTGGCAAACACCGCGAGTGCGCCGTCGCGCATGTCGCGCCCTATGTCGGCATTGCTGCCGCTCAAGGGGACCGACTGGCCGATCACGATGTCCTGTGACCAAGCAGGCTGAATCGCCGCCAGCACGAGGGCCATCGGCGCGAGAAATCGTTTCATGTCGCTGTCTCCTCGAGAGCTTGTTGTGGCGTGCGCCCTCTGCACGGCCACTGAGGGGCAGTGGCGGAGCTAGATTAGCAGCGGGGTCGGGGGGAGTAACACCTTGTGGTGACAACGCGTCGGGGAAGGTGGAAAGTAAGTCACATTGCGGGGCGCTAGTGGGCAGCTGGCTGGGGAACGCCGAAATGGGTGCGAATGGGTTGATCAATGCCCAGGGGGCTGCAGGGCAGGGCCATCGAAAGGGAGAACTGCCTCGCCTTTGGTTTCTGGCAAGAGCATGCTTTGCCATGACGCGTTAGATGTCTAGTGAGAGTAGCCGTAGTGCGATCCAGCCCGACGGCGTGATTTTGTCCACTACGACCTCAACCTGCGGGCCTCCACCCAGCGGGATGAACTTGCGTCTCAAGGATCCAATGGATGCAGCGACACCTTGAGCAGCCTGAATCTTTCTTTGACGCCGCGCTGTCTTCGCAATTCCGTCCCTCGTTGCATGTTCGCCCAGATACGCGGACATCAGCTGCCTCCACCAGAGTTCCGCGGTGACGATCGCCATTTGCCCTTCTCCAAGCTCCGACTGCTCCAACTCCGAAAAGCTGCGCCAAGGTCGGTCGTCGCGATGAGCTGCCGGTAGAAGTCGCGGAAGTGGCCGAGTAGCTCAGCCGGCTGGCGCGGGGCCGGCCTGGCGCTGCCGCACGCCGCGCAGCAGATTGCCTTCCGGGAGTACCTGCACGCGGTCAGCGAGTCGGGGCGCGCATCGCACGCCTGGAGCAGTCGCTGCGCGATGCGCTGGCGGACTGGCCGCTGGCGCCGGTGGTGGCCGCGCTGCAGGCGCTGCGTGGGGTGCAGGTTTTGCCGCGATCACGCTGGTGGCCGACGGAACGCGACAGCCCGCGCGTCCCCGTCCGTAACCATGCTTCCCAGGCCAAGCGATACAGGACCTGCCTTCAGCGGATGACCAGCCGGCACGAGCGGATGATCGAAGTCATCGGAGGCCGTTCGCGTCATCCCAAGCTTGGACATCACAGCACGAGAACGCGCGTTGCCAGGCACGGTCAGCGCCACGATTTCAGATAGATCAACGATTTCGAAGCCGAACTCCAGGGCTGCTTGAGCTGCCTCGGTGGCGAAGCCTTGTCCCCAGTATGGGCGAGCCAAGCGCCAGGCCGCACTATTCCACGACATGAACGCCGAGGTGCGAGAACGCACATCTCCGAGGCCCTTTGCGGGCGCAAGCTTCATCCCACACCAACCCATTCAAGCACTTGAAGGAACCCAACTCTATCGAGATTGAGACTGCCATGAATCTCAATGCCGCCGAAGAGCTCGCCCGCGACGTATCCCGATCCCCCACCCACTCCTGAGGAACCCTCGATGAAACTCACCCTTCGCCAGATCCAACTCCCCGGCCGCGTGCGGCTCGAGTTCGCCGAACAGGGCGGCCGCTCCAGCACGCCGGTCATCGCGCTGCACGGCGTGACTGACTCGTGGCACTCCTTCGAGCCGGTGCTGCCCCACCTGCCATCCGAACTGCGCGTGATGGCGCTCACCCAACGCGGCCATGGCGACAGCGACAAGCCGGCCGGAGGATACCGGCCCGCCGACTTCGCCGCCGATATTGCGGCCTTCATGGACGTGATGGAGATCGAGCGCGCGGTGCTCGTCGGCCACTCGATGGGAAGCGTCAACGCGATGCGCTTCGCGATCGACCACCCGTCCCGGGTCGCCGGCCTGCTGCTGGCCGGCACGATGCCGTGGTTCGGCCGGCCACCCGAGCTGGTGGCGTACCACCGCGAGCACATCGTGCCGCTCGCCGACCCGGTGCCCGTCGCCGTCGCCCGCGACTTCCAGCAGAGCACGCTGGCCCGGCCGATCGCCGCTTCGATGCTCGAGCGCTTCGTCGCCGAGAGCCTGAAAGTCCCGGCGCATGTCTGGCGCGCCGCCTTCGCCGGCTTCATCGGCGACGACTTCTCGCCGCGCCTGCGCGAGATCGAGGTGCCCACGCTGATCGTCTGGGGTCGGCACGATGCGTTCTGCTCGGCTGCGGACCAGGAGGCGATGCTGCGCCTGATCCCGACCGCCCGGTTCCTCGAGTACGCCGACGCCGGGCACGCGATGCACTGGGAGGAGCCGCAACGCTTCGCACTCGACCTGAGCCGCTTTGTCGCCTCGGTCGCCGTCGGCGCGGCCATCGGCTGATCCGGAGGGCCCGACGATGACCGTTCTTATCGACGCCCTGGGACATCCGGTGAGCGGTGCCACCGCCGCCGCGATCGACCACTACGATCAGGCCGCGCACGAGATGTGCTGCCTGATCGGCGACCCGCTCGCGACGATCGACCGTGCGCTCGCCGAGGCGCCAAGCATGTCGATCGCGCACACGCTGCGTGCCTGGCTGCACCTGCTCGGCACCGAGGCGCCGGCGCTCGCGACCGCGCGCGAGGCGGCCGAAGCCGCGGCGCGCCACGCCGGAACCGATCGCGAGCGGATGCATGCTCGCTCCGCCGCGCTCGTCGCCGCCGGCCGCTGGCGCGACGCCGCGCGCGTGCTGGAGGACCTGTCGGCGCAGCACCCGCGCGACCTGCTCGCGCTGCAGGCCGGCCACCAAGCGGACTTCTTCACCGGCGATTCACGCATGCTGCGCGACCGCATCGCGCGCGTGCGGCCGCACTGGAACGACGCGATGCCGGGCCACCATGCGGTGCTCGGCATGCACGCCTTCGGGCTCGAGGAGACCGGCGACTATGCGCAGGCCGAGCGCACCGGACGCCGGGCGATCGAGTTGCAGCCGCGCGACACCTGGGCCTGGCATGCGGTGGCGCATGTGCACGAGATGCGCAATGCGCCGAAGGACGGCATCGCCTGGCTCGAGCCGAATGCGGTGCACTGGTCGCGCGACAGCTTCTTCGCGGTGCACAACTGGTGGCACCTGGCGCTGTTCAAGCTCGAGCAGGACCGGCACGACGAGGTGCTCGCGATGTACGACGCGTCGATCGGCGGGCCGGGCTCGGGGGTCGTGCTCGACATGATCGACCAAAGCGCACTGCTGTGGCGCCTCGCGCTGCGCGGCGTGGACGTCGGCGACCGCTGGCAGCCGCTGGCCGAACGCTGGGCGCCGCATGCCACCGCGGGCAACTATGCGTTCAACGACCTGCACGCGATGATGGCCTTCGCGAGCGCCTGGCGCAGCGATCTCGCCGCGCAGCTGCGCGAGACACAGCGTGCCGCGCTCGCCGGCGACGGCGACGCCCGCGCCTTCACCGCCGAGGCTGGCGAGGCAGCGACGTGCGCCGTGCAGGCCTTCGTGGCGGGCGACCACGCGACGGTCGTCGCGCTGCTGCGGTCGATCCGCTCGAGTGCGCATCGCTTCGGCGGCAGCCACGCTCAGCGCGACCTGCTCGACCTGACGCTGATCGAGGCGGCGCTGCGCAGCGGCGATCGGCCACTCGCGGCAGCGCTAGCGGCCGAGCGGGCCGCGATGCGACCGGCGAGCCCGCTCGCTCAGCGCTTCGTCGCGCGAGCCGCGGCGTGATCGATGCCTGCACGGCCGGCCCCCGGGCCGGCGACGGCACGCACAATCGCGGTCAGCGCGAGGGCGTCGGCGAGGTAGCGCGATTCGAGGTGCGCGGCGCCGGGTCGAGCGTCTCGCCGCGGGCCCGGCGCGTCAGTTCGTCGGTGTCCCACCGCGAGGCCTGAGCTGGCTCCAAACGTTCGTGCACAGCCAGTCAAACACCGGGGCCAGGTCCCTGGCGGCGATACGCGCGTCGAGGTCGGGCAGCGCGCGGCGCAGCGTGGTCCCGGTGACATCGAAGAGGCTCCTCAACGAAGGAGCGGAGATGCAGGAACCGCGGCTCCCGGCGAAAAACCGGAGTGCGACCACGCGCGATCCGGTTGCGACAAGCGTTTGAAGGGCCAG
>NZ_RWKI01000026.1 GCF_003984645.1 Variovorax sp. MHTC-1
TTCGCGCTGCTCGGGTGCGAAGAGCGAGTGGTCGACGAGTTCGGCACGCGGCAGGCGCACGCCGCGGATGCTGATGAAATCGGTCGGTGGCTGGAATCGCGCTTCCAGCAATGCGCCGGCCAAAGGCTGCTCGAATACCGGGGGATGCAGCGGAAAAGAAAGCACGGCAGACATGGCACAACCTCCTGCGGACGCAGCGTCAAGGAGACGCCTTATTTGAATCCTTAGGTGTTAAATGTAACCTCAGGTCTCAGCGCTGTGACAACTTTTTTACGCGTTTGATGACCCGCGGGATGGCCTGTCAGCCGCGTCTTGCTGCGGCCCCAGGCGCTACTTCGAGAGCAGCCGCATGGCCTCTTCGAGGCCCTTGAGAGTAAGCGGATACATGCGGTTCGACACGAGTTGTTGCATCACGGCAATACTTTGCCGGTACTGCCACACGCCCTGCGGCTCCGGGTTGATCCACGCGAACTTCGGGAAAGCGTGGGTCAGCCGCTGGATCCATTCGGCGCCGGCTTCCTCGTTGTTGTATTCGACGCTGCCGCCCGGCTGCAGGATTTCGTAGGGGCTCATGGTCGCGTCGCCGACGAAGACCAGCTTGTAGTCCTTGTTGTACTTGCGAATGATGTCCCAGGTGGCGAACTTCTCGGAAAAGCGGCGCCGGTTGTTCTTCCACATGAAGTCGTAGACGCAGTTGTGGAAGTAATAGAACTCGAGGTGCTTGAACTCCGTCTTGACAGCCGAGAACAGCTCCTCGACACGCTGGATGTGCTCGTCCATCGTGCCGCCGACGTCCATCAGCAGCAACACCTTGACGTTGTTGTGGCGCTCGGGCCGCATCTTGATGTCGAGGTAGCCGGCGTTGGCCGCCGTCGAGCGGATCGTATCGTCGAGATCCAGCTCGTCCTCGTGGCCCTCGCGCGCGAACTTGCGCAGCCGCCGGAGCGCGATCTTGATGTTGCGCGTGCCGAGTTCCTGGCTGTCGTCGTAGTCCTTGTAGGCGCGCTGGTCCCACACCTTGACCGCGCTCTTGTTCTTGCCCGCGCCGCCGATGCGGATCCCCTGCGGGTTGTAGCCGCCGTGGCCGAAGGGCGAGGTGCCGCCGGTGCCGATCCACTTGCTGCCGCCTTCGTGGCGCTCCTTCTGCTCCTCGAAGCGCTTCTTGAGCGTTTCCATGAGCTCGTCCCAGCCCATCTTCTCGATCTTGGCTTTCTCCTCGGCCGTGAACTCGCGCTCCAGCGTCTTGCGCAGCCAGTCGAGCGGCACTTCCTTTGTGAAGTCGGTCACCAGGTCGACGCCCTTGAAGTAGGCGGCGAAGGCGCGGTCGAACTTGTCGTAGTGCTTCTCGTCCTTCACCAGCGCGGTGCGCGAGAGATAGTAGAAGTCGTCGAGACCGAAGGCGTCGTCGGAGTTCGGCCCGACCACGTCGGCCTGCAGCGCTTCGAGCAGCGTCAGGTATTCCTTGACCGAGACCGGCAGCTTCGCCGAGCGCAGGGTGTAGAAGAAGTCGATCAGCATGGCGCATCACTCCTTGGGTTCGGGACGCGGCTTGTCCAGCAGATAGAGCAACTGGGCCCGCACCTCGGGCCACTCGCCCGATCGCAAGCTGTACATCACCGTGTCGCGGATCGTGCCGTCGCGGCGTAGGGCATGGCCGCGGATCACGCCGTCCTTCCTGGCGCCGAGACGCTCGATGGCGCGCTGCGACGCATGGTTGAAATTGTCCGTGCGCCAGCCGACCACGTGGCAGCCGAGGGTATCGAAGGCGTGCGTCATCATCAGCAGCTTGCAGGTGGTGTTGACGTGCGTGCGCTGGCAGCGCCCGGCGTACCAGGTGTAGCCGATCTCGACGCGCTTCACCGCGGGCAGGATGTCGTGAAAGCTGGTGGAGCCGAGCACCGCGCCGCTCGCTTCGTCGGTCACAGCGAAGGCGAAGCGGTTGCCGGCCTCGCGCATCTGCAGCGCAGCCTCGATGTAGCTGCGCGTGTCCTGCGGCTCGGGCACGGAGGTCACGCGAATCTTCCACAGCTCGCCGTCGGCCGCTGCCGCGCGCAGGCCCTCTTCGTGTTCCAGCGCGAGCGGCACCAGGGCGATGCCGCGCGACCTGAGCGTGACGGGCTCTACGAAAGCCATGTCAGTCCCTCGGGGAGCCGTACTTGCGTGTGTACCAGGCGCGTGCGAGCTGCACGCCGCCGCCGCCGCCGAGGCCGATCAACAGGATGCCGAAGATGGCGCTGTTGCTGTATCCGCCGGCGCCGAAGGCGTCGAAGCCCAGCGCCAGGCCGAGCCAGCGGCCCAGCAGGGCGCCCACCACGAACAGCACTGCCTGAGCCAGGCCAAGCAGGAGCAACTGGCGAGTGGGATGCCGGCCGCTTTCGCTCATCGGTTGTGCCGCTGCATGAAGACGAGCTTCTCGAACAGCGTCACGTCCTGCTCGTTCTTGAGCAGCGCGCCGACCAGCGGCGGCACCGCGACCTTGTCGTCCTTGCTCTGCAGCGCTTCGAGAGGAATGTCTTCGGCCACCAGCAGCTTGAGCCAGTCGAGCAACTCGGAGGTCGAAGGCTTCTTCTTCAGGCCGGGCAGGTTGCGCACGTCGTAGAAGGTCTTCATGGCCGAGGCCAGCAGCTCCTGCTTGAGGCCGGGGAAGTGCACCGCGACGATGCTCTTCATCGTGTCCGGATCGGGGAACTTGATGTAGTGGAAGAAGCAGCGGCGCAGGAAGGCGTCGGGCAGCTCCTTCTCGTTGTTGGAGGTGATGAAGACCACCGGCCGATGCTTGGCGCGGACCAGCTCGCGCGTCTCGTAGCAGTAGAACTCCATGCGGTCGATCTCGCGCAGAAGGTCGTTCGGGAATTCGATGTCGGCCTTGTCGATCTCGTCGATCAGCAGCGCCACCGGCTCGTCGGAGGTGAAGGCCTGCCACAGCACGCCCTTGACGATGTAGTTGTGGATGTCCTTCACGCGCTCGTCGCCGAGCTGCGAATCGCGCAGCCGGCTCACCGCGTCGTATTCGTAGAGGCCCTGCTGGGCCTTGGTGGTCGACTTGATGTGCCACTGGAGCAGCGGCAGGTCGAGCGCCTGGGCCACTTCTTCCGCGAGCATCGTCTTGCCGGTGCCGGGTTCGCCCTTGACGAGCAGGGGGCGCTTGAGCGTGATTGCGGCGTTGACCGCGAGCATCAGATCCTGTGTGGCGACGTAGTTGTCGGAACCCTTGAATTTCATGAGTGGCGTGGAGCAGGGTGGATGAAAGGACACATCATTCATCTGCGTTGCGCAGCGCCCGAGGCTTCACGCTCAGGACCGCGAAGGCCCCCGCATATAATCAAAAGTTGATCTGAAATCTGTATCTCCACGAGATTGTGCGCGCAAAATGAACAAGTTGTTGACCACGATGTTTGCCCTTGCTGTCGCTTGCGTGACGGTCTCGGCCCAGGCCCAGAAGATCACCGGCAATGCCGAAAACGGCTCGAAGAAGGTGGCGATGTGCGTGGGCTGCCACGGCATCATCGGCTACCAGGCCAGCTTTCCTGAAATCCACAAGGTCCCGATGATCGCGGGCCAGAGCGCCACCTACCTCGCGTCGGCGCTCGCCGCGTACAAGAGCGGCGACCGCAAGCACCCGACCATGCGCGCCATCGCCGACACGCTGAGCGAGCAGGACATTGCCGATCTCTCCGCCTACTACAGCCAGCTCGGTATGCAGGAAGGCGACGCGCCGCCGACCGCCGCCGCCAAGCAGCCGAGCGAGCGAATGCAGGCCCTGATCTCGCGCGACAAGGACAACACCTGCACCAAGTGCCACGGCGTCGACTTCAACACGCCGAACGACGGCACGGTCGCCAAGCTCGCGGGCCAGCATGCCGACTATCTCTACGTGGCGCTCAAGTCGTACAAGACCGACAAGAATCAGCAGATCGGCCGCTCCAACGGCGTGATGAGCGGCCAGGCCAAGAAGTTCAGCAATGCCGAGCTCAAGGAACTGTCCAGCTACATCAGCTCGCTGCCCGGCGAACTGAAGACGGTGCCGGAGTCGCGCATCCACCGCGCGAAGTAGGAAGCGCAAACCCCACAAGTACAAAGCCCGCTTTCAGCGGGCTTTGTTTTTTCTTTATACGTCGAAGAAGACGGTCTCTCGCGGCCCTTGCATGTGGATGTCGAAGCGATAGCTCACGGCGCCGCCCGTTTCGCTGCGCTCGGCGACCAGCGTCTTCCTGCGCTCGGCCGGCACGCTCGCGAGCACCTTGTCCTCGGCATTGGCCTTGGCCTCATCGCTGAAATAGATGCGCGTGAACGCGTGCAGCAGCATGCCGCGCATCAGCACGATCACATTGACGTGCGGCGCCTCGCCCGCCGCCTCGGCGCCGGGCTTGACGGTGTGGAAGACGAAGCGGTTCTGTGCATCGGTGCCCGTACCGGCGCGGCCGAAGGCGCGGAAGCCGATGGCCTGCGCATCCTCTACCGACTTCGGATAGGCACCGGTGCCGTCGGCCTGGCTGATCTCGACCAAGGCGTCGTTGATGGGCTTGCCGTCGCCGTCGATCACGCGGCCTTCGATCCGGATGCGCTCGCCGCGCGCCCCGTCGAGCGCGAGCACCGCGTCGAAGGGCTGGTCGAAGTCGTAGCCGTACTGGGTGGCCGTGAGTCCGTAGGCGAAATAGGGGCCGACCGTCTGCGAGGGGGTCTGGCCGAAATTGGTTTCGAGTGCGCTCATCATGGTCGTGTCTCCTGGCTCAACGAGTTTCGAAAGGCGTTTCGTCGGCACCGCGCAGCACGATGTCGAACACGTAGCCGAGCGCGTAGCCTTCTTCCGTGACGTCGAGGCTGAAGTCCGAGATCAGCCGGTTGCGCACCTTCTCCGGCGTGCCGGTGATCATCGGGTCGTACTGCAGCAGCGGATCGCCGGGGAAATACATCTGCGTCACGAGGCGGCTCGCGAAGTGCTCGCCGAACAGCGACAGGTGGATGTGCTGCGGCCGCCAGGCGTTGGGATGGTTGCCCCAGGGGTAGGCGCCCGGCTTGATGGTGAGGAAGCGGTAGCGGCCCTCGTTGTCGGTCAGGCAGCGGCCGGCGCCGAGGAAGTTCGGGTCCAGCGGCGCGTCGTGCTGGTCGACCTTGTGCACGTAGCGGCCGGCCGCGTTCGCCTGCCACAGTTCGACCAGCGTGTTGCGCACCGGGCGGCGGCGCTCATCGAGCACCTGGCCGGTGAGGATCATGCGTTCGCCCAGCGGCTCGCCGTTCCTGCGCGCATTGCGCGTCAGGTCGTGGTCGAGCTCGCCGATGCCGCTGTGGCCGTAGACCGGCTGCTGCAGTTCGCCGAGCGAGGCTTTCAGCGGAATCAGCGGCTGCAGCGGCCCGCGCTTCGCGGTCGACTTGTAGCCGGAATAGACGTAGGAGGGATGGCTGGGCCAGTCGCGCGGCGTGATTGAGCTCATGGATTCGTCTCCGGGATCGTGGGAATGAACTGAACTCTATTCATGCGCGTTGCTGATGTAAATTGACGTCCTGGCGATTTTTCATAACCACCGGTAATCTATGACGGCCAGCTCCGAAGCCTTCGTCCGCGGCGTCCAGCTGCGGCATCTGCGCTGCCTGGTGGCGGTGGCGCAGGAGCGCCATCTGGCGCGGGCGGCGGAGCGCCTGGCCTTGAGCCAGCCGGCCGTATCGAAGACCCTGGCCGAGCTCGAAACCCTGGCCGGCGCCCGGCTGGTCGAGCGCGGCAGTGCCGGCCGGCGCGGCATCCAGGGCTTCACCGTGGCCGGGGAGCAGCTGCTGGCCCATGCGCTGCGCGTGCTGGAAGCGCTCGACGCCAGCGCCGAAGCGGTGATGCCGGCCTCGGGCACGCGCCCGCAGCGCCTGCGCATCGGCGCACTGCCGAGCGTCGCGCCGTCCCTGCTGCCCGCTGCGCTGGCGGCGCTGCGCGAGCGGCTGCCCGCCTTGCAGGTGCAGGTGCAAACCGGCGCCAACAGCCCGCTGCTCGACGCCCTGCGCGCCGGCGAGCTGGACCTGGTGGCCGGCCGCATGAGCGACCCGCAGCTGATGGCCGGGCTCACCTTCGAGCTGCTCTACACCGAGCCGCTGGCGCTGGTGGCGCGGCCCGGCCATCCGCTCGCGGGCGGTGCACCTTCTGTGCAGGAGGTGCTGCGCCATCCGCTCGTGATCTACGGCGAGGGCACCATCCCGCGCCACCACACCGAGAGCTTTCTTTCCGGCCTGGGCCTGCGCCTGCCCCCCCATGTGACGCAGACGCTGGATCTCTCGGTGGCGCGCGCGCTGCTGATCCGCTCCGACGCCGTCTGGTTCACGCCCGTCGGCGCCGCGCGCGACGACCTGGAGAGCGGCCAGCTGGTGCGGCTGGCCATCGACACCGCCGGCACCGACGAGCCGGTCGGGCTGCTGCTGCGCAGCGATGCCGAGCCGTCGGCCGCGCGGCAGATGTTGGTCGCGCTGCTGCGCGAGAGCGGCAAGGCGCAGTCGACTCAGTCGCGCGTGGCCCGCCGCTGAACGCAGGCCACGTAGGCCTCGCCATCGGGCGGCCGGCCGGCGCGTTGGCTCTCCCACATCATCCGGCCCAGGCATTCCATCGCCTCGTGGTGCGCATCGAGCAGCGAGTCGCGGCGCGCGGCCAGCAGCTCGACCGCCTGGCGGATGCCGCGCGGCTGGTCGATCGAGCACTGCTCGCTGATCGACAGGTGCATCGAGAGATGCAGGAAAGGGTTCTCGCGCCCGTCCGTGCCGTCGTAGACGCGCGCCACCGCGGCGTCGGCGTCGGCCAGGTCGGCGTGGTACTCGGGGTGTTCGTCGATCCAGCGGCTGGCGATGATTTCCAGCGCCTCCATCGGCAGGCCCTGGCGGCTCTTGGCGAAGACGTCGCAGAAGAAACGACGCACTTCCTCTTGGGAGGGATTGAACATGGGCCAAGGTTAGCAGCAGCAGGCTAGCCAGTGGCGCAAGGGCGCGAAGTGGCGCAGCATCGGGCTGCGATGGCCACGACCTGTCTTTGCCCGGCATGCGGTTGCGTCTGCGATCCGGACTTCGCCTTCTGTCCGCGCTGCGGCGCGGCGCGCCGTCCGGCGCCGCAAAACGCGGATCAAGAAGGCGACCGGCGCCAGGTCACAGTGCTGTTCGCCGATCTGACGGGCTTCACCTCGCTGGCCGAAGGGCTCGATCCCGAAACGCTGCGCAGCTTCCAGAGCGCGCTGTTCGAAATCATGGCGCAGGCCGTCGCGCACTACGACGGCTTCGTCGAGAAGTTCGTCGGCGACGCGGTGATGGCCGTGTTCGGCGCGCCGCGTGCGCATGAGGACGACCCGTTGCGCGCCATCGAGGCCGCGCAGGAAATGATGCAGCGCGTGGACCGCCTGAGCCGCCAGTGGACGGGGCGCCTCGGACGCCCGGTGACGCTGCACATCGGCGTCCACACCGGCGCGGTGGTGGCCGGCAGCCTGGGGCAGGGCGCCGGCAGCGCCTACGCGGTCACCGGCGATACCGTGAACACCGCTTCGCGGCTGCTCGCGGCCGCCGAGCCGGGCACGGTGCTGGTGTCGGACGCGACGCAGGCCATGGTGCGGCATCGCTTCGCCTTCGAGCCCGCCGTCGAGCTGGCGCTGCGCGGCAAGGCGCAGTCGATGCGGGTCCACCGCCTGGCCGGCGTGCGCCCGGATCTGGCTTCCGCGCGCGGCCTCGCCGAACTCGGGCTGGCGGCGCCGCTGGTCGGGCGCGACGCGGCGATCGAGTCCCTGCTGGCCGCGTTCGACCGCATGCAGCGCGGCCAGGCCCAGCTCGTCAGCGTGATCGGGGAGGCCGGCGCGGGCAAGTCGCGTCTTCTTGCCGAGCTGTTCGCGCGGCTCGAAAGCGACGGCCGGTTCGCTGCGACGGTCGTGCGCAGCACCACCTGCTCGTCGCTCGGCGAGCCGACCTACGGCACTTTCGGCGCGCTGTTCCGCGAGGCCTATCGCGTCGAGGAAGCCGACACGCTGGAAGCGGCCCGGCGCAAGCTGCAGCAGGGCCTGCAGGCGCTGGGCGCCGATGCGGACGAGGCCGATGCGGTGGCGCAGGTGCTGAACTACCTGCTCGGGATCCAGGAGGCCCGGCCCCGCGACATCGAACCCGAGCAGCTGCAGCGCCAGATCACGCTGGCGGCGCGCGCGCTGCTCGAGCGGCGGCTGGCGCGGCAGCCGGTGATGGTCGTCGTGGACGACCTGCAATGGGCCGATGCGGCCTCGGTCGACCTGCTGCGCGAGGTCGTCGATCAGCTGGCGGATCGGCCGCTGATGCTGCTGGTGTCGCAGCGCCCCGACGCGCGCGTGCTGCGCACCCTGTGCGCCGAGCACTCGACGATCGAGCTGGGTCCGCTCGGCGACGAGGAGGCGCGCTCGCTGGTGAGCCACCTGCTGGGCGCTCCCGCGGCCGACGACAGCCTCGCCCCGATGCGCGATTTCGTCGCGGCGCGCGCCGGCGGCAATCCGCTGTTCGTCGAGGAAGTCGTGCGCAGCCTGGCCGGCCGTGGCCTGCTGGTGCGCAGGCAAGGTCGCTGGGTGTGCGCGGCAGATTGCGACGCGCCGGATGTTCCGCCCACGCTGTATGGCCTGCTGTTGTCGCGCATCGATCGGCTCGCCGCCGGGGATCGCCGGGCGCTGCAGGAAGCGGCCGTGCTGGGCGCCGAGTTCGACCGCGCATTGTTGCAGCGCATCGCGAGCGAGCCGAGCTCGACCGAGGCGGCGCTCCAACGACTGGCCGGGGCCGATCTGATCCGCGCCGACGACGTGGGCGCACAACGCTGGCGCTTCATGCACGCGCTGCTGCACGAGGTGGCCTATCAGAACCTGCTGCTGGCACGCCGCACGGAACTGCACTTGCGTGCGGGCCGTGCCCTGGAAGCCGAGCTCGGCGCGGATGCGGCGGCCTCGATCGACGGCCCAGGCCGAAGCCCGCGCCGCCTGGTCGAGCTGGAGGCGCTGGGCCACCACTGGAGCCTGTCGCCGGACAAGGCGCGCGGGGCGCGCTACCTGCTGGCCGCCGGCGACTGGGCGCGCGCGGTCTATGCCAATGACGACGCGATCCGCCACTACGAGCGTGCGCTGCGCACCCTGGTCGAGGCTCCGCTGGACAGCGCTGCCGCAGCGGCCGAGGTCGAGGCCGCGGAGCTCGACGCACGCGAGCGGCTCGCCGACCTGTTCGCCCTGCAGGGCCGGCGCGCCGAGGCGCTGGCGCACTACGAACTCGTGCAGCGGGCGGTCGAAGGGCAGCGCGATCCGGTGCGGGCCGCGCGCCTGTTGCGCAAGATCGGCGGCCTGCACTGGGAGGCCGGCGAGCGCGAGCGCGCGGGCGCCTGCTTCGACGCCGGCCTGGCTCGCCTGGGCGAAGACGGCGATGCGATCGAACGCGCCCATCTGTTCCAGGAGATGGGCCGGCTCGCCTTCCGTGCCGGCGACAACGCCACCGCCCTGGCGCTGGCGCAGCGCGCGCTGGCCGAGGTGCCCGCCGATGCCGCCGGACGCACACGCGAGGCCACCGTCGTGCGCGCCGAGGCCTTCAACACGCTCGGCATCGCGCTGGCGCGCCTGGGCCGGCCGTCCGAGGCGGTGGCGCAGATCGAAAGCAGCGTCGCGCAGGCCGAAGCCAACAACCTGCTGCAGGCCGCCTGCCGCGGCTACACCAACCTGGGCGTGCTGTACGCGTCGCTCGATCCGCAGCGCAGCATCGAGACCTGCCTGCGCGGACTCGAAACCGCCAAGAAGGTCGGCGACCTCGGCTTCCAGTCGCGGCTGTACGCCAACCTGGCGGTGGCGTACTGCGCGCTGACCAATCGATGCGAGGCCGAGGGCATCGCCGCGGCGCATGCTGCCGCGAACCTGGATCGCCGCCTCGGGCTGCTCGATCACCTCGCGGTGCCGCTGATCGTGCTGGCCCAGATCCACCAGTGCCACGGCGATCATGCGCGCGCCTTCGCGTGGTACCGGGAAGCGTTGCAATTGGCCGAACAGGTCGACGAGCCTCAACTGCTCTTTCCCTGCTACGATGGTTTGGCAACGCTGTATCTCGACACCGGGCGCCCGGCTGAGGCCGAGACCTATCTCGCGATGGCGCAGGCGATTTGCGAACGCGCCGGCCTCGAGCCCGACGCCCTGATGGTGCTTCCGTTCCTTTGCTGAACTTGCCGGAAGGAGCCTCGATATGACATTCGCGACGAGTCGACCCGTGATGCCAGGCGAACCCGCCCCCGATTTCGCGCTGCCGGCCGTGGCCGGGCCCGAAACCGTTTCGCTCGCCGACTACCGCGGGCGCAGCCCCTTGTTCCTTTCGCTGATGCTCGGCCTGTGGTGCCCGTTCTGCCGGCGCGCATTGGTCCAGCTCGGCAGTCTCGAGGGCAAGCTCAAGGCGCTGGGCGTCGAGAGCCTGGCCGTGGTGGCGACGGAGCCCGAGAACGCGCGGCTGTATTTCAAGTTCAGGCCGACGCGCCTGCGGATGGCGTCCGACCCCGAGCTGAGCACGCACCGCGCGTTCCGGGTGCCCAAAGTCGACCCGACGCCGGCGTTTATCCAGGAGATGGAAACCACCCGCGTCAACCCCACCGGCGAACTCCCCGAGCCGCTTCCGATTCCCGAGGCCGCCAAGGTGCTGCAGGAGCTCGACGGCTACACCTACACGCCGGCCGACCTGGCCGACATCGACCGGCAATGGCCGCAGCTGAAGGCGATGTTCATGATCGACCGCGAGGGCATCGTGCGCTGGATGGACATCGAGTGCGCCGCCGAGGGCATGGCCGGCATCGGCAAGCTCCCGTCCGAAGAGGTGATCCTCGACGCGGCGCGCGCCTGTGCGGCCTGAGGGGCGCCGGCTTCACGCCGGTGATGCCTTGATGCCGCGAACGCTGAAGCACTCGACGGGGCGCTGGAATCCCTTGAGGCTGAGCGCCTGCGGCGGCTCCACGTCGAGCAGGGGTTCCAGCTGCGCGTAGACGCGCCGTGAGATGAGGATCTGGTCGCCCGCTGCCTCGCCGCACAGCCGCGCCGCCAGGTTGGTCACCGTGCCGATCGCGCCATAGTCCCAGCGCCCTTCGAATCCGATGGCCCCGATCGTGGCGAAACCCTGCGCGATGCCGATGCCCAGGCCGAGCGAATAGCCGCGCCTGCGCCACGCCTCGGCGATCGAGCCGACACGTTCGCGGATCGCGATCGACATCCGCACTGCGCGCTCGGCCGCGTCGGCCACAGGCACCGGATCGTTGAAGAAGATCATCATGCCGTCCCCGGTGAAGTGCTCGAGGGTTCCCTCGTGCGCGAGGATCAGCTCGCCGGTGGCCGCGTGGTACTGGCGCAGCACGCCCATCACTTCCTCGGGTTCGGCAATCTCCGCGAAGGCGGTGAAGCCGCGCAGGTCGAGAAAGACCACGGTGATCTCGCGCCGATGGCTCTGCAGCGGGTCTTCGGTGCCGCCGCTGACGATCAGCTCCGCGAGCTGCGGCGAGAAAAAGCGCCGCAGCCGGCCGATGCGCTCGAGCTCGGCGACCTGGGTCGCGACGCGCTGCTCGAGCGACGCGTTCCACTCCTTCATTTGCGCGGCCAGCGCTTCGACCTGGTCGTGCAGGCGCTTGATCCGCAACATCGAGCGCACGCGCGCAGCGAGCGCGGCGTGGTCCACGGGTTTGGTGAGGTACTCGTCGCCGCCTGCCTCCAGGCCGGCGATGACGTCCTTCAGGTCGGCCATCGCGGTCACCATGATGATGGGCGTGAAGGGGAAATCAGGATCGGCCCGAAGGCGCCGGCAGACTTCGATGCCGCCGAGCTTGGGCATCATCAGGTCGAGCAGGATCAGGTCCGGCAGGAACTGCCGTGCAGCGGAGAGACCTTCTTCGCCGTCGGCCGCAGAGACGACCTCGTAGCCCTCGCTGCCCAGCCGCGCCTGCAGAATCTTGACGTTGGTCGCGTTGTCGTCGACGATGAGGATGCGCGGGGGGGTTCTCACCGTCAATTCTCCCGATCGAAAAACTGTACTGGCTTCACAGTGGTTCTACAAGGCGGTGAGGTGCGTTAGGAGCGATTCGAAACGCTTCTTTTTGTACTGACGGAGCCCTGCCAAATCAAACTCGAGCGGCTTGTCACGGGAGTCTTGAACCGGTCACCCATCGGTCGGCTGGTGGGTTGGGTGGCGCGTGTTCACGCTTCGGTTCACACCAAGCTCCTGCTCGCCTTCCTGATCATCACACTGCTGTTCATCGCGATGGCGATCGCGAGCCTGTCAATCCTCGTCAACACCACCGAACAGAGCCGCATGCTCGATGAGGCGCACGAGCGGGTCGGCTGGTCGCAGCAGAGCCAGCACGCGCTGGCCAGGCAGATGCACTTCACGGCGCTGGCGCTGCTTTCGAAGGACGAGGCTGCCATCAGGCGGATCCTGCGCGAGAACAACCGCTTCAACGAGACACTGGCCAAGCTGGACATCGCCGGCCCCGCCGGCGAGAAGGGCCTGATCGACCAGATCCGCTCTCTGCAGGACGACGCCATGAGCGTGATCGCCGACATCGCCAATGCGATCCGCGACGGCAAGCTCGACGACATCACGGGCGAGCTGCTCAGGCGCGAGGAGCGCCTGGATGCCGAGATCGCCTCGCGCATGGGGCAGCTCGTGGATGCGGAGCAGAACCGCATGGCCCAGCTGCGCGACAACGTGGAGGCCGCCAATCGCCGATCGCTGATCCTGACATTGGCTTTCGCAGTGAGCGCCGTGCTGCTCGCCTGGCTTTGCGGATTCGTGATCTCCTGGTCCTTCATCCTGCCGGTGCGCGAGGCGGAAACTTTCCTGGGCGATGTCGCGGCAGGAAACTTCGGGCGCAAAATCTCGGTGCCCAACCGGGATGAATTCGGGGCGCTCGCCGACCGGATGAATCACATGAGCCAGCAACTTCATCGTCTCGACGAATCGCAGCGGCAGGCCGCCGCCGAGCTCGTGGACCTCAACGAGCAGCTGGCGCGCGCGAGCAAGGCCAAGTCCGAATTCCTGGCCAACATGAGCCACGAACTGCGCACGCCCATGAACGCGATCCTCGGATTCAGCGAGATGATGATCGACGGGATCTACGGCGACATACCGGCCGAGCTGAAGGAGCCGCTGGCGGACATCCAGGTCAACGGCCGCAACCTGCTTCGCCTGATCAACGACGTGCTCGATCTGTCCAAGATCGAGGCCGGGCGCATGGAGCTCGCGCTCGGCGAGTATTCCGTCAGCGATGTCGTCCACACCGTGCGCACCTCCCTGCGCTCGATCGCTGCGGAGAAGGGTCTTGAATTCACCGCCCATGTCCCAGAGGATCTGCCGGTGGCCTACGGCGACAGCGGCCGGCTTGCCCAGTGCCTGACCAACCTGGCCGGCAATGCACTGAAATTCACGCGGCAGGGCCGGGTCGACATCGCCGTCGAGCTGGTGGACGGCGAGCTCATCTACCGCGTCACCGATACGGGCATCGGCATTGCGCAGCAAGAACTCGATCACATCTTCACCGAGTTCCGCCAGATCGACACGACCATCACGCGCGAATACGGCGGCACGGGCCTCGGCCTCAGCATCTCGAAGAAGTTCGTGGAACGGCTGGGCGGCCGCATTTGGGTCGAGAGCGAGCTGGGCAAGGGCTCCACGTTCATGTTCTCCGTGCCGTTGCGCGCGGGCGAAGAAAGCCGGGTTATCCAATGAGCGGGCGCACCATCCTGTATGTCGAGGACAACGAGTACAACCGCAAGATCGTGCGGCAGCTGCTCAAGCGTTCGTCCTGCCGCTTGATCGAGGCGGGGGACGGAGAGACCGGCGTCGCGCTCGCGCAGCAGGACTTGCCCGACCTCATCCTGATGGACGTGCAACTGCCCAAGATGTCCGGGCTGGACGCCACCAGGCGATTGACCACCGACGCCCTCACGCGCCACATCCCGATCATCGTGATCACCTCGTATGCGCTGAGCGGCGACCGCGAGAAGGCGATGCAGGCCGGCGCGTCCAGCTACCTCGCCAAGCCCTACAGTCCGAGCGAGCTGCTTGCCATGGTCAAGCAGTTTCTTCCGGACCTCTGAAGCAAGCCGAAAGGGGGTTCCATGCCGAAGACAGTTCGAAGCGCCGCGTGCGCGGCGATCGCAGGGCTGCTGACGATGAGCCTCGGTGCGCTCACCGCGCACGCCGAGGAGGAGCAGGCGCAGCAGTTCACGCCGGAGTTCCGCCAGGTTCACAAGGGCATCGACCCGAAGCACACCCCGAAGATCACGGCACCGGACAGCGTACGCCGAGGGGCTTGGTTCAACGTGACGGTCAGCGTCGGAACCGGATCGCTGCACCCCTCGCTGGCGGAGCACTTCGTGCGCTACGTTGCGTTGTACAAGGACACGGTGGAGATCGCACGCGCCTACCTGCATCCGGTGTATTCGTCGCCGACGGTGACCTTCACTGTGGCGCTCGACGAAGGAGGGTCGCTCACGGCGATCGCCGAGCCGACGCATTCCGCCGCCTGGGAGGCGTCGAAAAAGATCACCGTGCTTCCTTGAGGCGAAGCGTCCCGCGTCGCTGCCTCAGCGCGCCTTCATCTCGACGGTGAGCTGCGCAGGCTGCTGCTCGCCGACGGTGACGCTCGCGGGCAGCGTGCCCAGCCGCTCATGCCAGATCTGGAGCTTGTATTGGCCCGGCGGCAGATTGTCGAAGGCAAAGCTCCCATCGGCGCCGGTGACCGCGTAGAACGGGTGTGCGGCCACCACCACCCACGCGGTCATCCAGGAATGCAGGTCGCATTCGATGCGCACGATCTCGGGCTTGGCGAAGGTGACCGGAATCGTCCGGCCCATCGGCTGGGTCCGGTTGAACGACACGTTGAGCTTCGGGGTCGCATGAATGTTGTGGAGCAGGCGATCGCTGTTCAGAAAATCCACCGTTCCGCCGGCCGGAACGATGACGATCCTCGGCACGAACGAGCATCCCTTCTGATCGAGTTCGACCTTCTCGGCTCGCGCCGGCGCCGCTGCACCCGGCGGAGGATTCTCGAGCCAGACGACGGCATTGCGGATCTCGCGATTGGCAGACACCTGCAGGTCGTCGGCAAGCTTTTCGTTGCCGCAGAGGTACTGGTCGATCGTGACCGGCACTGTCTGCCGCGCAGGGGCCGCACCGGCATACAGGACCTTGCCCCTCAGCTCGCCCGCGAGGCAGTAGCCGGGCAGGACGCAGGACAGGAGCAGCAGCCCGAAGACGCTCGGCAACCGAACTCCATGCAATGGAAAGTCCTTCATCTGTAGCCTGCCTTGGCATCGTCCAAGCGGTGAGCGCCGGGGGGCTTGCGCGCTTGTGCGCCGCCTCGCAAAAGGTAGTCCTGGACGCCGGGACCGTCAATACGTCGAACGCGAAAAGGCATCGTCCAGGCGATATATTGCGCGATCGCGTATCGAAGCTGGAAGTCCATGGACCGCCTGGAAAACATTGAGACATTCGTTCGGGTCGCGCAGACACAGAGCTTCGCCGAGGCTGCCAGGCAGCTGCGCGTAGCCAAGTCGGTGGTCACCAGCCGCGTGAAGCAGCTCGAAGACCACGTCGGTGCGCCGCTGTTCCACCGCAGCACGCGGGTCGTGCGGCTCAGCGACGTCGGGCAGGCCTTCCTGCGCGACTGCACCGAGCTGGTCGGGCGGGCCAACGACATCATGGACCAGATGCGCGGCGCGCGGGCCGGGCCGACCGGCACGCTGCGCGTCCACGCGCTGACCGGCTTCGTGCTCGGCCATTTCGCATCCTTGCTGCGCGCCTTCCAGGTCAGCTACCCCGACATCCGTCTCGAACTGATCGTGAGCGATGCGGTGGTGGACCCGGTCAAGACCGGCGTCGACTGCGCGCTGCAGATCTTCCCGGCCGCCTCGACCGAGCTGGTTTCGCGACCGCTTTTCCCGGTGCGCCGCGTGTTCTGCGCCACGCCCGAGTACCTGCGCACGCACGGCGCGCCGCAGAGCCCGCGCGAGCTGCACAAGCACACGCTCGGCCTTTACTCGGGCTACCCGACACGCGACCGCTGGACCTTCCATCACGACGGCGAGCAGGTGACGATCTACATGAGCGCAGCCCTGTTGACAAACAGCGTGCACCTGCTGCGCGAATACGCGCTCGAGCATGCCGGCATCGTCTGCCTGCCGACGCTGGTGGCCGGCGATGCGATCCTGCGCGGCGACCTGCAGGTGGTGCTGCCCGAGCACCAACTGTCATCGTTCTCGCTCAGCGCGGTCTATGCGGGCACTTCGCGCAATGCCTTCAAGCTGCGCCTCTTCATCGAGCACATCACCGCGGCCTTCGCGCGCGTGCCGCCGTGGGATGCGGCGATGATCGAGCGCGGTTTGCTGCCCGCCGAGCTGATCGCCGACGCTTAGGATCGGTTCGCTCAGCAGCGTGTCCACGGAGGCGGGCGGTGTGCCCTGGGCCGGCCGTTGAGTCACCGGCGAGCACCGCAGCGCAGGACGGATCAGGGCCGCGCGTGTTTGAGCGAAGCGAGTTTGCGCGGACCCCGTCCTGGGCGAGGAGCAGCAGCGAAGCCCGAAGGGCCGGTGACGTCGGCCGGCACAGGGCATACCGCCCGCCTCCGCACCCCAGCGTGACGACCAACCCCATCCCGGGTTAACCCTGCGGATTGACCGGATTCGCCGAACAATGCGGCCCGCATTTAGACCCTACCCGTGAGGGCCTTCGTTTCCTAGAGTTCAGCCATCGCAGCGAGAGCGCTGCTTCGACGACCCAGGAGACAAAGCCCATGACCGCCACCGGCTACCAGACCCGCTTCGGGTCGCTCAAGCATTTCGAAAAAGGCCATGTCGAGCCGATTGCCGACGACGTGCGCCACTACGCCTTCTCGAACTGTTTCGAAATCGCGAGCAAGAGCAAGCCCTACGAGAAGGTCGTGTTCGGCCAGAACCAGATCTACGTGCTCGAGACCCTGCGCGCCGAAGGCAACTCGCCCTGGTACACCTGCGCGCACGATGAGTTCGCGCTGGCGATGGACGGCGAGCTCGAGGTTCACCTCATCAAGCTCGACGCCTCCCAGACCGTCGCCGACGTAGAGAAGAACGGCGCGGTGCTCGTGAAGGGCGAACCGAAGGGCCGGAAGATGGGCTGGATGAAGCTCTCGCGCGGCCACCAGGGCCTGCTGCCGAAGAACACCGCCTACCAATTCCGCAGCGTCGGCGAGCCCGGCGTGATCGTGCTGCAGACCTGCAAGGGCGAACTCTCTGTCGAGAAGTGGGCAGAAATTTGTCAGACGCACTGAACCCACGGAGGAATCAAGCCATGAACGCACCCGCAGAACTCGCCAAGGTCATCGCGTCGCAGCCCGACGCCACGCTCGGCTACAAGGACTTCTCTCTCGGCAGCTTCGGCTTCCGGCGCGACGAGTATTTCGCCCACATCACCTGGAAGACCCGGGACGGCCGGCCGATGAGCCACACCATGGATGTCGGCAACTACCTGCGCGCCCTGATGCGCGACGTGGCCTGGGGCTTCTTCTACGGCTGGGTCAACTTCGACGACGTGGTCGGCACCGTCAACCACTACCAGTCGGTCGACCTCTACGCCGGCAGTTACAACGGCACGATGAAGGAAGCCGGCATCGACCTGCTCGAGAACTTCCCGACCGCGCAGATCCGCGCCACCTTCGAGGCCATGCTCGACGACTGGACCAACGAGAGCTTCGACCCCTTCAGCGCACCGCAGGAAACCGGCTCGCCCTACGGCCGGAAGAAGGGCAACAACACCGCCAAGATCACCCGCGCGCGCGAGCTCGCCAAGCGCTGCGTGGGCCTGAAGGACGACCTCCGGCTGCGCAGCGACGACACCGGCGCGCCGGTCAACCGCGCCTTCGCCGACGTGCCGCAGGGGGAGCCCGAGCTGCATCCCGAACCCGGCTTCGAGGACGAGGTGCATGCCTTCAACCTCTTCGGCTTCCTGAGCCGCTCGCAGGTGACGTGGAACCCCAGCTTCACCTCGGTGGTGAAGCACAGCTTCATGTGCCCGACCACCGAGGAGCACATCCTGCCGATCATCCACGGCAACGACCGCGTCGAGTGGTTCTTCCAGATGACCGACGAGATCCACTGGGACTGCGGCGACAAGAACACCGGCAAGCCGATGGCCCGCGTGATCATGAAGGCCGGCGACATGGCTGCCATGCCCGCCTACTGCCGCCACCAGGGCTACAGCCCCAAGCGCTCGATGCTGCTGGTGTGGGAGAACGGCTCGCCGAGCCTGGTCTACGAGATCCAGAAGGGCGAGAGCCCTGAGATCCCCGTGAGCTTTTGACAAGCGACAACGCGCCGCTCGCGCGGCGCGTCCTTCTGGTGTTGAGGAGACAAAAATGGCAGACCACGTCAGGTCGGATGCCGGCGCAGCATCGCGCCGGCGCTTCATGCAGCAGGCCGGCGCAGGCTCGGCGGCGGTCGCGGCCGCAACACTGGGCCTGGCGGCGCAGGACGCCGAAGCGGCACCGGCCTTCGACGCGAGCTACGACGTCGTGGTCTGCGGCAGCGGCTGCGGCGGGCTGGCCTCGGCGCTGTTTGCGCGCTGGCAGGGCAACAGCGCGGTGATCCTCGAGAAAGCCGGCAGCATCGGCGGCACCACCGCCAAGGCCGCGTTCTGGTACTGGGTGCCGAACAACGAGGCGATGAAGAAAGCCGGCATTGCCGACCCGAAGCCCGACTTCCTGAAGTACGTGGCGCGGCTGTCGAGTCCGCAGACCTACGACCCGGCGCATCCCCGCCTTGGCCTCACGCCATGGGAGTACGACATGTGCTCCGCCTTCTACGACAGCGCCTCGCCGGCGGCCGAGCTGCTGGCGGCCAAGGGCGCGCTGCCCTATCGCCACGTGGCCGACGTGCCCGACTACTTCGCCGAGCTGCCGGAAGACAAGGCGCCCAAGGGCCGCGTGCTGGTGCCGAAGGACGCGATCCCGAGCATGTCCGACGGCGGCCTGGTGGCCGTGCGCACGATGTCGACCAAGGCGCGGCAGGATGGCATTCCGATCCGCACCGGCATCCGCGTGACCAAGGTGCTGCAGGATAAGTCCGGCCGCGTGATCGGCGTCGAGGCGAAGGACGAGCTCGACGCCACGGTGCGCCTGCGCGCGAGGAAGGCCGTGATCTTCGCCACCGGCGGCTTCACGCACAACGCCGAGCTGCGCAAGAACTTCTTGAACGGCCCGATCTACGGCGGCTGCGCGGCGCCCAGCAACGAGGGCGACTTCGTGCAGATCGCCGGGCCGCTGGGCGCCCAGCTGCGCAACATGAACTACGCCTGGACCTGCCCGATCCCGCTGGAGAAGGCGATCGCGAAGGATGGCTCGATCTCGGGCATGTTCTCCGTGGCGGGCGACTCGATGCTCTTCGTCAACAAGTACGGACAGCGCAACGTCAACGAGAAGCTGCAATACAACGAGTTGGCCCAGACCTTCTTCGAGTGGGACGGCGCCAAGGCCGAGTACCCGAACCTGGTGCGCATTGCGGTCTGGGACCAGCGCTCGCAGCAGCATTCGGCCAGCGCCGAGTACGGCCGGCTGATCGTGCCGCCCGGCACCGACGACCGCCACGTGATCAAGGGCGCGACGCTCGCGGAACTGGCGCGCGCCATCGACGAGCGCCTGGCCAAGTACGCCAGCGCCACCGGCGGTGCGAAGCTCGCGCTCGATTTCCTGCCCAACCTGCAGGCCGCCATCGCGCGCTTCAACCAGTTGGCGAAGACCGGCAAGGACCTCGACTTCCAGCGTGGCGAGCGCATCGTCGAGCAGCTCTTCAACGGCGACGTGAAGGCCGAGCCGGGCCGCTCCAATGCGACGATGTGGCCGCTGGCCGATGCGGGGCCGTACTACGCGGCGCTGGTCGTCGCCGGCACCCTCGACACCAAGGGCGGGCCCAAGACCGACACCCACGGCCGCGTGCTCGACGGCGCCGACCGGCCGATCCCCGGCCTCTACGGCGTCGGCAACTGCGTCGCTTCGGCCTCCGGCCGCGCCTACTGGGCCGGCGGTGCGACGCTGGGGCCGATCATCGCCTTCGCCTACCGCGCGGCGAACGCGGCCCATGCCGAAGGCAGGAGCGCCACATGAAGACCTGGCTTCTCATCCCGGCGCTGGCGCTCGCCGCGAACCTGGCCCACGCGCAATCGGCCGGCCAGCGCCTCGCGCAGACCGCGTGCATCCAGTGCCACAGCTTCGGCAAGGGCGAGCCGCACGGCGTCGGGCCCAACCTGTTCGGCCTGCTCGGAAAGCCGGCGGCATCCAACGCCGGCTTCACCTACTCGAAGCAGTACCTCGACGCGATGAAAGGCAAGACCTGGGATCGCGCGCTGCTCGACAAGTGGCTCGCCGACACGCAGGCCGTCGCGCCCGGCAACACGATGGTCTATTTCCAGGACGACCCGAAGAAGCGCGCCGCGCTCATCGAGTACATGCAATCGCAGAAGTGAAAGAAGGAGACTCACCATGGCACTCACCCGTCAAACCATGACCGACGAGCAGCGCAAGTCGGTGGCGCTCGAATACCTCAAGGCTTACGACAACGGCGGCGTCACTTCCACCGGCGGCTCTATCCTCGACCTGTTCGCGAGCGATGCGCAGGTCTACTTTCCGAAATGGGGCCTGGCCAACGGCAAGGACGAGATCGGCAAGCTCTTCGGCGAAGTCGGCAGCCGCGGCAAATCCATTCGCCACGACTACGCCGGCTTCAACTGGATCTTCACCGGCACGGACCTGTTCGCCTGCGAAGGCACGAGCTACGGCGAGCATGCCGACGGCCCCTGGCGCGCCGGCGTGCCCGAGTGGGGCGCGGGCCGCTGGTGCGACGTGTTCGAGGTGCGCGACTGGCTGATCCAGCGCTGCTTCATCTACCTTGATCCCGACTACGCGGGCAAGGACACGGCGCGCTATCCGTGGTTGGCCGGAAAGACGACCTGACATGAAACTCGCAGACATCCAGCAGGCCGCAGGCCTCAAGACGCCGATCCGCCACCAGCTCTTCATCGACGGCCGCTTCGTCGATGCCGAATCGGGCGAGACGCTGGCCACGCTGAACCCGCACGACAACTCGACCATCGCCGAGGTCGCGCTGGCCGGCCGCGCCGACGTCGACCGTGCCGTGGCCGCGGCGAAGCACGCCTTCCCGGCCTGGAGCCGCATGGCCGCGGCCGACCGAGGACGCATCTTGCTCAAGCTCGCCGACCTGATCGAGGCCAACGCCGAAGAACTCGCGCGCCTCGAATCGCTGGACACCGGTCATCCGGTGCGCGACTCGCGCAAGCTCGACGTGCCGCGCACGGCAGCCTGCTTCCGCTACTTCGGCGGCATGGCCGACAAGTTCCAGGGCGAGACCATTCCGGTGGAGCAGGGCTTCCTCAACTACACGCTGCGCGAGCCGGTCGGCATCGTGGGCCAGGTGGTGCCGTGGAACTTCCCGCTCATGTTCACGAGCTGGAAGATGGCGCCGGCGCTCGCGGCCGGCAACTGCATCGTGATGAAGCCGGCAGAAATCACGCCGCTTTCCTCGCTCAAGATCGTCGAGCTCATGGCCGAGGCCGGCATGCCCGATGGCGTAGTCAACATGCTGCCGGGGCTGGGCAGCGTCGCGGGCCAGTACATCGCCGAGCATCCCGAGATCGCGAAGATCGCCTTCACCGGCAGCACCGCCACTGGCCGGCGCATCGTGCAGGCCAGCGCCGGCAACCTCAAGAAGGTGCAGCTCGAGCTCGGCGGCAAGGGCCCCAACATCGTGTTCGAGGATGCAAACCTGCAGGCCGCCGTCAACGGCAGCGCCTGGGCCATCTTCCACAACCAGGGGCAGGCCTGCATCGCGGGCTCGCGCCTGCTGCTGCACGAGAAGATCGCCGACGCCTTTCTCGACCAGTTCATCCCGCTCGCCAAGTCGATCCGGCTCGGCAACCCGCTCGACGATGCCACCGAGATGGGTCCGCTCACGAGCGCGCAGCATCGCGAGCGCGTGCTGAGCTATGTCGAAGTGGCGAAAGGCGAGGGCGGGGAAGTGCTCGCCGGCGGCGGCTCGCCCGGCGGCGAGCTCGCGCGCGGCTGCTACGTCGAGCCGACGGTGGTGCGCACGAAGTCGTATCGCGACCGCGTGGCGCAGGAAGAGGTCTTCGGCCCCTTCGTCACCGTGCTCAGCTTCAAGGACGACGCCGAGGCCATGCAGATCGCCAACGGCACCGACTACGGCCTCGGCAGCGGCCTGTGGACCAGCAACCTGCAGCGCGCCCACCAGGTCGCGCGCGATCTGCACGCCGGCATGGTCTGGATCAACAGCTACAAGCGCGTCAATCCCGGCTCGCCTTTCGGCGGAGTCGGCCAGAGCGGCTACGGCCGCGAGATGGGCTTCGACGCGATGCGCGAATACACGCAGGTCAAGAGCGTCTGGGTCAATGTCGATGCTCAGTTCCCGCCGCACTTCAAGCGCTGAAAACCACCCCCGAAGAAAGAATCGAATGATTGCTCCCCTCGTCAACATCCTTGCCGCCTGCGCCGTCCTGCTCGGCACCGCGGGCCCGTTGCACGCCCAGCAAGCCTGGCCGAGCAAGCCCGTGCGCGTGGTCGTCGCGTTCCCGCCAGGCGGCATCGTGGACACGGTGGCGCGCCAGCTGCAGCCGCGCCTGCAGGCGGCGCTGGGGCAGCCGGTGCTCATCGACAACCGGAGCGGCGCGGGCGGCACGGTCGGTTCGGCCGAGGTCGCCAGGGCCGCGCCGGACGGCCACACGCTGCTGATGGTGTTCGACAGCTACGCGAGCTATCCGCTGGTCTATCCCAAGCTCACGTTCGACATTGCCAAGGATCTCCAACCGGTGACGCAGATTGCGAGCAATCCGCTGGTGCTGGTGGTGAACCCGAAGGTGCCGGCCAACGACTTCAAGAGCTTCGTCGGCCTGCTCAAGTCACAGCCGGCCCAGTACAACTACGCGAGCGTCGGCCCCGGCTCCAGCAACCACCTGACGGCAGATCTCTTCAAGGCCCACACCGGCACCTTCGTCACTCACATCCCTTATCGCGGCGGCGGCCCGGCGCAGCAGGACCTGCTGGGCGGCCAGGTCGAGATGATGTTTCTCTCGGCCGTGCTGGCGCAGCCGCATGTGAAGGCCGGCAAGCTGCGCGCGCTGGCCCAGACCGGTGCGCAGCGAGTTCCCGCGTACGCCGACACGCCGACGGTGGCCGAGAGCGGCTACCGCGGCTTCGAGGTCAACTCCTGGGTCGGCCTTCTGGCGCCGTCCGGCACGCCGCGCACGGTGGTCGACCGGCTGCAGTCGGAGGTGCGCAAGATCGTGACCGATCCCGCTTTCGACCAGCGGCTGCGCGAGCAGGGCCTCACCGGCATCGCCAGCACGCCCGAGCAGTTCGCCGCCGCGCTCAAGACCGAGCAGGACAAGTGGACGCGGCTGGTGCGCGAGCGCAACCTGAGCCTGGAATAGGAAAGACGGCGATGCGCGACTTCGTCTACACCAGCCAGCCGCAGCGCGTGGTCTTCGGCGCCGGCAGCCTCGCGCACCTGGCGCGCGAGATCGATGCGCTGGGTGCACGGCGCGCGCTGGTGCTGTGCACGCCCGAGCAGCGCGCGCAGGCGGAGCGCGTGGCCGAGCTGCTCGGCGCGCAGGCCGCCGGGATCTTCGACCGCGCGGTCATGCACGTGCCGATCGAGACCGCGCGCGAAGCCCGGGAGACCGCGCGCAGCCTCGATGCCGACTGTGCGGTGGCCATCGGCGGCGGCTCCACCACCGGGCTGGGCAAGGCCATCGCGCTCGATTCGGCCCTGCCGATCCTGGCCATCCCGACCACCTACGCCGGCAGCGAGATGACGCCGATCTACGGCCTCACCGAGGGCGGGCTCAAGAAGACCGGCAAGGACCCTCGCGTGTTGCCGCGCACCGTGATCTACGACCCGGAGCTCTCGCGCAGCCTGCCCGTGGGGCTGTCGGTCACCAGCGGCATCAACGCGATCGCGCATGCGGCCGAGGGCTTGTATGCGCAGGACAGCAACCCGGTGATGGACCTGATGGCCGAAGAGGGCATCGCCGCGATCGCGCGTGCGCTGCCCGCCATTCGAAGCCGGCCCGAGGACATCGAGGCGCGCTCCGATGCGCTCTACGGCGCGTGGCTCTGCGGCAGCGTGCTCGGCAATGTCGGCATGGCGCTGCACCACAAGCTGTGCCACACGCTGGGCGGCAGCTTCAACCTGCCGCATGCCGAGGTGCACACGGTGGTGCTGCCGCATGCGATCGCCTACAACGCGGCTGCTGCGCCGCGGGCGATGGAGCGCATTGCGCGGGCGCTGGGCCGCGAGAACGCGGCGCTCGGCCTCTTCGAGCTGGCGTGCGGCAACGGCGCGCCCGTCGCGCTCGAGGACATCGGCATGAAGCAAGCCGATCTCGACCGCGCGGCGGACATCGCGGCGAGCAATCCCTACTGGAATCCGCGCCCCATCGAACGCGTGGCAATCCGCGCACTGCTGCAGCGCGCCTTCGAAGGCGAGCCGCCGGCCTGAGTTCCTTGTGCAAGAACAACGCAGAGAAGGAGACAACCATGGCATTCAATCGCAGACAGTTCACCCAGGCCGCGGCCGCGCTCGCCGCCGGCGGCGCCGCGCCGCTGGTGTTCGCGGCCGACACGCTGAAGATCGGCTACGTGTCGCCGCAGACCGGACCGCTGGCGCCCTTCGGCGAGGCCGACAAGTGGGTCATCGAGCAGATGAAGGCCGCCTTCAAGGACGGCATCAGCGTCGGCGGCAGGAAGTACGCGGTGCAGATCGTGCTGAAGGACAGCCAGTCCAATCCCAACCGCGCGGGCGAGGTCGCCAACGACCTGATCTTGAAGGACAAGGTCGCGCTCGTGCTGACGGCAGGCACGCCCGAGACCGCCAACCCGGTGAGCGATGCCTGCGAGCTCAACGAAGTGCCCTGCGTCTCCAGCGTGGTGCCGTGGCAGCCCTGGTTCTTCGGCCGCAAGGGCGATCCGGCCAAGGGCTTCGACTGGACCTACCACCTGTTCTGGGGGCTGGAGGACGTCATCGCCAATTTCACCAACGGCTGGAAGACGCTCAGCACCAACAAGAAGGTCGGCGGCCTGTTCCCCAATGACGGCGACGGCAACGCCTGGGGCGACAAGGAGCTCGGCTTCCCAAAGCCGCTGGCGCAGATGGGCTTCACGCTGACCGACCCGGGCCGCTTCCAGAACGGCACGCAGGATTTCAGCGCGCAGATCGCGGCCTTCAAGCGCGACAACGTCGAGATCGTGACCGGCGTGGTGATCCCGCCCGATGCCAAGACCTTCCTCACCCAGGCGCGGCAGCAGGGCTTCCGGCCCAAGGTCATCACGCTGGGCAAGGCGCTCCTGTTCCCGGGCGCGATCGAGGCGCTGGGCGAGCTGGGCTATGGCCTGTCGACCGAGGTGTGGTGGAGCCCGTCGCATCCGTTCACGTCCAGCCTCACGAAGCAGAGCGCGAAGGCGCTGGCCGACGCCTACGAGGCCGGCGCGAAGAAGCAATGGACGCAGCCGATCGGCTTCGCGCATGCCTTGTTCGAGGTGGCGTCCAATTCGCTCTCGCGCGCCAAGTCGACCAAGGCGGCCGACGTGCGCGATGCGGTGGCCGCCACTTCGCTCGACACCGTCGTCGGCCCGGTGAAGTGGGGCGGGCAGGGGCCGTTCAAAAACGTGAGCAAGACGCCGCTGGTGCTGGGCCAGTGGAACAAGGGCACGAAGTACAAGGTCGAGCTGACCATCGTCAACAACGAGGCCGCGAAGAGCATTCCGGCCGGCGGCACATTGAAGCTGCTTTCGGCATGAAGCCGCTCTTTTCCAGGAACACCGCGGAACCGGCTTTGCCGGGCCGCAGGTGTTGCCCCCGGAGAGGGGGTTGGCGAAGCGACACGAAGTGCGCGGAGCCTGGGGGAGAGCAACAAGCCTTCGCGGAACCGGCTTTGCCGGGCCGCAGGTGTTGCCCCCGGAGAGGGGGTTGGCGAAGCGACACGAAGTGCGCGGAGCCTGGGGGAGAGCAACAAGCCTTCGCGGAACCGGCTTGGCCGGGCCGCTGGTGTTGCCCCCGGCGAGGGGGTTGGCGGAGCGACACGAAGTGCGCGAAGCCTGGGGGAGAGCCATGACGCTCCTTGCATTGCACGGCGTGTGCAAGTCCTACGGCGCGCTCAAGGTGACCGACAGCATCACGCTCGCGGTGGCCGAGGGCGAGACGCTGGGCATCCTCGGGCCGAACGGCGCAGGCAAGACCACGCTGTTCAACCTGATCTCGGGCGACGTGCGCGTCGACGCGGGGCGCGTGGAGTACGAAGGACGCGACGTCACCACGCTCAAGCCGCACCAGCGCTGCCATGCCGGCATCGGCCGCAGCTACCAGGTGCCGCAGCCCTTCGGCCACATGAGCGTGTTCGAGAACCTGGTCACCGCCGCCTGCTTCGGCGCCGGCGAGACCGAGCGCGAGGCCTGGCAGACGGCGCAGGAGGTGCTGGCCGAGACCGGGCTCATGGCGCATGCCAACAAGCCGGCCGGCGGCCTGACCCTGCTCGACCGCAAGCGGCTCGAGCTGGCGCGAGCGCTCGCGACGCGGCCCAAGCTGCTCTTGCTCGACGAGATCGCGGGCGGCCTGACCGAGCCTGAAGCCAGGCAACTGGTGCAAGAGCTCAAGCAGATCAAGGCGCGCGGCGTGACCATGATCTGGATCGAGCACGTGGTGCATGCGCTGCTGTCGCTGGCCGATCGCCTCTTCGTCATCAACTTCGGGCAGAAGCTGGCGGAAGGCGAGCCGCGGGCGGTGATGAACGATCCGGAGGTGCGGCGGGTTTATATGGGGATGGAAGCATGAGCGCTCTTGTGCCTTGTCCCCTCTCCCTCCGGGAGAGGGTGAGGGCATGGGCGCATCCATCGTTGCGCGCTCTGCCAGCGTCCTGTGCCCTCACCCCCGCCCTCTCCCGGAGGGAGAGGGAGCAACAGCCATGAGCGCCTTGCTCGAAGCCCATGGCCTCAAGGCCTTCTACGGCGATGCCCAGGCCCTCTTCGGCGTCGACTTCGAGCTGGCGCAGGGCGAGCTGGTCGCGGTCATCGGGGCCAACGGCGCGGGAAAGTCCACGCTGCTCAAGTGCCTCACGGGCCTGGTGCGCGCGCCGCGCGAGGCGGTGCACTTCAAGGGCGAGGCCATCGGCAGCGTCGCGCCCGGCGAGATCGTGAAGCGCGGGCTGGCGATGGTGCCCGAGGGCCGGCGCCTGTTCGCAAGCCTCAGCGTGGAAGAGAACCTGCTGATCGGCGGCCACACCGGCCGCAAGGGGCCATGGGACCTGCAGCGCCTCTACGCGCTGTTTCCCATCCTCGCCGAGAAGCGGCGCGACCCCGGCACTTCGCTCTCGGGCGGCCAGCAGCAGATGGTGGCGCTCGGCCGCGCGTTGATGAGCAACCCCGAGGTGCTGCTGTGCGACGAGCTCTCGCTGGGCCTGGCGCCGGTCGTGATCCGCGAGATCTACGCGGCCATGCCGGCCATCACTGGCGAAGGCATGGCTGTGGTGATCGTCGAGCAGGACGTGAGCATGGCGCAGCGCGTGTCGCAGCGCATCTACTGCCTGCAGGAGGGACGCGTCTCGCTCTCGGGGCGCTCCGGCGCGCTCACCCGCGACCAGATCTCGGCGGCGTACTTCGGAGTCTGAACAGTGCTTGAAACCCTTCTCCAGGGCATCCTGCTCGGCGGCCTCTACACCCTGTTCGCACTCGGCCAGTCGTTGATGTTCGGCGTCATGCGGCTCACCAACACCGCGCAGGGCGACTTCATCATCCTCGGCGCCTTCGCGGTGATCGCGGGCACCGCGCTCGTGGGCGGTGCGCCGTTGCTGGTCGCGCTGGCGGTGCTGCCGCTGGCCTTCGGCTTCGGCTATGCGCTGCAGCGCTACGTGCTCAACGGCACGCTGGGCAAGGACCCGCTGCCCTCGCTGGTCGTGACCTTCGGCCTCTCGATCGTGATCCAGAACCTGCTCCTGGAACTGTTCTCGGCCGATCCGCGCTCGATAGAGACCGGCGGCCTCAACACGCTGGGGCTGCGCATCGGCGAGTCGTTGTCGCTGGGCGTGCTGCCGCTGGTGGTGCTGGCAGTCGCCGTGCTTGCGACGGCGGCGCTGCAATGGCTCTTCGCAAGCACGGCACTCGGCCGTTCCTTCCGCGCCGTATCGGACGACCGCGAGATCGCCGAGCTCATGGGCCTCAATGCGAAGAAGGTCTACGCGTTCGCCACCGCCATTGCCTTCGCGCTGATCGCGGTGGCCGGTGCCCTGCAGGGCATGCGCACGACGGTGTCGCCCTCCGACGGACCGCTGTTGCTGCTGTTCGCCTTCGAGGCCGTGATCATCGGCGGCATGGGCTCCTTCTGGGGCACGCTCGCCGGCGCGATGATCCTCGGCATCACGCAGCAGATCGGCTTCCGGCTCGACCCGGGCTGGGGCATCTGGGTCGGGCACATCGTGTTCCTGCTGGTGCTGGTGCTTCGCCCTCAAGGGCTCTTTCCCAAGACGCGAGGCTGATGCGATGACCAAGAATCCGGTCCTGACCCCGAACCCGGCCTTCGACGTCGTGCGCAGCACGGCCGCGAGCCGCGCCGCGCTGATCGTGGCGGTGCTGCTGGTCGTGCTGGCGGCCAGCCTGCCCTTCTGGGGCGAATCGAGCTGGATGCGCGAGTTCGTCGAGATCGCCTGCTACCTCATCTTCGCGATGATGTGGAACCTGCTCGCCGGCTACGGCGGCATGGTCAGCATCGGCCAGCAGGCCTTCTTCGGCTTCGGCGGCTACGTGATGCTGATGCTCGGCAACTTCGCCGGCGTCAATCCATTCATCGCCATTCCGCTGGGCGCGCTGGCGGCTGCCGCGATCGCGGTGCCGGTGTCCTTCGTCGCCTTCCGCCTTTCGGGCGGCTACTTCGCGATCGGCACCTGGGTGATCGCCGAGGTGTTCCGCCTGAGCTTCGCCAACGTCTCTGCCGTGGGCGGTGGCTCCGGCACCACGCTCACCGCGCTGCGCGGCATCGAGCGCGCGACGCGCGAGAGCGTGACCTACTGGATGGCGCTGGCCTGCGTGGTGGCAGCCATCGCGCTGGTCTACCTGTTCCTGCGCAGCAAGCGCGGGCTGGCCCTGCTCGCGATCCGAGACAACGAGGTGGCGGCCGAATCGCAGGGCATTCCGGTGGTGCGCATGAAGCTGGCGGTGTACGTGGTCGCGGCCTTCGGCGCCGGCCTCGCGGGTGCGCTCTATTTCGTCGGCAACCTGCGCATCAGCCCCGACGCCGCCTTCAGCGTGAACTGGACCGCCTTTGCGATCTTCATGGTGGTGATCGGCGGCATCGGCCGCATCGAGGGGCCGCTGGTCGGTGCGCTGATCTTCTGGGCGCTCAACAAGTTCTTCAGCGACTACGGCACCTGGTACCTGTTGGGCCTCGGCCTGCTGGCGATCGTGGTCACGATCTTCTTCAAGCAGGGGCTCTGGGGCTACGCGCAGCAGCGCTGGTCGTTGTTTCCGACGCAGCGGCGGCTGGTGGGCAGCGTCGTGCGTTAGGGCCTGTTGACGGGCCCTAGCCTTTGCCCGCCGATACGACGGCGTCGAACAGAATCCGCATTCCCTTGCTGACCGGCTTGTCGCGCCGCGTGACGAGCGCCAGCGTGCGATGCATGCGCGGCGAGAGGCGGCTGGCCTTGAGATCGGGATGCGCTCCGCGGCCGGCCATCGACATGCCCGGCACGATGCCGTAGCCCAGTCCCGCGGCCACCATCTCCTTGATGGCCTCGACGCTGCCCAGTTCCATGACCGGACGCGGCGTCAATCCCGCAGCCGCGAACCACCGGTCGATCAGCTTGCGCGTGTTGGCTGCCGGTTCGAAGAGCACCAGCGGCAGTGGCATCAGGTCGGCGGGCGAGACGCGTGCCTTCAGCGGCGCGCCGTCCCCGCGGCCGATGGCGACGAACTCGTCGTCCCGCACCGGCGTGGCAACCAGCGAGCGTCCGCCCGCCGGCAGCGTCACCAGCGCGAGATCGATCGTGTTTTCTTCCACTTTGCGCACGTAGTCGTCGGTGTTTCCGGTGCTCACCACGATGCTGAGCGCCGGAAACTGCGCACGCAGAGCGCGCAGCACCGGCGGCAGGAAGTAGAGGCAGGCGGTCGCGCCGCAGCCCAGCCGCACGCGGCCGGTCGCGCCCGCGGCATGATCGGCGACCGCATCGATCGCGGCCTCTACTGCGCTCTCGATCTGGCTCACATGCTGCAGCAGCGCCAGCCCCGCGACGGTCGGCCTCGCGCGCTTGCCGACGCGCTCGATCAGGCGCACCCCCAGCCGCCGTTCCAGCAGCTTGACTTGCAGGCTGACGGCCGGCTGCGTGAGGCCGAGCCGGTCGGCCGCGGCGGAGAAGCTGCCGGCCTCGACGACCAGGGCGAAGGATCGGAGCTGATCCAGGTTCAAATTCTTTTCCAAAGAATTCCTTATGGTTTGCATAGACGATCGAAGCTTCACTTATGGACCGGGGAAGGTCAACATCGCCGCATGAACTCACTCGCTGCCTTGGAAATCCTGGATGCAGAGCCGCATCACATGGAGGCGGTCCGCTCGATCTACGGCCGCTACGTGCTGAATGCGCTGTGTACTTTCGAGGAGGAAGTGCCGACCGCGACGCAGATGCTGTCGCGGCGCGCGGACGTGCTGCGGCTCGGCCTGCCCTACCTCGTCGCGATGGTCGGCAGCCACGTGGCCGGCTACGCCTATGCCGGCGCGTATCGGCCGCGGCCCGCGTACCGGCGCACGGTCGAGAACTCGGTCTACGTTGCCGAGGGGATGAAGGGCCGCGGCATCGGCCGCGCCTTGCTCGCCGCATTGATCGAGCGCTGCAGCCAGGCCGGCCTTTCGCAGATGGTGGCGGTCGTCGGCGACAGCGGCAACACGGGCTCTATCCGCCTGCACGAAAGCCTGGGCTTCGAGCACGTCGGCGTGCTGCGCGACGTGGGCTTCAAGTTCGGGCGCCGGGTGGACACCGTGCTGATGCAGCGCCCGCTCTGCGACGTGGTGTCCAGCTAGTGGCGCCGCAGGAAGCTGCGGCCGCCGGCGAAGGCCCGGAGCGCGGATGGCTGGCGCTCCTCTGTGCGAGCCGGCTGCTGCAGGCCATGATCGTCACCGCCTACTCGGGCGTGCTGCCCTTCGTCATGCACGACTGGGGCATGACGGCTGCACAGGCCGGCTCGGTCCAGAGCGCCTGGCATGTGGGCTATCTCGCCTCCCTGTTCGCCGTCGGCCTGCTCGCCGATCGGCTCGGTGCCCACCGGGTCCTGCTCGCCGGCAGCGCGCTCGGTTCGATCGCGGCGCTGGCTTTCGCGGTGTTCGCGAGCGGCCATCTGTCGGCTGCGCTGCTCTATGCGCTGGCGGGCCTGTGTGCCGGCGCCTCGTACACGCCCGGCCTTCAATTGCTGGCGCGCAACACGGCGCCTGCCGTGCGCGGCCGCGCGATGGGGCTCTTCATCGCCTCGTCGTCGATGGGCTACGCGCTCTCGCTGGCGGTGGTGGCCGGATTGAGCCATGCGCTGCACTGGCGCGTCGGCCTGATCGCGGCGGCAGCCTGCGCGGTGGTCGGCGCTGTCGTCACCGTGCATGCGCTACGGCGCATGCGTCCCACCGGCGCGCCCGCCGCTGCCGTGCAAGCCGGCGGAGGAAGCTGGCATGCGCTGGTCGAGACGGTGCGCGACAAGCCGGCCATGGCCGGCAACTGGGCCTATGCCTTCCATTGCTGGGAGCTCATGGCGCTGTGGGCCTGGCTGCCCGCCTACCTCGTGGCCTCGTCGGGGCAGTTGGGTTCGATGCAGAGCATCGGCGTGGCGCTGGCTGCGCTCGCGCACCTGGTCAGCGTATTCGGAAGCGTGCTGGGCGGCACCGCGTCGGACAGGCTCGGACGCGCACGGGTCATGATGATCGCGAGCCTCGCCAGCCTTTCGATGTCCTTCGCCTTCGGATGGATGTGGGCCTGGCCGCTGTGGCTGCTGGCCGCGATGGCCGCGCTCTACAACCTCCTCGCGATCGCCGACTCGTCGGTCTATTCGACTGCGCTCGCCGACGGCGTGGCGCCGCACCGGCTCGGCGCTGCCTACTCGGTGCGCTCGGTGATGGGCTTCGGCGCCGGCGCGCTCAGTCCCTGGGTATTCGGACTGGCGCTGGACTGGGGACAAGCCCGCTTCGGCCTGGGCAGCACCTATGGCTGGGTCGCCGCCTGGAGCTCCGTCGGCGCGGGTGCGCTGCTTGGGCCCTGGATGATCGCGCGCTTCGCGCGGCTTGATCGAGCCCGGCGCCTCAGTGCGTGACGCGCCCCCGCATCGCCGCCCTCAGGCCGCGATCCCGCGCACTGCCCAGGCGCGCGCGCCCAGTTCGATCGCACCGTCGAGCCCGACCGGCAACGCCGAGCGAATGCGCTCGCGCAGCGTCGCGCGATCCGCCTCGCTCAGGGACATCGCGTAGCCGGGCGCGGATCCCTGTCCGCCGAGGAAGGGTGTCCAGTAGTCGTCGAAGTCGCGAAAGGGTGTCTCGATATCGAGCGGCTGCACTTCAACGCCACGCAGCCCGGCCTGGACGAACAGCGCTTCGAGCGGCGCCGGCTGGCAGAGCTGAACCGGTCGTCGGCCTTCGTCGAAGGCCGCGGCCGCGGGGTCCAGCTCGACCGCCTCCTCCCAGAAGCGGCGCATGAGATCCATCTTGCCCGCGTAGTCCCACACGTATGCGGCGACGGTACCGCCGGGTCGCGCTGCGCGTGCCATCTCGCCGGCCGCGAGCTCGGGCTTCGCAACGAAGTTCAGCACCAGCGCGGACACCACGGCGTCGAAGCGCTTCGACTCGACCGGCAGTTGCTGCGCGTCGCCGATTTCGAAAGACGCCCGCGCATCCGCGACGTGCGCGCGCGCATGTTCGACGAAGCCGGCCGAGGGATCGATGCCGAGCACCGAGGCCGGCTGCGCCCGATCGAGGATGGCGGCCGTGAGCGCGCCCGTGCCGCAGCCGATGTCGAGCCACTTCGATCCCGGCGGCACCTGAAGCCAGCCCAGGAACCCGGGCGCGACCTGTCGGCTCCAGCGGCCCATGTAGGGCTCGTAGCGATCTCCTGCCGCCCACGTCTGCTTGTGCTGCGCCATCTCCGCTCCTTTCGGGACGCGTGCCCGCTCCCTCGGGGTGCGAGCTCAGCGCATTCTGCCTTTCTTGCCGGCGCTGGACCCTTGGCCGTGGCGTATTGCACGCTTCAGCCGATCCCGTGCGCAAATCGGCCGAAGCGTGAAATCCATCGCTTCCGCGCGCAGCTTGGCGCGCATCCAATGGGCTCCCTGGTCTTCAACCAAAGGGCCGCCATGTTCTCCAAGCTGTTGAGTTCATCCCGACGCGTCTGGCACCGGACTTCGCCCGTGCGCCGCCGACAGGCGGTCGTGGCGCAGGCGCACGGCCAGACCATGCTGCTCGACTGCCAGTGGCAGGAAGGCTGGTGGACGGGCGTGGTCAAGATCCGCGAAGCTTCCGAAGAACGGGTCGTGCACGTCTGCATCGAGCTGCGGGCCACCGCCGACGATGCGCTGCTCGACGCCGAGCACGACGCGCAGCGCCTGGCGCTGATGTTCGCGCAATAGGAGAGAGAGCGCCATGACCCCCGATTCCGTCGAACTGATCGTGGACGAGCCCGTCGCCGGCCACTTCTACTGGATCCTTCAGAAGCACGCCGAACTGGACGGCAAGCCGATCGCGATCGAATCGGCCGAAGGACCGATGCCGAGCTACAACGCCGCGATGATGGCCGGCATCGAAGCGCTGCAGCGGCGCGCCGACAGCCGCGAGGGCAGTGCCTGCCCGGCCGTCACCGTGTACGTCGATCCGTTCAACGCAGCATCGACGACATCGCGGAGCAGCAGTTGAGCATGCGCACCGCGGCCTCGACCGAGGGCGCGGCAAAGCGCAGCTCGGCCGCGGCGACGCGCTCGAACTCGGGCCACTGGCAGAACAGGTCGGCCAGCGCGGGCGTTTGAGTGCGCAAGCTGACGGCGAGCGGCTTCTGCATGACGAATGGCTGCGCGTTGCCAGGCGCCGCAAGGGCCGCCTTCACGCCGGCGCGGATCGCCTCGCACGATTGCGCCGGCGACAGCGACACCCCGCTGGTCTGGCCGGTCGCCCGCTTGGTCTGCACGAAGGTGGCGTGCGGGAACAGCGCTCGGTTCTCCGCGATGAAGACGTCGTCGCCGCTGGCCATCAGCACCGGCGCGCCGTATTCGCCCGCCAGCGCGCCGTAGAGGGCGGCCTCGCCTACCGCCTGGCCGTTGATCTCGATGCCGGCGAAGGCAAAGCTGTTGATGGTGTGCGCGAGGATGCCCAGGCCTTGTGCGCGCGAGTGGTAGCCGACCATGCACACGCCGTCCATGCCGAGTTCGACGCCGCTCGCCATGCTCAGGTAGCGCGGCTTGCCCTGGATCACCTGGGCCCGCGCGTCGAGCAGATCGGGCAGCATGTTGCGGAAGTCGCCGTGCGAGTCGTTGACCCAGACCTCGTTCGCGCCGCCGTCGAAGGCGCCGGCGATGGCGGCGTTCGCCTCCTCGGTCATGAGCCGGCGCGCGCGCTCGTACTCGGGGTTGCCGGCACGCACCTGCTGGGCATGGAAGACGCCGGCCACGCCTTCGATATCGACGGAGATAAGGATTTTCATGGGGAGCCAAGTTCGCGCAGCAGCGCGCTGAGCGCCGGCCGCGCATGGCCGTCGCGCCCGGTGACGGATTCCGCATGCCACAGCGCATGCAGGATGGCCTGCTCGGTGCTGTCGGCCGCGGCCTGGAACAATTCGTCGAGCAGGCCGTCGTGCAGCAGCGCGACGGCCGGCGTCGGATCCTCGCGGCGCTGCGGCAGCGCGTAAGCGGTCGAGAAGGCGAGCGCGATGTCGCCGCTGCCGTGGCCGAAGACCGAGCCGGTGCGCGCGAGGCCGGCGCCGGCGCGCAGCGCCAGCCGGCGCAGCTGGCGCGCGTCGAGCGGCGCGTCGGTGGCGAGCAGCATGATGATCGAGCCCTTCTCGGCTTCGGCGGGCTGCCTGGCAAGCCGTTTGCCGACCGGTTGCCCGGCGACGATCAGTTGGTGCAGCAGGCCGAAGTTGGCGAGCACCAGCGCACCCACCGTGTGCGTGCCGGCGCGCCGCGATGCAGTGCCGATGCCGCCCTTGAGCGAGAAGCAGGACATGCCGCGGCCGGCACCGACCGCGCCCTGCGCTACGTCCTCGCCGGCCGAGGCCCACGCTTGCAGGTAGTGGCTCTCTTCGACGGCCATGCGCTGGATGTCGTTGAGGAAGCCGTCGTTGCACTCGAACACCAGCGGGTTGACCGTCGGCAGGCTGCGCCCGCACTCCGGATTCGCAGCGATGCACTGGCGGATCTGCGCCGCCGCCACGGCCGGCACCGAGAAGGTGTTGGTCAGCGCGATCGGCGTTTCGAGCACGCCGAGCTCCTCGACCTGCAGCAGGCCGACGCTCTTGCCGAAGCCGTTGAGCACCGCGAAGCCCGCCGGCACGCGCTGCAGAAACGGGTCGCCGGCATGCGGGCGGATCACCGTCACGCCGGTCTGCACCTCGCCGTCGGCCAGCGTCGCATGGCCGACCGCGACGCTGTGCACGTCAGTGATGGCATCGCACCGGCCCGAAGGCAGGGTGCCGATGCGTGGGATCGCAGAGATCAGCATGTCACTGCGCCTGCTGCGATGTTTGTTCCAGGCACACCGCGGAACCGGCTTTGCCGAGCCGCCGGTGTGGCCCCCGGTGGGGGGGGTGGAGGAGCGACACGAAGTGCGCGGAGCCTGGGGGAGAGCTTCATACCCGATCGATCTTCGGGTCGAGGGCGTCGCGAAGACCGTCGCCCAGCAGATTGAAAGCCAGCACCGTGAAGAAGATCGCCAACGACGGGAACAGCGCCACGTGCGGCGCATTCACCATGTCGGCGCGCGCCTCGTTGAGCATCGCGCCCCACTCGGGCATCGGCGGCTGCGCGCCCATGCCGAGGAAGCTCAGGCTGGCGGCCGTGATGATCGAGGTGCCCAGGCGCATCGTGAAGTAGACGACGATGGAGGAGATCGTGCCCGGCAGGATGTGGCGCAGCAGGATGGTGCGGTCGCTGGCGCCGATGCTGCGCGTGGCCTCGATGTAGGTCAGGTTCTTCAGTACCAGCGTGTTGCCGCGCACCAGCCGCGCGAAAGCCGGCACGCTGAACACCGAGACCGCGACCACCACGTTCGTCATGCTGCTGCCGAGGATGGCGACCACGCCCAGCGCCAACAGGATGCCGGGGAAGGCGAACAGCACGTCGGAGATGCGCATCACGATGCGGTCCCACCAGCCGCCGTAGTAGCCGGCCAGGAGGCCCAGCACGGTGCCCACGATGGCGCCCAGCACCACCGAGAGGAAGCCGGCCGCCAGCGAGATGCGCGCGCCCATCAGGATCCGGCTGAAGATGTCGCGCCCGAGCGGGTCGACGCCGAACCAGTGCGCGGCCGAGGGGCCGGTGTTGAGCTTGTCGTAGTCGAAGAAGTTCTCGGCGTCGTAAGGCACGATCCACGGCGCGACGATCGCGACCGCCACCAGCAGCAGCACGAAGACCAGCGCACCCACCGCCACGTGCTGCATGCGGAACTTGCGCCAGAACTCGGTCCACGGCGTGCGCACCTTGCCTTCGGCGGCGAGCGCCGGGACCGGCGCGTCACTTGTAGCGGATGGTGGGGTTGATATAGCCATAGAGCACGTCGACCACGAGATTGATCAGGATGAATTCGAGCGAGAAGAGCAGCACCAGCGTCTGGATGATGGGGTAGTCGCGCATCTCGACCGCGTCGACCAGGAGGCGCCCGAGGCCGGGCCAGTTGAACACCGCCTCGACCACGATCGAGCCGCCGAGCAGGAAGCCGAACTGCAGGCCCATCATCGTGACCACCGGGATCAGCGCGTTGCGCAGGCAGTGCTTCAGGATGACCCACTTCTCCGACACCCCCTTGGCGCGCGCGGTGCGAACAAAATCTTCCTGGATCACCTCGATGAAGGAGGCCCGCGTGAAGCGCGCCATCACCGCCGCCACGGCCGCGCCCAGCGTCAGCGAAGGCAGGATGTAGTGCCGCCACGAATCGGCGCCCACCGTCGGCAGCCAGCCGAGCTGGACCGAGAAGATCTGCATCAGCAGCATGCCCAGCGCGAAGGCCGGGAACGAGATGCCAGAGACTGCCAGCGTCATGCCGAGCCGGTCGGGCCACTGGTTGCGGAACACCGCCGACGTGATGCCGATGGCCATGCCGAACACCACGGCCCACGCCATGCTCGTGATCGTCAGCAGCAGCGTCGGCATGAAGCGCTCGGCGATCTCGGTCGCGACCGGCCGCTTCGAGCGCAGCGAATGGCCGAAGTCGCCCTGCAGCATGTTCGTGAAGAAGTTCAGGAACTGCTGCGGCAGCGGCTTGTCGAGTCCGAGGTCCGCGCGCACCAGCGCCACCGTTTCCGGGCTGGCGTCCGGCCCCGCCGCCAGCCGCGCCGGATCGCCGGGCAGCATGTGCACGAACAGGAACACCAGCACCGCGACGATCAACAGCGTCGGCAGCAAGCCCAGCAAGCGCTTGAGGACATATTGGGTCATGCGCTTGCTGTGTGCAGGATCATCATTTCAGTGCCCCACCGCGCTTCGCGCCCCACCCCGCGGCCGGCGAAGCCAGGCCCGTTCGGGGAACACCGCGGAACCGGCTTTGCCGGGCCGCTGGTGTTGCCCCCGGTGAGGGGGTTGGCGGACCACACGAAGTGGGGGAGCCTGGGGGAGAGCTTCACTTGAGTTCCACCTCGTCGAAGTTGAAGCTTCCATCGGGGATCACGTAGAAGCCGGCCAGGTTGCGCGCGCGCACCGACAGCAGCTGCTCGGTCACCAGGAAGGCCCAGGGCGCATCCTTCCAGATGCGCTGCTGCGCGTCGGCATAGATCTTGGCCTTGGCGGCGGGGTCGGTGGTCACCAGCGCCTTCTTGATGTCGGCATCGACCTCGGGGTTCTTGTAGTAGGCGGTGTTGAAGAGCTTGGGCGGGAAGGACTCGGAGGCCAGGAGCGGCCGCATCGCCCAGTCGGCCTCGCCGGTCGACGAGGACCAGCCCACGTAGTACATGCGCACCGGCGCGGTGGCCGGGTCCTGCGCGCTCTCGACGCGCTCGACGCGCTGGCCGGCCTCGAGCGCCAGCACCTGCACCTTGATGCCGACCTGCGCCAGCTGCTGCTGCACGAACTGGATGACCTTCTGCGCGGTCGTGTAGTTGTAGGCCGACCAGAGCGTGCTCTCGAAGCCGTTCGGGTAGCCGGCTTCCTTCAGCAGCTCGCGCGCCTTGGCCGGGTTGTAGGGCCAGGGGCCGAGCTTGGCCGCGCCCTCGATGCCCTTGGGCAGCACGCCTTCGGCCGGAATGGCATAGCCCGAGAATGCCACCTTGACCAGCGCTTCCTTGTTGATCGCGTAGTTGATGGCCTCGCGCACCTTCGGGTTGTCGAAGGGCTTCTGCTGCGTGTTCATCGAGATGTAACGATGGATGATCGAGGGCGAGCTGCTCACCTCGAGGCTCGGCTTTTCCCTCAGCGTCGCGGCCGCTTCGGGCGGCATCGGGAAGGCGAAGTGCGCCTCGTTGGTCTGCATCATCGCGGCGCGCGTGTTGTTGTCGACCACCGGGCGGAAGGTGATGCTGTCGACCTTCGGGTAGCCCTTCTTCCAGTAGCCGTCGAACTTGGCGACCTTCAGGTGGTCGGTGGCCTTCCATTCGACGAACTTGAAGGGGCCGGTGCCGACCGGGTTCTGCGCGATACCCTTGTTGCCGTACTTGGCCAGCGCCGCCGGCGAGATGATCACGCCCGACGGGTGCGCGAGCGTGTTGATGAAGGGCGAGAAGGGCTCGCTGAGCGTGAAGCGCACCGTGGTCGCGTCGACCGCCTCGGTCTTGGCGATGTTCTTGTAGAGGTTGTAGCGCTTGAGCTTGTTGTCCGGATTGGTCACGCGGTCGAAGGTGGCTTTCACGGCCTCGGCGTTGAAAGGCGTGCCGTCGTGGAACTGCACGCCGGTGCGCAGCTTGACGGTGTAGACCAGGCCGTCCTTGCTGACGGTGTGGCTCGTGGCCAGCACCGGCACCATCTTCATGTCCTTGTCGAAGCCGTAGAGGCCTTGATAGAAGGACTTGGCGACGGCCTGCGAGAGCGTGTCGTTGGCGTCGTACGGGTCGGTGGTCGTGAAGCCCGACTGCACGGCGACGACGACGTCCTTGGCGGCGTGCGCCGAGAGCGCGAAGCCGGCCAGGCCGGCGATGGTCAGCGCGGCGGCGATGCGGGAGAGGCGTTGCTTGTTCATGCTGGAGCTCCTTCTAGATAAATCAGTTGATCGGGTGGTGTGCGACGAAGTGGCCGGGGCCCACCTCGACGAGCGGCTTGAGCTCGGGTGCGTAGCCCACCGGGTGCACGGGGCTCGGGATCTCGCCCTGCAGCAGCGGGCGGTCGCGGTTGCGGCGCGCCGGATCGGCGACCGGCACTGCCGCCATCAGCTTGCGCGTGTAGGCGTGCTGCGGATTCTCGAAGATTGCGCGCCGCGGGCCGATCTCGACGATCTGGCCCAGGTACATCACCGCCACGCGGTGGCTGATGCGCTCGACCACGGCCATGTCGTGCGAGATGAACAGGAAAGCGATGCCCAGCTCGCGCTGCAGGTCGAGCATGAGGTTGACGATCTGCGCCTGGATCGAGACGTCGAGCGCCGACACCGACTCGTCGGCCACCACCACCTTGGGGTTGAGCGCGAGTGCGCGCGCGATCGCGATGCGCTGGCGCTGGCCGCCGGAAAACTCGTGTGGGTAGCGCTGCGCGTAGTCGGCCGGCAGGCCGACCTTCTCGAGCAGCCAGCGCACGCGCTGCTGGGCCTCGGCGCCGCTCGCGATCTTGTGGATCAAGAGCGGCTCCATGATCGAGAAGCCGACAGTGAGCCGCGGGTCGAGCGAGGCGAAGGGGTCCTGGAAGATGAACTGGATATTGCGCCGGAGCGCCTGCAGCTCGACGGTGGGCAGCGTGAGCACGTTGCGGCCGTCGAACTCGATCGCGCCGCCCTGGCTCTCGACCAGGCGCAGCAGCGAGCGGCCGGTGGTGGACTTGCCGCAGCCCGATTCGCCGACCAGTGCCAGCGTCTCGCCGGCACGCAGATCGAAGCTGATCTGCTCCACCGCATGCACCACGCGCGTCACGCGGCTGAAGAGGCCGCTCTTGAGCTCGAAGCGGGTCACCAGGTCCTTCACGCGCAGGATCGGCGGCTGGTCGCTCTGCACAGTGTTCTGCGGGCTTGCATCGCTCACGCTCACGCGGGCGCCCGCGGCGTCGACCCGAAGCAGTTCGAAGCGCCGCGGCAGGTCGGTGCCGCGCATCGCGCCCAGGTGCGGCACGGCCGACAGCAGCGCGCGCGTGTAGGCATGCCGGGGCGCCGCGAACAGCGGCTCGGAGGGCCCGGCCTCGACCTTGTCGCCCTGGTACATCACCAGCACGCGATCGGCCACTTCGGCGACCACGCCCATGTCGTGGGTGATGAAGACCACGCCCATCTGCATCTCGGCCTGCAGCTCGCGGACGAGCTGGAGGATCTGCGCCTGGATCGTGACGTCGAGCGCGGTGGTCGGCTCGTCGGCGATCAGGAGCGAGGGCCGGCACGAGAGCGCCATCGCGATCATCACGCGCTGGCGCATGCCGCCGGAGAGCTGGTGCGGGTAGCGCGCGAGCACGCTGCGCGCTTCGGGAATGCGCACCAGCTCCAGCATGCGCAGCGCCTCGGCGCGTGCGGCGGCGCGGTCCTTGCCCTGGTGGATGGCGATGGCCTCGGCGATCTGGTCGCCGGCGGTGAAGACCGGGTTCAGCGAGGTCATCGGCTCCTGGAAGATCATCGCGATGTCGGCGCCGCGGATGCCGCGCATGGTCGCGTCGGAGGCCTGCGCCAGGTCGAGCACCCGGCCGTCGCGGCGGCGGAAGGCCATGCGGCCCTGCACGATGCGGCCACCGCCGTATTCGACCAGCCGCATCAGCGACAGCGAGGTGACGGACTTGCCCGAGCCCGATTCGCCGACGATGGCCAGCGTCTCGCCGCGGTCGACGTGGAAGGACAGCTTGCGCACCGCGTCCACCGTGCGCTCGGAGCTCGCGAAGCGCACGGTGAGGGCGTCGACCGCCAGCACGCGCTGGCCGGGCAGGTCCGGCGCGCCGGAGGTCGCGGCGGGTTCTGGCAGGACGGCAGCGTTCATCGGTGGATGGCAGTGTGCGGCAGCTCGGCGCCGCGCGCGTGGCCGCGGTACATGCCCTCGGTGTTGAAAGGCAGGCACACGTTGCCGGCCCGGTCGATCGCGATCAGGCCGCCGCTGCCGCCGATGGCGGGCACGGCCTGCATGATCACGGCGTGCGCGGCCTGCGCCAGCGACTGGCCGGCATAGCGCATGCGCGCACAGACGTCGTAGGCCGCGGCGGTGCGGATGAACATTTCGCCGCTGCCGGTGCAGGACACGGCGGCGCGCTTGTCGTCGGCATAGGTGCCGGCGCCGATCAGCGGCGAGTCGCCGACGCGGCCGACGCGCTTGTTGGTCATGCCGCCGGTGGAGGTCGCGGCCGCCAGGTGGCCATGCCGGTCGAGCGCGACGGCGCCGACGGTGCCGAACTTGTCGGTCTCGTCCAGCGGCGCGGTGGACAGCGCCGCTGCGCGTGCCGCGCCGTCGTGGTCGAGCGCGATACGGCCTTCGGCGCGCGCGCGACACAACTGCTCGCGTCGCGCCTCGGTGGAGAAGTACTCCGGTTCGACCATCTGCAGCCCGCGCTCGCGCGCGAAGGCCTCGGCGCCGGCACCGGCCAGCAGCACGTGGGCGCCGTCCTCCATCAGCGCGCGTGCGGCGTGCACCGGGTGGCGGATGCGGCTGACGCCCGCCACGGCGCCGGCGCGCAGCTCGGCGCCGTCCATCACGGCGGCGTCGAGCTCGTGCGTTTCGGCACCTGTGAAGACCGCGCCATGGCCGGCGTTGAACAGCGGGCAGTCCTCCAGCATCTCGACCGCCAGGCAGACCGCGTCCAGCGCGCTGGCGCCGCGCAGCAGCAGCGCCTGGCCGGCCAGCACGATGGTGCGCAGCGCGTCGTGGTAGGCCGCGGCCGCGCCCGCGTCCAGCGCCGCCGCGCTGATGGTGCCCGCGCCGCCGTGGATCGCAATGACCGGTGTGGTTCTCATCGTGCCTTCTTCTTTCTTCTCGGTGCGCGCGGCGCCTGCGCGGGTTGGTTCTTTTCGGCGTTGGGGGCTCGCAGTCCCTGCGCGCCGTGCAGCCAGGGCATGACCGAGTGGACGATCTTGCCGGCGGCCTGGAACGCGCCCGGCGCGCGCAGAGCCACGGCGCTGGTCAGCGCCTCGATCAGCGCCAGCACGCTGGTCTCGCAGTTGGGGCGGTAGCGGGTCTCGGTCTGCGCATAGAGCACCACGTCGGCCAGCGGCGCCAGCGGCGAGCTGGGCCGGTCGGTGAGGGCCAGCACGCCGACACCCTGGCCGCGGGCGATGCCGGTCAGCGCGATGGTGTCGGTCAGGTAGCGCGGGAAGCTCAGCGCCACCAGCAGATCGGGCGCTCCGCCGCGCGACAGCGCGCGCGCGCCGTGCGTCACGCCGCTCACCGAGGGCAGCAGCCGCACGTCGGCGCAGTAGGTGTCCAGGCCATGTTGCAGCAGACCGGAAAGCCAGGCGCTGGCGCCGAAGCCGACGATGTAGATGGTGCGTGCCTCGAGGATGCGCGCCACCGCCGCCTCGCAGGAGGCCGGGTCGAGCGCCTGGCGGATGGCCTCGATGTTGCCCCGGCTTTCCTCCAGCGCGGCGGCAAAGACCTCGGCCACCGTCGAGGGCTGCGCGAGGCTGCCGCGCAGCCGCTCGACCGGCGCCAGCAGGGGCTCGAAACCGCGGACCAGTTCGGCGCGGAAATTCGCATAGCCGTCGAAGCCCAGGGCGCGTGCGAACCGGTTGGCGGTGGCCACCGACACGCCGGCCGCCATCGCCAGCTCGTCGATCGGCAGCGTCGCGACCTGCAGGGGACGCTCCAGTACGTAGTCGGCCACCTGGCGGTGCGAGCGCGTCAGCTGCGGCAGGGCCTGCGCGATGCGCTGCGCCACGGTGGTCGCGGAAGTCGCGGAAGAGGCAAGCATTCGGTTCGGGCTCGCCCCTTCAAGGTGCGAAAGATGAAAAGAAAATTACAAAGTGGTGCAGGGAAAGAAAATTTTCGATCATTGGCCCAGGTTTAGCAAGTCATGGGCCAGTGGGTTTTCACCAAGGGACCACGCCGCGCCTTGCCGTTAAAGGCGGTCGTGGCAAGCCGCGTCGTGCGCGTGAGCAGCGAGTGCGCGAACCTCGCGCTGTGCCTCACTGCGACTTCAGGTACTGGGCGAGATCTGCGATCTCCTGCGGAGTGAGGCCCAGCGACCGCCTGGTGTTGTAGGTGGCTGCAACATCCTCGAGCGTGGCGGCCGACCCGTCGTGGAAGTAGGGCGCGTGCTGCCAGGCGCCTCGCAGGGGCGAGGTGCGGTACATCCTGGTCGCCGAACGGGAAGCGTAGCTCGGTGTTTCCGGTTCCGCCATCGAGTCGCCGGGAGGATGCAGCGTCGAGTTGGCGTCCGTGAAGAGGGCGCCGCTGTGGCAGCTCGCACACTTTCCTGCGCCGTCGAAGACCACCTTGCCCCGCGCGGCTGCAGCGGCGTCGAAACTGCCCGCCGGTGCAGCCGGAGCCTTCAAGGACAACTGATACGCCTGCAACGCGGGCAGCTTGCTCGTGACCAGGTCCGTGGTGCCGTTGGTGATGTTCAGATTCAGCCGCGGCTCGGAGAAACTTCCCTGGCCGCCCATCTGGGTCACGGCCACATACCGGTTCCAGTAGGCGACTTCAGCGCCGTCGCCGGTGAAAGTGATGCTGTGAATGCCCTCCAGTCCATAGGCCGGCGGGATGACCACCGGCTTGTTGAGGCCGTCGATGTTGAACCGCGGGTCGTACTTGCCTTTGCCCCAGGAGAGATAGACGGCCTTCCTGGCCGCGTCCACCGCCGGCGAAAGCGCGATGATCGCGCCGGGATTCAGGTCCCGATTGGCCCAGCCATCGAGCCGCTTGCCGATGCCCGGCGCAAAAGAATCGTCGACGGTCGAGTGGCAGAGGGCGCAGGTGACGCCGACGCGGGTCAGCGCATCCTTGCCGCCGACCGTCTGCACCGTGCCCTTGAGCCCGACCACAGCGTCCAGCTTCAGCAATGCGACGGTCGTGTCGGGGCTCTTGAGATCGATGCTTCCGTCCTGGATGCCCTTCGCCACGGCCGGCGGCAGTGCCTCGGCGTCGACCTTCAGTCCGACCGCCAGCGCGGCCACGGGACTGATCGCGGCGCTGATGACCTCATGCATGCGCAGCGTGTCGGTCCAATGGGCCTCGTCGCCGAAGGTGTCGAAGCGGAAGATCTGCTTGCCCTGTGCGACGAGAGCGGCTTGCTCGGCTGTGGGACCTCCGGCGCCACCCGCACCGACGCCTCCGCCGCCCCCGCCGCCGCCGCACGCGACAGCCAGGGCGGCTGCGATCGCAGTCGTGGTCGCGATCAGCGCGGTTCGTGCGCCGGCCTGGGTTTCGAATCCGCTCGCTTGCAGCCATTCACGATGAGACGTGGTCATGTGGAGCTCCTTTCGCAGCACCCGTGTGGGGGATTCAGCGCGCAGCGCCGGCCTGGCCGATGGCAGCCATGACGCGCGCGATGATGGCGTCGCAGCGGGCGCCGGCAAAGGCGAATGCATCGCTCAAGGCGACATCGACTTCGCGCGACAGCGACTCGCGCAGCAGTCCGCGGGCGCGAAAGAAGCGGCTGCGCACAGTCGCTTCGGGAATCGCCAGCGCAGCCGCCACTTCCTCGATGCTCATGTCTTCCACGGCACGCAGCACGAACACGGTGCGAAACGCTTCGGGCAAGGCATCGATGCCGGCCTCGATCAGGCGACGCGTTTCCCCGCGCATGGCCACGCGCTCGGGCTGTTCGCCGGCGTCCGCGTGCATCCACGTTTCTCCTTGCGCTGCGCACAGATCCATGGCGGCGTCGAGCGGGACCACCTGGGCGCCGGCGCCGCGGCGCAGCCGCCCCAGTGCCTCGTTGACCACGATGCGCACCAGCCAGGTGGACAGGCGCGCCTCCGCGCGGAAGGCGGGGAGTGAGCGCCAGGCGCGCAGGTAGGCCTCCTGCAGCGCATCCTGCGTCTCTTCGTCGTTCTTCAAAATGCTGCGGCCGGTGCGAAACAGCAGGCGGTTGTGCTTGCGCATGATCTGCTGGAAGGCATCGATGTCGCCACGCGCAGCGCGAGCGGCCAGTTCTGCATCGGAGGCAGGGGTCGCTGCGGCGTTGGCGGATGGAGGTGACGGCATGTCGGGCCTTGTGCTATTGGATGCGGCAGAGGACCGTGCTGTTCCCGCCTGCCGCCTTTGCCGGAACAAGTCCAGCGAGGCGGACAATCCCTTTCTCGGGACATCTCCTGAAGGAGCGCAGTCATGGCCGATCGAAAGGACACCTGGGCAGCCGGCGATCTCTACGAGCCCTATGTGGGGCGCTGGAGCCGAAGGGTGGCGGCCGAACTCCTGGCCTGGCTCCGGGTGCCGGCGCAATCGGCATGGCTGGACGTCGGCTGCGGCACCGGTGCCGTCGCGCAGACCATCCTGGAACACGCGCAGCCGGCGTCGCTGCTCGGCATCGATGCCTCCGAAGGCTTCGTCGATCACGCGCGGCGCCGCATACCGGATCCGCGTGCGTCCTTCGAGGTCGGCGACGCGCAAAGCCTGCCGGTCGAGGCGGGGCGCTTCGATGCCGCGGTCGCCGCGCTGGTGCTGAACTTCGTTCCCGAGCCCGGGCGCGCGGTCGCCGAAATGGCCCGTGCGGTCAAGCCGGGCGGGACGGTGGCCGCCTACGTGTGGGACTACGCCGGCGGGATGGAACTCATGCGCCGCTTCTGGGACGCGGCCGTGGCGCTGAATCCGGCGGCCACGGAACTCGACGAAGGACTGCGATTTCCGCTGTGTCGGCCGGCGCCGCTCGAAGCGCTGTTCGTCCAGGCCGGATTGCGTGCCGTCGAAGTGCGGCCGCTCGATATCGCGACGCCGTTTCGCGACTTCGACGACTACTGGACGCCGTTCCTGGGCGGGCAAGGACCGGCGCCCGGCTATGCGATGGCCTTGAACGAGACAGATCGATCGAAGCTGCGCGAACGCCTCAGCGCCACATTGCCGCGCCGGCCCGATGGCGCGATCGAGCTGAATGCGCGCGCCTGGGCGGTGCGCGGGCTCGCCGCT
>NZ_RWKI01000027.1 GCF_003984645.1 Variovorax sp. MHTC-1
TTGCGCTTTATGTTCGATCAATAGCAGTCGCGATTCGCGTTCTGCAGACCTTCCCTAAGCGTCGCAGAACGGCCTGTGCCTCATCGATCCAGCGCAGAATGCGGCCAAGAACTGACGGTCGGCCGCGACCTCCGAACGCAGCGCGGGGCATCATGCCGCAATGCGAACGGCGAACGCGACCGTCCTCTTTTGCAGTGATTTCGTCGATTCCATCACGCGGCGCATGGACCCGCTGGGCGCAAACTGAATGCATGTTCAGAGCGCTATTGCTTCTACTGGTTGCCCTCGGTCCGCTTTTGCTTGTATACATGTTCGGCCTTTGGCTGCTGGTTGCATTCGTCGCGCTCGTGGTGGCAACCTTCTTGTTTTCGACGGGCAAGGCACGCCCTTCGGAGGAGGATCAAGGCGGCCGGCTCACTGGTTACCGCACCACCAAGCTTGCGGACTTCTAGTCCGCTGAATCATTGAAATGGGCGGTGAGGGACGCCCGAGACGGGCCTGGCCACACCCCTTGAGGACGCCATGGCCGGTCCGCCTCCCAACTGTGAGGCCGACTGTTCGAGCTGGATGCAATCTGACCGGATCACCGGAGGCCGAGTCCGCCTTCCTGTGGCCGACTCACCACTTGCTGTCACGCGCAGTACCGTCGCCGGCCCCGAATGCATCGCTCTCCTCAGCTCGTACAGAACGGGCGGAAGGTCCGCCTCGATCAGCTTCGCAGCACGAAGCACACTGCATTTCGCAATGTCCTCATCGCCATCGAAGGCCATGGGAAGCTGAGCGCCGCAAAGACGCTTTAGTAGTTGCATTGGCATCGCTGGTCCTGAAAGTGGCTCGAATCTGAGCGTTCGCTGAGATTGCGTTGCTCCTGGCCCTGGACTGAACAGGCAGGGTGCACGCGAAGTGGAGATGGGTCGGTGCGTTTCCCCACACTGACCTCAAGAGAGGCGGATTTCCAACGCTTCTCGCCCACCGCTGGGTTCGGTAGCGTACAGACGATGTACTTGGCCTATGCAGAATTGCTCACTATGCGCACTACCGCCAGTCGAACTGCATCAGCAAATACTTCTGGTATGCAGTCCGACGCTGCAAGGCAGAACTATTTGCTCGCTGCACTCCCCGACGAGGAGTGGGAGCGCTGGCACCCCCAGTTGGAGCAGGTGGACATGAAGCTCGGCGAGGTACTGTACGAACCGGGCGCCACGATGAACTACGTGTACTTTCCGACGACGGCGATCGTCTCGTTGCTCTACGTCATGAAAAACGGCGCTTCAGCGGAAATCGCAGTCGTGGGCTTCGAAGGTCTTGTCGGCATCGCGTTGTTCATGGGAGGTGGGTCGACCTCCAGCCGTGCGGTGGTGCAGAACGCTGGCAGGGGGTATCGTCTGCCAGCGCAAGCCTTGAAGCTGGAATTCGAAAGCCCACCGGTTCTCCACCTGCTGCTGCGATACACCCAGGCGCTGATTGCCCAGATGGTGCAAACGGCTGCCTGCAACAGGCACCATTCGTTGCACCAGCAGCTCTGCCGCTGGCTCCTCCTGAGCCTCGACAGGCTTCGGGTCAATGAGCTTGTGATGACGCAAGAGCTCATCGCCAACATGCTCGGGGTGCCGCTGGACGGCTACACCGAAGATGCGCTCAAGCTGGAGGGGGCAGGCATCATCCGCTACGAACACGGGCACATCACCGTGCTGAATCGCGCGGGACTGGAAGAGTGCACATGCGAATGCTATCTGGTAGTCAAGAAGGAGTACGACCGACTACTGCCTCGCACAAAAGCTGATTGAAAGTTGCGCGGCTAGCTCTGTGATGTACGCGGCGTAAGCCAGTGGGCTGTCGTCCCGTAGGCCCGGTGCCGCCGAGCATGGCGATGAGAAGGAATTCCTGCCCTGCTGCGTACGATGCCGCACAGACCAGTCCTCGGGTCGGAACTACGGTGAGGTCTTTCCGCCGGAGGGCGAGGAGCAAAGCAATGACAGCGCTCGACCAGTCGGCCAAGGATCTCGTGGCTTCGTACCTTTGCGGACGCAGGATGATTCCAATGCTCTTGGATGCGGTGGTTTGGATGGCTGCGAAACGGCTCTCGGAAGGTGAGACACCGGTTCTCGATGACACGTTGAGGGGAGACATCGACAGCCAGGCTGAGCTACCGCAAGCTGCTCGCATGGCGCGAATCTCAGGCTTGTCCGTTGTATCCCTTGGCCTGCGCCGCAGCGACGCGGCGATGGCTGAATACTTCCCTGAACTCTTGTGTGTCACTGCCGACCGAGCTACGGCCTGCCTGGCCACGAAAGAAGATGCCAATGGGGCTGCTTCAGCGGCTGCGTTGTAAGCGGGGCCCACCGCCGCTTCATAAAAGAGCCCCAGCCGAAGCTGGGGCCCGGGGTGGGCGATGAACTCAGCGCGTCACGGCACGTTCGAAGAGTGCACCGCGAACGGCTTGAACGGCAGGGCCAGCTTGCCGGCGTACTCGCCATGGGATGCCAGCGTGGGGCAGACACCGGGCCCGGAACAGAAGTTGGTGTCCGGATAGATCAGGTCACCGAAGCGGTAGTTGTCGATGCTCTGGCCGCTGTAGTTCGCCACGCTGACGATGTTGCCCTTCGTTGAGTAGTTGTCGGACATCGTCACCATGACCGGGTCGACGCGCGAGTCCTCCATGGTGCGCAGGATGGTGCCGCTGTTGCCGTCGGCGCCAAACTTGAGCCAACCCCACTTGCGATTGGCGCGATCGGTGAAGATCAGCATCGTGTTGATGGTGTCGTCCTGGTTCGGGTAGTCCTTGGCCGCGGCGAGGTGCGTGATGTTGCTGCCCAGCCCCGTCACCACGCCGACTTCCGCGATCTCCGCGGGCGTGCCGGCCGCCGGCTTCGGGCCCTGCACGTACTGGCCCAGCGAGTACAGATGCACTTTGCCGTTCTCGGTGGCGACCCATGCGCGCGGATGGCGCGGCACGGTCTTCCAGTACGGGCTGTCCGGCGCGATGCGCTCGCGGTCGTCCTTGCTCCAGTAGCTGTAGGTCGAGGTCGTCAGGATGCTCGTGGGCTTGTCGGCCAGCGTGAGCGTCTTGATGACCGTCGGCATGGCCTGCGGACGATCCGCCAGCAGGTACGGCCACTGGTTGGCGGCGAGCCCGACGTTCTGCGTTTCCAGGTTGCTCGCAGCGCTGCCCAGGTACATCTCGTTCGTGTACTTGAAGAGCGGGCCGAGGTCGATGAAGGCCACGGTCTTCTCCGACTTCGAGGCCACCACGGCGATGCCGCCCTTGGCGTACTTCTCGTAGTACTCGCCGCCCGGCAGCAGCTTCGCCCGGTTGCTGGCCATCGGCGAGGCTTCCTTGGCCATGCCCGACAAGCCACCGTTGCCGGTGTACACGACGGCCGCATACGGGTGCATGCCGGTGGTCACCTTGATGGACGTCGGGGCCTTCATGTTGGCGGGCAGATCGACGTAGCCGAGCACCTTCATGAAGATGTAGTTGCCCTGGTTGAAGAAGCCGGGGTGCACCATGTCCATCCAGTCGTGCCACCAGTCGTACTTGGGACCGTTGAGCGTGCAGTTCTGGCAGGTGCCGCCGAGCGAGACGACCGCGACCTGGCCCTTGTGGCCGATGGTGTCCCACACGGTGACGAAGGCGAACTCGCCGCCGCCGGTGACGGAGATGGCGGTGGGCACCTTGCCGAGGGCGAGCTTGACGCTGGCGCGGTTCTGCGCGGTGAACGTGCCGACGGTGAAGATCGTTGCCGGCTTCGTCGGGCTGCCTTGTGTGGCGATCAGCGACAGGCGCGTCGAGGGGCTGTCCGCTGCGTTCTCGCCGCGGTCTTCGACGATGGGCAGGTCTGCCGGGTCGTTCGGCGACAGCACGCCTGCGGCGTAATAGGTATCGACCGAGGTGGGCAGTAGTCGCCGGTCTTGCCACAGCATCTGCGGGCGCTGCATGAAGGTCACCCGGTCGGTGGCCTGCGACTGGAACCACGCGAGCGAGTTCGACAACGAGCTCCCGCTGGCGGGCGTGCCGATGGCTGCGCCATGGATGCTCACGTACAGGTTGGCCGCGGAGTTGTTTTCCGTACCGAGCTGGTAGTAGAGATCGTTGCCCGGGCTGTGATTGATCGCGCCCACGTCCGCCCGAAGAGAAAGCGTGTTGACGCCGGTCTTCGTCGCGGCCGGGCCGAACCGGTAGGCCACGCCCTCGGACTGGCCGAGCTTATAGGCGACGTTGACGTAGGCACTCGCAACGATGGTGCCGGAGCTGTCCACCACGTCGCCGGCGATGGGGGAAGGCGCGGGAGCAGGTGCGGGAGCCGGGGCCGGAGCAGGGGCAGGGGCAGGTGCCGGCGCAGGCGCAGGCGCCGGCGCAGGAGCAGGCCCAGGCGCAGGACCGGCCGACACGCATGACTTCGCCGTCATGAACGCGGGATCGCCACCAAATGTCGCGTTCGTGCACGCTGCGGTTCCCGTGACCGACTTGGTGATCCAGCGCGAGTCGGCGCCGTACTTCACCGATGTGGGGGCGGGCACCGCGAATGAGGCACCTTCATTGGCGAGCAGGGTTCCAGCGGCAGGGGCGGTGGGAGGGGGAGGAGGGGGCGGGATTTGCACATAGCACGCCTTTGCCACGTACTCCACCGGGTCGCGGCCGAAGGTGGCGTTATTGCAGACCACGGTGCCGGCGAGCGTCTTGCTCGCCCAGGCCGAATTCGCGCCGTATTGCACCACCGTCGACGAGGCCAGGTTAAACGCCTGGCCTTCGTTGGCGACCGTGACCCAACTTGCGTCGAGCTTGCTGTGCACTGCCTCCTTGTCTGCGGCGGGCTCGCCTGCCGATGGCGCCACCGATGCAGCCGTCGATTCCGTCGGCGCATCCGTGCCTTGAGGGTAAGCGAAGCCGCCGCCGGAGCCGCTTCCGCCCCCTCCGCAGCCCGCGAGTGCGCCTGCTGCAACAATAAGCAGATGCGCATGTTTTTCGATCTTTTTCACCCTGGATCTCCTGGTCAACCTGTGATTTAGAAAAAAGAAGTCCCCTGCGCCTCCAAAGGGCGCAAAGAAATCGGTAAAAGAAATTGCTGGACGGGAAGGACTGCTCGCCGCGCGGGTTAGCGGGATGCGGCACGTTGTCCGTGCTCGACCCTGTATGTGGTGTGGGGCCTGGGGGCGCCAGACATCGAACCCAACTGGACCGCGGCGACAGCCTTATCGTTCTTCAAGAGAACGGTCGTATCGCCATTCCTCTTCGCGTGCCACTGTGATTCGATCGTCAGAACTGCAACCGATTTGTCATCGGTTCTATTGAGTACTTAGGTAGGCTGTATGCGTTGCGCGTCGTCGCTGCGGACCGCTGCGGCAGAAGCCTTCATAGTGTTTCCTTTTATTGTTTCAATAGAAGGGATGATGATTGCCGAATTACCAATCTCCTTTGCGCTAGATCAAAGGCGGAAAAGGCAGGCACTTATTTTTTGACTGCGCGCTATTGAATAGCGACTTTATGAGGCCATTCGATTTTAATAAATTAGTTAAAAAGTCATTGCCTCTTCCACGCGATCAACGAATACTTAATTCGGATTAAGGTGAAAGAATTAGAGTCGTGTAAGAAGAGGATCAATCGAAGGTGAACCGCCCAGGGGCTGGCCAACGCATCATTGAGTTCTCGGCGCGCGACGACGACATGTTTGGCCGAGTCGAGCAATGGACTCGGCACAGCCGAGGGTCCATTCGTAGACTTGAGTCCTGGAAGACCAGGAAAGCGATGGACGGCCTATCGCACCCGCCACGTGGGCGACATCTACGACCTCTCCCTACCCGGCCGATGCGCCGCCGGAGATCGCGCCGTATGTGAAGCGCGAGAAGCCGCAGTTCATCATCACGTCGAACTTCATCGCCCGCATGGGCTGGATGATCTCGTTCATTTCGCCGGTGGCCCGAGTCCCGCTTGACGACTCGGTGGACAGGCCGGCCCGGAGCAGTTTGGCAATGCTTCGGCGCACAGCGCGCTCACAACGCCCATCGTCAGTGGGTGGCTCCGTCTCGACACACCGCGTGGACCTTCTCGCCACGCAGTTCCTTACCGGCTCGACCTCGCGTAGGTCGCCTTCTCGTAGTGGCTCGACCCCACTGGCGCCGACTTAGTATGCATTTGCGATGTGCGGCGATTCGCACAGATGCTTCGCCTTCTACTTGTCAAAAGAGAACGCTCCCATGAAATCCACAAACCTCCGAACCTATTGCACGGCAGCGGCCCTTGCCGCCTGCAGCATCGCCTTCGTCGGCTGCACCACCACGCGTCCCGCAGACCGTGGAAGCAGCACGTCCTCGCGCGCGTCTATCGACGCCCAGGTCGACGCCTCCCTGTCCAAGCTCTACGACGCCGTACCGGATTCTCGCGAGCTGGTTGCCAAGTCCAGCGGCGTGCTGGTGTTCCCGTCGGTGGTTGGCGCGAGCCTGGGAATCGGCGCCGAGTACGGCCGCGGCGCGCTGCGCGCCGGCGGCCGCACCCAGGCCTACTACAGCACGACTGCGGGCTCGATCGGCTTCCAGGCCGGCGCGCAGTCGAAGGCAGTGATCTATCTGTTCACCACCCAGGAAGCGCTGGACAAGTTCCGCAACAGCAAGGGCTGGACGGTGGGGGCGGACGCCACGGTAGCCGCTGCGACCATCGGGGCCAACGGAAGGATCGATACCAACACGATTCGTCAACCGGTGATCGCCTTCGTGCTCACCAATGTGGGCCTGGAGGCAGGCGTCTCGGTTCAGGGCGCGAAGATCACCGAAGTTCAGCTCTAAGGGTTGAGATGGCGCCGAGGCGCCAAGGTCATTCCCGGCCTCACCCCGGAGTCCCGTTCAGCTTCGACCGGCCGCCCTAGTCATCGTCATCGCATGGAAAACATCTACGAAGCCTTGCGTGAAAGTCACGAGCTTCAGCGGAAGCTTTGCCGGCAACTGACGCGCATCAAGCCGGGCACTTCACGCGCGGTCGAGGTCTTCCGCGCCCTGCGCATCGAGCTAGCGGCCCACGCTGCTGCGGAAGAGCGGTATCTCTACGCGCCCATCTTGATGGACGACAGAGGCCTGGATTCGTCGCGGCATGCGTTGGCCGAGCATCACGACATCGATGAGTGCGTCGAGGACCTGGGAAAGGCGAAAGAGCATGCCGAAAACTGGGTCGAGCACGCCAAGAAGCTCTCCAGTGAAGTACACCATCACCTCAGAGAAGAGGAGCGGAAGTTCTTCCAGGTCTCAGGAAAGATCCTCTCTGACGCACAGAAGAACACTCTGGCGACCAAATACCGTCGGGATCTGGTCCGGATGCGCAAGGTTCTCGCGGAGGGCGCACGCGGGAAGGGATAGATATCGCCGCGCACCTGATCGACCGGGCGCACCGGGAAGGGCAGCTATCTGCAGTTGGACTTGCGGATCAGCATCCGCTTGCGCCGGCCTTCTGCTTCGCAGCCGCCACTGCAGAACCTGCGCTATTTCTTTGTCAGCAGCAGTTGCCCCACTTTCTGCAGCCTTTGCTTGAGGCCGCCGGCGATCACGCGGAGGACACCGGGCAACTCAATCTCCATCGTTACCGCGGCGTCGAGCACCTGGATGACACCGGAGACAGTCTGACCCATTGCCGCAACGCTGAAAGTGAGCCGGTCCCCGTCCCAGCACTCGCTGCGGACCCCGCCGCTGCCGGGCAACAGGTTGACGATCTTCGCGAAACCGGCCTCGATGCGGCGGCGCGCCTCAGCGCGGCCGAGCTGATGTGGAACGCTAATGGTGATGGGCGTTGCCATGCCATTAGGGTGCCGCGAATCGGCGCGCTGGGCAAGGGGCATGCAAGAGGCCTGGGGAGCCTCACAGGTGCCGCCGTTGCTTAAGGCAGTCTGCAGTCTGGCATGCCGCTCGGACGGGCCGCCTGGAGCCGCCGCGAAGGCGGCCATTTGCCCCTTTCCAGGGTGACGTGCCCCACCCTGCACCGTGCCAGCCAGCCCATCGCCGTTCTCGCTCGCAGAAGCGTAGCTCAAACGCCAAGGCTGCCCATCACCGCGCCGTCAAAGCGCAGCGCGCGTTCGGTTCTCTCTCCTCTAGTTTGTCAGGGAGCGGACTGTTGCCAATCAACCTTTCCAGTTCGCATCAGAATGAACGCGCCGAGTATCGTCCCAATGGGCACTGCGAAGAGCATCAAAGCTCCCAGCACTCGAGAGAGATTCCGGCCCCACCGCTTGCCCGCTCGAACTCCGCGCATCGCCAGGTAGTGCAACAGCAGCGGCGTGCCAAAGAACGCAGCAAGTATCAGGACGCCCATGTCGCTCGCCTTGTCGCCCTCTAGATGTATGACGCAGGCCAGCGCGACGAGGAGAGAATAGAAAACGACCATGCCGAGATGGATGCGAGTAAGAGATTTGTTCAAGCTTGCTCCACCTTCTAGTTGCTCGCTCGCGGCGCGCCGCTGAGGCGGCTATGAGGCGCATTGAGCCCCGTCGCCCAATGACGGCCGTATTCTGCCTTTGCTCTAGGCGCCCTTCGGACCACGGTTGCCAACATCCAGGAGGCGCTGGAGGCTCCGGACTGGAGAAGTTGGTTGCGTATCCACCCGGCGGTGCCCAGGCCGGCGATCGCATCGGCGATCTGAACGTGGTGTGGGAGTTGGAGCAAGGGCTGCGTTGGCAGCCTATCCCTGCGGCAATCCAGCGCGGGGCCTACTATATGCGCGACAACCCAAGTTTTCCGGCAAGAGTGAAGCCTACCGTTTTCACATGAGGAGGACGAAATGATCCAGCCGTCGATTGAGATCCGCAGTGCCACGTCCGATGAGATTCCGCGCGCCGTCGCAGCGATCGTGGCTGCATTCCTCACAGACCCGCCTGCGCGATTTGCGTGGCCTTCGCCGCACGACTATCTCTTGGCCATGCCCGTGGCCTCCGGCGAGTTCGCAGGCAGCAGTTTCCAGCACGGCACGGCCTACGTGTCCGTGGATTTCTGCGGTGCCGCACTCTGGCTGCCTCCCGGCGTGGAGCCGGACGGCCAGGCTCTCGAAAAGGTGTTCCGTGACACAGCAAAGCCTGAACACATGGACGATCTGCTGGCCACCTTCGAGAAGATGGAACAGTCGCATCCTAGAGAAGCTCATTGGTACTTGCCCCAGATCGGCGTCGAGCCGAACGCACAGGGAAAAGGCATCGGGGCGGCGTTGATGCGTCACGCTCTCGCCCGTTGCGACCAGGAACGATCACTGGCATATCTCGAGGCTTCGAAGCCGCAGAACATCCCGTTCTACCAGCGCCATGGTTTCGAGGTGATAGGCGAGATCCAGGTGGGTTCGGCACCGCTCGTCACGCCCATGCTCCGGAAGCCCCGCCGACCATGACACCTGACCCGCGCGGAACTGGGCGGCTTCTTGTGGCCTGCGTCCCTGAGGAACTGCAGCTTTCCAGGTCCTCCTCTGCGGTTACGGCCACGGGCAACTGGTATGACCAACTCGGGCAACCTCGAAAAGGCGCCCGCTCGGAAGTGCGCGGAAGCAGCGACACCAAGAAGCCTAAAGCTTCGCCTTCACGGCGCGCGTCCACTTCGGCCTTTCACCTGAAGCGGGCATGGGCGTGCGAGACGATCACCAGCGGTCAGTACTCCCAGTTGACCGGTTCCCAACGAAAGACGTCGCCGGCGACCGCCACCCGACCGAAGGACGGGAACGACAGGTGAGCAGCCACCAGCGGCTCGCGGGTCGCCGCCAGCTCCCGCAAGAGACGGACCCGGACGCGGACCGCCTCCTCGGGGTCGTGGTCGAAGGCGTTGTACCAGTCGGGGCGGTCGAAATGGTCTGGGAACACGGCGTCGCCGAGGAACGTCAGCCTATCGCCGCCGGACGCGAGGCGGACCACGCTGTGTCCGGGGGTGTGGCCGCCGGTGCGATGGACGACCACCCCCGGCGCCACCTCGTACTCCGCGTCGAACAGCCGCAGCTGACTGCGGTACTCGTCCATGAACCGCCTGGCGGTCGCCCGAAGCACGTCCGACACACCGCCAAAAGTGTTGCGGGAGAAATCCGGTGACGCCCAGAACTCGAGCTCGGCGGCCGCCATATGGATCGGCACGTCCGGACGCAGCCGGCCCTTGAGCCCGTCGGCGAGCAGCCCGCCGACGTGGTCCATGTGCATGTGGGTAAGCACCACGTCGGTCACGGACGCGGGATCGATGCCCGCGGCCTCCAGTCGCACGGCCAACTGCCCGGCCCGCATGTCCGGGTACGCGTCTCCTATCCCGGCGTCGATCAGTACGGTCTGGCCGCCGCTACGCACCACGACCACGTTCAGCGGCCACGTGTACACGTCCGGCGGCAGGAGTCTGTCGTCCAGCCAGGCCGCCAGGTCGGCCGGTTCGGCATTGGTGGCCAACGTCGCCGCTGGCAGCGGCAGCACCCCATCGCTGACCACCAGCACGTCAATCTCGCCGACGCGCAGCGCGTAACGGGACGGAACCAGCTCGTCAGGCCTCTGGCTAGCGGGGCGCAAGGTGTCCTCTACAGAAAACATAATGAAATCTCCAATAGACGGCCCGATTGCCCGGGCCAAACCAGTCGGACGACTGGCAGCAAGTCGCCGTTCAACACCCAGGGTTGTCGGGCACGATCACGGCACAAGGCCGTATGTCTTCCATCGTAGGTAGGAAGGGCGCGAGCGGTAGGCCTGCAAGCGGGCGCACGGTGGTGCCTGATAGGCACCAATCAGCACCATGAAGGAGGACTGAGCCCGAAGGGCGCAGAGACAAGGCGCAAGCACGCCCGCCAGCACGGCAAAGATCGAGCAGTTCGTCCAGCGCTACAACGCCGACGCCAAGCCCGGCCACTGGACTGCCAGCGCCGATTCAATCCCTTAGAAGATCGAGCGGATCACGAAACGTGCTTCTGCGACAGGACTAGATCACGCGTCGCGAGCGCAGGCGCTCCAGTTCCTCCGGCCCGCCGCCTGCGGCGCCGTGCACCGTCTCGTTGTCCTGCCCTGTGCGCAGCCTCACTGCGGGGACGCTCGACGTGCTGCCGACGAAGCGGGGAACCACAGAACCACAGCCGGTCGGTGGAGAGGGCGGGCTGCTCAATGGCGATTGGTGCTCACCATGAAACACCATGCCGCCCGCGGCGGGCCTACCGGCGGCGCACGCCCGAACCTACGATCTGCTCCGGCGCTTATCCCCCAACCCAACGCCCCGCGGGGCCCAGGAAAGACCCATCCATGAAGATCGTCGTCATCGGAGGCAGCGGCCTCATCGGAAGCAAGCTCGTCAACAACCTGCGTGCGCTCGGCCACGAAGTCGTCGCCGCATCGCCCGCCTCTGGCGTCAACACCATCACCGGCGAGGGCCTGGCGGAGGTGCTCGCGGCTACCCAGGTCGTGGTCGACGTCGCGAACTCCCCCTCCTTCGAAGACAAGGCCGTGCTCGAGTTCTTCCAGACCTCCGGGCGCAACCTGCTGGCCGCCGAAGAGAAAGCCGGCGTCAAGCACCACATCGCGCTCTCCGTCGTGGGCACCGACCGCCTCGCCGAGAGCGGCTATTTCCGCGGCAAGATCGCGCAGGAAAAGCTCATCCGGGAGGCGAAGGTGCCCTACACCATCGTCCACTCGACGCAGTTCTTCGAATTCCTCGGTGGTATCGCGCAGTCGGGAGCCGATGGAGACACCGTGCGCCTGTCGCCGGCCTTCGTGCAGCCGATCGCATCGGACGACGTGGCCGCAGCGATGGCCGACTTCACGCTGGGCAAGCCCCAGAACGGCGTGGTCGAGATCGCAGGACCGGAGCGCGTGCGCCTGTCGGAGCTGGTGGCGCGGTATCTTGCGAAGATGAACGATCCGCGCACCGTCATTGCGGACGAGCACGCGCGCTACTTCGGCGCCGAGCTCAAGGACGACACGCTCGTTCCCGGCGACAACCACCGCACCGGCAAGCTCGGCTTCGACGCCTGGTTCGCCCTGCCCAAGGCTGCGCGCTGAATGCCCTCGACTCCGCTGCAACCACCGCCGGTCGAACTGCTGAACAAGTTCCACGGGCCGGACTTCCTGCCGCTCTACACCACCGCGGTGCGCGTCAGCGGGGGTGAAACGCAGCACGGACGCGCGTCCGGCGAGGTGCGCTCCGACGACGGCAATCTGGCGCTATCGCTGCGGCTTCCGCCGGAACTGGGCGGCCCCGGCGGAGGCACGAACCCCGAACAGCTGTTCGCAGCCGGCTACGCCGCTTGCTTTCATGGGGCGCTCTGCCTCCTGGCCAGCCGGCTGCAGATCGCCGTCCACGACGTGGAGGTGAGGGTCACCGTCTCCTTCGGCCGCGATCCCGTCGATGGCCTGTTCATGCTGACGACCGATGTCCGGGCGCGCATGCCCGGCGTGGAGAAGCGTGTCGCGGAAGAGCTCGTACGCAACGCCGAGCGCGCGTGTCCCTACACCAAGCTCGCGCGGCAGGGAATGACGAGCACGGTGGCGCTCGAAGCCTGATCCGCGCATCGCTGCGGTCGCGGTCGCGATCGCTGCGGATGCTCGCATCGGCCTTCCTTTTCAGAGAAGCCGGATACCGCGGACACGCTCGGCAACTGCTTCGACGCCATTGCCTAGCCAATCCCTGCAACACGAGAGCCTATTGACGCCCGGATCAGCGGTGGCGCCCCTGCCGGAATGCATCCGGGTCTTCCTCGACTTCATGACCGCAGATCCGCGCGCCCGATCTGCACTGCCTGAGCGATTTCGCGCGGGCCGCCTGAGCGCCGGGCCAAGCAATTGGTGATCGGACGACAACGCCGTGATCCCCTTCGCAGGCCTACCGGATCAGAAGACGCGAACCTAGCATTTGGTCGTGCGCAATGACGTGTTGCGCACATCAACAGAGAGAGGTAGCACATCATGACCAAGCATCTCCTGACAGCACTGACCGCGACCTTGGTGGCCTTGGCGGCGCTCTACGCGGTGCAGCCGATCGAAGCGGCTGTTCCACCCGCACCCGAGCAGCCTGCACTGGCGCTCCCAGACCCCTTCGGCGCGCCGGGGCTCACCATGCCCCCACCCCAGGAGCCCTTCGACATGACGCCGATCACCCCGGTCGAGTCGGCCGGCGCCCCTTTCGAGCTCTAGCAGGCGTCAACGGTTGTGCGTGCCGGAACGAGCCGGCCGCATCTCATCGATCCAAGAAATCATCCCCATGAAGCTCTACTACATGCCCGGCGCATGCTCGCTCGCCGACCTCACGCCGGCGGCACCGTGCCCTTGCTGGAGCACGGCGATCTGACGCTGGGCTCGGCTCCGGGCCCACGCCCTACAACCTGCTTTCGTGCGCGCTCGCGGCCTGCACGACGATGACCTTGTGCCATCACGCCGACAGCAAGGGCTGGGCCGTCACGCGCATCCGCACGGCGGTGGACCACCGCAAGGACAAGAGCCGGTCCCCGGCCGATGTGTTCACCCGCAGCATCGCTGTCGATGGCGCGCTCGACGACGCGCAACGCGCGCAGCTCGCGGAGGTGGCAGAACAATGCCCGGTGCATCGCACGCTCGCGCGAGGCACCGGTTTCGACGGCGTGACGCTCGAGCCCGATGAACGCATTGGTGCCTCGGAGGCAACATCGTGATCCGGTGCGCATGCCTTCCGCGGCAGGGCGGCGAATCCTACGATGAATCCCATGGCAAATCGGTTGCAAACGGACTCCACAGCCGCACTGTGGTGAACCTTCGGACACGAAAGAGGTGAACCCATGAGAAGAATCGCAAGACACATCGCCACGGCATTGCTGATCGTTCCGTTGGGAGCGCCCGCGCAACAGACAAGCGCGCCGCCCGCGGCGCACGACATTGTCGTCAAGCAGCTGATGACCAAGGCGCTCTCGGACATTCCGGGCAAGGAAGTCCTGGCGATCACCGTGGACTATCCGCCGGGCGGGGCGGACCCCATTCATCGCCACGATGCGCATGCCTTCGTCTACGTGCTCGAGGGCTCGATCGTGATGGGCGTCAAGGGCGGCAAGGAAGTGACACTGAAGGCCGGCGAGACCTTCTACGAAGGCCCGGACGATGTCCACACGGTCGGACGCAACGCGAGCAAGACCAGGCCCGCAAAGTTCCTCGTCGTGCTGGTGAAGAACAAGGGCACCGACTTCTTCCTGCCTGTGAAGTGACCGTTTTGCTTTCCACCCGTCGCAACGAAGACGACGGGTGTCAGATCGTCGGAGCAGTCCTGCAATGAACCTCTTCTACATGCCAGGCGCCAGCTCGCTGGCCGGTCACATCGTTCTCGAATGGTCGGGGGCAGCGTACGAGGCCGTTCGGATGGACCGCCGCAGCGTCAAGGGCGAAGACTTTCTCGCGCTCAATCCTGCGGGCAGCGTGCCGCTGAAAGGACGCGAGTGGCTCACCGGCGAGCGCTCGGTCGCCGACGCGTACCTGTTCGTGATGCTGCGCTGGGCGATCGGCACCAAGGTCGGGCTCCAGGGATTCGCCAACCTCTCGCGCTTTGTCCGCCGGCTGCACGACGACGAAGGCGTTCATGCCGCGCTGGCAATGGAAGAGGGCCTGACGCCGCAACGCGACAACCCGCCTGCTGCGAGCGAAGCCCTGAGGCGATTCGAAGCGAGTCTCGATGCGGACGGTTCCGCCACGCTGACGGCCGAAATCGTTGGAACGGTCGAGTACCAAGAGGGAGACGGTCCTGCGCTCGAGCTCCGCAGGGACATCGTCGAGGTCGACATCAGCCGCATGGACACCGTGCTCAGCTGGGTCGACGAGAACTACCGCGGCGAGGCGGCGATGCCCTTGCCGAACTTCATGCGCTACGTCGGCGATGGCGCCATTCGCCTCGCTGCATAGCCACCTTGTCGCGCCATGCATGCATGGGCCTTTCTCGGTGTCATCGCCTTGGCGCTCGGCTCGGCGTGCGCTGTCGCCGGCAGCGATGTGGCGGATGCGGAGATCCGGCTCGCCGTGGCGGCATCGGCGCTTTCCCCAACCCTTGGTCTTCTGAAGACCGCGAAAGACACTCATGGTCCCTCCACCCTCTGGCGCGACAGCGCCTTGCACGCACCTCGACCAGCTTCGACCGGTGAGCCCCCGCGCGGCGGGATGTGAAGAGTGCCTCCGGCTCGGAGGCCGTTGGGTTCATCTGCGGATGTGCCTGAGCTGCGGCCATGTCGGCTGCTGCGATTCCTCGCAAGGCAAGCACGCCAGGCAGCACTTTCGCGAGACGGGCCACGCGCTCGCGCAATCGGCCGAACCGGGCGAAAGCTGGCGCTGGTGCTACATCGACCTGCGGCAGATCTGAGCCATGACAACGATCGCAACCCTCAGCGACGCCGCTGACATTCTCCGAGCCACGGGTGTCTGCGGGCGCGCCAAACGCGAGGGCGACATGGCCCCGGACGTCAACCTCACCGACACAGCGGGCGCGCCAGTCAAGCTGTCCGCGCTGTGGCGCAGCGGACCCCTCGTCGTGATCTTCTATCGCGGCGGCTGGTGCAGCTATTGCAATCTCCAGTTGCACGCATGGCAGCAACACGCCAGCGAGCTGAAACGGCTGGGCGCTGCGCTGGTGGCGATATCTCCCCAGACACCGGAGCATTCGCAGGACACCATGGAGACGAATGCACTCCCCTATGCGCTGCTCAGCGATTCGAGCCTGAATGCCGCGAACGGCTTCGGCATCGCCTACACCCTGCCGCCGGAGCTGATCGATCTCTACGCATCGTCAGGCACCGACATTCCAGTGCTGAACGGCAACGGGCAATGGGTGTTGCCGATACCGGCGACCTATGTCGTGGATCCGTCCGGAAGAATCCGTTTCGCCCATGTCGAGACGGACTATCGAGAGCGGATCGAACCCTGGGCCGTCATCGAGGTCCTTGAACAGGCCACGCGCTAGCGAGCCCGCGACGGCGGGCCGTTGGTGAGCATCACGCAACAGCCTGAGTCCCCTCACCGGCCTGGCGCGACCGAAGGGCCAAACCTACGATCTCTCCCGTTTCGCAATGTTCGCAACACGGGTACTCAGCCGCAATGAGTTCAAGCACCTTGCCCCTTCCATGAAGAATCGATGGCCCAACGCATCAACTACCTCCAGCAATCGCCCGAGCTCTTCAAGAAGTACGTCGAGTTCCTCAACGCCATCAAGGAAGGTGCCATCGAGGAGCCGATCCGCAACCTCGTGGCAATCAGGACGTCCCAGCTCAACGGCTGCGGCTTCTGCCTCGACATGCATGTCAAGCAGGCGAGGATCAAGGGAGAGCGCGAGCTGCGCCTCCATCACCTTGCGGCCTGGCGCGAGTCGCCCCTGTTCATCCCGCGCGAGCGCGCCGCGCTGGCCTGGACCGAGGTACTGACCAAGCTGCCGGAACGGGGCGTGCCCGACGAAATCTACGAGCGCGTTCGCACGCAGCTGTCGGAGAAGGAGATCTCCGACCTGACCTTCCTGGTGACGTCGACCAACGCCTGGAGCCGTATCAACATTGCCTTCAAGACGGTCCCGGGTTCCGCGGACAAGACCTTCGGCCTGGACAAGGCCGGCCTGGCCTGACGCAACCCCAACCGTCGTGCGCCGGGCCGAGCGTGCTTCCCGGAAAGCGTGCCTTCAGTTCGACTGCCGTCTCGCCGGCCTCCGGCGCGAACGCGGCAACGAACACCAGCGCCTTCTCGATGCGTGCGAGCTCCGGTCGGGATCGATTCGAGCGACGCAGCGCCGCCGATGCTAGTGACGCTGCGCAGGCGCGGGTAGGCGGCGCGGGGCATCGCCTTGGTGATCCACTTGCACCAGCGAGACGCCCGCTCGAGGAACCATCTGCCATGCAACGCGCGGCCGAATTGGTGCACGAAGCGCAACACCGCGGCGCCTTTCGCATGCCTTCCGCACTCGCGGCCCGATACCTACGATCCGTGCGGCATCGCGATCCTCGCGAACGGACCTCAGCCGCACTGAGGACCGGGTCTGCGTGACCCTCCAGGAATCACACATGAAGCAACGTCTCAACTACATGCAACAGTCGCCGGAGCTCTTCAAGAAGCTCGTCGAGTTCAGCCAGGTCGTGCACGCCGGCGTGATCGAGCCGGCGATCCAGGAGCTGATCTCGCTGCGCGCGTCGCAGCTCAACGGCTGCGCCTTCTGCGTCGACATGCACGTCAAGCAAGCCAGGATCCGCGGCGAGCGCGAACTGCGCCTGCACCACGTCGCCGCCTGGCGCGAATCGACGCTGTTCAGCCCGCGCGAGCGCGCCGCGCTCGCATGGACCGAGGTCCTCACGAGGCTGCCCGACCACGGCGTGCCCGACGACACCTACGACCGCGTGCGCACGCAGCTGTCGGAGAAGGAGCTCACGGACCTGACCTTCGGCGTGATGGCCATCAATGCATGGAACCGCATGAACGTCGCGTTCCAGACCGCGCCCGGGTCGGCCGACAAGGCCTTCGGCCTGGACAAGGCGAAGCTCGCCTGAGCCGTCTCGGACCCATCGGCTCGCGGCAAGCAAGAGTAGTCGAGGCACGCATGAAGCGCACCTTGCCCCGCGCGCTGCTGCACTGGGTCGACCAGCGGTTTCCGCTCACGCGGCTCTGGAACGAGCAATGGGGGCGCTACTACGCACCCAAGAACCTGAACTTCTGGTATCTCTTCGGCGCGTTCGCCCTGCTGACGCTGGTCATCCAGATCGTGACAGGCATCTTCCTGGTCATGCACTACAAGCCGGATGCGGCGCTGGCCTTCGCCTCGGTCGAATACATCATGCGGGACGTGCCCTGGGGCTGGCTCATGCGCTACATGCATTCGACTGGCGCGAGCGCGTTCTTCGTCGTGGTCTACCTGCACATGTTCCGCAGCCTCATGTACGGCAGCTACCGCAGGCCGCGGGAGCTGGTCTGGATCTTCGGCTGTTGCATCTTTCTCACCTTGATGGCAGAGGCCTTCATGGGCTACCTGCTGCCATGGGGCCAGATGAGCTACTGGGGCGCGCAGGTGATCGTCAATCTGTTCGCCGCCATCCCCTTCATCGGGCCGGACATGGCGCTCCTGATCCGCGGCGACTACGTGGTGAGCGATGCCACGCTCAACCGCTTCTTCAGTTTCCACGTGATCGCGGTGCCGCTGGTGCTGATCGGCCTGATCACCGCGCACCTGATGGCGCTGCACGAGGTCGGATCGAACAACCCCGACGGCATCGAGATCAAGGCGCATCTCGGCGCCGACGGCCATCCCCTGGATGGGATTCCCTCGCATCCGTACCACACGACGCACGGGCTCTGGGGCACTTCCATCTTCCTCCTGTGCTTCTGCGCCGTGGTGTTCTTCGCTCCCGAGGCCGGCGGCTATTTCCTCGAGCATGCCAACTTCGTTCCGGCCGATCCGCTCAAGACCCCACCGCACATCGCCCCGGTCTGGTACTTCACGCCGTTCTACTCGATGCTGCGTGCGACGACGGACACGATGGTGGACGTCCTGTCCCTGATCGTTGGTGCGTCCACCGCGGTTGCACTGATCAAGGCACGCATGGGCACGCTCGCCAAGGCGTTGCTCCTGGCCGCCGCCATCGTCGCGGTCGTTCTGCTGCGGACACTGGACGCCAAGTTCTGGGGCGTTGTCGTGATGGCCGGCTCGGTGTTGATCCTGTTCTTCCTTCCATGGCTCGATCGCGCCACCGCAAAGTCGTTGCGCTACCGGCCTGCCTGGCACCGGTACGTGTACGGCGTCTTCGTCGCGTCCTTCCTCGTGCTGGGCTACTTCGGCTCGAAGCCTCCTTCGGCGCTCGGCAACTACGCTTCGCAGGTGGGAACGATCGTGTACTTCGGTTTCTTCCTGACGATGCCGTGGTGGAGCAGGCTCGGGCGCGGCAAGGCAGTGCCCGAGCGCGTTTCGTATTCCCATTGATCGGGTGCGATGAGAGCAACACTGCGTTGTATGCAATTGGCTTTTTCTACGCCGCACCAGCGCGTAAATTGCCTGCATGTGATGAGACAGGAGCCTGCCATGACCACCTTATCGATCCACTCGGCACCCGCGTTTCTGCTGCGATTCCGTTCGCTCTTCCATGAAGGCCGCGGCTACGCCTTCCGCTGCAACGCCGCCGGCCTGGTCGCGATCGACGACCTCGGCGAGCGGGCTCGCAACAACTACTTCTTTGCGCGTGCCATGGTCGGCCGCGACTATGCGCCGGCCGAGATCACGCCCGCGCACGCTTCGATGACTCAATAGTCGGCGGGTCGCTTGCGCGAACCGGCGGTCACGCTCGGCAGCGGCGGCGAACAGCGTCGCTCGGACTTGACGCAGACGTGCAATCGATGCGCAGGTGGCAGGATCGGCGCAGGCGCGGCTCTCGCGCATGCATCCGAAGGTTGCCACCCACCATGACCTTGCCGTCCCGGTTCTCAAGGCCTCCCTCCCACACCAACGGTCGCACGATTGCCACGATGATCGGTGCCACGGGCTGCTTCGTGCTCAAAGACGCATTGTCAATGCATGTCAGCGAGTCCATGCCCTCGGCGCAGCTCATCTTCCCGCGCGGATTGATGGCCTCGGCGCTGGTGCTGCTGGTCGCCCACCGGTTGGGCGCGCCGCGCCAGGCGATCCGGCCATCCCGTCGACCATCATCGCCCTCGCCACCGCGTTGGCCGTCGCCTTGCGCGCCGGCTCCGTGACCCTGCTGAGCGGCTGGCAGGCGTTTGCGCTTCGCGCTGGACGCCCAGCCGGAATGACATCCTGGCAACGCGCGGCGGCACTCGGCAATGAGACGCGCTGCTCTCCAAGGCGCCGGCGCATCGACGAGAGAAGGCGTCGCCGCGCGCTTCGGCTTCCGTTCGCCTCGGCCGAGCGTTTCGTGACCGGGCCGGTTGCCTGCAAATAGAATGCCGATCCGTTGGTCCGTTGCGGACCTGGTCCGGGGTAGCGAGCCCATTGGAGATCCGGCTCGAGGCAAGCGCATGACGTGAAAGGAAAGATATGGACCTGCCCCCACCCGGCGCGGCGCCACATGTGCTCGTGGTCGACGATGACCCGACCATACGCCAGCTGCTGATCGACTTTCTCGGCGACTACGACTACAAGGTCAGTGCGGTCGCCTCCGGCGCGGAGATGACGCAAGTCCTGACCCGCAGCGCGATTGACCTGCTGGTCCTCGATGTCCGCCTACCGGACGAGGACGGCATCCAGATCGCCCGCCGGCTTCGCGAGCAGTCCGACCTGGCCATCATCGTCATCACCGGGAGGCGCGACGAAGCCGACCGTGTGATGGCGCTCGAGCTCGGCGCCGACGACTACTTGACGAAGCCCTTCTCGCCGCGCGAGCTGCTGGCGCGCGTTCGCGCGCTGCTGCGTCGCTCGAGGATGCACGCGAGCGTGACCAGGCCTGCATCCGGTGTTCGCGCCTTCCGCTTCGCCGGGTGGGAGCTCAATGTCGGCTTGCGCAGGCTGTCCACGCCGCAAGGCGAAGTCGTCAGCCTGTCCAACGGCGAGTACAACCTTCTCACGGCCTTTTTAGGTGCGCCGCAGCGCGTGCTGACGCGCGCCCAGCTGCTCGAGCTCTCCCGCCTGCATGACGACGAGGTCTATGACCGGTCCATCGACGTGAAGATCGGCCGGCTGCGCCGCAAGCTGGAGTCGGAGGGCCGGCCTCCCCTGATCCGCACCGATCGCGGCGCCGGCTACACCTTCGTTGCGCAGGTCGAGATCTTGCGCTAGCGGCTGCATCGCACCGCTTCCAGCGCAGTCATATTTCAACTGAAAAGCGCCATCGCAATACTGACATCGTGCGGCTACATCCGGGTCAGACACTGTGCTCTCCCCGATCTGCAGGTGCACGACATGAAAGCCATCACGAGCATCCAGGACGCGCAAACGCCGATGGCGCAAGTACGCATTTGCGCACGTGCAGGTCATCGCGTGATCACGGAGCCGCTCACATGACACCCTCGACCGCCCTCTCATCCGGACCCACTCCGCTCACGCCGCGCGCGGACCCGCTGGCGTCCAGCTTCGCCACGAGCTATGCGGGAGTCGTCGCCTTCATCGCCGTGGTCACGGAAGGCAGCTTCGCCCGCGCCGCCGATCGCCTGGGCATCGGCCGCTCCGCGGTCAGCCGCAGCGTGCAGAAGCTCGAAGACCAGCTGAATGTCCGGCTCTTTCTTCGCACCACGCGAAGCACGACCCTGACGAGCGAAGGCGACCTCTTCTACGCCAATTGCCACACCGGCGTCGCTCGCATCGTCCAGGCCGTCGAAGAAATGCGCGACCTACGGCAGGGGCCGCCCCGCGGGCGCCTCCGGATCAGCGCGGGGGTCGGCTTTGGCCGCAAGGTGGTGGCGCCGCTGCTCGGCGAATTTCGAGCCGCCTACCCCGACGTGTCGATCGACCTGCTTCTGGACGACCGGCCGACCGACTTCATTTCGGACCGCGTGGACATCGCATTTCGCAACGGACGCATGGAAGATGCCCAGATCATCGCCAAGCAGCTGATCCCGATGCAGATGCTGGTCTGCGCCTCCCGCGGCTACCAGAAGGCCCACGGACTGCCCGAGACGGTGGAAGACCTGGTGCATCACCCGTGCATCAACTTCCGCTTCTCGTCGGGCCGGATCTTCGAGTGGGAGTTCAAGGTGGACGGCCAGCTGCGCAAGTTCCTGCCGCAAGCGAGCGTCAGCTACAACGACCCCGAGCTGGTGCTGCAGGCCGTGCTCGACGGCCATGGCATCGCCCAGATGGCTGGCTACATGATCTGCGATTCGCTCAGGTCCGGTGCACTGATTCCTTGCCTGGCGCGCCACGCACCCGATGACCGCGGCCACTACATCTGCTACCTGAGCCGCCAGCACATGCCTTCGCGCATGCGCGTCTTCATCGACTTCATGACCACCAGAATCCGTGCGTCGGACCTCCAGTGCCTGACGGACTTCAGCAGACCGACCTGAAGGTCGAAAGCCGCAGCCTTCGATGGCACGCCTGCCTTGGCTTACACGACGACATGAGCGGCCCGGCATCAGCGGGGCCTCTTGTGCCCTGCGAACCAGGTGTCGAAATCGAGCGCACCGATGCGAGGGCTGGGGCCCGGCACGAGCGAGTCGTCCTTGAGCTCGGACCATCAGCCGCCAGGGCGCAACAACCGCTCCATCACCCGAGCCAGTTCGGCAAGCGCAACCGGCTTTTTCAGCACCTCGGCGGCGCCCACCTCGCGGGCCCGGGTCAGCAGGTCGGCGCTCACATGGCCACTGACGATGAGCGCAGGCAGCTCGGTGCGGATGCTGCGCATCTCGCGGACCAACTCTGTGCCCGACAAGCCGGACATGCGATCGTCCGTGACAACCGCTTCGTACTGCTGGCCCCCTTGGCGGAAGGCCTCCAATGCCGCCGCGCCGGAACTGAACGCTTCCGCCTGGTAGCCCAGGTCGCGGAGGTTCTCCTGCATGAGGCGCGCAAGCGCTACCTCGTCATCGACCACGAGCACCTGCTGGCCCGTCCCCTTGGGGTGGCCGCCCCCGTCGATACTGCGCTGCTTCGCTCTGCGCGTCATGCAACCATTGAATGCGCGCCGAGGCACGGGAATGTGTCTTTCCGTCACCGCTGTGTGTCAATCGACACAATGCGGCTGGAAAGGCCGCTACGGATGCAGCACTCTCGCAAGACTCGTGGCGAGATCATGCGCGAGGAGCGGTTTCTTCAGCACCTCGTCGGCGCCCGCGGCGCGCGCACGCCCCGTCAAACCGCCGCCTACGTAGCCACTCATCAGCACGACGGGAATCGAGCTGCGGATGTTCCGCACCTCCTTGATCAGCGTTGCGCCGGACACCTGCGGCATGCGCTCGTCCGTGATCACGGCGTCGAAGCGCTGCGGGTCGGCGCGGAACGCCGCAAGGGCCGCTGTGCTGGAGGTGAAGCCAACTGCAACGTAGCCGAGCTCCTCCAGGGTACGCGCGGCGAGTTCCACGAGCGGCTCCTCGTCGTCGACGACCAGCACGCGCTGCCCGTGGCCACGCGGTAGCGCGAGCTCGGCGATGTCTTCGGAATACGTCGCGTCGCCCGAGCGCGGCAGATAAATTGTGAAGATGCTGCCCTTGCCGATCGTGCTGGCGACATCGATGGCTCCGCCGAGCTGGGTGACGATGCCATGCACCAGGGAAAGGCCCAAGCCGGTGCCGCTGCCGGCTTCCTTGGTGGTGAAGAACGGATCGAAGATCCGCTCTGCGATCTGCGCTGGGATGCCGACCCCCGTGTCGGCAACAACCAGCACGATGTATTCGCCTTGGTTCACGCCCTCGATCGTCGCCGCACGAGCCGTCTCGAAGCGCTCCAGGCGCAGGGTGACGGAAAGCACGCCACCGTTCGGCATCGCCTGCGCAGCGTTGGTGCCCAGGTTCATCACGACTTGATGGACCTGCGTCGCGTCGCCCAGCAGGGCCGCGTTGCCGGCACAGAGGTCCGCATCGAGGCGCACCCCGTCGCCCAACTGGGCTGCAAGCAAGTCCAGCGCCTCGCGCACTACCCTCTCCACGTGCACGGCGACACGCTCGGCGACACCGCTTCGACTGAATGCGAGCACGCGCTCGACCAGCGCGCGGCCGCGCTCGCCTGCGGCCACGATGGCTTCCACATCGCGCCGCAGCCGCGTTCCCGCAGGAGCGTCGCGCAGCGCCATCTCGCCGTATCCAAGGATCGCGCCGAGGATGTTGTTGAAGTCGTGAGCGATGCCGCCGGCCAGGATACCCATGGCCTCGAGCCGATGCGCCTTCTGCAAGTCGGCGTAGAGACGGGCGTTCTCGAGCGCGATCGCCGCCTGCGACGCAATCAAGTCCAGAACGGCGGTGCGCTGCGGCGTGAAGGCGCGCGCCGCCAGCGGATTCTCCAGGTACAACACGCCGATCAGCGTCGCCTGTTTGAGCAGCGGCAGACACAGAATGGACCGCGCCCGTTGCTGAAGGATATACGGGTCCGAGGTAAACGGACCTTGCGCCGCAGCGTCGTCGAGGATGACGCTCTCGTGCGTGCGCAGCACGTAGTGAAAGACGGACTGCGGCAGGCTGCCCGCGGCGACCGACTGGTCGCGCATCTGCACGTCGACTGCCTCGCCGTCCGCCCTCACCTCCGCCACGATCCAGTGCTCACCGGGCCGCGCAAGCACCAGCAGTCCGCGCCCCGCGCCGGCATGCGCGATCGCGATGCGCATGAGGGTGTCGAGCATCTTCTCGAGCACGATCTCGCTCGATAGCGCTTGCGATACCTTGATCACGGTCGCGAGATCGAGTCTCTCTACCGCCGCTCTGATGGTGCTCGTCGGCGGGATTTCCCGCTCTTCTTCCCGGATGGCCGGATACGCTTCGTCGAGCTGTCGAACCTTCCCGTCGGCTCCCCACCGCTGGTAGCAATGCCGGGCCCTGCGCAAGTAGAGGGTGCCAATGTCCTCGAAGCCTTGGGCAATATGGAAGCGGGCGGCCAGTTCATAGGCGAGCGCCTCGTTGTGAGCGAAGTCGTTCTCGCGCGCCGACCTGATCGCCGCTTCGTAAAGGCGCCCGGCATCGAGCTCCCGGCCCTCGAGGCGTGCAATCTCGGCGCCTACCAGCGCCACCCGGTTCTCGAAGTTCTCCGGGCAGTTGTCCGCCCATGTCTGCTGCTGCTTCTGGTGCGCAGCCAGAGCCTCGAGATGCTGCCGCCGCGCGTCGCCAGTCGCGCCATCGAGGGATGCCGCTCGCGAGAGTGCACTGAAGAAGTGATACTCCGCTGCTTCGAAGAACGCGGGAGACGTCCAGATCAGTCGCTGCGCATTCAATGACGCCTCGATCGCGCAGGAATAGTCTCCCGCGAAGAAGCGCGCCTGCAGCTTGCGTACCCAATACCAGCATTCCGCGATCACGAGCGCGCGATTGCTGGCCAGATGACGCTCGAACCCGACCTCGTCAAAGCCTTCATGATTGAAGGTGCCGAATTTCGCCGTCATCCCGCGCAGCGTGCGAATGAAGGCGCGCTGCGTCGAGATAACGTCGATCACCAGACCCATCCGGACATGGGTCGCGAATCCGAGACCGGTCTCCACTTCACGCTGCACCTCGGCCAAAGGATCGCCGGCGGCGAGGAGATTCGTGTACAGGACGTTGCAGCTGTAGGCGGCATAGGTGAGATCACCGATCCTGTTCGCGGCGTCGAAGCAGCGACGCTGGAGTTCTCGCCCCTTCTTGACGTGTTTTGTCCACGGCATGACGAGAGTCCCGAAATCCATGCAGGTGCGGGCTTGATAGCGGTGCAGTCCGCGCTCCTCCACCAGGTCGTAGCCGAGCTTGCCAAACCGGAATCCGCCTTGATAGTTTCCGAAACGAGGTCCGGCGAGCATGCCCAGAAACACATAGGCGTAGCACGACGCGTCGCAGTTGCCGTGCTCCAGGCTGAGACTGACCATCCGACAGATCACGAGAGCAAGGAGCCCCGGATCGGTGTACAGCGCAGGTGCGACGATCTCGGTGAAGACATCCAGAACATCGAGCATCTCCGGATCGGTCATCAAGGGAATGCCAAGCAGTTCCTCGATCTGGCGGTTTCCCAGCAAGGACCAGATTCGGTCGTACTCTCGCAGTACTTCCGCCTCGGTGGGATGCGCGGACCAATCCGTGTCGCGGCCTCTCAGGTATTCAAGAAAGACGTCCACCGCGCGATCGCTGCGATCCATGGCTGTATAGAGCGTCAGGCGCAAACGTGTGACGAGCGCGATGTCATGGGCACTTTTCGCGCGTTCTGCCAGCAAAAAAAGCCGACTCTCTGCAGCAGGCATATCCGAGCTCAGCAGTTCGCACTCCGCCAGAAGACATTCGATCGAGAAGACGAGGTTGTAGTTGCGACTCCAGGTCTCGTTCGTCAACAATCCTCGTCCGGCGTGGAGATAGTTGAGCGCCGAGGCGTACGCCGTCGAGAACTTCGCGCGCCTGCCCGCGATGAGGTTCAGTTCCGCGATGCGTTCACGCTCCGTGGCCGACGTGATCAGGTGAAGGCCACGGTTGAACTGGTTGACGATCTCGAAGATCTGTTCCTCGAGCTTGTCCGGAGGCGTGTGGGACGCCATCACCCTGCCGATGCGCAGATGCGTCTCGGGGCGTCGTTCCTGCGGGATGAGCGAGTACGCTGCTTCCTGAACGCGGTCGTGAAGGAAGCGGTACGAATCCTTCGATTGCAGGATGAAGCCCGCCTCGACCGCTTCCGCAAGCTGGGTATGCATCTGGTCCATCGAGTCCTGGTAGACGATGCGCACCATTGCGAACTCTGCGCTGTTGCCCAGGCAGGCCAGCTGCTTCAATGCGTGCTGGGTCTCCGGCACGAGGCGTGTCAGCTTGCCGATCATGAGGTCCACCACGTTATCCGTGTATCCCTTGGCGTGAATGCCATTCAGGTCCCAAGACCATCGCCCGTGGACATGATCGAAGGTGAGCACGCCTTCTTCGAAGAGCGAAGAAAGAAACTGGATTGCAAAGAACGGATTGCCCGTCGTCTTGCCGTGCACCAGCGCCGCGAGCGGGCGAGCATGCGTCGGTTCGCAATGCAGAGAATCCGCGACCAGCTGCTCCATGTCTGCATGAGTGAGAGGCGCAAGTACGATGTCCCGCAGCGACGCTCCGTTTTGGCGCAGGGATTGCAGCTTGCGGACCAACGGATGTGTGGAGTTCACTTCGTTGTCGCGATACGCGCCGATGAGCAGGAGATGGTGCACGCCCGGCCGGGCCAGAAGATCCTCCACCAGTTCAAGGGTCGCCACGTCGACCCATTGCAGGTCGTCGAGAAAGAGCGCCAGTGGATGCTCCGGCCGCGCGAAGACGCCGATGAAACGGCGGAGAACGAGCTGGTATCGCGCTCGCGCGTCCTGCAGCGCGAGCTCGACCACCGGGGGCTGCTCTCCGATGATCAGCGCCAACTCGGGCACGAGCTCCGTTGCGAGCCGGCCGTTCGGGCCGAGTGCCTCGCGCAGCGCGTCTCGCCAAGGCGCGAGGTCGGCATCGCTTTTGGCGAGAAGGCCCCGGACAAGGGTCTGGAAGGCCTGGGCGAGCGTCGAGTACGGAATATCGCGCTTGTACTGATCGAACTTTCCGGACGCGAAGAGGCCGCGCGGCGGGACCAGCGCCCTCTGCAGCTCGCCCACGACCGACGACTTTCCGATGCCCGAGTAGCCGGACACCAGCACCAGCTCCGGCGGGCCACCCCGGACCACGCGGTCGAAGGCGGCGAGCAGCGTCTCGACCTCCCGCTCGCGCCCATAGAGTTTTTCCGGAATGCGAAGCCGGTCAGACACGTCTCGCAGACCGAGCTCGAAGTCTTCGATGTCCTGACCGGCCTCGCAGTACGCAAGACAGCGTTGCAGATCGGCCGCCACGCCCGAAGCGGTCTGGTAGCGCTCTTCAGGCATCTTCGCGAGCAGCTTGACCACGAGCGCAGAGATCTTGGCAGGTATCCCGGGAGCGCGCTCGACGGGCGGCACCGGCTGGCGCGCGATGTGGCAGTGGACAAGCTCCATCGGGTCATTGGTGGTGAACGGCAATTCGCCGATCAGCATCTGGTAGAGCGTTGCACCCAGAGCGTAGAGGTCGCTGCGTGCGTCGACCGACCGGTTCATGCGTCCGGTCTGCTCGGGCGCCATGTACGCGAGGGTTCCCGCGATCGTTTCCGGCAAGTCCGGCGCCTGGCGCTCGCGTGCCACGCGGGAGGCGACGCCGAATCCAGTGAGCCAGGCTTTTCCGGTCGCAGGGTCAATGAGGACGTGATCAGGCTTTACATCCTTGTGGATGAGACCCTGCGCATGAACGCGCCCGAGGGTCACCGCCATGCCGATGGCAGCCCGCAGGAAGCTGCCGGTGTCCCAGGGCCGTCCGAGAAGTCCACTCAGCGGCTCGCCGCCCGGATCGGTCAGCACGAGTAAGCTGCGCCCGTGCGCCAGGGTGATCGCGAGCGGCCTCGCCGCCCAATCCGGGTCGAGGCTGTCCCTCAATCCGTACTCGTGCTTCAGCCGCTCAACGCTTCTGGGCATGGGTTGTTTCGAAGCGGTTTCGACCACCAGAACCGTGTCCGCGTCCCGCTCGGCCGCGCGCCGGAAGAGAGCGAACTCGCCATCGCGACGCAGTGCCGTCGCGCGTGGCCACGCGTCTTGAAGCGAAAGGGACATCTTGGACCTTCGTCGATGCGATGCACTCTGAAATTCGGCAACGCAGTGCAACGCGGACCGCTGCGTCAGCGGACGCATTTTCACCCACGAAGCGGCCGCGCTTCAATGGCATTGGCCATATGGTGAGCACCACGACCTGCCACTACTGGAGCAAGGACGACCAGCGCCGCATCTGGCCCCTGCCTTCGGCCAGGCCAAAGCGCTCAATCAGTTGCCGCCCGAGCTGCCCGCGAGCGCCTTCGGCAAAGACGGAGTATTTGCCGCCAAGTTCGATACCCGGCATGAATGCCGGGGCCGTTGGCCATTGCGCCCGACACCCATGTTCCCTTGGCAACGCCCATGACGCGGCGTCCTATGTCGTAGAGGACCTCGGTGGCGGCGAAGCCCCAGAGGATTTCAACCGAAGGCTTTCGGCGTACTGCCCCAGCCACTTCACCAGCTTGCCAAGGCAAGTGTAGTTGCCTTTCTTGCAAGCATCTTGGCAACAGGAAGCCGGTGTACGCACCGAGCCCTCATCGCCGAGAAAAAGATTCGCGCAGCGGCGCACCGTGTTGCCCGGCGATCACCAGGCTGCCTCGCAGCAACGGGCATTGGTGAGCGGCGCGCAACAGCGTGAGTCCTTCGGCGGACCTACCGCCATCGAAGTGCCAAACCTACGATCTGTTTCGTCTCGCAAGTCCGGAACACAGGTACTCAGCCAACACGTTCTTAGTCGAAACGAAATCTCATGACCACCAACACCATCGTCACGAAAGACGGCACGCAGATCTACTTCAAGGACTGGGGCCAAGGCCCGGTCGTCACCTTCTCGCACGGCTGGCCGCTCAACGCCGACGCCTGGGACGGGCAACTTCACTTCTTGGCGCGCAATGGCTTCCGCGTCGTGGCGCACGACAGGCGTGGCCACGGTCGCTCGAGCCAACCATCGTCCGGCAACGAGATGGACACCTATGCCGACGACCTGGCAGCCGTGATCGACGCGCTCGACCTGGAGCAGGTCAGCATGGTCGGACACTCGACCGGCGGCGGCGAGGTCGCGCGCTATATCGGTCGCCATGGAACCAGCCGGGTTGTCAAGGCAGTGCTCATCGCAGCCGTGCCTCCGGTCATGGCGAAATCCTCAGCCAATCCCGAGGGCTTGCCCATCGATGTCTTCGACGGCATTCGCGCCGGCGTCGCCGCGGACCGATCGCAGTTCTACAAGGACCTGGCGATCGCGTTCTACGGCGCTAACCGTCCGGGCGCGAAGGTGTCGCAAGGCATCCTGGACCAGTTCTGGCTGTGGAGCATGCAAAGCGGCCAGAAGAACGCCTACGAGTGCATCAAGGCCTTCTCCGAGACCGACTTCACCGAGGACCTCAAGAAGTTCGAGGTGCCGACGCTCCTCATGCACGGCGAGGACGATCAGATCGTGCCAATCGGCAACTCCGCACGAAAGTCGGCGCGGCTGATCGAGGGCGCCAGGGAAATCTACTACCCCGGCGCACCGCACGGACTCACCGCCACGCTCCAAGAGCAGGTCAACGCGGATCTGCTCGCGTTCCTGCGCAGCTGACCCAGCTGACCTATCCACCGGCCGCACGGCACAACGCAACCAGACCATGCTGAACCTCTTGCTGCAGACCACGATCGAGGGCGATCCGGACGACTGGAACGTCGGGCGCTTCAGTCGCTTGAGTTCGTTCTTGTCGGCTTTGCGAGACAAGGATGGCCAGCTCGCCTTCCGGGTGACGGCGCGCAATCGCACCCAGCGCGGCGCGCCGGACCCCGTGCTGTCGCATCTCCATGAATCCGATGTCGACCAGCTCTGGCTCCTCGCCGTGGATGGCGGCGATGGCCTGACCGCCGAAGATTGCGCCAGCATCAGCCGCTTTCGGCAACTCGGTGGCGCCCTCATGGTCACGCGTGACCACATGGATCTGGGAAGTTCGATCTGCAACCTCGGCGGCGTCGGGGCTGCACATCACTTCCACAGCCGCAACTGCGAACCGGACAAGGCCCGCCATTGTGTCGACAACCCTTTCGCGGCAAACATCTCCTGGCCCAACTATCACTCGGGCGCCAACGGCGACTTTCAGCGCGTCAGGCCCGTAGGCGACATCCACGCGGTCATGCGGGACGAAGAGTCGCCGACCGGCATCGTCCAGTACCTGCCGTCGCATCCGCACGAAGGTGCCGTCAGCGCGCCGCCCGACGATTCGAGCGCTCGCGTCGTCATGGAAGGAGAGAGCTCGGTGTCCGGCCGGCGCTTCAACCTGGCGGTCGCCTTCGAGCGCTCCGAGCAGGGTGGACGCGCGATCGCGCAATCGACCTTTCACCACTTTGCAGACTACAACTGGGACCCCACCGCCGGCAGCCCGTCGTTCGTGAGCGAACCCGCCGGCGACGGGATCGCCAGGTTTCCCGAGGCGCTTCGATCGACCCACCGGTACGTCCGCAACGTCGCGTTCTGGCTCAGCACCTGAAACCCAACTTGGAGGAAAGCCTGCGATGACCTCACGTGCGGCGCGCTCTCGACGCCCCCTGCGCACATGCGTGGCGTTCTGCGTTGCCCTGTTGCTGTCCGGCTGCGCGGTGGACCCGGCGTTCGAAAGGCCCGACAGCGGACTGCACGAGGTCACGCTGGCCCCGAGGTCGGATCACGCCGGTGCCGTGCAGCCTTCCGACTCCGACGTGCCCATTCAATGGTGGACACTGTTCAACGATGCACTGCTGACAGACCTGCAGAGGCGAGCGCAGGCTGACAACCTTGATCTGCACGTCGCATCCACACGCATCGAGCAAAGCCGCGCGCAACTGGGTATTGCTTCGGCAGATCTGTTGCCCAATGTGGGAGGCAGTGCTAGCTACTCGCGCGAGGCACTCAGTGAACACGGCAAATTCGCCGCACTGGGTGCACCAACCAGGCCCAGCGATTTCTGGCAGATCGGTTTCGATGCCAGTTGGGAAATCGACCTCTGGGGTCGTGCCCGGCGTGCGCGCGAAGCAGCCGAGGCGACTCTGGTAGCGGTGGCATACGAGCGCGAGGCGACGCGTGTGGCCTTGTCTGCCGAAGTGGCGCGAACCTACTTGCAATTGCGCGGCACGCAAGCACAGCTGGACATCGCACAACAGAATCAGGGTGTCGCTGAACGGACGCTCGGCCTGGCAGAAAGCCGTGAACGCAATGGCGTTGCCACGCGCTTCGAGACCTCATCCGCGCGCGCGCAGCTGGCCACCATCAAGGCGCTGGTTCCCGAGCTGATCCAGCGTCGCGACGTCCAGATGAACGCCCTTGCGCTGTTGCTCGGCGCACCGCCACGCACACTCGACGCGCAACTGCGCAGCGCGATGCCCCTGCCTGCGCTGCCCATCGATGTGCCGGTGGGTGTCTCGTCCGAACTGGCGCGCAGGCGGCCCGACATCCTGCGCGCCGAAGCTCAGCTCCATGCCGCTACGGCGGCCATCGGTGTGGCGAAGGCCGACTTCTATCCGCGCATCGGCTTGAAAGGCCGAATCGGCCTCGAAGCTTTCGAGATCGGCGACCTCGACAGTTGGGATTCCCGATTCTTTTCCGTCGGGCCGACGGTATTCCTCCCCATCTTCCAGGGCGGCAGGCTCACCCAGCGGCTGGCGCTGAACGAGGCGCAACAGAGAACGGCAGCCCTCACATACAGGCAGACGGTACTGCGAGCCTGGCACGAGGTGGACAACGCCTTGGATGCCTGGGCTGCCCAGCAGCGTCAACACGCTGAATTGCGGGTGTCCTACGAGCAGAGCATGGAGGCACTGCGGGTTGCGGAGCGAGGCTACCAGGAGGGTGCTGCCGACTACCTGAGCGTGCTGACTGCGCAGCGCAACCTGCTGGCCAGCCAGACCAGTCTCAACGCCAGCGCAACAGGCGCCGCGCTCACGCTCGTGAACCTCTACAAGTCGCTGGGCGGTGGCTGGAACCCGGAGCAGCTCGAACGTGCGTCGAGGGATGCCGAGGCCGTTCGTGCGCGCGCGCTGCCGGCGGCCAGGGTTGCGAATCTTGCACCTGCTGCCATTTCGGCAGAGGGCGGGCAATGACCTCCGCCACCTTGCCAGGGCGAGCCGCCCTGCCTGATGTCCAGGCCGCCCCAGCCGCATCCCCGATACGTCCGATGGCGGGACTGGTCGGCATTTTCCTCGCCGCGATGATGGCAGGACTGAACAATAGGGTCGGAGCACTGGCGCTGGCGGATGTCCGTGGCGCACTGGGCTTCGGCCTGGATGACGCATCCTGGATCTCTACGGCCTATACCGCCGGCGAACTGATCGCGATGCCGTTTGCCGCCTGGTTCGCCATCACCCTGTCCTTGCGCCGCTTTCACGGGTGGATGGTCGCAACCTGCGCCTTGCTGGCGGTGCTGATGCCATTCGCCCAGGATCTGAACTTGCTCCTGTGGCTGCGCTTTCTGCAAGGCATCAGCAGCGGCACCTTGATTCCCATCCTGATGATGGCGGCCTTGAAGTTCCTGCCACCGCACATTCGCCTGCATGGACTGGCGCTCTACGCGATGACCGCCACCTTCGCGCCCAATCTCGCCATCTGGTTGGCAGGGCAATGGACGGATGGCATTGCCGATTGGCGCTGGGTGTACTGGCAGATCGTCCCAGTCGCCGTTGTCGCCTCACTGCTCGTGAACTGGGGACTTCCGCGCGACGTCATCCAGATGGACCGCTTCAAGCGGGCCAACTGGCTCGGCATGGCCGTCGGCATGCCGGCTCTGGGCCTGATCACGGTCGCGCTCGACCAGGGCGTGCGGCTGGACTGGTTCAACTCGCCACTGATCGTTGTGGCGTTGCTGGCTGGGGTCGCCCTTCTGTTCGTCTACCTTCTGACCGAGTGGTATCACCCATCGCCATTCCTCAAGCTGCAGATCCTGGGGCGCCGCAATCTGGCACTGGGTTGCACCCTCTTCATCTTCCTGCTGGTCATTCTGCTGTCCGGTTCGCTGTTGCCTGCCGGCTACCTGGCGCAGGTCCAGAACTACCGGTCCATGCAGACGGCACCGATCGGCCTGATCGTGGCCCTGCCCCAGCTGGTGCTGGGATCGGTGGTCGCAATGTTCCTGTACCAGAAGTGGGTCGACGCGCGTGTAGTGTTCGCGCTCGGGCTGGCTCTGATTGCGCTGGCATGCCTCTCCGGAGCTCGGTTGGCGGCAGACTGGACCTGGGAACAGTTCGCCTTCGCGCAGGCGTTGCAAGCCTTTGGCCAGCCGATGGCGGTGGTGTCGATGCTCTTCCTGATCACCAGCGTCGTGCAGCCCGAAGAAGGGCCGTACATATCCGGAACGATCAACGCACTGCGCGCCTTCGGCTCGTTGCTGGGCTCGGCGATGGTTGGGCAGTTCACGATGGTGCGCGCCCGCTTCCATGCGGAGATGCTGCTGGACCACGCGGGCCTGGTGAGCAGTTCGCTCTCGAATCCGCCGGAGTCCTCCCAGCTGATGGCCATCATCGGCCAGCAGTCGCTGGTGTTGTCGACCGCCGATGCCTACCGCGTTCTCGGCATTCTGGCTCTCCTGGCGATCCCGCTCGTGCTGCGGCTGACCCATATCCCCGCGCCGGACCTGCGTGCCGCATCGACGAGCTCTCCTGCCGCCTCATCAACCTCACACGGATAGTCAGCCATGGCACTGCCGAAGACAGCCAAGATCATCAGCGCCGCACTGCTGCTCGCAGTGGTGATCGGTGGCGCGCTTTATCTGAATCGCCCCGCATCCAGCGCATCGACCCAGTCCACGGACGACGCCTATGTGCAAGCCGACTTCACGACCGTGGCGCCCCAGGTGGCGGGAACGGTGGACAAGGTCTTGATCGAAGACAACCAGTCCGTGAAGTCCGGCGACTTGCTCGCCACCATCGACGATCGTGATTTCGTCGTTGCCGTGAGCGCAGCGAAGGCCCAGGTTGAAGCGGCGCGTGCCCATATAGCCGGCCTGCAGGCGCGCCTGGTCCTCCAGGAAACTGCGATTCGCCAGGCGCAGGCCGCAGTGCGGGCCGACGATGCCTCGCTCAAGCTGGCCAGGACGAATCAGGCGCGCTATCGCAACCTGGCCGCGGATGGATCAGGCACCGTGCAAGCGCTGCAGCAGGCCGAGGCGCAGTTGAGCATCCAGCTGGCTGCAGGAGAAAAGAACCTCGCGGGACTGCAAGCAGCCCGCCAGCAGGTTGGGGTTCTCCGGGCGGATTTGGAGAGGGCCAAGGCGGCTCTTTCCCAGGCGCAATCCGGGCAAGCCGCCGCAGAACTCAAGCTTTCGTATACCCGCATCACCGCGCCGCTCGATGGCACGATCGGGCAGAAATCAGTGCGCGTCGGGGCCTTCGTGAATGCGGGGAAGCCATTGCTGGCGATTGTTCCGCTCGACGCCGTCTACATCGCAGCCAACTTCCGAGAAACGCAACTTGCACGCGTACAAGCCGGAGACGCCGTGGACATCGAAGTGGATGCCTTGCCGGGCGAGGCGCTGAAGGGCAAGGTGCAAAGCCTCGGTCCAGCCAGCGGCGTCAGCTACTCCGCCGTTGCGCCACACAACGCCACGGGCAACTTCACGAAGATCGTGCAGCGGCTTCCTGTTCGCATCAGCATCAATCCCGGCCAAACCGCGGCAGCGAAGCTGCGAGTTGGCATGTCGGTGACGCCGAGGATCCGTATCGGTGTCCGGCACGAGGGATTTCAAGATCAATGAACCGAAAGGAGCCTCCATGTCCATCCTCCTGCAAACGGCCGCCGAGACCCGTCGCCACGCGATCCTGAAAGAAATGGCTGATGCCCTTCGCAGCGCGAGCAGCGGCATCACGAGCATCGAGGCGGTCATTGCCACCACCAACGTCACTCCTCAGGAGATCGGCAACGCGTTCGGGGACAACCAAGGCCTGCTCGTCGCAATAGCGGAAGCGCTCGCGGTCTCGATGCTGGAGCCGCTCGATGACTGCACGACAGAAGTGGCTTTCCGACAGAAGCTCCTTGCATTTGGCCATCGAGTGACGGACGAGTACTCGGCTTCGCAGTTGAAGAACCTGTACCGAATCGCCGTCACGGAGGTCATCAGAAATACAGGGGTCGGCTGTGACTTCTACAACCACGGCCCAGGGCTTTTGACTGCCGGGTTGACCCGCTTTTTTAAGGCTGCTCAGACGGCCGGCATCGCTGTGGGACAAGACAGCCGCAATCTGGCAAGTCACCTCCTGGCGTTACTGAGAGCCAGCTTTGATCTTTCCGACACCTTCCCTGCGGACAAGCCGAACGAGTCGTCGCATGAACAGCGTGACGTCTCGCGGATCATCGAGCTGTTCTGCGTAGGCATCCAAGCGGGAGGCAAAAATGCTCAAGCTGCTCTCTAGAGTCAAGTCGCTAGCGTCGAACCGAGACAACGTTCCGCGCGGAACCACCGATGGGCGCTCGCACATTGATGGCGTTCCGGACGAACTGGCCATCGAAATAGACGCCGATGGTTCACCGATCACGGTTCATGAAGCGGACTGGTTCGTGTGCTTCGTCCCAGGACTGCAGCGGCAATGGTGGCATCGCTTCGCCAATGCCAAGCACAAGCACGTGTTTGCGCTGCGTCTTGTGGATGACGACACGTGGCTCCTCGTGGAGCCTTGGTGGACACGGCTGATGGTCAGTGTCCTGACCCTTGACGAGGCCATCAAGTTCTTGCGTTGGGGTGCCGCCGGCAACATCCTCAAGGTGCGCGAGGCGATTCCGGGACGAGGCAGCCAGGCGCGGGGCTGGTCGAACTGCGCCGTCTTGATGTCCTTTCTGCTCGGACGCTCCTACTGGACGTGGACACCCAACGGACTCTATCGGCGACTCATTGCCGATGCTCACGCGGAGCCGGTCGAACTGACGCAGTTCCTGAGCGAGCATTTCCGGTCAGTGGCGAACCGAAATGCCGACCAAGCGTTGAAGTCGCTCCCGAGTCGGACTGAGGAGCCGCTTGATGAAGTGCTGCGGGGCCTTGGAACCAGCGTCATGAGAGCCATGATGTCGCCGTCGGCGATCAGCCTGTACAAGGCGGCCGTGTCCGATCGCAGCCGCTTCAAGGATGCCGCGGCCGCCTACTGGACATTCGGGCCGAAGCGGGCGGTCGATCGCATCTGCGAAGTGCTCGAGGATGCACAGCGCCGCGGTGAGGTCAAGGTCGATGATTGCGCGCTTGCCGCGCGCCAGTTCGTAGCGATGCTCCGGGGGAACCTGCTGTTGGAGATCGTCTTCGGCTTGCGAGCTTCGCCGAATCCGGTCGAGATTCACGTCCATGTCATGTCGGTGGTCGCCATGTTCTTGCGCGGAGCCTGTCCAGTCGGCAGAGCGCGGATGCGCTCAACGTCGGCGAGCCATACATCAGGCTCTTCGCCTGGGTCAGACAGCGCCCCGGAACAGACATTCACCTGCGAGCAAGAGCGCTCCCGGCATGACGGCCTTGCGATAGAGAGGGACGAGGAGCCTCGAAAAGCTGTCAGCCTTCGCGCGACGCTGCGCAAGTACCTCTTCATCCCCGCTCAGATCATCCTGCGTTGCCAGGCACAGGCGTATTGAGCAGCTGCTGCTCCCACAGGAAGGCGATGCCGCTGCCGCCGGCATGCTGGGTGATCACTTCCGTCAGCGCGGCGGCTTGCTCGGTCCGCGCCCAATCGCGCTGCCATTCGGCCGCGAGCGCCATCCAGGTCATCATGTTCGCGCCGGCCGCGATCATGCGCTGGATGGCGACCTCATGGGCTTCGACTGAAACACCGCCCGACGCATCGGTGATCACCGTGACGTCCCAGCCTTCGCCGAGGGCCTGGATTGCCGGCATCGCGACGCACACCTCGGTCCACAGGCCCGCGATGACCAGCTGCTTGCGACCCGTCGCCTTCACCGCGTCCACCACCTTCCGATCCTCCCAGGTGTTGATGAACGTGCGGTCGATCACTTCTTGGCCGGGGAATACATCCGTAATCTGGGGAAAGAGGAGCCCGCCTCGGGCCGCGATCACCGTCGTCAGAATGGTAGGGACGCCGAAGGCCTTGGCGGCCTTCGCCAGCCCCGTCGTGTTGTTGATCACCATCTGCGGTTCGTGGCTGTTGACGTTCGCGAGTTGGTAAGGCTGGTGGTCGATCAAAACGAGCACCGAATCTTCTGGACGAAGAAGCGAAGCAAGGCCGTTGCGAAAAGTCATTGATGCATCCTTTGTTGCCGCTTTGAGCGGGGTTGATTTGCGGAAACGTTCGCCGGCGCGACGTTGCCTGGACGCATTGTGTTGTTCCCAAACCCGGTACGGTAGTACCATTTCACGGCAAGCTGTGTCGCGAAAAGAGGAACGCTGAGTTGGACATCGAGGAACTGCAGACCTTCGTGGAAGTTGCGGATGCAGGGGGGATTTCGTCGGCTGCGCTTCGGCTCGGCGTGGCCAAGTCGATCGTGAGTCGTCGCCTGTTGCGGCTTGAAGCGGAACTTGGCGTCCAGCTGCTGTCGCGATCCACCCGCGGGGCCGCGCTCACTGAGGCCGGGGCCACATTCCGAGACCATGCAGCCAGGGTTTGCGCCGAGATGGACGCGGCGAGGGAAGCGATCCTGCCCGCTGGCGACCTTCGCGGCCGTTTGCGCGTTGCGGCGCCGCTTTCTTTCGGGCCGACCCACTTTGCGCCGATCCTCGCGGAAATGGCGCGACGCCACCCTCAGCTCCACATCCAGGCCCGCTACAGCGATCGCTTCGTCGACCTCATTGCGGAGGGCTATGACTGTGCGATACGGGTCGGCTACCTTCAGGACTCCGGCCTGATCGCAAGACGCATCGGTCGCATCCACGGGAAGCTGGTCGCCAGCCCGGACTATGTCAAGGCGCACGGGTCGCCCGAAACCCCGGAGGAGCTCGGCGCGCACCAGGCCCTCATGCAGGGAACCGAAGCCTGGCAACTCATGGACGGCGACAGGATCATCACGGTTCATCCGCAGGGGCGCTTCAAGAGCGACAACGGCACCGCGTTGGTCGCTGCCGCGACAGCAGGACTCGGCATCGCCTACCTGCCCGATTGGCTCACCCACGAGCATCTGGCCTCCGGGGCACTTGTGCCGGTGATGACACGTCATCCGCCACCCCCGGCAGGTGCCTATGTCATCCGCCCGCCCGGTCAGCATCCCGCACGGAAGATTCGGGTCCTCACCGAGCTCCTAGTCGAGTATTGCGACCGGTCTCCACACCTCGCGGGGGCTGCACCGGTCTGAGTGCGCATCGCCGTTGAGGCTCCCCTCCCATTCCCAGATGACCCGCGCGATTCCAGAACTGCAGACACGGCGCTGAGCTTTGTCGATCCGTTCGCGCGCTGGCGCCTGAGGGCGCCTTGCAGGACATCGATAAAATTCTTCACCCCCTGAATCCTTTTGTCCTTCTTGCCCCTCTTGGTGAGGGAAGCAATCAACCAAAAGGATCTCCATGTTTCATCTGAAGCGCAATCTGCCGTTCTGGGAGCGCGCCGCGCGCCTTGTCCTCGCGGCCATCCTGGCAGGGCTGACTTGGACTTTCGCCTCGGGCCCGGGGAGTTGGGTGGGGTGGCTGACTGTCGCGAGCCTGGCGTTCACTACCATCGTGGGCTTCTGTCCGGCCTGCGCGATGATCGGACGCCGACACGTGGGAGACTGAGCGCATGCAGGACGCTCGCCTTCAACTTGTCGAGGCCGCGCGCGGTGGTCAACCCGGCGCGGTGCTCGAGCTCATGCGGGTGTGCCAGCCCGACGTCCAGCGCTTTGCGCGACGAACCTGCTCAACCAGCGAGGATGCGGAAGACGCCGTGCAGGAAGCACTTTGGCGGCTCTACCGCCATATCGGTGCGCTGCGGACGGCGGCCACGCTGGCCACCTGGCTGTTCCGGATCGTCGAGCGAGAGTGCTATCGCCTGTTCCGAGGCCGGACTCGGGCCGAAGCACTGGACGATCTTCCGGAAGCCGCTATCCCAAAAGCGCCTGTCACGCCTGTCGACCTGCGGCTAGACCTCGCGCGTGCGGTGGAAAGCCTGGCGCCGCCCTACCGCGAAGTGCTGATCTTGCGTGACGTGCACGAGTTGACCGCACCGGAAGTGGCGCTGCAACTCGGCCTCAGTGTCGAAGCGGTCAAGAGCCGCCTGCACCGGGCGCGTGGACTCGTTCGCACACAACTACTGTCGAGTGGCTACTGGCTCAAGGACGGCTCGCCTGAGCCGGCGAACCGCGAGCAATGAGTCCATGTTCTGCAGTACTTCCTTGACTGTCAATCGTCTGCGGGGCCTCGGCGCCGTCGGCCTCCTGTTCGCGGCCATGCTGCCGGACCTATTGCCTCTTCTACTCCGCACGGCATTTCTTGCCGGCGCCCTGTGGCTGATGCGTGGATGCCCCATGTACTGGCATGCAGGCCTTCGAGACCGTCTCCCGTCGCGCGCTGAAAGCGCGCGCATCTTCACCGAGTACCCAGCCATGACTCGATATTGCAAGGAGAAGCAATGTTAGTCAGACGACAGTTCAGAGGATCTTTCATGAGTGCTTTCCCCATACGCGCTGACGCGGTGCCTAGGCTTCTTGCAAATGACATAAGGTTGTTTCCGGCTGATAAAGAAACGGCGTCCTGTTTAGAGGCTGCGGGCTGTTATGAGGCGGGCGTGAAAAGGACCGTCCCCTGCGCGAGAACGCTGGTCCGGTCGTCTGCGCTTTTGATCGCACCTTGCAATTCGAGGACGCAGCCGCCCTTCGAATGCGCGGCCATCGACGTCACCTGCCACTCGATGAGCACGGTCTCGCTCGCCCGCACTGGACGCAGCAAGTCGAACGAGAAGTTCATTCCCAGCACGTTCCCCTTCTCGGCGAAATGGCTGGCGGTCAGTCCCATCAACAGGGAGGTGGTGTGGGTCGCGCTGGCGATCAACCCGCCGAAGCGCGTGCCCCGTGCAAACGCCACATCGTGGTGCAGGGGGTTCTCGTCTCCCGCGGCCAGGGCAAATGCCCGCACTTGCGCTTCGTCGAAGGTATGGGGTCGCGAGAAGCGGTAGCCGGGTCCGACGGGGGCAACGGCGGCGGCCTCGAACTCACCCATGGCTCGCGAGCCTGGTGATGGCGTCCTGGCTTCCGGCCTGCTGGCGCAAGCGGAACTTCTGGATTTTTCCCGTGGCCGTCTTCGGCAAGGGCGTGAAGATCACCCGGCGCGGACACTTGAAGTGAGCCAGCCGTTCGCGGCAGAACGAAATGATGTCTTGCTCGGTGGGCGCGGCGACACCGGCCTTGAGTTCGATGAACACGCAGGGCACCTCGCCCCACTTGCTGTCGGGCTGGGCCACCACCGCGGCATGCAGGACCGCCGGGTGTCCATGGACGACGTCCTCGATTTCCACCGAGGAGATGTTTTCGCCGCCCGAGATGATCACGTCCTTCGAACGATCGGTGATCTGCGCATACCCGTTGGCATGAAGGACCGCGACGTCGCCGGTGCGAAACCAGCCGTTGGCGAGCGCCTTGCGCGTTGCTGCCTCGTTCTTGAAGTAGCCCATCATCACGGTGTTGCCGCGCAGCATGAGCTCCCCCGCGGATTTGCCGTCGGGCAGGACGGGTTCGAGGGTGTCGGCGTCGCCAACCATGAGGCCTTCGAACATGGCGGCCCGCACGCCCTGGCGCACCCGCAGCGGGCCCTGCTCGGCGGGCGCAAGATCGTCCCAGCCGTCCTGCCACACGCAACTCACCGGCGTGCCGGAAACCTCCGTGATGCCGAAGACGTGCTCCACGTCGAAGCCCATCGCCAGAACCGCGTTCAGCACGGCGAGCGGCGGCGGAGACCCGGCGGTCAGTACGCGCACGGGACGAGGCAGCCGGGTGTCTTGCGCCGAGTCCGCGAGCATTGCCATCACGACCGGCGCTGCACAGAGGTGATCGATCTGGTGCCGGTCGATGGCCTCCAGCACCGCCTCGGCGGAAACCCGGCGCAGGCAGACATGGGTTCCCGCGGCCGCCGTCACGGCCCAAGTGAAGCACCATCCGTTCGCGTGGAACATGGGCAAGGTCCACAGATACTTCGGCGCCCGGGGCATCGCCCAGTTCGTGATCTGCAGCAGGCTCATGAGGTAGGTGCCGCGGTGGCTGGCGACGACGCCCTTGGGGTCTCCGGTCGTGCCGGAGGTGTAGTTCAGAGCGACGGGTTGCCACTCGTCGCTTGGCCACCGGCCGGGGAAGTCCGGGTCTCCGCTCGCCAGCAAGGATTCGTAGTCGGTCTCGCCGATGCGTTCGCCGGGTGGTGCGAGGTGATCGTTGATGTCGATGACCGCAGGTGCACGGTCGAGGAGCTTCAAGGCAGCGGCCACCGTGGCGGCGAACTCGCGGTCGACCATCAGCAATTTGCACTCGCCGTGACGCAGGATGAATGCGATTCCTTCGGCATCCAGGCGATGGTTGATCGCGTTGAGCACCGCGCCGGCCAGCGGGATGCCGAAGTGGGCCTCCAGCATGGCCGGCGTGTTGGGCGCGAAAACCGAAACGGTGTCTCCCGGCTGGATGCCTCTCATCGTCAGCGCCGACGCCAGGCGATGGCAGCGCTCCCGCGTCTGCGCCCATGTCCGCGTCAGATCGCCGTGCACCACCGCCACGCGTTTCGGATGCGCCAAGGCGGCGCGGTCGAGAAAACCGAGCGGAGTGAGCGGCACATGATTTGCCGCGCAGCGTTCGAGGCCCTGTGCATAGGATTGCGCGCTCATGCTCTTGTCTCCTTGGAGGTGTCGTGAAATGTCGTGAAGGCGGAAACCGGCTCCCGCTCGGTCACGAGCGAGTTCTCGATCGACGACGTGTCGGCGTAGCCCAGGCTCATGCCGCAGACCAGCATCTGGCCGCCGGGAATGTCCAGCACGTCCGCGATCTGGCGATGAAACTTCAGGAAGGCGGCCTGAGGGCAGGTGTGGAGGTTCCGGGCGCGCGCGGCCACCATCACGCTCTGCAGGAACATGCCGTAGTCCAGCAGGCTTCCTTCCTGGAGTTCGCGGTCCACCGTGAAGAACAGGCCCACGGGCGCATCGAAGAACCGGTAGTTGCGCCCGTGCTGCACGTGCATGCGCTGCTTGTCGCCTTTGGCGATGCCGAGCAATCCGTAGAGGTCCCAGCCGACTTTGCGGCGCCGCTCCAGGTAGGGGGAAAACCATTCGCGCGGGTAGTAGTCGTAGGGCTCGAGCAGTTCCCCCGACCTGCCGTGATCGTCGTCGAGCGCGGCAATCGCAGCCGACAGGCGGGCCTTTGCAGTCCCGGTCAGCACATGCACATGCCAAGGCTGCATGTTCATGCCGGAGGCGCTGTAGCGCGCGATCGAGAGGATCGCTTCGACCTCTTCTCTCGGCACCGGCCTAGGCAGATACGCCCTGACGCTGCGTCGGGTGGCAATGGCCCAATCGACCGCTCGTCGCAGCGCTTGTGCATCCAGCGGCGGCGCCATCATTCGGTTCATTCCAGATTTCCTAGCTGTTTCGAAGCCAAGCGAATGGCTCCGTCCAGACGGATCACTTCGCCGTTGATGTGTATTGGTTATCGACGACATGCAGCACCAGGCTCGCGAATTCGTCCGGTTTTCCCAGCCTCGGCGGAAAAGGCACCATCTGACCCAGCGCCTGCTGCACTTCTTGCGGCATCGCTGACAGCATGGGCGTTTCCATGATTCCTGGAGCAATGGCCACGACCCGGGTTCGCACGCGTGCGAGCTCTCGTGCGATAGGCAAAGTCATCGCGGCGATGCCTCCTTTGGAGGCAGCGTATCCGGCTTGCCCAATCTGGCCGTCAAATGCAGCGACCGATGCCGTATTCACGATCACGCCACGCTCATTCGGCTCCGTGATCGTGTTCTTTGCAATTTCTGCGGCGGCCAGCCGAAGGACATTGAACGTGCCGACAAGATTGATATGCAGGGTACGAACAAAGGAATCCAGATCATGGGGGCGCTCGCGTCCGAGGACCTTCTCCGCTGGAGCCACGCCAGCGCAGTTGATCAATCCATGCAGGTCGCCGAAGGTTTCGCGAAACTGCCGAATGGCGTTTTCGACATCTGCAGCATCCGTGACATCCGCGCGCACGGCAATCGACGTGTTTCCAAGCGCCTGGGCGAGGGCATCGGCCGCTGCACCGTTCTGGTCCAGCAGCAGCACAGCCGCGCCGGCCTTCACGAGACGTCGAGCGGTCGCGGCACCCAGGCCCGACCCTGCCCCCGTGACGATGAAGCCACGATTCATTACCTGCATTTTTTGTCTCCGTCGAATGCGCCAGTTGCAAACGCTCTTTACTGATCACTCTATCGGCCGAGAGCGTCAAGGTCGATGCCCAAAGACAGCGACACCGTTGAGGTAACCGGACATCTCTCCTGGCTCGGTCTTCGCGCAGCGGCAATCAATTTCTTGGAACGACCGCT
>NZ_RWKI01000028.1 GCF_003984645.1 Variovorax sp. MHTC-1
AGCGATCGAGTTCCGTACGAGCAAGATGAGGTGACCGTCACCGGGCCGCCGCTCACTGCGCCTGCACCGACGAGCATCTCACCGACCCGAACGAGCAGAACACGCAGCAGTCCCCGGGCTTCGCGCGCAGCACCGCGTTGCAGCCTTCGCACTGGTAGAAGAACAAGCAGGCATCGATCGGCATCGTCTCGCGCTTGGCGTGGCCGCAGTGTGGACAGGTCAGCACCGATTCAAGTGGCGCGGCATTGATTGAGGGTTGCGAAGGCATGGTGCCCCTCGGTGTCAGATCGCCAGCCCAGGTATCCAGAAGAACTGGGCATTGAGCATGTACAGGCCCATGAGAACGAGTGCGACACCGCCGACGATGTCGAAGGCGCGCTGGTAGCGCGCAAGGGGCCGCAGCTTCTCCAGCCAGCCCATGGCGCTGGCACCCAATGCGATCGGCACCGCGCGCCCGAGCGCGAAGGCCAGCAGCAGCAGCGCCCCCCAGACCGGCGAACCGATGCCAGCCACGACGCCGAGCAGCACGATCAGCGCCGGCGTGCACCCCGGGCAGATCGCGATGGCAAAGGGAACGCCCAATGCGAAGGCGCCCCAGGAGCCCGTGACACGCTTGGCGTGCAACGAGAGGCCCTTGAAAGGCATGCGAATCCAGCCCGGCCAAAGCAAGCCCATCAGGATGAGCCACGGCCCGAGCACCAGTCCCCAGTAGCGCCCGAGCAAGGATTGCACCCCCTTGCCACCGGAGCCGGCTACCGCACCCAGCAGCACATGCGTGAGCACCATGCCAGCGATAAACATGCAGCCGAAGACCAGCGCCTGGCGTGGCGCTCGCGCCTTCGTCACATAGGCCAGGGAAACAGGAATGGCTGCCAGGGCGACCGGGTTGAAGCTGAAGAAAAAGCCGGTCAGAAAGCTGACCACGAGCGCGGCTACGCCAGCGTTCTGGACGGCCTGCTGGAACGCCTCGATGTCCATGTCAGCCCGCGCTCAAGCGACGCTCGCGAATCGCTGCGGCGAGCGCGTCGGGCGAAGGGAGCGAAGAAACACCAGTGCGCCGTTGATGGCCACTGCAGGCGGTCTGAGCACCCCCAGCTCGACGGCGTAGTCAAGGGCAGCGAGGATGTCGATCTCCGTCCACTCCACGGTGGGGTCGAACTGCAGCGCCGCGGCGCGCAGACTGTCCAGTTCACGAAGGCACTTCTCGCAACCGATGGCGTGCAGCACTTCAACCTTCATCGGAGGGGTCCTTGGTCACTTCTGGACAGCGCAGCCAGGATCGAGCAGTCCTCGACGGGTCGGGAGTCGTTGCTGCAGTCGGCGATGAGCTGGTCCAGCGCCCTGGACATCTCCTTCATGGCTTTGATGCGGGCTTCCAGCTCGAGCTTCTTTTCGATCACCTTGGTGCGCACGTCGGTGCAGCACGAGGACGGTTGGTCGCGCAACTGCAGCAGCGCCTGAATCTCCGAGAGCGTGAAGCCGCTGTGCTGCGCCTGCTTGATGAAGCGCAACCGCTGCACCGCTTCAGGCCCATACAGCCGGTAGCCACTCTCGGTCTTTGTCGGCGCGTGCATCAGACCTTCACGCTCGTAGAAGCGAACGGCATTGGCCGACACGGCCGCCAAAGCGGCAAGCTTGCCGACGGTCAGGGGGCCGGGCGCGGATGCAGGGGAAGCCATAGCGAACGATAAACCTTCGCCCCAAGGCGAAGGTCAAGCACCCCTGGCCTTGACCTTGCTATGGGGCAATCGTCTACGTTGCAAGTAGCGCCAGCAGCCGTAATGGGGGAAATGCGATGAACGACACCCACGTTTATCCGAGCCTGGAAGAAGGGGTGCTCAGGCTCTACAGGCATGCGGTGGCCGAGCGGCGGTGGGAAGTCGCTGAGTGCTTGATGTGTGCGCTGGAGCAGCTTGCGAAGGCCGAACCGGACTGTGAGGCCTCGGTGGAGCAGGGGTACTTGTGCATTGGCGGCCGCCGTCATCACTTCAATTTTTGATTGCGACGCCGCAGGGTCCACTTGGTGCCCTGCAATTGCCGTACGCGCCTGATCTCAAGATCGCCAGAGATTGCCTACAACTGGCTGCCGCCCGCGTGCTTCCATTGGTCAACGAGCATGTTCCAGATGCGTGATGGTCGGTCTGTCTCTACAACGAGCGTTGCCGATGACCTCAGCGGGAACCATCCGGCGTGTGGCGTCGTGGGCCTCCGCGCCTTGCGCCGGGGTCCCGTTGGCGGCGAGCGCGGTGGCGTCAGCCACCGCGGCTGCGTCGATAATCTTATGCTGTCTGAAATGATGGGGGGTGTCGGATACCGGGTTCTGAGAGCGCCCATGCACCGGCCGATTGCATGAAGCGATCGGCCGCCTGCAGCTGGGTTGCGGAGATCCATTCGTCCGGTTGATGCGCCTGGGCGATTGAGCCAGGGCCGCATACCACCGTTGAAATACCGACCTGCTGGAAGAAGCCCGCCTCGGTGCCAAACGGCAGGTCTGCCTCCGGCCAGAGCGCTCCGAGTTCGCGTGCGACCGAGACCGCTGCGTCGTTGTTGCGCGTCGACAGTGCGGGCACGCCGGCGACCTGCACGGCCTCGACCGTGACGCCGGCGGGAAGGTTCGTCAAGGCATCCCGGACCGCATCGCGCACAAGTTCCGCTGCCGCTTCGTCTTGCGGACGGAACTCCCACAAGACCTCGCAGCAGCCTGGCACGATGTTGATCGCGGTGCCTCCGTCGATCCGGCCGATGTTGAGCGTGGCCTCGCTACCCTGCCTGGCAAAGCTCCGTCGCAGCCCGGCCAGGCAGGTGACGAGGTAGGCGGCGGGCTCGATCGCGCTGGCGCCGAGCGACGGATCGCTCGAATGCACGGGCAATCCACTGAAGAGGGCCCGGTGCCCGAAAAAACCGCGGTGCCTGACGCCGATCCGCATCTCGGTCGGTTCGCCGATGATGGCCAGTGCAGGCGCTTCCACTTGGGTCTTCAAACGGTTCACGAGCTGCGGAACACCGAGGCACCCGATCTCTTCGTCGTAGGAGAACGCGAAGTAAATCGGACGACTCAATGACCGCAGCTGCCACGAAGGGACGGCCGACAGGCAGGCGGAGATGAAGCCCTTCATGTCCGCTGCGCCGCGACCATGGAATCGACCATCGCGTTCGACCAGCGTGAAGGGGTCGGAACTCCATTTCTGGTCGGCCACGGGCACGACGTCGGTGTGCCCGGAGAGCACCATGCCGCCCACCGTGTCGGGGCCGATGCTGGCAAGCAGGTTCGCCTTCCCTCCGTCCTCGCTGTGCACGAGATGCACTTTCACCCGATGCACTGCCAGGTAGTCGGCGATCCAATGGATCAGATCGAGGTTCGACCGATGCGACGTCGTATCGAATGCCACCAGGGTCCGCAAGATCTCGATGGTGGTCATGCAACACGCTCGACCCGGGTGCTGTTGCTGGCGTTGCCGCCGCTCAACCGTTCTTGCGCGAGCTGCATGGCCGCGGCCTGGGTCGGTGCGCTCGTCCGGTCGGACAGTTCGAAGATTCGGCGCAACCTGGCGCCGATGGCCTCGACTTGCAGATCCACTCCCGCGGGATCGAAGCCGTCGCGCTCCGATGCCACCCGGATCAGGCCACCGGCGTTGATCACGAAGTCCGGCGCGTACAGGATTTCCCGGTCGCGCAGCTGCTTGCCGTGCTCATCGCGGGCCAGTTGGTTGTTCGCTCCACCAGCTATCACCCGAAACTTCATCCGTGGCAGGGTTTGATCGTTCACGATCGCACCCATCGCGCACGGCGCAAACACGTCCGCCTGGGCGGCGTAGATTGCGTCGGGATCGACGACCTGCGCATCGAATTCGGCAGAGACCTTGCGTGCAAGCGCCGCATCAATATCGGACACCACAAGACGCGCCCCCGCGTCGACGAGCAACCGGCACAGGCTCCAGCCGACGTTGCCCAGGCCTTGCACAGCCACCGTCAGTCCGCGGAGGTCACGATCCAATCGATGAGCGACGCCGGCCACGATGCCGTGGTAGACCCCCAATGCAGTGGTCGGCGAAGGGTCTCCAGTACCGCCCAGTTCCTCTGGCAAGCCGACCACATGCCGGGTGCCTTCTCGCACCCAGGCGAAATCGGCGACGGTGGTTCCAACATCCTCGGCGGTGATGTAGCGGCCTCCGAGCCGATCGATCGCCACGCCCATGGCCCGCAACAGTTCGGGTGTCTTGTCCTTGTGAGGATCTCCGATGATCACCGCCTTCCCGCCACCCAGTCGGAGCCCTGCGGCCGCGGCCTTGAAAGTCATCCCGCGCGACAGGCGAAGTACGTCACGCAACGCGGAAGCTTCGTCGGCGTAGGGGTACATGCGGCAACCACCCAGGGCTGACCCGAGCGTCGTGTCATGGACAGCGATGATGGCTCGCAACTGGACTCGATCATCGGATATGAAGACGACTTGTTCGTGGTCCGCAAAAGACTCGGTAGAGAAGACAGTCATTTGATCCTTGTGAGTTTCATGTGAACGAGTAGCTGCAAGACCGTCGGGTCAATGCTCGGAGACGCGAGCTAGATACAGCAATAAGCGGTGTAGATATAGCAATAGCGCCACTGGACGAACATCGAGCACCGCGCTGGTGAGCGTCAGGACTTCAGGGCTTGCTTGGCGGAATGATTGCGTCATGTGATGGCCTCGCTGTGCGGCACAGCATGACAGGGGGTGACGCGGTGATATTGGTGAAAATTTGAAGCCGGTGGATCAGGCGCGGGACAGCAGCAAAGCGTGCGCTGCCGTGGTCAGTCCCATCTCGTTGAACAGCCTTCGGTACTCGTTCAGCGCGAGATCTCGCAGCGAATGGTGATTGCCGAGTTCGACCGTTGCTTCACTGCTCGAGAATTCGAATTTCGCCACATCACCTTGGTCAGAAGCTTCAATCGTCGAGTGAATTTCCGGGAATTTGGGCTCGCCCTGCGGGATCAAGCAGGTCCAGATAAGACCATGGCATTCAACAGCCGGGAACATCGTGATCCTGAAACATTCCGCTGCATTGAGTGCGAGCTTCTCGGGGATCTTGCGACATTGCCCGTCGGACCCGAAGTGCAGGCCGTGATAGGCGCAAACCAGCTCGTCGTCTTCGATGCGTCCCGTGCTCAGCGGCAGCCCGCGGTGCGGGCACGTGTCGCGACCGATACGAATGCCATCGGGCATGCGATAGATGACCAATCTCAGATTCAGCAAGGTCACCTGCCTCGGTTTTGCCAATACCTCGTCGACGCGAGAGACTGGAAACCATTGCCTGGCCAGAACGGGCCAGTCCTGCTCGGAGAACGTGCAGTTCGGAGGCAGAAATCCTTCGGGCAGAGGGCGCGAGGGGATCGGTTCGATGGGCATGCTCACCCTATCTGACCAAGCCGATTCGGATCCTTCGATTGTGCTGCCCCTTGTTCTCGATCTTCAGGATGCGCAACGGCGCCGATTGCGAAGTCTTCGAAAGATGGGTTCCGCCGCAGGCCTGCCGGTCCAGCCCCGCGATTTCGATGATCCGTGTCGTGCCGTCATGCTGGCTTGGTGGTGCAACGGACCGGCTGCGGAGCACCCCGGGTTCGCGTGCGAGTTCGGTCGCATCGAGGTACACCGCATTCACCTGTAGCCCGTCCGAGATGAGGGTGTTGAGCTCCGGTTCGAGCTTGCGCAGATCGTTGTTGTCGGCCTCGGGCAGGTCGAAGTCGATGCGGGCCGTACCGTCGGCTGCCATTTGCACGCCCGTCACCAGCGAGCCCTCGAAGCGCTGATAGACAAGCGCATTGAGAATGTGCAGGCCCGTGTGCAATTGGCTCATCATGAACCGGAAATCCTGATCCACGTTTGCGATGACCTTTTCGGCGGGAATCGTGGCAACGTCAGTTTCGTCGAAGCAGTGCCACGCATTGCCGCCCTCCATTTCGATCCGGCTGATCTTGATCTCGCCGCCATTCCATTGCAGTGTGCCACGATCTGCCAATTGCCCGCCGCCGCCTGGATAAAAGAAAGACCGATCGAGAAGAACGGCAGTCGGACGACGCGCTATAACTTCGGCTTCAAATCGAAAGCAATCGGGCTGGGTATGGCAAAGGTAAGGTGACATGAATTCCTCGATTTTGGGATGTCTATGAAAAACGTCGTGCGGTAACGATGCCGATCAGAATGATCACGCCTCCCGCAAATTCGGTGACGCTCAGATATTCGTGAAACAAATAGGCTCCGAGCACGGTCGCAATGACAGGCTGTATCAGCAGGGTGATCGAAGAAAGCGCAGCTGGAAGCTTGGCCAGCGCATAGGCGATGAGACCCTGACCTCCGACATGGGAAACGACCGCCAGCGCCAGCAGCATCAGCATGCCATGAATCGTGCGCGGCACAAGTGATTCGCCGCGCAGAAGCGTGATAGGCAAAAGAACGATCAGCGTGCCGACGCTGCTCCATGCCATGACGGTCATCGTTCGATAATTCGAGCGCACGAGGCTAACCGCCAAAAGGTATGAGCCGTAAAAAACCGCCGTCAACAGTCCCAATAGATTTCCTGTCATGTAATTCGAGCCGAAGTCGAGTCGATGGCCGATCAGGATGAAGGCGCCTGCCAACGCGAACAACATGCTGAACAAGAAACCGGAACTGAATTTCTTGCCCAAGAACAAATTGGACCCGAGCACCACGAAGATCGGCGCAAGATTGGCAAGGAGATTGGAATTGGCCAGCGTGGTCAGCGTCATGGACCAGTGATAGAGCGCCAAATTTCCCGAGAAAATGAATCCGACGAGAATGAGCTTGATCGGAATGGTAGGCGTCTGTTCGGGTGCCGGCCCCGTCGTGTGCACGGGCTCGGCTCTCGCCGCAAGCATGTCGAGCAGGAAGAAGATCGGAATCGCCAGTGCGACCCGATAGACCGCACTGGCGGTCGGCGGCAATTCGCTATTTCGAAGAAAAACACCACCCAGCGCCAAGGCCGCCGCACCAAGCAGCAGCGCGACGAAGGAAAGGAAATTGCTCTTTGAAGCAGCAGGAAGGGCGATGGACGTCGTCATATTTTATTCCGACACGACCGAGTCTCCGTCGGCCGTGTCAGCCGGTTTGTTTTTTGGAGTGTCAACGGACAGGGCGAGGATCTATCCTTCTTCAAATCCCTCTATCACCATGAGCTGCATGTCGACTGCGGCATCCTTTCGCAATTCTCGTGCAAAGGTATATTCCGGTGACTCGTAGAATTTTCTCGCCGCATCGGCAGATTTGAACTCGACAAGAACCACGCGTCGATCATCCGAGGCGCCTTCCAGGTGCATGCGCTCGCCTCCGCGCGTCAGAAATTTGCCTCCGAATTTTTCTATGATCCCGGGCGTGAGTTGCTTGTATTCGTTGTATTGATCCGGATCCACAATGGACATCCGACCAATCAAATAAGCGACCATATAAACAACCTGACTCGGCGCTGTAAGCGCTGCTCAAGCTTGAAAGGGGCTCGGCCGCTTGCTAGACATAGGCGTCCACTTTCCTCTCCTGTGCGACACCGGATTGCAACAAGGCTGCATCCAGAACGTCCCAGAGGCCGGTCAGCGAGTCGAGGAAGTCGTCAGCGCCCTCGATGACCAGATGGGCGTACTCCGTTTTCAAGGCGAGCTCGACCGCGGTTCGGGCGTTTTGCTCGTGATGCTGCTCGGCTCCGACTTCACCCCAGTGCTCCAGAAGGTAGTGCATTTCGGGCACATCGAGGTCCGCGTTGTAGATGCCGCTGTCCACCAGGCAATACTTTTCGCCCGGGATCAATTGCTGATTGGAGATCATTTCCAGCGCCAGCGTGGTGCCGAGATTCCTGTAGGTGTTTTCGATGTCCGTCAGCTTGCGATGATCGAATACTCCGATGGCCTTTCGAACTTGCGCGGTCATTCCGGTTTCCATGTCGTACCCAGGCAAAGACCCGAGCAATTGATTGGAAAAGTCCTTGAGCTTCGCTTCGACTTGCTCCTGGTTGTAGAGGTCCGAAAAAATGAGCTTGTCAGCCGATTGGTTGACAATGTATCCCGCCATCGTCGCCAGCTCGGGGCCGTGGCCCGATTCGCTCTCGACAATTTCTTCCAGCAACTCGCTTTGCCTGTGCAGGCCATGCTCCTTGAGTGCGGTCGGAAAATTCCATCCTGGACGCGTCGAGGCGCAGAAACTCTGGATCTGGTGAAAAAGAGCTCCCACAACGGGCGGCTCAGGTTCGATCTTTACCCAATTCTTGAAAATCGGATGCGAATAGCAGCGATGACTTTTAACTCTCTCAACCAGATCGGAAATGGTAACTCTCATTTCTCACTCCTAATTACAGGTGTTAAAAAAATGCCGTGATAATTTCATTATTTGCTTGCCATCAACATGCGCCCTCCAGGGTGATCGAGGATTTCAACCCGCACGTTTGAAAAGCCCGCGCGGAACAATTTTTCAGTCCACTCGTCTTCGCTCAGAAGCTTCCTAGACATGAAGTGATTGTGCAAATGATTGAATGCTGCGGCGAATGGTCTTTCCCAGTTCGATTGAGCGACGGGAATGGCATCGACGATGATCAGCGTGCCTTTGATCGCATTGGCGCAGCAAGCGCGCAACAACGCGTCGAGGATTTCTTCCTCGGCGGGGAGAAGATCGTGCATGACGAATCCGGCGTGGATGATGTCCGCATCCCTGATGAGTGATGCGTCTTCCACGAGAATCTGGATGGGGGCGGTCACGAACTGAAGCCTGTCGCTCATCCCCGCCTCACTGGCTGCGCGAACGGCTTGTTCGGTGGCCGACGCACTCAGGTCGATTCCAATGCCCTTGGAGCCGGGAATTTTTCTGAGCATGCGAATCAGGAAGCCGCCTGAGCCAGATCCAAGATCCACGATTTTCTTGGGTGCCATGGCGGCAATGGCATTTTCCGGCTGCGGATAGAAGGATTTGTCGCCCATCCATTTCGACGTGCGGGCGACCAGTCCTCCGCTTCTGGGGTATTTGAGTTGTGCTTCTTCGTTGTTTTCCGAAAATTCTTTCGCGTTATTTATCAAGGGGGCGCAAGCGCGGAGCGCCCACGACAGGTATCCGACTTCGTTGATCAGTTCGTCGAAATTGCTGCCAGCCCGATAGGTTATCGGTGTTTTTGTGTTCAACTCCTCGATGATTCCTGCCTTGCTCAGGGAGTCGAGGTAGGCGGAAATTACGGACTCCTTTATTCCACAGGACCGAGACACTGTTGCAGCGTCTACGGTCGGTGAATTCTGGAGAATTTCTATGATTCCATACTCTGCGCCGATTTCCAGCAGGATTGCAGAGCCTGCGAGCGAAGAGCCAGTAATACCGCGATCAACGTTTTGCATGGGGCACCTGTGTGTTCAACACCATTGAAAAAACAACTGATTACTTTGCAGTGGCTGCAAACCATTTAATCGCACGATAGTCAGCGTCTGGGCGCCCGTATTGGCAAAAATTGCGACCGGAGCAGTAGCGCCAGAGGCGGCTCGAGATCAACTCAGGTTCTGCGGCACGGCAAAGCCGCAAGAGGGCGTGCTCGCGCGCGGAGCCGTCCGCTCGAACCCTGGCGGGAGCAAGGGAGCGGGAGTCCCTCAGCGCGCGGCTCGAGCGCCTGAGAGACGACCTCTCTCAGCAGGTCTGGGCGCGCACGTACTGGAGAGGCGTCATGCCGAAGGTGCGCTTGAAATGCCTGGTGAGGGCGCTCTGGTCGTAAAAGCCGCTCGCGATGGCGGCTTCGATCAAGGGCCGGCCTGCCGTGAGGTGACCAATGGCTGCCCTGAGCCGCAACTGCGTCAGGTACGTGTGGGGCGTCAATCCGATCGTCCGGTTGAACGCACCAATCAGTTGGAACGGCGTCAGGTTGGCGGTCGCCGCCATCTGCTCAAGGGTCAATCGCTCCGAGAAGGCGTCGCGCAGCAGTTCCAGCACTGGCGCAAGCACGCGGGCATCTGCGGGCACCTGGAGCACGCGTTGCCCTGGCTGTGCGTGGCTCTGGAAGAGCGTTCCGAAGCTGTGAACGAACAACTCCTGCTGCCGCAAGGGGTCCCACTGCTCGCTGCTTCCGTCGAAGGCTCGATGAAGTTCCAGAAAGCTGGCGATGAGGTCCTGATCGCAAAAGATGTTCGACCCGAAGTAGCGGGTTTGATCGATCCCCAGTGTTGACATCAGGTGCTTGATTCCCGGCTCGGCCAGATAGACAGAGCGGTAGCGCCAGCGGGCGCTGCCGCCCATGCGACCCGAATGGGGCTCGGCTGGGTTGAACACGAGGAGTGCTTGCTGATGGGCAATGCCCGTTCGGCCGCGACTCTTGAATTCCGCGCCTCCGACCTCGGTGACCGCAATCACGAAGGAATGGTGCACATGAGGCGCGTATTCATGCGTCGTGAAGTCCGCATGCAGCATGTCCATGCCCGGCAAGCCGGGCACATGCCAGTAGCGCGATGTATTCAGAGGGTCCAGCTTGGCCAACGCAAACCTCCGTTTGGATCAGCAGTTGCAACGCTTCCAGCGTCCGACCGCTTGCATGGCACCTAAATGGTGAGCAAAAGCAGCCGCGAGTTCGGAGTCGTCTATCCAATGATCTACAGCGCGATCGAGGGCGGGGGCCGCCAGGTCGCGGTACTTTGAGCAAGCAAGGGCTGTGCCACTTCGTCGGTTTGGTGTACCGGATGCTTGACTCACGAAAGAAGAATTTAGATTCACGAATCGCGAGGAATGATTCACCATGGCGTGGCCCAGCTTTTGATGGATGGCCTGCAGCGCGGCCAGCCCTTGGAGACCGTCATGAATATGCCCCTTGAAAGTACCGCACTGGCGTTCGAGTTCCCGTTGGCCAATGGCGTCGAAACGCACAAGGTATTCAATCAGGCCAATCCTTGCATCGGCCATAACGCATTCACAGGCGATGTGGCCCTGCGAGAACTCGTGGCACGCCATGCGTCCTGGAGCATTCCCAACGCGACGGTGATCGGCGCATTGGCAGGCAATGAACAGGTGCAAGACCTTGCACGATTGGCCAACGAGCACAGCCCCCAGCTGCGCACGCATGACCGTTTCGGCAACCGTCTGGACTGGGTCGAGTTCCACCCCGCCTGGCATCAACTGATGGCGCTGGGGTTCGCGCATGGCGTACACAGCCTTGCCTGGACAACCGACGAGTCATCGGCTCACTTTGCACGCGCGGTGCTGAGCTACCTGTGGAATCAGGTCGAAAACGGTACCGGGTGCCCCATCGGTATGGCCTACGCTGCCTGCGCCGGTTTTGCAGGGCGCCCGGAGTTTGCAATCTGGAGGGAAAAGACACTCTCCGGGCACTACGACCCGCGCCGCCTGCCGCTCTCGCAAAAAACGGGTGCCGTGATCGGCTATGCCATGACCGAGAAGCAGGGCGGCTCCGACCTGCGACAGACCCAGACCACTGCCACCTTCGTTGGAACTGAGGGCAACGCCCGGATCTACAACGTGACGGGCCACAAGTGGTTCTTTTCAGTTCCCACCTCGGACGGCTTCTACACGCTGGCTCAAACAAAGTCCGGCGTCAGCTGCCTTTTCGTTCCGCGCTTCCTGCCGGATGGCAGCGCGAACCACATTGCCGTACAGCGCTTGAAGGACAAGTGCGGAAACCGCTCCAATGCATCGAGCGAAGTCGAGTTCAACAAGACCTGGGCGATGTTGGTCGGCGAGGAGGGACGCGGCATCCGGGAGATTCTGTCGCACGCGCACCTGACCCGCCTGGACTTTGCGGTGGGCTCGGCGGGCCTGATGCGCCAAGCACTGACATTGGCGATCAATCACGCATCAACGCGCAACGGTTTTGGGCGCCGACTGGCCGACCTGCCGATGCAGACGAATGTGCTGGCCGATCTAGCGCTGGAAAGTGAAGCGGCCATGTTGTCGGCGATGCGCGTCGCACGGGCGACCGACAGCATGGAATCGAACGAACGGGAGCGACTTCTTGCTCGTGTGGCAACGCCTGTGGTCAAGTATTGGAACTGCCAGCGCGCGACGTACTTCGTCTATGAGGCGTTGCAGATTCACGGCGGAAACGGCTTCATCATGGAAAATCCCGTCGCGCGGCTGTATCGCGAGGCGCCGCTCAATTCGATTTGGGAAGGCACGACGAACATGATGTGCATGGACGTGGTGCGCGCGCTCAGCCGTGAAAAGGGTTCGCTCGAAGTCTTCCTGGATGAAATTTCCCAGCCGGAAGTTGCCAACACAGCGCATGCGAAGTTCATCGCCGGTTTGCGCGACGATCTTGGTGCGGGTCCGGTTGATGAGGGCAACTCGCGCGCTGTCGTGACGCGCATGGCCCTTGCGCTTCAGGCGAGCGAGATACTCAAGCACAGTGATGGTGCGGTCGCCCAGCGCTTTGTGGAGTCGCGCCTGGGCGGTCAACACGCCGGTGTAATGGGCACTCTGGCCATTGGGACAGACCTGCGCGAAATCGTCTCGCGCGCCGACGTGACCGCGGCAGCACAGTCGGCATCTATTTGACGGGTGTGGTCGTTGCTCCCAATCCTGAAGAGGCAACATCGATAGCATCAATATGCTCCTCGCCATTCTAGGCAGACCCGCGTTGCTGGCGGCGCTTCAAGCCGCGGTCTGCCGCAGCAGCGCACCCGCCGGTATTTCACCGTGCGCGACGAGCGCCAAGGCGCGATGCCAGGCGCCGTGCCAGCGCCACGATGCCCACGTGTCGCATCCGCTTTCCGCTGCCGGCGCCGGTTGAATCACTTCGTCAACGCGCTGTCGGGCTGCAAGCGCAACCAGCCCCAGGCGAGTTCGACCCAGCAACGCACGTGCTTGCTTGTTGCCTGCCTTGCCGATGCCTTGTTCTACCTGGCCCCACCGCTTGTTGGCGCCGGCCGAAAATTGACCCATCTTGTGAAGTGAACCCCTCGAGGCGGCTCGTCGAGTCGTATCTGAACGGCGAAGGCAGTCTCAAGTCCATCGCCAAGGCCCACGACATCACCCACACGCTGCTGATGCTGTGGGTAGACAAGTGCCGCCGAGGCGATCTCACCGACGAGATCGACTACGTCGAGCGCGCCCGCGAAGCCGAGGCCAAGATTGCCGCGCTCGAGCGCAAGGTTGGCCAACTCACCATGGAGCTGGATGTCCTCAAAAAAATGCGCCAGGCTGCCGGCTTCAGCAGCGATCGGGTGTCGATCATCTCAGGGGTCCATGGCATCTCCATCGCCGAAGGATGCCGAGCCATGAATCTTCCGCAGCACCTACTACAAGGCTCCTGACGCCGAGCGCGCGCAGCTCACCGACCCGCGCAGGGTGCATTTGCGGGGGCGAACAAGCCGCCCGTAGGGCTCCTACGCTGAGCCTGCTGCACCAGTGAGTTAACATAATCAATCTTGCCCAATCCTAGTCTACGTCCTGTTTTTACGTGTTGACACGCGACGGCGAGGGGCGAGAATTGCCTCATTCAGTTCCAATGAAAAGTGCGAGGTCTGCAACTCCGATCAAAGCTCAACAGACTGTCCAGGAATGGGGCAACGGCCTGGCTGTTCGGCTGACGGCGCCGGTTGCGCGCGCGGCCCATTTGGCCCGGGGCATGCCGATCACCGTCGGAACTGCCGAGGCCACTGGTCTGTCTGCGGGCACCGATCCATTGAATCCGCGCGCCGCGTCGAGCCCAATCCTAGTGGTAGTCGTCTTCGCGCTGGTGGCGGATCGCAGCGACCACGACCTCTCGTTCGCTGATGACTCGAAACAAGGCTACGTATCCCGAAGCCCCGAATGGAATGACCAGTTCGCGCTCGAGCCGGTCAGCGTCGGCGATGCGGCAAGTGAACGGATTCGTTTCCAGAATTCGAAACTCCGTGCGGATGGCCGCTATTGCACGACGCGGCAGATCGAAGTCTGCGTGCTGCAGAGCGGACTCGACGAGAAAGTCTTCAAGACGCAGCAGATCTTCAAGCGCCTCACGCGTCAGGGTGACCGTGTAGGTCACGGCCGAGCGGCTCTGCCGCGCTTCTCTTGCACGAGCTGCGAAATGCGCGCGTCGAGGCGCTCTTGCATCGCGTCGAGCGCGTCCTTAGCAGAGTAGTACTCGCCGCTCTTCTTCGCCCGCTTCAATGAATCGCGGCCACGCGCAAGGAACTCTTGCTGAGACTTGCGACGCTGGGCGGCCTGCACCGCCGCATTCTCCACAAACTGGGACAGGGTTTCGCCTTGGCGTAGCACGCTCTCGATCTCATCGCGGACGGATGGCTCGACGCGTATGGGAGGCAACTGAGCGGTCTTCACAAAAGCAATTGTAGAGCAATTGCTATGCGAGGCCAAGAGCCGGCTTGATGGCCAAATTGCATCAAATTTCATGCCGGGATGGCGCGCGCAGGTTGAAGGTCCTGCTGGGCCCCGCGGGGCCCAGCAGGTACGCGATATCGACAGCGAAGAACGTCAATCCACACGACTGCTTGTCTGATCGATGCCCGCGCGGTTGATGGTATTGACAACTATTGATAGTCGTACCAAGATTTACCCCATGAGCACCAACACCATGAGCTTCGCGCTTCCTGAGGCCTTGCGCAGCTACGTTGATCAGCGGGTGCGCTCTGGCGCATATGGGAACACGAGCGAATACCTTCGGGAGTTGATTCGCAAGGACCAGGAGGATCAGGCAAAGAAGCAGCTGCGCGAACTGATCAAAGAGGGGCTCGAGTCGGGAAAGGGGCGCTTGGTCACTCGAAAAGTCGCCGCTGAGTTGAAACAACGAGCGCTGGGAAGTTCGCGTTGAAGCGCGCGAAGCTAAGGCCGCTGGCGGAGCAAGATTTTGTCGAAATCGCTCAGTACTACGTACGCGAGGGCGATCGTGCACTTGGCGAGCGCTTCTTCGACGCGGCTCTGGCTGCACTGGAGCCGATTCAGCGCATGCCGGCCTTGGGATCGCCGCGGCTCGGGAAGCTGTGCGACATACCGCGGCTGCGCGCATGGCGCGTCACGGGCTTTCCCGTGCAGTGGTTCTACTTTGAATCGGATGATCATCTCGACGTTGTCCGTCTGCTCGGTGAGCGCCAAAACATTGCCGCCATTCTTCGCGATGAGCTTGGCGAGCAGTGATTGACATCATTTCGAACAATAATTTAACATAAGACAAATTGTATTGTCGAAATGTAGGAGCGATTTAGTAAGATCGACGACGCCGAACTGAAGACGCGACTTGCGACCGAAGCGGCCAAGGATCCGCAACCCGAGTTGCACATCCGCGGCGACAAGGCGGGCGCGCGAGACCGGCGTACGCAAGATCGGCTTCATCACAGAGCCGGAAGCGAAGTAGCAGGTCCAGTTAGTCTGGAAACTTCTTGCCAACACTAGCGCCCGACGTCAACGCAGGATCTGGTCGAGAAATGCGCGGCTGCGCTCATGCCGAGGATTCGTAAAGAAGCCGTTGGGGGTATTGATCTCCAGCACCCTGCCTTCGTCCATGAATACCACCCGATCGGCCACGCGTCGCGCAAAGCCCATTTCGTGGGTCACGCACAGCATGGTCATGCCTTCCTCCGCCAGGCTCGCCATGGTATCGAGCACTTCGTTCACCATCTCCGGATCGAGCGCGGAAGTGGGCTCGTCGAACAGCATGATGCTGGGGTTCGTGCACAGCGCACGCGCAGTGGCGACGCGCTGTTGCTGGCCACCCGAAAGCTGGCCCGGATACTTGTGCGCGTGCTCGGGAATGCGCAAGCTGGAGGTAGCTCATCGCCAGTTCCTCGGCCTAGGCCCTGGGCATCTTCTTCGACCAGATCGGCGCCAGCGTGCAGTTGTCCAATACGCTCAGGTGAGGGAACAGGTTGAACTGCTGGAACACCATGCCGGCATCGCGCCGCACCTCTTCGATGCGCCGCAGGTCATCGTTCAACTCAACGCCGTTGACGCGAATGCTGCCTTGCTCGTGCCGCTCCAGGATTCGGCGCCTTGGCCAGCTGATGCGCCTTGGACAGCACCGCGATGCGGTGCACGAGCGTGTTGAGCGCCGGCGCGCCGAGGCGCGCCTTGTAGCCGTTGGCCACCAGCGCCTGGTCGATGTCCGGCGGCAGCTCGGTCACCAATCCCGTCGACAGGCCGGCCTTGGAATCCGCATCCGCTTTGCGCGCGGCGTGGTCGACGATGAACTGGATGGCGACCGGCACCGCAACGGGCATTCGCAGCGCCTGGCCATAGCGCGCGGCGTACCAGGCGCACCAGTAGCGCATCGCCGAGGCGTATTCGTTGAACGCTTTGACGAACCGCGCACTGAGCAGCCGCGCCACCCATTCGCTCTCTGTCACCCACGCTATCGATCTCGGCGATGCGGCCTTCTCGCTGCCGGTAGAGTAGTTCCCTGTGTCCACAATCACTGCCGACGCTGTGCTCAGCACTGAGCGGTTGGTGACGACCGACGGCGAGCCGAAGTTCGAGGCGTTCATTGGTAGACAACGCCGGCAAACCGATTGAGTGCTGGAACATCAGGTACTCTCACGCCGCCATACTCGAGAGAAACGACCCCGGCGAGCTGCAGGCGCCTCAATGCACCGCTCACAATCTGGCGAGACACGCCGCACAGCTTTGCGCAAAGATCATGAACGTGGGCGGCCTGTCCAAGCGCATCATCGCGCTGGCCCTCGTCGGCCACATCAGGGGCGGGTTGGGCTACGTGGCGATCCTCGCAGCCGTCTTGCTGTCGGCCTTGCCGGGGTCTGCAGTGGCGGATGCAGCCGCGCTCACCGCGCTGCTTCTGCCGATGATGGTGGCCGCAGGCCACGACAAGGCTCGCTGCGGTGCACTCATCGCGGCCTCGGGCGTGAGAGGGCAGGTCATCCCGCCGTCGATTGTGGCGGCGCGATTGCGAGCGGCCGATGACCGCCTTCTGAGGGCCGCAGGACGTACTCGGCTACGCAGTCTGGGCTACAGATTCTGCTGTCGTGGCAGGGGGCACCCAGCTGCGCAGCTTTCCAGGGTTGAGCAGGCCCAGAGGATCGAAGCGGCGCTTGACGCGCACCACGGCCGGATCCAGGTTGTTCTGCTTGCCGTCTTCCACGATGTACACGTGGGGGTTGTTGATCTGCACGCCGTGGTCGCGGTAGATCTGCATGATCTGGTTCAGGCGTTCTTCCGTGGTGTAGCGGATGATCTGCAGGCCGCTGCAGTTGAACGCGCCTTCCTTGGTGCGCAGGAACTCCAGGTGCATCATCACCTCACCCTTCAGCGCGGCTTCCAGGGCCTTGGCCTGCTCGAGCTTGCGCATGGGGTCGAACCCGCTCTGGATGTAGGTGAGCCCCTTGTCCACCTTCAGCGCATGGAGCGTGGTGTGGTTCCAGGTGTATTCGATGAGCGTCTTGCGGCTTTTTTCCACCTGGTCCGCGGTCTTGCAGTAGGTGACCTGGCCACCGTGCCGGGCGACCATGTCGCGCATGCCCGCCTCTGAGTGCGGTGCCACCAGCACCATCACGGCATGGCAGCCGGGGGGCAGGTGCTCGGCCAGGCTGGCGAAGTAGTCCGGAATGGGGGCGGCGAGAAAGCAGACCTCCTTTTTCTCAAGGCCCGGCGCACTGCCGAAACGGTCGGCGAACTCCAGCGCCGCATCGAACTGCGCGAACGTGGCGATGCATTCGGTCCATGCCACCGCGGGCGTGAGTGCCACCTCCAGTTCCAGCACGATGCCGTTGGTGCCGTAGGTATGGTGCAGCAGCATGGCTTCGGGGCCGCGCAGCTCCACGATCTGGGGCTCGGCCTCCACGGTCATGGCGCGCACGGCCAGCACGTTGCCGGGGGCTGCCAGCGGTCCGTGGTTGATGGAGCCCGCGCCGCCGAAGCCGCCACCGAACAGCCCGCCCAGCGTGGCGCTGCGGTAGGTGGAGGGCAGCCAGCGCAACTCCTGTCCCAGTGGCCTGGCCTGTGCGTCGAAATCTGCGAGCCGGATGCCGGCCTGCGCACGGCCCACGCCGCCGCGCACCCAGCCGAAGCCGTTGTAGCCGCTCAGGTCCAGGATGACGCCGCCGTGCAGCGGTGTGCTTTGCCCATAGTTGCCTGTGCCGCTGCCGCGCACCGTGATGGGAATACCGGCGCGGGCGCAGGCGGCCACCACGCTGCGGATCTCGTCTTCGGTGCGCGGGCGCACGGCGATGTCACCGCGCTTGCCCGCCAGGTCGCGCTTGAGCACGGGGCTGAACCAGGCGAAGTCCTGCGAAAGCCGGCCTACGCGCAGCGGGTCGGCAATCCAGTCGAGGTCACGCAACAGGTCGGGCAATTGGTGGGCGGTAGGGGTCATGGTGCTGTCTCCTGTGGGAGGGCGGTGAAGGCGAAGGAGTCCCCCACATCGCCCGCGGGCGAAGTCCAGGTGTGGGGGAGGGGCAGGGGTCTAGTCTTGCGAGTTCTCGCTGGCATGCCAGCCGCCCAGCGCCAGTCGCGTGAGCCAGGCCATCAGCACGAACAGCGCGACGCCGGTGAGCGAAATCAGCAACAGGGCGGCAAACATGCGCGGGATGTTGAGCTGAAAGCCGGCCTGCAGGATCTGGTAGGCCAGGCCTGCGCCCGTGCCACCCGTGCCTGCGACGAACTCGGCCACTACGGCGCCGATCAATGCCAGGCCGCAGGAGATGCGCAGCCCGCCGAAGAAGCAGGGCAGCGCGCTCGGGATGCGCAGGCGCAGCAGCGTCTGCAGCCGTGTGGCGCGGTTGAGCTTGAAGTAGCTTTGCAGGTCGGGCTCCACGCTGCGCAGGCCCAGCGTGGTGTTGCTGATGATGGGGAACAGGGCCACCAGCGCGGCGCAGATCACCATGGAGGCCGTCGGGTCCTTCACCCAGATGATGATGAGCGGCGCCACCGCCACGATGGGCGTGACCTGCAGCAGCACGGCATAGGGGAACAGGGCGGTCTCGATGCGCTTGCTCTGCACGAACAGGAACGAGATCAACACCCCTGCCACCGTGGCCACGCCAAAGGCCAGCACCGTGATCTTGACGGTGACCCAGAGCGAGGCGCCCAGGGCGGCCCAGTCGGTGAGCAGGGTCTTCATCATCAGCAGCGGCGATGGCACCAGGTAGGGCGGCAGCTCCAGGCCGGTGACCAGCCCCTGCCACAGTGCGATCAGCACCAGGCCGACCAGCAGCGGGTAGACCACGCGCTGCACGCGGGGCTGCGCCATGAGCGGTGTGCGCCGTGCTGCGGCCCTGGGCGGGGCCGCTGCACGGGACGGCGGTGCGCTGCGCGCAGCGATGGGTGCGGCCGCGGGAGCGGTTGGAAATGGCGTGCTCATGCGAGGGCCTCCTCGGTGTCGGCGCTGGCGCGCAGCAGGCTGTCTTGCAGCCGCTTGGCGTAGCGGCTGAACTCGGGCGACACCAAGAAGTCGGCCGTGCGGGGGTAGGGGGCGTCGATGCGGAACTCTTCGACCACACGGCCCGGGCGTGCAGCCATCATGACCACGCGGCTGGAGAGGAACACGGCCTCGTGGATCGAGTGCGTCACGAAGATCACGGTGAGCTTTTTCTTGCGCCACAGGTCGAGCAGGTCGGCATCGAGCTTGTGGCGCGTGATCTCGTCGAGCGCGCCGAAGGGCTCGTCCATGAGCAGCAGGTCGGGCTGGGTGACCAGGCCGCGCGCGATCGATACGCGCATCTGCATGCCGCCCGACAGGGCGCGCGGCAGGGCCGCCGCAAACGTCGACAGCCCCACCAGCGCCAGCGCCTCTGCCACCTGCGCGTCGGCCTCCTGGCGCGGTACGCCGGCCAGGTCCAGCGGGAGGCGCACATTGGTCTGCACGCTGGCCCACGGCATGAGCGTGGGCGACTGGAAGACGAAGGCCATCTTCTTGCCGCTTTCGCCCAGCCGCGCCACCGGCTTGCGCCACAGGTGCAGCTGGCCGTCGGTCGGCTCCAGCAGGCCCGCCACCATCTTGAGCAGTGTGCTCTTGCCGCAGCCGGAGGGGCCCAGCAGGGTGACGAACTCTCCTTCCTCGATGGTCAGGTCCACGGGCAGCAGGGCCTGGATCCCATTGGGGTAGGTCTTCTCGGCAGACAGCACCTCCACGGCCGGCGGGGGTGGTGCCGCGTGAGGGCTCTGTGCCTTTGGCGGGGTGTCAGCGGGGCTCATGGTCAGGGCAGAACCTTGAGGTCCTTGACGAAGCTGGTGGTGTAGGTGTCGGCCAGCTTGACCTTGGCGGGATCGATCAGCTTGGCGTCCACCAGGAAGTCGTAGCTCGCTTTGGCGCGGGCGTCGGTCATGATGCCGATGCCCATCGTCGCGGCGTCGCCCCCGGTGGCCATGCCCATTTCCTTGAGCTTGGCCACGCTGTAGGCCAGCTGCTCGTCGGTCATGTTGGGGTTGTCCTTCTTGATGAGCGCATTGGCGGGAGCCGGGTCGGCCAGGTAGCTCTTCCAGCCTTCCATCGAGGCCTTCACGAACGAGGCCACGGCGGCATTGCGCTCCTTGACGGTCTTTTCCATGCACGAGATCGTGGTGGCGTAGGCGGGGTAGCCCTGGTCGCTGAACATCAGCGTGTTGGCCTTCACGCCCGCCTTGGCAATGGCAAAGGGCTCGGACGTCAGGTAGCCCTGCTGGGCCGTGTTCTTGTCGGCCACGAAGGGCTGGATGTTGAAGGTGTAGGGGCGGGTCTGCGCATCGGTGAAGCCGTACTTGGCCTTCAGCCAGGGCCAGTAGCCGCGCTGGGCCGACGAGGCGATCAGGATGGTCTTGCCCTTGAGGTCCTCGAACTTCTTCACGTCGTCGTGGGCGATGAGTACCTGGGGGTCTTTCTGGAACACGGCCGCGACGTTCACCACGGGCACGCCGCCTTCACGCATCTGAATCATCTGCAGGTCGCTGGAGCCCATCACGCACTCGGCCTGGCCGGCCGCCATCATCTGGACGATGTTGACCTGCGGGCCGCCCATCTTGATGGTCACGTCCAGGCCGTACTTCTTGTACAGGCCCGTGGCCACAGCCTGGTAGAAGCCGCCATGCTCGGCCTGTGCGTACCAGTTGGTCATGTAGGTGAACTTTTCCTGTGCGTGGGCCGCGCCCATGACACCAAGACCGAGCAGCACGGCTGCACCAAGTTTGGAAAGGCGGGAGGCAGTCTTCATCATGGCAAGGCTCCGGTGGGGTGGTTGGAGAGGAAATGAAAGTGGCTTGCAGGCGGTGGGCAGTTTTCATGCCCGGCTGGACGAGTGCTCCACGTGGCCCGTGTGGCTGGCACGGCCCCAGGTGGGCTCTGGGCGTGCGGCCCACTGCAGGTGGTGCAGCTCCGTGATGGCGGCGGCCCAGCTCACGGCCAGCGAATCGAGGATGGCGTGGCCCTGCTCGGCCGTGGCGGGCAGCGGGTCGCCGATGATGCCGCTGGGCCCGAAGTCGCGCGCGCTCCAGGCGCAGGCAGGCCGGCCATCGGGCGAGAGCAGGGGCGACTCGAAGACGGGCGGGTAGTTGACCACCGCGCGCTCCATGTGCACGGTGTCGGGCGCCAGCGCCAGCATCAGCGCCGTCTCGGCATGGCCTGCGTGCATGGCCAGCTTCTTTTCCTTGTCCGACAGGTACTGGCCCGCCACGTGCGGCACGCGCCAGGTGAAGCTGGGCACCACGATGAAGTCGCCATGGCGCAGGCGCAGTTCGCGGGCGCACATCTCCATCACCTGCGGCTGGCCGCCATGGCCGTTGACGAACAGCAGCTTGCGAAACCCCGCGCGGTACACGGACTCGCCCACCTCGTTCATGGTGGCCAGCAGGGTCTCGCCGCTCAGGGTGACGGTGCCCGGAAAGTGCAGGTGCTCCTCCGACTTGCCGTAGGTGATGGGGGCCATGGCAAAGGCCGGCACCTCGGCCGGCAGGCGGTCCAGCGCATGGCCCACCACGCCCGCGCTGATCACCGTGTCCACCGCGCATGGCAGGTGGGGGCCGTGCTGCTCGGTGGCGCCGGTCGGCAAAACGATGACGATGTTCTCCTTGTCCGGCAGGTCGACGATCTCGGTCCAGCTCAGGTAGGGCAGGTAGCGGTGGGGCGGGTTGTAGCCGTGCAGCATGGGGCGGGTCTTTCTTGAAGGCGATGCGGTGCGGGAAGGCGGGCGGCGCGGTCAGCGCTGCGGCAGCCAGGCAGTGGCTTCCACCTCGATGAGGATGTCGGGCGTGGGCAGCATGCCGCTGACTTCCACCACGGTGGAAGCCGGTGGCTCGCCCGGAAAGAACAGCTTGCGCACCCGGCTGTATTGGGGAAAGTGGTCCAGGTTCTTGAAGTACTGCACCAGTTTGATCACGTCCGACATCTGCCCGCCAGCAGCCTCGATGGTCTGGCGGATGCGGTCCAGCACATACCAGCTCTGTGCGAGGACCGGCCCCTCCTTGATGTCGCAGCTGAATTCGCCCGTGCGGCCGATCAGCGTGGCCGCCTCGTCAGGTATATCGGCATAGCCGCGCACGATGTGGCTGGCCGCCGGGTCGACCGCAATGATCCCGGACAGGAACACCATGTCCCCCGCACGTCGCCACGCGGCGTAGCGGGCCAGGGGCTGGGCGATGCCCGGGGTAGTGGGTGCGGGGGCGCTCATGCGATGCTTTTTGCAGGGGTGTGGGTAGGAGTGCTGGGGTGGGTGTCAGCCACGTGCCATGCGGCGCTGGCATGGCCACTGGCCACCCGGCCCTGGCGCAGCACCACGCGGGGCTGCGTGCGCGAAGGAAAGCCCCAGCAGTCCGCCTGGTTGAAGACGATCAGGTCGGACGCACTGCCGGGCTGCAGCGGCAGTGCGTCCGGGCCGCGGCGCAGCCAGTCGGTGCGGCACAGCGATTCGGACCAGCGGTCGAACGGTGCTTCGAGCTGCGCGGCAAGCACGCCGGAAGCCAGGGCTTCGAGTGGATCGAAGCTGCCCACGGGGCAAAAAGGGTCCTGCACGTTGTCGCTGGCCACCAGCACCGGGATGCCGCGCGCATGCGCTTCCTTGATCAGGGTGAGGCCGCGCTGGCGAGGTGTTCGGCCGGTGGTGGCGTCCTGCAGCAACAGGTTGGTGATGGGCAGGGTGACCAGGGTGATGGGACTGCGCGCCACCGCATCGAGGGTCGCCAGCGCCGTCGCCTCGTCCTGCGCGGCCAGCGCACAGGTGTGGCCGCAGACCACGTGGCCTTCGAAGCGCAGCTCCTGCAACAGCGCGGCTGTGGTGGCGAGGCCCAGCGCGCCGGGGTGCAGTTCCTCGTCCACGTGCAGGTCCACGTTCAGGCCCTGACGCTGCGCGGCATCGAACAGGTGGCGGAGGGCCCGCGGGTTCCAGTTGGTCGAGTGCACGAAGCCGCCCAACAGGGCGCCGGGCCCGCTCTGGGCCACGGTGCGTGCCAGGTGCATGGCGGCGCTGCGCTCGGTGTACAGGTGCAGCGGGATCAGGCCCACGCGCTCCAGCGTGATGCGGCCGGTCCATTCCTGCGCGAGCTCGCGCAGCACGTTCCACGCCAGGGGCTGGGCCTCTGGCTCCCACCAGTCGCAGTGCGTGCGCAGGTGCACCACGCCGGCGTCATAGGCCCATTGCAGGGCGCGGCTGGCGCGGGCGTGGATGTCGGCCTCCGTCCAGTCCTGGCGGTCCACCATCATGGCTTCGATGGCGCCCAGCAGGCCGGGTTTCACCGTGCCCATGCGCGGCAGGGTGAAGGCCTTGTCAAGGTGCGTGTGGGCGTCGACCAGGCCCGGCAGAACCAGGGCGCCACCCACGTCCCAGGTGGCGCCCGCAGGCAGGGGGCGCGCCGGGTCGTGCGGGACCTTGCCCCGCATGCGGCCCTGGGCCCAGTGCAGATCGGCCAGCGCTGGCTGGCCGCCGCTGGCGGGCCATTGCCGGGGCAGCAGCCAGCGGGGCAGGCGGGCGCGGACGATGTGGTCGGGGGCGTTGGATACGTGCATGCCGATCCCTCAGGCAAAGCGCGCCATGGCCTGGCCAACGCGGGCCTTGAAGGCTTCCAGGCGCGGGGGCGTGGCCACGTTCATGTGGTAGCAGGCGTGGTAGTCCACGCGGGCCTTGCCGCCCGTGAGCAGGCGCATGTAGCGCGTGACGGACTTGCGCGGCGGGTCGCCCATGAGCAGGGCCGTCCAGCGCGGGCGGCCATAGGTGACCACCGCCGAGATGCGCTTGATGTGCGTGAGCGAGGGCTTCACGTTGTGCGGATCGCTGATGTCGAAGGCCACGCCTGGCATCAGCACGCGGTCGAAAAAGCCCTTGAGCATGGCCGGCATGCCGAAGCACCAGGTGGGAAAGCAGAACACCACGGCCTCGGCGCACAGCAGGCGGTTCACATAGCCCTGGACCGGCAGCCGGTTGTTCGGCACCTCGTGGTAGCCCAGGCGCTCCTCGCGGCTCAGCACGGGGCTGAAGTCCTCGGCATACAGGTCGCAGTCGTCCACCTCGTGGCCGGCCAAGCGCAGGTTGCGCACCACCTCGGCATGCAGGGCCGCGTTGTAGCTGGTTTCCACCGGGTGGCAATAGATCACGAGGATGCGCATTGCGGGTGCTCTGCCAAACGGAGTCAGAGGTCGAGCGTGAGAGTCGGGCCATGGCTGCGCGCGCAGCACACGGCCACATGGGTCAGTTGCTCGTCGGTACTCAGGCAGCTGTCGCGGTGGTCGGGCTCGCCGTCGAGCCAGCGAGTGACGCAGGTGCCGCACACGCCTTGTTCGCACAGGGTGTCGATGGCCACGCCGGCGAGTAGCAGCACGTCAGCCATGCTTTCACCGGGCTCTACGGGCAGCCGCATCTGGCTGCGCGCGAGCACCAGTTCAAAGGCCTGTTCAGTGGCAGGCAGGGGAGTTGCCGTGGCAGGAATTTGCATTTTTGACCATTCGATTTGATCGATTGGTCAAACTATGCAAGCGGTGTGCCAGTGTTGCCTGGCAACGCTCTGGATCGACCGGGGCACTTCAGGCCACCTATTCGGGCGCTCGCCTTTGAGTCGAGAATTGCCGGGCTGTGGGCGGACCTGCCGCGCACGGAACGTTGGGGGTGGCCTAATCTGGTGCGAGGCCACAGCCCAGCAGCACAAAAGTGGTGAGTTCTCGCACGATGTGCTCACGGTCGATGGGTTCATCGGGCGCCAGGCCCAGCATGATGTGCACTTGCACGCCGTAGTCGGCGTAGTGCTGCGTCATGCCCCAGATCTGCATGAGCAGGATCCTGGCGTCTACAGCGCGCATGCGGCCTTCGGCGATCCAGCGGTTGATCAGCTCTACCTTCTGCTGGGTTGACTTCACGGCCACCGGCCAGTACTTGCCCAGGTTGAGCCCGCCGCCCAGCACCTCCGTGGTGAAGATGCGCGACAGGCCCGGGTTGTCCAGCGCGTAGTCCAGCTTCTTGCGCACGTAGCTGCTCAGCACCTTCTTTGGGTCGTCACTGTTGCTGTCGAATATGAAGGCCCCCGACCAGCCGTTGAGCACGGAGTACAGCAGTTCTTCATAGAGCTCTTCCTTGCTGCTGATGTAGTAGTGCAGCTGGGGTTTGGTCAGGCCCGCGCGTTCGGCGATGGCTTTGGTAGACGCGCCCTTGAACCCATGGCGGCTGAACTCGGCAATGGCCGCTTCGCGGATGGCGCCCAGGATGCGCTCGCGCCCCTGCTTGGCACGGCTCAGGAGTGCGGCGGATGGGGCATCGATTCCAGGTTCGGTCATGGACTGGACGGACACAGTGGTCGGAGGGGAGGGGTGATAGACGGTGCCGATTCTGCCCGCTGGCGGCCTGGATGGCCGCCTCACACTTTCCAGAAGCCGACATGAGGCGCACTCGCCTCCTCGATCATCGTATAGGGCCAATGCACTCAATGGGACGAAGGATGCCGCAAATACGTCCCGGCAGAACAGCTCTGCATCGCGCTGCTCGGCCCGCTCGCCGCGGAACACGCGCAGGCGCACGGGATCGATGCCAACACCAATCAACGACCATGGAGGCGCTCGGATGCCGCAACCAATTCCCGATGGCGTTGCAATCCGTGCTGCTGGGGGGCACATGCGCATGGAAGACAACGCCTTCATCTCCAAGGGAGTCTTCGCTGAGAGCAATGCGCAGCAGGTGATGAAGGCGCGCCGCCTGGTCGAGGAACTCGGTGCTTCGCTCGCGAGCCCGGCGCAGGCGCGCCAGATCCTAGGCGTGAAGGCGTGTGGAACAACCGTGACTGGGGCCTGATGCGGATATCGGCTTCTCGCCTGCCGGCAGCGGACCAGGTTCGTCAAAGGCGTCGATCGCCAACCAGAGCGCGCCGCACGCGCACTGCTTCATGTGCACGACCTGCAGCTTGCGGTAGATCTTACCGATCACCAGCGCCTTGTCGCTCCTGTCATCGCCTCGCCCAACCCGAGGGTCAGCGGCAGGAACGCCCTGCCGACCTTCACCGTCTCATCGGATGGCGCCAGCGATGCGTAGTTCTACCGGCACTGGTGCGGGCCAGCTTGGCCCGCAGCACCCATGTCCTTGATCGTCTGCAGGGCGTTGCCGCCAATGTCTGACGAGATGCGCTTGCCTTGGGCCTTCCGCGGATTGTCGCTGGGCAATCGGTTCGGTCTAGAAAGGCGCCGGCGAGCGGATAACCTCGACGGGCCCAATGCCCGAGTAGATCGTCTCGCCGGTTTTGAGCAATGTCACTGTCCAGCTGTCCCCGGGCGTGACCTTGTAGTCACCCGGCGCCAGCGGCAGCTCCCGCTCCTCAAGAAGCCCGACGCCCAGCCAGGATGGCATGCGCAACAGCGTTGGGCCGTCGCGCAGAAACTGATCGAGCAGGAAGCCGTTGCCAGCGTGAACCTGCACCCCATCGAAGCCGGCCTCCTTCGCGAAATGCGCTGCGACTCCATACTCTTGAACGATTGCCGCGATCTCTCCCACCGTCAACGCGTGTGGCACCATGAGTGGTCGCGGGTACGCATCTCGCGCAGCTCGTAGGATCAGTTCTACCAAGGCACGCCCGGTGGCGAAGGCAATCCCCGTCGTCTTCGTTCAGCACATCGCCAGTGGACCGTGGCACATCCTCGACTGGGAACCGATCTTCGTGCAGGCCGCCATAAACGGATAAGCGAGTCGATTGGATCCCAATCCGGGCCGTTGCGGCGAGAACTCGTCGACCGTGAGACCATGAAGAGCTTCTTCCTTGAGGCGAAAGCCGAACTTTCGATGTGCAGGGGGCTCGAAAATCGTTCGCGGCCGCGTGACATTGCGAGAGTGCCGCGATGTCAGGCCGAAAGCACCGCGCTCCAAATTGCAGGCGCGGCCTGGCCCCGAAGACGCAGCTTGGCGAGATTGAACTGGCCTTTGCGGATTGGCGGGTTGCGCATGCGGTCTAAGCAGCGAAGCATCGGGGCGTGGCTGCAGCAGCGCGCCGGGGTCATCTTGCTTGCGGCGCAGGGGCAGCAGAACAAGGAACAAGGACATCGCGGAGGAGGTCGGCCTGGATCGTCGCCCGAATAGGCGTACTCCGCACCCGCGGTCCTGAAGGCGAACACAGCCGGTCGCGCAAGCTCAGTGCAGTGCTGCCCGATGCATGACGCCAAAGCGCGCGGCAAGCGCGCCAAGGTTCTTGTCGAGCGTCCAGAGTTCGGCGGGCCGCATGAGCATCGTGGATGCGAGCAATGAGAGATCCACCAAGCCGCAACCGAGGCCGTAGAGCCGTTCCCTTTCGATGAAGTCCCTGACCTCGGTGAGACTTGCCTGCTGAACTTTCTGCAATAGGTCCAGATCGCCCAGTGTTCGCCGTCGCGGTTCCGGCGGCGTCCCGCATGCCAGCTCGGCAACGACCATCGGATGTGTCAGAACGAGATCCGCCTGCAACAGCGCCATCAGGGCGTTGTTCCGGTGCCGGAAATGGTTGACCCACACGGAGGTGTCGACAAGAACGGGCCCCATCAGGAGTGCGTTGCTGGGCGCCGAGAGCGCCGGCGAGGAACACTTCGCATGCTAGGTGCAGACGAACCGAGCGCGGCGAGGCGCTTGGCAGCTCGGACGCGAACAAAGGTCTCTATGGCCTCGCGAAACAACTCGGCCTTATCCATCCCGGGATCTGCCACATCCAGGGCTCTTGCGTAAAGCGCATCGTCGATTGTCACGGTCGTTCGCATGTCAGCCGCCTGAAATGATGCAATTGTGCATCAATCTGGATGCGAGCGCGTAGGCTATCGGAGCTGCTCGGGTACAGAATGCGGTGGAACGTCTTCATGGTTCATCCAACATCCGGCTGACCTTGCTGCCGAGCGCGCTTTCGGCGCGGAAGTACCCCATGACGGTCGCCACGCTCTGATGCCCGGTCATCGCCATCGTCTCGGGCAGCGACATGTTCTGCCGGCCGGCTTCCGTCACGAAGCCGGCCCGCAGCGAGTGCGCCGAGAACTCTCCCTCCACACCCGCCATCGCACACCGTTCCTTCACGATGTCGCGCACGGCGGCCGGCGCGAGCGCCTCGCCGAGGTGGCCGCCCTTGCGGATGCGCCGAAAGAGGGCGCCTTCCTTGATCCCTCTTTCCGTCAGCACGGCGAGCCAATCCTGCACGGCGAGCGCCGCGCTCCCCACCAGCGGTTTCACATCCTCCGGTCGCTCGGCGCCGGCCTGGTTGGTCTTGGAGTGCACAAGCGTATAGAGATAAGACTTTGCATCGACGCGGCGCAGGTTCTCGAGCGTGGCCGCGGCCACCTCCGAGCGGCGCCGCCCGCCGGTCGCCCAGGCAAACAGGAGCAGGGCGCGATCACGTTTTCCTCGCAGGGAGTCGTCGCAGGTCGCGAGCACCGCCTGCAACGGGTCCTTGGTGAGTGCGCGCTGCTTGTGCGGGCGCGCGCCGCGCTTGGCATAGGCGCGGCGCGTGCGGCCGAGCAGCTCGCGCACCAGCGGGTCGGCGCAGGGGTTGGTCTCCTTGGCCAGCTGGTGTGCCTTCGACAGCACCGCGATGCGGTGCACGAGCGTGTTGAGCGCGGGCGCGCCGAGCCGCGTCTTGTAGCCGTTGGCCACCAGCGCCTGGTCAACGTCCGGTGGCAGCTCGCTGACCAGATCGGCTTCGCCTTTCGTGTCCTTTGCGTCCGCTTTGCGCGCGGCGTGGTCGACGATGAACTGGATGACGACCGGCACCGGAACGGGCATGCGCAACACATCACCGTAGCGCGCGGCGTACCAGGCCGCCCAGTACCGCATGGCCGAGCCGTAAGAGGCCCGGGTGTTGGCCGATTCGCCTTCGCGCAGCAGCGCGCGCGCGGCGTCCTCGGCCATGCCGGTGAGCCGCGCGGGATCGAGCCCGAGACTTCGCTCCTGCGCGGGCACCAACCCTGATTCTTGAGGAGCTGCTGGCTTCATGATTTCATATGTATGACGTATGATCTGATACATCATACACGAATAAGTCACGATAACTATCCCTTATCGAGGGTAAATATTGGGCGGGGCCGGGCGGTGGTTACGGAAAGTACGAGGGTCAGATGGCTGAAATTCGACAAACACTCTCCCGCGGCATCCAGGAAGACGACGTCTGGGGCGCGGCCGACCTGCTGCTTCACGAAGGCCTGCGGCCCACGATCGAGCGCGTGCGCCAGAAGATCGGGCGCGGGTCGCCCAACACCGTGAGTCCGATGCTCGAGCGCTGGTTCGCGTCGCTGGGGGCGCGGCTGGCCGGCGGCGCCACCCCTTCGGCGAACCTTGCGGCGGGCAACGACGCGGATGGCGTGCCGGTGAGCGTTCGCAACGCCACGCGGCTGCTGTGGGAGACGGCACGTCGCGAAGCTGAGCAGGTGCAGCGCCAGGAGATGGAGGCCGCACGTGCCGAGCTGCGTGAGAACGAAGAAGCTCTGCGCCATGGGCAAACCGAGCTCGTTCAGCGCGAAGCCGCGTTCGAGCAGGCGCGTGCCAGCCTCAACGCGGCCCTCGCCTCCTCTCAGCAGGCTCGCGAGGCCCTGGAAAGACAGCTGGCCGAGCAGGCGGTCGAGGCGCAGCGTCTTCGCGCCTCGACCGATCACGAAATCGCCAGGCTCGATGCCCTGCTGCTGGAAGCCAGCGCCAGCAAGGAGGCATTGCGGCAGGAGCATGCCGCGGCTCTGGCCGCGCGAGACCGCGACCTGCGGGATGCCGAGGCACGCCATGCCGCGCAGGAAAAACGCATGCTCGCCGACGTCGACCGCGCGCGTCAGGCGGCGAAGCAGCTCGAGGCGGAGCTGGCCCGAGAACAGCAACGCAGGGTGCGCGGCGAGGAAGCCGCGGCCCAGCTGCGTGACGTCGACCGCCAGGCGCTGCGCGATGCTCAGCAGGCCGCCCAGCAGACTGAACGCGCATTGAGGGATCAGCTCGCCGCTCACGGCATCGCGCTGGCGCAGGCCCAGTCGCAAGGCGCAGCGCTGCAGCAGCGCCTGGACGACTTCCAGCGGCAGTCCGGCGAAGAGAAGAAATCGCATGACGCAACACGTGCGCTGCTGGCGGGTGCGTTGGCTGTAGTGCGCAAACCGCAAGGGGCACGCAAGCCATCCGCTGGGAGAGGTAAGGCGTAGGCGTGCGCCGGAGCCTCTCGCGGCGAGCGCCTCGGCTTCCGCGGCGAGGCGCGCCGTCCCGATGGCGCCGGCCGAGACACCCCTAGTGCACTACTCCGCTTCAGGCCACCCCACAATCCGATTCTGTCGGACGCGGAGAAGCCCATCCTTCCATCTGCTGTAGCTGCTGCTGGCGTTCGGCGATCGCCAGCGCCTTGGCTTCGTCGTTACCGTAGGTGGCAACGTAGAAAGTCTTCTCCAAGATCTTGCTTCCCTTCTTTTGCGTCTTGGCTTTCCACGCCCGGGGCGTACCGTCCGGCCAGCGCAAGCACGTCACACCCGGAGTTCCGCTCGTGTTGGTGCTCGCTGCCGTCTGGGCTTTCCTGCGCCTGAGAAGCGGTTCCGGGAGCGGGGCCGGCCGCTTCTGTGCGGGCATTGCCGCCGCCACGCGGTCCGACGGATGCGCGAAGAAATGGCCCGTCAGTTGCTCCAACTGCCTTTGGCGCTCGGCGATGGCCAGTTCCTTGGCGTGGTTGCCGTAGCGGACGACCGAGAACCATTTCTGGACCTGTACGCCACGTTCAAGCTGGGTTTTTGCCGTCCATCCCAGAGGCTTCCCCCGCGCGTCGGTGCGGCAGGTGACGCCGGGTATGCCGGTTTTGCTGTTGCTGCGTGCTTGAACTGCTTTCTCTCGCCTGAAGATGGGCGGATGGCTGCGCATGATCTCGTCGCGCCAAGCTTGCGCATGCGCGAGCGCGGCCCCGCGCCCACCGTGCGTACCGAACGCAAATGATTTGAAGAGGCGCACCTTGTTGCGCGTGATAGACGCCTTCCAGCGCCTGGCCCCACGGCTGATGCCATACATGGACACTGGATTGCGAACGCCGCTTGGCATCTCTGTCTTCTGATCTGGTCGCGTTGTGCCTACTTTTTGGGAGCGCTGATACCCTGCTTTTGCAAGTCTTCCAGCGCTTGCGAGAGGTCCATGGTCTCGTCTGTTTCCTCGTAGCCCTCGGGCTTGTTGTAGTCGTACTCAATGTTGAACTTGCCATCAGGATAGAGCGTGAAGGTCAGGCCCCAGATGCGCTGGCCGGTGGTCCTGAGAAGATCATCTCGGAGAAAAATGCAGGCATCTTGCAGCGCAAAGACGTCCATCCCGATCGGAATGTCAGCTTCGCCCTTAGCGCCTGCTTGAAGGGTCACAACGCCACCACACCCCTTGTTGAGAATAGGGCAGACGGCACGCAGGGATGACCAATCTGGAGAGGCCTTATTGGCAAGGACTCTCCCAATCGCTTCATATGCATCTTCGACAGTTTCAATCATCACTAGCCTCTATTGCGTGAAAGGGAAACGTTTGATAACACCTCCGACGGTCGCCTCGACAAGAAAAGCGTTCGGTCTGACCCCTCCCCCAGCCGGATAGCCCACATCGATCTTCACCGTCACAGATTTTCCTTCCTTGAGCGCATTTCTGAATTCGTTTTCCATCGCTCGCCAGTCACCCCGATTCAGCGTGGACGCCTGCGGCACGATGTTGATTCTGTCACCTGCGCCCCCCAGGCTGGAGGCAATCAAATGACCGCCCTCGTCCTTTGCTGCACCGCATTTTCCAGCAGCACACTGCTGATAGGGATTGCGGTCCATTGCATTCAGCGCCAACGTGCCCTCGACCTTGTCCACCCGGCCAGAAGCATCGGTGACGTATTTGTGTCCGTTGCTCAATTCATAGACCGCTCCGGGCTTGAGTTGACCGTTCAATGCCGTGTCCCACGCGCCCTTGCTGCCCACGGTCGCCTTGATCGTGCTTTGCGCGTCCGCCAGTTTTACTGCCGCGCCAGCCGCATCGCCGGCATCCAACAGCGCCTTGGCCTCTTTGATCAGTAGCTTGGCCGCATCGCCCATCGGCCCTAGGGCACCCACTACCGCCAGGGTGTAGTCGAACGGCGTCTCGGCCTCCAAGAGCCCCTTGATGTCCCCGACGACGGGCGTTAGATCGAGCGTGAGCTCGGCCAGTGATCTGAGAACTGCTTCGCCCTGCGCGCCCATTGGGGTCGCATGAGGGGTGCTGTTGATAAGCCGCTGGATTTCGGTTCGCTCTGCCGCATCCGAGTACATGCCGAAGCGGATTTCATCGCGCAGCGAAGCGTTGTCCGGCGTGCTTCGGTACGTGGCTTCCGCCGCCTTCGCAAAGCTGATCCATTGAGCACATTGCTGGCTCGCACCATCGGCATAGCACGCCGCGCGCAGCTTGTCGTCGCGTGCCTTGTCCTTGGCATTCCACGCGTCGCGTTCGGCGCAGGCTGCGTCATCTCCGCTATTGCAAGCAACGATGGCCTTCTTTCTGGCTTGGTTTTCGTCGTGAGCCAAGAAATTGTTCGCCGCAGCATTGCTCCCCGCCTGACTGCCGATATTGATCTGGCTTGCATCTCCGCCCGTGACGGCAACTGCGAGGCCACTCATGAGTCCGGCGAACTGCACCGTGTCGGCTTGGCGCCCGTAGGCCTCGGCCGCGATCTCACCAATCGCTGCACCGAGCGCACCGGCCCCACATCCGCTCGCACTATCGGCCTTGGCCGCCCCAACCACGCACCCCGCGATCGCGTGCGCCACCTTGTTGGCAAAGCCGTCGAGGTTGTCACCAATCGCATTGGCACCTTGCGCAGCGATGGTGTCCAGGATGGCCGACTTGAGCCCCTCCTTTAAGTTCTCCTCAAGACTGCCGCCGTTGATGGCCGTGCCAATCACCGCTCTCGCGGCGCCGGCGGTGAGGTTCTGGCCCAACTGCGTCATGAACTGCTGAGTACCACCGCCAACGGTCGGCAAGCCGGTAGGGTTGAGATCCAGCCCCTGGAGCACCCCGCCCGTGACGATGGCCGTCAGCAGGTTCTTGACGCTGGAGCTCGATCCGAGATCGTCCAGCGTCGCGCCAATGTCGAACTGGTTGTTGATCAGCGCCACGGCCGCCTGGCTGGCCAGTGCCGTAAGGCCGGCCGTGGTGGCGCCCGCAATGACGGCGCCGGAAGTCGACAGGCCCTGGCCCACAAAGAGGGTGCCGTTCGAGAGCGTTATCGAGTTGGCGGCCCCCAGCGAACTGCCCGCAGCCTCGCCTGCGCCAGTTGTGGCCCCGGCCGTGAAGTACGCCACCACCAGCGTCACGATGGCCGCGCCCTCCGGCGTGAGCCCCTGCTGCTCATGGTTCCAGTTCTTATGTGCTTCCTCGACCCTGACCCAGTCGATCTTGCCCTGCAGCTTCGGGTCGTTGTTGAGTTGCTCCACCCAGCCCATGCCGGGCTGCTTGGCGAGCTGTTCGAGGCTGTCCCTCGCGCCGAGTCCGGCCTGCACCTGGTTGGCGTTGACCGCCAGGTTGCCGACATTGAACTGGTTGTAGTGGGTGGTCTGGTCCTGCGTGCCTTTGTCTTTCGCCTTCTGGTAGCCGAGGTCGCGCCCCTGGCTGGTTTCGCTCTGGCTGTGCTCGGTGGTCTGCGTGCCCAGGAGCAGGGTGTCCGCGTTGAGCGCGAGGGTGCCCGGCGTGTTCACCGTGGTGCCGAACATGGCGAGCGTGTCGGCGGCGCTGATGGTCACGTTGGCACCATTGAGCGTGGTACGCGTGAGCGTGCTGTCCTGGATCTCGGTGGTGATGGTCCGCTTCGCGTTGATGCCGGTGCTCGGGTCGTGCCAGATAAACTGGTTGGCTGTCAGGCCCTTGCCGCTGGTGCTGCTGGTGCCGGTGACCGAGCTGGTGTTGGTGGCCGCCTGGATGGTGACCTGGCCGCCGTTGATGGTGATGTCCTTGGCGGCATCGACCTGCACGCCCACCATGTTCACGGTGCCGCCCTGCAGCAGCACGCCGCCCTGGCTGCTGGTGATGGTGCTGGCGGAAGCGGTATCGGATTGCAGCTCGATGCCTGTGGTGCTCCCCTTGGAGAAGGGCAAGACGGGGGTGATCGGCGCGCCCACCGCCATCCCCAGCAAGCCGCTCACGCCGCTGGTCTTGCGGTCCTGTTCGGCTGAGGAATAGGTGGTGTTGCGTCCCTCGACGATGCTCAAGACTCGCCCGGCGTCGATCATCACGCCCTGCGTGCCGCTGATGTGGGAGCCCTCGATGTAGATGTCGTTCTTCGCAGCGAGCGAAACGAGGCCACCCGAGAAGCTGCTGCCGATGCTGGTGCTGTTGGCGAACTCGCTGCTGAGCTTGTTGTCGGTGCTGCGCGTCACGCCCTTGTCGGTCCACTGCGCAGAGAAGCTGCCGGAGGTTTGCGCCTGGCCCGACGCGATGTTGATGTCGCGCCCGGCCTGCACGCTCAAGAGGCCCTTGCCGGCATCCACGGTGGCTTGCCGTGCGTTGATGTCGCGCTCCGCCTTGAGGACGGTGGTGCCATTGGTCGTGATGGTGGTTCCGAGCTCGCGCGAGGAGGACGCGCTCATCGAGTTGTTGCTGCCGATGCCCATGCCCACGACGGTCGTGGACTCGCGCACCGTCCCCAGGTTGATGTCGTTCTTCGCGCTGATCGAGGTGAAGCCGCCCGGCCCCTTGTTCTCGAGGATGGCGCCGATCAGGTTCACGTCATGGCCCGCGCTGGCCACCAGCGTGCCGCCGGGGTTGGTCACATACAGGCCCGCCACGCGGTCGATGCTGGTGGTGCTGTTCAGGCCGACACTGTTGGTGGTGGTCGTGGTGCGGACATTGATGTCGCGCCCGGCTTTGAGCGACAAGCTGTCGCGCGCATCGATCGTCCCTCCGATGTTGTTCAGATCGTTGACGGCATCCAGGGCGACATTGCCGCTGCTGATGCGCCCGCCCAAGTTGTTGATGTTGTCGGCGTTGATGCTCACCAAGGTGCGGCCTGCGATGGTGCCGGTGTTGGTCACGTCGCCGCTGCTTTTGATCTTGACGGCGTCCGCACTGAGCAGTGCGCCCGAACCGTCGATGTCACCCGGGCGCACACGCACATAGACCTGCGGCACCAATACCTGCTGCGTGCTGCCGTCGGACAGGGTGACGGTTTGCTCGACCAACCAGACGATGTCGCTGGTGAGTTGCGCCATCTGCTCGGCTGTGAGCGCGATGCCGGGGCGCAAGCCGTATTGCTGCGCGAAGGTAGCCCCCGCATTCATCAGCGCGGTGTACTGGTCCTCGTCGTTGTAGAAGCCGTCGAGATAGCGGTAGCCGGTGAGCTGGGCGACCTGCTCGCGAATGAGCTTCTGTTCATAGAAGCCGTCGCCCAGTCGCTTCTGGATGGTGTCGGGGTCCAGTCCCAGCTTGTCGAGCAGATAGTCACTGCCGAGCCAGTTGCGATAGTTGGCAAAGCGCGGATCGGTTTCGATCAGGTAGCGGCTGCCGGGGTCGGGGCGTGTGTTGAAGAGGCTGGCGGTGGGCACCGACGTGTTGGGCGTGCTGGTGCGAACGACCATCGGAATGGTCCGGCTCGCCCCGGCCCCGGAGCTCGATGCGGTGCTGCCACCGGCACTGCCCGTTGCATCCACGGTGGTGGCGTCGGCGCCGCTCGGTTGCGTGGACGTGGTGCCGCCAGGCCCGCCGAGGCCGTCGGCGGCGCCGGCATTGCTGCCCGAGGTTTTGGCGACCCCGCCCACGTTGGCCGGGACTTCGACGATGGTGCCGGGGCGCGGGCCGCCGTTCACGCCGCCGGTGCCGCCCGCATTGGCATTCACGGCCGCACCAGTTGCCGAAGCCGGTGCGGAGCCGCTGATCCCAAGGTAGTTGGACTCATACCGGACGCTGCCGACGTTGATGGTGTCGGTCGTCGTGTTCGGGCCCAGCACGGTGAAGTTGTTCGGACCCGTGCCCGGCTTGCTGGCCATGTACCCGGTGACAAGCGTGGTGACGGTGGAGGTCTTGGTGCCCTGCGTGGCCTCGTTCTTGGAGCCTGCGGCGGTGAGGGTGCCGCCGGCGAGCACCTGGCTGTCGCGGTTGTGGAGGAAGCCGTTGATGTCGATGTTGCCGCCGGCCACGATGCGCGCCGGGTCGGTGTGCGTGGCGTAGTCGGTAGTGGCGTCGATGGTGCTGTCCCAGATGCCCCAGCCCTGTCCCACGACGACGACGGAGCCGTCGGCGTTGCGATGGAACACGTAGCGGCTGGCGTCATCGCCCCAGGTGTCGCTACGGTCCCAGGACTTGCCGTCCATGGTGGCGAGTATCGAGGTGGTCGAATGCGTGCTTTGCTGCCCCACCTGCAAATGGATGTCCCAGTTGTTGATGGCGCCCATGGCGATGGCCATGCTGCCCAGCGATTCGATGGTGGCGCTGTGGTTGCTGAGCGTGGCGCCCTGGCCCGTGGCGTAGCGGTTGGCGTCCAGCGCACCGCCGATGAACATGTCGCCGGCACTGAAGATCAGCGCATGCTCGCGGTTGCGGATGGTGTTGGCCCCGATATCGAGACTTGAGCGCGCGGCGATGGTGCCCGCCTTGGTCACGCCGTTTGCGGTTTCGGCGTCATTGTTGAGCGTCCCGGCAGCAATGGAGATTCGGTCGCCGTAAATGCGGCCGGTTCCCACGTTGTTGACGATCCCAGCGTTGATCTGCGTGGCGCCGTTACTGTCGATCAAGCCGCGATTGGTCAGGGTGCCAGCGGCGTTGACGGTCGTGTTCAGTCCCGCCATCTCCGCATTGGCGGTGTTCTCGACGTTGTTGCCGCCGACGGTGAGCGTCTCGCCTGCCAGCAGCTTGCCGTTGTTGATGAAGTCGCCGGTGGTGGTGTAGGTCAGGTTGCCGTTGGCGGCCACCTCGGCGTTGTTGACGATGTTCTGCGACAGGGCAATGCTTAGGTCCTGGCCCGAGACGGCCCGGCCGTCCCCGCTGAACCGGGCAGCATCGATCCGCAGGGTCTTGTCCGCCACCAGCGTGCCGTTCGTGTTGGCCAGGTCGAGCGTCTTGGCCGCGGGATTGGCCGCACTCGGATCCTTGATCGTCAGCGTGTCGCCGGCGGAGATCAGGCCTGCAGTGTTGTCGACGCTGCCGCCACTGGTGATGGTGGCGTTGACGTCGGCGCGGATGGCACCGGTGTTGTTGTTCAGGCTGCCGGTCGAGAGGGCCACGTTCTGGCCCTCTATGCCCTGCTCGGCGCCCTGCGTGCTGGCGTTCGCCAGCGTGCCCGCATTCAGCGTCGTCGTCGCGAGCGAGCGGATCAGGCTGGCCGTGTTGTCGATCGCACCGGCATCGATGCGCAGGTCGCCGATGGCCTGCGTCTGGCCGCCGCGGTTGTCGTAGCCGGCGCCATTGGTGTGGATGGCCACCGCGCCCTGGCCGAGCACCATACCGCCGGTGGCATTGGTAAAGGTTTGCGTGCTGGCGCTCAGCGCGCCCTTCGCGCCGATGAAGCCAGCCGTGTTGTTCACGGCGCCGGTGCTTAACGTCAGCGTGTCGCCGCTGGTGATGCCGCCCTGCTTGTTGTCGTAGCTGGCGGCTGCAGTATTGATGAGCGCCTGGCCATTGGTGTCGATGCGCATCGCACCGCCGGACTGGATCAGGCCGGCGGTGTTGGTGAGCACGCCCGACTTCAGGTCGACGCCCTGCGTCGCCGCCAGCGTGCCCTGCGTGTTGTTCAGCGCGTTGCCGCGGGTGTCGACCGAGAGGCTGTCGCCGCCCACCTTGCCGCCGGCGTTCACGAGCCCACCGTTGGCGAGCGCGACGTCGCCTCCTGCTTGCAGCTTGCCGGTGCTGTTGTCGGTGATGCCTGCGGTGGTGACGCGCAGGTCGCCGTTGACGGCCGCGGTGATGCCGCGCGTGTTGTCCAGGCTGGCGGCTTCGACAGTGGTGTTGCCGTTGGCGGCCAAGGTGCCGTCGACGTTGGTCAGGGTACCGGCAACGGTCGCGCTGAGATCGCCGACCGCGGTGATACGCCCTTCGGCGTTGTTGTTCAGGCTGCCGGCATTCAGCGTGGCATTGCCGCCCGCGACGATCTCTCCCTTGCTGCTGTTGTCCAGCATGCCGTCGACTGTCAGGCCGAGGTTCGAAGTCTCGGCCGCACGGAGGGTGCCGCCCTGGTTGCTCAGACTGCCCGCGGCGACGGCGGTGTTGCCGTTGCTCGCGATGGTGCCGGCGTTGTTGTTCAAGGCACCCACCACCGTGATGCGCGTGGCGCCCGCTTCGCCCTGGACGATCTTGCCACCCTGGTTGCTCAAGGCGCCGGCATCGATGGTGATCTGCTTGGCGTAGGTGTGGCCCCCGTCCTGGTTGAAGTCGCCCGCAAGGTTGACGATCAGCGCGCCGTTGCCAGTGATCTGGCCGTTGGCGCCGCTGTAGCTGCCGCCGCCAATGCTCAGGGCGCCGCTGCCCGCGTGCTCGATCTTGCCGCCGCTGTTGGCGAAGCTCGCGGCCGAGAGGCTCAGGTCCTGGCCATTGGTGGCGATGCGGCCCTGGGTGTTGTCGATGGCACCCGAGGTGGCGATGGTCGTCGCGCCGGTGCCGGTCTGGACGATCTCGCCGCCATTGGTGTTAACAAGATTCGAGACGCTCAGGCTCAGTCGGCCGGCATTGAGCTTGCCGCCCTGGTTGACGAGCGTCTGGCTGCTTTGACTGTTGGCCGTCACGCTCAGCTCGCCCAGCGTGGCAATGGTTGCTCCGCTCGTAGCGACGTTGCCCTGGGTGGCGGTGAGCGCAACGTTGGCGGCACTGGTGTTGCTGAAGGACAGGTCGATGTCGTCGCCTCGCAGAACGGCATCGCCGGCGGCGAGGTTGGTGCCCGCGGCCACCAGTGCACCAGTGGTCGTCACGTGTAGATCGCCCACCCCCCCGAGCTTGCCATCGGCCTGGATGCCAGCGCCGAGCACACCGGTGCTGTTGCTCTGCAGGCTGCCAGCATTGATCGTCGTATGGCGGCCGGCCGTGATGCTGCCGTCGTTGGCCAGTTGCCCAACCACTGTGACTGTGGCGTCATTGCTGCCGCGCAAATTGCCGCTGCTGGCGAGGCTGCCGGCCTGGATGCTCAGGTCGGTCGCCGCGCTGATCTGGCCTTGGGCATTGGTCAACGCTCCGCCCAGGTTCAGCCGAGCGCTGGCCTGTGCCGATTGGATCGTGCCCTGCGCGTTGTCCAGCGCGCCGGCATGGAGCGTCAGGCCTTGGTTGGCGATCAGGGTGCCCGTGTTGTTGATCACTGCGCCCTGAACGCTTGCCGTCACGCTGCCCAGCCCGGAGATGGTGCCCTTGTTGTTGTTCAGGCTTCCGGCGTTCAGGGTCGTGTTGCCGTTGGCAGCAATGGTGCCAACGGCGTTGCTGGTGGCAGCGGTCGTTGTGCTGGACACGTCGCCCACCGCGGTGATGCGCCCGGCGTCGTTGCCGAGGCGGCCCGCATGGATCGTGATGTTGCCGCCGGCGCCGATCTCGCCCTGCTGGCTGTTGTCCAGCAGATCCGTCACCGTCAGCGCGAGATCGGAGTCTTCGGCCGCACGAATGGTGCCGCCCTGGTTGCCCAGGCTGCCCGCCGCGATGGTGGTGGCACCGTTGCTTGCGATGGTGCCGCCGCTGTTGTCGAGGGAGCCCGACACCGCGATGGTGGTTGCGCCGGTGCCGGTCTGCACGATCTCGCCGCCGTTCGTATTGGCGATGTTGGAGACGTGGAGGTCGAGCTGGCCGGCATTGAGGATGCCCGCATCGTTCACCAGCGTTTGAGCAGACTGCGCCTTGGCGGTCACGCTCAGCGTGCCCGGCGTGGCGACCGTCGCACCACTCGTGGTGACATTGCCCTGGGTGGCGGTCAGTGCGATGTTCGCCGCGCTGGTGGTGCTGGATGACAGGTCCACGCTCGCGCCCTGCAGCACGGCATCGCCCGCGGCAAGCTGGGTGCCGGTGGCCACCAACGCGCCGGTGGTCGTCACGCTCAGATCGCCGGCGCTGCCGAGCTTGCCATCGGCCTGGATGCCGGCGCCCAGCACGCTGGTGCTTTGCAGGCTGCCGGCGGTGACGGTCGCGTGGCGCCCGGCCGTGATGCTGCCGTCGTTGACGAGTGCGCCGGCCACGTCGATCTTGGTGTCGTTGCTGCCGCGCAGCGAACCGCTGTTGCTCAGGCTCCCCGCCTGGATCGACAGGTCCGTGGCCGCGCCGATCGTGCCTTGTGCGTTCTGCAGTTGATTCGTCACCGTGAGCCGCGTGCCGGCAGTGGCCGACTGGATGCTGCCCTTGCTGTTGTCGAGCGACTGCGCATCGAGGGCAACGCCCTGGTTCGCCAGCAGGGTGCCGGCGCTGTTGTCGAGTGCGCCGCTGACATTGGCCGTCAAGCTGCCTGCCGCGGAGACGGTGCCTCGCGCGTTGTCGAGCGCGCCGCCGGCGCTCAAGCTCGCATCGCTGTTGCTCTCGAGCTTGCCGTCCTGGTTGACCACGTCGCCGGTCGCGGCAATGTTCAGGCTGCCTGCGCGCAGGCTCCCGCCGGTGTTGTCGAAGCGGTCGACATGGGCGCTGAAGTTGTTCGCAACGTTGACCGTGCCGCCCACGTTGCTGAAGCTCGGGCCGCCGACAGCCAGGCTCGTCGTGGCGAGCGAGCCGCCGTTGTTGTTGATCTGCGGCGTCTGCAGGGCGATGGGGCCGCCTGCATAGATGCGGCCGCCATCGTTGAGGATGGCGCCGGCGGCGGTGAGGCTGCCGGGGGCGGGAGGCACGTAGGGCTGTGACGGCGCCGTGCCGCCGCTGCTGCCGGTGCCGGTGCCGGTGCCAGTGCCAGTGCCAGTGCCACCACCATCGCCCGTGGTCGGCGTGCCGGGGTCCGTGGTGCCGCCGGTGGCTGTTCCGCCCGTGCCTGTGCCGGGATTGGGCTGCGCAGGCGCCTCGGGAATCGGCTCCGCCCCGATCACGCCACCCGCGGTATTGCTCAAGCTCGGTGCCGCCACCGTCAGGCCGACGCTGCTGGTCTGGCGGATGGTGCCGCCGCGGTTGTCGATGTCGCCGCCCGCGCTCGCGAATTCGACCCTCGGGCCTTCGAGCGTGCCGCCCGCGTTCCCGAGCGTGCCCTGCGTCGCGATCTTGAGTTCGCCGCCGGCGGCGATGCGGCCGCTGTTGGCCAGGCTGTCGGCATTCAGATTGGCACCGGCACTCGCCTGCAGCGTGCCGATGTTCTCCAGCCGCCCGGCCGCGGTGACGACGAGCTGGCCGGCACCGGCCAGCGTGCCCGCACCGTTCGCCGCCTGGATGGTGCCGGCATTGCGCGCGCCCAGCCCGGCCTCGGTGCCGATCAGCATGATCTTGTTGGCGTACATGCCGCCGAGCTGCGCGACATCGAGTGCGAAGGTGGGCGTGGGGCCGGTGCCCGTCGTCGGGCTGATCTGCCCGTGGTCGGCCGAGACCTGGTTGGCCCCGGTCACCACCTTGAGCTCGTTGGCCCAGAGGCCGGCATTGACCTGCACGGCGCGTGCGAGGATGGCCGCGTAGTCGGTGCGGCTCAGATCGAGCCCGGCGCCATCGATGCTGATGGCGCCGCCGCGCACCACATAGCTGTCGAGCCCGCCCTGCGCATTGAGCTGCGGCGTGCCGGTCGTGAGCGTCGCGCGGCTGGCGTTGATGAAACCGCCGCCATCGACCGCAATGCCCGCCGGGTTGGCGATGATCACCTCGGCCCGCTGGCCGCCGACTTCCACGTAGCCGCGCAGCTGCGTCGGGTTGCCGCTCGTGATCTCGTTGAGGATGATGCGCGCCGGGCCCGTCGCCAGGTAGGGATTGCCTTGGACGAAGCCGCCCAACTGCGTCTGCACATCGGTGCGGCTGTTGTTGAGGATGGCGCCATTGCGCTGAACGTCGAACTGGTGGAAGAGGTTGCGCGAGACACCGGCTGCGCTGGGCGTCTGGATATTGACCAGGGGCACGCCATTGGGCGCCAGCAGCACCGTGGGCCGCAGGTTGGGCGCCACGCCCGGCGCGCCGACGATCTGCGCCGGCGCCGGTGCAACGGCCAGCAGGCCAGCCAGCGTGGTCGCCACCACGCCCGAGGTCGCCCCCGTCGCCTTGCCCGCGCTCCTAACCGTCTCCTGAACGGCCATACGAACTCCGCGAGCGGCGTTGAAGACGATGCGGTGAAGGTGCTTGTTCATCTTTTTTCCCCGAGGTCGCTCGATAAGCAGCGCGACTACTGCGCCGCGGACACGGATGAAGCCGTGGCTGGCTTCTCGACGCCGCTGTAGGCGCGGTCGATGGAGCTTCGGTCGAATGGCGGGAGGACGGATGTCTTGATCTCCACGCCCTTCATCGCCGGGAAATTCGAACGGAACGCTTCCAGGTCGATGCCCGAGCGATCCGCAACGACCACGTCGAAGGTTCCGCCCGAGATTCCGGTCGCGGCCTGATCGATCAAGGGAATGACGCTGCCGGCGCGAAACTCGTGATCCTTCTTGGGCCGCAGTTCCGCGCTGATGCGCCCGACATACATCACCGATCTTTCGGGAAGCTCGAAGGCCAGCCCCAGCGGCAGATGCCAGGTTCCATTGACGGGGAACTTCTTGATCTGTCCGAAAGCGCCGGCAAAGCTGTACTTCCCGGGGGGCAACGCGATTCGAATCAGCGCCACATAGCGCGAGCCGTCCCCATAGTCCATGCCTTCTTCATCGATCTTGAATGGCATCGAGTCGCGGGCGGAGGTCGCGCCGGCCGGGAGCACTCTCACCGCCAGCGGCCACGGCACCAGCCGCGTGCTGTCGCGCTGCGACATCTCGAGGCTGGCGAGCACATACGATTGCTTGTCCAGATCGAGCTGAGTTGTCTTGCTGTCCAGGGGCATGCGCGCCGCACAACCCGCTAGCCCCACGACCGCAAGACACGAAATCACACGAAGAAAAAACGGGTTCACAGCAAAGCTTTCAGAAGTTGAAGTTGAAGTTGAGGTTGAACCCGGCGGTCGTACTGGCCGTGCGGTAGCCCTCGGGCTTGCTGATCGGCGCGCCGACGAAGAGGTCGTAGTTCAGGCCCTTCACGGCGCCGCGCAGTCCGATCACGCCC
>NZ_RWKI01000029.1 GCF_003984645.1 Variovorax sp. MHTC-1
GACTCTGTTGGCAAGGAACATTTTCTTAGGTTTACTAAGGTTGCGGGATTTTTCCCTAGGTGAGATGGCGTCATTTGCTCGAATTTGAGTTGCGGGATTTTTCGACTAAAAACTTGAGCCAAATTTTCGCCTAGGGCGCCGAACGGCCTCACGTCGCCCTCAGTTTGCAAAGGTTGTGGATACTTCTTCCGAGGCCAGCGGGTCGAATTTGAGAAAAATTCTTGGCTAAAAAAAGTTTCGGCCGTGGTGGGCGCAAAGCGCAAACGAGAATGAGGGCGCCGCACTCTGCGGCGCCGCCCGGTGGCTGCCGTTGTTGGGAAGGAGGCCAACTTCGGCTTCAGACTGTCTGCCGTCCTTCGGATTTGCGGAAGACGCGCGTAGTGGCGGCGTGTGCATCTCGGACACGGGTCAGGCCCCGTCAGTGGTGGGCGATGCGCAAGCGCTACGATATTCGTCCGGATCGTCAGTGGGCCTGGCCGCAGTACCGATACCGGCCTACGAACAGGCCGGCTCACTTCACCCAGTGGGCCGGCGCCTCGATCGCCCGCACATTGCAGGGGATGCCCTTGAGGTGCGGGATGCCCTGTTCCATGTCGAGATAGTCATCGTCATCGGGGCAGATCTGCGCGTCGGCATATTCCCACGCACCTGAGAGCGTGCCGTCGCCTTCCGGTCGTTCCGGCAACCACCAGCCGTGCGGCACGCGCACCGTCCGCTCTGGCATCTCGGCGCGAATGGCGGTCCTGAGCTTGACGCGGCCTTGCGGCGTTACCACTTGGGCCCATTGGCCCTCGACGAGGCCGGCGTGCGCCGCCGTCACCGCGGCGACGAACATCCTCGGCTCCGGACTTCGCGTGCGCAGCGCAGCGATGTGCCGATGCCCGGTCTGAAAGTACTCGTCCTCGCGCACGCCCATGAACATCGTCAGCGGCCAAGCCGGATCGTGCGGCGGCTCGTCGCGCCAGTAAGGCAAAGGATCGAAGCCGAGCTCGCCCAGGATGATTGACCTCAACTCGACTCTGCCCGACGGCGTGGCGAACCCGGCCTGCTCATACTTGCGGTAGCGCGGCTTGTGCAGGTGATAAGGGTGCTTCTCGGCGAACGTCTCGAACGTCATTCCCATGCGCTGCAGCCGAAAATCAAGCACGTCCTCGTTGGTGGCCCATGGAAATTGCTCGCCCAGGCCCATGCGGATCGCCAGCTCGCGCCAGAAGTGATAGACGCCCCGGCACTCGCCGGGCGGTTCGACCACTTTTTGCGAAGGCCGGTAGATTGCGGTCCAGCCGAAAGCGTCGCTGAGGCAATTGCGCTCTAGCCAGGCATCGCCCGGCAGGATGTAGTCGGCCAGCTGCGCGGTGGGCGTGCGGAAGTGCTCGACGGCGACGATGAGGTCCTGGTTCATCATCGCGCGCTGGATCAGTTGCATGTTGGCAAAACTCATCAGCGTGTTGTTGCCCAGCGTGACGAAAGCCTTGACCGGGTACGGGTCGCCGTCGGCCATAGCGCGGAACACGGCCGAAGGATTGGCCATGTAGCTGCCGCTCACGATGTTCGGCCATTCATAGCCCCAAACCCGCTTGGCCGGTTCCCCCAGCGCCGCGGTGCCGCGGTACGTGAACGCAGGATGCTTGTCCGCGCCTAGCTGCTTCGCACGCTGCGCTTCGGGCAGGGCGTCATGTAGTTCGAGCTCCGACTCGTGAATGATGTCGGGATGGAATCCGTGCAGCAGTTCGCCGCCCGGCACGTCGACATAGCCGCAGAGCGCGCGCAGGCTGCACATCAGGCGAATCGCCGACGTGGAGTTGCGCTGCTGGTCGGTGATCGGTGTCCACGGGATCACCGCGGGACCGGTGGTGGCGTACATGCGCGCCGCCTGGGCGATCAGTTCTGGGGCGACGCCTGTAATGGCGGCCACGCGCACCAGCGGGAACTCGTCGACACGCTTTCGAAACTCAGCGAAGCCAGTGGTCCACTTTTCGACGAAGGCTTTATCGTACAGCTCCTCGTCGAGGATGACTTTCAACCAGCCGAAGCACATGGCCGCGTCCGTGCCGGGCTTCAAGGGCAGCCAGAGATCGGCGCGCTCGGCGCTCTCGCTTTTGCGCGGGTCCATCACGATCAGTTTGGCGCCGCGCTCCTGCGCCCGGCGGATGGCGTTGTAGATCGGCGTCCAGGAGTGCTGCTTGGGGTTGTGCCCGAAGAGCACGATGCAATTCGTCTGCGCGTAATCCGGATACGGGTACCAACCGTAGACCATACGGTTGATGGCCGCCGTGTTGCTCGAGCACAGCGCCACGCCGCTGATCCAGTTGGGCGAACCGAGCAGGTTCATGAAGCGCCGCGCGGCGCCACGTTCGCTCATCTCGTCCATGACCACATGACCCGCCGCGTCACACGGGCACGTGAACTCGTTCGCTTCGCCAACGAGCGAGCGGAATCGCAGCTGGAAAGCTGCCCGGTCGCCGTTTGCCTCGAAGCTCACGAAAGACTCCTCACGATGTAACCTCCTTGGCAAAGCGTTTAGCCATGATGACGCGAATGATCAAACGCGCTCGAGGCACAACGCGATGCCTTGCCCTCCGCCGATGCACAGCGACACCACCGCCTTGCTGCCACCCGTTCGCTTCAGCGCGTGGGCGACCTTGGTGATGAGGATCGCGCCGGTGGCGCCGATCGGATGGCCGTGGGCGATCGCTCCGCCATCGATGTTGAAGCGTGATGGGTCGATCTTGAGCTCATCGCGAACCACGATTGCGATGGACGCGAAAGCTTCATTGACCTCGTAGCGATCGACGTCACCCACCTTCCACCCCGCGCGGTCGAGCGCCTGACGGATAGCAGGCAAAGGCCCCAAGCCGAAGAAGCCCGGCTCGACACCTGCCACCGCAACGCTGCGGATGGCGAGCAACGGCGTTAGGCCGGCTTCACGTGCTACCGAACTTTCACAGACGATCATGGCGGCAGCGCCGCCGTTGATGCCGGGTGCGTTGCCTGCAGTGATCGTGCCGTCGGGGCGGAACGCGGGCTTGAGGCGTGCGAGCGTTTCCACCGTGGTGTCCGGGCGGTTTCCTTCATCCGAAGCGAAGATCGTCGCCCCTTTGTTGCCCTTGATCGTCAACGGCTCGATCTCCTCCTGGAACCATCCCGCCACTTGCGCAGCCGCGAACCGCTGTTGACTTTGCGCCGCAAAAGCGTCCTGGGCTTCGCGCGAGACGCCGTACTTCTGCACCAGGTCCTCCGTATGCCAGCCGGAATGCTTGCCGGAGAAGGCGTCGTTCAATCCGTCGAGCAGCAGGGAATCCATGGCCTCGGCATTTCCCATGCGGGCGCCGAAGCGCATGCCAAGCAGCAGGTAGGGCGCGCGGTCCATGTTCTCGACTCCACCGGCGATCACGATGCGCGAAACGCCGGCGAGCACTTCCGCATACGCGGTCGCGACACCTTGGGCGCCGGAGCCGCAGACGCGGTTCACGGTCATGGCGGGTACGCTCACTGGCAAGCCCCCGTGGATCGCCGCCTGCCGCGCCACGTTCATGCCATTGCCGGCTTGCACGACGTTGCCCATCACGACTGAATCGACACGTGCCGGGTCAAGACCGGAACGGCGCAACGTGGTAGCGATGGCATGTGCGCCCAGTGCGGCTGTAGGCGTTGTCTTGAGCGATCCACCGAAACTGGCGATGGCGCTGCGCGCGGGGGAGCTGATGACGATGTCTTTGCTCATGATGCTTGTCCTTGGAGGCTTTCAGGGTGAAATCGCGGAGCGCGCTTGTCAACGAAGGCTTGAACGCTGCTGTCCAGTTGCGTGCCGGTTATGTCAAACGCCGGCATGTTAAAGAACGACCGTTTAGTAAAATAAAGCGTATGCCGTCGCGGCCCTCGTGTCAAGGCGCCGAGCGACTCTTACCATCGGTCGCCAGGGCGCGTGGCCGACAATATGATGAGCATCATATCCTTGCACTAGAATCCGTCCGTGAGCACGACCCGCCAACCTAGCCGCAAGGAATTGAGCCATCAACGCATCGTTGAAACCGCCGCGCGGGCGATCCGGCGCGAGGGCTTCGCCGGTGTCGGCGTCGCCGACATCATGAAAGAAGCCGGGCTGACGCATGGCGGCTTCTACGCGCACTTTCCGTCGCGCGATGCGTTGCTGGTTGAGGCGATCGAGAGCGCAGGGCTCGAGAACGCCAAGAACGTTCTCAGCAGCGCCCAGGACGCGCGACTGCGAGGCATCAGCGCCTTTCACAAACTGGTCGTGGGCTATCTGTCCGAGGCCCACCTGAAGAGCGCTGAAATTGGCTGTGCCGTGGCCGCGCTCGCGTCCGAGATGCCCCGCCAATCGACGGCAGTGCAAAAGGCCGCCGGGCAGAGTGTCCGAAGGATGCTGGATGCTGTGCAGCAGGCATTGCCGCCAGGTGTTGAGCCGGAAGCGGCCGCCTCGATCGCGAGCCAGATGGTGGGCGCCTTGCAGATGGCGCGCGCCCTTGGCGCCAATGCCGAAGGCAAGTCGCTGCTGGCCGCGGTGCGCCGGCAGCTGCTTGCCCAGTACGACACCCGCCGGCACCTTTGACCCATGTGAATTCGGCCTGTCCGGATTTTCCATTCACCAAATATGACGATGATCATATTAGCTGGTTGACCTCTAGCCTATCACCAGGAGACCTCGCCATGAAACTCGACAACGCCATCGTCTTCATCACTGGCGCCAACCGTGGCATCGGGCTGGCCTTCGCACGCGAGGCGCTAGCCCGCGGCGCGCGCAAGGTCTACGCCGGCGCCCGAAACCCGGCGAGCGTCAAACTGGCCGGCGTTGAGCCCATCCAACTCGATGTGACCAACCCTGCCGAGGTTGACGCTGCCGCGGCGCGTTGCGGCGACGTCACGCTGCTGATCAACAATGCGGGCATCGCGAACTTCGGCGGCTTTCTCGCAGACGGCAGTGAAGAATCGGCGCGCGCCCAGCTTGAAACCAATTTCTTCGGTCCGTTGCGCCTGAGCAAGGCATTCGCGCCGGTGTTGGCGGCGAATGGCGGTGGCGCGATCCTGAACGTGCTCTCCATCGCGAGCTGGATCAACCGCCCGGCGCTGGGCACCTACGGCGCCAGCAAGTCGGCAGCCTGGGGCCTCACCAACAGCCTGCGCCACGAACTGCGCGCCCAAAAGACGCAAGTAATCGGCATGCACGTCGCCTTCGTCGACACCGATATGACAACCGCGATCGATATGCCCAAGTCCTCGCCCGACGTGGTCGTGCGCCACGTCCTGGACGCAGTCGAAGCAGGCGCCGAGGAAGTCCTGGCCGACGAGCGGACACGCGCGGTCAAGCAAGGGCTCTCGGCCGAGCCGGGCGTTTATCTCGTGACACCTGCCTGAAAGAGGTCGATGATGAAAAGCAAGGTCGCACTCGTCACCGGTGCCTCGTCCGGCATCGGCCAAGCGACTGCCCAGCGGCTCGCGCACGCGGGCTACAAGGTCTACGGCACCAGCAGGCGGGGCGGCCAGGCGGGAAGCCAACCGTTCGCGATGCTGGCGCTGGACGTCACCAGCGATGAATCGGTGGAAGCCGCCGTGCAGGAACTGATTCACACTGAAGGCCGCATCGACCTGCTCGTGAACAACGCCGGTTTCGGTGTTGCCCCTGCCGCCGCGGAAGAGAGCTCCATCGAGCAGGCCCGCTCGATCTTTGACACCAACTTCTTCGGAATCGTTCGGATGACGCGTGCCGTCGTGCCGCACATGCGCAAGCAGGGCGCAGGCCGCATCATCAACATCGGTTCAGTGCTGGGTTTCCTGCCGATGCCCTATGGGGCCCTGTATGCCGCGACCAAGCACGCGGTCGAGGGCTACTCGGAGTCGCTCGACCATGAACTGCGCACCCGGGGCATTCGGGTTTCGGTCATCGAGCCCGCCTATACCAAGACGCGGTTCGACGCGAATTTCGCGGAGCCGGACGCCAAGCTCGATGAGTATCGCGAGGTGCGAGCGGCTCTGGGCAAAACCTTGAACGAGGTGGTGGCGGCAGCCGACGAGCCGGCCGTGGTGGCAGACGCGGTCCTGAAAGCGGCAGCCGCTTCTCGCCCGAAGGTGCGCTACACCCCCGGGGGCCTTGCCAGCCGCCTGCGCTTCCTGCGCAGGTTCGCTCCGTCCGGGCTGCCGGACTCGGGAATCCGAAAAGATTTGAAACTCGACTTGAGGGCTGCATCATGACATTCAAAGCACTACTCGCCACCCAAGACGGTAAGACGGTTTCGACCCGCGTGGTCGACATGAGCGAGCAAGATCTCATGCCTGGGGACGTGTCGATCGCCGTCGACTATTCGACCGTCAACTACAAGGACGCGCTGGCGATCAGCGGCCGTACTGACGTCATCAAGACGTTCCCACTGATCCCGGGCATCGACCTGGCGGGTACGGTCGAGGCATCGTCGTATCCCGGTATCGCAGTCGGGGACCGTGTGGTCGTCAACAGCTGGGGGTTGAGCCAGACACACCACGGCGGCTATGCGCAGAGGGCGCGCGTCAAGGGCGAGTGGGTAATCAAGCTCCCGGAAGTATTCTCGACCTGGGATGCGATGGCCATCGGCACAGCCGGGTATACGGCGATGCTATCGGTCCTCGCGTTGGAACATGGCGGGATTACACCCGACCGTGGCGACATCATCGTCACTGGCGCGAATGGCGGCGTCGGCTCGATCGCGATTGCGCTTTTGTCGGACCTCGGCTATCGCGTCATCGCGTCCACGGGACGGCTGCAGGAAAGCCAGTACCTTCGCGATCTCGGCGCGGCCGAGATCCTCGATCGCAAGACCCTCTCGGAAGCAGGCGCGCCCATCGCGAGGGAAAGATGGGCCGGCGCCGTGGATTCCGTGGGCAGCTACACCTTGGCCAACGTGCTGGCGCAAACGAAATATCGCGGCGTGGTGACGGCGTGCGGCTTGGCTCAAGGGCTAGATCTTCCGGCATCGGTGCTGCCCTTCATCCTGCGCAACGTGACCCTCGCCGGCATTGACTCGGTCAATGCCCCGCAGCACGTTCGCGTCGAGGCATGGTCGCGACTCGCCCGCGACCTGGACCTCGCCAAGCTCGCCCGCACGACCCAGGTCATCGGCCTGGCCGATGTGCCCGCCATCGTCGGGAGGATCTTCGAGGGACAGGTTCGCGGCCGCACCGTCGTCGACGTCAACGCCTAAGGGGTTGAGCAGGGGCATCGGCCACTTTGTGTGCATGACTTGGCCGAGCACCTACTGGCCAGTCTTGAAGAGGCCGAGGCTGGGACCCCGGCACAGGAAATTGGGGCGTGGCCTGCCATCCTGCTGGTGCTTCTGCGCTGCATCCAAGGCCTTGCCATGGGTGGCGAGTGGGCCGGTGCGACCGTCGTGACGGCGGAGTTGGCACCGGTACACCGGCGCGGGTACTACGGCATGTACCCACAGCTCGGACCAGCGCTTGGATTCTTACTTTCCAGTGCGACTTTCTTGCTCACGACTCTCACGATGAGCGACGCTGCGTTCCTCTCGTGGGGATGGCGGGTTCCCTTCCTGGCCGAGCGCATCGCACCAGCCAAGCGGGTCTCTGACTTCGCTCAACATGGGCAGCATGAACTTCTCGATGCACCCTTCGGCAGCAAAGTACAGCGAGTGGAAGTTCGACGGGGAACGCGATTACCTGAGCTTCGACAGCTACATCTTCCGCAATACTTTTCGGGACATCGCCCTGGTGGCTCGGGAGCTGGGCGAAGGCGAGGGCGTCAAGTTTGAGCACGAGTGCTATGACGTTGGGCACCTCTACAACCTCAAATTCTGCATCGACACGGGCATGTTCAAGCCGCCGGTCCTCATCCAGTTCGTCCTGGGCATCCTAGGGAACCACGGTCTCGATATCGCCACGCCGACCGAAGCCCGCGCGATGCAAGGGCTAAAGGGTCCCGACCGTATCAGTTCTGACATCTCGAGGTCCGCTGTGCGCGATATCGCCGGCCGCACCGAGGATTCCTTTGGGGGGATCTGCCGAAATCGGGTTACGGGAAGTGCCAAGAATGACTTTCGGCAGCAGGTCTTCGACCGGGAGTGGCCTTTGGCGGCCTGGGGCCTATCGCCTTCAATTGCGCGCCCCTGACCTTCCTCGACTCGGGTGTTTCGACGATTGCCTTTCACGACATGGCACGTGCCGTCTCTGCGGATGTTGCTATCCCTTGCCATGCGACGACGGGCTGCTGGCGCCCGCGAGCCGCCCGATCTGAAAGACGTTTTCTGGCGATACCTGCACATAGTCGTTCAGCCCGCCGGACCGCATGATCGGATAGGCCTCGGCTGTCTGATAAACGCCGTCTCTCACGAGTGCCTTGTCGATGTATACGGCCACCACCTCGCCCAACACGAGCCAGCCACTTACCTTTTCGCCTTCGGTATTTCGGAACTGCACGATGTCGATGACCTTGCATTCCATGGCTGCGCGGCTTTCGCCCACCCGCGGGACGTTGACCTTGCGCCCGGCCACGGCCGTAAGGCCGGCAAACGGGAACTCGTCTTCCCCGTGCGGAAGCGGTGATGAGGTCTGGTTCATCTGGTCCCCCAGTTCACGGGTGACCAGGTTCCAGGTGAACTCGCGCGTTTCTGATGCGTTTTGAACGCTATCTTTCCACGCGATCGAAGAAAATCCGATGATCGGTGGGTCGTAGTTGAACGCGTTGAAGAAACTGTAGGGCGCGAGATTGACCCGCCCCTGCGTGTCGCGCGATGAGATCCAGCCGATGGGCCGCGGGGCGACCAACGCATTGAGCGGGTTGTGGCTGAGCCCGTGGCCGTTGGCGGGCTCGTAGTAGTGAAAGTCTCGAACGGTCATTGTGTGGGCCCTTCTCGCGCGGCCGCGTTATTGCGGCACCAGGTTAAGGGTCTTGGCGATGTTGATGAACTTTTCGTTCTCTGCACGCAAGAAGGCCGCTGCCTGCTGCGGCGTCATGGAGTCCAGCTTGCGCAAGCCCTGCGCGTTCACGAGCGCGAGAAATTCCGGACTGTCGTTCCACTCGTGGAAGGCCTTGTTCAGGCGCGCGACAACGCTATCGGGTGTACGCGCGGGTGCGAGCAAGCCCGCCCAGATGCCGAACTCGAAGCTCTTGAATCGCGCGTGCTCGCCGAGCGTCGCGAGCTCCGGCAGGAGCGGATGTCGCTTGGTGCTCGCGATGGCGATGGCCTTGATCCGCCCGGTCTGAATCATTCCCAGGATCGGCCCCCCAAGAGGTACAAACGCGAGGTCCACGTCGCCGCCGCCGACGGCCGTGGCAATGGGAGCGATGCCTTTGTACGGCACCTCCAGCAACTTGACGCCGACCCGCTTCTGCAACTCATCGGCCGCAAGATGAGCGAGCGAGGCCTGGCCCCAGTGGGCAATGGACAACTCCTTCGCGCCAGGCTTTTGCATCTGTTCGACGAGCGCGCTGAGGTTGTTGAAAGGGCGGTCGGGATGACTGACGAGGACCATGTCCGCGCTGCCGAACGAACCGATGAGCTTGAAGCTGTCGGACGTGTACTTGGCCGAAGCGACCGTGAGCGGCGCCACCGCCAAATCCGTACCGTTAGTGGCGAGCAGCGTGTATCCGTCGGCCGCCGCGTTCAGCACGTTCATCGCCGCGATGGAGCCGCTCGCACCGGGCATGTTGTCGACTACCAGGTTTTGTCCAAGGGCGCGCTGCAACACGGGTACGGATGGCCGTACTGCAGCGTCGACCCCGGCCCCGGCCGGGTAACCGATCTTGATCAGGATGGGTTTGATCGGATAGGGCTGCGCGGTGGCGGCGGCGGCGCCGCAAAGCGCGACCACAACAACCGCAGCATCAAAGAGTCTGCGAGTCAGTGTTTTCATGTTTGTCTCCATGCACCGGTCGGAACCGGGCAAAATGTTGTGAATAGAAGGGTTATCCGTTGAGGAGATCGCGCGCTGAGTCAGCGCATATGCCGAGCTGTTCAGCCCACCGAGACACTCTGCGGCCGCAGCTCCTTTCGCAGGATCTTGCCCACGGCTGACTTCGGCAAAGCCTCAACGAAGGTGATGTGGCGCGGCACCTTGTAAGGCGCAAGGAGCTTGCGGCAGTGCGCTTCGAGCTGTTCAGCCACCAACCCGGGTGAGCGGCGAACCACGAACACGTGGGGTGCCTCGGCCGATCGCTCGTCCGGCACGCCGATGCACGCGCATTCGAGCACGTCAGGGTGCATGGCGACCACACCCTCGATCTCGTTGGGATAGACGTTGAAGCCGGACACCAGGATCATGTCCTTCTTCCGGTCCACGATGTACATCAACCCTTGCGCATCCATCGTGACGACATCGCCGGTCTTGAACCAGCCGTCGGCGGTGAATGCCTTGCGGGTCTCCTCTTCCCGATTCCAGTAGCCCGCGAACACCTGCGGTCCCTTGATAAGCAACTCACCCGGCGTGCCCAGCGGGACCGGTTGCCCAGCGTCGTCAACGATCAGGACGTCCGTCGATGGTACGGGCGCGCCAATGGTGCCGTTGCGACCCGGGGCGTTGAAGGTGACGCTAGGCGAAGTTTCGGTGAGTCCATATGCTTCGGTGATCGGCGGGCCGCCTGCCTCCACCCACTTCTTGGCGACAGCCGCCTGGATCGACGCGCCTGCGCCGATGACCAGGCGGCAGCGGGAGAAATCTACCTCCGGAAGTTCAGTCGAGGCCACCATGGCGTTGAACATCGTGTTCACGCCGATCAACATGTCGAAGGGTGCCCGCTGCAACTCGTCGCACAGCGCCTTGCTGTCGCGCGGATTGACAACAAGGCGGTTGTGGGCGCCGCAGGTCAGGGCCATCAAAGTCATGCCAAGCGGGAAGATGTGGTAAAGCGGCAGCGGCGTAATCAATTCCATGCCTTCCAGATCCAATACGAGCCGCAGCCAGGATTGCATCTGCAGCACGCTCGCAAGCACATTGCGGTGCGTCAGGGACGCCCCTTTCGAGACGCCGGTGGTGCCGCCGGTGTACTGCAGGAAGGAAAGGTCCGAGGGTTGGACTTGGTGGGAGACGAAACCGGATGGCGGCAAGGCCGAAATCGCATCGCGCAGCGATACGACCCGGGCGTCCCGGCTGCCGGCCTGCGCCGCGGACTGGGCGGCGGGAGCGAGCAGTACCTGCCTCACGCGTTGGATGGGTACTGTCAGGACATGGCGCACCTGCGTCTGGTCCAGCACCTCGCTTACTAGCGGCACGAACGGCTCTCCGGCGAGCAACAAGGCGGCGCCGGAGTCGCCCAGCTGGTGGAGCAACTCGCGGGTCGTGTAGAGGGGATTCATGGTCACGCCCACCATGCCGGAGCGCAGGATCGCAGCCAAAGCCACCGGATAGAGCAGGTTGTTGTGCAACAGGAGGGCGACGCGATCGCCGCGTTGGAGACCTGCAGCCTGCAACGAGCGCGCGAGCAGCGCCGATGCACGTTCCACCTCGGCAAAGGTAAGGGATTCACCTGCGCAGCTGACCGCGGTGCGCGAAGCGTACCGCGCAAAGGCTCGCTCGAGTAAGGTCACGAGCGTCTCGCTCTCCTCAATGTCCAGGTCTCGGGAAAGGCCGGCTGGGTAGGCCGCATGCCAGAGTCGTTGTTCCATGGTTGTTTCCTGATGACGCCGGTGCTCAGGCCGCCAGCGCTTCGCGCACGAAGTCCATCCGGTCCTGGCCGAAGAACATCTGGTCGCCGACGAAGATCGTCGGGGCCCCGAACACGCCGCGCTTGACGGCTTCCTCGGTCGTGGCTTTGAGCGCGGCCTTGGTCTCCGGGTCCTGCGTCAGGCGCTCGATCTCGGCCGGATCGAAGCCGCCGGCCTTCAGGATGTCGGCCGTGAGCTGCGGCTCGTTCAGGTTGAGCGCATCGATCCAGAGCGCCTTGAACACGCAGCCGAGCAGTTGCTGCAACTGTTCGGGGCGGCGCAGCTGGACGCCGGTAGCCGCGCGCATCAGGAACAGGGTGATGATCGGGAAGTGCTTGTTCTCCTTGAACGGCACGCCGTAGCGGCGGGCGTGGCGTTCGTAGTCCATCTGTACGTAGCGCCCCTTGACCGGGATGGTGGCGGGCGAGGCGTTGCCCGTGGCCTGGTAGACACCGCCGAGCAGCATCGGCCGGTAAACGAGTTCCGCGCCGTGGCTCTCGCACATTCCGGGCAACTGCGTCCAGGCCAGGTACGAGGCCGGGCTGCCGACGTCGAAGAAGAAATCAACGGTTCTGCGCATCATGGTTCCTTTAAAATAACGAGCGTTTGGTAAACGAACGCTATGTCAGTTCCAGGCGCCTGTCAACGGGACTTGTCCGGCCCACCAATTCTTGTTTGACAAACGATCGTTCATTGCTTATCGTTGCATAACTGAACGACCGTTATTTAAAGGAGAGACACATGGACAAATCGACAGACCCTCGCGGCGTGGCGCTTGTCATTGGCGCAGGCGACGCCACCGGCAGTGCGATCGGCGCGCGATTCGCTCGCGAGGGCTATGTGGCGTGCCTCACGCGCCGATCGGCAGACAAGTTGGAGCCCGCGGTGGAGCGCATCCGCGCCGCCGGCGGCGCGGCATTCGGCTACAGCAGCGATGCGCGCAAGGAGGAGGACGTCGTCGCGCTGATCGACCAGATCGAAAAAGAGCGCGGCCCGATCGAGGTGTTCGTGTTCAACATCGGCGCCAATGTGCCCAGCAGCATCCTGGAAGAGACGGGACGCAAGTACATGAAGATATGGGAGATGGCCACGTTCAGCGCTTTCCTCAACGCGCGCGAGGTCGCCCGCCGGATGGTCGCGCGCGGCCGCGGCACCATGCTCTTCACCGGTGCGACGGCCGGAATTCGGGGCTCGGCCAACTTCGCGGCATTTGCCGGCGCCAAGCATGCCCTGCGAGCGCTCGCGCAGAGCATGGCGCGCGAACTCGGGCCCAAGGGCATCCACGTTGCACACATTGTGGTGGACGGTGCGATCGACACGGACTTCATCCGCACGCAGTTCCCCGAACGCTACGCACTGAGGGAACAGGACGGCATCCTGAAGCCCGAGCATATCGCGGAGAACTACTGGTACCTGCACACGCAGCCGCGTGATGCCTGGACTTTCGAGATGGACCTGCGCCCTTACATGGAAACCTGGTGAAAGAAGAACCCAATGAAGACACGCATCACTGAACTTTTCGGCATCCGCCACCCCATCATCCAGGGCGGAATGCACTACGTCGGCTTCGCCGAGCTCGCCGCGGCGGTGTCCAATGCCGGCGGCCTGGGGCTGATTACCGGCCTGACCCAGAAAACACCAGAGCTGCTGGCGAAGGAGATCCGCCGCTGCCGCGAAATGACGGACCAGCCGTTCGGGGTGAACCTCACGTTCCTGCCCACACTGGCCTCGCCGCCGTACCCCGAATACATCGCCGCCATCGTCGAGGGCGGCGTGCGGATCGTCGAGACCGCCGGGCGCAGCCCGGAGGCGTACATGCCCGCGCTGAAGAAGGCCAGAATCAAGGTCATCCACAAGTGCACCTCGGTGCGGCACGCGCTGAAGGCCGAAGCCATCGGCTGCGACGCGGTCAGCGTGGACGGGTTCGAGTGCGGCGGCCACCCGGGCGAGGACGACATGCCCAACATGATCCTGCTGCCGCGCGCGGCGGAGGAGCTGAAGATCCCGTTCGTGGCGTCCGGCGGAATGGCCGACGGCCGCAGTTTGGTGGCGGCGCTCGCTCTGGGCGCCGAGGGGATGAACATGGGCACCAGGTTTGTGGCCACCCAGGAAGCGCCGGTTCACCAGAACGTGAAGGACGCGATCGTCGCGGCGACCGAGCTCGACACGAGGCTCGTCATGCGCGGCCTGCGCAACACCGAGCGCGTGCTGACCAACTCGGCGGTCGAGCAACTGATCGAGATCGAGCAGGCGAAGGGCGACGATCTCAAGTTCGACGACATCATGGAACAGGTCGCCGGTGTCTACCCGCGCGTGATGGTGGAAGGCAAGATGGACGCCGGCGCCTGGAGCTGCGGCATGGTGGTCGGGCTGATCCGCGACATCCCCACGGTGCAGGAACTGATCGATCGCATCATGGACGAGGCCGACCAGCTGATCACCCAGCGGCTTGCGGGGTTCCAGGAACCCGTCCCAGCCTAGGCTGTTTCAACGGCCACTCGGTAGCGGAAAGGCCGGCCCGATGGTCGAAAAGTCGGGTTTGCGCTTTTGCAGGAACGCGCTGAACGCTTCCTTGGCGGCGGGCTCCACCAGCATGCGCTTGAAGATCGAGCCTTCGTCGTCCATTCTCTGCAGTACCGCGGCTTGCTGTCCGCCTTTCATCAGCCGCTTGATCTCCACCAGGCTGCTGATGGGCTTCGCCGCGAGCCTGGCGGCTTGCCCTTGGGCATAGGCATTGACCTGGGACGCGGGCAAGACCTTGTTGACCAACCCGGTCTCCAGAGCGGCATCCGCGCTCAGGGGCTCGCCGAACAGCAAGGCTTCAGCCGCGCGGTGGTAGCCGAGTAGTTGCGGCAACAAGAGGCTCGAGGCAGCCTCTGGGCACAGCCCCAAATTGACGAACGGCATCGTGAAGGCGGCGTTGTCGCCCGCGTAGACGAGGTCGCAGTGCAACAGCATGGTTGTGCCGATTCCCACGGCAGGTCCACACACGGCAGCCAGCAGCGGCTTGGGGAATGCGGCGAGGGCGCGCATGAATGGAAACGCCGGTGCCTCGGAGTCCGTTGTCTGAGTCTTGGCGAAGTCGCCCAAGTCATTGCCGGCTGAAAATATGGTTTCGTGGCCTTGCAGGACGGCAACACGTATCGAGGGATCCGTCGCGGCCGCGCTCAACGCTTCTGTCAGTGCCGCGTACATGGCCCCGGTGATCGAGTTCTTTCTCTCCAGCCGGTCGAAGGAGATCGTGTAGACGCCCGCTTCAGCGCGCGTGAGAATGCCGTTGTTCATGAGGAAGTTCCATGTTGAAGGTAGCGGTCGCGCAACAGCTTCTTGTAGAGTTTGCCGGTCGCATGCCGCGGAAAATCGGACTCGAAATCGATGCTTTTGGGTGTCTTGCTCGGTCCGAGCAGTTCGCGGCAGCGCGCCATCAGCGCCTCCGCGACCGCCGGTCCGGATTGCTCGGGCCGCGCCGGCTGGATGACGGCCTTGACTTCCTCGCCGAACTCCTCGTTCGGAATGCCGAAAACCGCGGCGTCCGCGACGCGTGGATCCTGCAGCAGCACGTCTTCGATCTCCTGCGGGTAGATGTTGACGCCGCCCGAGATGATGACGAAGTCCTTGCGGTCGGTGAGATAGAGATAGCCCTCGGCATCGACATGCCCGATGTCGCCGAACGAGCGCCAGCCTTGCGGGCTGGTGGCGGCGCGGGTCTTGCCCGGATCGTTCCAGTACTCGAATTGGGCGTTGCTCTCGAAGTAGACCTGCCCGGTTTCCCCAGGCGGCAACTCATTGCCTGCGTCATCGAGGATGTGCAGGATGCCGTCCGTGGCTCGCCCGACGGAGCCCTTGTGCGTGAGCCATTCGCGTGAGGTGATTGCCGTGGAGCCGATGCCTTCGGTTCCGGAGTAGTACTCGTCGAGCACGGGACCCCACCAGTCGATCATTGCCTGCTTGACGTGGACCGGGCAGGGCGCCGCTCCGTGAACGGCGTGGATCATCGAGGCCGTGCTGTACCGCTCGCGCACCTGGGGCTCCAGGCGCAACAGGCGATGGAACATGGTTGGCACCCAGAGCGAATGCGTGCAGGCGAACCGGTCGATGGCGGCGAGGGCACGTTCGGCATCGAATTTCTCCATCACGATGCTGGTCGCGCCGAGATGGATGGCCGCTGACAGGAACCGGTTTGGCGCGCTGTGGTAAAGCGGCGAGGTGGAGAGATAGACCGACGATGCATCCAGGCCGAATCCGGCCGCAACCCCCGCGTTGCGGTTGTCGATGCCGTCGAATTCACCCTCGAAAGGCGGTTTGCGAACGCCCTTGGGCCGGCCCGTTGTGCCCGACGAGTACAGCATCTCCCGCCCGGGAGCGAGGAAGGGCGGTGCATCTTCCGATGCCGCAGCGAAGTGCGCGTGCCACCCGTCCATCGAAGAAGATGTGATGGCGACGCGGGCTTGCGAGTCTTTGACGATGTATGCGGAGTCCACCGCCGAAAGGCGCGTCGACATGAGCGTGTAGTACAGGCCGACGCGTTGCGCTGCCAGCGTGAGGAAGAGCAGCTCAGGCGAGTTCTCGAGGCACAGCGCGACGCAGTCATGCTGCTTCAAGCCAAGCGAGAGCAGCGCGTTGGCGGCTCGGTTGGCTTGGCGTTCCAGCTGGGCGAAGGTGAATGCTTTGCCGCTCTCCAGGAAGTGCACGGCCAGCTTGTTAGGGGTGGCGCGTGCGAAATGGCTCAGGTGATACATCCGGGCACGGACCTTCACAGCAGGTCGAGCGCGGGCTCCATGAGCGCGGACGATCCGGCCCGAATTTCCGCGCGAAGTGCCGCAGTCTGCGGCAGTATGCGCTGGAAGTAGAAGCGGGCGGTCGCGATCTTCGAAGCGTAGATCGGGTCTGTCGACTCGGGCTTGTTGATCGACACTTCGGCCATGCGTGCCCAAGTCCATGCAAGGGCCAGATGCCCGACCAGGCGCAGGTAGGGCACTGCCGCTGCTCCGCTCGCATGGGGGTCGTTGGCGGATGCGCTCACGAGCTCGGCCGTAAGCTGCCTGACGTCGGCAACCAGTTGGGCCAACGGTTCCGCGAACTCGCGCATGGCTTTGCGTGGCCCGCAGGTTTCGGCAAACGCCCCCGCCATGTCGAGAAGGGCGTTTATGCGCTTGCCATGGTCACCCAGCACCTTGCGTCCGAGCAAGTCCATGGCCTGAACGCCGTTCGTCCCTTCGTACAGTCCAATGATCCGGACATCGCGCAGGTGTTGCTCGACTCCGTTCTCGCGAACGTAGCCGTGGCCGCCGAACACCTGCATCGCAAGCAACGTGGACTCGACCCCGAGATCGCTGGCCATGGCCTTGACGACGGGAGTTAGCAGCCCCAGCAGCTCGCCGGCTTCGGCGCGCCGCGCCGCGTCGGGATGAAGCCGCTGCAGATCGCTGAGCTGCGAAGCCCACAACGCAAGTGCGCGTGCGCCTTCCACGTTGGCCTTCTGCGTCAGCAGCATGCGCCGCACATCGGCATGGCCGGCAATCGGATCCGCGCCCTGGTTCGACGATCTCGCGCCCGCCACACGGCCCTGCAGCCGCTCCTTGGCATAAGCCAGAGCCTTCTGGTACGCGGCTTCCATGACACCGATGGCGATGACGCCGACCATCACGCGCATGTAGTTCATCTGCACGAACATGCCGGCCAATCCCCTCTCGGCCTCCCCGAGCAGCCAGCCCGTCGCCCCGTCGAAGTTCATGGTGCAAGTCGAGTTGCCGTGGATGCCCAGCTTGTGTTCGATGGAGCCGCAGGTCACGGCATTGCGCGGACCCACGGCGCCGCTTGCGTCCGGGAGGAACTTGGGTACGATGAAGAGCGAGATGCCCTTGACGCCCTGCGGCGAATTGGGCATCCGCGCCAATACAAGGTGCATCACGTTTTCCGTGAGGTCTTGTTCGCCGCCGGAAATGAAGATCTTGGTGCCGCTGATGCTGTAAGTCCCGTCGGGTTGCGGGACGGCGCGGGTTCGAAGCAGGCCCAGGTCGGTGCCAGCGTTCGGTTCTGTCAGGCACATCGTGCCGGCCCACTCTCCGGAAGCGATCTTGGGGAGGTAGAGTGCCTTCTGCTCGGCTGAGCCATTGGCGGCCACATTGACGTATGTGGCATGCGACATGCCGGGATAGGCCGACCACGCCATGTTGGCGCCCCCGAACATTTCCGTGACAGCGGTGTCGACCACTGAGGGGAAGCCTTGGCCGCCAAACTCCGGGCTGCAAGCCAGCCCATGCCAGCCGTTCCTGGTGAACTCGTCGTACGCGTCCTTGAAGCCGGGCGCTGTCCGCACCACGCCTGGCGCGGGCATTGTGCATCCGTGCTGGTCACCCGCCGCGTTCAGCGGCGCAATCACATCGGACGCGAACTGGCCGGCGGCGGTGAGCACTTGGTCGATCGTGGCCGCGTCGAACTCCGCCTGGCCGCACGCCTCCATCATCGATGGGACCTGCAGCAGTTCGTGCAGAACAAACTGGAAATCGCGGAGGGGGCTCTGGTAATTCATCTTGCTGCTCCTTGCTTCAAGCGACTTCGAACAGGCCTGCGGCACCCATGCCGCCGCCGATGCACATCGTGACGACAACGTAGCGCGCGCCGCGGCGCTTGCCTTCGATGAGCGCGTGGCCCACCAGTCTCGAGCCGGTCATGCCATACGGGTGGCCGATGGTGATGCCCCCACCGTTCACGTTGAGAAGCTTGGGATCGATGCCGAGGCGATCGCGCGAGTAAATCACTTGGCAGGCGAAGGCTTCATTCAATTCCCACAAGCCGATGTCGCTCACCTTCAGACCATGGGTCTTCAGGAGCTTGGGCACCGCGAACACCGGGCCGATCCCCATCTCCTCCGGCGCCAATCCGGCGACGGCGATGCCGCGATAGATGCCCAGGGGCTTGAGCCCGCGTCGTTCAGCCACGGTGCGCTCCACCAGCACGCAGGCCGATGCGCCGTCAGAAAGCTGACTGGAGTTGCCGGCCGTGATCACGCCGCCCTCGACCACCGGTTTGAGATTTGCGAGGCCTTCGAGTGTCGTGTCCGGCCGGTTACCCTCGTCACGGTCGAGCCGCACATCCCGGTAAGTCACGGCGCCCGTGTCCTTGTCAATCACGGCCATGGACCCGGTGATCGGCACGATCTCGGCGTCGAACAGGCGCTTGTCCTGGGCCATCGCGGTGCGGCGTTGCGCTTCAAGCGAATAGGCGTCCTGCGCTTCGCGCGAGATGCCGTATTTCTTCGAAACGATCTCGGCCGTCTGGAGCATCGGGATGTAGGCGTGCTGGACCTGCGCAATGAGGTTCGCATCGGCCGTTTCCCCGACCCACTTGACAAACGGGTTCTGGACGGCGGAAATGTTTTCCTGCCCGCCGCCCACGGTCACATCCATCCCGTCGACGATGATCTGCTTGGCCGCCGTTGCGACGGCCATCAGGCCGGACGCGCATTGCCGGTCCATGGTCTGACCAGGAACTGACTGCGGCAGTCCCGCGGCCAACGCGGCAAGGCGTCCGATGTTCATGCCCGCCGTCCCGCCGGCCATCGCAGTGCCGATGACGACATCCTCGACTTCCCCGGGGTTGACGCCGGCTCGCTGGACGGCGTGGTGAATCGCGTGGCCCATCAGAGTGGGCGACTTGATGTTGTTTAATGCGCCGCGGAATGCGCGGCCGATGCCCGTGCGTGCGGTGGAAACGATGACAGCTTCTCTCATGATCAGACTCCAAGGGGTTCGGTAAAAAGGCCGGCGTATCGGCTCGCGACAACCGAGCGGTTCAGGCGCAGCGCGGGGGTGAGTTCTTCGTCGCCCTGGTGCAGCGAACGTGGGATGACGCGAATGGTGCGCACGCGATGGTTCTCGGGCAGGCGCCCGTTCGCGATCTCCACTTGCGCCGCGATGAGCGCAGTGATTTCGGGAAGGCCGAGCAGGCTGGCGTAGTCGGTGAAGGGCAGCCGCTGTTGCTGCGCATGCTTCCGGATCCGCTCCTCGTCGAGAGCGAGCAGTGCCGCCGAATGCCCGCCTTCCGCCGGCACGACGATCGCATCGGCGATGTAGGCGCTGAGCCGGAACGCATCCTCGGCAATCTCCGGGCTGATGGGTTCGCCTCGTGTTCCGACGGCGCGCGCGCGCAAGCGGCCGAGCAGACGCAAGCGGCCGAGTTCGTCGACACGCCCCAGGTCGCCGGTACGCAGCCAGCCGTCCGCCAAGGTCTCGGCGGCGCTCAATGTTCCGCGGACCCAGTAGCCCGGCCGCTGGATCGCGCCGCGCACCAGAACCTCGCCATCGGGTGCCAGCTTGAGCTGGGTGCCTGTCTCGAACGGTGAGGATGCGGTCTCCATCGAGCGACTGGCAGGAACGATCCTGCAGAAGCCGGCTTCGGCCATGCCGTAGCAGTCGAGCATGGGAACGCCGATTGCGTCGAACCAGTCGGCCACTTGCGCGGGGCTGGAGGCTCCGCCTGCGAGGGCGACCCGGAGGTTTCGCAAGCCCAGGGCGGAACGTATGCGCTCCCGCGTCCTGCGCTGCAGCCAGCCGGGTCTGCGTGCCGAAAGGCAGGAGGCGTATGCGGTCCGCGCAACCGGCACGGCCTCCTGCATGAACAGCTCGGTCATGCCTTGCAGCTTCTCGAAGAAGCGCGGGGCTGCGAACAGGAAGTGAGGCTCGACCTCGCCCATGTCGTTGAACACCGTGGCCCCGTTCTCCGGCAGGTGGAGCAGGGCTTCGTGCATGAGCATGGCCTTCTGGGCCAGCATGCGTTCGCCGTAGTGCGCGAGCGACATGATCGACAGGGCCCGGTCTCCCGGGCGCAGCTGCAGCCAATGGCTCACGACGCGCACTTCCCGCAAGAACTCGTGCTGTCGCCGGGCCACCAGCCGCGCCGGGCCGGTGCTGCCTGCGGTAGCCGCCAGGAACGCGATCTGTTCCCCCGAGCCCGCGTCGATGCGGCTGTCGAACAGCGCCGGTTCCCGGGCAGCGGCTTGCACCCCGCGGGCATGCCATTCGTCGAAAGTGCTGACCTGCGGGTCCGAGAAGCGCAGCAGCCCGCGTGTGTCGAACACTACGATGTGGCACAGGGCGGGACAGGTGTCGCGTACCGCAAGCACCTTCATCAGCTGGTCGGCGTCCTCCACGAAGATCACCCGCGTCCCGGCCTCCACGAGCGCATGCCCGACCTGCGCGGCCGTGCTGCACGGGTACATGCCGTGGGACACGAAGCCCATGGCCTGCGCGGCCATGTCGACAACCAGCCACCGGGGCCGGTTGTCCGAAAGGATGGAGACCACCTCGCCGGCCTGCAGCCCGGCCTCGGCCATCGCGAGTCCCACGGCCCGTGCCTCCGTGAAATAGCCGCTCCAGGGCAGCCCCTGCCAGATGCCGCGCTCCTTGTAGCGGAGTGCGGGCCGATCGCCCCATTGGGTGCATCGGCGCCGCCACAACTGCGGCAGCGTCGCGAGGCGCGCCTCGTCTGCGGCCAGGGATGCCGACACGTGGATCACAGGGCGCTCTTGGCCGGATCGACCACGCTGGACCGTGCAGTCCAGCGGCCTTGCACGACCTGTTCGACCCGCGTCCATTCGGGGTCGATGTGGTTGTTCGCGAAGCGCTGCGTGTCGTACGAAGCCACGCCCTTGAAGGTGGACGCCTGAAGCGCCTTCACCAGCTTCTCGGTCGTCAGGTCGCGGCCCGCATTGCGCACTTCCTGCAGGAACCAGCTGGTGTAGTCGTAGAAAGCAGCGGCCACGTCGTCCGGCTCCGCCTTGAAACGCTTGCGGTAGGCCTCGGCCCACGACTTCTCGGCGGCGGTGGCCTGGTCGGGCGTCGCGATGCGCCAGGTGCCGACGCCGTACACGCCTTCCATTGCCTCTTTGCCGAGGGCGACGGTGAGGCCGGCGCGGCCCGGGCTGGCGGTCAGCACGTTGACGCCGGCCAGGCCGAGCTTCTTCACTTCGGCCGCGACGGCAATGGTTTCGCGCGTCGTGGTTGCGCAGACAATCAGGTCCGCGCCCGCGGCCTGCATGCGTGCGACGTGCGAGGAGAAATCGAGATCGCCGACCTTGTAACTGGCTTCGGCGGCGAGCGGCATGCCCTTGGCTGCGAGCGCCGCCTTCACACCCCGTCCGACCAGGTCGCCGAAGGGGCCTTCCTGGTAGACGAAGCCGACCTTCTTGCTGCCCAGATTGGCGGTGGCCCACTTCACGGCGGCCGACGTCGTGCTGTCGTAGTTCAGGTTGGTCGTGAAAAGCAGGGGCGTCTGGCCGGCCGCCTGGCGCACGAGGCCCGAGGCTGCATACGGCGCGAAACAGACCACGCCGGCATCCACCGCCTTTTTGACCGTGGCCACGTTCGGTCCGGAGCCGAAGGGGCAGAGCAGGGCGAAGACCTCGTCCTTGCGGATCAGCTTGTCAACGGCACGCACCGCTTGTGACGGCTGGCTTGCGTTGTCTTCGATGACCAGCCGGAGCTTGCGGCCGTTGATGCCTCCGGCCTCGTTGGCCTCGTCGATGCGCATCTGGATGCCGTTGCGAATCACGGGCATGGCAATCGCCACCGGCCCGGAAAGGTCCAGGTGCGTGCCCAGGACGAGTTCCTTGTCGGCCACGCCCGCTGCGCGCGCGGATGGGGCCCACAAGGCGCCGGGTGCCACGGCGGCCAGGCTTGTCTTCAGGAGGGTTCGGCGATCGAGTGTCATGGCAGTGTCCTTTTCTCAGTTCCAGGAAGGGCGTCGCCGTGCCGGCCGGATCCCGCCAGCGACACCTTGCGGCAGGTGGTGCGAGGCACCACCCAGGTAAAACTCCTTGATGTCTTCGCGCCGGGAGAGGGCCTCGCAACTTCCAGCTGCAGCCACGCGCCCCAGTTCGATGACATAGCCGTGGTCGGCGGTGGCCAGCGCGATCGCCGCGTTCTGCTCGACCACCAGCACGGCGGTCTTGGTCTGCTCGCGGATGCGCTTGATGATCGCGAAGATGTCCTTGGTGAACAGCGGCGAGAGGCCCAGCGAAGGCTCGTCGAGCAGCAGCAGGCGTGGCCGTCCCATCAGCGCGCGGCTGATCGCCAGCATCTGCTGCTCGCCACCGGAAAGCAGGCCCGCCTGTTGGCGCTGGCGTTCGCGAAGGCGTGGGAACCAGTCGTACTTCTGCTCCATGTCCCGCGCGATCTCTGTGTCTCGCCTTGCGAACGCCCCCATGCGCAGGTTTTCCGCGATGGTGAGGAACGGAAATACCTGGCGACCTTCGGGCACCAGCACGACGCCGCCGCGAGCGACTTCATCGGCGTCCTTGCCGCCGATGGGCCGGCCCTCGAACTCGACGGTTCCGTTAGAGGGCGCGAGCACGCCGGCGATGGTATTGAGCAGGGTCGTCTTGCCGGCACCGTTGGCGCCCAGCACCGTGACGATCTGAGCGGCATGCACTTCGAGGCTCACGCCGTGCAGCGCTCGCACGGGTCCATACCATGTCTCGAGATTGCGGACGGACAGCAGAGCGGTCATGGGATCAGGTCCCCAGATAGGCCGCGATCACACGCGGATCGGCTTGCACCTGCGCCGGCGTGCCGTCGGTCAGGACCTGGCCCTGGTCCATCACCACCACGCGATTGGCCACGGCGGCGACCAGCGACATGTCGTGTTCCACCATCACCACCGTGACGCCCAGTTCGGCCTGGATGTCTTCGAGCCAGTACGCGAGCCTGCGTGTCTCCTCGGGGTTGAGCCCGGATGCGGGCTCGTCCAGCAGCAGCAACTGGGGCTCCGCGGCGAGCGCGCGGCCGAGCTCGACGACCTTGCGCACGCCGTAAGGCAGTTCCGCCACCGGCCGATGCCGGAACGGGGCGAGATCGAGCAGGCGCACGACGTCTTCGACACGTTCGCGCGAGAGGGCTTCCGCGCGCTGCACGGACGGCAGGTTGAACATCTGGGAGAAGAAATTGCCGTGGTTCGTGCGATGGCGGCCGAGCAGCAGGTTCTCCAGCACCGTCGCGCCTTCGAACAGCTCGATGTTCTGGAACGTGCGCGCGATGCCCTGGCGCACCACGTCATGCCGCGCCAGCCGCGAGATATCGTTCCCATTGAACCGGATGCTGCCGCTGCTGGCATCGAACACTCGGGTGATGAGGTTCAGCAGCGATGTCTTGCCTGCGCCGTTCGGGCCGATCACCGCGAGGATCTCTCCCGCGCGAACCGAGAAGCTCACGTCGCGCACGGCCTTGACGCCGCCGAAGGACAGGCTCAGGCGCGCGACCTCGAAGAATGCGGCATTCATCGGTAGCGCTCCGATTTCATGTAGACCTTGGTCTGGTGAATGCTGCTCTTGCGCACCCACGGGAATTCGGCGAGAACCTTGCGGATGCGAACCCAGCGGGAGTTCAGTCCGCCCGGCTCGAGCAGGACGAAGAAGCTCAGCACGGCGCCGTAGACGAAAAGCTCCAGCCCGAAGTGCGCGCCGAGTTTCGCGGGCAGCGCCTCCTTGAGCGAGGAGATGAACGAAGGCAAGAGGCCGATGAGGATCGCGCCGAGGATGGCCCCGCGCAGGCTTCCTAGTCCGCCGATGAACACCATCAAGACCAGCTGCAGCGACAGCGCCAGGCCGAAGGCTTCCGGCGTGATGTGCTGCATCTGGTGCGCGAGCAATGCACCGGCCAGGCCCGAGCACCCCGCCGAGAGGCTGAACGCTAGCACCTTGGTCCGCGCGACATCGATGCCCAGGCCCTGCGCAGCGGCCTCGGAGTCGCGAATCCCGATGAAGGCGCGGCCGGTGGCGGAGCGCATCAGGTTGACCAGCAGGAGCAGGACCACCGCCAGCACCACCAGGCAGAGGAAGTAGAAGGCGCGCGGACCGCCGAGGCTGAGCCCGAAAAGGGTCGGGTCCGGCACAGGCATCCCGCCGTGGCCCCCGGTGACGCTCTTCCACCGGCCGATCACATGCTCGGAGACGATGGCAAAGGCCATGGTCACCATGGCCAGGTGCAGCCCCGACACACGAATGGCCGGCATGCCGACGAGCAGCCCGCCGAGTGCCGCGCCCCCTGTGGTGAGGAGCAGCGACACCGGCAGCGGCACGCCCTGCGTCAAGAGAATGGTGTGGATGTACGCGCCGATGCCGACGAATGCCGATTGGCCGAGCGACACCTGCCCTGTGAAGCCGGTCAGCATCATGAGCCCGAGGCTCGCGACGCACATGATGAGGATGAATGTCGCCTCGCCGATGTGATAGGCCGGCAGCACCCACGGTGCGGCCACAAGGGCCAATGCGAGCAAGCCGTACGCAAGCCGCTCGGGCCTGCCGCGCAGCAGCCTGCGCCCGTCTTCGAATCCCGTTTCGTAGCGTGCCATTGCGTCAGACCCTTCGGCCGTGGCTTTCGCCCAGGATCCCGCGCGGATACAGGATGAGAACCGCAATGAGCACCAGGTAAGGCGCCACGTCTTTCACTCCATCGGGCAGGTAGACGCCGGCGAACTGTTCGATGAGGCCGATGAGGAGCCCGCCGACGACGGCGCCCGGTGCGCTGCCGAAGCCGCCGAGAACCAGGGCCGCCAGCGCCTTGAGCATGACGAACCACAAGCCCAGGTCGACCAGCGTGATGGGCGCAAGCAGCAGCCCGCACAGCGCGGCGATCGCGCCGGAGATGCCCCACACCAGGGAATTGAGGCGCTTCACGCGCACCCCGCACAGATACGCCGCCAGCTGGTTCTGCGATGTCGCGTGGATCGCTATGCCAAGCGTGGTGCGGCGCAGGAAATAGTAGAGGAGTGCCGTCACGCCCATGGCGGCGCCGACGATCACCAGGTTGAGCTCGGCCACCACGCTGCCGCCGATCTGCACGGCCTGCCCCGTCCACGGCGTGGGATAGCTGCGCGACTCCGGCCCGAAGAACATGCTGACGCCGCCGCGGATCATGAAGCCGATCCCGATGGTGAGCATGACGCCCGAGAACTGGGGGCGGCCGACGATCCTGCGCATGATCTTCGCTTCCAGCAGGAAGCAAAGCGCGGCCGAGATGCACAGCACGGCGACGAAGCTGAGCCAGAATGGAAGGCCCGCCGCGACGACCAGGCCCCAGCCGAGGAACGCGGAGAGCATCACCACGTCGCCCTGCGCGAAGTTGAGGACCTCGGTCGCCTTGTAGCTCAGAACGAGTCCGAGCGCGACGAGCCCGTAGATCGCACCGCTGGAGATGCCTTGCACGATCAGCTGGGTCAGTTGCGTCATCACATCATCCGGTTGGCGGTAAATAACGATCGTTTGGTAAACGGTGGTGAACTATAGGTTTGCGCTGGGGGCATCGTCAACATGGCGGAGCGGGTTTGCCGCAGGGGAAAACCCTCGGCAGCCGGCCGCGTGCGCTGATGGAGCTGATCCGTTTAGCAAACGATCGGCATGCTATGATCGGTGCTCTACGTTCTCCCGAGGCCCGTTCATGCGCTATCCGAAGACTCACAAAGAGGAAACCCGCAAGAAGCTGCTGGCGAATGCCCGTGCCATCGCCAAGAAAGGCGGCTTCGGAACCACCGGGGTCGATGACTTGATGGGAAGCATCGGCCTCACCGGCGGGGCGTTCTATGGACATTTCCCGTCCAAGGAAGCGCTGTTCGCCGAGCTCGTCGAACACGAGATATCGAACAGTACCGAGATGCTGGCCGGGGACCGGGACTCGCCGCCCGACCATGTCGCGAAGCGGTTGCGCAGCTATCTGAGTTCTTATCATGCGTTGCACCCGGAAACCGGATGCGTCCTGCCGGCGCTGGGGCCGGAGATCGCGAGGGCGGGGCCGGAGGTTCGTGCGTCGGTCGAGGAGGGCTTGAAGCGCTTGCAGAAGAGCTGGAGCTCGCGCATCGGCGATCCGGATGCAGCATGGGCGCTGATTGCCCAATGCGTTGGCGCACTGGTCTTGGCTCGCGCAGTTGAAACCGAGCGCACCCGCAAGGAAATCCTGGCCTCCAGCCGACGGTTCATCGACCAGACGCACGCACTGGACGATACGCCGGCGAAGCCCGCCAAAGGGCACTGACGATAGGGCTTGGCGTTGACCTCGCGCACCACTCCTGCCGATGCGCTGATGCGTGCGCCATCTACTCCGCAGGTGCGAGCGGTTCGCAGCGCCGGAGGATCAGCGCAAGTCGGCAGCGGACCTTTGGCGTGCACCATCACCAAGTTGCGCGATCTTTCGCGCATCGTCACGCAGCACTACGACTCGGAACTCGGCAAGGTCGCACTCACAACCACCCAATACTGGCTGCTGACCGAAGTCCTGGCACGTGGGCCGGTGCGCCCCTGTGACTTGGCAAAGGCAATGTCACTGGACCCGTCAACGCTGACGCGCAATCTGAGGACCTTGATCGCCACGGGATGGCTGCACCTTGGCCCGGGCGTCGACGGGCGCACACGCAGCGTGCGCCTCACCGTTTCGGGCCGCCGAAAGTGTGACGAGGGCCTACCTCACTGGATCACGGCGCAGGCCAGGGTGCATCATTTGATCGGGAGTCGAAATGCAGGCGCGCTGCGTTCACTTGCCGAAGACTGCTTGGCAAGCATGTCAGCAACAGATGAATGATGTGGCGACGGGATCTGAACGGCGTTCAAGCGTGGCCGGGGGCTCGAGTCTGGCCCGAACACCCGCACTGAAAAGCGCTTCGTAGGAAAAGGTGCTCAGGTGGGCTCTGGTGCAAATATTGGAAGTGGCCGTGTCACACCGCCACACTTCCCCGGCCGAATCAGGCCAAAAGCACAGCGTTCCAGATCGCAGGCGCAGCGTGGCCTTTCACCAGCAAGCGACTCAGATTGAACTGGCCTTTGCGGATGCGATGCAGCAGCTCGATTCCGGAGATCGTCACGGCCGCGCAATCGAAGCGCTTGAACCCGAGCATCGGGTTGATGCGTGACTTCACGCCACGATGGTCTTGTTCGATCATGTTGTTGAGGTATTTCGACGATCGCAACCGCGTGTCTTTCCAGCGTGGGCTCACCGCGGGCAATTCCCGCACCGCGCGGTGCGAGGCCGCGTAGCCATCCAATGTGATGCTCACTGGTGCTCGGCCTTGAGTCTTCAGTGCCTTGAGGAAGAACGCCTTGGCCGCCTTCACATCTCGATTGGCACTCAGGCGGAAGTCGAGTACCAGTTGTAGGTCGACTCTACCGCCACGCCGCGCAACGTACCCGAGCAAGATCGAAGCGCGGCCACGATGGCACCGAGATCATTGGGCAGGCGCTCGGCGAATATTGATCGATCCTGCGCATCGATCACCATCACGACGCTGTTGTTCGAATGCAAGTCAATCGCCGCGTACAGTTCCATGTCGATCTCCTTCGTAGGCGCCCTATGGTGAATCGCGCGCAAGCAAGAAGCGCCACCCGCTGCCGCGAGCGAGTGACTGGCCGTTGAACGGTGGGGTCTCTCGGGCTAGATGTTTATCAGATACAGGCACTGGACCGCACGCAGCCCTTGCTTCCCCTGGCGCCCGGCATCCCCGAGCGGCGCACCCATGACTACGAGCGCCATGGCACGACCACCCTGTTCGCAGCGCTGGACATTGCCACCGGAGCCGTCATCGGGGATCTGCATCGGCGCCACCGCAGCGCCGAGTTCCTACAATTCCTGCGCACCATCGAGGCCAACGTGCCGGTAGTGCTCGACGTCCACCTCGTGATGGACAACTACGGCACCCACAAGACACCTGCCATCAAGAATTGGCTCGCCCGGCATCCTCGCTTTCACGTGCATTTCACGCCGACCTCCGCGTCTTGGCTCAACCAGGTCGAACGCTGGTTCGCCACCCTGACGCAGAAGTACATCCGCCGCGGGACTCATCGCTCAACTCGTCAGCTCGAGCAGGCCATCAGGCACTACATCAAGGTCAACAACGACGACCCGAAGCCGTTCGTATGGTCCAAGACAGCTGATGACATCCTCGCAAGCGTCGAACGGTTGTGCTTGCGAACTTCTAACTCACGACACTAGAGCGATACGAGCCGAGCGCGGCACCGCTCAAGGCCTCTAGGGTCCGCCTTGCGCGCTCGTAGGCCGCGGACCCTAGATAGTCCGACGTGCCTAGCACGCTTATAGTTCCAGTGAATGCTGGCCACCCGTTCGCCTGGCCCAAGAACAACCTGTGCTGGTGGTCGAAGGTCACCCGAAGGCGACTTTCAGCGGTGGTAAGTTCGGCCTCACCGGCTGGAGGCAAGGGCTCGACGTAGGGTCTCCCTGGATTCGTTACGTCATGGAGTTGCTTGGCGATGGGCCGGTAGGCATCGATGAAGGCCGGTATGTCCATCTGGGCGAGGCTCCTCAGGGGGAATGGTTAAGGTGGCATCCTCAAGGTGCGCTTTCGGCAGACTCTAACGTGGGTCGGCGACGCGTCAGCGCCCAACGCTAAGAAAACTGGAAGGCGGTGACGAAGTTCCGCTCTTGGCCGATCCAAGCCGGTCGGTTGATCGGCTTGGATCGATCCTGTGCACCCGAGCCGAGTTGGACCGCATCCGCTCGTCGCTTAGAGCTTGTAGCCGAATTGGCGAAGCATCTTCTTGCGCGCGTCGACGTCGGATTCGGTTTCGATTCCCTTGCTCTTGACGCCGTCGACAACGCCGAGAATGCCTCGCCCGTTCCCGGTGTCGGCCACGATGACCTCCACCGGATTGGCCGTCGCGCAGTAGATGGTGCAAACCTCCGGCACCGCTTTGATCGTGTTGAGGATATTGACCGGGAATCCGCCGGTCATGAAGATAATGAAGCAATGTCCGCAACTCAGCGCCAGGGCATTCTTTTGCGCCAACTCGATGAGTTCCGCATCGTTCCCGGTCCGACGCACCAGGGCGGGTCCACTTGACTCGCAGAACGCGATGCCGAACTTCATCTGGGGCACTGTCTGCACGATCGCCTCATGCAGGTCCTCGATCGTCTTGATGAAGTGCGACTGGCCGAGGATGAAGTTGAGGTCCGTCGGCTTGTCGATCGGGACGGTTGTCAGTTCCATGGCAATCTCCTTTGCGTTGCACCCCTGCCGGGAGGGTCTGGTCCATCGGCGGCGGACTGATAACGGGCCGATCAATCCGATGGACGCTATGTGCCAAAGACCAGCACCTGGCTGCCATCGCAGGCGCCGGTTGGACCAGGTCAATCCGGACTGCGCACATGTCCCTCAATCTCGTCACGCGCATCCCCAAGCGTCAGGTACGCGCGAATCAGCGCCACTCGAACGACGTCTTGGTGAGTCTGCGCATCAAAGCTCCGATCGCTGCTCAGGGAATTGGCGGACACGGCTGCGGCAACGAGATGCACGGCTTGCGCAAAGCGTGCTTCGTCGATTTGGGATCTTTCGCTCATGGGCACCCTCCGGTGAAAGGGTTGGTGACATACCCGATGGGCGGGTAAGGGCCCCATCGTAGCCGAGACGCGCACCGACACGACATGCTGACACGCGACTGTACGCCTGCGCAGCGCGTTTCCCCGCGACGACGAGCGCGCCGTCACGCTGGCGTGACCTGTTTCCCACAAGTGCGCCACCGCCTGCCATGGGCCGCACCGACGGCGAAATGGCGCGGAACTCCCTGGCAGGGGCCGATAAGACCTTCGTGATGCAACGGTGGACTCAGTGGCTCATCCCGCCACGGGAGCTTCGCTCCAAGGGGTTCGCCCCTTCCTCCCGCATCGCCCTGAAACCCGCCTCGATGGCGGGTTCTTCGTAAGTCGCCAACATGTGCGTCGAGGTCACGTAGAGAGGCGACGAGCCACCCGCCCGGCGATGCTCGCCTCGCGACCTCCGCGCTCGTTGCGTCACGCGAGGTCTGCGCCACGCCTCAACTCCTCCGCATGCGCACCGTAGGGCGCCAGCGTGGTCAGCCGCCTGTCCTGCACCGGGCCGCCGACCGTGAAGTGATAGAGCGACTGGAACTCCAGGTCGCTGAAACCGAATACCTGGTGCACCGGGTCGTCGAAGAAGCAGCCGATGCCCGTGGCTCCGATGCCCGCCGCTTCGGCTTCCAGGTACAGCACCTGCCCGATCACGCCGGTTTCCCAGAAGAGCAGGCGATAGAACCAGGGCCCGTGCGTGAACAGGGCGTCCCGGTACTCGGCGATCATGCCGAGCGAAAAGACCCCGTCGCCCGCGATGTCCTGCGAGCAGCTCACTTGCGTCGCGAGCTGTCTCGCATCGCCGCTTTCCAGCCTGTGAAGGGGAAGGTCCGCCGGGCATCCAGGGGGCTTGGACCAGTCGAAGTGCCGATGCATGGCGCGCTTCAGCTTGTCCAGTTTGGCCGGGTCGCGCACGAGTACGTACAGCCCCGGGTCGAGCCCGTCCACCCGATGAACGAACAAGGCGAGGTGAATGCGCGGCTCCCAGGCCATGGCATCCCAGGGCAACGGCCGCCGGTTCGCCTCCAGTTCCACGCGCGGCATCACGCGCGCGAGCATGGCGTAGAAGCGCTCGGCCGTGATCGAAGTCCGGCCGTCGCAGGCCAGGAGGCTGCGCCGCTGGCGGATGATCCTGCCCGCCGACGGCCCGTTCGGGAACGCTGCGCTTCGATGCGCCGGGGCTGGCGCGTCGAACAGGTCCAAGCCATCGCGCTCGCCGGTCGGTTGGCGTGAGGCGAGCGTCACCTCGTCGATGACGGCCCAGTCGACCGGGTCGTCGCGGCTGAGTCGGTTCGCCGTTCCGCACCAGTCTTGTTGCGTGAGCTCGCGCACCAGCAGCGAATCCAGGCCGAGCGGCAGCGTGCGCTGCGCGCCTGCACACCACCGCCCGGCCGCCTCGTTCGGCCAGACGAGCATGACGAGCTCCGGCTGTTCGCGCTCGGCGCCTGCGAAGTCCTCGGCCCGGTTCAGCCCCACCAAGGCTTCGATGCTTTCATCGGCCAGGCCATGGAGCACGACAGCGCTCCATCCCAGGGTCCCGGCTGCGATGCGAAGCGTGCCGATGGCATGGCCCGCGTCGTGCTGGCAATAACGGAACGCGCGTTCGCCGTACTTCCACGCTTCGCGCCAGTGGATGGACGAGAGTCCGACCAGAAAGGCCTCTGGGGGAAACTCTCGCATCAGCTGCGCGAACCACTCAGCGGAGGCGTTGGCACGCCGTTCCAGACCGTGCTCTCTGGGCGCGTAGTGGTACAGGCCGGGCGCGGGCGCCAGCCCGGGAACCGCGCCGATCAGCAGATAGCCCTCGGTGGGATGCAGGTTGCCGCTCGAAGGGTTGCTGCGCAGCGCCCAACGCGTGCCGCCCGCCTGCTTCCAGGCCGACAGCGCAAGTGCGTACTCGAACAGCCGCGACAGCGAGCGGACCGTGAGCGGCGCGCTCGGCACCGCGCCCCGACGATAAATCTCCTCGTAGGGAGGCGACAACGGCTCCTCGTCCGCGCCAAGGATGGGCAACTGCATGAGCGGCGCCCCCTCGTAACGGCGGAACGGGTTGGGTTGGTTCACCCAGTCCAGGGTGCCGGCGGAGCGCGCATAGCGGTGGAACTGGTGCTTGGTGCGCTCGTGATAGCGCAGCACCGCCTCGAGCTTGTCGGCGTCGTGCATCTCAGCGGTCGCCGGCGGCGGAAGCTCAATGCAGCTTGATCTCGCCGTCGAACCCGACCTTGAGCCCGAGCGCCGAGATCTCCAGGGTCATGGTGGCGGCAAAGGTCTCGTCGCCGGTACCAGTGGCAACGGCCTTCGCCACCGCCTGCTCGATCTCGCGCTGCGAGTTGACGCCGACCATCTTGAGGAACTTGCGAATGCTGAGGTTGAGTGTCTCGTCGTCCATAGGGGTCTCCTGGCTGGTGTTACCAGAGCGGTTTGCTCAACTGCTGGGTGAACGAAGAGAACATCACGTTGAAACTGACGCTGATTCGTTCTTCCTCGCTCAGGTTGGCATCGACGGAGTGCTCCAGAAAGGAGGGAAACATCAGAAGCGCTCCGTTGCGTACCTTGACCACCACCTGGTCGGTGTTGTCCGCCGTCAGCTCCACGACTGGGGGCCTGATGACCGCGGTCTGCCTTCTCGGGTCATGAAAGTTGATGGTGTCTGAGCCCGGTTGGGTGCGCACGTAGTAGACACCGCTCAGGAAGTTGTTGGGGTGGCTGTGAATCTTGTGTGCAGCGCCCTTGGCCAGAACGGTGGCCCAGCAGGCTGTGATCTCGAACGCGTCATGGCCGATTCGCAGAAATCGCAGGATGCTCGTGACACCGCGACGGACACACGAAACCAGATCGCGAAAGTCCTCGCGTTCATGCAGCGCCTGCCCCGACTGCCAACCGCGGCCGGCTTCAAGTGACGGCAGGCCGCGCCGCATGTCGGCCAGCGCTGCGAGGATGCTTTGTGCCAGCGCATCGCGCAAGCTGGCCTCGATCTGGACTTTCCAGACCAGGCTGGGAAACATCGGAATAACATCCGAGGTTTCCATCCACCGGTTGCTTTCCTGGACCATGGCGCACCTTCGATAAAGCATAGGCGAAAACGATGGTGAGCGTTCCCGGAAAAACTCCGACGCCGGGTCGCTGTCCATGACTTCTCGCACGCCACGCCCTGCGGACCGCCCCGCCAACCGCCTGGCCCGCGAGACCAGTCCCTACCTGCTGCAGCACGCGCACAACCCGGTGGACTGGTACCCATGGGGCGAGGAGGCGTTCGCCAAGGCGCGCGCCGAGGACAAGCCGATCCTGCTGTCGGTGGGCTACGCCACCTGCCATTGGTGCCATGTGATGGAGCGCGAGAGCTTCGAGGACGTGGGGCTGGCGCGCCAGTTGGCCGATGGCTTCGTCGCGATCAAGGTCGACCGCGAGGAACTGCCCGATGTCGACCACGTCTACATGAGCGCGCTGCAGGCGCTCACCGGCCGCGGCGGCTGGCCGATGAACATGTTCCTCACGCCGCAGCTTCAAGCCTTCTTCGGCGGCACGTACTTTCCGCCGCGATCGCGCCAGGGCATCCCCAGCTTCTCCGAGGTGCTCGCCGCCGTGCGCGAGGCCTGGGTCCACCGGCGGGGTGACATCGATCGGGAGGCCCAGACGCTGCTCGATCTCGTGCGCCGCGGCACGCGCTTCGCGGCCCGTGCGCCGGCCGATGACATGCACCGGCGAGCCGTGGGCCAGTTCGCCTTGCGCTTCGACGCAACGCGCGGGGGCTTCGGCAGCGCGCCCAAGTTTCCGCAGACGCCGCTGCTGCAGTACCTGCTGACGCTGGCCACCTGCGGCGACGGGAGCGCGCGCACGATGCTCGCGACGACACTGCACCACATGGCTGCCGGCGGAATGTACGACCACGTCAGCGGTGGCTTCGCTCGCTACTCCACCGACGAGCGCTGGCATGTGCCGCACTTCGAAAAGATGCTGTACGACAACGCCCAGCTCGCGCGCGTGTATGCCGGCGCCTTCAGGCTGACCGGCGAAGAGAGGCTGCGCCTTGTCGCCGAGGGCACATTGACGTACCTGCTGCGCGAGATGCACCCCGCGGCTGCGCCGGCAGCCTACGCTTGCGCGCAGGACGCCGACGCCGAGGGTGTCGAGGGCAAATTCCACGTCTGGACGCTGGCCGAGTTCCGCGCCGTGCTCGGCGCCGATGCACAGGCCGCGGCGCGTCTGCATGGCGTGACGGTGCAGGGCAACTGGGAGCACGGCACGAACGTGCTCGAGCGCCGCGATCCGGAAGGCGTACGCGTCGAACTCGACCTGGAACCCGAGGCCTTCGCGTCCTGGGAACGCTCGGTGCGCGAGCGCCTCTACGCCGCGCGTGCCCGGCGCGCCTGGCCGACTACCGACGACAAGGTGCTGGCCGACTGGAACGGCATGGCGCTGCGCGCATTTGCTGAAGGAGGGCGGCTGCTCGGGCGCGACGACTTCGTGCAGGCGGCGCGAGAGCTCGCGCGCTTCCTGCTGGCCACCATGGTCCGGGATGGGCGGGTCCACCACGCCTGGCGCGACGGCACGCTGCGCGACGAGGGGTACCTCGCCGACCACGCGCAGCTCGGGCTCGGCCTCGTGGAACTGCATGCAGCCACCGGCGAGCTGAAGTGGCTGAACACCGCGCTCGACCTGTGCGGCGGCATGGTCGAGCGCTTCCATGATGCGGTCGAAGGCTTCTTCGACAGCGCGTCAATCCAGCTGCCGATGCGGGCGCGGGACCTCTACGACGGCGCGGTGCCCTCGGGCACTGCGGCGGCGTGCGAGCTATTGCTGCGACTGGCAGGTCCCTTTGAACGCAACGACTGGGCCGACATCGTCCGCGCGGCGCTCGGGGGATACGGCGCGTTGGTGGAGGAGGCGCCGATGGCCGCGCCGGCGCTGCTGCACGCACAGCTGCTGGCCGAGCACGGGGCTGATCTCGCGATCCCCGCGGGACCAGACAGCGAACGCCTGTGGGCGACGGCGCAGTCGGCGTTCGCGCCACTGGTCACGCTCTTCCATGGTTTTCCAGGATCGATGCCGCTGCTCGAAGGTCGGATCGCGGGCGCGGCCTACCTCTGCCGAAATGGCAGCTGCGAGCTGCCGGCGCGATCGGTCGAGGCGCTGCGTGAGCAACTGGCAAAGGGGTTCTCTGGCCTTGCCGGCAAGTTCGCAGCATCGGACGGCGTTGCTTGAGGGTTGCAGCCGAGCCATCGGCTCAAGAGAAGGCCGGCGATCGTTCAACACGCGGAAATTGGGCCGACGATGCCCTTGCGCCGACGGTTGCACGCGGCTTCGACCCGCCGATGCGTACTGGAATGCCGGAAAGCGGTCGTCGACGACCGTCGGCTCTTAGCCGATAGTGTAATTTTGCGGGCGGAGTTGGCATAGAGTCAGCGGTGTTCAGACGGCCGCTGTGTGAGTACCCGCCTTTTCCCTTCTATGGCGGAAGAGGCGATCCGAATTCGGCTTCGAGCTTCCACTGCCGGCCCGACAGCCGGCATGAGGCAAGATGATCGGTCGAGCGGCTTGACAGCCGGAGGAACGAGCGATGAATAGAGCCGAGACCAAAGAGGGTGACAGGTTCGTACGCGTCGGCACGCTCGAGGAGCTCGCCGCGCGGCGCATGACCGTCGTGAGCGGCGGTCATCCTCCGATCCTTGTCATCGCGGACGGTGCGCGGTGCTATGCAGTGGACAACCGCTGCCCGCATCTCGGCTTTCCGCTTCAGCGTGGGACGCTCGAGGACGGCATTCTCACTTGCCATTGGCATCATGCGCGCTTCGATGTCGCGAGCGGGGGTGGCTTCGACTTATGGGCGGACGACCTGCCGACCGCCGCAGTCGAAGTGCGTGACGATGAAGTATGGGTGTCGACCACGTTGCGCTATGCCGACGGGCAGACGCACTGGCGCAATCGACTGCGCGACGGGATGGCGCACGATCTCGGGCTGGTGATCGCGAAGGCGATCCTCGGCTTGCGCGCGCAAGGCGTGCCGCCGCTCGACCTGATCCGCGAAGCGGCGCTCTTCGGAGCGCGCGGACGTGAGGATTGGGGGGCGGGGCTCACGGTGCTCACTGCGCTCGGCAATCTCGTGCCTGTCCTGCCGGAAGAATCGAGCTATCTCGCGCTCTACAAGGGCATCGCGAAAGTCGCCAAGGACTGCGCGGGACAGCCCGCAAGGCGCACGGGCCAGCCGCTCGACCCGCCGCCGTCGGCCGAGACGCTTGCGCGGTGGCTGCGCCATTGGACTGCAGTGCGTCACCGCGATGCGATCGAGCGAACCGTTCTCGCGGGCATCTCAGCTCGACTGGCCCCCGCCACGCTCGCCGAGATGCTGCTCGCTGCCGCCACCGACCGCGTGTTTGCCGACGGCGGCCACACGCTGGACTTCATCAACAAGGCATTCGAGCTCCTGGATCTGATTGGCTGGGCGCACGCCGACGCTGTACTCCCCACGACGGTCGAACATCTCGCGAGCGCCCGCGGCGCCGAGGAGTCCACTGCCTGGCGCCATCCGATCGATCTCATCGCCCTTTCGGCCGACGCGGCGGCAGAATTCCCGTCGGCGATTGCGATCGGCGGACGCAGCGCACGCCGGTGGGGTGGCACGATCGCACTTGCCGAGGCGTTCCTCGGCGACAGCCCCTCCGCCATAGCGCAGGCGATGATCAAGGCGATCGCTGAAAATGCCGCGCCACCCGACCTCGGCCGCGCCCTCGCCTACGCTGCGGCATTGCGCGTCGCCCGGTTTGGAACCTCGAACGAGCATTCGGACTGGGAAGCGGCCCATCACGCCTTCACTTACGCCCATGCGACCCACCGCATGCTGGCGCGCCTTGCGGCCGGCGGCCACCCACCGACCGCCGAAAGCCTGCGCGCGGTGTTGCACGGTGCAATGCACGTTTATCTGCTGCGCTTTCTCAACGTGCCGCCCGCGCGCTTGCCTGGCGAAGGCGACGACCGGCTCGACGATCTGCCAGCGGAAACCGAAGCGCTCGAGCGCGGATTCCTCGATGCGCTCGACCGGCACGGCGGCGTGGAGATGGCCGGGCGTTACGTCGCCCGCCATCTCACCCTCGGCCACGATGCCGGCGCGCTCATTGCGACGCTAATACAGGCGGTGCTGCGGGAGGATGCGGGCTTCCACAGCTATCAGATGCTCGAGGCGAGTATTGCGCAGTTCCGTGAATGGGGTCCCACGCCTGAAGGGCAACGCATTCTTTACGCCGCAGCGCGCTACCTCGCCGCTCACTCTCCGACGGAGCGGGCCGATTTGCAGACGGCTGTGGTCGCGCGCAAGCTGGCGCGCGACGAGAAGCTGTACTAGTGGACGGACGGTGGCGTATCACGGCACGATGCTGACGGGCGTTCCTGCGCCAACTCGGTGCATTCCACCGGCATCGCCATAGTTGACCACTCATCCGAACGGCGGGCGTGGCTATCTTGGGTAGGAGGTTAGCGCGCATCCCGGAAGCCGACCTTGGCGAGTGACAGCAGATGGCCCAATTCTGTTGAAAAACTCGATGTGGCTCCCAGTGGGACCGTTTCTGGGGTCATTGACCCCTTAACCACT
>NZ_RWKI01000003.1 GCF_003984645.1 Variovorax sp. MHTC-1
GCGCGTGCTGGGCGTTCGCTGTCATTGCGTTGCTCCTGCCCTTGGACAAAGTAGGCAGAGTGCACGCGCGGCGGCGACGGGTCGGTGCGTTACCGAACATTGGCCCCAAGTGAGGCGGATCTCCAACGCCTCTCATCCTTCACTGAACAGATTGACTCCCGCGGGGAATTCACGCGTCTCTCGCGCAGCTTTGACCAAGTGATCCCCAGCCTGAGCGCGATATGAGCACTCGCTGCTTTCAAGACATTCTTCTTGCGCGGCACCGCGCCACGCTCCGTTCGGCCAAGCATTTGCCGAGCTCCGCGACCCTCCGGCTCTATTGACTTGCCGCAACCGCACAGCCTGGAACCTCGGATTGGACGACGGCCAGAACCATGACGGCAGTACGCGTCGCATGCGCCTAGGTCTCACGGGAAATTGCGTGAGTCTTGCAGATCCATCGCAACAGCGATCGCAGCTTCGCATGGGGTAACGTGGTGACGCCCGCAGCACCTGATATTCCTTACGTGGCGATGTATCGGTCCGAGCAGCGCAGCTCTCTGATCAGCTCAATAGCCATGCTTGCTCAAGACAGCTGTGATTTTTCCCGCGCACTGCAGGTTGGCGACGCCTCAGAATCGGTGGCCCGCGCAATGCGTCCAGGCACGGTTTAGGCGAAAACTCTTCCGGCATTGAGGATTCCGACAGGATCAAGCACGGCCTTGAGGCTGCGCATCAGTTCGAGTTCGGCATCGCTGCGCGCCAAGCGCAGGAACTCCTTCTTGATCACGCCGATGCCGTGCTCCGCCGAGATCGATCTCCTGCGCGGCCTCCATGAAGTCGGACCACATTGCCTCGAAGGCGGAAAGGTCGAGCCTGGCCAGCGACAAGGCGATCTCCGCCGACCCCGGTGTCGCTCCACCGGCCAGGCCGGTGAGGCCCCCCCCTGCACGACGATCTTCTGGCGGTGCCGCGCGCACAGCGCAAGCGCATCGGCCGCCTGCTGGGGCGTGCGCGGAAACAGCACGAGTGCGGGTGCCATCTTCCTTGCCTCGCTCCAGTCGCCCGACTGGGCGGAGAGCAAGGCCGGATCCGAGGCGACGTTGGCTTCGCCCAGCACGGACACGAGCGCGTCGCGCAGCTCATCGGCAACGCCAGCGGGGGCTTCGATCTCTGCCATGGATTTGTCTCCTGTTGCTCTCGCCACTCTAGGTGTTGGGACGCGCGGCGTGAAATACCGATTGCGCTGCACGCATGAGGGAAAGCTTATGGCAGCGGGCGGGCCTTCAGGGTGCCGTCAGCCATCAGCATCGCGATCACGTCCAGCAGTGCGGTGCGCACCGCCTCTCCGGCCGGCGTCAGCGGATGGTCGACCATCCACGCGACCGATTGGGTGCGCTCGATGCTCGGCTCGACGATGTCGCGCGCCACCACCCCCAAGGCCTCGGCATCGGAGAAGGCGTTGCGCGGCATGATCGCGAAAGCCAGTCCTTCCTGCACCACTCGGCGGTAGAGCTCCGGATTGTTGAGCTCGTACTGCACGTTGAGCGCGCAGTTGTGCGCCATCGCCGTGCGCTCGATGAGCTTGCGCAGGTCATGGTCGCGGTCGGGCGCGACCAGCGGGCGGTCGCCGATCTCCGCGAACCGGATGGGGCCGCCTTCTCCCTCGAACGGGAAGTCGAGGCCGAACAGGCAGAAGCGCTCCTCGAAGGCGGGAATGGATTCAAGGCGAGGGAGTTCGTAGGCGACCGGCAGCAGTGCCAGATCCACGCGGCGCGCTTCGACCAGCGCGCGGGCCTCGCGCGACATGCCGGTGCTGATCTGCAGGCGAACTTCGGGCGCGCGTTCGGCCAGCAGCCGGAACAGCGGCACCGTCAGCACCTGCGCCACGGAGCCCACCAGGCACAGGCTCACCGCGCCGCGGGCTTGGGTCGACGCATCGCGCACGTCGTCGTTGAGACGGTCCAGTTGCCGCAGGATCGAGACGGCACGGTCCAGCAGGCGCTGTCCCTCGGTGGTGAGCTTGATGCCGCGCGCATGGCGCTCGAGCAGCGCGACGCCCAGTTCCTCTTCCATGGCCGAGATGTGATGGCTCAGCGCCGGCTGCGCGATGTGCAGGGTGCTGGCTGCCGTGGTGATGCTGCCGGTGCGGGCAATCTCCACGAAGTACTTGAGTTGCCGTGGCGTCACGGCGCCCACTCTAATGCATGGACCTGGCGCTGCTCGCGCTCACGCGGGGGCCGTGCCCGCTTCCGCCAACGCACTCTTCGGCACCGGGGTGGCGCCGCCCGCGCCCATCTTCGATGCGACGTCGACGCCGCCCAGCCTCTCGATCATGGCGTGCTGGTCCGACTTCGCGAGTGCATCGATCGCTTCGGGGTTGCAGATGCGTCGCAACTCGGCCTCCATGTGCTGCACGAGGTGTGCGAAGGCGGGATCGCCGGCGAGATCGTCGAGCTCTTCCGGGTCTGCTTCCAGGTCGAACAGTTCAGGCCGGTAGCGTACGTAGTAGTGGAACTTCCATTTCCCCTTGCGCACCATGAAACCGGCCGTGTTGCTGCCCGCCGCGTGGTATTCGCTGAACACAACGCGTTCGGGATCCTCAGATGCCGCGGCGAGCGCATAGAGGGATTGCCCGGGACGGGCGTCCATCTTCGGGGCGGGGTCGATGCCGGCTCCCTCCAGGATCGTCGGGAACAGGTCCAGCAGGTCGACGGGTGTTTCGCAGACGGCCGGCTTCACGCCGGGTCCGGCCACGATCATCGGAATGCCGACACTCTCCTGGTACAGCGTCGACTTGCCCCAGAGCCCGCGCGCGCCGAGGTTGTCGCCATGGTCGGACGTATAGACCACCGTGGTGTCGTCCTGCAATCCGGCCTGCGCGATCGCATCGACGATGGCGCCTACGTTGTGGTCGAGAAAGCTGCACAGGCCGTAATACGCGGCGAAGGCTTCGAGCCGCTCCTGCGGTGACTTGAACTGTTCTTCGTTCTTCATGAAGTCCGCGTACGCCTGCACCCATGGATGCCGCTGGTAGCCCTCGGACGGGTGAAGCTTCGGCGCAGGCAGGCCTTCCAGCGGATAGAGCGAGAAGAACTCCTCCGGTGCGATCAGCGGAAAGTGCGGCGCAACCAGCCCCACGTAGAGCACGAAGGGATCATGGCGGCGCTGCGCCGCGTCCTGCAGCCATTCCACGGCGCGCGAGGTGACGCAACGGTCATACGAGGTGTAGGCCGATTCGCCCGCGCCGACACGATCGCCCAGCATGCGCTTGGCCGAAGGCGTGGAGACGTACGGATCGCGAATCGATGCCCACACCATTCCGTGCCCACCCACCACGTGCATGGGGATGTGCTCCTTGTCGAAGCCGGCGGGATCTTCTTCCGCACGGTAGTGCAGCTTGCCGATGCTCTCCACCCGGATGCGCTGCCGCTGCAGGACATGGCCCCAGCCGCGCGGGTCACCGGTATAGGGCATGGCGTTGTCCCAGTGCCGCGTCTGATGCACCCGCATCCCGGTGGCGAAGGCGGCGCGCGCCGGTACGCAGATGGGGCTGGGCGTGTAGGCGTTGGTGAAGCGCACGCCGCGAGCCGCGAGGGCATCGAGGTGGGGCGTTTTCGCGACCGGATGTCCGGCGCATCCCATGATGCGAGGGTCATGTTCGTCCGACATGATGACGACAACATTGCGACGTGGCACGGCGACTCCTGGGGTGTCGATGAGTGGGTCCGGGAATTCGGAACGGCGGCTCAGTCTTCCGGCGTGTAGCCGACCGCCTTGACGATGCGGCTCCATTTCGCGTGTTCGGCGCGCACCTGCTTGTCGAGCGCCTCCGGGGACATCACGAGCGGCTCGTACTCGGCTTTCTTGAGCAACGCACTGACCGCAGGCGCCTTGACCGCCGACGCGACGGACTGGCCCAGCTGCGCGATCATCGCGGGTGGCGTGCCGCTACGCGCGAAGAAGGCAAACGACTCCGTGATGACCAGGTCCGGGAAGCCCGCGGACTTGAAGGTCGGCACGCCGGGCAGCGCCGCGTTCGAAGTTGCCTCCGAGATCGCGAGAATCCGTATCTTGCCGGCGCGATGCATCTGCAAGAGGTTGGGCGTCGTCGTGATCACGCAAGGCAGGTTGCCGCCGACCACGTCGGTGAGCGCGGCCGCGCCGCCCTTGTAGGCGACCTGCGTGAGATTCACTTTCGACTCCTTGCCCAGCATCGCGCCGACGAAGTGCATGGCCGTGCCCGCGCCGGGCGTGCCATAGGCCGCGAACTTCGGATCCTTGCCTGCCAGCGCCAGGAACTCCTGCAGCGTCTTGGCCGGGCTGTCAGCGCCGACAGCGATCGCAAAGCTCATGCTGCTGGCGCTTCCCACCGCGGCGAAATCCTTCAGCGGGTCGTAGCGCAGCGACTTGAACACATGCGGGTAGAGCGTCAGGTTGCCCAATGGCGTCATCAGCAGCGTGTTGCCGTCGGCCGGGAGCGTCAACAGGGCTTCCGTCGCGAGCCGGCCGCCCGCGCCGGCCTTGTTGTCGACGATCACGGTATGGCCGCTCTCGCGCAGACCCTCGCCTACGGCGCGCGCCACCGTATCCGCGGCACCGCCGGCCGCATAACCCACGAGCACGCGCAGCGTCTTGTCCTGCGCGATTGAAATGCCGGGCAAGCCGGCAAGGGCGGATGCACCGAGGCATGCCGTGAACTGGCGGCGGCTGAGAGGCATGTTGTCTCCTGGCGATGGTTTGGTGGGGACCAAGTATTGAGCGCGCGATCCAGCAGGAGAAATACCGTTTGGATGCTCGAGGTATGCGGAAAAACTTATGTGCGGCAGGCGGTGCGCGTTCAGCGCGCGAGTCCGATCATCAGAGCGCCGACGAGGCCTGCGAGACGAGCGCCATTCCTCGCGGTTGCATCGGCGCCAACCTGCGATTGAAATTTATTGTTGACGAAGCAGGCCCAGATACAGAGGCATACGCAAGCCGATCGACAGGCAGCCTCGCCGCCGAACAATCGCTCATCGGTTCGGAAAGCGCATGCGATCCGGCTGACAACCTCTCTTCCAGATTGCCATCACCCACCCGAAAGGAATCATCATGAAAGCTTCCGTCCTTCTCGCCACCGCCGCCCTCTCGTCGCTGTTCGCCTTGAGCGCGAGCGCCGAGCAATACCAGGGCGTGCTGCAGTTCCATGCCAGCGCAAGCCGCGCCAGCGTCAAGACAGAGGCGGTCGTTGCATCGCACAACCCCGACCCGTACCGCGAGGGCGCATCGGCAGGCGCCGCTCCGGCGTTGCATGCCGTGGTTGTGCGCGCGGACGCACGCGCCGAAGGCGTGGCCGCGGCCCGTATCGGCAACCTTTATTCGGACGGCGCCGACGCCGGCGTGCCGCATGCATTCGCAAGCACGCTCGATCGCACGGCGGTGCGTGCGCAGGCGCGCGCAACGGCGGCGCACGGTGTGACCGAGGGAACGCTGTAAGCGGCCACTGGTGCGATTCAATCACTTCGGATTCCAGGAGATTTCAATGACCGCTTCCCAACAGTTGCCCCGCCGCTCGTTCCTCGGCAAGGCGGCGCTCGGCATGGCCGCCGCCCAGCTCGCTTCGATCGTGCCCGCTTTCGCTCAATCCGCCGGCACCGGCACCGGCAGCGTCAAGCGCCTCGAGCCGCTCAAGAGCATCGAGGCCGGCAGCCTCAGCATCGGATATTTCGAGGCAGGGCCGGCCGACGGTGCCCCTGTGATTCTTCTTCACGGCTGGCCCTACGACATCCACATGTTCGTCGACGTCGCACCGCTGCTTGCCGCTGCGGGCTTCCGCGTCATCGTGCCGTATCTGCGCGGATATGGCACCACCCGCTTCCTGTCGGCCGACACGCCGCGCAACGGGCAGCAGTCGGTGGTTGCCGCCGACATCATCGCGCTGATGGATGCGCTGAAGATCCGGGTCGCCACCGTTGCCGGCTGCGACTGGGGCGCGCGCACGGCGTGCATCATGGCCGCGCTGTGGCCGGAGCGCGTGAAGGCGCTGGTGTCGGTTAGCGGCTACCTGATCGGCAGCCAGGAGGCCGGCAAGATGCCCCTGCCGCCACAGGCCGAGTTGCAGTGGTGGTACCAGTACTACTTCGCGACCGAGCGCGGCCGCGCGGGCTACGAGAAGAACCGCCACGACTTCGCCAAGCTCATCTGGCAGCTCGCATCGCCGAAGTGGAACTTCGATGCGGCCACGTTCGAGCGCAGCGCCGTGGCATTCGAGAACCCCGATCACGTTGCCATCACGGTCCACAACTACCGCTGGCGCCTCGGCCTGGCCGAGGGCGAGGCGAAGTACCAGGCGCTCGAGAACAGGCTCGCCAAGGCGCCGGTGATCGGCGTGCCGACGATCACGCTCGAAGGCGATGCCAACGGCGCGCCGCACCCGGAACCCAGCGCCTATGCGAAGAAGTTCTCGGGGCGCTACGAGCATCGCTTGGTCAGCGGCGGCATCGGCCACAACCTGCCGCAGGAAGCGCCCGAGGCCTTCGCGAAGGCAGTGATCGACGTGGCGCGTGGGTGAGCCAGCGGCAAAAGGAACAGCGATGAAAGCAGTTGTGATGAACCGAACCGGCGATGTCGAGGCCTTGGCGTATTCGAAGTGGCCGGACCCTGTGCCCGGCCGCGGGATGGTGCTGGTGCAGATCGCCATCGCCGGCGTCAACTTCATGGACATCGGCATGCGCTAGGGCATGGCGTGGAACGAGATGCCCAACTTGAAGATCTTGGGCGTCGAGGGCGCAGGCCGCGTGCTGGCCGTGGGCGAGGGCGTCGACGGCTCCGACATCGGCCAACGTATGGCTGGGTCTACGCCTGGCCGATGCCGCCAAGGCCCACGCCGACATGGCAAGCCGCGCGACCACCGGCAAGCTGCTGCTGATGCCGTGATGCCGGAACCGGCTTGACTCCGATCATGGGCCATAGAAGTCCCAGGCGCGAAGGCATACCCAGGCTCACGATTGCATCTCCTGCAATTCTTTGGAGCAGGCGCAATCCTGCTATCCGTGGCGATGAGCCTTGGCTGGTCGTTCAAGGGTCGAAAGCACCCCCCCGACGCTGTACGCGGTGGCGAGGCTCATCGCAAACAGTTCTCCTCCGTCTTCGACCATGGTCAAACCACGAAATCCGATGCCCGCGGAATCTGCCGCGATATGCGCCATGTCGACAAAGATACCGAAGAACAGCAGCACGGCGAACATCACCAGCAACTGAAGGGAACGCGCTTGCGCAGGCGGTTCGCTGTGGCGGTGCGCCCACCAGCACAGCAGCATCAGGGGCACGCCAAAGAGTGCTGAAACCAGCAGTTCACCGAGGTCTTGTGTGCGCAATCCGAAGGCGTTCGCGAAGCCGAGGAGATGGGCAAGCATGGTGCCGCCGCGTTCATGAATCATCAAGTAGTCGTCGAGTAGCGCGTACGCGAATACCAGCCCCCAGGCGGCGTAGACGAGCTGGCGGCAACGCGCGGCCATGATCGCCAGCGCAACCGCAACCACTCCAGCCTTGAGGTATTGCCACCACTCCGCAGCCCCTCGATCGGCTTGAAGCAGCAACCGGTCTTCATTCAAAACCTCGAGCCAGCGGGCAACGTGGAGGATGCAGAACAAGAGGTCGGCCATAAGCAGCAGCACCAGGCCGCCGCGAAGCATCAACGAGACGGCTTCTCTGGTCCCTGCTGCCAGCAGCTTGGAGGCGATGGCCGTCATTCGGCGCCTATCGATGGGGTGCGGGTCGTGCATGCAAGGGCTCACGGGGATGGTTCTTGTTCGCGGCTCACCCGTTCCAGGTGGCGGCCCGGCGTCGATCATTATGTGACCAGACTGCCGCAGCAAATTTGGCCGACTTTGACAGCTACCTCACGCCCTGAGCGGCCATCGGGCCTTCAGCGGCCCGCCAGCGCCGCCGCTTCGGCCGCTGCATCAAGCGGCTGGCTGGCGCCGATGCTGGCCAGATAGGTGTCGAGTGCGGAGCCGGCGCCCGCCGGTGCAAAGCCGCCTGCATCATTGCCCGCGACAGAGGCGAAGCGCAGATCCCATTGGCCCATGCTGTTGCGGCAGGCCACTGCCTCGACCCGCGGGGCTTGGTCAGGCTCGAGCGAGAAGTCCCGGCACAGCGCCCCGCCCGCGTCGCGAAAGCTCGCGATCACCGCCATCGGCGTGCGGTCGGCCACGGCCTGCCCGCCGCTGGGCAATTTGTCGAGCAAGCCGGCCAGCGCCGGGCTCGCGCGGTCACCGACGGCGAGCACGGGTGGGCCGTCTTGGAGCGCGCTGACGATGCCGTAGCTGACCACGCCGGCCAGCACCGAGGCCGCCACCGCCGTCGGCAGCGCCATGTTGGCCCAGCCGTCGCGCAGCCACTGCAGCCAAGACGATCGCGTGGTCTGCGCGGCAGGGCGCTCCACCGTCGCCGTGGCCGGCGCGCTCTGCGCCGCTGCCATCGCCTCGACTGCTGCGCGCAACGCCGGCGGCACGGGCGTGCCGAGCTGCCGATCGAGCGCTTCGCGCGCGAGATGCCGAGTGCGATGGAACATCGCGACGCGTTCGGCCAGCGCGGCATCGCGTTCGATCGCCGCCGCTATGACTGCCGCCTCCGCTTCCGTCAGGCCGCCGTCGACGTAGGCCATGAGCTGCACGTCGTCCGTGACGAGACGATCAGTCGACGCGTTCATGTGTGCACCTCCCTCGGCGCCGCACCGGCGTCCAGCCCGGCCAGTTGCGCTACACGCAGCCGCGCGCGGGCCAGGCGGCTCATCACGGTGCCGATCGGCACGCCGGTGACGGCCGAGGCCTCCTTGTACGAAAGCTCCTCCACGCACACCAGCAGCATCAGCTCGCGCTGGGCGGCGGGCAGACGGTCGATCGCGAGTTGCACGCGCTCCAGCGTGCGGCGCGCGTCCATGCGCTCGTCCTCGTCTGCGTCGGCAGGCAACTCGCTCATGTCGTCGATGTCCATCGTGACTCCTTCGGTCTGTTTGCGGCGCAGCCGGTCGAACCAGAGGTTGCGCAGGATGGTGAACACCCACGCCAGGAAGGGGGCGTTGTCGTCGCGCGGCGGCGCGGCCAGAGCGCGCTCGCACGCGCCCTGCACCAGTTCGTCGGCGATGTCGCCGTCGCGGCAGATGGCGATCGCGTAGCGACGCAAACGCGGCAGCGCCTCGACGAGCGCCCGGCCCCGGTCCTCAGGCATCCTTGGTCCTCATGGGATGGAACACGTGCGGCCGGCCACTTTATTCCATCCGTTTTGCATCGAGGATGGAATAACCGTGCGCTGGCCGCGTCTTGTCCTAGTCTATCGATCGTCGATCTGCCGGAGCCCCCGATGACCCTTCGCCTTCGCTCACCCGTTGCTGCCTTGCCCTTCCTGCTGCGTTGTCTGCTGGGGCTGGGTGTCAGCTGGCTGCCGCTGCTGCCTGCGTTCGATGGCGCGCCTCTGGGCGGCGGGTCGGTCGCCCACGCAGATGACGACGATGACGACGACGATGATGACCGCGAGCGCCCCATGCGGCGCACGCCGCCACGCGAGGTGATCGCAACCGGGCTCACGCCGGCCCAGCTCGCTACCCTGCGCCAGCGCGGCTACGCAGTGGTCGCGCAGCGGCCCAATGCGCTGCTGGGCAATGTGACCTTGCTACGTGCGCCGACGGGCCGGCGGCGCGATCCGCTGGCCGAGGTGCGCGCCCTCGGGGGCGCAGTGCGGGCCGACCACAATCACAGCTACCGGCTCAATCAACAGTCGGTCTGCAACGGTCTCCCCTGTACGCCGGGCTGGCCGCTGGCGCAGATCCAATGGCCGGCCGCGGGTACGCGCTGCAACGCCGCCCAGCCGACCATCGGCCTGATCGACACCGGCGTCGAGCACAGCCACCCGGCGCTGAAAGGCGCCGCGATCGAACGGCTGACGTTGCCGGGACACGGCCAGCGCCGCCGTGCGGACACGGCGCACGGCACGGCCGTGGCGGCGCTCTTGGTTGGACGCGGCGAGGGCGTCGTCTCCCTGCTGCCGCGCGCGCGCCTGCTGGCGGTGAACGCTTTCTACCGCGCCGGTGCTGCCGGCGACCGCATGGAGGCCTGGGATCTGGTGGCGGCGCTCGATGCCGTGACCAGTGCCGGCGCGCAGGTCGTGAACATGAGCTTTGCCGGCAGCGCCAACGCCTTGCTCGGCGATGCGCTGGCACAGCTCGATCGGCGGGGCATCGTCATGGTCGCGGCGGTTGGCAACGCCGGCCCGCGCGCGGCGCCGCAGTACCCCGCTGCCTACCCGCAGGTGATCGCAGTCACCGCCGTCGCTGACGATCGACGCGTCTATCACCGCGCGGGCCGAGGCACCCACGTGGAGCTGGCTGCGCCCGGCGTCGCCGTGCCGACGACCGATGCCGGCAGGGCGACAGTGGCGCGCAGTGGCACCTCGTTCGCCGCGCCCTTCGTCACGGCGGCGGCGGCGGCGCTGATCGGGCGGCCCGGCAGCAATCCCGCAACCGTGCGGCGCGCGCTCGGTGACGCGGCGCTGGATCTGGGCGCGCTGGGGCGTGATCCGGTCTACGGCCTGGGCCTGCTGCAGCTGGCCCGGTTGTGCGGGGAGCGCGCGCAGCGCTGATCGCGATCCCAGGGGAATAAAGCGCGCCGCCGGCCGTCTTCGGTGCACACCGTCCGGAGACCGCGCCATGATCCAGCCCCTTCGCTTGCCTGTGTCCGCCCCGTCCTTGGCGTTGCGGCGCCTGCCCTCGGCCGCGCGTGTGCTGTCGCAGCTTCGGCCCTGGGCACCGGCGCTCTTGTGCGTCGCACTGATAGCGCTCGGCGCGTTGCCGGTTGCGGCGGTGCCTGCGCTGCTGGGGTCCGGGCTGCTGTGGCTGCTGCTCGCGACCTTCGTGCTCGCGGCCGTCGTGCAGGGCAGCGGCCTGGCCGAGCGGCTCGCGCTGCGCGTGATCGCGGGCGCAGGCAGCATGGCCGCACTGTGCTGGCGGCTCACGTTTTTCATTGCGGCCACAGCCTTCGTCATCCCTTCCACCTCGGCCCGCGCCGCGTTGCTGATGCCGGTGTTCGCCGCGCTCGCGCGCGTGCTCGCGGCGCCGGGGCCGGTGCGCGCGCTGGCGCTGCTGTTCCCCACCGTCATCCTGCTGTCGGCGGGCGCATCGCTCACCGGCGCGGGCGCGCATCTCATTGCCGCTGACGTCATCGTGCGCCTCGGCGGCGCGCCGATCGGCTTCGGGCGTTGGGCTGTACTTTCGGCGCCCTTCGCGCTGGCAGCCTGCGCCGTGGCGACCTGGCTCATCCTGCACATGTTTCTGCAAGCGCACGAGCGCCGCGCGCGGCCCGCTTGGCGCGCGCCATCGAGCCCGCCGCTCACGCGGGCGCAGCGCGCCGTCGGCGCCGTGACGGGGCTCACCGTGGCGGGCTGGCTGGTCGCGCCCGCGCTCGGCTTGCCGCTGGTGGCCGTCGCGATCGGCGGTGCGCTCGTCGCGACCCGACGGGGTCTGACCGGCACCAGCCTGCCGCAGGCCCTTCGGCAGGTCGACTGGCGCCTGCTCGGGCTGCTGGCGGCGATCATGCTGATGGCACAGGCGCTGCTGGCCAGCGGGGCGGTGCAGGCGTGGCTCGCGGGCGCCGCCGGGGCGCTGCAGACGGCGGATATCGGCCCGCGCACGGCGCTGCTGATCGCCGCTGTGGTGGCTGTGCTGTCGCACCTGGTCATCGTCTCGCGCACGGCCCGCGCGATGGTGCTGATGCCCGCGGTGGCGCTGCCGCTATCGGCCACCGGGGCCGATGCGGCGCTGCTGGTTCTTGTCTGCGTGCAGGGCAGCGGCTTCTGCCAGAGCTTCGCGCTGAGCGCCAAGCCGGTCGCGATCTTTGCGCGCGCGATGGGCCCGGGCGGGCAGGGCGCCTTTGGTTCCGGCGACCTGCTGCGCCTGGCAGTGCCGCTGGCGCTGGCGACAACGTGCCTGCTCGCGCTGTTCGCGTTCGTCGTCTGGCCGCTCCAAGGGCTTGGGCATTAAAAAACTCGCGCAGCGACGGAATAGCGCGGCTCGGCCTGCGTCTTCCCATCAAGCGCAGGCCTTCGCCGGCGCAATGTCAAGGAGCCCCATCATGCGCACCCGCATCGATCACCGCCGGACCCGTCGACCCACGCGCGCTACACAACGCCACGCCGCACCGTCCTTCACCGTGCTGGTGGCGCCCTCGGGCTTCAAGGAGGGCCTCGATGCCACGCAGGTGGCCGACGGCATCGTGGCCGGCGTGCGCTGCGCCATGCCCGACGCCCGGGTGCTGTGCGTGCCGATGATCGATGGTGGGGAAGGCTTCAGCGCGGCCATGGTTCGCGCCACGCAGGGTCGCTGGCAAGCCCACACCGTGACAGGTCCGCTCGGTGTACCCGTTGCCGCCGGCTTCGGCCTGCTCGGCGGCGATGGCCCACGCACCGCCGTGGTCGAAGTGGCGGCCGCAGCCGGCCTGCGGCTGGTGCCGCGCGATGCGCGCGACCCGATGGCGACCACCAGCCGTGGTGTGGGCGAGCTGATCCGCGCCGCGCTCGATGCCGGCGCCGAGCGCATCCTGCTCGGCTGCGGCGACTCTGGAATCAACGATGGCGGCGCCGGCATGGTGCAGGCCCTGGGCGCGCGCCTGCTCGACGCCGACGGCAGCGAACTCGGCGCCGGCGGCGGCGCGCTGCACCGGCTGGCGCGTATCGATCTGTCAAGGCTCGATGCGCGACTGGCCCACGTCCAGCTCGATGCGGCAGTCAACTGGCACAACGTGCTGCTCGGCGAGCGCGGCGTGGCGCGCGTTTTCGGGCCGCAGAAAGGCGCCACGCCGCAGCAGGTGGTGCAGCTCGGCGCCGCGTTCGACCACTGGGCGGCATGTATTCGCGATTGCACCGGCGCCGAGGTCGGCCATGTGCCTGGCGGCGGCGCATCGGGCGGATTGGGCGCCGCCTTTGCTGGGCTGCTCGGCGGCGCACTGCATCCGCGCTTCGACCTGGTGATGCGCTATCTCGACTTCGACGCATTGTTGCGGCGCGCCGACCTCGTCATCACCGCCGAAGGCTGCCTCGACAGCCAGACGCCCTTCGGCAAGGTGCCTGCCGAGGTGGCGCGTCGCGCCAAACTGCGCGGCTTGCCCGTCGTAGCCCTGGCTGGCGCCCTGGGCACGGATGCGCGCCTGAACCTGGCGCACGGCATCGATGCGTTCGCCAGCATTCAGCAACGGCCATGCACGCTGGACGAGTCGATGGAAAACGCGAGCGAATGGCTGGCGAGGGCGGCGGAGAACACGGTGCGCTTGCTGTGGGCGGGGACGCGACTTGCAAAACCGAACGGCCGCGTGCTCAACGAGGCAGGCTGGCTGCAGAGCACGATGGATGCGACAGACCGCATTCATCGGCGCCTGGCGGAGCGCTTCTAAGAGCGGCAGATACGAGATGTGGCTGGCACCCTAGACGGGTTCCATTGGGCGATGCGGGCCTGTGGGAAGGTGGACAGAAACCGCATCCCCCGGAGCCACTTCTCCTCCGAGCACCACAACGCCCATCACGCCGGCCTTTCGAACGAGAGACCCGTCCGCTGCGCGACCCGACACAGCCTGTGTGAGGCCCTGTTGAAAGGCATCGAGCTGCTTGCACGGATTGCGCAGGCCTGTCAGGCGTATGAGTGCCCCTGACCCGATCTTCAGCTCGGTGCCAACGGGCAAGGCCAAGAGGTCGAGCCCGCCCATCGTGATGTTCTCGCCAATGTCGCCAGGCCTCAGAGCAAAGCCGGCAGCGGCCAGCTCATCGAACAGCTCCATCTGCACCAGGTGCACCTGGCGGAGGTTGGGCTGCAGTGGATTCCGCGCGACACGCGACCGGTGCTTGACCGTCTCGCCGCAATGCGCATCGCCTTCCACGCCCAGGCCCTCCAGCAAGCGAATGCTGCTCACGGGAATCTTCGAGAAGTGATGAGAAGGGCTGAGCGAAACGGCTCGGACACGGGGGATGGGGGTGGATTCGTCAGGCATACAAGAATCTGAGGTTCTTGCCGCATTCTGCCGCCCGACTGGCCCAGCGAAGGGCCCGGTGTTGGCCGTCAGCTGTATCGACCTTACGAGCGAATTGCCTCTTCGGAGGCGCTACCGCGAAAGTCTTCCGCCGTCAGCGACCCTCGCACTTGACCTCTTCCTTGAACACCTCGCGACTGGCCTCGAGCTTGACCTTGCACGGCCCATCCCGGAACTCATCCTTCCATTCCCCGCGCCACGTTGCTCCGATGCCATCCTTGCACTTGACCTCTCGCTTGAACTCCCCTCGCTTTGACTCCTGCTTGACTTCGCAAGGCTTGGCCCAGCGGTCCTCGCGCCAGTCGCTGCGCCAGTCATCGCGTCGCCAGCGCTTCTTCGAGTCATCGTCATCGGCGAGAGAAGGGGCGGCAAGGGCGGAAAGCACCAAGAACGCGACAGTGGCTCGAATGGACATTTGATTCTCCTTGACGAGATGTGCGGCTTCGAAGCGGGTGTCAGTGGCCGCTGATGCGCTCAGCGCCGATACGGATTGTGCGGGCGGCGGTCGTAGCGGTCAGGCACCCCATCACGGTCGCTGTCCCTGCGCGCGTGGCGGTAGTGGGCGCGGCGGTCGCGACGACCGTCGGCGCGGTGGTCGTGATGGCGATCGTAGCCATGCCGAGAGACGTGGCGCGGAGGCGGCGGCGGAACAACGACGACGTGAGGGCGATAGCCTCGGTCTCCGTGATGCGGCTGCGCCTGCGCAGGAGCGCTCAATGCGGCCAGTGCGACTACGGCTGCAGCGCCGAATGCGGAAAACATCTTCTTCATGGCAGCTCCTTCGAGGAGTTGTATTCAGGAGCTCCGATACTGAGGGCGAAATGTGAAGCATGCGTAAGGCTGCAGCGAAGTTCGATGAACCTGTTGCCGTTCAATATGACAACGGCAAGCCTGGTGGCGAATGCAGATTTCAGCGGCAAGTTCGTCGGCGTGCTCGATACGGTCCCGCAAGCGGAAAGGGGCGTTGGCGCGCCATGGCCTCTGTGGGCTCCTGAATCAATCGTCTATCGCGCGGAGCACCCCAGCTTGGTCCCGACGCGCCCTCATGCCTGGCGTTTTTCGATCCAGTGGGTGTCAGGGCCGAAAAGGCGATTTCCCTGCTGTGCGACGAAGGCCAACTTCTCCTCGTTGTGCGGTGTCTCGGGTCGCCACAGCTCATGGACCACGGCTACAGCGTCTTGCTCGATCATGTCTATCGAGCGGCGCAGCCTGATCTCGACGAGGAAACCTATGTTCTGGGGCACATTCTTCCTTTTCGGCCGTCACTTCGGCTCAAGCGAGCGAGAGGGAGGGAGGGAGGGAGGGTGGGTGGGAGGGAGGACATCGTCCTCCCCGAGCTCGGAATCCACTGGCAAATGAGGGTCGGGGATCATGAGCGGTTTTTTCGAGCGAGCGGGAGCAGAAGTGTGCTCGGACAACGAGGCGCGTTCTGTGCGCTGCCGTACGAACGATCGGGTTTCGGTCTTCCAGACCGTCGCAGCAGGTGGCGATCAAGCCCGAGATGTGGCGGGGAGGCGCTTCTTCGCCGGCTACCAGGTGATCAGCGCTGTGTTCGCCCCAGCGAATCCGGCTTCGAACCTACGCCGCCTCGCGCTCTCCGCACTCAGCGCGGTATGCAGCAGATCGAGGTCCAACGCGCAGCCCAGAACGACCCCCTGGACCTGACGCGCCGCCTTGGTCCGGACAGTGAAGCTTTCATCAGATGGTTCCCCGACGCTCGACCGCAGCTTTGCGATCACTGCTGTCAGCAGGCGGTTCCAATCCCTGAACGCAGTGACATCCGGGTCTGCCTGGCTGTCGGCCGGGACCGGATGAGAGACGTGGGCTGAAGTCTTGTGGATCATGGCGAGTCCCGTTCGGGTTTCTTCTTCTGATGAGCCGGAGTGCGCGTATAGGGTGCGTTTCGCATTGGAATCCTGATGTGAGTTTCGATGTCGGCGGCGGCCGACTGCTTCCATGCGAATGTCAGTGCGACGTCGCTGGCCGGACGTCGGGCCAGTCAACTTCCATTCCCATGACCGCTCGCGCATACAGGTAGTTGTTGCGTGCGCGCTCGGAGAGTGAGTCCATGTCCACATGACCAGCCGCGTCGCACGGAAAGACGTAGGCACAACGGGCGGAAATGGGAGAGCGGAAGAGCAATTCATAGCCTGTGCATGCGGGGGAGGCAATCACAACGGCCTCCGTTGCGTGCGCTGGTGATCCTGGGGAGTGAGCAGTAAGAATTGGATTCTCCACACCCGATGTAGCGATCGGTTGGTAGGAATCCTCCTACTTCCAACTGAAGATTACAAGACGTGCTTTCTTCTACGTATGCCCGAAATAGAGGCAGTTCCACCCGCAGAAATGACTTGAACTTCCCAATGACGCCGCGACGATGGCCGCGCGATGCGATCTTGTTTGCGTCGTCCGGTATGAGCAGGGTCAAAGAGGCGAAAAAGAATCCTCATCGCGGAATGCGCTGAGTGCGTTCACGGACGGACGGCAGACGCTGGCCGGCGCGGAGAAGATGAGCCTGACCAAGTTCCGCTGTTGGTTCGCGAGAAGAAAAGGGCCCAAACCCCTCAGCACCCGACTCCGTGCTCACAGGCGAAGCGATCCACGGAAGCCTCTTGCCGCGTAGTACGACTGAGCACCGTTGTGATACACGAACACCTTGCCATAGCGGTAGTCGCCGAAGAGAGCTCCGCCGAGTGAGCGCACGTCAGGCGGTGTTTTGATCCAGCTGGAAGTCTTCGCATCGAACTTGCCGAGGCTCTGCAGCGCTCGATACTGTTCTTCCGTCAACAGCTCGATGCCCATTGCGGCAGCCATCTCGACAGCACTGTTCTGCGGCTTGTGCTCCTTCCGCGAGTCCAGCGCTTCATGGTCGTAGCAGACGCTTCTGCGACCTGTCGGGCTCTCTGGGGAGCAATCGCAGAACGTGAAGTGCCCGGATTCCTTGTCCTGACCAATCACGTCCGGCTCGCCGCCGGATTCCTCCATCGCACGAAGCGACTTCAAAACATTGGGACTGCTTTCGAGCCTAGCCTGAACTTCGACCCATGCGACGCCTTTGTGGCGATGCCTGTTCTTCTCGAAGCGAGCTTCCAGTGTTTGAAGCAGTTCTTGCGTCTTCATGGTTCTTGGAGTGTGGTCTTGCTTCACTCTCAGGGCTGCGACAACACAGCCAATCCGGGCGTTGCGAAAACATAGTCGCAGCGAATGGGATTCCAGTAATGCATCTCTCGCGGACGCTCGAGTATCTCCGGAAGGCGCGACTCGTACGCTTTGCGGTATGCCCGACCCATCTGGATCCGAAGGAAGTCTTCCTTGTCGATCCAGGTCTCGTACAGCATGAACTGGCAAGGGTCTGCCGGATCCTGATGCAGCATGGTGTTGATGAAGGTCTTCTCGTGGCGCATTGCATCGAGCACCGGCGTTACCAGGTCGACGTACTCTTGCTCATGGCCGGGCTTCACGCGATTGCGCACGATGACGACGAATTGCGACATGGCCGATTTCCCCCAAGTAAAGTGTCACCCGCCATCGATCTGAAGCAGCTGACCGTTGATGTGCCCCGAAGATCGAAACAGGCTGACAGGTTGCGCGCTGGGGTCGAGATCTCGACATGGACCGGGCTGCCATCGGCGAGCGGGCGCCAGTTTGACACGATTGGTTGAATCGAGGTGCGATGTGAAGGCCTGATCCCGCAAAACCCGGGGCCCCGGGGCACAATCTCCCTGCCATGAGCGCCATTGCCGAACCGTCGTTCCCCGCCCCGCCTGCCGCGCCGCCAATCCGCGTGCTGATCGCCGACGACCAGGCATTGATCCGCCGCGGCATGGCCATGCTGCTGGACGCCGCGCCGGATATCAAGGTCGTCGGCCAGGCGGCCGACGGCATGGAAGCCGTGGAGCTGGCCCGCCGCCTGCTGCCCGACGTGGTGTTGATGGATCTGCACATGCCGCGAAAGGGCGGAGTGCTCGCGACGCGCGAGATCTCGGCCGCCTTGCCGCACACGCGCGTGATGGTGCTGACCACCTTCGACCGCGACGATCTGGTCTTCGACGCGGTGCGTGCCGGCGCGCAGGCCTACCTGCTCAAGGATGCCTCGGAAGAAGAGGTGCTGGACACTGTCCGGGCGGTGCATCGCGGCGAGTCACGGCTAACGCCGCAGATCGCGCGCAAGGTGATGGACCAGTTCCGGCTGCTGGCCGATCGCGTGGCGCAGGAGCCGCTGCCACCGCCGCCGGCGCCGGATGCTCGCGCCGCGACGCAGGCCGCCGCGCCCGACGCCGATGCAACCAAACCGCTGACCGAACGCGAGACCGCCGTGCTCGAACTGATCGCCAAGGGCTACGGCAATCGCCAGATCGCCATGACGCTCAACCTGGCCGAAGGGACGGCAAAGAACCACGTCAGCCGGATCATGCAAAAGCTTCACGCGAACACCCGCACCGAATTGGCGGTGCTGGTGCTCGCGCGCAAGGGCAAGCCCTGAGACAAACCATTCAGGCCTGTGCGGCGGCACAGGCCGCCGGTCAGGCCTAGCGGCCGGCAGGCGACAGCCCGGGCATCGCGAGCTCTGTTGCCGGCGAAGGCGACATGGCAGCCGTACCGGCCGCATGCCTGGCCAGCATCGGCCGCAGCGCGACGATCGCCAGGAAGGCGGCGAACAGGTCCAGGGCCGCCACGGTGTAGAGCACGGTCGACCAGGTGCCGGTGGCCTCCATCATCAGGTTGCCGAGCGGCACGAACAACGCGCCGATGCCCTTGGCACAGTACAGCACGCCATAGATCTTGCCGATGTGCTTGGTACCGAAGGCGTCGCCCGCCAGCGCGGAGAACAGCGAGTACACCTCGCCCCAGGCCAGGAAGACCACGCCCGACAGGATCAGGAAGGCCCAGGGGTTGTGGCCGAAGTAGCCCAGCGCGATGATGCCCAGGCCCTCCAGCGTGAAGGCGATCACCATCGTCTTCTCACGGCCGATGTGGTCGGAGATCCAGCCGAACAGCGGGCGCGAGATGCCATTCATAACGCGGTCGAGCATCAGCGCCAGCGGCAGTGCGGCCATGGTGATGAAGTACAGGTCTACCTGGAAGTTCTTCACGCCCAGGTCCTGGGCGATCACGCCCAGCTGGGCCACGGCCATCATGCCGCCGGTGACGACGCAGGAGAACATCAGGATCATCAGCCAGAACAGCGGCGTGCGAAGCGCTTCGCCCAGCGTGTAGTCGCGCCGGCTCTGCATGACCTTGGTCGAGGCACGCACCTCGTTTCCCTTGGGCGCGCGCAGGAACCAGGCCGCGAGGAAGGCCAGCGTTCCCTGCAGCAGGCCGAAGAACAGGAAGGCATGCTGGAAGCCCGAGGAGTCGATCATCGCGGCGATCGGCAGGATGGTGGCTGCCGAGCCGGCGCCATAGCCGCCTGCCGTCAGGCCCACCGCCAGGCCGCGCCGATCGGGGAACCACTTGAGCGCGTTGTTGATGCAGGTGGCGTAGATCGAGCCCACGCCGATGCCGCCGACGGCCGCGCCGATGTAGAAGCCCATCAGCGTCGTCGCCTGCGAGTTGATGACCCAGGCCGCGCCGATGAACAGCGCGCCGAAGGCCACGATCAGGCGCGGTCCGAACTTGTCGATGAAATAGCCTTCGATCGGCGCCAGCCAGGTCTGCACAAGCACGAAGATGGTGAAGGCGATCTGGATCGACGCGCGCTCCCAGCCGAACTTGCCCTGGATTTCCGGTACGAACAAGGTCCATGCGTACTGGATGTTGGCGGTGGCGATCATGCAGACGATGCCGACAACCAGTTGCAGCCAGCGGTTGTCGAGCAAGCGCGGCGGCGCGCCGGATGCGGTCTGTGTCGGTGAGGTGGTGTTCATTCGCTTCGTCTCCATTCAATGTCGCGCCGAGCGCTCTCGGCACGTTCAGGGTTGGGTATCAATCGCGCTGCGGGCACGGATCGCGATGGACGCAACTGTTCCCGCGAACGGCCGCCGGCGCGCCTGCCGGAAGTCACGCGGTGCATCGAGAAAAACCCCAAGGGCTCAGGGGAAGTCCCCATGCCGAAAGTCATGGTTGCCGTTTGCGAGAATGCGCTGCCAATGAACCTCGCACGTCGCATCGATCCACGGCGCTCCATGGCGGCCGCGATTGGCTGGCTGCTGATCGCGCTCACCTTGTGCCTGGCACTCGCGGCAAACCTGTGGCTGCGCAGCTTCGTGCGTGCGACGCTGCTCGAGCAGCACGGTCAGCGCCTGGAAACCGCGGCCGAGCACGTCAACGCCGAACTCGACACCGCGCTGCTGCTGCGCCTGCAGGCGGTCAGCGTGGTGGCGGCCATGCTGTCCGAGGACGTGCAGCGCAGCGAAGGCGAACGCCTGAAGCGATCGCTCGAGGCGGTACGCCGCGGCGTGCCGGACCTGATCTGGTTGGCGGTGACCGATGCCGACGGCTTCATCGTCGCTGCGACCGACGAGCAGGTGGTCGGCCAGAACGTCAATCAGCATGCGTGGATCTCGCAAGGCCTGGACGCCGCGTGGATCGAGGAAGGCCGCTCGCCGCGCGAACGCTTCCTGAAGCTCACCGCGCCGGTGAGCAACGCCGACGGGGCGATCATCGGCGTCGTCGCCGCGAACCTGAGCTGGAGCTGGGTGCAGAAGATGGTGGCCGAGATCCGCGCCTCGCCGGGCGAATGGCTGCTGATCGATCGCGACGGCATCGTGCGTCACGGGCCGAGTGCCCTTCTGGGGCAGCGCTGGCGCGATGTCGGCGATCCGGTGAGGCCCTTCGATCCCGTCGTCGCCGGCCTGGGGAACGACGGATCCGATCTGCCCACGCGCATCCGGACAAGGCGGCTCCTGGACAACCGGCCCTACCTGATCGCGACTCCGCCCAACGCCCGTGATGGCACGCTGCGCCGGCTCGGCTGGCAGGGCGTGGTGATTCAGCCGGTCGAATCGGTCGCGGAGTTCGCGACGGCCATTGAATGGCGCATCTCGATCGTGCTGAGCCTGCTGGGCCTGGGCGCCGCCGTCACCGGCATCATCGTGGCGCACCGCCTCACGCGCCGCGTGAGCGTGATCGCCCATTCGGCCGACGCGGTGCTGGCCGGGAGCGCGACGCGCATCGAGGTGCCGCGGGGTGTCGACGAAGCCGCGCGGCTGGGCAGCGCGCTCGACCGATTGCTGGACACGCTGCAGCGCGAACGCGACGAGTTGCGCCAGCTCAATGCCGAGCTGGACGAACGCGTGCGGCAGCGCACCGAGGAGATCAACCGGCTGGCGCAGGAATCGCGCGATGCCGCGGTGGTGCGCGAGCGCCTGCGCCTGGCGCGCGGGCTGCACGACACGCTGGCGCATTCCATGATGGCGATGCTCACCGAGATCCGTGTGCTCAAGCGCCTGGCATCCAGCCGGCCCGATGCGCTGCCCGACGAGCTGGTTCGGGCCGAGCGGGCGGCGCGCGACGGGCTGGACGAGGCACGCCGCGCGATCGAGCAGTTGCGCAGCAACCCGGTGCGCGACATCGGGCTGGGTGCGGCGCTGGCCGAGTTGGCCAAGAGCCTGAGCGAACGCTCCGGCATCGAGCTCGACTGCCGGATCGAACCCGCATTGTCTGCCCTGGCGGCCGAGCCGGCGGAAACCGTGTTCCACATGTGCGAGGAAGTGCTGCGCAACGTCGAACACCACGCGGGCGCGCGGCGACTTCTGATCCGCCTGCAGCGCGTTGCGAACGACGACGTCGAATTGGAGATCGGAGACGACGGCATCGGCTTCGAGCCGAGTGCAGGCGCAGCGGGGCACTACGGACTTGTGGGGTTGCGGGAGCAGGCCGACGCGATCGGCGCCCGGCTGCGCATCGACAGCCGCCGCGGCGAAGGTACCTGGGTGTCACTGCGCTGGACGCAACGCGGGCGTAGCGTGGGCTAGAGTTGAATCCGGAGACTGCTTTCGGCGAGCCATAACTTCCGCTTCGGTCTAGGCTTGTCCAACACCTGCCCTCAAGCCGTTGGCGGGCTCGGCGCTGTCGTCGTGCACGACAGGTGTCGGACAACCCTAGACCGATGCCGTCCGTCGCCACCGATCGACCTACTGCAGGTATGGAGTGCGATGCCGCCGTTCGCCGCTGCGCGTCAAGCTCATCCGGCCAGAAGCTGTAGTCCGCCGACGTCCGCCTTTCAGCTGTTCCCAAGCAGTTGACAGCGAGGTCGCAAAACCTGGCAGGTATCGGTTATCGCTGCATTGCGGAACGGACAACAGGTTCGGAGAGCGCATCTTGTGAGCGAGCGCCCTGGATTGCCTGTCCGCTTGCGCGAACCGGCATCGCTGGGGATCTGCGGCCGCAGGTGACGTACGCGAAGCGCGCCGCCTACGACGTGGTGATGGTGGCCTCCCTGACGAAGTCGCCGTACTTGCGCAGAGGACGCCCGAGGATGGCCTGCAGGCGATCAGCTGCGCCATCCGCACCGCGCATGCCGAACTTCTGAATCCCGGCCATCATCAGTCGCATGTCGTAGGCAAGCCAGGCTGGCCCCAGCGCGGCCATCTGTCCTTCGAAGGCCGCCACGTCGTCTCCGCCGTAAGTCACTCCGCGACCGAGCGCGGCACTCCAGATCTTGGCCACCGACGCTCCGGTCAACAGCTCGGGCCCGACCAGCTCCAGTGTCGCGCACGGTGACGGCGCGGGCGCGCGATCGCGGCGCAGCAGTTCGGCGACGGCGGCGTCCGCGATGTCCCGCGCATCGATCATCGCGACGCCCGCCGAGCCGATCGGCATCGGGTAGACGCCGTAGCCCTGGATCACCTGCTGGACCATGCGATCGTTCTGCATGAAGTAGGCCGGCCGAAGGATGGTTGCCGGAATGTCGAGGCTCTCGATCATCCGCTCGACCGTGTGCTTGCCGGTGAAGTGCGGCGCGTTGGTGAACTTGTCCGCATGGATGACCGACAGGTAGACGACGCGCTCGATGCCGGCCTCGCGCGCCAGGTTCAGCGCGACGAGGGCTTGCGTCACTTCGTCGGGCGTGACGGCGTTCAGCAAAAACAGCGTGCGCACCGACGACAGTGCCGCGCGCACTGAGGGCACGTCGGTCAGGTCGCCGACGACCTCCTTGACGCCCGCCGTAAAGCGTTGCTTTCCGGGCGTGCGAACGAACGCGCTGACGTGGGCGCCGGCAGCGGCCAGGCCTTGGACGATGAGGGAACCGATGGTGCCGGTGGCACCTGTGACGAGAATGCTCATGGAAGTCTCCAGGGGGTAGAAGGGGTAAAGGGGTCGATCAGCGCGAGAGGTCAGCGACGACCTTGCCGATGCGAGGGTCGGTGCGATTGCGTTCGATGGCCGCGGGGATGTCGTCGAAGCCCACGACTTCGCCGAGCTTCGAGATCAGGGTGCCTTGGGCGATCTCCGCCGTCAGCCGTTCCAAGAGGGCAGCGTCCGGCTTGGTCATGAACCACAGTCCGCGACGGCCGGGGGCCGTGCGTGCAAGGATGTCGGCCGAGGCCGTGCCGACGATCGCGCCGTCCTTCGTCAGCACCTGCCACGAGCGATCGAGCACTTCGCCGCCGACGTAGTCGAGCACCAGATCGATGTCCCGCGCGACCGACTCGAAGCGTTGGGTCCGGTAGTCGATGACGTGGTCCGCGCCCAGGCTGCGAACGTAGTCGACGTGCGCGGTCGATGCCGTGGCGAAGACTTCGGCGCCTGCCCGCTTGGCGTACTGCACGGCATAACCGCCCAGTCCCCCCGCTGCACCGTGAATGAGGATTCGCTGACCTGCGGCGATCGGTCCCGCATGGTGCAAGCTTTGCCAGGCTGCCACGGCCGCGACAGGGATGCCGGCTGCATGGACGTCGTCCAGGCCTTGCGGCGTGCGCACCAGGTTCGCCTCGTCGACTGTCACCAAATCGGCATAGGCACCCAGCCTGCCCAGTGGCCCCATGACGCGATCGCCCACGCGAAAGCGCGAAGCCTCCGGGCCGACCGCCTCGACGACACCCGCGAGTTCGATACCCAGCACAGCGGGCAGTTGAAGCGGGAAAGCTTTCTGAACGAAGCCTTCACGAACTTTCCAATCGATGCCGTTCACGCCGGCGGCCCGAACGCGGGACCAGAACCTGGCCCTGTCCGGCTGCGGGCCTCGCGATCTCGGCGACCTCGGCAACACCGCCATAGGCTCGGATCAGCACAGCGCGTTGAGTGGTGGTCATTCCAATTTCCTCATCTCGAAGTTGCGATGAGGAGAAGATAGGTTGTTGCATTGATAAAACGAAGACGCGAGAATGAAGACACCTCGTCTCAAATTCGGAACACATGGACCTGAATGCATTGACCGACTTCGCGCTCGTCGCAGCGAATGGGGGACTGGGAAAGGCAAGCCGCGCGAGCGGGAGATCGAAGGCGACCCTGTCCCGGCGCATCGCGGACCTGGAAGAGCAACTCGGCGTGCGGCTCATCGAGCGCAGCGCCCGCGGGCTCAAGCTCACGGAAGCCGGCCAGATGCTGATGGATCGCACCGAAGGGCCGATGCACGAGGTGGCCGAGGCCATGACTTCCGCGCGCGAGGGCTTGTCGGTACCGCGCGGACGCTTGCGCATCGCCTCGCCGGTGCTGTTCTCCCAGCTGGCGATGGGCCGCATCTGCGCCGAGTTCTGCGTGGCCTACCCCGAGGTCACGTGCGAGGTGGTGGCGGACGATCGCCTGGTCGACCTCGTCGAGGAGCAGTTCGACGCCGCGATCCGGATCAATCCAAGCCCCGACAGCAGCCTCGTCGGCCGGTGCTTCGCCAAGGACCGGCTGGTGGTCGTGGCTGCGCCCTCCGTGCCCATGCCAAAGCCGCGCAAGGGCAAGGTCAGCCCTGTTCCCGGCGTCGTTTCAACAACCTTTCAATCCGGAAGTTGGACGCTCGACGACGGACGCCTTGTCCTGGAGCCGATCCCGAAGCTCAGACTTTCCTCGTTCCTGATGATTCGCGACGCTGCAGTCGCTGGCGCCGGAGCCGCCCTGATACCGCAGTCCATCGCGTGGAGCCAACTGACGCGCGGAGAACTGGTTCAGTGGGGCATGGTTTCGGGCGTGGAGGTCGCGCTCTGGGTCCTGCATACATCGCGACGACTTCCTGCGCCGAAGGTTCGGGCGTTTGTCGAATTCATGTGCGAGCAATATCCGCAGGGGTCTCTCGTACTGAACGGCTAGAAGACCGGTCGGTCGCACTGGCGAATGGTCGGCAGTTCGCGGCTACGCAGCCGACGCATGACTTCATGCCCCCACGCTTTCGAATGTCAGTTTTCCGACGAGCAACCTCGACCATGCGGCAGCCCGCTTGGTCGAACCGACAGCAACGTGACCACGACGTGGGTTTGCGGTCCGCCGCGCATGACGTAATTGACCGGATTCAGCGCCTCCCCGGGATCGCATGCGACCGCTCAAACCAAGCCGGGCCTTCTGGGTCGCTCGTTCAACGTCCGCGCCAGGGCATTGAGCTTGACCTGCGAGTAGGTGAGACGTCGATGCCCGATCTTCACCCGTGGCCGCGCGCTCGCTGCACCTGTTCGACAAGTGTGATCAACGGATGACGATTTGGCCACGCAGGATCCGCCGCGCCAAACGAGCCAGCACCTCCTCGGTAATTGAGGTTCGCGGATCCCCTGAAGCAACAGGCTCTGGGTGCATGCGGATGCGCAGGATCACGAGTCTTGAGGCTGTGCGCCCATAGCCCGCCGGCGGCGCCGAGGTTCCTGCTGAGGTTCGCATCCCATTGTGGTCGCGTTTCCCGCCAGAGCTTGTCCGACCAGTCCGGCAGCTGCCGTCCGACGCCGCCTGCTCTCTATGGCTGAGCGCCCGCTTGACATCGCGATCGACCATGCGTAACCTATGGGTTATATAACTCATTGATTTGGCAAGACGGCATGGACACATTGAGCCTTACCTTCTCCGCGCTGGCCGATCCCACGCGCCGCGCCATCCTCTCGCGCCTGGCCATCGGGCCGGCGAATGTGACGGAGCTGGCGCTGCCGTTCACCATCAGCCAACCTGCCATCTCCAAGCACCTCAAGGTCCTCGAGCGTGCCGGCCTGATTGCCCGCTCGCGCGAGGCGCAAAACCGCCCGTGCAGCATCCAGGCCGCCCCCCTCAAGGAGGTGGTCGACTGGGCCGGCGCCTATCGGCAATTCTGGGGAGCCAGTTTCGACCGCCTCGATGCCCATCTTCAACACGTCCAGAAAAAGGAGGCCACTCGTGCCAAGCGCAAATGACATCTCCGCCGCAGATGAACTCGTCATCACCCGGGTTTTCATCGCTCCGCCCGCGCTGGTGTTCGCGGCCTGGACCGAGCCGGAACACCTGGCGCACTGGTCCGGACCCGAAGGCTTCACGACGCCGCATTACGAGATGGACCTGCGTCCCGGCGGCCGCTATCGCGCGTGCCTGCGCTCGCCCGAGGGCGAGGACCACTGGGTGGGCGGTGTGTACCGGGAGATTCAGCCGCCCGTGCGCCTGGTGATGACGCATGCATGGGAGAGCGTCCGCGGGCGGCCGGGTCCCGAGACCTTGGTCACCGTCACTTTCGCTGAGGAAGGCCCGGGCCGCACGCGGATGCACTTCCGGCAAACCGGCTTCACCTCGAAGGCATCGCGCGATGGGCACGAGGGTGGCTGGTCCAGCAGCTTCGACAAGCTCGCGGCGCACCTCGAAGGGCCGGCGGCATGAAGCTGTATTTCTCAGAGACCATCAACCCGCGCAAGGCTTGCGCGGTGGCCCGGCACCTGAACGTGCCAGTGGAATTCGTGCGGGTGGACCTAGCCCAGGGAGAACAACATGCGCCGGCGTTCCTGGCGATCAACCCGAACGGCAAGGTTCCGGTGCTGCACGATGGCGACCTGGTGCTGTGGGAAGCCAACGCCATCATGTGCCACTTGTCCAACGTGGCGGGCGCCGACCTCTGGCCGAAGGACCCACGAGCACAGGTCGAGGTGCAGCGCTGGTTGAGCTGGGACGCGAGCCACTTCACGGCCCACGGCGGCACCCTGTATTTCGAGAATCTGATCAAGCCCGCGATCGGCATGGGTGCGCCCGATGCCGCGGCGGTGGAGGGTGCGACACGGATGTTTGCCGCGTCGGCCGCCGTGCTGGATGCGCATCTGGCCTCGCGCAAGTTCCTGCTAGGCGATGCCTTGACCGTGGCGGACTTCGCCGTGGGCGCGGCGCTTCCGTATGCCAAGGGAGCGTACATTCCGCTGGCCGATTTTCCGGCCGTCGTCAGATGGCATGAACGCCTGAATGAACTGCCGGCTTGGCGTGCGCCGTTCGGGGCAGCGGAATGAAGACGTCTCGTTCCTACCTTCTACCTCCTGGTCGCAGACGGCGCGAGCATGGCCGGGTGAGATGCCCGGGAGCGGCGCTTTCCCCTCATGAATGGTTTTCCGGGAAGCGGTGATACATGTAGAACTGATCGTCTTGCTTCCAGCCGCTCTCCTCATAGAGCTTCTGGGCTGAAGTGTTGCCGCGCGCGACATTCAGCGTCGCGCGGGCAGACCCAAGTGACCAGGCGTATGACTCGATGGCCGAGAGCAGCTTGGACGCCAGGCCTTTGCGGCGCCCCGACTCATGGACGAAGAGGTCATTCACGACAAAGACCCGAGAGAGCGAGACGGATGAAAAACTGGGGTAGAGCTGAGCAAATCCCACGGCCGTTGCGCCTTCATGGCAGATAAAAAGAACCGACTCCCCGTGATCGAATCTTTCGCGCAGAAACGAGCATGCGGCGGCCACATCGCTTGCCTGCCCCTGGAACTGCCGGTACTGGTCAAAGAGCGTAGCGAGTTCCTTCAGATCGGCCAGAACAGCTTGACGGACGGAAGTTGAGTTCATGTCGTGTTGTTGGAACGAGTGTTAGGAACTGGACGCCCGAGGTGACTCGCAAACGTCTGCGGGTCGATCGGCCCGCCCGATCACCGAATTCTGCCGTCGTGCTGCGGACCGACGATCGGGCAACTCACTACTGCCGCTCGCGGTGCAGCCAACGGTCTCCCATCCTCTACGTGGTTACTTCTGGGCGCCGTGCCAGGCGACACGGCGATTCGACTCGGAATGCCGGGGATGTTTCGAACTTGACTAACGATCTCGCGATCTCGCGATCTCGCGATCTCGCGATCTCTCGACGACCGCCTGCGAAAGCGAAACCGGCATCCCGGATCCCGGTGTCTGCTTCGGTTCGTCAGCCCGTATAACCAGCCAGCCGCGGCAGGAAGAGCACCAACCCGGGCCACAGCGTCACGACGGCGAGCGCGCCCAGCATCACCAGGAGGAACGGGAAGGCTTCGCGCAGCAGTTCCTGCATCGGCACGTTGGCGATCCGGGTCATCATGAATAGCAGCAGCCCGTAGGGGGGCGTGGCCAGGCCGATCATGATGTTCAGCACCGCCATCACGCCGAAGTGCACGGGATCGATGCCCAGCGCGGTGGCGGTCGGCAGCAGCACGGGGAGTATGACGAGGATGATGGTCGAACCTTCGAGGAAGGCGCCCAGCACCAGCAGGATCAGGTTGACCAGCAACAGGTAGCCGATGGGCGACAGGTCCAGGCCCTTGAGCGAGGCACTGAGGCTGGCCGGGATGTTCTCCGACGTGATGACGTAGTTGAACACCAGGGCGCCCGCGATGAGCATGCCGATGGAGATGCTCATGCGTGCGCTGGACAGCAGCGATCCGTACAGGTCGGACCAGCGCATGCTGCGGTACAGCGCCGCCGAAACGAGCAGGGCGTACGCGGCGGCCACCCCCGCGGCCTCGGTGGGCGTGGTGATGCCGCTGTACAGGCAACCCAGCAGGATCACCGGCAGCATCAGCGCCGGGAATGCCTCGCGCGTGATGCGCGGCATTTCGCGCAGGGGCACCCTGGGTTCGACAGGAAAGCGGCGGCGTCGCGCAAGCACGTAGATGAGCGCCATCTGCACGCCCCCGAGCAGGAGGCCCGGAAGCACGCCCGCGATGAAGAGGTAGCCGATGGACGTGCCGGAGACGAGCGCGTACAGCACCAGCGGAATCGAGGGCGGCAGGATCGGCCCGATGACGGAAGACACGGCGCTCAGTGCCGCGGCGAAGGCCGGGCTGTACCTGCCGTCCTTGGTCATCATGGCCTGCATCAGCTTGCCCGAGCCTGCGGCGTCCGCCAGAGCGGAGCCCGACATGCTGGCGAACACGATGCTTTGCAAGACGTTCACCTGCGCCAGCCCGCCGGGAAAGCGCCCCACGATGGCGTTGCAGAAGCGCAGCAGCCGGTCGAGGATGCTGCCGGAACTCATGATCGTCGCCGCCAGGATGAACAGCGGGATGGCCAGCAGCAGGAAGCTCGAATACGTGCCGTTGAGGAGCTGCTCTGCGGCCGCCCCCATGTCCATACCCTTGAGGTAGAGGTACAGGACGGAGCCGCCGATCATGGCGTGGCCGACCGGCACGCCCAGGAGGCTGAGTCCCACGATGGTGGCGAGCGCCAGCGAGAACGGACTGGTGAAGTTCACAGGGCAGAAGCCGAAACGGTGGGGTCGGGCGGTGGCGCATCCTTGCCGCGCAGCAACCGCACGAGGTGGCGGGCATTGCGCAGGATGACGGCGACCGCAAAGACGATGTAGATGGAATACATGAAGTCCATCCGGACGCCGAGATAGGAGCTGTTCTCGACCTTCATGAAAGTCACGTACGACCAGGACGCGGGCAGCGACATGCCGAACAGCGCGATGATGCCCGCCGCCCCGGCGATGCCCATGACGCGGCGTCCCAGCGGGCCCGCGCGGCCCGCGAGGAAGTCGATGCGGATCTCCTCGTCGTCCTTCAGCACGAAGGCGGCACCCCAGAGCACCAGCCACAGCCAGCCGGCCAGCGACAACTCCGTCGTCCAGCCGACCGGCCAGTTGAAGACATACCGCAGGACGATCTGCAGGATGAAGGCGATGAAGATCATCGCCAGGATGAGGGCTGCCACCGCTTCCGCGCAGCGGTGCAGTCGCTTCAGCAGGCGAGGGAACACGCGCCGGCTCACTTCATGGCGTTGATCTTGTCGAGCATGCCCGCCGGCCATTGCTTCGCCTCGTCCGACGCGAGGTACACCTTCTGGGCATGTTCGCGAAAGGCATTGATGTTCGGCACGTAGACGTCGAGGCCCTGCTTGCGGAAGCCCTCGGCCAGTTCGGCCTCGCGCTTCTGGTGCTCGGCAGTGCTCCAGGCGATCGCCTTGTCGGCCGCTTCCTGGAAGGCACGCTGCTTCGCCGGCGCCATGCCCTGCCAGACCTTCATGTTCAAGGTCAGGAGATCGAAGCCCACGAGATGGGACGTCAGCACGATCTGGGACATCACCTCGTTGAACTTCATGTTCTGCACGTTGGGCAGCGGGTTGTCCTGTCCGTCGACCGCGCCGGTCTGAAGGCCCGTGTAGGTCTCGGCGTAGGCCATGGGCGTCGGGTTGGCGCCGAGCGAGCGGCCCAGCAGCTGCCACGCATCGCCAGGGGGCATGCGCAGCTTCACGCCTGCGAGATCGGCGGGCGTGTTGATCTTCTTTTTGGGCTTCAGCCCCACGTGGCGGGTACCGAAGAAGGTCGGGCCGAGGATCTTCACCTTCACCTGGTCTTCCACCAGCTTCTTCATCTGGGCCCCCGGGTCGCTGGCGAAGAAGCTGCTCAGGTGGGCGGGGTCCCGGAACAGGTAGGCCGAAGTCAGCAGGGACCAGGCGGGCACCTGCTTGGCGATGTCCTGCGGCGCGATATTGCCCATTTCGAGGTTGTCGCGCTGCAGGGCGACGAGTTCCGTGCCCTGCCGGAACAGCGTCGAGTTCAGGTGCAGCTCGAGCTTGAAATCGGGTTCGACGTCCTTGGCCAGCATCTTCATCATGTCGGCGCGGATGTCCTTGTCCGAGAACACGGCGGCGAAGCGCAGGGTCTTCGGGGCGGCCTGGCCCCAGGCCGGCAGGACGGCTGCGGCAGCCAGCGTGGCGCCTGTGCCCAGCAGCGTGCGGCGGTGGATCGAACGTGTCATGGTGGTCTCCTGTCGTTTGTGATCGGAACAGCCCGAAATGTCAGCCCGCTTCCGGAGCGAGCCGGCTCGCCAGCGCCCGGATGGCCAGCTCGTACCCGGCGGCGCCGAACCCGCAGATCACGCCGGTGGCGGCGAGCGAGACCAGCGAGTGCTGGTAGATCGGATCGCGCCGATGAATGTTGGTCACGTGCACTTCGGCAATCGGCTGCTCGAGCGTCTTGAGCGCATCCAGCAACGGGATGGAGCGGAACGACAGCCCGGCCGGATTGATGACGATGCCGGTGGCGCGCTCGCGCGCCTCCTGCACCCAGTCGACCAGCACACCTTCATGGTTGGTCTGGCGGAACTCGCACTCGAACCCGAGTTCCTGCGCGACGCGGCGGCACAGCTGCTCGACCTGTGCCAGCGTGGTTGCGCCGTAGAGATGCGGCTCCCGCACGCCCAGCAGATTGAGGTTGGGGCCGTTCAGAACGTATATCGTGCCGTTCATGGTGTTTCGGCCTTTCGCCGGGTCTTGCGCATACAGTGGTCTCCTGGCGGGTCTGCGGACGGCACGATTCCGCTTGGCGCCGATTCTTTCGTCCGGGTCGGGAAAGACTTTCCAAACCGGAAACGCATTCTGTATGGCGAGATGAGCACTGCAATCGATCGTTGTCTTGGCGTGCTGGAGCACCTCGCGCGCTACCCCGAAGGCGTTCCGCTTTCGTCCCTGTCCTCTGAGCTGGACATCCCCCTCAGCGCCTGCCACCGGCTGCTGGCCGACTTGCAACGGCACGGCTACGTTCGGCAAGCCCGTGCGCAGGGCGACTACGTGCTGACGACCAAGATCGTCTCGCTGGGCCTGGGATTTCTCAGCAGCGCCGGCATCGTCGACATCGCCGGGCCCTTGCTCGAGCGGCTGGCGCAGTCTTCGGGCGAGTTGGTGCGACTGTCCATCGTCGACGACGACCGCCTCACCTGGGTGGCAAAGGCGCAGGGAATGCGCCAAGGCGGGCAGCGCTACGACCCGGACATGGGAATGGATGCGCGGCTGTCCTGCACCGCCTCCGGCCATGCCTGGCTGATGACGCTGAGCGACGAGCGCGCACTCGAGCTCGTTTCGCGGCAGGGTTTCGGCCTGCCCGACGACTACGGCCCGAAGGCGCCGGCGACGATCAAGGCGCTGCTCGGGTTCCTGCACGCTGCGCGGGTGCGCGGCTACGCGATGATCGACGAGGTCTTTGCGCCCGGCATGACCGCGATGGCCGCGCCGGTCCTCAGGCGAAAGGAAGCGATCGGCGTCATCAGCATCGCCGGTCCGCGCGCGCGCCTGACCGCCGCGCGCATGCACGAGCTCGCGCCCGGCTTGCTCCAGGCCGCAGCTGAACTGGGCCCGATCAGCAACGCCTCCAACCTGTTTGGACGGCCCCCTCTCGGCAAGGGGTAGGCTCCGATCAGCGCGACGAGTCGGCAATCGCGGCGCTCTCGGGATCGCGTGCATGCTCATGGATCCATTCGATGAAGTTCGCGACTTCACTGCGTTGCAAGTGACGCTTCGGACATACCAGGAAATGGGCCTGGACCTTGATGCACCACCGGTCGTCGAACACCTTCTTCAACCGGCCGTGGTGCAGGTGGCCCGCGGCAACGGATGAGCTGTCCAGGGCGACGCCAAGCCCTTGGACGGCGGCGTCCAGCGCCATGGAAGTCCTGTCGAAGCGATAGGCGAACTGGCCTGGCGAGAAGTCGAGCTTTCGGCTGCGGAACCAGTCCGCCCATTGCACGACGTTGACCACCGACTGGATCAGCGGCACACGAAGCAGGTCCGCGGGCGTCTCGATGCCCTGCTGCTCGATGTAGGCCGGGCTGGCCAGCGGCTGGATGCGCTCCTCGAAGACCGGCTGCACGTGCAGGTGCGGCCAGTTGGGTACGCCATAGCGAATCTCGATGTCGACCTGGCCGCTGGAAAAGTCCGAGTGCACGGTGGAAGAAGACAGCGACAGCCCGATGCCCGGATGGGCCTGCGCGAAGTCCGCGAGACGGGGCATCAGCCACAGGCTCGCGAAGCTCGGCGCCGCGTGAACGTAGAGCGCATTGCGCACCCCCTTGCGCACGTTGTCGGTGGCGGCGCTGATCGCGTCCAGCGCAAGGGATACGCGGCTCATGTACTCCTTGCCCGTGTCGGTCAGCGCAATGCCGCGCACCGAACGCTCGAACAGGCGCACCTCCAGAAGCTGCTCGAGCTTGGCGATCTGGTGGCTCACCGCGGACGGCGTCAGGTGCAGTTCGCCGGCCGCGGCGCTGAAGCTGTTTCGACGTGCCGCGGCCTCGAAGGCGAGCAGGCAGCTCAGAGGAGGGAATGACGATCTCATGGGGTAAACCCTTTATGAAGGCGATTCACTCATCGCTGAAGAAGTGTCGTTTGTCTTCATGCCTCGCGGTGTCCATAGTTACCCCACTCGCACACCACCTCAAGGAGACATTCCATGCTGCTCGCCGACCGCGTTGCCCTCATCACCGGCGGCGCCGGACTCAACGGCCTGGGCTTCGCCACCGCGCGCCTGCTGGCGTCGCACGGCGCCCGCGTCGTCATCACCGACCTCGAAGGAGCGGCGCCAGCGCAGGCGGCCGAAAGCCTAGGCAAGGTGCACCTGGGCCTCGTCGCCAACGTCACGGTCAAATCCGAAGTCGACGCCGTTGTCGCCCGCATCCTCGAGCAGTTCGGGCAAATCGACATCCTCGTCAACAACGCCGGCATCACCCAGCCGCGCAAGACGGTCGAGATCAGCGCCGGCGACTACGACGCGGTGCTCGATGTCAGCCTGCGCGGCACCTTGCTGGCTTCGCAGGCGGTCATCCCGGCCATGCAGCGGCAACGCAGCGGCTCGATCATCTGCATCTCGTCGGTCTCGGCGCAGCGCGGCGGCGGCATTCTGGGCGGCCCGCACTATTCCGCGGCCAAGGCCGGCGTGCTCGGCCTGGCGCGTGCCATGGCACGCGAATTGGGCACCGACGGCATCCGGGTGAACTCCATCACGCCCGGTCTGATCGGCACCGACATCAGCAAAGGCAAGCTGACCGAGGAGCGCAAGGCGCAGATCGCCAGCGAGATCCCGCTCGGCCGCATCGGCCTGCCCAACGACATCGCAGGCGCCTGCCTGTTCCTTGCCAGCGACCTGTCCAGCTATTGCACCGGCATCACGCTCGACGTGAACGGCGGCATGTTGATCCATTGACTCGCGCTTCTTTCGATCCATCCACAACGGAGACAACACCATGCAACGCAAGCTTTTCATTCGCGCCGCGCTGACTCTCGCCGCCGGCATCCTGTTCACTCCGCTGGCCGCGCAGGCGCAAGCCGTCAAGCTCACCCTCGGCCATGGCGCTGCCGCAGGCAATCCGCGCCACGAGGCGGCGCTGAAGTTCGCCGAGGTCCTGAAGGCCAAGTCCGGCGGGCGCGTCGAGGTGCAGGTCGCCCCTTCGGGGCAACTCGGCGACGATGCCGCGATGGTCACCGCGCTGCGCACCGGCGCGTTGGACATGTCGGCCAACTCGCAGGGCGCCGTGGCCGTCGCGGTACCCGAGTACGCCGCCTACGGCATGCCCTTCCTGTTCTCCGATCCGGCGCAGGCCTTCAAGCTGCTCGACGGCGGGCTCGGCAAGGAACTGGCCGACAAGTCGGCCGCGAAGGGGCTCATCGTGCTGGGCTACTGGGACAACGGCATCCGGCACATGACCAACAGCAAGCGATCGATCGCCAAGGTCGAGGACATGAAGGGGCTGAAGATGCGCACGCCGCCCGACGCGGTGCTGGTCGACATCATGCAGGCGCTCGGCGCCGAGGCGCAGCAGGTCAAGTTCGCCGAGCTGTACGTGGCGCTGCAGCAGGGCGTCGTCGACGGGCAGGAGAACCCGTTGATGAACATCCAGGCGAGCAAGCTCTACGAGGTGCAGAAGCACCTGTCCCTCACCAGCCACATGTTCCAGATGACGCCTTTCCTGATGAGCAAGCGCACGTGGGACGGACTGTCGGCGGCCGACCGCAAGGCCGTCACCGAAGCGGCCGCAGAGGCGACGGCGCTGCAGCGCAAGCTGTCGCAGGAGGCCGACGACAAGCTGCTCGCCGAACTGAAGGCCAAGGGCATGAAGGTGGACACGGTCGACAAGGCCGCATTCCAGAAAGCCACGGCACCGGTCGTCGACAAGTGGGTCGCCGGTCCGGTCGGCAGCTACGTGAAGAAGGTCGTCGCTGCGGCCAACGGCAGCTGAGCCGGATCAGCTTCGCTCGGACGCGGCAGTCGGCCCGTCCACCCAAGACTAGGAGACAAGCCATGAACGTCATCGAACGTGCAGTGGTCGGGCTGTGCCGTGCCGTGCTGTGGATCAGCACCATCGCGATCTTCGCGATCCTGGTGGCCAACACGGTGCTGCGCTATGCCACCGGCTCGAGCCTGCAATGGGCCAACGAAGTGCCCGAACTGCTCTTCCCCTGGCTGGTAATGGCCGGCGTGGTGCTCGCTGCGGCGCAGGGCGCGCATATCACCACCAGTTTCCTGATGGACGCCGTGCCCGCGGCCGCGCGACGCATCGTCGTCGTGCTCGGGTGGCTTGCCGTCGCCGGGATGTACTTCACGGTGGCCTGGGCGACCTTCCGCATGCTGGACATCGTGCACGACGAGAAGTCGCCGATCCTGCAGGTGCCGGGATCACTGACCTACGGCTGCGTCATGGGCGGAATGCTGCTGCTCGCCGTGATTGCGCTGCTGTCGGCACGCAACGCCTGGCGCGCCGTGCCCCAACCGGCACCTGACGCCGATGCCGACGCCGTGCCCAAGGTGCCGGCTGCGCACTGGTGAGTTCGCTTTCCCACGCCTGCAGGAGACAGCCATGAGCGCACTGATTCTCGTCGTCTTTCTTTCCGCGGCAGTCGCCGCCGTACCGATCGCGCATGCGCTGCTCATGGCCGCCTTGGCGGCGGCCGCCAGCTCCGACCGCGTTCCGCTGGACCTGCTGGTGCAGCAGATGGTCGCGCAGGTGCAGAGCTTCCCGCTGATCGCGATACCGTTCTTCATGCTGACCGGCACCTTGATGATGGGCGGCAGGCTGGGCGAGGCGCTGGTCGGCGTGCTGTCCACGCTGATCGGCCGCTTCCACGGCGGGCCTGGCCAGGTGGGCGTGCTGTCCTCGACGCTGTTCGGCGGCGTATCGGGCTCGGCGGTGGCCGACGCTTCGGCGATCGGCTCGCTGCTGATCCCGTGGCAGAAGAAGCTGGGCTACCCGCCCGCCTTCTCGGCGGCCACGCTGGCAGCCGCAGCGACGATCGACATCATGATCCCGCCGTCGATTCCGATGATCCTTTTTGCGCTGACGGCCAATGCCTCGATTGCCGCGCTGTTCGTGGCGGGCATCCTGCCGGGGCTGCTGATGTGCGCCGGGTTCATGGCGGTCTGCTGGTGGGTCGGGAAGCGCCGCAACTTCCCGCGCGAAACAGCGCCGATCGACTACGTGGTGTTCCGCAGGCACCTTCTCTACGCAGCGCCCGCGGTGCTGCTGCCAGTGCTCATCGTGATCTTTCTGCGCTTCGGCATCGCCACGCCGACCGAGGTGGCGGTGCTGTCGACCCTGTACGCGGGACTTTGTTCGGCACTGATCTATCGCGACCTGGGCGTGAAGCGGCTCAATGCAGCCGTCGTCGAGGCCGGCCTGGCGACCGGCGTGGTGTTGCTCGTCATCATGGCCTCGGCCGCGATCGGCTGGTTGTTGACCTACGACCAGATGCCGCAGGGCATTACGCAGTGGGTGCAGTCCAACGTGCACGCCGGCTGGATGGTCATCGTGCTGATGAACCTGCTGATGCTGTTCGTGGGCATGTTCATCGACCTGCCGGCCGCCATCCTGCTGCTGACGCCGGTGTTCCTTCCGCTGGCCCAAAGCATCGGCATGGAGCCGACGCAGCTCGGAATCATGATGGTCGTCAACCTGGCCATCGGCCTGTACACACCGCCGGTGGGCACCACGCTGTTCATCACTAGCGCGGTCGCCAAGGTCAAGGTCGGCCAGACGGTGCGCGAGCTGGGGCCCTTCTATCTGGTCGCATTCGGCGTGCTCGCCCTCGTGTCCTATGTCCCGCTCAGCATCCTGCGCTGAACGGACCTTCTCTTCGATCGAAAGGAATCTCTCATGAACGAAACCACGACCGCGCTGTCCGAACTGGCGCGGTGCGCCTACCGCATCCGCCGCTTCGCGCTGCGAATGGGCGAAGTGCAAGGCCAGGGCTACATCGGCCAGGCGCTCGGCTGGGCCGACGTGCTGGCGGTGGCCTACGGCCATGCGCTGAAGCTGCGGCCCGACGAACCCGAATGGGAGGGGCGCGACCGCTTTCTGCTGTCGCACGGCCACTATGCGATCGCTTCCTACGCCGCCTTGATCGAGGCCGGCGTCCTTCCCGAGTCCGAACTCGAAACCTACGGCAGCGACGACAGCCGGTTGCCGATGTCCGGCATGGCGACCTACACGCCCGGCATGGAGATTTCCGGCGGCTCGCTCGGCCAGGGCCTGCCGATCGCGGTCGGCATGGCACTCGCCCTGCGCCAGAAGAAGAACCCGGCCTTCGTCTACAACTCGATGTCCGACGGCGAACTGGACGAGGGATCGACCTGGGAGGGCGCGATGGGTGCGGCGCACCATGGCCTCTCGAACCTGATCTGCCTGGTCGACATCAACAACCAGCAGGCCGATGGCCCGTCCGGAAAGGTTCTGGGCTTCGAGCCGCTGGCCGACAAGTGGGCGGCCTTCGGTTGGCACGTGCAGCGTGTCGACGGCAACGACCTGGCTGCCGTGCTGGATGCCTTCGACCGCGCGCGCCAGCTCTCCGATCCGAAGCCTCGCGTGATCCTCTTCGACACGCTCATGGGCAAGGGCGTGCCCTTCCTCGAGCAGCGCGAGAAGAACCATTTCATCCGCGTCGACCCGCCCGAGTGGCAGCAAGCCATTGAAATCCTGGACCAGTCGCAACCCGAAGGAGCCCTCGCATGAACACCGTTGCAGCCACGAAGCCTCGACTGACCACCTCGGCGATGATTGCTTCCATCGCGGCCGAAGGGCAGCGCGCGAAGGCCGCGCCTTTCGGCAAGGCGCTCGTCGAATACGCCGCCGACCGGCCAGAGATCGTCGGCATGACCGCCGACCTCGCCAAGTACACCGACCTGCATCTTTTCGCGCAGGCCTATCCGGAGCGCTTTCACCAGATGGGGATGGCCGAGCAACTGCTGCTGGCCGCAGCCGGCGGCATGGCCAAGGAAGGCTTGGTGCCCTTCACGACGACCTATGCCGTGTTCGGCACGCGACGCGCCTATGACTTCATCCACCAGGTGATCGCCGAGGAGAACCTGAACGTCAAGATGTGCTTTGCGCTGCCCGGCCTGACGACGGGCTACGGCCCCAGTCACCAGGCAACGGAGGACCTGGCGATGATGCGCGGCATTCCGGGCCTCACGATCGTCGACCCTTGCGATGCGCTGGACATCGAGCAGGCCGTGCCGCAGATCGCCGCCCACCCGGGGCCGGTGTACATGCGCCTGCTGCGCGGCAACGTGCCGCTGGTGCTCGACGAGTACGGCTACAAGTTCGAGCTCGGCAAGGCCAAGCTCCTGCGCGATGGCAAGGACGTGCTGGTGATCGCCAGCGGCTTCATGACCATGCGGGCCCTGGAAGTCGCCGATCAGCTGCGCGCCGACAACGTGGATGTCGCGGTGCTTCACGTGCCGACGATCAAGCCGCTCGACGAAGCAACCATCCTGGCGGAGGTCAAGCGCCTGGACCGCGTGGTGGTGGTGGCGGAGAACCATTCGGTCATCGGCGGACTGGGTGAGGCAACGGCAAGCTTGCTGCTTCGCTCTGGCGCCGCGCCGAGGTTTCGGCAGGTCGCGCTTCCCGACGAATTTCTGGATGCCGGCGCACTCCCGACCTTGCATGACCGCTACGGCATCTCGACCGGCACAATGGCTCAGCGCATTCGTTCCTGGCTTTGATTTTGCTCGGCTGCGTTCAACTGATGGATGGACGCGTGCGCTTTGATGTGGCCGCCACGGTACGGACCGCTACTGCAGCCAGCGAAGATTCGACCAGAAAGCGTCACCGAACCGAGCTGCGCAGGCGGCGCAGGCGGCAATGGCGAAGCCGACAAGCATGCATGCGCCCCAGGTACTCAGCGGCCACAGGCTGACACACATGCCCATGCCGATCACCAGGCCCAGCAGTGCCCCGCATCCCAATCGCACCTTCATTTCGAAAGCATCGGGCTTCCTGCGCGCGAGAGTAGGCGGTGATTCAGTCTTCATTTACCTGTGGCTCCTCTGCTTGGACGACCGCTCGTGGGCCGATCTCTGCCGTTAGTTTCGCCCGCCCGAGAGGCGGCTCACAACTTCTTCTTCCGCAGCGCCTGCGTCTAAGCCGTCACAGAAGACGGCGCAAGTCGATGAGTCGTCACCGTCAGTGCGGCGGTAGATGGCCACCACGCTCCCCGGCCCACCTCCCGTGTGTCCGCACATGGTGAGGCCTCCGTCCACCTCGCCTTGCATGAGACCGAGGCCGTAACCTGGAGAGGTCCAAGGGCGCCCGGGTGTTGGTTCGCCGAGCATGCGCGCCGTTTGCATCTCCTGCAGCAGCGCCTCTGGAAGCATGTGGCCGGCTAGCAGGCGGTCCAGAAAAAGCGCCGCCTCTGCAAGCGGACCCACAAGTAAACCGTGATAGACCCAGCCTGGGTGGTAGTGCGTTACGGTTCCCATGTGCACGCCATCCAAATCAGCTGGTGTCCTAGCAATGCGCGCTTGCGGCAAGCCAAGTGGAGCAAACGCCCGTTGGCGCAGCGCTTCGTGAAGTTCGAGGCCTGTCACACGTTCGATGAGCCTCGCTACGTACATGTAGCCGACGTTCGAGTAGCGCCAGCCGGCTCCGGGCGCGTAGCGCAACCTCTCGGCATCGAGGCGCTTCATCATTTCATTCTCTGACCAAGGGTTCATGCTGCGAGCGACGGCGGCGTGGTACTCGGCAAGCTCGCCATAGTCGGCCAGCCCCGCTTCATGTCGGAGCAACTGACGCAGCGTGAACCGACCTTCAAGGACGGGGTCGTCGAGTTCAACCAGCCCGTCACGCACGAGGGACAGGGACGCGGCCGAAAGCACTGTCTTCGAAAAGCTCCACCAAGGAACCAGCACATCCGACCGGTCCGTCGTCACCAGGGAGCCGTTCAATATGAGGGAAAAAAGCATCGTGTTTGGCTCAATGGGGCAACGGAGATCGGCTCGGACACCGAAGGTCTAGTCTTGGCCGGCTGCCGAAGTCCACCATCTTGCAGGCAACGTCCGCTCTCGCCGCGCACCTGCCCGACAGCCCGAAACTCACTTGCGCCAGAACGACGGCGTCAGCAGCGCGATAAAACTCAGCATTTCGAGCCGCCCCAGCACCATCGCGAAGGCGCAGACCCACAGCTGGAAATTTGTCAGGCCGCCGAAATTGCCGGCGGGCCCGACGGTGCCGAGCCCCGGCCCGGTGCAGTTGACGCTGGCCAGCACCGCGCTGAAGGCCGTGATCGGATCGAGGTCGGTCAGCACCAGCAACATGCTCAGCGAGATCGTCGTCACGCCGTAGACCAGCATGAAGGCCAGCACCGAGAAGATTACGCGGTGGTCGACCACCATGCTGCCGAGCGTCACCGGCTGAACCGCGCGAGGATGCACGAGGCGTGTCATCTCGCGCCGCGCCTGCTTCACGAGGATGAGCACCCGCACCATCTTGATGCCGCAACCGGTAGAGCCTGCGCTGGTCGCCACGCCCGAGAGCAGCAGCATGAAGATCGGCGCGAACACCGGCCAGGCGAGGTAGTCGATAGTCGAATATCCGGTCGTGCTGGCGATCGAAATGGCGTTGAACAGGCCGTGGCGCAGCGCATCCACCGGTCCGTAGACGCCTTTCACCCAGAGCACCACCGCCACCAGCAAACCGCTGCCGATCAGCGCGGTGAGCGTGGCGCGCAGCTCCGGGTCGCGCCAGGGGCCGCGCCAATGACCCTTTCGCAGCGCGACGAAGTACAGCGCGAAGTTGCAGCTGGCCGCGAGCATGAAAAGCACTGCCACGCCTTCGAGCAGCGGCGACGCGAAGTGCGCAAAGCTTGCGTCGTGCGGCGAGAGCCCGCCCAGGCTCACGGTGGTGAACATGTGCATCAGCGCGTCGATGGCCGTCATGCCGCCAGCCCAGTACGCGAGGAAGCAGGCAGCCGAGAAGGTCGCGTAGATGCCCCACAGCCCCTTGGCGGTTTCCTTCACTCGCGGCGTGAGCTTGCTGTCTTTGATGGGGCCGGCTACCTCGGCCTTGAAGAGCTGGCTGCCGCCCACACCCAGCAGCGGCAGGATGGCCACGGCCAGCACCAGGATGCCCATGCCGCCGAGCCATTGCAGGAAGGTGCGCCACACGTTGATCGACACCGGCAGTTGGTCCAGCTTGACGAGCACCGTCGCGCCGGTGGTCGTGAGGCCCGACACGGCCTCGAAGTAGGCATGCGTGAAGTTGAGCGGCCGCCCGATGCTGTCGAGCGCCCACATCAGCGGCAGCGAGGCGAACAGCGGCAGCAGCACCCAGGTGCACGAAACCAGGAAGATGCCGTGGCGCGGTTGAAGCTCGCGCTTGTGGCGCCGCAGGCCGCCCCACAACGCCGCTCCGCACGCGAATGAGATCGCCGCGGAGCCGGCCCACACGTGGCGCAGGCCGTCGGCATGCATCCATGACATCAACCAGGGTACGAACATGCCGAACGAGAAGAAGGTCAAGAGCGCGCCGAGCACACGCAACACCGGAAGGAAGTCGCTCATGGGGCGAAGCCGGCGTCAGAAGAAGGTGGCACTGACGCGGAACAGCTTTTCCACGTCGCGCAACTGGCGCTTGCGCGGCACGAAGACCACGATGTGGTCGTTGCTCTCGATCACGGTGTCGCTGCGCGCGATGATCACCTTCGCCGGCGTCGTCGGCGCCTCGCGGGACGGGGGTGCGCCTTCGCCGAGCTCGGGCAGCCCGCGCATGATCAGCCCGACCTGCGCGCCCTTGGGCAACTGGAGCTCCGAGATCCTGCGGCCCACGACGCGCGAAGTCTTGCGGTCGCCCCGCGCCACGATCTCCAGCGCCTCGGCCACGCCGCGCCGCAGGCTGTGCACCGCCTGCACGTCGCCGCGCCGCACGTAGGCCAGCAGCTCGCCGAGCATGGTCTGCGCGGGCGACAGCGCAATGTCGATCTGCGTACCGTGCATCAGATCGGCATAGCTGCGCCGGTTGATCAGCGCCAGCACGCGCCTCGCGCCCAGGCGCTTGGCCAGGAGGCTGGCCATGATGTTGTCCTCGTCGTCGCTGGTGAGCGAGAGGAACAGGTCGATGTGCTCGATGCCCTCGTCTTCCAGCAGGTCTTCGTCGGTACCGTCACCATGCAGCACCAGCGCACCGTGCGGCAGTTCGGAGGCGAGCTGAACGCAACGTGCGTGGTCGCGTTCCAGCACCTTGATCTGGTAGTTCCGGCCGGTCTCGATGAGCTGTCTTGCGAGCCGCAGCCCCACGCGGCCGCCGCCTGCGATCATGATGCGCTCGACATCGCGACGACCGGCGTGGTCGTCGAAGTGCAGCGCCGACAGCACCGCCTGCAGGTGCTCGCGAGCCGACAGCACGAACACCTCGTCGCCGGGCTCGATGAGCGTCTGGCCCTCGCAGCCGATGAAGCGGTCTGGCTCGTTCTCGAGCCGGCGGTAGATCGCGACGATGCGCATGTCGGCGCCGGGCACGCATTCGCGCAGCTCGGCAATGCTGTGCCGCACCAGCGGCGCTCCAGCCACCGCACGCACTGCCACCAGGCAGGCCAGCCCGTTGGCGAACTCGCGCACCTGCAGCGCCTCGGGGTACTCGACCAGCTTGCCGATATAGCGCGTCAGCGATTCCTCCGGGCAGAGCACGCGGTCGACGGCAAAGCCTTCCTTGCCGAGGAGCGGGCTGTTGTCCTTGAATGCATTGGAGCGCACGCGCGCGATGCGTGTGGGAATGCCGAATACCTGGTGGGCCACCTTGCAGCAGACCAGGTTGGTCTCATCCTGAGCGGCGCAGGCGATCAGCATGTCGGCATCGCGCGCACCGGCTTCGGCCAGCACGTCCGGCTCGATGCCGCTGCCCACCACGCCGCGGAGTTCGATGCGTTCTTCGAGTTCGCGCAGGCGCACCGCGTCGATGTCGATGACGGTGATGTCGTTGCGCTCCGAGACGAGCGTGCCGGCCACGCTCTCGCCGATTCGGCCTGCGCCGAGAATGATGATCTTCAAAGCCAATTACCCCCGAGACGGTTTATACGCCCCAAGGGGATTGCGTCGGTGCAGTATTCAGCGAGCGGGGCCTACGTCGCCGTTGCGGCCGCTTCGCAGCGGACGCTCAACGGCAGCCCGTCATCATTGGCCGCCTTGAAGCGCCGCTGCGCGGTCGCAGTGTTCTTCGCATCCGGCAGGCCTTCGCCTTCCATGTACACCAGCGTTCCACATGTCGGGCAGAAGACCTGCTCGACCCAGCGGCCCACATCGCTGCCTCTGCGCCGGCTGCGGCGATCGCCTTCGATGCCGAGGATCGCATCGGCTCCGCACTTCGTTCGGTACGAGAACGGCGATCCGCCCGCGTCGGCGCCGCAGGAACAGCAAGCGAGGCTACATAAGGCGCACTTGGCGTGTGACTTGCCCATTGCTTTCCCAGTAGGTGCGCTTCTTGGCTATGCGGGGATCTTCCATCGATGGCTGGATGTTCCCTTGGGCATCCACTGCTCGCGAAGTGATGGCGTGTTCCCCCGGCGTGGCGTTGAGATCGGCTGCGCACTGCGGGCTGCATCGGCACATGTCGGGGGATCGCTATGAGACTCTTCGTCCTCCACCTGGGGCGGCACCCTGGCGACCGGTGAGGAGAAGTGGTCCAGCCGCGCGCAGCCGCCACAGCCGCCGGGAGGGGTGCACCTCGGCAACGTTCGGACCTTCTTCCTGACCACCGGCGCCGATTTTCGTGCGCCGCCGCCGGCCTGGACGCGCTGCTGCGGAACACCGATGGCATGTACGAGAAGATGGGCCGCCAGGCCGGCGACTCGCGCGTGTACGCCGGCATTCACCATCCGATGGACTTGAACGCCGGATACGAGATCGCACGCAAGGTGTCTGCGCGCGCGCTGCAGGTGGGCGTGCCGAAGGACAAGCCGTTCATGCCGCAGGACTAGGGCCTGTTAACGCTATTTGCGGGGATCGCGTTGCCCAGCCAAGGGGCTGGATGCAAGGCGCCCGTGCGCAGCAAGGCTTGCGCCTTGCAAGCGCGGGCAACGCCGCAGACGGCCCCTTGGCTGGGCAACCCGCAGGGAAGGCCTGCCAGGGCGCGCCACTCGGCGTTGCGCTCCTTGTGCGTGCCGACGCACGCACGGCGTCGCGCGCCTTGATTGGCCCGCCCTGGCAGGCCTTCGCGACCCCGCAAATAGCGTTAACAGGCCCTAGCTCGATTGCGAGCAAGTCTCAAGCGTCGCTGAAAATGCGCCTTGCACAGATCCGCGGCAACTGCAGCTCGAAGCATGTGGCGGTCTTGTCCGAACTTACCTCGACGGTGCCGCCGTGCGCGTTGGCAATCTCGCGCACGACATACAAGCCAAGGCCCAGGTTGGCGCCGGCGACCTGAGAATCCACATCCGCTTCGTCGTCTCCGGCACGCACGAGCGGATCGAAGAGCTTCGGGAGCAGGCTGGCGGGAATTGGCTTCCCGCTATTGCGTACTTGAAGGGTCACTTCCTCATCGCGAGTGCCGTCCAAAACGACGCGAATGGCTGAGCCTTTGAAGCCATACTTCAAGGCGTTGAAGACCAGATTCGACAGCGCCTGATGCAAGCGCCGAGCATCCCATTCACCTTCCATGTTCCCTGCCGATTCCAGAATCAGCTCGTGCTCCGCGCTTATTGCGGCAATCTCGTCCAATGTATTGCGCGCAAACTGATCGAGCAGGAGATGCGCCGGTTCGATGGTCAGTCCGGCTCCTAGTCGATGTCGGGTGTATTCGACCAGATCGTCCAAGAGCGCCCTCATCTGCGCGACGCTGCGCAGAACCAGGTCGGACCGCCCGGGGGCTTCGGGGTGCTCGCGCAGAGTCAAGGTGGCACAGGTTGCAATCGTGCTCAGCGGCCCGCGCAGGTCGTGGCCCAGCATGCCAAGGAACAGATCTCGCGTTCTATCTACCTCGGTCACGAAAACGCGCAACGATTCCGCCATCGCCTGGTCGACCGCTTCGTTGAAGCGTGTGACGTCTTCCAGATCCTGAACATGCAGCTCGTTCGAAGATGCGCTCCACCGCCGCAGTACCGTTGCGCGAAGCGCCCTGTACTCGGCTGCCATCTGCTCTATCTCAAAGCCTTGGCGCTCGCGCTGACGGGCATGGCTGCGCGATGGCACGTTCTTGGAGGTAGAGGCCGTCGCGCTGTTGCCCTCGGACTTTGCCCGTTGCTCGGCGTCGTCCTGCGGCCTGTGCATGTCCGCGGCGATTTCCTGGAGGATCAGCTTTCCGTGATCGAGCAGCGCAGCCTCATCCATCCGCGCTCCAGGAGGCCACTGGGCCCTGGCAAACGCCACCCAGTCAATCAGAATCGGATCCAGGTTCGTGGATATGAAGGTGGAAAGGCGCATCGGCCGATTTTGCGACGAATAACCCAATTCGCCTGTATTCATCCGCGTGGCGCGGTGACAGCGGTCACGAGGGCGTTCAGAATAGTGTTCGCCACCACCCTTGGAGGAGCCGGCTTACCACCGGCGCTGCGCGACATGCTGCGGTTCACATGCCGCGACGCCTATCGGAGTCGCTCGTGACGAAACGTAAGAACGACGAATCGCTGTTGCGCCCTGCGTATCGGTCTTTCGAGCCGCAGGCCGAAGCGTCGCCGCGCGAGCACGCCGAGCTGCTGAATCTCACGCACGACGCCATGTTCGTGCGCGACATGGAAGCAGCGATCAAGTACTGGAACCGCGGCGCCGAGGAGATGTATGGATGGACGGCTGAAGAGGCGCTCGGCAAGTCCGCGGTCGAGCTGCTGAAGACCATCTCCTCCGTGCCTCTGGAGCAGATCGAATCGCAGGTGCTCCGCACCGGACGCTGGGAAGGCGAGCTGGTGCATCACAGGCGAAACGGCACACCGGTGGTCGTGGCGAGCCGCCTGGCATTGCAGCGAGACGAGCAGGGCGAGCCGGTGGCGATCCTGGCGACCACTACCGACATCACGGAGCGCAAGCGGATCGAGCAGGCTCGGCAGGATCTCGAGGAGCAATGGAGAGCCGCCTTCGAGGCGAATCCCACGATGTATTTCATCATCAATGCGGCCGGCGTGATCCTGTCGGTGAACCCCGTCGGAGCAGAGCAGCTGGGTTGGGACGTGGCCGAACTGATCAGCCAGCCGGTGCTGAACGTGTTCCACGAAGCCGATCGGGCGTTCGTCCAGGGAAACGCCGAGCAGGCTTTCCGGCAGCCAGGGCGCGTGATGCGCTGGAAGGCGCGCAAGGTCCGCAAGGACGGCTCGATGCTGTGGGTCCGGGAGTCGGCGAACGCAGTCGTGCTGCGGAGCGGGCCGGTGCTGCTCGTGGCCTGCGAGGACATCACCGAGCGCAAGCACGCCGAGGATGCGCTTCGCGAGAGCGAGGAGCGCTTTCGCACGTTGGTGCAGTTCTCCTTCGACGTGTACTGGGAGAGCGACGCCCGGCATCGCTTCACCCGGCAGGAGTACTCCGCACAGTTTGGACGCGCGCCGGCGCCCGGCTCGGAGATCGGCAAGACGCGCTGGGAAGTGCCCTACCTCGAGCCTGACGAAGAGGCGTGGCGCCAGCACCGCGCCACGCTCGATGCCCATGTCCCGTTCCGCGACTTCGAGCTCGCCCGGTCGACGCCCGAAGGCGGCAAGCGCCATGTGTCGGTATCCGGCCTGCCGATGTTCGACGACGCGGGGCGCTTCATCGGCTACCGCGGCGTCGGGCGGGACATCACCGAGCGAAAGCGCGCCGAAGAAGCGCTGCGACGCAGCGAGAAGGAGCTTCGGGAGGTGCTCGAGACGATGCCGGCGATCGCTTTCGTCACCAACGCCGATGGCTCCGGTGTGCTCGTCAACCGGCGCGGGAGCGACTACACCGGCTTCTCGCCTTCTGGATGGAACTGGCAAGCCGCCGTTCATCCCGAAGACCTGCCCAGCTATCTGGAAGCCAGGGCCCAACGCATGGCGACCGGCGAGCCTTTCGAGCAGGAAGCCCGCTTTCGCCGCGCGGACGGCGAATACCGCTGGTTCCTGAGCCGCGCCGTGCCGGTGCGCAGCGACGATGGAAGCATCCTGAAGTGGTATGGAGTCCTGACCGACATCGAAGATCGCAGGCGCGCGGAAGAAGAACGCCGCGCGCACATGTGGTTCCTGGAAAGCATGAATCGCGTCAACCGCGCCATGCAGGGAACCAATGACCTCGAGAAGATGATGAGCGATGTGCTCGAGGCGGTCCTCGAGATCTTTGCCTGCGACCGGGCGTGGCTCACCTATCCGTGCGATCCGGAGGCTGCCCGCTGGCGCGCGGTCATGGAACAGACGCGGCCCGAGTTTCCCGGCGCGTTCAGCCTGGGCGCCGAGCTGCCGCTCGATACGGATATCGCCACGGTGTTCCGGGCAGCGCGCGCTGCCAGCGGAGCAGTGTCGTTCGGCCCTGGCTGCGAGCTCCAGCTGCCGGCGCAGCTCACCGAGAGTTTCAGCATCCGGTCCGTGCTCGCCATGGCGCTGTACCCCAAGGGCGATCAACCTTACCTCTTCGGGCTGCACCAGTGCTCGCGCCCGCGCGCGTGGACGGCGCAGGAGGAGCGGCTGTTCGAGGAGATCGGGCATCGGCTTGCCGACGCGCTCACCAGTCTTCTCATCTTCCGCAGCCTGCGCGAAAGCGAGCGCAAGCTCGAAGAGGCGCAACGCATGGCGCATCTCGGTCATTGGGAAGCCGACCTGGACAGCGGTCGCGTGACCGCCTCGGAAGAAGCCTTCCGCATCCATGGCCTCAAGCGGCCCGAGTCCGGTCAGCTGGAAGGCCGGTTGCTGGACCTCGTCCATCCGGACGACCGGGAAAGGGTGGAGCAGGCCAACGACGCCGGCGTGCAGGGCGGCCCGCGCTTCGACATGGAGTACCGCGTGGTGCGTCCTGACGGGAAGGTGCGCGTGGTCCACAACAGCGCCGACGTGGCGCGCGATCCCTCCGGCCGGCCGCGGCGCTTCTTCGGCATCGTGCAGGACATGACGGAGCTCAGGCATGCGGAAGAGGAGCTGCGCGAAAGCGAAAGCCGATACCGCCACATCTTCCAGGGCGCGAGCGTTTCGATCTGGGAAGAGGACCTGTCCGCGGTCGAGGCCGCCATCGACGACCTCAAGGCGCAGGGCGTGCGCGACTTGCGCCGGTACCTGGCCACGCATCCCGAATTCGTGCGGCAGGCGCTCGCCATGGTGAAGGTGATCGACGTCAATGACGCGACCATCAAGCTGTTCGGAGCGCAAAGCAAGGAGGAGCTCATGGTGTCGCTCCCCAGGCTCGTCCTGCCGGAAACCGAGCAGCTGTTCGCGCAAGAGCTGTGCGCGCTGGCAGAGGGCCGCACTTCCTTTACGGCCGAGACGGTGCGCGCAACGCTGAAGGGGGACAAGCTGTCCGTCCTCCTCACGATCGCGTTTCCGCCTCAGCCGGCCAAGTTCGGCAGCACGCTCGTGAGCATCATGGACATCACCGAGCGCAAGCGGGCCGAGTATTTGACGCGGCAGATGTTCGAGAGTGCCTCCGATGGCGTGGCCGTGATCGGCCGGGATTACCGCTATCAAAGGGTCAATGCGGTCTACGAGCGCAACTGGAGGATGCCGGCCGAAAAGATCGTCGGCATGCACGTCGCCGATCTCCTCGGGACCGACGTCTTCGAGCGCACCATGAAGCCGAGTCTCGACCGCTGTCTCGCCGGAGAGCAGTTCACCGTCGCAGAATGGTTCACGACCGAACTGGGCCGCTTCTACCTGTCGGTGTCCTATTCGCCGCTGCGGCTCGACTCGGAGCGCCTGGAGGCAGCGCTTGTGATCACGCGCGATCTCACCGACCACGTGCTCGCGTCGGAAGCCCTGCGCGAGGCCCAGGCGGCGCTTGCGCGAGTGAACCGCGTGACCACGCTCGGCGTGCTCGCGGCCTCGATCGCGCACGAGGTCAACCAGCCGCTCGGGGCCATTGTCGCGAGCGCTGGGTCCTGCGCGCGCTGGCTCGCGGCCCGGCCACCCGAGCTCGAAAAGGCACAGCGCTCGCTCGAACGCATGGCCAGGGACGGCAAGCGCGCGAGCGAAGTCATCGACCGCATCCGCGCCCTGGTGATGCGCCAGCCGCCGCGCCGGGACCGCGTCGACGTCAACCAGACCATCCTCGACGTGATTGCGCTCACGCGCGACCAGATGCGCCGCAACGACATAGCGCTCGAGAAGACGCTCGCCGACGGCCTGCCGCCCGTGTGGGGCGACAGGGTGCAGCTCCAGCAGGTGGTGATCAACCTGATCGTCAACGCCGTCGAGGCCATGAGCGCGCCCGGCGATCGCCCGCGACAGCTGGTCATCGGCGCGAGCGAGACGGAGGGCGGCGTGTGCATCGAGGTGCGCGACTCGGGCCCCGGCATCGTGCCGGAGATCGCGGACAAGCTCTTCGAGCCCTTCCATACCTCGAAGGCACAGGGCATCGGCATGGGGCTTTCAATCAGCCGGTCGATCATCGAGGCCCACGGCGGCAAGCTCTGGAGCGCGCCGAACCTGCCCCACGGCGCCGTGTTCCGGTTCTCGCTGCCGATCGGGGAACGGGAGCCATAGTGGCAACCGAGCGGCCCGTGGTCTTCGTGGTCGACGACGACCTGGCCATGCGCGAGGCGCTCCAGGATCTCCTCGCCTCCGTCGGCATGGACGTGCGCGTCTACGCCTCGACGCAGGACTTCATGCAGGCGCAGCGCCCGGACGCGCCCGGCTGCCTGGTGCTCGACGTGCGGCTGCCCGGCGCGAGCGGATTGAGCTTTCAAGAAGAACTCCCGCGGGCGGGCGTCGATCTGCCGGTGATCTTCATCACCGGCCACGGCGACATTCCAATGACGGTGCGCGCCATGAAGGCCGGCGCAGTCGAGTTCCTGAGCAAGCCCTTCCGCGACCAGGAGCTTCTCGATGCGATCGATGCCGCGATCGAGCGGCACCGCGCGCAGCGCCTCGAGACGGCGCTCGTCGCGGAGCTCCGGCAACGCTTCGCCGCGCTCACCCAGCGCGAGCGCGAAGTCATGGCGCTGGTGAGCACCGGGCGCGTGAACAAGCAGATCGCGGCCGAGCTGAGCATCAGCGAGGCCACCGTCAAGGTCCACCGCGGGCAGATCATGCGCAAGATGCAGGCGAAGTCCCTGGCGCAGCTGGTGCGCATCGCGGACAGGCTCGGCCTCTCCAACCCGAGGCCTTAGAGCCCAGAGGGCTGACCGGCCCTATACCAAAGTCGTAGTGCGCGTGACGCACGTGCAATGGTCTTGCGCGCGCAATCGGCCTAGTCTTGCGTCAACGCTCAAGAAGACCTGCAAGGAGAACCCAGTGCGCAACAACCCGACCGTAGCGATCGTGGACGACGATGAATCGGTTCGAGACACCACGAAAGACCTGCTCGACTCCGCCGGCTTGTCGGCCGCCACCTTCGACTCGGCCGAGAGCTTCCTGCAATCGAAGGGCACGTGCGCCATCCGATGCCTCATCGCCGACATGCGCATGCCTGGGATGACCGGGCTCGAGCTGCACGACCGCCTGGCTGCCGCCGGCACCCCGATTCCCACGGTCCTCATCACCGCCTACCCCGACGAACGGGCGCTGGTGCGCGCCCTGGAGACGGGCGTGATCTGCTTTCTCACAAAGCCTTTCAGTGCGGAAGACCTCCTCGCCTGCATCGACATCGCCCTGCGGGGACGCCAGCCCGCGTGAGGCGCACGACCATGTTTCCCGGAGCCGCTTCATCGAAATGAACCACGAGCACACCGCCATGCACGCCTCCTCCCATTCATCCGCTGCACAGTCCGCCTTCGAACTGCGCTTTCCCTCGCTCAGCGGCACGGGCCGCGCCCTGTCGTTTCCCTGCGATGCCAGCGGCTCTGTGCATATGGACAGCTTGAGCGAGCGCGCGCTGAACAACTACCTTCTTGCGCGCGCACTGATGGGCCGCGACTACGGGTGGCCCAGCGTGCAGGCCTCGTGCCAAGCGCAACCCTGAAGCGAAGGAACCAACCCATGAGCGATCGATCTGCCGAGATCCCGGGCGGCGAGGTGCCGTTCCAGGATCAGACACCCCGCGCGTCGCTCGGCGGCGAAGGAGCCGCAGCGCAGGCCGACGGCGCAGTGAAGGTCATCATCGGCGTAGCCTCGCCCGATCTTCAGTGCGGCCTCGAATCGCTGGTGAGCGGCACCGCGGGCCTCGCTTTCGGGTGTTCGGCGCCCACGATGGATCGCCTGCTCGCCTGCTGCATGGAAGCCGAGGACTGCGTCGCGCTGCTGGATCCGGCCCTCGGTCCGCATGGGCTGCGCGCATTCATGCAATTGCTCCGCATGATGGCTGCCAGGGTGCGCGTCGTGCTCATCAGCGACATGCATTCGCCGCACATGGTGCGGGAGGCTATCCGTTGGGGTGCCAGCGGATTCGTCGAGAAGACGGCCGAGCCCGCCGAGATCCGCGCCGCGCTGGTCGCGGCCGCCCGCTCGCAACGCTACCTTTCGCCGGGAATGGCGGCGAACCTGGCCGATTCCTCCGCGCTGCAGGACCTGACGCCACGCGAGGTGGGTGTGCTTGCCCTCCTCACGCGCGGCGACTGCAACAAGCTCATCAGCTCGTTGCACCCGAATTGGCGATGACGGTCGGCACGGTCCAAGACATGAAATCACTGCAAGACCTCCTCTATGAGAAGAAGGCGGGGATCGCCTACGTCACGATCAACCGCCCGCAGGCGATGAACGCGCTGAGCCGCACGGCCCTCGACGAGCTGAGATCGGTGATGGAGGACGCGCGAGAGGACCCCGTCGTCCAGGGCGTGATCGTGACCGGCGCGGGCGACAAGGCCTTCGTCACCGGGGCCGACATCACCGAGATCGCATCGACCTCCGCCATCGACGCACAAGCGTTCACGCGCAGCGGGCGGCTTGCGTTCGATCTGATCGAGCACCTCGGCAAGCCGGTGATCGCCGCTGTGAACGGCTTCGCGTCGGGCGTGGGGTGCGAACTGGCGATGGCTTGCACCTTGCGTCTTGCAACCGCGCATGCGAGGTTCGGCCGGCCGGAAGCGAAGGCCGGTTTCGTCTACGGCTTCGGCGGGACGCAGCGCCTCCTGCGTCTCGTCGGCAAGGGCCGGGCGCTGCAGCTCATTCTCACGGCGGACACGATCGACGCGACAGAAGCGCACCGGAACGGCCTCGTCAACGAGATCGTCGATGCAGGCCAGCTCATCCTCCGTGCGGAAACGATCCTCGGCCGAATGGGGCTGAACAACGCGGCGCCGTCGGCTGGCACGCCACGGTCAAGGGCCATGTGACCCGCGTGCCGGTGCGCCGCGCGCGATCGCGCGGTCGCAGGCGGATCTGCCGCCGGTCGTAGAGAATCTTCATCCTTCCAAGACTTTGTTCCTGGCAAAAATGAAGACGCTTCAACTTGCAGCAGGCACTCCGCTGCCCGTGCTCGGCCTGGGCACCTGGCGCCTGGGCGAAGACCGCGCGCTGCGCAGCAGCGAGGTCGCCGCCGTGCGCGCTGCCATCGAGATGGGCTACCGGCTCATCGACACGGCCGAGATGTACGGCGAGGGCGGCGCCGAAGAAGTGATCGGGCAGGCGATCGCAGAGTCGCTGCGCGCCGGCGACGTGAAGCGCGAGGAGCTCTTCATCGTGAGCAAGGTCTATCCGCACAACGCGAGCCGCAAGGGCACGCCGGCCGCTTGCGCGCGCAGCCTGGCGCGGCTGGGGCTGGAGCGGATCGATCTCTACCTGCTGCACTGGCGCGGCGAGCATCCGCTCGCCGAAACCTGCGAGGCGATGCGCAAGCTCGCGGCCGATGGCCGCATCCGGCATTGGGGCGTCAGCAACTTCGACACCGGCGACATGGAAGAACTGGCCGCCGTGTGCGGCGAGCCGCTGGACTGCGCGGCCAACCAGGTCTACTACTCGGTGGGCGAGCGCGGGCCCGAGTTCAGTCTGTTGCCTTGGCAGCGCGCCCGCGGCATGCCGCTGATGGCCTACAGCCCGATCGACCAGGGTGCGCTGGCGGGCGATTCGGCATTGAAGAAGATGGCGCAGCGGCTCGGCGTGACGGCGGCGCAGCTCGCGCTCGCATGGGTCATTGCACAGCCCGGCGTCCTTGCCATTCCGAAGGCGGTGCGCGAAGCCCATCTGCGCGAGAACCTCGCTGCTGCCGACTTGCGATTGAGCGCGGACGATCTGGCCGAGATCGACCGCCTGCACCCGCCGCCGCGGCGCAAGACGCCGCTTGCGGTGATCTAAGGGACCAGCGCCGCCATCTTGGGCAGCAGGCCCGGCACGATCGGGACCGGATCGAATGCCCGTTTGGAAGGCACTCCGTGGGAACGCGCGCCGGGCCGCGCGATGAAATGTTGCTCGCGGGCTTGTCCACAACCTTATCCACCTGCCCGGGGGATAAGTTTCCCTCTGCCCGCGAAGGCGCAGGTGGGCGCGCGCTTCGACTTGGCCACATGCGGGCCCTGCAAATAAGTCACGCGGCGGCAGGGGCAGCGGGGCGCCTGCGCGAAAGCAGTCCGTGTAGGCTCGCATACAGTCCGCGCAACACATCCGAGGAGCACCTTTCGATGACGCAGTCCCTTCGTGTCCGCCCGGTCGTTCAGAGCGACCATGCCGCCTGGAGGCCGCTCTGGGACGGCTACAACGCCTTCTACGGCCGCCACGGCGCGACCGCGCTGGCCGAGCACGTCACGCAGACGACCTGGCAGCGCTTCCTCGATCCGGGCGAGCCGATGTTCGCCCTCGTCGCGGAAGACGAGGGGCGGCTCGTCGGGCTGGCCCACTGCGTGTTCCATCGCAGCATGACCCGCGTCGAGCCGGTGTGCTATCTCTCCGACCTGTTCACCCTCGAATCGCGGCGCGGCCGCGGCATCGGCCGCCTGCTGATCGAGGCGGTCTACGAAGAGGCGAAATCCGCCGGCGCCTCGCGCGTCTACTGGCAGACGCATGAATCGAATGCCGCGGGCAGGCTGCTCTACGACAAGGTCGCGAAGCACCTGGGCTTTATCGTCTACGCCAAAGAGCTGTGAGCACCATGCGCGAAAAGAAGCCGATGCAGTTCATCGCCTGCAAGCACGACACCCATGCCGATGCGATCCTGGAGATCTTCAACGACGCCATCATCAACTCGACCGCTCTCTACGACTACAAGCCTCGCACGCCGGAGAGCATGGCCGGCTGGTTCAAGACCAAGGAGGCTAGCGGCTTCCCCGTGATCGGCGCGGTCGACGAGCAGGGCGAACTGCTCGGCTTCGCGAGCTACGGCACCTTTCGCGCCTGGCCCGCGTACAAGTACTCGGTCGAGCACTCGGTCTATGTCCACAAGGATCACCGCGGCAAGGGCCTGGGCCTGCTGCTCATGCAGGAGCTGATCGCGGCCGCCAGGGCGCAGCAGTATCACGTCATGGTCGGCGCCATCGACCTGGCCAACAAGGGCAGCATCGCGCTGCACCAGCGGCTCGGATTCGAGCATGCCGGAACCATCAGGCAGGCCGGGTTCAAGTTCGGCCGCTGGCTCGACGTGGACTTCTGGCAACTGGTGCTCGAAACGCCGGCGAATCCGGTCGACGGCTAGGGCCAGTTAGCAGGCCCTAGGCCAGCAAGGCCTTCACCAGATCGAGCTGCCGGTCCGGCACCCCGCTCGTGAGCTGCAGGTTGGCTTCGATGCGCGACAGGTGATCCGTCATGCAGGCGACCGCGGCCTCCACGTCGCCGCTCTTGCACACCCGCAGGAAGTCCGAGTGCTCATCGGAAGAGCAGTGCGGGTCGTTGGAGGAGTGATAGAGCATGGCGATCAGCGAGCTGCGCGCGACCAGTTCGCGCACCAGCTCGGCCAGCGTGCGATTGCCCGCGGCCTCGGCCAGCGCGACGTGGAAATCCCCCAAGAGCTTTTCGCGCACGGTGCCGGTGGTCGTGGAGCGCAGCGCGGTGCGTTCGAACTGGATGTGCTGCTCCAAGGCGCGGTAGTCGGCGGGGCGGGCCTTGGCGATGAAGAGGCGCACCACTTCGCTCTCGAGGATGCGGCGCACGCCGAAGACCTCGCGCGCTTCCTGCACGCTGGGCTTGCTGACGAAGGCGCCCTTGTCGGGAATCATCTCGATCAGCTTGTCCTTCGACAGCGTCAAGAGCGCCGCGCGGATCTTGGTGCGGCTGACCGCATAGACGCGCCCCAGCGCCTCCTCGCGCAGCCAGGTGCCGGGCGGCAGGCGCTTCTCGACGATGGCGGTGGCGATGTCCTGCGCGATGCCTTCGATGGTCGCGCTCTTGTCGGGCACGGCGGCGGCTTCCGGCGCGGCCGCCGGCAGGGTCATGGTGGCGGTTGCTTTGGTGGCGCGGGGCATGGCGCGATTGTGCCGCGCACGCAGCGCATCAGGCCGCGCGTTTGAGCGCCGGCGCCGGCGCCGCCAGCGTGAAGCCTTCCAGCAGGCCCACGATCGGCTTCGGCAGCGGCTGCGCCAGCTCGCCGCGCTTGCTGGTGGCAAGCCGCAGGTTCACCAGCGATTCGATCAGCTGCGTGCCGGCCGCCACGCCGTCGATCACCGGCACGCCCAGCACCTGGCCGATGTGCGCGCACAGGTCGGCCATGCCGGCGCAGCCGAGCACGATGGTGTCGGAGCCGTCTTCGTCCAGCGCGCGCCGGCATTCGTCGACGATGCGCTCGCGCGCCTTCGAGCCCGGCGCGTCCAGCTCGAGCACCGGGATCTCGCAGGCCCGCACGTTGGCGCAGAAGCGCTTCATGCCGTAGGCCTCGGCCAGGTGCCAGGCCTGGCCCGTGGTGCGGCCCAGCGTGGTCACCACGCTGAAGCGGCTGCCGACCAGGCTGGCCAGGTGCATGGCCGCCTGCGCGATGCCCACCACCGGCCCGCGCGCCAGTTCGCGCGCGGCTTGCAGGCCCGGGTCGCCGAAGCAGGCGATCACGTAGCCGTCGATGCCTTCGCGTTCGCCGGCGGCAATCTCCTGCAGCAGGCCGGGCACCGCCAGCGCCTCGTCGTAGTGGCTCTCGATCGAGGCCGGGCCCATCGCGGGGCTGACCGCGACGATCTCGGTGCCGGGCCGCGCGACGGAGCGCGCGCAGGCACCGATCTTCTCGGTCATGCTCCAGGTCGTGTTGGGGTTGATGATCTTGATGCGCATGAAAGTTCAGGTCTTGCGGTTGAGGAGGGCGTAGATCACGAAGCCGAGGCCCATGCCGATGAACCAGGCGTAGTTGGCGGCGCCGCGCCACGCGGGGATCAGCACGCACAGGATCGGAATCAGCGCCGAAGGGATCATGGTCCACACGGCCTTCAGGTTGTAGCCCTTGCTGTACCAGTAGCGGCCCTTCGGGCTCAGGGTGTAGAGGTCGTCTACCACCACCTGCTGCTTGCGCACCAGGTAGAAGTCGGCGATCAGGATGCCGAACAGCGGGCCGATGAAGGAGCCCAGGACGTCCAGCGTGTAGTGGATCATCTCGGGGTTGTTGTAGAGGTTCCAGGGCGTGATGAAGATCGAGCCCACCGCGGCGATCATGCCGCCGGTGCGCCAGCTGATGTGCTGCGGCGCGACGTTCGAGAAGTCGAAGGCCGGCGAGACGAAGTTGGCGACGATGTTGATGCCGATGGTGGCGATCATGAAGGTCAGCGCGCCCAGCACGACGGCGGTGGTGCTGTCGATCTTGCCGACGGTATGCACCGGGTCGGTGATCAGCTCGCCGAACACCGGCAGCGTCGCCGCGGTGGTGATCACGGTCAGGAGCGAGAAGAAGATGAAGTTGATCGGCAGGCCCCAGAAGTTGCCTTTCTTCACCGCCTCGAAGCTCTTGCCGTAGCGCGAGAAGTCGCCGAAGTTGAGCATCGGGCCGCTGAAGTAGCTGACCACCAGCGCGATGGCCGAAAGCATCACCGGCAGCGCGTCCCAGCCCTGGAACTTGATCCCGCCGAGGTTGAGGTCGATGTTGCTCCAGCCGGCCTTCCACACCAGCCAGCCGCAAAGGATCGCCATCACCACGTAGACGCCCGGGCCCGCCCAGTCGATGAACTTGCGGATCGCTTCCATGCCGTGCCAGAACACCAAGGCCTGCAGCACCCACATCACCATGAAGGCGAGCCAGCCCAGCGTCGACAGGCCGGCGAAGCCGTGCAGCTTGACGTCGGCGTAGGGCGCGAGGTTCGGGAACAGGTGCAGCGCGAGCACCATGAAGGCGGCCGAGGCCAGGTAGGTCTGGATGCCGTACCAGGCCACTGCGATCAGGCCGCGGATGATGGCCGGAATGTTGGCGCCGCGCACGCCGAAGGAGACGCGGCAGATCACGGGGTAGGGCGTGCCGGTCAGCTGGCTCGGCTTCGCCACCAGGTTGCAGAAGAACTGCACGATGCAGATGCCCACCAGGAGCGCCACCAGCACCTGCCAGCTCGACAGGCCGAGCGCGAACAGGCTGCCCGCCGTGATGTAGCCGCCGACGCTGTGCACGTCGGACATCCAGAAGGCGAAGATGTTGTACTGGCCCCAGGTCTGCTTCTTGAGCGGCGCGAGGTCTTCGTTGGTGAGGGCGGGGTCGTAGCCCGGCTTGATGAGTGCGTTGGATTCATGCGGCGCATGGCCGGCGATCGGCAGTTCGATGCTTCCTTGGCTGACGGCTGTGTTCACGGGTTGTCTCCTCGTGGCGGGTGGGCGGTTGGGCGGATGTCCGGACGGTGTGTTCGGCTCGTTGATTGCACCCTATATTTGTATACAAAAAGTGGGTGCAATCAAGGACGAACTGCGGCCGAGTGATTGGTATTTACCCTTGGATCGCTTCGGGAAACAATCGCGCCATGAACCCTGGCGACAAGAACGAGGCGATCGAGTGCCGGCTGGTGCGGATGCGCGGCCGCGTGCAAGGGGTCGGCTATCGCGACGCCTGCGTGCGCCATGCGCGGGCCACGGGCGTCGCGGGCTGGGTCCGCAACCGTGCCGACGGGTCGGTGGAGGCGATGCTCCAAGGGTCGCGCCGCGAGCTGGATGCCATGTGCAAGTGGCTGCGCGACGGTGTGCCGGGCGCACGGGTCGACGCGCTCGAGCTCACGCAGCTGCCGCCGCCCGTCGATCGCCTCGATCGATTCGATCAGCTGCCGACCTTGTGATCGCACACGAATGCTCGCGACCGCGCCGACGCTGACGAGCGCCCGACTCACGCTGCGGCCGTGGCGCGAGGAAGACCTGGAGCCGTTTGCCGAGCTGAACGCCGATGCGCAGGTGATGGAGTACCTGCTTCGTCAGCTCACGCGGCCGGAGAGCGATGCGCTTGCCGATCGGATGCGCGAGCAATTCCGGGACACGGGATTCGGCTGGTGGGCGGTCGAAGCGCCGGGCATGGCCGGGTTCATCGGCGCGGTCGGCCTGTCGGTTCCGGCTTACTCGGCGGCGTTCACGCCCTGCGTCGAGATCGGCTGGCGGCTGGCCCGGGCCCACTGGGGTCGCGGCTATGCGCACGAGGCGGCGCGTGCAGTGCTCGCCTTCGGCTTCGAACAGGCCGGCCTCAACGAGATCGTGGCCATCACCGTCCCCGACAACCATCGTTCGCGGGCGCTCATGGCGAGGCTCGGCATGGTCCGAGCGCTCGGCGAAGACTTCGATCATCCGCTCGTCCCGGCGGGCCATCGGCTGGTTCGCCACGTGCTGTATCGCCTGTCGATAGAGGGATGGCGTGCACTGCAGCCGCCGCCGGCCTGCGGTAATGGAAGCGACAAGGCGTCAGCGAATGATCCGAACCATCGATTCGAGTGATCAGGTGTCTCGTCGACTGGTGATCCTCGAGGGCATCATGGGTTCCGGCAAGTCGACCACGATGCGCTCGATCGCCGCCCGCATGGAAGCGGCGCAGCGGCGCGTGCATCCCATCCACGAAAGAGTGGATCCGCACCCGATCCGCGCGACCGATGAGCTCGAGCATTGGTTCCAACCCTGGCTCGATGAGACGCCTGAAGGGCTTATCGAGCGAAGCCTGAGGAAATGGCGCTCCTTTGTAGACACCGCGCGGGCATCCGATGCGGTGCAGCTGGTGGACGGGCAGTTGTTTCATGGCGACCTGACGAACCTCTTTCTGATGGAGGCCGAGTTCACGACCATCGCGGCCTACGCCCAGGCAGTGGCGGTGGCGATCCGCCCCCTGAATCCGCTGTTGATCTACTTTCACCAGGACGATGTAGATCAGGCGATTCGAGTCGTCTCGGCAGAGCGCGGCGATGCGTGGGTGAAGTACCAGGTCGACTGGAAGCTGCAAGCGCCGTACAGCCGCCGGCGGAGGCTGGCCGGCATCGACGGTCTCGTTGCGCTGTACGAGGACTACCGGGCATTGACCGACAGGCTTTATGCAAGCCTCGATCTCGCCAAACTGGCCATCGAGAACTCGCGCCGTGACTGGCCGCTCTACCATCGACTCATCTTTCGAGAATTGACCATCGGCGACGAGCCGGCCAGTATCAAATCCGACGAATGAGGGCCCGCTGAACATGTCCAAAAAAGACTCCTCCAAGCCCGACGGCACCGACGAACCCTCGGGCATGCGCAAAGGCCTGACCAGCTACGGCGACCAGGACTTCTCGCTCTTCCTGCGCAAGGCCTTCATCAAGGGTGCCGGCTACACCGACGCGGCGCTCGAGCGCCCCGTGGTCGGCATCGCCAACACCGGCAGCGCCTACAACCCCTGCCACGGCAATGCGCCGCAGCTCATCGAAGCGGTGAAGCGCGGCGTGATGCTCGCCGGCGGATTGCCGATGGAATTTCCGACGATCTCCGTCCACGAGAGCTTCGCGGCGCCGACGAGCATGTACCTGCGCAACCTGATGTCGATGGACACCGAGGAGATGGTCCGCGCGCAGCCGATGGATGCGGTGGTCCTGATCGGCGGCTGCGACAAGACGGTGCCGGCACAGCTCATGGGCGCAGCGTCGGCCGGCATTCCCTCGATCCAGCTGATCACCGGATCGATGCTGACGGGCAGCCACCGCGGCGAGCGCGTCGGCGCCTGCACCGACTGCCGGCGCTACTGGGGAAAGTACCGCGCGGGCGAGATCGACGGCGACGAAACCGCGGACGTGAACAACCAGCTGGTGGCCAGCGTGGGCACCTGCTCGGTGATGGGCACGGCCAGCACCATGGCCTGCATCGCGGAAGCGCTGGGCATGACGATGCCCGGTGGTGCCTCGCCGCCGGCCGTCACCGCCGACCGCATCCGCATCGCGGAGCAGACCGGCGCGCAGGCGGTCCGGATCGCGCGCGACGGGTTGAGCATCGACAAGGTGCTCACGCCCGCCGCGTTCGAGAACGCGATGCGGGTGCTGCTCGCGATCGGCGGCTCGACCAACGGCATCGTGCACCTCGCGGCGATCGCAGGCCGCATGGGCCTGGACATCGACCTGCAGCTGCTCGACCGCATGGGACGCGAGACGCCCGTGCTGCTGGACCTGAAGCCCTCGGGCCAGCACTACATGGAAGACTTCCACAAGGCCGGCGGCATGGCGACGCTGCTGCGCGAACTCAAGCCCCTGCTGCGGCTCGAGGCCATGACGGTCACCGGCAGGACGCTGGGCGAGGAGATCGAGCGTGCGGGCCCGGGGTTCGTGCAGTCCGTGGTGCGCACGGCCGCCAACCCGATCTATCCGCAGGGCGGCATCGCGGTGCTGCGCGGCAACCTGGCGCCGGGCGGGGCCATCATCAAGCAGTCCGCGGCGGATGCCGGGCTCATGGAGCATGAAGGCCGCGCGGTGGTGTTCGAAAACATCGAGGACCTGGCCCTCCGCATCGACAGCGACGATCTCGACGTCGCGCGCGACGACGTGCTGGTGCTCAAGAACATCGGCCCCAAGGGCGCGCCGGGCATGCCGGAAGCCGGCTACATCCCGATCCCGCGCAAGCTCGCGCGGGCGGGCGTGAAGGACATGGTGCGCATCTCCGACGGCCGCATGAGCGGCACGGCCTTCGGCACCATCGTGCTGCACGTGACGCCGGAGTCGGCCATCGGCGGGCCGCTCGCGCATGTGCGCAACGGCGACCGCATCCGGCTGAGCGTGGCGAAGCGGGAGATATCGCTTCTGGTGTCGGACGACGAGCTGGCACGCCGCGCGGAGGAGTCGCCGGTGGTGGAGCCGACGGCCGAACGCGGCTATCGAAAGCTTTTTCTGCAGACGGTGATGCAGGCCGACAAGGGCGTCGACTTCGACTTTCTTTGCGCGACGAAGCCGGACGGCCGTTAAGCGCGCCGCGATGACTATGATGACCTGCCGCCACCGCACCACAGCAAGACCATGAGCATTCCCACCACCCGCCTGGGCCGCACCGGCCTGACCGTGTCGCGGCTCGCGCTCGGCACCATGACCTTCGGGCTGCAGACCGACGAAGCCGTCTCGAAGCGCATCCTCGACAAGGCCACCGAGGCCGGCATCAACTTCCTCGACACCGCCGACGTCTATCCGCTCGGCGGCACGGTCGAGACCACCGGCCGCACCGAAGAGATCATCGGCCGCTGGCTGCAATCGAAGGGGCCGGGCGCGCGCAGCCGCTTCGTGCTCGCCACCAAGGCGGTCGGCAAGGTCGGCCCGAACCCCTGGGACCAGGGCGCATCGCGCAAGCACCTGCTCGACGCCATCGACGCCTCGCTCAAGCGGCTGCAGACCGACCACGTCGACCTCTACCAGCTCCACAGCGACGACCGCGAGACGCCGCTCGACGAGAGCCTGGAGGCGCTCGATGTGATCGTCAGGTCCGGACGCGCGCGCTACGTCGGCGTTTCCAATTTCCTGGCCTACCGGCTGGCGCGTGCGATCGGGCGCTCCGAGGTGCGCAACCTGGTGCGCTTCGTCTCGGTGCAGCCGCGTTACAGCCTGCTGTTCCGAGAGATCGAGCGCGAGCTGCTGCCGCTCGCCGGCGAAGAAGGCCTGGGCGTGATTCCGTACAACCCGCTCGCGGGCGGCCTCTTGACCGGCAAGTACAAGTACAGCGCCAAGCCCGAGGACAACACGCGCTTCACGCTCGGCACCGCGGGCACGATGTACCAGGACCGCTACTGGAACGAGCGCAGCTTTGCCACCGTCGCGCAACTGCATGCGCTGGCCGACGAGGCGGGCGTGCCGCTCGCGACCCTGGCCGTGGCGTGGGTGATGGCCAACCCGCTCGTCACCGCGCCGCTGCTCGGTGCCAGCCGGCCGGAGCAGCTCGATGCCACCCTAACCGCGGCCGACTACAAGCTGGATGCGGGGCTGAAGCAGCGGCTCGACGAACTCACCGCCGACTACCGCAAGGGCGACGCGCCGCGCTGAGCGCAGCCGCCCGGCTCAACCGTAGCGCTGGCGCGCGAGCTCGGCTCCCGCGGCCAGCGCCTGCAGCTTCTGCAGCGCGACGGCGCGGTCCATCGGCGCCAGGCCGCAATTGGTGCAGGGCAAGAGCCTCCGCTTCGGCACATGCTGCAGCGCCTCGCCGATGGTGTCGGCCACCTGCTCGGGCGTCTCGACCACCTCGCTCGCCACGTCGATGACGCCGACCATCACGTCCTTGCCCTCGAGCAGGCGCATCAGCTGCGGCGGCACGTGCGAATGGAAGCATTCGAGGCTCACCTGCTGGATGCTGCTCTTCGCGAGCGCCGGAAACACCTGCTCGTACTGGCGCCATTCCTCGCCGAGCGTGGCCTTCCAGTCGACATTGGCCTGGATGCCATAGCCGTAGCAGATATGGACGGCCGTGGTGCAGCGCAGCCCCTGGGCCGCGCGCTCCAGCGCCCGCACGCCCCAGTCGGCGGCATCCTTCATATAGACGTTGAAGGCCGGCTCGTCGAACTGGACGATGTCGACGCCGTCGGCCTCCAGGGCCAGCGCCTCCTGGTTCAGCAGCTCGGCGAAAGCCATCGCGAGCTTCACGCGGTCGCCGTAGTGCCGGTCGGCGACTGTGTCGACGATGGTCATCGGCCCGGGCAGCGTGAACTTGATGCGGCGCTGCGTGTGGGCGCGCAGCAGCCGGGCTTCCGCGGCGTGCACGCGGCCTTTCAACCGGAGTTCCGAAACCACCTGCGGCACCATCGCGTCGTAGCGGTTGTCGCGGATGCCCATCCTGACCTTGTGCTCGAAGTCGATGCCCTCGACATGCTCGAGGAAGCCGTGGACGAAGTGCTGGCGCGACTGTTCGCCGTCGCCGATCACGTCCAGGCCGGCGTCTTCCTGCGCCTTGATCCAGAGCAAGGTGGCATCGGCCTTGGCCTGGGCCAGCTCGTCGCCCTCCAGCTTCCAGGCCGGCCAGAGCTTGCGCGGCTCCGCCAGCCAGGCGGGCTTGGGCAGGCTGCCGGCGATGGTCGAACTGAAGAGAGGTCGGGTCATGGGGGTTCCTTGGTCAGTGGTTCTTATTGGATCACCTTGTCCGCCCGATGCAGCACCGAGCGCGGGATGGTGAAGCCGATGCGCTTGGCGGTTTTCAGGTTGATCAGCAGCTCGAACTTGGTCGGCTGCTCGATGGGCAGATCGGCCGGCTTGGCGCCCTTCAGGATCCGGTCGACATAGCGGGCGCCGTCCTTGCCCTCCATGCCGTAGCCGGGCCCATAGGCCATGAGACAACCGTTTTCCGCGTAGTCGCCCCGTGCGCAGATCGATGGCAATCCGTTGGCGATCGCCAGTTCGGCGATGAGTTTCTGGTTCGAGTTGGCGACCGGGTTGAGCGTGACCCAGACGGCGTCGTTGCGCGCCTTGACGGCTTGCGTGAACGAGGCCACGTATTCGTCGACGCTGCCGGCCTCCATCGAATAGAGCTCCAGGCCCAGCTTCTTCGCGGGCGCCTGGCTCTCTTCCCACTGCGGAATAGAGCCCGGCGCCTTGCGGTCCCAGAGCACCGCGACGCGGGTGACCTTGGGCATGGTTTCCTTCAGCAGCTCCAGCCTTTTTCCGGCCAGGACCGCCGCCACGTTGGTGATCCCCGTGCTGTTGCCGCCCGGCCGCGCCAGGGTTTCGGCCAGGCCGGTGGTGATCGGGTCGGTGACGCCCATGAAGACGATGGGAATGGTGCCGGTCGTCTTCTTGGCAGCCAGTGCCGCGTTGGTCGTGACCGTGACGAGCACGTCCACCTCCAGCCGGAGCAGTTCGGCCGCGTGGCTCGGGAGCCGCTCCAGATCCAGGCCTTCATGGCGGTAGTCGATCTGGATGTTCTGCCCTTCGACATAGCCGAGGTCGCGCAGGCCCTGCCGGAATGCCTCCAGCCGGGGCGCGTCCGCGCTGGCCGAGACGGCCGCCAGATAGCCCACGCGCGGTACTTTCCTCGCCTGCTGGGCCTCGGCCACGGGGGCGGCGGCCAGCATCAGCGCGCAAAGAAGAAGCCGCAGGTTGTTGCCGTTCATCAGGTTTCTCATTAGAAGCTTCCATCTTCCATAGGCTGATTGGTGGATCTCGCCGAGCCCGCAAAGGCGGAAAATCGGCGCCGCGCCGCTGTAGATGGCGCAGCCCATCGACGACAAAGTGATCGAATCATGAAAGCCCCGGCCGCGCGGACCTCGCTGGGCTTCCATGGCGACGCGCCATCAGCAGTCGAAATGAAAGCAGCCGAGGAAGCTGGCCGTGCCATGCCGGATGCCGCGCTGCCGGCAGAGTCCACGCGCGACATCCACCGCGGGCACCTGTTCCGCAAGTACCTGCTGCTGATCCTCTCCTTGGTCATGACTGTGCTGTTGGCATCGAGCGCGATCAGTCTCTACTTTTCCTATCAGGAAAACAAGGCGGCGCTGGCCAGCCTGCAGCAGGTCAAGGCGCTCGGCGCGGCGTCGCGGATCGAGCAGTACATCCAGCAGCTCGCCGAACAGCTGAGCTTCGCTTCGCTTCCGATGTTCGACGAGGCGGACCTGGAAGCGCGCCGCATCGAGTTCCTGCGGCTCTTGCGCCAGGTCCCCGAGGTGACCGACGTGGCCCAGCTCGACGGCAGCGGCCGCGAACGGGTGGCGGTGTCGCGCCTGGGCATGGATTCGATCGGGTCCGGCAAGGACCGCTCGTCGGAAGCGGCGTTCCAGAACGCCCGGGCCGGCTCGCCCTGGTTCGGGCCCGTGTACTTCCACAAGGACACCGAGCCTTACATGACGGTGGCGATCCGCTCCCCGGGCGACAAGGGCGCCGTGACGGTGGCCGACCTCAATCTCAAGTTCATCTGGGACGTGATCTCGCGCATCAGCACCGACGACACCGGCAAGGCCTACGTGGTGGACAGCAAGGGCCTGCTGGTGGCGGACCCCGACATCGGCCTGGTGCTGCGCAAGACCAGCCTGGCCTCGGCGCCGCATGTCAGGGCCGCGGCGGCGGCGAGGGCGCCGGGCCCGCAGGCCATGGTGACGCGCGACCTGCAGGGCGCGGAGGTGCTGGCCTCGGTGGCGCCGATCGAACCGCTGGGCTGGAACGTGTTCGTCGAGCGGCCGATGGCCGAGGTGTATGCCAAGCTGAACGCATCGATCCTGCGCACCGGCCTGCTGCTGCTGGCCGGCCTGATGGTCTCCGCCGTGGCGGCATGGGTGCTGGCGCGCAACATGGTGCGGCCGATCCGCACGCTCGCCGAGGGCGCGCGGCGCATCGGCGAGGGCGAGCTGGACGCCCAGATCGTCATCAGGACCGGCGACGAGCTGGAAGCTCTGGCCGGCCAGTTCAACCGCATGTCGGCGCAGCTGCGGGAGTCCTACGGAGAGCTGGAGCGCAAGGTCGACCAGCGCACGGCGGAGCTGACGGCCTCGCTCGAGTTCCAGACTGCGGCGGCGGAAATCCTGCGGGTGCTCAGCCGCATGCCGGCCGATCTGCAGCCGGCCTTGCAGGCGATCGCCGAGCGCTCCGTGCTGCGCTGCCGCGCGGACGCCAGCAAGATCTGGCTGCAGGAGGGCGATCACTTCCGAGCCGTCACCGGCTATCCGCTCAAGGACGGCGCCGGGTCGAGCCGCGACGACATCCTGCCGACGAGCGCCGGGTCGGTGGTCGGGCGCGCCTTCGTCGAAGGCCGCACCATGCATGTGGAAGATGTCGCTCCGAAATCGCTCAGGGTGCCGCAGCGCGGCGGCGTTCGCACGGTGCTGGCGGTGCCGATCGTGCGCGACGGCGCCTCGGTCGGCGTCATCGCCGTCCTGCGCAAGGAAGTACAGCCCTTTTCGGAGGCGGAAGTGCGCCTGGTCGAGACTTTCGCCGACCAGGCCGTGATCGCGATCCAGAACGCGCGGCTGTTCCGCGAGATCGAGAACAAGGGCCGCGAGCTCGAGGTGGCCAACCGCCACAAATCGGAGTTTTTGGCCAACATGTCGCACGAGCTGCGCACGCCGCTGAACGCCATCATCGGTTTTTCCGAAGTGCTGGCCGAGCGGATGTTCGGCGAGGTCAACGACAAGCAGATGGAATACCTGCAGGACATCCATTCGTCCGGCCAGCACTTGCTGACGCTGATCAACGACGTGCTGGACCTGTCGAAGATCGAAGCGGGGCGGATGGAGCTGGACCTGAGCTGCATCGACCTCGGCCTGCTCATCGACGACGCCCTGACCCTGGTGCGCGAGCGCGCGCAGCGCGGCGGCATCCGGATCTCCCTCGAGGTCGGCGAGGGGCTGACGGAATGGGTGGCCGATGCCCGAAAGGTCAAGCAGGTGATCGTGAACCTGCTGTCGAATGCGGTGAAGTTCACCCCGGCCGGCGGCAGCGTGCGCCTGCGCGCCCGGCGCCTCGATGCAGCCGGCCGAGGCGTCGCCGAGGTCAGCGTGGCCGACACCGGCGTCGGCATCGCTCTGGAAGACCAGGCCCTGGTGTTCGACGAGTTCCGCCAGGCAGGCAGCGACGCGCTGCGCAGGTCGGAAGGCACGGGCCTGGGCTTGTCGCTGGCCAAGCGCTTCGTCGAGCTCCACGGCGGCACGATCCGCGTCGAGAGCCGGCCCGGCGAAGGCGCGACCTTCAGCTTCACGCTGCCGCAGCAGGTTCCGGAGGCCGTGGTATGAGACGCCGGGCATAGGGCGAGGTCACCGAATGAGCACCATCCTGATCGTCGAGGACAACGACAAGAACATGAAGCTGATGCGCGACGTGCTGCAGCACGCGGGCCACGCCACGCTGGAGGCGCGGACCGGGGAGGCGGGCGTGCAGCTGGCCATCGACCACCCGCCGGACCTGATCCTGATGGACGTGCAGCTGCCGGGCATGAGCGGCATCGCGGCCTTGCAGGAGATTCGCGCGCATCCGGTGCTGCAGGCGATCCCCGTCATCGCCGTGTCGGCCTCGGTCATGCCCGAGGACCATCGCAGCATCGTGAATTCGGGCTTCGACGCTTTCCTGACCAAGCCCATCGCCCTGAAGACCCTGCGCGCGACCGTCGCTCGCTTCCTGAAGCAGAAGGGGCCGCGATGAGTGCCCACGTCCTGGTCGTCGACGACGTCGAAAAGAACGTCAGGCTGCTCGCCGACGTCCTGAGCGCGCGCGGCTATCGAACGAGCACCGCGGCATCCGGCGAGGAAGCGCTGGCGCGCATCGCGGCCGACATGCCCGACCTGGTCTTGCTGGACGTGATGATGCCGGGCATGAACGGCTACGACGTGTGCCGCGCGATCCGTGCCGATCCGGCATGCGCGGTGCTGCCGGTGGTGCTGGTGACCGCGCTGGACCCGGAGCACGAGCGCGTGAAGGGGCTGGAGGCGGGCGCCGACGACTTTCTGAGCAAGCCCATCCACCAGGCCGAGCTGATGGCGCGCGTGCGCTCCCTGCTGCGCGTCAAGGCCTTGTACGACGAGGTCCAGCGGCAAAGGGCCGAGCTGCAGGCCTGGAACCTCACGCTCGAGCAGCGCGTGGCCGATGCGGCCCGGCAACTCGAGCGCGTCGGGCAGCTCAAGCGCTTCTTCTCGCCGCAACTGGCCCAGGCGATCCTGGCCGGCGGCGCCGACGACCCGCTCCAGAGCCATCGGCGCGAGATCACCGTCGTCTTTCTCGATCTGCGCGGCTTCACCTCCTTCACCGAGACGGCCGATCCCGAGGAGGTGATGGCCGTGCTGGGCCAATACCATGCGGCGATGGGGCGGCTGGTGCTGGCCCATGAAGGCACGCTGGAGCGCTTTTCCGGCGACGGCATGATGATCTTCTTCAACGATCCGCTGCCGGTGCCCGACGCACCGGTGCGCGCGGTGCGCATGGCGGTGCGGATGCAGCAGGAAATGCACCAGCTCAGCGACCAGTGGCGCCGGCGCGGCTACGACTTGCACATGGGCATCGGCATCGCGCAAGGCTTCGCGACCATCGGCAGCATCGGTTTCGAAGGGCGTATCGACTACGGGGCCATCGGAACCGTGACCAACCTGGCCGCGCGCCTGTGCGGAGAAGCGGAGGCTGGCGAGATCCTGCTGTCGCAGCGCATCCAGGCCGCCTTGCAGGAGGCGCGGCCCGAAGGCGAGTGGTCGATCCAGCAGGCCGGCGAGCTGTCGCTCAAGGGCTTTCAGCGCCAGGTGCCCGTGTGGCGCGTGGTGCCGGACGCCTGAGCTCAAGAACTACCACGCCGCCGGCAGCTTGCGCAGGATCACCAGGCGTCCATCGCGCTGCGTGACATAGCCGCCGGCGGTGAGTTCCTTCATCACCCGGTTCACCATCTCTCGCGAGGAGCCGATGCGGCCCGCGATGTCCTGCTGCGTCAACCTGTGGCGCAGCACGCGCTCCTCGCCGGCCGGCTCGGACAGCTCGATCAGCACGCGGACCATGCGGCCGTAGACGTCCTGCAGCGCAATGCTGCGAACCTGCTCGGTCAGGCGCCGCACCATGCGGATCAGCTTGTGGGTCAGGTGCACCGCGAAGTCGGGATGCTCCGCGAGGAACTGGCGCAGCTCCGAACCCTGGACCACGCGGCAGCTGCACGCCGTGAGCGCCTTGATCGATGCCGAGCGCTTCTCGCCATCGATCGAGAGTTCGCCGAAATACTCGCCGGGGCCGTACTCGGCGAGCACCACCTCGCGCCCGTCCTCCGAACTGGCGTAGACCTTCACCCGGCCGCTCAGCAGGATGTAGAGCGAGTCGGTCGTGTCGCCCTCGTTGATCAGGATCGCCTGGGCGGCGAACGAGCGCGTCGACCCGTGCGGCGCGATGGCATCGAGCAGCGGCTGCGGCAGGCAGTCATTGGCGTCGGCGGAATTCATCGGTCACTCCGGATGCTGCGCAGGGGCGCGGCCAGGCGGCTGCTGGCGGCAAACGATTATCGGCCGCCCCGCCGCCTGTGACCAATGTCACATCCGTGCGGCGCACTGCGCACTCGTGAGAAAGGGGGGCTCTGCCTAGATTGGAGGCACACCAGAGAGAGCCCGCCATGACCTCCCTTTTCCCTCGCTGCCCCCTGCTGATCGCCCATTGCGTCGGCCTGCGCCTGATCGCGCTCGCCCAAGCCAAGGCCGACCCCCGGCTGGCGGTGTGGGCCTTCGTCGTGGTGCTGTTCGGGATGCTGACGGCCTGTGCCGGCCTGCCGAGCGGCGTGCAGCGCCCGAGCTCGCAAGCCCGCACCGACGTGGCCGACACCCGCCTCGCCGCGGTGGCCGCCGCATCGTTGCCGGCCGGCAATGGCCAGCTGTCGGGCATGCGCCTGCTGCCCGCCGGCGACCAGGCTTTCGAGGCCCGCATCGCGCTGGTCCGTGCCGCCGAGAAGAGCATCGACGTGCAGTACTACCAGATCGCGGACGACCTGTCCGGCCGGCAGTTCCTGCGCGGACTGGCCGACGCCGCCGCCCGCGGCGTGCGCGTGCGCCTCCTGGTGGACGACCTGCACGCAGCCGGCCAAGACGCGCTGCTGGCCGGCCTGGCCGCCCGCCCGAACCTCGAACTGCGCATGTTCAACCCCTTGGCGGTGCGCGACGGCGGTGTCGCATCGCGCGTGCTGTTCTCGCTGCACGAGTTCTCGCGCGTCAACCGGCGCATGCACAACAAGCTGCTGGTCGCCGACAACGTGTTCGCGATCACCGGCGGCCGCAATATCGCCAACGAGTACTTCGGCCGCAGCGAGCCCGCCAACTTCATCGACATGGACATGTTCGCGGCCGGATCGGTGGTGCGCGAGCTGTCGATGGTGTTCGACGGCTACTGGAACAGCGAGCACGCCTATCCCATCCAGAGCCTCGCGGCAGCGGAGTTCTCGTCGGAAGCCTCCCGCGGCCGGTTCGACGACACCGTGCGTGCAGCCGGCGCCGCCGACCTGACGGTGGCGGCGCGCGACCCGCTCGGCCAGAGCAGCGTCGGCTCCCAGCTGGCCAACGGACGCCTCGAACTGCATATCGCCGCCGCCCGCGTGATCGCCGATGCACCGGCCAAGGCTGCGCCGGGCGATGCATCGCTCGCCTACGGCGCCGTCATGAACGGCAAGCTCGAGCTGATGCAGTCGGCGCGTTCAGAAGTGCTCGTTGCCTCGCCCTACTTCGTTCCGGGCCGGCGCACGCTGGAGATCCTGAAGCAGGCCACCGACAACCGGGTGCGCGTGTCGGTCATCACCAACTCGCTGGCCACGACGGACGAGCCGCTGGCGCACTTCGGCTACGCGCGCTATCGCGGCGCCTTGCTGCAGATGGGCGTCTCGCTGTTCGAGCTGATGCCCGGCGCCGAGACGCGGGACGGCGCCGCCGGCGAACTGCGCGGCTCGCTCGGCCGCCTGCATGCCAAGGTGGCGGTGGTGGACCAGCGCTGGCTCTACATCGGTTCGCTGAACATGGACCGCCGCTCGGCCCACTCCAACACCGAGATGGGCCTGATCGTCGACAGCCCGGAGCTGGCCGGCCAGGTGGCGAGCCTGCTGCAGGGCGAACGGCTGCCCCGGAGCTACCAGGTTCGCAGCACCGCCGACCAGCCGGGACTCCAGTGGGTCGCGCAGGACGGACAGGAAAAGCTCGTGTTCGCAGACGAGCCGAACTCGAACTGGGGCCAGCGGCTGCGCTTGTCGGTGGTGTCCATGTTCGTGGACGAAGAGCTTCTCTGAAGCGCCGCGCGGATCGCCGGCGGCTGCCGGAGATACACCGACGAGCACGCACTGGATTCATGCGGGGCACACCCCCCGCTTGCGCAGGCTCAGTTCACCAGGTCGCTGAGCGTGCGCGCGATCACCTTGGTCGCGCGCCGCAGGTCTTCGAGCAGCACGCGCTCGTCGTTGCGCTTGGCATGCGACTCGAGCACCGTGCGCGGCCCGGCGCCGTAGATCACCCCCGGGATGCCGGCTTCGCCGTACAGGCGCACGTCGGTATAGAGCGGCGTGCCCATGGCCTTGATCGGCTCGCCGAAGATCTCCTGGCCGTGCCTCTGGATCGCCTCGACCAGCGGCTTGTTGCCCGGCAGCGGCTTCATCGAATTGGCCAGCAGCAGGCGCTTGATCTCGACCGTGACGCCGGGCAGCGCTTCCGCGGCGTCGGCGATCAGCTTGCGGATCGTGGCCTCGACCTCGACCGGGTTCTCTTCCGGGATCATGCGGCGGTCGAGCTTGAAGACCACCTTGCCGGGCACGACATTGGTGTTGGTGCCTCCCTCGATGCGGCCGACGTTGAGGTAGGGGTGCGTGATGCCTTCGACCTTCGACCTCACCTGCTGGTACAGCGTGTTCTGCGCATAGAGCGCGTTCAGGATGTTTACCGCGCCCTGCAGCGCGTCGACGCCGGTCGTCGGTATCGCGGCATGCGCCATCTTGCCGTGCACCGTGACTTCCATCTGCAGGCAGCCGTTGTGCGCCGTCACCACCTCGTAGCTGAAGCCGGCCGCGATCAACAGGTCGGGCCTGGTGAGTCCGTTCTGGAGCAGCCAGCCCGGGCCCAGGACGCCGCCGAATTCCTCGTCGTAGGTGAAGTGCAGCTCGACGCTGCCGCGCGCCGGCCTGGCCACCGCTTCGAGCGCGCGCAGCGCAAAGGTGAAGCTCGCGAAGTCGCTCTTGCTGACCGCGGCGGCGCGGCCGTAGAGGCTGCCGCCCTCGATCTCGCCGCCGTAGGGGTCGTGCGTCCAGCCTTCGCCGGGCGGCACCACGTCGCCGTGGGCGTTCAATGCCACGGTGCGGCCGTCGCTTCCGTACTTGCGCCGCACGATCAGGTTGGTGATCGATTCGAGGCCCAGGGCCTTCACCTCCTGCTCGGGCACGGCATGTTTCTCGGCCTCGAAGCCGAAGTCCCTCAGCAGCTCGGCGGTGCGCTCGGCGTGCGGGGCATTGTTGCCCGGGGGCGTATCGGTCGGCACGCGCACCAGTTGTTGCAGGAACTGCACCTCCTCGTCGAAGTGGGCGTCGATCCAGGCGTCGAGTTTGTTGTAGTCGGTCATGGTCATTGGGTCTTTTCGGCGGCCAGATTGTCTAGCAGGAGCTGGAAGGCTTCGACCGCCAACTGCATGTCGTCGTTGGTGCTCGATTCGAGCGGGTTGTGGCTGATGCCGGAGTTGATGCCACGCACGAAGAGCATGGCCTGCGGCATCACCTCGTGCAGCTTCATCGCGTCGTGGCCGGCGCCGCTGGGCATGCGGAACAAGGGCACGCCGAGCGTGTCGACCGCCTTCTCCCAGCGCTGCTGCCATTCGGGCGCGCTCGGCGCGGCGGAGGCGCGCATGCTTTCTTCCAGCGTGTAGCGCACGCCGCGGCGCTCGCAGATGGCCTCGAGCTCGGCGAGCACATCGGCCGTCAGCGCGTCGCGCTGCGGGTTGTTGGGCGCACGCATGTCCAGGCTGAACTTGCAGCGGCCCGGCACCACGTTGATCGAGCCGCTCGGCACTTCCAGCATGCCGACGGTCGCGACCGAGTCGCCGTCCTTCGCGGCGCGCTGCTCGGCGAAGAGGATCAGCTCGGCCACCGCGGCGGCGGCATCGCGGCGGCGGTCCATCGGCGTGGTGCCGGCATGGCTGGCCATGCCGATCACCTCGCCCACATAGCGCACGCCGCCGTTGATCGATGTCACGATGCCGAGCGGGATGTCGAGCTCGTTGAGCACCGGGCCCTGCTCGATGTGCACTTCGACGAAGCCGAGGTACTTCGAAGGATCGCGCTGCAGCTTGGGGATGTCTTCTTCCTTGAGGCCGGCGATCTGCCGTGCCTCGCGCATGGTGATGCCGTCGGCGTCCTTCTGGTCCAGCCACTTGGGATCGAAGTGGCCGATCAGCGCGCCCGAGCCGAGGAAGGTGGCCTTGTAGCGCTGGCCTTCCTCTTCCGCGAAGCCTACGACTTCGAAAGCGAAGGGCAGGCGGCGGTTCTGGCGCTTGAGCTCGCGCACGCAGGCCATCGGCACGAAGATGCCGAGCCGGCCGTCGTACTTGCCGCCGTTGCGCACGGTGTCGTAGTGCGAGCCGGTGAGCAGCGTCCTGGCGCCCGGCGTGGCGGCTTCGTAGCGGCCGACCACGTTGCCGACGGCATCGATCTCCACGCTGTCGAAGCCGGCCTCGCGCATCCAGGCCGCGATCTGCTGCGCACAGGCGCGGTGCGCCTCGGTGAGGTAGGTCACCGTGAGCTGGCCCTTCTCGGCATAGCCCGGATCGGTGTGCACCGAGAGCTGTTCCTGCCAGTCCCACACCTCGTTGCCGAGCGTGGGCTGCGCACCGAACTTGTCGTCGAGCCGGATCTCGGCGATGCGGTGGATGTTGCGCAGCGCCTCGCCGCGCTCGAAGCCCGGATGGTTGTGCAGCCGGCGCTCGAAGGTGTCGATGATCTCGCGCTTCCCGAGGCCCGTGCCGCGCGGCCCGCGCACCGCGAGGATGAAGGGGAAGCCGAACTTCGCGTTGTAGCCGGCGTTGAGCTGCTGGATCTTCGCGAACTCCTCGGGCGTGCAGTCGGTCAGGCCGGCCTTGCCCTGCTCGCGGGTGGATTCGGCGGTCAGCGTCTTGCTCACCATGGCCTTGCCCGCGAGCTCCGGGTGGGCGCGGATCAGGTCCAGCTGTTCGTCGGTCGAGGCCTTGGAGACCACCTGCACCAGTGCGTGCTTGAGATGCGCGAGCGAGCGGAAGGGGCGCGCTGCCGCTGCGCGGCCGGCGATCCACGGCGAATGCTCGTAGGTGCCGTCGAGCAGGGCGGTGAACGCGTCGGGCGTGGCGGTGTTCAGTTGTTCGAGGGTGAGTGCCATGTCAGGCTCCGTGCGTGTCGGTGTACGGGTGTTGCGCCTTCCAGTGGCGCGCGATATCGAGCCGGCGGCAGACCCACACGCGCTCGTGCTTGGCGATGTGGTCGAGGAAGCGCTGCAGCGCGGTGATGCGGCCGGGGCGGCCGAGCAGGCGGCAGTGCATGCCGATGCTCATCATCTTCGGCGCCTCGTCGCCTTCCGCATAGAGCGCGTCGAAGCTGTCCTTCATGTACTGGAAGAAGGGGTCGGCATGCGAGTAGCCCTGCGGCAATGCGAAGCGCATGTCGTTGCAGTCCAGCGTGTAGGGCACGATGAGCTGCGGCACCACTTCGCCGTCGGTCTTCTGCACCTTCATCCAGAAGGGCAGGTCGTCGCCGTAGTAGTCGCTGTCGTATTCGAAGCCGCCGTAGTCGGCCACCAGCCGGCGCGTGCGCGGGCTGTCGCGGCCGGTGTACCAGCCGAGCGCACGCTCGCCGGTGAGCTTCTCGATGGCGGCCATGCCCAGGCGCATGTGCTCGCGCTCGGTGGCCTCGTCGAGGTTCTGGTAGTGGATCCAGCGCCAGCCGTGGCAGGCGATCTCGTGGCCCAGTTCCTTGAAGGCGGCCGCGACTTCCGGGTAGCGCTCGAGCGCCATGCCGACGCCGAACACGGTGAGCGGCAGGCCGCGCTTCTCGAACTCGCGCAGGATGCGCCAGACGCCCGCGCGCGAGCCGTACTCGTAGATGCCCTCCATGCTGATGTGCCGGTCGGGGAAGCTCGCCGGGTTGAACATCTCGGAGAGGAATTGCTCGGAACCCGCGTCGCCGTGCAGCACGCAGTTCTCGCCGCCCTCTTCATAGTTGAGGACGAACTGCACCGCGATCCGCGCGCGGCCGGGCCATTGCGCATGGGGCGGATTGCGGCCGTAGCCAACCAGGTCGCGCGGGTAGGGCAGGGTCGAATCGTAGAAGTTCATTTCAGGGCGGCTACACGAAGTGAGCAAGCAACGGGGGTGGGCATTTCTAGGCCAGTGCGAGGCTGATGTCGTGGGTGGGGACCTTGCGGTCGAAAACCAGGTTGGCCTCGACGTTCAGCAGGTGCTCGGTCATGAGGCGCACCGCGCGCTCCTCGTCCTTGGCGGCCAGGGCCTTCACGATGTCGGCGTGCTCGTCGTTCGAATGCTCGGCCGCGCTCGCGCTCTGGTACATCAGCGTGATGAGGGCGCAGCGCGAGATCAGCTCGCCGAGGATCTGCGCCAGCACCGCGTTGCCCATGAGCTCGGCCATGCGCACGTGGAAGTCGCCGAGCAGCTCGGTGCGGCCCGAAATGTCCTCACCCGAAACCGCGGCCTTCTCCAGCGCCACGTGCTCCCTGAGCGCCTTGATCTTGGCCGGCGTCACGCTGCGCACGAACTCGCGCGTCATCTCGGCTTCGAGCATGCGGCGCACCGCGAAGACCTGCTTGGCCTCGTCGACCGCCGGCGCCGCGACGAAGGCGCCACGCGCGGGCTCGAGCCGGATGAGCTTGTTCTGCGACAGCTGGAACAGTGCCTGCCGCACCAGCGTGCGCGAAACGCCGAAGTGGTCGGCCAGCTTCTGCTCGGCCAGCTTGCTGCCGGGCTGCAGCCGGTGTTCCACAATGGCCTTGGTGAGCGCGTCGACGATGGCGCGGGTGGTGGTCGAGTCCATGTTTTTCATGATAGACCCAAAGCCGAGAACTGTATACACTTTTGTCGACCGGAATTTCCCGAATGCCTTGAAGGAGCACAACCATGGGCTTGAGCACCCACGTTCTGGACACCATGCATGGCGGTCCCGCGGCCGGCATGGAGGTCGCGCTGTTCACCACCGAAGGCGAGCAGGCGACGCTCGTCAAGCGCTTCACGCTCAATGCCGACGGCCGCAGCGATGCGCCGCTCTACGACAACAGCACGCTGAAGGTCGGCACCTACCGCTTGGTGTTCGACGTGGCGGGGTACTTCAGGGCCAGGGGGGTGAAGCTGCCCGAGCCCAACTTCCTCAATCGCGTGTCGCTGGATTTCGGCGTGGCCCACACCGACCAGCACTACCATGTGCCCCTCTTGGTGAGCCCGTGGAGCTACTCCACCTACCGCGGGTCTTGAATGTTGCTCGCTCCCCAGGCTGCGCGCACCTCGTGTCGCTTCGCCAACCGCCCGTGCGCTGCGGCCCCCGCGAAAAGCCGGGCAGCCTCAGTGTTGCGACTGACCCTCTGTGAGCGTATCGAGCTGGAAATGCCCACCCTTGTCCCACAGCCAGGTGTCGGTCCAGACCAGCTTGCCGATGCGGGTCGCAGCCGGGTAGGGCGAGGCTTCGAGCACGGTGCGCTCGATCTCGGCGATCACTTCGGGCGCGTGCTTGGGCGCGCGCATCCAGTGCATCGAGACCACCTTGCCGTCGGCGTCGAGGCTGACCTGCAGCGTACCGACCGCATAGAGCAGCGGCGGCAGCTTGCCGCTGTAGATGCGTGCGCCGTTGCGTGCATAGATGTGGCGTGCGGCGTCCTGGCGGTATTCGCGGGGATTGGCTGCGTTCGAGGGCCGGGGAATCGCCTTGGCCGTCTGCCCGTCGGGAACGGCGCGGCTCAACTGGCCGGGCACGGTCGAGGTGATCGGCGCCGTCGGGCCGGGCGTGCCGCAGCCGGCCAGGCCGAGTGCGGTCGTGAGGGCGGCCGCGAGGGCGCGGTGGCGCGGCGTGAAGAGCTGCAAGTTCATCCACGGATTTATACCGTGCGCATGCGGCATCGCCGCAACCGAAGGTATCGCACATGAACGGCATGGTCGACGAACTGCTCGCACGCCTCGCGCGCGAAGAGGGCGTGCTGGTGCGCGTCGAGAAAACGCAGGGCTCGGCGCCGCGCGAGGCCGGCACCTGGATGGCGGTCTGGGCCGAGGGACTCACGGGCACCATCGGCGGCGGGCAACTGGAATTCCAGGCCACCGAAGAAGCGCGCGCCTGGCTGGCCGGCGGCCCGGCCATCGAAGGCGTGCGCCGCTACCCGCTCGGCCCGAGCCTGGGCCAATGCTGCGGCGGCGTGGTGTTCCTCTCGTACCGCCGCATCGCGGCATCGGACGCGAAGGCGCTGCAGGGCGAACTGCTGGCGCACCTGGAACCGGTGGCGCTCTTCGGCGGCGGCCACGTGGGCGCGGCGCTGGCGCGGCTGCTCTCGACCCTGCCTTTCACCGTGCGCTGGATCGACAGCCGCGACGGCGTGTTCCCCGATGCGCTGCCGGCGCAGATCGAGACCGAGCATTCGGAACCGGTGCAGGACGCGGTGGCGCAGCTCGCGCCGGGTTCGCGGGTGCTGATCATGAGCTTCAGCCATGCCGAGGACCTCGACATCGTGATCGCCTGCCTGAAGCGCCTGCGCTCGCGCAACGACCTGCCCTATATCGGGCTGATCGGCAGCAAGACCAAGTGGGCGACCTTCAGCCACCGGCTGGAGGCGCGGGGCTTCACCGCCGAGGAGCTGGCGCGCATCACCTGCCCGATCGGCGTGCCCGGTATCACGGGCAAGGAGCCCGAGGTGATCGCGGTCGCGGTGGCGGCACAGTTGCTGATGCAATGACGCCTCTCCCCAGGCTTGCCCACTTCGCGTGGCCGCCAAACGCGCCGCGGCACGGAGGCCTTGGCCCTTCCGGCCGTCCAAGCCTGCGCAGGCAGGCTTGGAGCCGCGGCCTTCAGCCCTCGCCGGGGGCCATACCAGCGGCCCGGCAAAGCCGGTTCCGCGGTATTCCTGGAATGGGTCCTGCTTTGGCGTAGCTCAGGGTTTTCCAGCACGCCTCGCGAAGAAAAAGCCTCGAATTCAAGCCATAAAGTGTATACACTTCAGTCCACAGGCCGCAGCGGAGCGAGGCCCCCACGAGGGTCTACGTTCGCGGCACTTTCTCTGCTTACAGCGCCCGCAGTGGTGAGCAGGCCAATACAAGGTTGAGCACATGGAAAGCTACTACCTCGACTGGGCCAATCTGCTGCTGCGCTGGGTCCACGTCATCACCGCCATCGCCTGGATCGGCGCGTCCTTCTACTTCGTGATGCTGGACAACAGCCTCGAGAAGCCGCAGGACCCCGAGTCGATCGACAAAGGCGTCGGCGGCGAGCAGTGGGCGGTGCACGGCGGCGGCTTCTACAACATGCAGAAGTACGCGCTGGCGCCGAAGAAGCTGCCGGACCACCTGCACTGGTCCTACTGGGAGAGCTACTCCACCTGGATCACCGGCTTCGCGCTCTTCACCATGTCCTACCTGTGGAACGCGAGCACCTACCTGATCGACAAGTCCAAGATGGACTGGCAGCCCGGCGCCGCGATCGCGGTGGCGCTGGCCTTCTTCGTCGTCTTCTGGATGGTCTACGACGGCATCTGCCAGCTCTTCGGCCGGCGCAAGAACGGCGACACCATCGTGGGCGTGCTGGTGGCGCTCTTCATCGTCTTCGCGACCTGGCTGGCCTGCCAATGGTTCGCGGGCCGCGCGGCCTTCCTGCTGGTGGGCGCGATGATGGCCACGACCATGAGCGGCAACGTGTTCTTCTGGATCATTCCGGGCCAGCGCAAGAACGTAGCGGCGCTGCGGGCCGGACTGCCGGTCGATCCGATCCACGGCGAGCGCGGCAAGCAGCGCAGCGTGCACAACACCTACTTCACGCTGCCGGTGCTGTTCTCGATGCTGAGCAACCACTACAGCTTCACCTACACGCACAAGTACAACTGGATCGTGCTGCTCCTGATCATGCTGGGCGGCGCGGCGATCCGGCAGTTCTTCGTGGTGCGGCACCGCTTCAAGCTCGGCAACGCGGGCAATCCGCTGCCCTATGCGATGGTCGGCGTGGTGGTGCTGGGCCTCTCCATCGTCTGGATGCGGCCCGAGCCCGCGGCCGCGCCGGTGGCGGGCGCCGCGGCGGCGCAGAAGGTGGCGTTCGGCGACGTCAAGAAGGTGCTGGAGCAGCGCTGCTACATGTGCCACGGCGCGCAGGTGCAGATGAAGAACGTGCGGCTCGACACGCCCGACCAGCTTGCCGCGCATGCGCAGGGCGTCTATCAGCAGGCGGTGGTCACGAAGATCATGCCGATGAACAACTCGACCGGCATGACGGACGCGGAACGCGCGCTGATCGCCAAGTGGTTCGAGGGCGGCGCCAAGACGAACTAGCGTCTGTGGACAATCGGGCCTGGAGACCAGTCAATGAACCTATCGAATCCGGTACCCGACCCGCGCGCCGCGCCGCGTGAATTCCTCGAACATCTCTACCGCGTCGCGGTCGAACGCGCGCTGCCGCTCGCCAGCATGGGCCCCTACCTGCCCAAGCCGCCCAAGGGCCGCACGCTGGTGCTCGGCGCCGGCAAGGCCGGCGGCTCGATGGCGCAGGCGCTCGAGGCGCTGTGGCCGGCCGATGCCAAGCTCGAAGGCCTGGTCGTCACGCGCTACCACCACATTCCGCCCAGGCCCGAAGGGCTGGCGAAGCGCATCGAGATCGTCGAGGCCGCGCATCCGGTGCCCGACGAGGCGGGCCTGAAGGCCGCCGAGCGCATGCTCGCGCTGACCCAGGGCCTCACGGCCGACGACCTGGTGCTGTGCCTGATCTCGGGCGGCGGCTCGGCCCTGCTCACGCTGCCGGCCGAAGGACTCACGCTGGCCGACAAGCAACGCATCAACAAGCAGCTGCTCGAATCGGGCGCCCACATCGGCGAGATGAACTGCGTGCGCAAGCACCTCTCGCGCATCAAGGGGGGCCGGCTCGCCGCGGCCTGCGCACCGGCGCAGGTGGTCACGCTCACCATCAGCGACGTGCCGGGCGACGACCCGGCCGTGATCGCGAGCGGGCCCACGGTGCCCGATGCCACGACCTGCGCCGACGCGCTGGCCATCCTCGACCGCTACCGCATCGAGGTGCCGGCGGCGGTGCGCGCGCAGCTCGAAAGCGGCGCGCTCGAAACACCCAAGCCGGATGACGCGGTGTTCAAGGGCCATGCCACGCACTTGATCGCGACGCCGCAGCAATCGCTCGAAGCCGCCGCCGCCGCGGCGCGCGCGGCCGGCATCGAGGCCCACATCCTGAGCGACGAGATGGAAGGCGAGTCGCGCGAGGTCGGCAAGGTGCAGGGTGCGCTGGCGCGTGCGGTCGCACTGCGCGGCGCGCCCTTCGCGAAGCCCTGCGTGATCCTTTCGGGCGGCGAGACGACCGTCACGATCCGGCCGCGCCAGCCGGGCCAGGCCAAGGGCCGCGGCGGCCGCGCCGGCGAGTTCTGCCTCGGGCTCGCGGGCGCGCTGGCAGGGCAGAGGAATGTGTGGGCGCTGGCGGCAGACACCGACGGCATCGACGGCGTCGAGGACAACGCCGGCGCCTTCGTTGCGCCCGATACGCTCGCGCGCGCCGAGGCCACGGGCCGCAAGCTCGCCGACCACCTGGACCGCAACGACGCCTACGGCTACTTCGACGCCATCGGCGATCTTTGCGTGACGGGGCCTACGCATACCAATGTGAACGACTTTCGGGCGTTGTTGGTGTTGTAGGGGGCACGTCGCGCGCGTGTCCTCGCCCGCAGGCGGCACATCTACAGCTGGCAGAAGATGATCTTCATGGCCGAGTCATCCCTCTTGTAGTGGGGCCCCGGCCTGGTGAAGACCTCGTCGAGCAGGACGAGGTCCGTCATCTTCGATACATCGAACAAGGGCTCGCGCTCCGAGCCGCCCTCGAGCTGGTGCGCGCGAAGCAGCTCGGTCCCCTTGGTACCCATCCCATAGCACTGGGGCTCGACGAGGCGGGTTCGCCCGTTGTAGGAGAAACGCAGTCTTCGCCTTTCCTGAATCGATCGAGCGATGACGGGGTTCATGCAGGCGCCCTCGCCAACGCGTCCTCGCCAACACAGCGGACGGCTGGCGCTGGACCTCGTGATGCTGACCAAAGCCCTCGGCGGGACAGCACACTAGGCCCTCAGGGCGGCCTCGCGCGTCTCGGCGAAAGCGCTGCGGCCCAGCCAGCGCCACAGGTCGCGCGCATCGCGCGCGGTGCCCGTCACGCGCAGCCGGCGTTCGCGGATCAGCGCCTCGGCGTCGCGGTCGCCGGTCCAGACTTCGGTCAGCGCCAGCACCGTCGATTCGACGATCAGCGTGGCGTCCTCGCCGGGATCGTCGCGGCACAGGTCGGCGCTGCCCTTGTCCACCACCAGCCACCAGCGGCGCTCGCCCTCGGGCGCATCGGTAAAGCGGAAGTGGACGACGATGCAGCGTCCGCGCGGACATTCGTCGAGCCGCACGAAGCGGCGGATGTCCCACATCAGGAAGCCGGCGTCGAGCTGGCCGCGCTTCAGGCGGCTGCCGATCCAGCGTGCGCCCCAGTGGCCCAGCGCCATCACGATCGGCCGCAACTCCTCGCCGGCGCCGGTGAGGTGGTACTCCGCCGACACGCCCGTGCCCTGCACGCGCTTGACGACGCCGACTTCCTCGAGCTTGCGCAGCCGCTGCGCGAGCAGCGAGCCCGACATGCGCGGGACGCCGCGACGGATGTCGTTGAAGCGGGTGCTGCCGCACATGAGTTCGCGCACGACCAAGGGCGTCCAGCGCTCGCAGAGCACTTCGGCGCCGCGCGCGACGGTGCAGAACTGGCCGTAATCGATCATGAGGCGAATCTATTCCTGTCGGCCCGGCAAGGCCAGTTCAAATTCTGGACTGGCGCGCAGGGCTGTGCGCAACGATGCTTCATGCACCTTCCTTCTTCTGGAGACGCACCATGAGCACCGTTCTGCAGCCGGCATTCGATGCCGCCGCCTTCAAGACCACGACACGCGCGCAGTGGCAGGCCGCCGCCGAGGCCTGGCACCGCTGGGGCCCCTTCCTCGGCGACTGGCTCGGCGAGGCGACCGAGACCATGTTCGACCTGGCCCGCATCGGCCCGGGCTCGCGGGTGCTCGACATCGCAGCGGGCGCCGGCGAACAGTCGATCTCGGCGGCGCGGCGCGTGGGCGAAAGCGGCCATGTGCTCGCCACCGACATCGCGCCGGCCTTGCTCGAACGCGCGGCCGCGGACGCCCGGACGGCGGGCCTCTCCAACCTCGAAACGCGCGAGCTCGACGGCGAGGCGCTCGACACGCTGCCCGCCGGCTCCTTCGACGCCGCGATCAGCCGTGTCGGCCTGATCTACTTTCCCGACCAGCAGCGCGCGCTCGCGGGCATGTGCCGCGCGTTGCGGCCGGGCGGGCGGGTGGCGGCCATCGTCTACTCGACGCCCGAGCGCAATGCCTTCTTCTCGATCCCGGTGAAGATCATCCGCGAGCGCGCCAAGCTGCCGCCGCCGCTGCCCGGGCAGCCGGGGCCGTTCTCGCTCGGCGCCGAAGGCGTGCTGGAAGCCGCCTTCGCCAAGGCCGGCTTGCGCAACATCGAGGTGCGCAAGGTGCCGTCGCCGGTCAAGCTGCCGAGTGCGGCGGAATGCGTGCGCTTCGAGCGCGAGTCCTTCGGCGCGCTGCACCAGATGATGGTGGCGTTGAGCGAAGCGGAGCGGGCGCAGGCCTGGCAGGCCATCGAGGAAGCCTTGCGCGCCTTCGAAACCGGCGACGGCTTCGTCGGGCCGTGCGAGATGCTGGTGGGCGTGGGAACGGTCTAGACCCTCAGGTGGCGGACCAGCAGGTCCGCCGCCGGCGACAGCAGCTCGCCGGTCTTGGTCGCCATCATCAGCCGGCGCACCGCCCACGCATCCTTGAGCCGCACCACCCGCAGGTCGAGCGCGATCACCTGCGCCTTGCAGGCCGCCAGCGGCACCACGCCGATGCCGAGGTTGGCCGCGATCATGTGGCACATGGCATCGAAGCTGCGCACCTGCACGCGCAGGCGCATCGGGATGCCGGCCTGCTCGGCGGCGCGCGAGGTCAGCTCCAGCAATGAGCTGCTGCGGTTCAGGCCGACGAACTCGTGCGCCAGGCAGGTCTTGAAGTCGGCGCGCCGGGTGCGCGCCAGCGGATGCTGCCTGGCGCACAGCACCACCAGCTCGTCGGTCTGGAAGGGCGCCACGTCCAGCCCGTAGGTCGGGGTGTTCTCGGCGAACACGCCGACGTCCGCGAGGCCATCGACCAGCGCGCGGACGATGTCGCCGCTCAGCTGTTCCTCGACCTCGACGCGGATGTCCGGATGAGCTTCAAGAAAGCTCGCCAGCGCGGCCGGCAGGAACTCGGTGAGCGCCGACATGTTGGCCCACAGCCGCACATGGCCGCGCACGCCGCTCGAATAGTCCTTGAGCTCGGTGCTGAACTGCTCGAAGCCCTGGAACAGCCGCATCGCGTGCTGCATGGCGACGTGGCCGGCCGGCGTCAGCGCAATGCCCTGCGGGCTGCGGTCGAGCAGCTTCGAGCCGGTGGCGTTCTCGAAATCCGACAGGCGCCGGCTCGCGGCCGACAAGGCCAGGTGGCAGGCCTCGGCGCCCTTGGTGATGCTGCCCGACTGGGCCACCGCGCAGAACAGACGCAGGGTGACGAAGTCGACGCGGGCCGGATTGATGGTGCTCGCCATCCGGCGATTCTAGGCCTGGGGCTTCGCGTTTCGCGAAGGGGTGCTGCCATCACGGCAATTCCGCGAATCGCGATGCTTTTCTACAGTGCAGCCTTCGAACAGCACATTGAGACAAGCAAGCCATGCAAGCACTCGAAGGCCTCAAGGTCCTGGAGCTCGGCCAGCTCATCGCCGGCCCCTTCGCCGGCAAGACCCTGGCCGAGTTCGGCGCCGACGTGATCAAGGTCGAGCCGGCCGATGTCGGCGATCCGCTGCGCAAATGGCGCATGCTGCGCGACGGCAGCTCGGTGTGGTGGGAGGTGCAGTCGCGCAACAAGCGATCGGTGTGCCTGGACCTGCGGAGCGTTGAAGGGCAGGAAGCGGCCCGCGCGCTCGCGCTCGAAGCCGACGTGCTGATCGAGAACTTCAAGCCCGGCACGCTGGAAGCCTGGGGCCTCGGCTGGGAGCAGCTGCATGCGCTCAACCCCCGCCTCATCATGCTGCGCATCTCTGGCTACGGCCAGACCGGCCCCTACCGCGACAAGCCCGGCTTCGGCGTACTCGGCGAATCGATGGGCGGGCTGCGCTACCTGAGCGGAGAGCCGGGGCGCGTGCCGGTGCGAGTGGGCATCTCGCTCGGCGACACGCTCGCGGCGCTGCACGGCGTGATCGGCGTGCTGACCGCGCTGCACCACCGCACGGCGCACGGCGGCGAAGGCCAGTTCATCGACGTGGCGCTCTACGAGTCGGTGTTCAACGTGATGGAAAGCCTGCTGCCCGAGTACGACGCCTTCGGTGCCGTGCGCGAACGCGCCGGCAGCGCGCTGCCCGGCATCGCGCCGACCAACGCCTACCGCTGCAACGACGGCCACTACGTGCTGGTAGCCGGCAACGGCGACAGCATCTTCCGCCGCCTGATGCGCGCCATCGGCCGCCCGGACCTCGAGGAAGACCCGGCGCTGCGCCACAACGACGGCCGCGTGCAGCACGCCGAGTCGCTCGATGCCGCGATCGAGGCCTGGACCCTCCAGCGCAGCCGCGACGAGGCGCTGGCTGCGCTCGATGCGGCCGGCGTGCCGGTCGGGCGCATCTACTCGGTGGCCGACATCGCGACCGATCCGCAGTACCTGGCGCGCGAGATGATCGTCGAGGCCCCCACCTCCGACGGCCGCACGCTCAAGGTGCCGGGCGTGGTGCCCAAGCTCAGCGCCACGCCGGGCCGCATCGCGCACCCTGCGCCGCGGCTCGGCGAACACGACGACGACCTGCGCTCGGGCGGCTGGCCAGCGCGTTCACGCTGAAGGAGCGGAGACAACATGAACACCGGCAACGGCACGCGCATCCTCGTCAACGAGGTCGCCACGCGCGACGGCTTCCAGATGGAGGGCCGCTTCATTCCCACCGAAGAGAAGATCGCGCTGGTCGATCGGCTCAGCGGCCTCGGCTACGCGAAGATCGAGGTCACTTCCTTCACTTCGCCCAAGGCCATTCCCGCACTGCGCGACGGCGAGGAAGTGATGATGCGCATCGCGCGCCGGCCCGGCGTGGTCTACACCGCGCTGGTGCCCAACCTGCGCGGCGCAGAGCGTGCGCTCGACAGCCGCGTCGATGAATTCAACGTCGTCATGTCGGCCGGCGAAAGCCACAACCTCGCCAACCTGCGCATGACGTGCGAGCAGTCCTTCTCGCAGTTGTCCGAAGTGATTGCGCTGGCGCGGCAGGCCGCGGTGCCGGTCAATGTGTCGCTGTCCTGCGTGTTCGGCTGCCCGATGGAAGGCGAGGTGCCGCCGGCCGCCGTGCTGGCCTGGATCGAACGCTTCGCGGCCCTCGATGTGCGCGGCATCACCTTGTGCGACACCACCGGCATGGCCTATCCCACCCAGGTGCAGGCGGTCTGCGCGGCGGCGCTCGAGCGCCATCCGGCGCTGGACTTCACCGCCCACTTCCACAACACGCGCGGCATGGGCCTCGTCAACACCGTCGCCGCGGTCGAGGCCGGCATCCGCCGCCTCGACATGTCGCTCGGCGGCATCGGCGGCTGCCCCTATGCGCCGGGCGCGACCGGCAATGTCGCGACCGAAGACGTGGTCCACATGCTGCAGTGCATGGGCTACGACGCCGGCATCGATCTCGAAGGCCTGATCGGCGCCGCCGCGCAGCTCGAAGCGCTGGTGCAGCACGAGCTCCCGAGCCAGGTATCGCGCGCCGGCCATCGCTTGACGCGGCACGCACCGCCGGCGGACTTCGACGACATCGTCGCCCGCGCGAAGGCGCGCAAAGAAAAGGAGCAAGCATGATCGACCATCTCGACCACCTGGTGCTCACCACCGCAGACGAGGAAGCCTGCGTGCGCTTCTATGTCGAGGTGCTGGGCATGTCGCTCGAGACCTTCGGCGACGGCCGCAAGGCCTTTCGCTTCGGCAACCAGAAGATCAACCTGCACCGGAAGGGCCATGAGTTCGAGCCCAAGGCGCAGATGCCGATGCCGGGCGCGCTGGACCTGTGCTTCATCGCCGCCGTGCCGCTCGACGAGGTCATCGCGCGCCTGAAGCAGAAGCAGGTGCCGATCATCGAAGGGCCGGTCATGCGCACCGGCGCCACCTCGCGCATCCGCTCGGTCTACATGCGCGACCCCGACCTGAATCTCATCGAGATCTCGGAGCTCGCGCCCTGAAGGGCCGAGCGCCACGACAGCTTTTCACACACGACAGGAGACACACATGAAACCCGTTCGCTGCCTTCTCGCAGCCTGCCTTGCGCTGGCCGCCGCCGCGTCGCACGCCGACACCTTTCCCTCGAAGCCGATCACCTTCATCGTGCCCACTGCGCCGGCCGGCTCCACCGACATCATGGCGCGCATGGTCGCGGACCCGCTGCAGCGCGCGCTCGGCCAGCCGGTGGTCGTCGACAACAAGCCGGGCGCCAGCGGCAACATCGGCACCGAGGCCGTGGCCCGCGCCGCGCCCGACGGCTACACGCTCCTGATGCAGTATTCCGGCTACCACGTCGGCAATCCGGCGCTGTTCCAGCAGATCAAGTGGAGCCCGACCAAGGACTTCGTGCCGGTCGCGCTGGTGATGCGCGCCCCGCACGTGGTGGCCGTCAGCGGCAAGCTGCCGGTGAACTCGATGAAGGAACTGGTCGAGTACGGAAAGAAGAAGGGCGACGGCGGGCTCAACTACGCGTCGTCCGGCAACGGCTCGATCCAGCACATCGCGGGCGAACTGCTGTCGCGCCAGGCCAGGCAGCCGATGACCCACGTGCCCTACAAGGGCTCGGGCCCGGCGATCAACGACCTGATCGCGGGCAACGTCGACATGTTCATCACCACGCCGCCTTCGGTCATCGGCCACATCGCGAGCGGCAAGCTCAAGGCGCTGGCCTATACCGGCAGCAAGCGGCACGCGTCGATGCCCAACGTGCCGACCTCGGCCGAGGCGGGCTTCCCCGGCTACGAAGTGGAGTCGTGGTTCGCGGTCTTCGCGCCGGCGAAGACGCCACCGGAGATCGTCGCCAAGCTCAGCGCCGAGATCCGCAAGATCGTGGAGAGCGAGGGCTTCCGCAAGAAGGTCGACGACCAGGGCGCCTTCGCGGTCTACATGGACCCGCCGGCGCTCGGCAAGTTCGTCGACCAGGAACTGGTCCTGTGGTCGAAGGTGATCAAGGCGGCGGACATCAAGGCGGACTGAACTGTAGGAGTGAGCCCATGCCGATCCGCGTGCATTCCTGATCGTGCCCAGCGAGCATTGCGCTAGCTTGCACGCGTGTGCAGCAGCAGGAGTTGCCATGAGCGACAAGGAAGAGCGGATCCGGTCTTTCTTCAAGGCCTACGAACAGCGTTTCAACGACACGCTGAAGGACCCTCCGGTGGTCGACATCCAGGGGCTGGTCGACTGCTTTGCCCGCTTCTTCGTCGCCGCCGGCCCCGATGGCGTGCGCGGCGGCAAGAACGGCCTGGCCTTCCGATGGGCGATCCCGCACGGCTTCGAGTTCTACCGGAAGATCGGCACGCGATCGATGACGGTGACCGGGGTCGAGATCATTCCGCTGGGCGACGATCTCCATTTCATCGCCAAGGTCGGCTGGGATTCGCGCTACACGAAGAAGGACGGCGAGGAGGTGCGCATCGATTTCGCCAACAGCTACTTCGTGCGCGTCGAAGACAAGGAGCCGAAGATCTTCGGCTACGTGACCGGCGACGAGAAGAAGGTGCTCCAGGAGCACGGCCTGATCTCCTGACGCCGGCGCAGTGCCGCGCCGGATCAGATCAGATTAGCTCGGCATCGGCAGGGGGCGACTCGATCGGCGCCGTGTTCCATTGCAGGCGCAGGCTGTCGTCCAGGTGGCCGTCGCCGAGGATGGAGAGATCGCTGCTGAGCGCGATCTTTTTTGCCGGCAGGGGGATCGTCGCCGCCGCGCCCATGACCTCGAAATCCTGCGGGCCGTCCAGCAGGCCCAGCCCCGAGGCGAACGGCTCGGTGGACCTGCAGCCGTGCTCTACGAACGGGCCGGCATTCGCGCCCAGTGCCAGGCCCATGGCGCCGAGCTTCGTGTCGGTGTCGATCCGCAGGTACGTGAAGATCACGCGGTCGCCGGCGCCGGGCTCCTGCATCAGCTTCACCTGCGAGGCGAAGCTGGCCTGGCCGCTCCAGGTGATGGTGCAGTCCGGCGGCACGGGGAAGGAGCCGCCCGCCGCGAGCTCCATGAAGGATTCGTAGGTGCCGATGGCGTAGCGCACCGGCCGCTTCACTTCCTCGCCGCAGGTGTCGCGCACCGGTCCCACGTCGGCGCGCCATCGGGTGCGTATCGGCCCGTCGACCGCCAGGCCCGGGTAGTTCTGCCTGAACCAGTGCGTGTCGATGCGCATGTTCCATTGGCTGATGGTGCGCCGGTTGCTGTGGTCGGCGCCCAGCTCCACCCAGACCGGCCCGTGCGAGCCCGTGCCCACGCGCGGCAGGTCGCACACGATGAGCTCGTGTTCCCAGCGCGTCACCTGGCGCTCCGACCCGTTGACGAAGACCTTGCCCTGCGTGCGGCCGAAAGCGCCGATGAGGTTGATCTGGTCGTTCAGTTCGTCGACCTCGACATGGTGGATGGACGGCGAGAGGATGTGGCTGACCGCGCTGCGCGGATTGGGCCTGGCGATGAAGTACGCGCCGACCTTCGTGCCGGTGTCGTGGTTGAGGTTCTTGCTCTGCATATGGGCGATCACTTCTTCGCCCGTGAAGGCGCGCTGCTTCGGCGTCTGCGGCTTGAAGAGGTTAGCGCCCAGCATCCGGTCGACGCTGTACTTGGGTATGTCGAAGGCGGCCGGCGGCGAGCAGATCTCCGTCCAGCCCAGGTACAAGCCTGCGCCTTTGCGGTGGCAGGCGAGTAGGAAGTCGATCACCCACCTGTTGTCGGCGCTGTTGGCGCTGTTGCAGGCATTGATGATGACGACGCTGTCCTGCGCGAATTCCCAGTAGGTATCGACGAAGTTGGCGGTGATGCCGTAGCGCGTATCTTTCAAGGCGACTTCCTCGCCCTTGCTGTCCACCGTGGCGAGGCCGTTGTACGCCGTGAAGTAGGTCAGGCGGAAGGCGGCGAGGTCGGCCTTGAACTCGGGCTGGGCCTCCAGTGCCGTGTCGATCAGCGTGGACGACTGGATGGAGTACATCTGCGGTGTGCTGTCGTCCTGATAGCGGGTGCGCTTCACGCCGCCATGGGTGTTGATGTAGAAGAAGCCGTCCCCTTTGATCTGGCGCAGCGTGGTGATGTGCGCATCGCCTTCGACGCCCGGCTGCAGCGCGTAGTCGTGGGACCTGAGCCAGCCGGACATCTCCGCGATGGCAGGTTGGCCGTCGAAAGGCGTGAAGAAGGAGTGCATCAACCGCGCCTTGCGCGAGCTGGGCAGCTCCGGCGGCTTGGCGGCCAGCACTCCGGCCGTCTTCTGGTTCTGGCTCTCCTTGGTTTCGGCGGTCGGCGCCGAAGTGCCGGTGGGCTTGAAGTTGTGCGTGACCATGTGCACGCGGCCATCGACGAAGGTGCCCCAGGCCGTCAGCGAGCTTTCGTCGATGCCGGTCTCCGCGTAGTTTCGGTCCTTCGCCATGATCGCCGTCAGCTCGGTGAGGTAGGCGATCGGCTCGAGCTTGCGCGATTCGAGATCGGCGCACGCGGCCTCCACGGCGCGGATACTGGCAAAGCGGCTTGAGGACGCGAGTTCGCTGCCTGATCCAGTGTCTTGTCCATAGGCCGGTCCGTACGCGTCTCCGCCTCCACCGCCGCCACCGCAACCGACGAGAAGCGAGGGCGCGCCGAGCCATAGCGCGGCGGTGGATGCGCGGCCGAGGAAGCTGCGGCGACCGGGGGAAAGGGCCAGGGAAGGGGAGGAGGAAGGCGCGGGAAGACGGCGTTTCTTGGATGTCATCGTTGAGGTGCAAAGAGGCGGCCGGCTCGCATCTGCAGGCGGCCGGCGGGCGCAACGGCTTGTTGCGGCCGCGACTGTAGGGAGCGCTGGCCGGCATTGGAATTGCGTTTTTTGTGATACCTTTTTTGGATGACCAGACCCGTCACCGTCCGCCAGATCCGCTACTTCCTGGCCGTCGCCGAAGAGCGCAACTTCAGGCGCGCCGCCGAGCGCCTGGCCATCACGCAGCCGCCGCTGTCGCGGCAGGTCGCGGAGCTGGAGGCCGAGCTGGGCGTGCGGCTGCTCGAGCGCGACACGCACGGCGTGCGCCTGACCAGCGCCGGCGAACTGGCGATGCGCAGCTTCGCCGAACTGATGCACAGCTTCGACGCCGCGCTCGAGCACGTGGCCCAGGCCGCGAACAAGCTGCCGCGCCTTCGCCTGGGGGTGCTGAACTGGGTCCATTTGCGCCGGCTGTCTGCGATGGAGCGCAGCCTGGTGGAGGCGGGGCATGCGAGCGGGATCGACGTGCAGACGACGACCACGATCGCCGCGGCCTCGGCGCTACGGCGCAACGAGCTGGATGCCGCCATCGTGCTCTGGCCGGCTTCGATGTACCGCCTGCGCGGCGACCTGGTCGACCAGGTGCCGCTCGTGGCCTTCGTTCCGGCGACCTCGGCGCTCGCGCGCCAGCGGCGCATCGCGGTGCGTGACCTGCAGTCCCTGGCGCCGTTCTTCCGCTTCAGCCGCAGCGTCAACACGCGCATGTACGACGAATTCACGCGCCAGTACGCAGCGCATGGCTTTCGTCCCAAGGTGGAGGCGCCGGCACCCGATCCGCTGCACGTCTTCGCGCAGATCGGCACCGGCCGCGGCTGCACCTGCCTACCCGCGCCTTTTGCGCTGCATCGCTATGCGGGCGTGCAGCCCAGACCGCTGCGAGAACGGATCATGGTGCCGCTGGTGGTGCTGACTTCGTCACGCGTCACGCAGGAGTTGCACGACGCATTGGTCAAGGGCGCGACCCGAATGCTCAGCGAATGATCTTTCACTGCCGCGGGGAGCGTTTTTTCCATCGGCGCTAAGCTCGCCGCATGGCAAGAAACATCGAAATCAAGGCGCGCATCCCGAGCGTCGAGCGTCTTGTTCCGATGGCCGCGGCCATCGCCGACGAAGGGCCCGTCGCCATCCGGCAGGACGACACCTTCTTCCTCTGCAACACGGGCCGGCTCAAGCTGCGTACCTTTGCCGCGGGAAACGGCGAGCTGATCTACTACCGGCGCGCCGACCTCGCGGGCCCGAAGGAATCCTTCTACCTGCGCACGCCGATCGCGGCACCCGACATCCTGCGCGAGTCCCTGAGCCTGGCCTACGGCCAGGCTGGCAGGGTGGTCAAGCAGCGCACGCTCTTCCTCGCCGGGCAAACCCGCATCCATCTGGACCGCGTGCAAGGCCTCGGCGATTTTCTGGAGCTCGAGGTCGTGCTCGAAGACAGTCAAAGTGGAGAAGAGGGTGCGCAAGAGGCGCGGCGCATCATGGCGCTGCTCTCGGTCGACGCGTCGCAGCTGATCGAGGGCGCCTATGTCGATCTGTTGAATGGAAAGGACGTATCCCGATGACGGTGATCCAGCACAACCCGGAGGGCGTGTTCCCGCCCTATCGCTGCTACAGCCATGCCACGGAGAGCAGGGGCGACTCGCGCCTGCTGGTCATCAGCGGGCTCAACGGCTACCTCGCCGACGGCATCACCATGCCAGAGTCCTTCGAGCAGCAGGGCGATCTGATCTGGACCCACATGGGGACCATCCTGCGATCGGCCGGCATGGATTACCGCGACCTGGTCTCCGTGCGCACCTACCTGGCCGCGCCCGAATTCGACGAGGCGAACGTGCGCCTGCGCGTCAAATACCTGGGCGATCATCGGGTGTCTTTGACGGTGGTCTGCTCCCAACTGCTCGATCCCCGCTGGAAGCTCGAAATCGAGGCGATGGCTGCAAAATAGGCGCGGTATTGCACTCTTTCAGGAGACACCCGTGGCCGCTGTCCCCCGCGCCCAGCCGGAACCGGAGAAGGTCGCACTGAGCCGGGAGAAGGAAACCCTCCTCATCACCCTCTACGCCAAGGGCGAGGAGAGCCGCCTGCCCGATTCGCTGCTGCACGACCACTTCGCCGCCGAGGCGATGAGCCGCATCGACTACGACTTCTCGAAACTGCACGTCGGCCGCGACGACATGATCGGGCTCGCGATGCGCGCCTACATTCTGGACGGCTGGACCCGCGAATTCATCGCGAAGTATCCGAGAGCGACCGTGCTGCATCTGGGCTGCGGCCTGGACAGCCGCGTGTTCCGCGTCGATCCGCCACCCAGCGTACGGTGGATCGATGTCGACTATCCGGAGGTCATCGCGCTGCGCCGGCGCCTCTATCCGGAGCGCGAGGGCTACGCCATGATCGGTGCGTCGGTGACCGAGCCCGGCTGGCTCGCCTCGGTGCCCTCGTACCGTCCGGCGATGATCGTCGCCGAGGGGCTTTTCATGTACCTCGCCGAGGATGCGGTGCCGCAACTCCTCGCGCGGCTCACGCGGCATTTTCCGGGCGGCCATGTGGCCTTCGACAGCTTCAGCCGGCTCGGCCTGCAGCTCGTGCGGTACCACCGGTCGGTGCGAGCCACCGGCGCAATCCTGCGTTGGAGCATCGACGATCCGCACGAGCTCGAACGCCGCATCCCGAAGATGAAACTGCTGACCGAGCTGACGGCCTATGACCCGAACGGCTACGACCCGCGGCAGGTCGCCCGGATGTCGTGGCGGGCGCGGATGGCGGTGCGGGTATTCGCCTGGATTCCGCCGCTGGGCAGGCTCGGGCGGCTGCTGCGCTACAGCTTCTGAACTCCCTTACGCTGCCTTCGGCTCGGGGAGGACTGCTGTCAGCGCGAAGTCGATGAGATGGAGCCAGGTCGCTTCGAGGGCCATGATGCCGCGATGGTCTGAGCCGGCGATGGTTTGCACGCTGATCGGCGTCGGCCAGGCCGCGATGAGCTTCTCCGAGCGCGCCGGCAGCACGATGTCGTCGCGCTCGGCCAGCAGGACCTGGGTTTTCGCTGCGACCTCCTTGCAGTGCGCCAGCGAGTTGAACTGGTGCCGCAGCAACAGGGAAAGGGGAACGAGCGGGAAGCGCTTCTTCGCCACCTCCAGCATCGAGTCGTAGGGCGTGACCAGCTGCAGGCTTGCGAAATCCTGCCGCGCCACGAGTTGTATGGCCACGCCCGTCCCCAGGCTGCGACCGACGACGTGCAGACGCGCGCGCGGGAAGGCCCGGCGCAAGTGATTGGCGAACTCTCTCGCGTCCTCGACGGAGGCGATCTCGGAGGGATGCCCCTGCGAGTCGGCGACACCCCGATAGTTGACCGCGGCGAATCCGAAGCCTTCCGGAAGCCAGTGCAGCACCTTGGCAGTGGCGCGAACGTCCTCCCCTCGGCCCGCGAAATAGATGAACAGGTCGTGCAGCGCGTCCTCGCCCTGGGGGTGGTAGACATAGCCGCGGACCATCCCTCCCGGCACGGTGTGAGAGTAGGTGGAAAAGTCCTCGGACAGGTGAACGACGGGGTGCTTGCGAGCGTCGAACAGGATGTGCCCTTGGCGCGTCGCAAGAAGGGCCCAGTAGGCTGCGATGCCTCCGAGCGCAGCTGCGGAAGCCGATAGGGCAAAGCGAAAGACTTTAGATGGCAAGGTGGCTCCGGCGGAAAGGCTACGTGTCGCTTAGTTGCTTGCATTCTGCTGTAAATGCGCGATTGCTTCTGACCCGGGCGCCGTTGCGTACAGGCGCGTGTTGCGCCATCAGCTCGGCGACCCAATCGATGAACACGCGCAGCTTGGTGCTGACATGCCGGTTCGGCGGAAACGCCACGTACAACGGCATCGGATCGAAGCGCCAGCCCTCGAACAGGGGCACCAGCTCGCCGCGCACCAGGTGCGCCTTCGACATGTAGTCCGGCAGCCAAAGCACGCCCAGGCCGGCCAGGCCGGCCGCGAGATAGGCATTGCCGTCGTCGACGGCGAACACGTAGCGGCCTTGTACTTCGATGCTCTCGCGGTCGCGGTGCATGGCGTACGGAAAGGGCTTGCCGCTGCGTGACCACAGGAAGCCCACGATGCGGTGATGCGTGTCTTCCAGCTCCCGCGGGTGCGAGGGCGTGCCGGCGCGTTCCAGGTAGCTCGGCGCCGCGCAGACCCCGAGCTGCAGGTCGCCCACTCGGCGTGCCATCAGCGACTGGTCGGTGAGTTCGCCGCCGCGCACGACGCAGTCCACGTTCTCGCCGATCAGGTCGACCATGCGATCGCTCACGCCCATGTCGAGCTGGATGTCGGGATAGCGCGCGTGGAATGCGGGCAACGCCGGCACCAGAATCATGCGGGCCAGCGGGCTGGGCACATCCACTCGCAGGCGGCCCCTGGGCGACGCCGAGGCGCCGGACAGGCTGGTCTCGGCATCGTCCATATCGGCCAGCAGGCGCACCACGCGATCGTAGTAGGCCGCGCCGTCGGCCGTGACGTTGACCTTGCGCGTGGTGCGGTTCAGCAGCTTGACGCGCAGGCGCGCTTCCAGCTGCTGCACCAGTTGCGTCACGCTGGTCTTGTTCATATGAAGCGTCTCGGCCGCCTTGGTGAAGCTGCGTGCTTCCACTACGCGAGCAAAAGCCTGCATCGCATCGAAACGGTCCATCGCTGCTCCAGCTGGTTCGAAGATTGTTTGGAATCGGCAAATTGTGATTATTGGCCTTGCCTGTTTATCCGGAAGGCACGGATCCCTAGAGTCCCTTCATCGCTATCACGGGGTCGGCTTCGGCCCATTCAATAAGGCAATCCATGACTCAGCGTGACGTCGTTTTTCCGCCCGGGCGCCAGGCGCTCTACGAAAGGAATCGCTATTCGCCGGCGATCCGGTCGAATGGCTTCCTGTTCGTTTCAGGGCAGGTTGGCAGCCGCGAGGACGGCTCGCCCGAGCCCGACCTGGAGGCGCAGGTCCGGCTCGCTTTCGACAACCTCAAGGCGATCCTGTTGGCTGCGGGCTGCACGTTCGACGATGTGATCGACGTCACCGTCTTCATCGTTGACCCCGAATCGAGGTTCGAGACGATCTGGAAGGTGGTGCCGGAGTATTGGGGCAACGCGCCGCACCCGACGCTGACTGGCGTCGGCGTGACCTGGCTCTATGGCTTCCAGTTCGAGATCAAGGTGATCGCGAAGCTTCCCGAGACCAGTGATGGCTGATCTCACGCTGCCCGTGCCGCGCCCCTAGAATCGTTGCTGTCATCGACAGCAAAGGATTTTGGTGTGAGAAGGTGGTTCGTGCTGCTCGCCCTGGCTGCTGCCGCCGTGCAGGCCCAGGCTGCCACCGACTGGTTCACGGTGACCGGGAGTCCGGACGATGCTTCCGTCAACACGGTTCAGGTCGACCCGGTGGCGATCAAGGCCGCGGGCAACTTCAAGACCATGAACGTGCGCGTGAGCCGGTCGGAGCCGCGGATCAACTGGGACGGCGTGCCCTACCGCTCCTACGAGTCGCGGGTCATCTTCGATTGCCGTGCCGGCAAGGCCACCTACCTGTACGCGACCTACTACCTGCAGCCCCTGTGGCAGGGCGCGCCGCACAAGGCCGTGGACTATGCCGGCCAGCCGCGTCCCATGCTGTTTCGCGACGTCGAGCCCAATCCCACCGAGCGCATCGTGCGCGCAGCCTGCCGGCCCAGCGCCTAGGCCGACGCTAGTTGCGGTGAGGAAACGACTATGCGGTACGTTTTCAAGGTGTTCGGCCGAATCATGGCCATTGAAAGAGCCGGCGACCGATGGAATTGCTACCTGCTGGGGGCGGACGGGAAACGACGGAAGGCCGAGCTTGCGATTCCGTCCGACATCAGCCATGAAGAGCTCTCGCAGTATCTGTATGACATCTACCATGAGAGTGCGACCCCGACGAACGGAGACATCGTTGAAATCGTTTCCCAGCGCGTCTGACGTTGCCTACCCGAGGGTTGCATGCGCGTAGCGCCATGGCGTTGGGCGCTTGCCTCGTGCATGCTGGCGATCCTGGTGTTCTCTCTGATGCCGCCGTCGTCCAGCATGCCCACCACAGGCTGGGACAAGAGCAATCACGCGCTGGGCTTCATGGCGCTGGCGTTCCTCTCGCACTGGTCGTGGCCCGGGCGCACTGCCATAGCCCTCGCCGGGTTGCTTGCGTATGGGGGGCTGATCGAGGTGCTGCAGTCGTTTACGCCCAACCGCTATGCGGAGATCGGCGATCTCTTCGCAGATGGCGTCGGCTTGGCAATTGGTGCAGTCCTCGCCAGGTTCACGGCGCATTGGATGCCTCGTTGAGAACGGGCAGAAGGTCGTCTGCATCCCGGAATGGGCCCAAAATCGCACGTTTCCAGCGAGAGCTCGCCCCGGAGTACATACGCATCCAAGCACTCAACCGTACGATCACATCCAGTTCGCTCCAACTGGCACCCGGTGTCACCGCCCCTGTAAAGGAACGCCATGGATCCCATCGTCGGCCAACTGCTGTCTCCGCGCTACGACTCCGGAACCATCGCGCTCTCGTATGTGATCTCCTTCTTCGGCTCGCTGCTGGCCCTGCTGTGCGCCCACAAGATGGTGCGCAGGGACGGCACGCTCGACCTGTCCATGCTGGCCTGCGGCGCGGTGTCGATGGGTGGTATCGGCATCTGGTCGATGCACTTCATCGGTATGGCGGCCTACAGGCTGCCGGTATCGATCGCCTACGACGTGCCGCTGACTGCCTTGTCGCTCGTCGCCGCGATCGTCATGTCCGGCATCGCCCTGTACCTGGCCGGCGGCAAGCGCTTTACCCGCGGCGGCTGGCTGGCCGGCAGCCTGGTGGCAGGTGTCGGCGTGTGCGCGATGCACTACATCGGCATGTTCGCCATGAATATGCGCGCCAGCATGAATTTCGACCTGGTCATCGTGGCCGCCTCGGTAGCGATCGCCATCGGCGCGGCAGCGACGGCGCTATGGCTGGCCTTCAACCTCACGGAGCTGGCGCACCAGTTCATCGCGGCCGCGGTGATGGGCGTGGCCGTGTGCGCAATGCACTACACCGGCATGACGGCGGCCACCATGGTCTGCATCAGCGCCGCGCCGGCGGGCCTCCTACCTGATGGGCGACGGCAACATGGGACTGGCAGTTTCAACACGGCGTCCGTGGTGCTGATCTTCATTGTCAGCAGGATCGAGATCGACGACTGGCTCGACATCGTCAGGGCCAAGGGGCGCAGCGCCGCGCTGCTGTCAACGGCAGATCGTTCGGCTCCGCCGGTCCATCCGCCGTCGTGAACTGATCGCGCTTTTCCGTCATCTCGCCGCCCATGAGCAGCCTGAACAACGCCTGGCGCCGCGTGCGGCACGCCGCGATGACCGCGCCAGGCCTGCGCGTCGTCCTTCTGGCCATCCGCAACTACGTGCTGCACCAGAGCGCCAATCAAGCCGGCAGCATGGCGTTCTCGTCGGTGCTGGCAATGTTTCCGCTGTTGATCCTGCTGTCCGCCGCCGCCGGCTTCGTCGGGCAGCCCGGCGACGCTGCGGCGCTGGCCAGCCGCGTATTGGACTATGCGCCGCAGGTGGTGCGCGACGCGATGCAGCCGGTCATCGACCAAGTGCTGGCTCAGCGCAGCCAGGCGCTGCTGACCATCGGCGTGCTGACTACCCTGTGGACAGCCTCGTCCGGCATACAGGCGGTGCGCACGGCGCTCAACCGCTCGTACGGCATCGAGCGCGGCCTCCCGTTCTGGAAGGCGCGCATCAAGGTCACGCTGTTCACGGCGATCGTGGGCGCCGGTATCCTGGCTGCATTCAGCTCGGTGATCATCATGCCGTACCTGTGGCGGCTGCTGGAGACCAATGTAGGTGTGGGGCGAGAGGCGCTCTGGATGCGCAACAGCGTGCGCTACGGCTTGGCCTTTGTGACGCTGACGACCTTGTACGCGCTGCTGTACGGCTGGCTGCCCGATATTCGCCAGCGGCTGTACACCGTAGTGCCGGGCGCTTTGGTGGGGGCGGCGCTGTGGGTAGCGGCTGCTGCCAGTTTGTCGTATGCGCTTCGTACCGCCGGAAAACTGGCGTTGCTGTACGGCAGCTTCGCGGGCGTGGTCGCGACGCTGGTGTTCCTGTACATCAGCGCGACCACACTGATCTTCGGCGCCGAAATCAACGCGGTGCTGCGCGAGGAGGCGCCGCCGCCAGGGCCGCCGCCCCAGCCCTCGGAGCCACCAGCCCCGTTGGGCTGAGGCCCGTCCCTCGCGGAGAATGGCGGCAGACCTGCCTCGACGCTCAGCGGCCGTCGCGGTCCGAGTCGCCGGGAACGGCGCGTTCCACCGTGTCGCTGAGGCGTTGCCAGGCATCACGCGTCGCGTGCCTGGCGCGATCCCACTCCAGCGAAGAGCGTCCACGGGCCGTGCCCCAATCGCGGCTCAACTCCGGCTCGACGTCGTCGAACTTGCGATTCGGGTAGCGGGAATAGGCGTCGACCCCATAGCGGTAGGCCGGGGCATAGTCGTCGTAGCTCGACCCCGCCGCCACGTAGGAGCGCCCGGTGTAGTTGTCTCGCCAGTAGGCATCCTCGACGGCTGGATCGGCCTTGATGCTCCGGCCGGCCAGGGCTCCCGCCGCGGCGCCGACTGCGGCGCCTACGGCAGCGCCCACGGGACCGGTCATCCCTCCAACTGCCGCGCCTGCGGCCGCGCCGCCGGCCACACCACCGGCAGCGCCACCGACGACGGCGCCAACGCCGGTCGCTGAATCCGAATCTGCCTTGTCACCGGGCACACGGGTGTCCTTTCGAGCAGTCATGGCATGTCTCCTTCAGGTCTATGGGAAGGCTAAAGTTGTACCCGTCGCTCGAAGGCCTCCAGCGCCCATGCGCCTGTCGGAGTGAAGGCGGCGGGCTGCGGGGCATGACAGTGCGCACCTACAGCTGCTCAGAACAGCAATGCAAGCAGGATGATGATCGGAATGGGGACTCCAAGGAGCCAGAGCAGGATCGCGGGCATTGAATCCTCCGGAGAAGGTCGTTTCAGAGATCGCGCTGGCGCCCGCCATAGGTCGCCGAATAGCTGGCAACGAACGCGCCGATGAGTAGCGAGATGAAGAGCCACAGCGAGCCGTACGCAGATGCCTTGCGGGCTGCGTCTGCCGCGGCCCTGGCCTTCTCCTGAGCCTGGTCGAGCGTTGCCTTGGCACGTGCGTAGGTCTCGGTGACTCGCTTCTCGGCATCCTGCTGGCTCAAGCCGGTGCGCTGTGCGACAGCCTGGCCCAGGTATCGAACATCTTCGGGCGGAAGAGCGCCGGTGCGAATGCCATTCAGGAAGATGCGCGTCACTTCCGCCTGTGCCGGCGTGGACTGGGGAGCGGCAGCCGCAGGCGCCGTTGCGGGACTTGTCGCCGCGCCGGCGTCCCGGCGGAAAAGCGAATCGACGAAGTAGCTCATCGGGCCCGATGGAGAGGCGTCTTCCGCAACTGGCTCCGAGACTGTCGCGCCGGCCACGCCCGCCGCACCAGCGGCCGTCGTGGCGCTACCCACCATGGAGGCACCCGCCTGCGCGCCGACACCCAGGATGACGCCGAGCGTCGACGTCAGCGCCGCCGCGGTCACCAGCGTGGCCAGTGACCAAGCCAGGAAGCCGTGCGCCGTGTCTCTGAAGTACACCTCGTCCGTGTGCACGCCTGCCCATTTGGTCCGCAGGCGCCCAGCCAGGTAGCCGCCCACGCCGGAAGCCGCAACCTGCGTGAAGGTGATCCACAAGATGGTGGCAACTCCGATCCTTGTCGCAGAGGCACCGCGCTCCGTCCATGGCGAGATGGACGAGAGTCCGAGTCCTGTTCCGAGCAGCACGAGAATCAGCGACAGCGCCGCGGCTCCCAAGGCCCCGGCGAAGATGGCCGCCCAAGAGACGCCACTTCCCGCCCGGATGGCTGCGCCTTCCGCCTCGAGTGCTGGAGCGCCCGAAGCCCGCAGCTGGTCTTGATACTCTGCCATTGCATGTCCCTCGTTGTTCGAGTGGCAATGTGCGATGCAACAGAGGCAAGGATCGTCATCCGCGTCCGCCATAGAAAGTAGGCCGCGCGCACCAAACGGTGCCGGAGAAGTTGTAGTGGCGCGCCGGCGTTGGCTTGGAGCGCGAGAGTTCGGGAACTTGGGCTCGGTTGAAAAGCCTAAGCCGTATACCTTTCTCCAAGGTCGACCACCGACCTTTTCGCCCCGACTGGAAACGGCCGGGGCTTTTTCGTTCGGGTGCTTTCGTCGAGCCTGGCTGGTCAACAATACGGCGCGCCTGCAAAAGAGAGCCCGACCTATCCATGCCCGACGAAACCATCATCGAACACATACCCAAGCAGCACCGCGAGGAGTTCCTGGCGGCATTTCTCGATGCCTATGTCGACACGCGCGGATTGGGCGGCCTGTCCAAGACCGACCTCGATGCATTGATCGTCTATCTGTACGTCAAGCATGCGCTCGGCGGCGTCTTCGACGCATACAAGGTCGCCCAGGCGATGATGCTCAAGGAGTCCAGGGCCAAATCGCTCTACGAGACAGGGCTGATCAAGCACGGGAACCTCAGCGAGGGCGCAGCATGGAGCGACATACTCGTGCTTCTGGCCCGCACCAGCTACGAGCTCGAGAGCGTCGAACGAGGCCAGATCCGCTTTCATTTCGGCAACCCCGCGTTGTTCCGATACTTCCAGGTGCGCCTGCGCCAGGTGGAGCGCACGGCCACGTACTCGGCGGCCTACGAGACCGTCGTCATCGGCCTGGAGTCCTTTCTCCTGGTCCTCGACAACGTCTACGAACAGAGCCAGACCGATTTCAAGACGACCGAGATGGACAAGGTGCGTCCCTTGGTGAAGCCGGTGATCCAGAGGCTGGGCGATTCGCTCGGCAAGAAGCGCATCAAGGACCTGATGAGCGGCGACAAGTCGAAATCCGGCGCGGCGCAAGCGCTCGAGACCGGCGCCCGGCTGGCGAGCATCGGCACCTTCGTGAGGGCAGCGCTCGCGATCGGATCGACCCTCTAGGGCCTGTTAACGCTATTTGCGGGGATCGCGTTGCCCAGCCAAGGGGCTGGATGCAAGGCGCCCGTGCGCAGCAAGGCTTGCGCCTTGCAAGCGCGGGCAACGCCGCAGACGGCCCCTTGGCTGGGCAACCCGCAGGGAAGGCCTGCCAGGGCGCGCCACTCGGCGTTGCGCTCCTTGTGCGTGCCGACGCACGCACGGCGTCGCGCGCCTTGATTGGCCCGCCCTGGCAGGCCTTCGCGACCCCGCAAATAGCGTTAACAGGCCCTAGGTGTTCCGGCGCGTCATGTTCCTTACACGTTCATCTGTTGGAATCACGGCCAGATCCGCAACCCGGTGAGAACCCAACAATGGCAAGGGAGCCCGTCTTGAATCAATCTTCGGCCCGCATGGACGCGACCTTCGAACAGTGGACGCGCCTGACGGACGCCTATGCCAAGCAGTTCTTCCTGCTGCAGCGCGGCGTCCGCTCCGCGCGCGCGGAGGCCATGCGGCTCGCGCAGGAACTCCAGCGCGTCAATCAGGCGATGCAGAGCGGCGCCTAACGGGAATCCGGGCCCGCACAATGGGCCCATGAACTCCATCCGCCCTGCGACCATCGAGCCAGCTGCCCTGGCGCACTGCCGCGAGATCGCCGAGGTCCATGTTCTTTCCTGGCAGGCCTACGCCGGACTGCTTGCTGCCGAATACCTGTCGGCGCTCTCGATCGACGGGCGCGAGGCCGGGTGGCGCGAGGCCGTGGTCAAGGGCGTGCCGAAACTGCTCGTGGCCATGGCCGACGGCCGGGTGACGGGCTTCGTCGCCTTCGGTCCTTCGCGGGACAAGGACGCGGCGCCCGGCGCTGCCGAGATCTGGGCGCTCTACCTGGCGCCTTCCTCCTGGTCGCAGGGCATCGGCCGCACGCTGTGGCTCGCTGCGCTGGAGCACATTCGTACGCAGGCCTGCAACTCGGTCAGCCTGTGGGTGCTGGCCGGCAACGAGCGCGCCCGGCGCTTCTATGCCGCCGCGGGCTTCGCACCGGAGCCGGCATCGATGCGCGAATTCGCGATCGGCGGCGCGCGCGTGAGCGAGCTGCGCTATGTTCTTGGGCTGATGCCGGCGCCGCCGGGCGGGAACATGAAATGAGCAGCTCCGCGACGCCCGACGATTCTCGATCCTGCGCCACGCCGAGGTGCTCGTCACATGGACGCTGCGCGCCATCCGCATACCGCATAGCCAGGTGCCCGGTGCCGCTTCAGTTGCCTGATTGCACTCGCGACAGCCGCTGTAACGGCGCTGACACCGCGGCACTCTCCAATGCGGGAACCCCACACCCCCAGGAGTTCTCATGTCGCTAAATTCCCGCCGCGGCTTTCTGCGCGGCTCGACCTCGGTTGCCGCCCTCTCTTTCATCGGCACCATGCAGGCGCTGCAGGCTCGAAACGCCAACGCCGCCACTGGCAGTACCGGCCTCGTCGCGAGCCCGTACGGTCCAGTCGCGCCGGCGCTCGACGAGGCCACCGGCCTGCCGCTGCTGCAACTGCCTGAAGGCTTCGCCTACCGTTCCTACGGCTGGACCGGTGACCAGATGAACGACGGCCAGCCCTGCCCGAGCAACCACGACGGTATGGCGGTGATCGCCTCGTACGGCCGCGGCAGCAGCGTCGACGTGGTGCTGGTGCGCAACCACGAGCGCGGCCAGTCGACGAGCCTGATCCGGGCGCCGGCAATGTACGACACCGCCTCGAGCAGCGTGAACGGCCGCTTTGCCGGCGGCGGAACCACCAACCTGCGCTTCAAGGGCCGCCAGTGGCTCGGCATGGAGGCCAGCCTGGGCGGCACCCTCACCAACTGCGCCGGCGGCCCCACGCCCTGGGGCACCTGGCTCACCTGCGAAGAAACCGGCAGCAATCTCGAGTCGCAAGGCGGCAAGAAGCACGGCTACGTGTTCGAGGTGCGCGCCAACGCGGCCGAGACGACCGGCAAGCCGATTGTCGCGATGGGCCGGTTCAGCCACGAGGCCGTCGCCGTCGACCCGAAGACGCGCTTCGCCTACCTCACCGAGGACAGCCGCAACAAGTCGGGCTTCTATCGTTTCATGCCCAACGATGCGAGCGGCCGCCCGGGCAGCTACGAAGCGGGCGGCAAGCTGCAGATGGCCAAGGTGGCCGGCAAGGCCAACGCCGACCTCAATGTCGCCTCGGCCGGTGACACGCACAGCCTCGAATGGGTGGACATCGCCGATCCCGATGCGAACCCGGCCTCGATTGCGCTGCCCGGTTTTGTGGGCAGCACGTCGGTGGCCGGCCCGTTCGCGCAGGGCTGGGCGAAAGGCGGCTTGCGCATGGCGCGCGGCGAAGGCATCTGGCATCACGACGGCAAGCTGTTCATCGTCGACACCGCGACCGGCGTGAATGCCGCGGGCGCTGGCGGCAATGGCGAAGGCGCGGTGTGGGAGTACGACTTGGCCACCGGCATGCTCAAGGCAGTCTTCGTGTCGCTCGACGCGGTGGCTGCCAACAACCCCGACAACATCACGATCAGCCCGCGCGGCGGCGTGCTGCTTTGCGAGGACGGCGGCGGCGTCGACGACCAAGGCCAGGGACGCATCGAGCGCCTGGTAGGACTGACCTCCGACGGCGCCAGCTTCGTGTTCGCGCGCCACAACGTGAAGCTCGGTGCCGACCAGATCGCTTCGGCCGGCAAGACGGTCGCGCCCGGCGACTACCGCAGCAGCGAGTTCTGCGGGGCCTGCTTCGATCCGGCGGGCAAGGTGCTGTTCGTGAACGTGCAATCGCCCGGCATCACGTTCGCGATCTGGGGGCCTTGGGCACGCGGGCCGCTTTGATTCGCCAACCGGCTCGGTGCGGATCCGTCCGCGCCTGACTCACTCCAGGTAATCGAGGAACAGCGGCGTCACCTGCTTGAGAAACGAGACCTCCCGCGCGTCGATGCTGCGAGGCTCCAGATCGAAATGGATGAAGGTGCCGTAGGGCGTCCCGGAACCGCGTGTCAGCAACCGCCCGTAGTAGGACTCGACAAGGCCGACATAGGGGCGGTAGCTCATCAAGGACTTGTCCTTGGAGACGTGGGTGGTCGTGAATTCGCCTTGCTCGATCGCGTGTTGGCAAAAGCTCTTGTCCAGGGGAACTGCCTTCAACCAGGTGCGGTATTCGGAGGAGCGATCGAAGACGTGCTCTGCCCGCAACGCATTGCCGCTCAACTTGTAGATGGCCGTGTACCGGTACTGCGTCCTGTCATTGAGCAGCGCCAGCGCACGGCGAATTCCATGGGTGGCAAGAACACTGCGAACCGCTGCTGTTTGCGCAGTCAAATCAATCTCGGACATGGGAATCAAAGTTAGGCGAAGTGCGCAGATCTGGGGGGCGGATGCCGATCTTATGAACGGACGAATTCCCTCGCTTCGCCCGGGCGATTGGCTGCCGCGGCGCCGAGCCCTGCGTTGTCGGGTATTCGTATGCAGTCTAGGCGGCAACTCCGCGGCAGCGAATGGCCGAAACGATGAATCCGATTGGCACGAAAGCACTACGCAGGGTCCATGCGCTTGGCCCAGCGGCCGAGCGCATCCATCTGCTTGAGCAGCGCCAGGCCGCGCGCCGTGAGCGCGTATTCGATGCCGGCGCGCGAGCCCTCGTGCTCCCGCCGGCTCACCACGGCATGGTGGACGAACAGCGTCAGCTGCCGTGTCAGCTCCTTCTGCGAGATCGAGCCGAGGCGCCTTTGCAGCGCGCGGAAACGCACCGGCTCGCCGGCGAAATAGAGCGACTCCATGATCGGCACGGCCCAGCGGCCGGCGATGAGCGCGACCGTGCGCGCCACTTCGAATTCGCAGGACTCGCCTGCGCAGTAGGGCTCGGGGTAGGCGAGGGAAGAAGAGTTGGTTGCCATTCGGATACCAGCCGACGTTTCGATCGAGTTTCAGGGAAGCTGGGCGCTCAATTTACTCAAGCCTGGAGATTGATTCATGAGCGCCGAAACCAACCTTGCCGAGCGCGTGGACGTCATCGATGCCCTGTACCGCTTTGCCGCCGGACAGGATCTGGCCGACGAAGCCTTGTTTGCCTCGGCGTTTGCGGAGGATGCGGAGCTCGACTTCGTGCAGCCCGCCGCGCGGCTCGGCGTGGAAGTGCCGGTCTTCAAGGGCAAGCGCCAGATCGTCGAAACCATCGTTCCCAACGTCGCCAGGCTCGACACCACGCACACGGTCACCAACCCGCGCGTGCGCCTCGAGAGCGGCACGGCGGAGCTCTTCGCGCTGGTAGAAGCGCAGCATCTTCCCAAGGGCGACCACAGCCGCCACCTGCTGCTGAAGAACATCTACGAAACGAAGCTGCGCCGCGAGGCTGCAGGCTGGCGCATCACGCACATGCGCATCCGCAACGTCTGGATGAGCGGCGATTCGCGCGTGCTTTTCCCTTGAGAAGAGGCTACTCGCAGAGCCGCCGGATTTCCGGCGGGATCGGCACCGCGCGGATGCCACCGCCTTCGCGCTTGGCGGCGAAGATGCGCACCTCTTCGCATTCGAGGATCAGGTCTTCGCCGCGCTTCATGCGGTAGGTCTGCAGGAAGCTCTTGTCGCGCCACTCGGGAATGGCCACCGCGATCGACAGCGTGTCGCCATAGCTCGCGCTCTTGACGAAGCGCGTGTGGGTATCGACCAGCGGCGTGCCGATGACGCCGAGGGTCTGCGCCGTCTCTTCCCAGCGCGGCACGCCGCGCTCGGCAAAGAAGTGGCGCGAGGCCGCGTCGATCCAGCGGAAGAAGTTGGGAAACCAGACGATGCCGGCCGGATCGCAATCCCCGAATTCGACGCGAACGGTGTAGATGACTTGCTTGCTCATGCAGTGAACGATAGGTGATCTGACGCTTAGTCCGCGAGGATCTTGCGCTCGCGGATGATGGCGGCGAAACGCGCCGAGTCCGCAGCGATGCGCTCCTGGAAAGCGGCCGGCGTGCCGGGCAGGGCTTCGCCGCCCAGGCTGGCGATGCGCTCCTTCACCGCCGGCATCGCGAGGATGCGGTTGATTTCTAGATTGAGCCGGGTCACGATCTCGGGCGGGGTTCGGGCCGGCGCGTAGAAGCCGAACACCGTGTCGGCATCGAAACCCTTGAGGCCGGCTTCGTCCAGCGTCGGCACATCGGGAAACAGCGGCGAGCGCTTGGGGCTGCCCACCGCCAGCAGGCGCAGCTTGCCGGCGCGCACCTGGGGCAGCCCGATGCCCGGGTCGAAGTAGTAGTCGAGCTGGCCGGCCAGCAGATCCTGAAGCGCCGGCGCCGCGCCGCGGTAAGGTACATGGACCGCATACAGGCCGGCCTGGCTCTTGAACATCTCGCCGGCCAGGTGCGGCGAACTGCCGGTGCCGGGCGAGCCGTAGGAGAGCTTGCCGGGGCGCTCCTTCACGTAGGCGATGAAGTCCTTGATGTTCGCAGGCGGCAGCGAGGGCTTGGTCACCAGGAACACCAGCACGCGCGCGGCCGCGGCCACCGGCATCAGGTCCTTGGCGGGATCGAAGGCCATCTTCGGATAGATGTGCGGATTGACCGACACCATGCCGCCCGAGCTCATGAGCAGCGTGTAGCCGTCGGGCGCCGCCCGCGCCGCGACCTCGCCGCCGATGTTGCCGTTGGCGCCGCCGCGGTTCTCGATCAGCACCGGCTGCCCGAGCGCCTCTTGCAGCGGCAGCGATACCGCGCGCGCGATCTGGTCGGCCGCGCCGCCTGGCGGGAAGTTCACGACCACCTTGATCGGCTTCGAAGGCCAGGCGCTGCCCTGTGCGTAGGCCGCGGGCGCCGCGGCGGCAGCGGCCAGGAGCAGGGCGAGCAGGGCGCGCCGGGGTCTGGATGTCGTCATCGTTTGTCTCCTCATGTTGATCAGGGGGTCGCCGCCGGCGGGCGCTTCATCCAGCGGATCGGCTGCGCGATCACCGGCCTCGGCGGTGCGCCGTGGCGCATCAGCGTGGCATCGAGCGCGGTGCCGGCTTCGTCGGCCAAGGCGGCTTCGCGCGCGGCGGCGATCGCTGCCGCGCGCGCGGCCGGCGAGCCGTCGGGCAGCGGCGCCACGGCCAGGTGGTCGATCACGTGCAGCAGGTTGCGCTTGCCGCGCTCGTTGGTGCTGCCGTAGCCCTTGATGAGCCGTCCGCAGAGCGCGAGCTCGTGGCCCAGGCGCCAGTCGGCGCGGGTGCCCTGCACGACGGCGGCCAGCCAGCGCTCGATCAGCGCCTGCTCCTCGGCGAAGCGGCTGCCGCGCTTGCGCAGCCAGCGCAGCGAGGCCAGCACGCGCAGAGAGGCCATGCCGGCGACCGAGTGGCTGCCGACCTTGAGCGGCAGCGCGAAGGGCGTCTTCCTGCGCCGGTCCCAGGCGGTGACGCGGTGCGCCAGCGAAGCCGGCAGCAGCGCCGCGAACTCGGGCGCGCCGGGCTTGAAGTGGTCGTACACCCTGACGATGTCGTCGTCCGCGGCCTTCACCTCGTTGCGCACGCGCTGCGCGCGGCTGGCGCGGCTCTTGAGCTCGGCCACGCGCACGATGTCGTCGAAGGCCATCCACAGCGCAAGCCAGCGCGCCATCTCGCGCGTGACCGCGAAGCCATGGGCGCCGGCCGGGTCGGATGCGCGCTCGGCGGCCAGCGCCTGCTGCAGCCGCTCGAGATAGAGCGCCGCATAGGTTTCGTCCTGGTAGTCGACGAGCCGCGCATGGCCGAGTGCGAGCATGTCGTGCGTCGGCGGCGGAAAGGCCCGCGCCATCTCTGCGCTCAGCGTGGGCTGTACCGGCGCTTCGTCGCCCTGGCTCGACAGCAGCCGTGTCACCAGCGCGGCCTGCGCACGCGGCGTGCCCACGGTGTCGAAGGCTTTGGCGAAACCGCGCAGGCTGGCGGCGGCCATCTTGCTGAGCTTCTCGGGTGCGCTGGTGTCGCCGCCGCGCACCACCTGCTCATAGGCCTCGCGCGGGAACGGAAACAGCCCGCTGCCTGCGATCGCGCCGAGCATTACCGCGCTGACCACCGTGCCGGCGTCGCGCGCCACCGTGCCCATGTCGAACACGTGGTGCTCCCGGCTGAAGGCCTTGACGACGTCGAGCAACCGCTGGGCATCGGCGCGCCCGTCGCCGGGCTGCATGCGCTCGGCCGTGGTCAGCGTGCGGCCGGAGGAGGTGATGACCAGCGTGCGCTGCGGCGCGCTCATGCCGTTGCCGATCTGGCGCGTGGTCTCCAGCAGCTCCGAGGAGACGATGGCATCGAGCGCCCCCGGCACCGGGCTCAGGCTGAATACCGGCCGGCGCCCGCCGAGCTCGGCCAGCGGCACGGGAAACACCTCGATGTAGTAGGTGGTGGCGCCGGTGCGCTGCGCGACGCCGGGAATCGACGTGCTCTGCGCGGCATAGCCGGCATGGCGGGCCGTGTCGACCAGCCATTCGGTCAGCACGCCGCCGCCTTCCCCGCCGAGGGCGCAGACGAGCAGGGTGATCGGTTGGGTGCGGTTCATGAACGAAATAAAGACAAGAGGTCGAAAGAGCTCATTCGAGGAACACCGCGGAACCGGCTTCGCCGGGCCGCTGGTGTTGCCCCCTGCAAGGGGGTGCGAGAGCCACACGAAGTGGGCGAGCCTGGGGGTGGGTCATGTCAAGCGGGTTGAAGCGCGCGCACCACCGCACCGCGCACGGAATGCAGCAGCCGCTCGTGCCACCTCGGGTTCTGCACGACCTCGGCCCGGTAGAAGCTCGGGCACAGCGTGGCGGCATGCGCGTTCTCGCCGCACAGGCCGCAGCCGACGCAGCCGTCGATCACCACCGCCACCGGGTCGACCTTGAGCGGATCGGGGTTGTCCTTGATGGTGAGCGTGGGGCAGCCCGAGAGCCGGATGCAGGCATGGTCGCCGTTGCACACGTCCTCGTCGACGCCGTACTTCACGCGCACCACGCGCTCGCCTTTCTTGAGCAGGCTGGCGATCCAGGGCTTGATGCGGCGCTGCCGCTCGAGCTGGCATTCGCCCTCGGCGATGATCACCTTGAGGCCGTTGAAGTCGCTCGTGAAGGCATCGTTGAGCGTCTTGCGCATCTTGTCGACGCGGTAGGTGTGGACGGTGCGCAGCCACTGCACGCCCAGGCCCTTCAAGGTCGACTCGATGGTCTGGTTCTTGTCGACCAGGCTCTGCTGCTTGTCGACCGCATGCTCTTTCATTTCATCGTCGGGCGTGGAGATGATGTCCTGCGTGCCGGTGGCCGAGGTGTAGCCGTTCTTGAAGATCAGGAGCACCGCGTCGTCGCCATTGAAGAGCGCGCTCTGCACGCCGGTCAGGAGGCCGTTGTGCCAAAAGCCGCCGTCGCCCATGATCGACAGCGCCCGCCGCTGCATCATCGGCGACACGCCCGCACGGCTCGCGAGGCTCATGCCGTAGCCGAGGATCGAGTGGCCCATCGAGAAGGGCTCGAAGGTGCCGAAGGCGTGGCAGCCGATGTCGGCCGCGATGTGCACCGGCCCGCTGTCCTGCTGCGCCAGCTTGAGCGCGGCGAACACGGGCCGCTCGGGGCAGCCGATGCAGAAGCTCGGCGGGCGCGCCGGCAGCGGCGCTTCGAGTTGCGTGGCCACCGCGGCGCGGCGCTCGCGGTTGCCCACGAGCCAGCCCTGGGCCGAGTGCTGCGCGTGCTGCGGCAGGTAGCGCTGGGCGAACTGCGCCATGCCGGTCGCCAGCACCTCGACGCCGTACTCGCCGGCGGCCGGCAGCATGTCGCAGCCGTGCAGCGGCGTCTGGATGTCGCGCCGGCGCAGGAGCGTCGCGATCTCCTGCTCGATGTATTCGGGCTGGCCTTCTTCCACCACCAGCACGGCGCGCTTGCCCACGCAGAAGTCCGCCACCTGCTCGGGCACCAGCGGATAGGCGACGTTGAGCACCAGCAAGGGAATGTCGGTGGCGCCGAAGGCGTCGGCCAGGCCCAACTGCTGCAGGCTGCGCACGAGCGAGTTGTAGAGCCCGCCCTGCACCACGATGCCGAGGTCGGCGTGCGTGCCGGGGATCAGCTCGTTGAGCCGGTTCTCGGCGATGTAGCGGCGCGCGGCCGGCAGGCGCTCGTCGCCCTTCAGCTTCTCGTGGCGGAAGGTGACTGGCGGATGCGCGAGCCGCATGTAGTCGAAGCCGGCCGGCTCTTCCATCAGCGCGCGCGTCGAGACCAGGGGCGCGAGGTTGTTCTTGCATTCGAAGCTGCCGCGCACGTGGCAGGTGCGGATGCGCAGCTCCATCATGCAGGGCATGTTGGAGTGCTCGGAAAGGCGGAACCCGTGCTCGACCATGTTCACCATCACGCCCAGGTCGGGGCGCGGATCGAGCAGGCACATGCCGGATTTGAGCGCATAGGCGTGCGTGCGCTCCTGGATCACGCTGGCGCCCTCGCCGTAGTCCTCGCCCACGACGATCAACACGCCGCCCTTGACGCCGGGCGACGAAAGGTTGGACAGCGCATCGGCCGCGACGTTGGTGCCGACGATGGACTTCCAGGTCACTGCGCCGCGCAGGGGGTAGTGGATGGAGGCGCCGAGCATCGCCGCGGCGGAGGCCTCGTTGGAGCAGGCTTCGACATGCACGCCTAGCTCGTCCATGTAGGGCTTGGCCTGCACCATCACGTCGAGCAGGTGCGAGACTGGCGCGCCCTGGTAGCCGCCGACGTAGGCCACGCCCGACTGCAGCAGGCCTTTGGTGATCGCGAGGATGCCCTCGCCGTGAAAGGTGTCGCCGGCGCCCAGGCGCAGCGCCTCGATCTCTTTGCTGAATGAAACTTCCAAGCGTTTTTTCTCCGTGGGTCTATTTGCGGCCCGGGAAGCGGGCCAGGTAGTAGGCGAGGGTGTCCAGGTCCTCGTTCGGGATCCGGCCGACCGCCTCGGCCATGGCCATCGTGTAGCCCACGCGCTTGCCGGACTTGAACTCGCGCAGCGTCAACTGCAGGTAGTCCTCGCGCTGCTGCCCGATGCGCGGGACCTGCTGGCCGCCGCTGAAATCGGCGCCGTGGCAGAACACGCATTTGTGTTCCTGGGCCAGGGCCTGGCCACGGGTCATGCGTGCCGCATCGGGAGGGGTCGCCGGCGCCGGCGCAGGCACCGGCGGCAGCGTGGCGATGAAGTCGGAGAAGCCGCGCAGGTCATCGTCCTTCAGGGTCTTCGCCACCGCGCTCATGGGCTCGTTGGCGCGCCGCCCTTCGCGAAACAGGAAGAGCTGCGTGATCGCGTAGAAGGAATGCTGGCCCGCGAGCGCCGGCGTGCCCGGCATCTCGCTGCGCCCGTTGGCGCCGTGGCAGGCCGCGCACAACGCCGCATAGCGTTGTGCATAGGCGCCCGGAGGGCTGCTGCCCTGCGCGCCGGCCGGCGCCGCGAGCCAGAAGGATGCTGCCGCTGCGACGGTGAATGCGAGTTGTCGTGCGCCTCTCATCACTTGCCGTAGCTGATGCGGTAGATGGCGCCCGCGTGGTCGTCGCTCACCAGCAGCGAGCCGTCCTTCATCACCAGGAAGTCGACCGGGCGCCCGAGGTAGGTGTTGTTCTCGACGAAGCCGGTCATGAAAGGCTCGACCTTGGCGCCGCCCTTGCCGTCGGGCCATGCGACCGAGACGTCGGCGTACTTGACGGTGCGGTTCCATGGGCCGTGGCGGGCGATGAACATAGCGCCCTGGTACTTGGCCGGGAACATCTTGCCCGTGTAGAACTTCAGGCCCAGCGAGCCGGCATGCGGGCCGAGGAATGCGGCCGGCTTCGCGTAGTCGCTGCAGGACTTGCCCCAGCCGAATTCCGGATCGGGGATGTTGCCCTGGTGGCAATACGGATAGCCGAAGTGCTGGTTCGGGCCGCTGACCACGTTGAGCTCGTCGTTCGGGATTTCCTCGCTGAGCCAGTCGCGGCCGTTGTCGGTGAACCAGAGCCGGCCGGTCTTCGGGTCGAAGTCGAAGCCCACTGTGTTGCGCACGCCGCTGGCCACGGTTTCCATGCCGCTGCCGTCGAGGTTCATGCGGTAGATCTTGGCGTACTCGCCGGGGTCGCAGATGTTGCAGGGCGCGCCGATCGCGAAGTAGAGCTTGTCCTTGTGGATGCGCAGGTATTTCCAGCTGTGGTCCTCGCCGCCGGGCAGCTTGTCGTACAGCACGACCGGCGCGCCGGGGTTGTCGAGCTTCGAATCGATGCCGTCGTATCGCATGATCTGCTTGTGGGTGGCCAGGTAGAGGGCGCCCTTGTGGTACTCGATGCCGGCGGCCTTCTCCATCTTGTCGATGACGGTCTTGACCTCGCGCGTGTTGCCCTTGGGAACGACCGCGTAGACCTTGTTGGCGACGAACAGCGAACTCACGAACACGGTGTCGCCGGCACCCTGGCGCAGCGCGCGCGCATCGAGCACGCCCGAGGCCCAGGTCTCGACCTTGAAGCCCGGCGGCAGCTTGAACTTGGCCGTCGGCAGCTTGTCGGGCGAAGTCGGAATCGGGAAAGCCGGAACCGGCGCCATGCGCTGGGCGGCTTCGGTCTTCGGGCGGCCCTTGGCCCAACCGGGTTCTTCGGCGGGCGGCTGCTGGGCCGTGGCGGTCATGGCGGCGCAAAGCACTGCGGCCGCCGCACAGAACGAACGGGTCTTCGGCATGGCGATGTCTCCTTTTCTGCGTTTTTGAAAGCGGCCCGAGAGCCACGGCGCAGTGTCGGACGCGCGGCGCTCGCGTTCAATAAAATAATCCTGCTAAGCAACATGAACGCCATGCATATCGACACCATCGACCTGAACCTGCTGCGCCTGTTCGATGCCGTCTACCGTGCGCGCAGCGTGAGCCGCGCCGCCGACTCGTTGGGCCTCACCCAGCCGGCCGCGAGCCATGGCCTGGGCCGGCTGCGGCTGCTGCTGGAGGACGCGCTGTTCACGCGCGTCGCCGGCGGGGTCGCGCCCACGCCGCGCGCCGAGCGGCTGGCGATCGCCGTGCAGTCGGCGCTGGGCACGCTGGAAGAAGCGCTCAACGAGCCCGATCGCTTCGAGCCCTCGGCCTCGCGCAAGACCTTCCGCATCCACATGAGCGACATCGGCGAAGGCCGCTTCCTGCCGGCGCTGATGGCCCGGCTGGGCGAGCTCGCGCCCGGCGTGCGGCTAGAGACCTTGCCGCTTCTGCCGGCCGAGATCGCGCCGGCGCTCGACAGTGGCCGCATCGACTTCGCCTTCGGCTTCCTGCCCAAGGTGCGCGACACGCAGCGCGTCCACCTTTTGAAGGACCGCTACATCGTGCTCTTGCGCCGCGGCCATCCTTTCACGCGCGGGCGGCGCAGCGGCAAGGCGTTGTTGGAGGCGCTGCAGAAGCTGGAATACGTTGCGGTGCGCACGCACGCCGAAACGCTGCGCATCCTGCAACTGCTCAACCTCGAAGACCGCGTGCGCCTGACCACCGAGCACTTCATGGTGCTGCCGGCCATCGTGCGCGCCACCGATCTCGCGGTCGTGATGCCGCGCAACATCGCAAACGGCTTCGCGGAGGAGGGCGGCTACACCATCGTCGAGCCGGCCTTTCCGCTGCGCGACTTCACCGTGTCGCTGCACTGGAGCAAGCGCTTCGAGGCGGATCCGGCGAACAGCTGGTTGAGGGGCGTGATGCGGGAGTTGTTCGGGGAGGGGTGAGGGAGCGCCTCACGAACGCTTCGTCGTCAGCATCCGCCCCAGCGAGAAGACCGAATTCGGCGTGTCCGGAAGCAGTGGCTTGGCTCGGGTGGAAGAGGCCGGAGCCCGCCGCTCGGCGAGCCCGCTTTCGGGCTGCACACCTCTGGCGATCTGTTCGTCGACCAGGCTTTGGAGCGTGATGGCGTCGAGGAACTCGACCGCGCAGCGGTTCACCGAGGCCCAGAGCTCGTCGGTCGCGTAGCGGCTCGGGTGGTCCGCTGCCGCGGCCTGCTTTTTCTTCGTCGCCTCGTCGGCGGCCGCATCGTCGATCGCGAAGAGGATGTCCGCCACGCTGATGTCCGCGGCCTTGCGGCCGAGCGAATAGCCGCCGCCGGGCCCGCGCGTCGACGCGGCCAGGCCGTGGCGGCGCAGCTTGCCGAACAGTTGTTCCAGGTGGGAGAGCGACACCTGCTGGCGGCGGCTGATGCTGGCCAGGTTGACCGGTCCCGCCTGTTGGTGGAGGGCCATGTCGATCATCGCGGTGACGGCGAAACGACCTCGGGTGCTGAGTCGCATCGGATGTGCTTCTTTCCTCTTTGTTCGGCCCGTGGAGGCCGAAGTGGCGCGGCGGGACGTGGAGCGCAGATCTTAGCTGCCGGCTCGGCGCGCGCGCTCATCGACCCAGGGTTTTCCCGGGCGTCACATACCGGTCCCCACATAGCCGATATGGGCACGACGGTATGCATGCGGCCCGCTAAAGGACTAACTTCGCAGGCACGGTTCTTGATCGCCACACGCCACAACGAATGCCTCCCACGAGCATGCCCATGACCCCGAGCACCCAACCCATCCGCTTCTTCCACCGCGGCCGGATCGTCGACGTGAGCGGCGTGCATCCGACGCGTTCGGTGCTCGACTGGCTGCGTGAAGATGCCCGCTGCACCGGCACCAAGGAAGGCTGCAACGAGGGCGACTGCGGTGCCTGCACCGTGGTGATCGGCGAACTGGCCGAGTCCGGCGAGGCGAATTCGGTGGGCGGCCTCAGGCTCTCGACGGTGAATTCCTGCATCCAGTTCCTGCCCACGCTGCATGGCAAGGCGCTGTTCACGGTCGAAGACCTCAAGGCGCAATGCGGCAAGAGCCGCGACAGCGCGCAGCACGACAAGCATGCGGTGACGCGCCTGCATCCGGTGCAGCAGGCGATGGTCGACTGCCACGGCTCGCAGTGCGGCTTCTGCACGCCGGGCTTCGTGATGTCGCTGTGGTCCACCTACGAGCACCACCAGGCCGGAGGCACGCGGCCTACGCGCCAGCAGCTGGCCGACGATCTCTCGGGCAACCTGTGCCGCTGCACCGGTTACCGCCCGATCCTCGATGCCGGCCAGCGAATGTTCGACCTGCCCGGCGTGCGGCTCGACACCGAGCCGGTCATCGCCGCGCTCGCCAGCCTCCAGCACGAAAGCAGCTTCGACTACGCCGCACCGCTCGGCCAGCGCATAGACCACTTCCACGCGCCGACCACGCTGGCCGACCTGGCCGCGCTGCGCGAAGCCGAGCCGACGGCGCAGCTGCTGGCCGGCTCCACCGACGTCGGCCTTTGGGTCAACAAGCAGTTCCGCGACCTGGGCGACATCATCTTCGTCGGCGACGTGGCCGAGATGAAGGTGGTGGAAGAGCGCGGCGACACGCTCTACATCGGTGCCGGCGCCTCGCTCGAGACTGCCTTCGGCGCTCTGGCGCGGCGCCTGCCCAGCCTGACCGACGTCTGGCTGCGCTTCGCCTCGCCGCCGATACGCAACGCCGGCACCATGGGCGGCAACGTCGCCAACGGCTCGCCGATCGGCGATTCGCCGCCGGTGCTGATGGCGCTCGACGCCGAGATCGAGCTGCGCCGCGGCAGCCGCGTGCGCCGCATGCCGCTGCCCGAGTTCTACGTCGACTACATGAAGAACCGGCTCGAGCCCGGCGAGTTCGTGCAGGGCCTCGTGGTCCCGCTCGCGGCCATGCAGCGCCAGGTGCGCGCCTACAAGATCAGCAAGCGCTTCGACTGCGACATCTCGGCCCTGTGCGGCGGCTTCGCCATCGCGCTCGACGGCGATGTGGTGAAGGAAGTGCGCCTGGCCTTCGGCGGCATGGCCGCGATCGTCAAGCGCGCGGCGCAGGCCGAGGCCGCGCTGGTCGGCAAGCCCTGGACTCAGGCCAGCCTCAACGCGGCCAAGCTCGCGCTGGCGCAGGACTTCAAGCCGCTCTCCGACATGCGCGCGAGTGCCGACTACCGCCTGCAGGTGGCGCAGAACCTGCTGCAGCGCCTGTGGCTGGAAACGCGCACAGAGGATGCGCTGCCGGTGGAAGCCACCAGCGTCTGGAGCGTGATGCCCCATGCGGCCCTGCAAGGAGCCTGAGATGAACAAGCCCATCGACCTCGCCCTGCTGCAATCCGCAGAGGCCTTCACCGACTACCTGAAGAACACCGCCGCGCGCATCGATGCGCGCGCCGAAGCCAAGGCGCACGAGGACGGTGCGCGCGTCGGCATCAGCCGGCCGCACGAATCGGCCCACCTGCACGTGGCCGGCGAGGCCACCTACATCGACGACATCCCCGAACTCGCGGGCACGCTGCACTGCGCGCTGGGGCTTTCGCCGGTCGCCAACGGCCGGCTCAAGAACATGAAGCTCGAAGCCATCTGCGCCATGCCCGGCGTGGTGGCGGTGCTGACCGCGGCCGACATCCCGGGCAGCAACGACTGCGGCTCGATCATCCACGACGACCCGATCCTCTGCAGCGGCGACATCCGCTACCTGGGCCAGCCGGTGTTCGCCGTGATCGCCGAGACGCGCGATGCCGCGCGCCGCGCCGCGGCCCGGGCCAAGGATGCGCTGGACATCGAGGCCGCGCCGCCTGTGATCACGCCGCAGCAGGCGCACGAGAAGGGCCAGTACGTGCTGCCGCCGATGCACCTGGTGCGCGCTACCCACGAGGGCGGCGCCCAGGCTGCAATCGCGAAGGCGCCGCACCGGCTCAAGGCCACGCTCGACGTCGGCGGGCAGGAGCAGTTCTACCTCGAAGGCCAGATCAGCTACGCGATCCCGAAGGAGGGCGGCACGATGCACGTGCACTGCTCGACCCAGCACCCGAGCGAGATGCAGCATCTGGTGGCGCATGCGCTGCACCTGCATGCGAACGAGGTGCACGTCGAATGCCGGCGCATGGGCGGCGGCTTCGGCGGCAAGGAGTCGCAGTCGGCGCTCTTCGCCTGCGTGGCGGCAGTGGCGGCCAACAAGCTGCAGCGCCCCGTCAAGCTCCGGCTCGACCGCGACGATGATTTCCTGATCACCGGCCGGCGCCACTGCTTCTGGTACGAATACGAAGTCGGCTACGACGACGAGGGCCGCATCCTCGGCGCCGAGATCTCGATGGTCTCGCGCGCCGGCCACTCCGCCGATCTCTCGGGCCCGGTGATGACGCGGGCGCTGTGCCACTTCGACAACGCCTACTGGCTGCCGGACGTGGCCATGCACGGCTACTCGGGCCGCACCAACACGCAGAGCAACACGGCGTTTCGCGGCTTCGGCGGCCCGCAGGGCGCGATCGCGATCGAGAACATCCTCGACAGCGTGGCACGCGAGCTGGGCCGCGATCCGCTCGACGTGCGGCGCATCAATTTCTACGGCAAGACGGAGAACAACGTCACGCCCTACGGCCAGCTCGTCAGCGACAACATCATCCACGAGCTGGTGGCCGAGCTCGAAGGCACCAGCGGCTACCGCGGGCGGCGCGAGGAGATCGCGGCCTTCAACGCGAAGAGCCCGGTGCTCAAGCGCGGCATCGCGCTGGCGCCGCTGAAGTTCGGCATCTCCTTCAACGTCAAGCACTTCAACCAAGCCGGCGCGCTGGTCCACGTCTACACCGACGGCTCGATCCTCGTGAACCATGGCGGCACCGAGATGGGGCAGGGGCTCAACACGAAGGTGGCGCAGGTGGTGGCGCACGAACTCGGCGTGAGCTTCGAGAGCGTGCGCGTCACCGCCACCGACACGCAGAAGGTGGCCAACACCTCGGCCACTGCCGCATCGACCGGCGCCGACCTCAACGGCAAGGCGGCGCAGGATGCGGCACGCCAGATCCGCGAGCGCCTGGCCGCCTGCGCCGCGGCGCGCCACGGCGGCGAGGCGGGCGCGGTGCGCTTCGCCAACGACCAGGTCGAAGTCAACGGCCGCTCGCTGTCGTTCAGCACGGTCGTCGGCGAGGCCTATCTCGACCGCGTGCAGCTTTGGTCCGACGGCTTCTACGCGACGCCGGGCCTCAGCTGGGACAAGGACCGGATGCAGGGCCGCCCCTTCTTCTACTACGCCTACGGCGCCGCCGTGAGCGAGGTCATCGTCGACACGCTGACGGGCGAGTGGAAGCTGCTGCGCGCCGACATCCTGCATGACGCCGGCAAGTCGCTGAACCCGGCCGTCGACATCGGCCAGGTGGAAGGCGCCTTCATCCAGGGCATGGGCTGGCTCACGACCGAGGAGCTGGTGTGGCATCCGAAGACCGGCCTGCTCACCACCCATGCGCCCAGCACCTACAAGATCCCGACGGCCAACGACTGCCCGCCGGTGTTCAACGTGCGCCTGTTCGAGGGCCAGAACTTCGAGGACTCGATCCATCGCAGCAAGGCGGTGGGTGAGCCGCCGCTCTTGCTGCCCTTCTCGGTGTTCTTCGCGATCCGCGATGCAGTGTCGGCCGTGGGTGCGCACCAGGTGGATCCGCCGCTGACCGCGCCGGCCACCAGCGAGGCAATTCTTCGCGCCATCACCGCCGTGCAGAACGCTTCGAACTGAAGGCACTTCCATGTGAATTCAGCGCTGTATAACTGCCCACACATTCAGCAACATGCGGGCAGCTCATGAGAGACCAAGCGCTTCTAGACAAGATCGATCTTCATCTCATCAGGGTTCTACATACCGTGTTGACCGACCGCAGCGTCTCGCGCGCCGCCATCCGCCTGGGCATGTACCAGCCTGCAGTCTCCGCAGCGCTGAAGCGCCTGCGCGAGCTCTCGGGCGACCCCTTGCTGGTGCGCTCGGGCTCGGGCATGGTGCCGACCGACGCAGGCCTGCGCATGATCGATCCGGCCGCGAGCATCCTGCGTGCGGCGGAGATGCTGTTCTCCGACGCGCGCGGCTTCGATCCGCAGACCGCCTCCACCACCTTCCGCATCGCGGCCAGCGACTACCTCGACCCGCTCTTTCTGCCGATGCTGGTGGCGCAGGTCAAGGCGCAGGCGCCGCTGTGCCACATCGAGATCCACTCGCTGTCGTCCGACTCGGACTACCACGCGCACCTCTCGCTCGGCCAGGTCGACCTGGTGATCGGCAACTGGCTCAAGCCGCCGGAAGACCTGCACATGGCGCGGCTCTTCTCCGACGAGATCGTCTCGCTGGTCAACAAGGACCATCCGGCGGTACGCCGCGGCTGGGAGCTCGAGACCTGGCTCGCCGCCGAGCACGTGGCGCCGACGCCCATGCACCCCGGCGCGCGCGGCATCATCGACCAGATGCTCGACGAGCTGGGCCGGCAGCGCAACATCACGGCGCGCTGCGCGCACTTCAGCCTGATCCCCGACATGGTGGCCTCGAGCCTGCTGGTGCTGACCACCGGCCGCCAGTACTGCGAGCGCTTCGTCGACCGGCTGCCGGTCGCGATCCTCGAGTGCCCGATCGCGCTGCCGCGGCTCATGTACTACCAGCTCTGGCACGAGCGCACCCATTCCTCGAGCTCCGCGCGCTGGCTGCGCGAGCGCACCAAAGCCGTGGCGGCCTCGCTGAGGCCGTCGCTTCCTCCTGCCGGCTCCGGCTAGGCAGCTTTTTCCACTCGCGCCGGGCGTCGCGACTTCGGCCCACGCCACGTAAAGAAGAGACGGAGACAACGCGATGAACCGCACAGAACAGATGCTCGACATCGGCGAGCACGACACCAGCTCTGCGCCCCAGGCCACCGGCTGGGCCGAGCGCATGTTCAAGCTCAGGGAGCACAACACGACAGTGCGCACCGAGCTGGTGGCAGGCCTCACGACCTTCCTGACGATGGCCTACATCATCTTCGTCAATCCTTCGATCCTCGGCGACGCCGGCATGCCGAAGGATGCGGTGTTCGTCTCCACCTGCCTGATCGCGGCACTCGGCACGGCAATCATGGCGCTGTATGCCAACTACCCGATCGCGCTCGCACCCGGCATGGGGCTCAACGCCTACTTCGCCTACGTGGTGGTGCTGCAGATGGGCTTCACCTGGCAGGCGGCGCTGGGCGCGGTGTTCGTCTCGGGCTGCCTGTTCCTGCTGGTCACGCTCTTCAAGATGCGCGAGCTGATCATCCGCGGCATCCCGCAATCGATACGGCTGGCCATCACGGTCGGCATCGGGCTCTTCCTCGCGATCATCGCGCTCAAGAGCGCGGGCATCGTGGCGCCGTCGAAGGCCACCTACATCACGCTGGGCGACTTGCACACGCCGCAGGTGGTGCTGGCGACGCTGGGCTTCTTCACCATCGTGGTGCTCGACCGGCTCAAGGTGCCCGGCGCGATCCTGATCGGCATCGTCGCGGTGACGGTGCTGTCTTTCTTCTTCGGCGGCAACACCTTCCGCGGCGTGTTCTCGGCACCGCCCTCGATCGCGCCCACCTTCCTGCAGCTGGACATCAAGTCGGCGCTCTCGGGCGGCATCCTGAACGTGATCCTGGTCTTCTTCCTGGTCGAGCTCTTCGATGCCACCGGCACGCTGATGGGCGTGGCGCGCCGCGCCGGCCTGCTGGTGCCGGGCAAGATGGACCGGCTCAACAAGTCGCTCCTGGCCGACAGCGGCGCGATCTTCGCGGGCTCGCTGCTCGGCACGTCGAGCACCACGGCCTATGTGGAAAGCGCAGCCGGCGTGCAGGCCGGCGGGCGCACCGGGCTCACCGCGCTCACGGTGGCGGTGCTGTTCCTGGCGGCGCTGGTGATCTCGCCACTGGCCGGCTCGGTGCCGGCCTATGCCACCGCGCCGGCGCTTTTCTTCGTGGCCTGTTTGATGCTTAGGGACATCACGGAACTCGATTGGGACGACACGACCGAGGTGATCCCGGCAGCCGTCACCGCGCTGGCGATGCCCTTCACCTACTCGATCGCCAACGGCCTGGCCTTCGGCTTCATCACCTATGCGGTGCTCAAGCTGTTCACCGGCCGCGCCAGGCAGGTGCACTGGATGGTGTGGCTGATCGGCGGCGTCTTTCTCTTCAAGTTCATTTACATAGGCGGACACTGATGAACCCACCCCCAGGCTTCGCGCACTTCGTGTCGCTTCGCCAACCCCCTTGCAGGGGGCAACACCAGCGGCCCGGCAAAGCCGGTTCCGCGGTGTTCCTGGAAGCAGAGCGCGCTGCACAATCCTGAGAACCCACAGGCGAGGCACAGGCATGACAAACAGACTCCAGCTTGCGAACATCACCAAGCGCTATCCCGCGGTCGTTGCGAACAGCGACGTCTCGCTGACAGTGGCACCCGGCGAGACCCATGCCGTGCTCGGCGAGAACGGCGCCGGCAAGTCCACGCTGATGAAGATCATCTACGGTTCGGTCAAGCCGGACGAAGGCAGCGTGACTTTCAACGGCCAGCCGGTCAACGTTCGCAACCCGCAGGAGGCGAGGGCGCTGGGCATCAGCATGGTGTTCCAGCACTTCAGCCTGTTCGATACCCTCACCGTCGCCGAGAACGTGTGGCTCGGGCTCGACAAGAGCCTGGCGCTGGCGGAGGTGACGCGCCGCATCACGGCCAAGGCGAGCGAGTACGGCCTGGACATCGATCCGTCGCGGCCGGTGCACACGCTCTCGGTCGGCGAGATGCAGCGGGTGGAGATCATCCGCGCGCTGCTCACCGACCCCAAGCTCCTGATCCTCGACGAGCCGACCTCGGTGCTGACCCCTCAGGCCGTGCAGAAGCTCTTCGTGGTGCTCAAGAAGCTCGCGTCCGAGGGCTGCAGCATCCTCTACATCAGCCACAAGCTGCACGAGATCCGCGAGCTCTGCACCGCCTGCACCGTGCTGCGCGGCGGCAAGGTCACCGGCGTGTGCAATCCGCAGAACGAAAGCAATGAGTCGCTCTCGCGCCTGATGATCGGCGCCGAGCCGCCGCCGCTCACGCACCGGCCGGTGCATGCGGGCGCCGTGGCCTTGCGGGTCAAGGGCCTGACGCTGGCGCGCGAGGACCAGTTCGGCGTCGACCTCGACGGCATCTCGCTCGAGGTGCGCGCCGGCGAGGTGGTGGGCATCGCCGGCGTGTCGGGCAACGGCCAGAAGGAGCTGCTCTATGCGCTCTCGGGCGAGGATACGCGCGCCGAGGCGAAGATGATCGAGGTCTTCGGCCAGCCGGCGGCGCATTTCAGGCCGCGCAGGCGGCGCGCGCTGGGCCTGCATTTCGTGCCGGAAGAGCGGCTGGGCCGCGGCGCGGTGCCGACGCTGAGCCTCGCGCACAACATGCTGCTCACGCGCAGCAACGCGGTCGGCAAGGGCGGCTGGATCCGAACCGGCGCGCTGCAGCAGCATGCCGGCGAGATCATCCGGCGCTTCAACGTCAAGGCCGGCGGACCGGGCGCCGCGGCGCGTTCGCTCTCCGGCGGCAACCTGCAGAAGTTCATCGTCGGGCGCGAGATCGATGCCAACCCGAAGATCTTCGTCGTCTCGCAGCCGACCTGGGGCGTGGATGTTGGCGCCGCGGCGCTGATCCGCGGCGAGATCCTGGCGCTGCGCGACGCCGGCTGCGCGGTGCTGGTGGTGAGCGAGGAGCTCGACGAGCTGTTCGAAATCAGCGACCGGCTGCACGTGATCGCCAAGGGCCGGCTCTCGCCCTCCATCGACCGCGCCGCGGCCACCGTGCCGCAGATCGGCGAATGGATGAGTGGCCTATGGAATGCACCCACTGCTGCAGCGAAGGAGGTGGCCCATGCTTAAGCTCGAACCCCGCCCGCAGCTCTCGCGCTTTTGGAGCTACGGCTCGCCGATCCTGGCGCTGCTCATCACGGTGCTGATCGGCATGGTGCTGTTCGCGCTGCTCGGCAAGGACCCGGTGAAGGGCCTCGCGGTCTTCTTCTGGGAGCCGATCAAGAGCGGGTATGCGCTGGGCGAGCTGATGGTCAAGGCCACGCCCTTGCTGATCATCGCGCTCGGGCTGGCCGTCTGCTTCCGCTCCAACGTCTGGAACATCGGCGCCGAGGGCCAGTTCGTGTTCGGTGCGATCGCGGCCGGCGGCGTGGCGCTTCTGGCCGACAAGACCACCGGGGCCTGGATCGTGGCTGCGATCCTCGCCGCCGGCATCGCGGGCGGCATGGTCTGGGCCGGCATCGTCGCCTTCCTGCGCGACAAGTTCAACGCCAACGAGATCCTCGTGAGCCTGATGCTGGTCTACGTCGCGACGCTGCTCCTCGGCTACATGGTCTACGGGCCCTGGAAGGACCCGATGGGCTACAACTTCCCGCAGACCAAGACCTTCGAGGCGGTGACGCAGATCCCGCGGCTCATGAAAGGCTCGCGCGTGAGCATCGGGCTCGTCATCGCGCTGATCGGCGCGGCGGCCTTGTGGGTGTTCCTGTTCCGGACGCGCTCGGGCTTCGCGCAGCAGGTCGGCGGGCTGGCGCCGGCAGCCGCGCGCTACGCAGGCTTCTCGGCGCGGCGCGCGGTGTGGATCGCGCTGCTCACCTCGGGCGGCGCGGCCGGACTCGCGGGCGCGCTCGAAGTGGCGGGCCCGATCGGCCAGCTCACGCCCTATGTGCCGGCGGGCTACGGCTTCGCCGCGATCATCGTGGCCTTCGTCGGCCGGCTGCATCCGGTGGGCATGATCTTCTCGGCCATCCTGATGAGCATGTTCTACATCGGCGGCGAGCTCGCGCAGTCGCGGCTTGGTTTGCCCAAGTCACTGACCGGGGTGTTCCAGGGTCTGCTGCTGTTCACGCTGCTCGCGTGCGACACGCTGATTGCCTACCGCATCCGGCGCAAGTCGGCGCCGAAGGCAGTGGTTGCGCCGGCCGGCACGTCTTCACTGCAAGCCAGCACGCCTCTTACTGCCCCGACCGCCGTTCAAGCCACCGAAGGAGCAATTTAATGAACCCCCACGCTCACCACTTCGTGTATTCGCTGCCCCCCGAGGGGGCGCAGGCCTCCCTTGGGGCGGCCCGGCGGGAGGCATGATGGAATCCTACGCACTCCTCCTCGGCTCCACGCTCAGCGCCGGCACCGTGCTCGCGATCGCGGCGCTGGGCCTCTTGATCAACGAAAAGGCCGGCATCGTGAATCTCGGCGCCGAGGGCATGATGCTGTGCGCCGCGATCGCGGGCTTCGCCACCGTGGTGGTCACGCGCAACACCTGGCTCGGCTTTCTTGCCGGCGCCGCGGCGGGTGCGCTGCTGGCGGCCTTCTTCGGCGTGCTGGTGATCTGGCTCAACACCAACCAGTACGCGACCGGGCTCGCGCTGAGCCTGTTCGGCGTCGGCTTCTCTGCCTTCGTCGGCATCAACTTCGTGCAGGCCAAGCTGCCCGAGAGCATCAACTACGCGCTGCCGGTGCTGGGCGACATCCCGCTCATCGGGCCGGCGCTGTTCCGGCATCACCCGATGGTGTACTTCGCGGTTCTGCTGACCATCGGCCTCATCTGGTTCCTCTACCGCACGCGCGCCGGGCTGGTGCTGCGCTCGGTCGGCGAGTCGCCGGAGTCCTCGCACGCGCTGGGCTACCCGGTGCGCCGCATCCGCTTCCTGGCGGTGATCGCGGGCGGCGCGCTGTGCGGGCTCTCGGGTGCCTATTTGTCGACGGTCTACACGCCGCTGTGGGTCGAGGGCATGGTGGCCGGCCGCGGCTGGATCGCGCTGGCGCTCACCACTTTCGCCACATGGCGGCCGGTGCGCGTGCTGCTCGGCGCCTACCTGTTCGGCGGCGTCTCGATGCTGGGCTTCCACCTGCAGAGCACGGGCATCGATGTGCCCAGCCAGTTCCTGAGCATGCTGCAGTACATCGCGCCGATCGTGGTGCTGGCGCTGATCTCGCGCAACCCGGCGTTCATCCGCGTCAACATGCCGGCGTCGATCGGAAAACCCTTCTACCCCGGCTCATAATTGCGTTTCGTTTTGCTTCTCTGCCAACCTGTCCTTTTGAGGATTTCGACAATGAATGATCTGAACAAGCGTTCCCTGCTCAAGCTGGCTGCCTTCACCGCGGTCGCTTCGGCAGCTCTCATCGGCTGCGGCAAGAAGGAAGAAGCGCCGACCCCTGCACCTGCTGCACCGGCAGCCGCCCCGACGGCCGCAGCGCCCGCGCCGGCCGCACCGCTGAACGTCGCATTCGCCTATGTCGGCCCGGTGGGCGATGGCGGCTGGTCCTTCGCGCACGACAACGGGCGCAAGGCGATCGAGAAGGAGTTCGGCGACAAGATCAAGACCACCTTCGTCGAGAGCGTGCCCGAGTCGGCCGATGCCGAGCGCGTGTTCCGCGACATGGTCAGCCAGGGCAACAAGCTGATCTTCGGCACCACCTTCGGCTACATGGAGCCGATGCTCAAGGTCGCGAACGACCACAAGGACGTGAAGTTCGAGCACGCGACCGGCTACAAGACGGCCGAGAACATGCGCACCTACGACAGCCGTACCTACGAGGGCGCCTACATGGCCGGCATCATCGCCGGCGCAATGACCAAGAGCAACACGCTGGGCGTGGTCGGCTCGGTGCCGATCCCCGAGGTGCTGCGCAACATCAACTCCTTCACGCTGGGCGCGCAGTCGGTCAATCCGAAGATCACGACCAAGGTGGTGTGGGTCAACGAATGGTTTAGCCCGCCGAAGGAAACCGAGGCGGCCACCGCGCTCATCAACGGCGGCGCCGACGTGCTGTTCCAGAACACCGACTCGCCGGCCGTGCTCAAGACCGCGCAGGAAAAAGGCAAGCGCGCCTTCGGCTGGGATTCGGACATGACCGCCTACGGTCCCAAGGCCCACCTGGCCTCGGCCATCATCAACTGGACGCCGTACTACACCAAGGCCGTGCAGGACGCGCTCGACGGCAAGTGGACCACCGGCCAGACCTGGTGGGGCGTGAAGGAAGGCGCGATCGACATCGTCTCGGTCGCCGAAGACGTGCCGGCCGAGACCAAGGCGAAGGTCGAGGAGGTCAAGAAGGGCCTGAAGGACGGCAGCTTCTCGATCTGGAAGGGCCCGATCGTCGCCCAAGACGGCAAGGAGCTGATCGCTGGCGGCGCCGTGGCTGATGACAAGTTCCTCTCGGGCGTGAACTTCTACGTCAAGGGCGTGGAAGGCAAGGTCCCGGGCGGCGATAAGAAATAGCCCCCGGCTTTTCACTTCGCTGCGCTTCGTGTAACTCCACCCCCCGAGGGGGAGGCGCGGCCGCCTTGGGGCGGCCCGGCGGCGTCCGCCTCCCCACCTTGGAAGGGTTGCCCATCGGCAACCCTTTTTCATTGCCCCCACGATGATCGAAAAAAAACTCTGGCATCCCGTGGCGCTTGCGGACGAAGTAGTTGACGCACCGCTCGCCGCACGCCTGCTCGGCGAAAACCTCGTCCTGTGGCGCGATGCGGCCGGCGCGGTGCAAGCCTGGGCCGATCGCTGCCCGCATCGCGGCGCGCAGCTCTCGCTGGGCCGCGTGGTGTCTTGCGAGGGCGGCACGGCGCTCGAGTGCCCGTACCACGGATGGCGCTTCGCGACCGGCGGGCAATGCGCGCACGTGCCGGCATTGCCCGAGTTCGTCCCGCCGGCCACGCACCGCACGACGGTGCACGCCGCGCAGGAAGCCCATGGCCTGGTCTGGGTTCGGCTGCAAGGCGAGGGCGGCGCGCTGCCCGTCTTCGCAGCCGAGCACGATGCGCAGCTGCGCAAGCTCAACTGCGGCCCCTACGAGGTGGAAACCAGCGCGCCGCGCCTGGTCGAGAACTTCCTGGACATGGCGCACTTCGGCTTCGTGCACGAAGGCTGGCTCGGCGCGCGCGAGACAACGGCCATCGACGACCACCGCGTCGAGGCCACGCCCGAGGGTCTTCTCGCGACCGGCTGCAAGGCCTGGCAGCCGCAGTCCACGATCAACTCCACCACGCCGGCGCAGGTCGAATACAGCTACGAGGTGACGGCGCCCTACGCTGCGGTGCTGACCAAGATTCCCGAAGCGGCGAGCGTGGGCATCGACGGCTATCAGGAATCGATCGCGCTCTTCATCTGCCCCGTCGATGCGGAGTGCAGCCGCGTGTGGTTTCGCCTCGCCACCGCCGACTTTGCGCGCGATGATGCGGCATTGCGCGCATTCCAGGACACCATCTTCCTGCAGGACAAGCCGGTGCTCGAATCGCAGCAGCCCAAGCGCCTGCCGCTGGACCTGCGCGCCGAGCTGCACACCGCGGCCGACAAGGCCTCGTCTTTCTACCGCCGGCACCTCTTGGCGCGCGGCATCACTTTCGGAGTCTGCCGATGACGACCCAACACACCGTTCCCCCCATTGACGCCGAACGCCTGCCCGCGCTGCTGCGCGCCATGCCCAAGGCCGAGCTGCACATTCACATCGAGGGCTCGCTCGAGCCCGAGCTGATCTTCGCGCTGGCGCAGCGCAACGGCGTGGCCATTCCCTACGCCAGTGTCGAGGAGCTGCGCCGCGCCTATGCCTTCACCAACCTGCAGAGCTTTCTGGACATCTACTACGCCGGCGCCAGCGTGCTGTTCACGGAGCAGGATTTCTACGACATGGCCTGGGCGTACCTCGAACGCGCCGCGGCCGACAACGTGGTCCATACCGAGATGTTCTTCGACCCGCAGACGCACACCGCGCGCGGCGTCCCGATGCAGACCGTGATCGACGGCTTGCACCGTGCCTGCGTCGACGCCAAGAGCAAGCTCGGCGTGAGCGCCGCGCTGATCCTGTGCTTCCTGCGCCACCTGAGCGAGGAAGATGCCTTCGCCACGCTCGAACAGGCGCTGCCGTTTCGCGACCGCTTCATCGGCGTCGGCCTCGACTCCAGCGAACTCGGCCATCCGCCCGAGAAGTTCGCGCGCGTGTTCGCGCGCTGCCGCGAGCTGGGCCTTCACCTGGTCGCGCACGCGGGCGAGGAGGGGCCGCCGGCCTACGTGTGGAGCGCGCTCGACGTGCTCAAGGTCGAGCGCATCGACCACGGCGTGCAGAGCACCAAGGACGCTGCGCTGATGGAGCGCCTGGCAGTGGACCGCGTCCCGCTTACCGTCTGTCCGCTGTCCAACCTGAAGCTGTGCGTGTTCCCCGACCTGGCGCAGCACAACCTCGGCGCCTTGCTCGACGCCGGCCTGGTCGCGACCGTGAACTCGGACGACCCGGCCTACTTCGGCGGCTACATGAACGAGAACTTCGTCCAGACCTTCGCTGCGACCGGCCTCACGGCGCAGCATGCGTGGCAGTTGGCGGCCAACAGCTTCGAGGGAAGCTTTGTCGACGCGACGACGAAAGCGCGCTGGATGGATCGGTTGAACGAGAAATTCACCGAATTCGGCAAGGCTTGAGCCGGCCTACTCGTCGAGGAAGTCCCCTCTGTAGAAGCTCCATGCCGTACCGTCGTGAAGATAGAAGTGGCCGTCGGCGCAGAAGTCCTTGCCTGGAAAGAACTCCCGGTATGCGCGTGGCACGAGGCGCGCCAGTTGCTCGTCGGACATTTCTTCGAATTGATCCGGCGTGATGGGCTGGCCTGCTTTGAGTCTGCGAGTTTCCATGGTCGTGCGTTCTACCGCAAATCCTCCCATGTCGCTGTCGCGCGCTAAGACCTGCGGCCACGCGTCCGCCGCATTTCCTTGCGGGTCTCCTGAAGCTCCTTCAACTGCGCCAGCTGGCTCGGGCAGTCCGCGTTGCTCGCGACCAGGACGAAGGGGCTGCGCCGGAGCCCCTCGACCGACTTCTCGACATCCGCGGGCATGCGATTCTTGTTGATCAGCCCGGCGGCGACGGCGGCCCTGGATTCCTTGTAGAAAGCCTTCTCGAAGGCCGGGGTGCCGCAGCGCGCCGCGATCACTCGCCAGTCGGCCTCCTGCTGCTCGGCCGCGTTCGGCGCGGCGATCGTCTCTCGTTCCGTCTGGGCCCCGGCCGGCACGCAGATGCCGAGCACGGAGGCCGATAGGAGTGCTCCCAGTTCAAATCGCGCTTTCATAGTATCCGCCCGCTTCCAGCGAACGCAGATGGGCGTTCAGCGTTTCCATCCTACTGCTGCATCTTCGCCCGCGCACGTCGATGCCGTGAACTATTGCGCCGGAGCGCGCGCGAAGTTGCGGATTCGTATCGGCGCGTGGCGCGCTTGCCGCATACGGCCGTCGCCTGGACGGTCGATGCCGATCGGGTTGCGGACTCGGGGGCGACGGCCATCCGGCGAGCTTGGGGTGCGTGCCGGTAAAATGACGCCCCGGCGCTGCCGCCCCGCAGCGCCGTTTTTTCATCCGGGGCCATGTAGAGGAACACCATGTACAAAAACCTCGCGGGCAGCGCCATCGTGGCGCTCGCAGCCGCCTGTTTTTTATCGCCTTCATTCTCCCAACCGAAGCCCGCGGCCGATCCGCTCAAGATCGGCTTCGTGTACGTCGCGCCTGTCACCGATGCCGGCTGGGTGCGCCAGCATGAAGAGGGCCGCAAGGCCGTCGAGGCCGCATTGCCGGGCAAGGTGAAAACCACCTTCGTCGAGAACGTGCCCGAGGGCGCCGATGCCGAGCGCGTGATCCGCGACCTTGCGCAGCAGGGCAACAAGCTCATCTTCACGCCGAGCTTCGGCTACATGGAGCCCACGCTCAAGGTGGCGCGCGATTTCCCGGACGTGAAGTTCGAATCCGTCACCGGCTACAAGGCCGCACCCAACGTCGCGACCGCGAACGCGCGCTACTACCAGGGCCGCTACCTCGCCGGCGTCGCGGCCGGCCGCATGACGAAGACCCATATCGCGGGCTACGTGGCCGGCTTCCCGATCCCCGAGGTGCTGCAGGGCATCAACGCCTTCACGCTCGGCATGCGCTCGGTGAACCCGAAGGCGCAGGTCAAAGTCGTCTGGCTCGATGCCTGGTTCGACCCGCCGAAGGAGCGCGATGCCGCGATGACGCTGTTCAACCAGGGCGTCGACGTGATCGCCTTCCATACCGGCTCCACCGCCGTCATGGCTGCGGCGCAGGAGCGCGGCATGATGGCTGTGGCCTACCACTCCGACATGCGCAAGGTGGCGCCGGATGCGCAGATCGTCGCCGTCACCCACCAATGGGGCGGCTACTACACGCAGCGTGCGCAGGCCGTGCTCGACGGCAGCTGGAAGGCCACCAGCGTCTGGGGCGGCGTCAAGGAGGGGATGATCCGCGTCGGCGACTTCGGGCCCAAGGTGCCGAAGGCCGTGCAGGAGGAGGTGCTGGCGCGCCAGCAGGACATCGCCAGCGGCAAGCTGCAGGTCTTTCGCGCGGTCGCGGACGTGCGCGACAACGAAGGCAAGCTAGCCATCGCCAAGGGCACGAGCCTGCGCGACGATCAGATCCTCACGATGAACTGGCTGGCCGAGGGCGTGCAGGGGCGCATCGCGCGCTGAGCGGCTCAGTGCACGAAGCCGCGCTCGCGGTGGAAGTACGCCGCCTCGGGGTCGAGCTTTTTCACCTGCACCGCCGGCGAGCCTGCGTACACCGCGTATTCCTCGGTGTGCGCCTTGTTGAGCACCGAGCCCGCACCCAGCATCGATCGGTCGGGCAAGGCCGCGCCGCCGAGCACCGTGACGCGCGTGCCGAGCAGGCAGTAGGCGCCGATGCGGATCGGCTTGCAGTCCTGGCGGTTGTCCGCCACGTTGATGCCGTGCGTGATCAGCTGCGAGCGGTAGCCCGCGATGGTGGTGAAGGCGCCGATGTCGACGCGATCGGTGCAGTCGATGATGTGCTGCTTGGTGATGGCCGCATGCTCGCCCACCGAGAGGGTCGGATCGCGGTCGGTGCGGTGCGTGAAGTGCGCGCCCTTCGGCGGATGGCCGGTGATCCAGTTGGAGCGGTCGATGACCGAATGCGCGCCGCATTCGAGCCGGCCCAGGTGGACGGCGACGTTGAAGTGGCCGATGTAGGCGCCTTCGCCCATGACCAGCTGCCCCGGAAATACGTAGGACAGCCCGATGCGCGCGCCGTCGGCGATCTGGTAGCCCCAGAAGCGGCGCAGCACCCGGCGCTTGAGCGCCCAGGGCAGGAACACCACGGCGAGCGCCAGCAGCTTCTTCACCGGGCGGTCTTTCGCTCTTCGATCACCCGCCGGTAGGCCGCCACGTAGTTCGAGGCCATCTGCGCGGCGCTGTAGTGCGTGGCGTTCTCCAGGCCGAGCCGGCGCATCTCGCCGAAGCGCGGCGCGGCCTGCTCGATGGCTGCCGCGATGGCAGCGGGATCGTTGGGGTCTACGTAGACCGCGCCCGGACCCCCGATCTCGTTCATCGGCGCGAGGTCGGAGGTGAAGACCGGACAGCCGCAGGCCTGGGCTTCGATGATCGGCCAGCCGAAGCCTTCCTGCAGCGAGGGGAAGAGCAACGCCGTTGCGTTGGCGTAGAGCGCGCGCAGCTGCTCGTGCGAGACACCCTGTACCGTCTTGACGCGGTCGGCGACGCCGTGCTTGCGCGCCAGCTCGGCCATCTCCGGCACCAGCTCGGGCCCGACGAAAAGGAGCTGCTCGACCGGCGCCGCGACGCCGCTCGCGGCCGCGCGCTCCTGCAGCGCGATGAAAGCCTCGAGCACGGTGCGGCGGTTCTTGCGCGCCAGGTCCCAGCCGACGTGGATCAGGTACTTGTCGTGCACCGAGATCCCAAGGCCTTCGATAAGGGGCTGCGCCTCCTCCGGGGGCACGGGCCGGAAATCGTCGTTCAAGCCGTTCTGCACCACGCTGACCCTGGATTCCTGCGCGAGGCCCAGCGCCAGCAGCTCGCGCCGAGTCAGGTCCGATACGCAGGTGACCAGATCGGCTGCCGCCAGGCCCTTGACGATCAACCGCTGGAACAGCCGGCCGGTCCAGCTCACGTTCCAGCCCTCGACCATGCCCTTGGCGGCCTGCACCGCGATCACGTCGTGGCAGGTGATGATGTTGGGCTTTTTCTTGACCCAGGGGATGTACATGCCGTTGGAATGGTCGGTCACGTGCACCACGTCGGCCCAGCGCAGATGGCGGGCGATCAAGGGGATGAAGAGGATGAACTTGTCCACGTAGCCCAGCCACTTCCACAGGCGCGAAGTGGTCGGCACCCGCAGCACCCGCCGCGGCGGCGTGAGCACGCGCAGCTCGCAACCGGCATGGGGGAGTTCGCGTTCCAGGATGCGTTTGAAGGCCAGCATGCTGGTCTGGCCGTCGGGGACATAGTTCCCGATGAGAAGCACTTTCATGTTCGACATGCGCGGCGGTCGGCGTCGCGTGGATTCATCGCTGTTCCTGTTGGATTGAAGGCGGATTATGTTCGAGTGGCTGGCGCGGCCTAGGATGTGCCACTGCCGAGCGCGGCTGTCATATAGCCTCCATATACGCTCGCACATTCCGTACCGGCCCCGCTGCCTTACCCTCGACGCCCATGCAAGCGTACCGCGCCTCCCTTTTGCGATTCGACGCCGCCGGCCAGCCGGTGTTCGATGAAGACGGCCTGCTGGTGGTCGGCCCCGACGCCGCCGGGCGCCAGCGCGTGCTGGACGCCGGCGCCCATGCAGCGGTGGCGGCGCGCCATCCGGGCGTGGCCGTCATGCACTGGCCGGGGCGCATCCTGGCGCCGGGCTTCGTCGACATGCATATCCATTTCCCGCAGACCGACATCATCGGCGCGCCCTCGGAAGGCCTGTTGCCTTGGCTCGAGAACTACACCTTCCCGGCCGAGAGCCGCTTTGCCGTCCAGGCGCATGCGGCGGCGGTGGCGGAGATCTTCTTCGACGAGCTGCTGCGCAACGGCGTCACCACCTCGCTGACCTTCGCGACCTCGCATCCGCAGTCGGTGCAAGCCTTCTTCGAGGCGGCGCAGCGCCGCCGGCTGCGCATGATCACGGGCAAGGTGCTGCAGGACCGGCATTCGCCCGACGGCGTGCGCGACCAGACCGAACAGAGCCTGATCGACACCGAGTCGCTGATCCGCCAATGGCACAGCGTCGACCGGCTGGGCTATGCGATCACGCCGCGCTTCGCGCCGACCAGCACCGACGCGCAGCTGCGCGGCGCCGGCGAGCTGGCCGCGAAGTATCCGGACACCTGGATCCACTCGCACGTGGCCGAGAACAAGGACGAAGTGAAGTGGGCGCGCGAACTGTTCCCCGGCGCGCGCTCCTACCTCGACGTCTATGCCGGTTTCGGCCTGATGCGCGAGCGCGCCGTCTATGCCCACTGCATCCACTTCGACGACGACGACCGGCGCCTGATGCGCGACACCGGCACCGCCTCGGCAGTGAGCCCGACCAGCAACCTGTTCCTCGGCAGCGGCTTCTTCGACTTCGAGGGCGCGGACCGCATCGGCTGCGCCTACGGCCTGGCCAGCGACGTCGGCGGCGGCACCAGCTTCAGCCCCTTCTCGACCATGATGGCCGCCTACTACGTGGGCCGCGAGGGCCAGACCAAGCCGGGCATCAGCATCCCGCCGTCGCAGCTGTGGTGGCGCCACACCGCAGGCGCGGCGCGCGCGCTGGGGCTCGACGGCGTCATCGGCAACCTGCAGCCGGGCTGCGAGGCGGACTTCCTGGTGATCGATCCGAAGGCAACGCCCTTGCTTGCGCGCAAGACCTCGCTCGCGAACAACCTCGAGGAGCTGCTGTTCGCGATGATCGTGCTCGGCGACGACCGGCTGATCGAGCGGACCGTGATTTCGCAGGCGCTGCCGTAGCGATCAGCCGCGTCGGGTCGCTATCAGCGAGCGCACCTCGGGCGATTGCAGCCGCGGACGGCCCTCCTCAATGGCGGGCAGCGGCTCGGTTTCCACCAGGCTGGCCAGGCAGCGCCGCGTGAGGTCCTGGTAGGTCTCGGTGCCTTCGCGCTTCCACGCGATCTCGTCGTCGCCGAGCTCGCGCCGCACCGTGGCGGGGATGCCGGCCACCAGGCTCTTCGCCGGCACCCGCATGCCGGCGGGCACGAAGGCGCAGGCGGCGACGAAGGCGTTGGCGCCGATCTCGGCCTCGTCCATCACCACCGCATTCATGCCCACCAGCGCATCGCGCCGCACCACGCAGCTGTGGAGCACGGCGCCGTGGCCGATGTGGCCGTTCTCCTCGACCACCGTGTCCTGGTCGGGGAAGCCGTGGATCGTGCAGTTGTCCTGTACGTTGGCGCCGCGCTCGAGCACGATGCGGCCGAAGTCGCCGCGCAGGCTCGCACAGGGGCCGACATAGCAGCCGGGGCCGACGATCACGTCGCCGATCAGCACGGCCGTGGGATGGACGTAGGCAGTGGCGTCGACCACCGGGACGACGCCTTCGAGTGCATAGCAGGGCATGGGGATGCGCTCCAGCGAGGTTGGAAAAACAGGTAGCGCGCGCTAGCCTTGAGGGTTAGTACCAAAGGACAAGGCTTGCTGTGGCAACACGGCGAATCCTATAATCAACCGAACGGTCGGTCAATTATTGAATCATTCCTTTGGCACCGATCAACCTCACATCTCAGACCACGATGGACGAACCCCTGGTACGCATCACACAGTCGGGCGCCGTGCGCACGCTCCAGCTCAACCGGCCGGAAGCGCTCAACAGCTTCAACTCGCAACTGCATGCCGCGCTCATGGCGGCCCTCGACGACGCCGCGGCCGACAGTGCCGTGCGCTGCGTGGTGCTCGGCGGCGCGGGGCGTGCCTTCTGCGCCGGCCAGGACCTGGCCGACCCGATGGTCGCGCCCGATCCCACGCCGGGCGCGCCGCCCAAGGACCTCGGCCACGTGATCGAGTCGCTCTACGCACCGCTGGTGCTGCGCCTGCGCTCGATGCCGGTGCCGGTGATCGCCGAGGTCCACGGCGTCGCCGCCGGCGCTGGCGCCAACCTCGCGCTGGCCTGCGATCTCGTCGTGGCCGCGAAATCGGCGAGCTTCATCCAGGCCTTCACCAAGATCGGGCTGGTGCCCGACACCGGCGGCACCTGGCTCTTGCCGCGGCTCGTGGGCCAGGCGCGCGCGCTCGGCCTCGCCTTGCTGGGCGACAAGCTGCCGGCCGCCGAGGCGGCGCAGATGGGCCTGATCTGGAAGTGCGTGGAAGACGCCGAATTGGCGCTCACGGTCGAGACGCTGGCCACGCGCCTCGCCGACATGCCGCTCGCCGCACTGGTCGCCACGCGCCAGGCGCTGGCCGATGCGCAGCAGCTCGACCTGCAGTCCGCGCTCGCGATGGAAGCCGAGCTGCAAGGCCGCCTCGGCGGCGCGAACGACTACCGCGAGGGCGTCGAAGCCTTCCGCGCCAAGCGCCCGCCGCGCTTCACCGACCGCTGAGGAGTTCCGTCGATGAGCGAGACACATCCCCAACACACCGCCGAACGCGTGCGCGACGCCATGTTCGCCAACGATCGCGCGGTGCGCGGCCTCGGCATGGAGGTCGAGGCCATCGGGCCGGGCCGCGCCGACATCGCGATGACCGTGCGCGAAGACATGCTCAACGGCCACGACATCTGCCACGGCGGCTTCATCTCGACCCTGGCCGATTCGGCCTTCGCCTATGCCTGCAACTCCTACAACGAGGTCACCGTCGCCTCGGGATTCGGCATCGACTTCGTCGCGCCCGCGCGCCACGGCGACCGGCTGGTCGCGCGCTGCGTCGAGGTCTCGAAGACCGGCCGCACCGGCGTCTACGACGCCGAGGTGCTGAACCAGCGCGGCGAGCGGATCGCGGTGTTCCGCGGACGCTCCTACACGATCAAAGGCAAGCCCGTCGTTGCGGCTTGAAGAGAAGGAGACACCCCCATGCCTGTCCAACGCCCGGCACCCGGCGACCTCGAGGCGATCGAGAAGGCCAGCCGCGACGAGATCGCCGCGCTGCAGCTGCGGCGCCTGCAGTCCACCCTGCAGCGCGCCTACGACAAGGTGCCGCACTACCGCAAGGCCTTCGATGAAAAAGGCGTGCACCCTGGCGAGCTCAAGCAATTGAGCGACCTCTCGAAGTTTCCGTTCACCGTCAAGAAGGACCTGCGCGACAACTACCCCTTCGGCCTGTTCGCCGTGCCGCGCGAACAGGTCGCGCGCATCCATGCGTCCTCCGGCACCACCGGCAAGCCGACAGTGGTGGGCTACACGCTGAAGGACATCGACAACTGGGCCGACCTGGTGGCGCGCTCCATTCGCGCCGCCGGCGGACGGCCCGGCGACATCGTGCACGTGGCCTACGGCTACGGCCTGTTCACCGGCGGGCTGGGCGCGCACTACGGCGCCGAGCGCGCGGGCTGCACGGTGATCCCGATGTCGGGCGGCCAGACCGAGAAGCAGGTGCAGCTGATCCGTGACCTGAAGCCCGACATCATCATGGTCACCCCGAGCTACATGCAGGTCATCATCGAGGAGTTCCAGCGCCAGGGGCTGGATCCGCGCGAGAACTCGCTCAAGGTCGGCATCTTCGGCGCCGAACCCTGGACCGAGGCCATGCGCCGCGAGATCGAGGCCAAGGGCGGCATGGACGCGGTCGACATCTACGGGCTCTCGGAGGTGATGGGCCCCGGCGTCGCCAGCGAGTGCATCGAGAGCAAGGACGGGCCGGTGGTCTGGGAAGACCATTTCTATCCGGAGATCATCGATCCCGAGACCGGCGCGGTGCTGCCGGACGGCGAAGAGGGCGAACTCGTCTTCACCTCACTGACCAAGGAAGCGCTGCCCATCGTCCGCTACCGCACGCGCGACCTCACGCGCCTGCTGCCGCCCACCTCGCGCAGCTTCCGCCGCATGGGAAAGATCGTCGGTCGCAGCGACGACATGCTGATCATCCGCGGCGTCAACGTGTTCCCGACGCAGATCGAGGAGATCGTGCTCGCGCACGAGAAGCTCTCGGGCCAGTACCTGATCAAGGTCGGCCGCGAGGGCCATCTCGACTGCGTGGAAGTGCATTGCGAAGTGCAGGCCGGCGCCGGCGACCTCGGCGATGCCGAGCGCGAGCAGATCGCGCAATGGGTGCAGCAGCGCGTGAAGACGATGGTTGGCATCTCCACCAGGGTGCTCGTGAAGCGCCCCGAATCGATCGAACGCACGCTGACCGGCAAGGCTCGGCGCGTGGTCGACGAGCGCCCCAAGACTTGAAAGGAAAAGAGCCATGTACACCCAAGCCATGGACACTGCGAGCAAGGAGCAGGGCGACGGCCGCAAGACCGTGCGCTCCGCCGAGGAGATGCGCCTCGAAGAGCGCTTCGACGAGCGCATCGACGCCGGCGGCTTCATCGAGGCGAAGGACTGGATGCCCGAGCACTACCGCAAGACGCTGGTGCGCCAGATCAGCCAGCATGCGCATTCCGAGATCGTCGGCATGCTGCCCGAAGGCAACTGGATCAGCCGTGCGCCCACGCTCAAGCGCAAGGCCATCCTCCTGGCCAAAGTGCAGGACGAGGGCGGCCATGGCCTCTACCTCTATGCCGCGGCCGAGACGCTCGGCACCAGCCGCGACCAGATGCTGGATGCGCTGCACACGGGCCGCGCCAAGTACAGCTCGATCTTCAACTACCCCACGCTCACCTGGGCCGACATGGGCACCATCGGCTGGCTGGTCGACGGCGCGGCGATCATGAACCAGGTGCCGATCTGCCGCTGCTCCTACGCGCCCTATGCGCGCGCGATGATCCGCATCTGCCGTGAGGAGAGCTTCCACCAGCGCCAGGGCTACGAGGCGCTGCTCACGATGATGCAGCACGGCACCGAGGCGCAGAAGGCGATGGTGCAGGACGCGGTGAACCGCTGGTGGTGGCCTTCCATCATGATGTTCGGCCCGCCCGACGACCAGTCGCCCAACAGCGCGCAATCGATGCGCTGGGGCATCAAGCGCTTTTCCAACGACGAGCTGCGGCAGAAGTTCATCGATGCCGCGGTCGAGCAGGCCAAGGTGCTCGGCGTGACCCTGCCCGACCCCGATCTCAAGTGGAACGAGGAGCGCCAGGCGCACGACCACGGGCCGATCGACTGGAGCGAGTTCTGGCGCGTGATCGGTGGCGACGGCCCCTGCAACCGCGAACGTCTCGGCGCCCGAGTGAAGGCCTGGGAGGAGGGCGCATGGGTGCGCGAAGCCGCATTGGCCTATGGCCGAAAGAAGAACCCGCTGAAGGAGGCTGCATGAGCGACACGACCGAACACGAATGGCCGCTGTGGGAAGTGTTCGTGCGCAGCAAGGCCGGCCTGGACCACAAGCATTGCGGCAGCCTGCACGCGCCCGACCCCAAGATGGCACTGCAGATGGCGCGCGACGTCTACACCCGGCGCCAGGAAGGCGTGAGCGTGTGGGTGGTGCGCTCCGACCAGATCGTGGCCAGCGACCCGGGCGACAAGGACATGTTCTTCGATCCGGCGGAAGACAAGGTCTATCGCCACCCCACTTTCTACGTGCTGCCCAAGTCCGTCGACCACATGTGAGGATGACCCACCCCCGTTTCTTGCTCGCTTCGCGTAGCCGAATCCCCCCTCAAGGGGGCAATACCAGCGGCCCGGCAAAGCCGGTTCCGCGGTATTCCTGGAAGGAATCTTTTGTATGCCCGTAGCGTCCATCCCACTCGAGCGCAGCCCTGCTGTGCAGTATCTGCTGCGCATCGCCGACACCTGCCTGATCCTGGCCCAGCGCCTGGGCGAGTGGTGCGGCCACGCGCCGGCGCTCGAAGAAGACATCGCCATGACCAACATGGCGCTCGACCTCGTGGGCCAGGCGCGAGCGCTGTTCACACGCGCCGGCCAGATCGAGGGCCGCCGCGCGCACGACGAGGACCAGCTCGCCTTCCTGCGCGACGAGCGCGACTACTTCAATGCCACGCTGGTCGAGCTTCCGCGCGGCGATTTCGCCTTCAGCGTGCTGCGCAATGCGATGGTCGCGACGCTGCTCAAGCTGTTGTGGGAGCGCCTGGCCTCGTCGAACGACGGGGAGGTCGCCGCCATCGCCGGCAAGGCGATCAAGGAAGCGCGCTACCACCAGCAGCATTCGGCCGACTGGGTGGTGCGCCTGGGCGATGGCACGGACGAATCCCACGCGCGCATTGACGCCGCGCTGAAGGAGCTGTGGCGCTTCGTGCCCGAGCTGTTCGCCTCGGACGCCGTGGACGAAGAGGCCAGCGCCAGCGGCCTGGGCCCGGCGTGGGCCGTGTTGCGCGAAGCCTGGCTCGCGGAGATGGGCGCCGTGCTCGACGAGGCCTTGCTCGCGCCGCCGGCCGAGTCGGCCTTCCTGAGCACCGGCAAGCACGGCGTGCACAGCGAGCACATGGGCTACATCCTGGCCGAGATGCAGCATCTGCAGCGTACTTATCCGGGAGGCGTATGGTGAATATTGCTCTCCCCCCAGGCTCCGCGCACTTCGTGTCGCTTCGCCAACCCCCCTCACCGGGGGGCGAGGCGGCCGCTTCGGGCGTCCGTGCGCGGCGGCTCTCCCGCGAAGAGCGCGTTGCACGGATCGAGTTCGCTTGGCAGGTGCTCGGCACCGTGCTCGACCCCGAAGTGCCGGCCCTGTCGGTGCGCGACCTCGGCATCGTTCGCGACGTGATCGAGCGTGGCGACGCACTCGAGATCGTGCTGACGCCGACCTACTCCGGCTGCCCCGCCACCGAAGTGATCGAGCGCGACGTGCTCGAAGCCATCGAGAAGGCAGGCCTCGGCCCGGCCCGTGTCGCGCTGCAGCGCGCGCCGGCCTGGACCACCGACTGGATCAGCGCCGAAGGCCGGCGCAAGCTGGCCGAGTACGGCATTGCTCCGCCCGGACCGGCGGGGCCGGGCGATGCCGTCCCAATCCGCATCGTCGGCCGCAGGGCGGATGCAGCGCTTGCCTGCCCCCGCTGCGGCAGCAAGAACACCGAGCGCCTCTCGGCTTTCGGCGCCACCGCCTGCAAATCGCTCTACCGCTGCGTGGCTTGCCGCGAACCGTTCGAACACTTCAAGGCTCTATGAGCGTCATCTTCCACCCCCTGCGAGTGCGCAGGATCGAGCCCGACACCTCCGAGGCCGTGATCATCTCCTTCGACGTGCCGGAAGAATTGCGCGAGGTCTTCGGTTTCACGCAGGGCCAGTACCTCACGCTGCGCAAGGAAATCGACGGCCAGGACCTGCGGCGCTCCTATTCGATCTGCGCCGGCGTCGACGACGGCGAGCTGCGCGTGGGCGTGCGCAAGGTGCAGGGCGGCACCTTCTCCAACTGGATCAACAGCGCGCTGCAGCCGGGCGACACGCTGCAGGTGATGGCGCCGGAGGGGCGCTTCTTCGTGCCGATCGAGCCGGAGGCGCACCGCCACCATGTGGGCATCGCGGGCGGCAGCGGCATCACGCCCATCCTTTCGATCATGAAGACCGTGCTGGCGCGCGAGCCCTTCGCCCGCTTCACGCTGATCTACGGCAACCGGTCGCTCAAGTCCACGATGTTCAAGGAAGAGATCGAGGACCTCAAGAACCGCTACATGACGCGGCTCGCGCTGCAGCACGTGTTCTCCGACGAGCACACCGACGTGCCGATCAACATGGGCGTGATGAACCGCGAGAAGATCGCCGAGTTCCTCGAAGGCCTGGTGCCCGCCGGGCAGATCGACCACGTCTACATCTGCGGGCCTTTCCAGATGAACGACGAGGCCGAGGCGGCACTGCTGGCGGCCGGCGTGCCGGAGGAGCGCATCCATATCGAGCGCTTCGGCATCGCCCAGCCCGCCGGCCCGGTCGGCGCCGTGGTGCACGAGGCCTTGCCCGGCGATGCCGAGCAGGCGCGCATCACCATCGTGCGCGACGGCGTCAGCCGAGAGATCCCGTTTACCAAGGGCCAGCCGAGCATCCTCGACGCCGCTTCTTCGGCGGGTCTGGAGGTGCCGTATTCCTGCACTTCGGGCGTGTGCGGCACCTGCCGCGCCAAGCTGCTGGAAGGGGAAGTGCGGATGGAGCGCAACTTCGCGCTCGACAAGAATGAGGTGGCGGGCGGCTTCATCTTGACCTGCCAGGCGCATCCCTTGACCGAGCGCGTGGTGTTGTCCTTCGACGAGCGCTGAAGCCGCTGCTACTTTTCAACCAACGGAGACTTTCATGAAAACATTCACCCGGCTCGCAGGGGCGCTCCTGTGCGCGACGGCCTTTGCCGCGCAGGCCGACGTCAACGTCGGCGTCACGCTGTCGGCGACCGGCCCGGCCGCGTCCCTCGGCATCCCCGAGAAGAACACCATCGCCCTGATGCCCAAGACCATCGGCGGCCAGAAGATCAACTACATCGTGCTCGACGACGCCTCCGACACCACCGCGGCGGTGTCGAACACGCGCAAGCTGATCAGCGAGAACAAGGTCGACATCGTGATCGGCTCGACCGTCACGCCCAACTCGCTGGCCATGATCGACGTGGTCGCCGAGGAAAAGGTGCCGATGATCTCGATGGCGGCCTCGGCGCGCATCGTCGAGCCCGTGGACGAGAAGCGCAAGTGGGTCTTCAAGACGCCGCAGAACGACATCATGATGTCGCTCGCCATCGCCGAGCACATGGCGGCCAACGGCGTCAAGACGGTCGGCTTCATCGGCTTTTCCGACGCCTACGGCGAAGGCTGGTTCCAGGAGTTCAGCAAGGCCGCCGCGCTCAAGAAGCTGCAGGTAACCGCGAACGAGCGCTATGCGCGCAGCGACACCTCCGTCACGGGCCAGACGCTGAAGCTGATCTCCGCCAAGCCCGATGCGGTGCTGATCGCCGGCTCCGGCACGCCGGCCGCGCTGCCGCAGAAAACGCTCAAGGAGCGGGGCTACACCGGCAAGATCTACCAGACCCACGGCGTCGCGAACGCCGACTTCCTGCGCGTCGGCGGCAAGGACGTCGAAGGCACGCTGCTGCCCTCCGGCCCGATGCTGGTGGCGTCGCAGCTGCCCGACTCGCATCCGCTGAAGAAGTCGGCGCTGGCCTACGTCAACGCCTACGAGGCGGCCCACGGCAAGGGCAGCGCCTCGACCTTCGGCGGCCATGCCTGGGATGCGGGCCTGCTCATGACCGCCGCCATTCCGGTGGCGCTCAAAAAGGCCCAGCCCGGCACGCCGGCCTTCCGCGCCGCCCTGCGCGATGCGCTCGAATCGGTGAAGGACGTTCCCGGCGCCCATGGCATCTTCACCATGTCGCCCACGGACCACCTGGGTCTGGACCAGCGTGCTCGCGTGATGGTCAAGATCGAGAAGGGCGCCTGGAAGTACCAGCCCCAAGACTGAAATCAAGCTCACCCCAGGCTCCCCCACTTCGTGTGGTCCGCCAACCCCTCTCTGGGGGCAACACCAGCGGCCCGGCAGAGCCGGTTCCGCGGTGTTCCCCGACTCGCGTGCACGCTTCATGCGTCATAGGTTGTGCGAAGCGTGGTGGAGCCGCTGAGTTGAGCATCTCCAACCGACAGGCGTGGCCGCGCCGGAGGAACTGATGGACATGCAAATCGCCCTGATACTGGGGCAGGACGGTATCGTGAACGGGGCGATCTACGGGCTCATGGCGCTGGCGCTGGTGCTGGTGTTTTCGGTCACCCGCGTCATCTTCATTCCCCAGGGCGAGTTCGTCGCCTTCAGCGCCTTGTCCGTGGTGGCTTTGCAGGCCGGCCGCGTGCCGGCCACGCTGTGGCTGCTGGTGGCGCTGGCCGTGGCCGCGCTGGCGGTGGAGCTGTGGCGATGGAAGCGAGGCGTCGCGGTCGACTGGGCTTCGACCATCGCCTGGTGCGTGGTGCTGCCGGCGGTGGCCTGCGCGCTGGTGCTGCTGCTGCGCCCGGAATCGCTGGTGATGCAGACGCTGACGGCGCTCGCGGTGATCGTGCCGCTCGGCCCGCTGCTCTATCGGTTGGCCTACCGGCCGCTGGCCGATGCCACCGTGCTCACGCTCCTGATCGTCTCGGTGGCGCTGCATGGCGTGCTGGTCGGCCTGGGCCTGCTCTTCTTCGGCGCCGAGGGTTCGCGTACGCCGGCCTTCTCGGACCTGCGGCTCGACCTGGGCGGCGTGGCGTTGACGGGCCAGTCGCTGGTCGTGGTGGCGGTCACCGCCGCGCTGGTGGTGCTGATGTTCCTGTTCTTCGAGCGCTCGATCGTCGGCAAGGCGCTGCGCGCCACTGCGATCAACCGCGTCGGCGCGCGGCTGATGGGCATTCCGACCGGCCTCTCGGGTGACCTGAGCTTCGCGCTGGCGGCGGCGATCGGCGCGATCTCGGGGCTCCTGATCGCGCCGCTCACCACCATCTACTACGACACCGGCTTCCTGATCGGCCTCAAGGGCTTCGTGGCTGCCATCGTCGGCGGCCTGGCCAGCTATCCACTGGCACTGGTGGGGGCGCTGATCGTCGGCCAGCTCGAAGCTTTCTCCTCCTTCTGGGCCAGCGCGTTCAAGGAGGTCTTCGTATTCACGCTGATCATCCCTGTGCTCTGGTGGCGCTCGCTGAGCAGCCGCCATGTGGAGGACGAGGAATGAGCGCCGCCCGGCCGCCCGAAGGCGCTCGCCCCCTCCTTCAGGAGGGGGTGCGCGAAGTACACGAAGCGACGAGCCTGGGGGAGGCTACCCAATGAACCGCAGGCACCTGACGCTGGCCTTCGTCGTCGCGCTCGCGGCGCTGTGGGGCTTGTTGCCGGACTTCTCGGTCACCGTGCTCAGCTACATCGGCCTCTACGCGCTGGTCGCCGCCGGTCTGGTAATGCTGACCGGCGTAGGCGGCATGACATCCTTCGGCCAGGCCGCCTTCGTCGGCGCCGGTGCCTACGCGACCGCCTGGGTCTGCACCTCGCCGATGGTGGCCGCCGCGATCGGCACGGTGGTGAATCCCGCGCTGCTGCCGTGGATCGGGCTCTTGTTCGGCATCGTCGTGACCTTCGTCGTGGCCTGGGGATTGGGCGCGGTCACGCTGCGGCTCTCGGGCCACTACCTGCCGCTGTGCACCATCGCCTGGGGCCTGAGCTTCTATTTCCTGTTCGGCAACCTCGACTTCCTCGGCGGCCACACGGGTGTGGCCGGCGTGCCGCCGATCGTGGTGGCCGGCATGTCCCTCGCGTCGCCGCGCTCGCTGGGCCTGGTGATCTGGGGCGTGCTGCTGCTCGCGCTGTGGGCGCTGCACAACCTGCTGGATTCGCGCGAGGGCCGCGCCATCCGCGCGCTGAAGGGCGGCCGCGTGATGGCCGAGTCGATGGGCGTGGACACCGGGCGCTACCGCATCAAGGTCTTCGTGCTGGCAGCGCTGCTGGCGGCCGTGTCGGGCTGGCTCTATGCGCACATGCAGCGTTTCATCAATCCGACGCCCTTCAACCTCAACATCGGCATCGAGTACCTCTTCATGGCGGTGGTCGGCGGCGCCGGCCATCTGTGGGGCGCGGTGCTCGGCGCTGCGCTGATCACCTTGCTCAAGGAGCAGCTGCAGGACATCCTGCCGCGCCTGCTGGGCTCCAGCGGCAACTTCGAGGTGATCGTGTTCGGGCTCCTGATGCTGGTGGTGCTGCAGCGCTTTGCCGACGGCCTGTGGCCGACCGTGGCGCGCCTCGGCGGCCGCTTTCTGAAGCCGGTGAAGGCGCGCGCTCCGCGCCAGACCCTCACGCTGCCGGAGGCGGCCCTGCCGCCGCGCGGGCAGATCGTTCTGCAGGCGGACGCCGTGACCAAGCGCTTCGGCGGCCTGGTCGCCAACGACGCGGTCAGCATGGACGTGAAGGCGGGCGAGATCCATGCGCTGATCGGCCCCAACGGCGCGGGCAAGAGCACCTTCTTCAACATGATCTCTGGCGTGGACGATCCCAGCTCGGGCGAGGTGCGGCTGATGGGCCGGCCGATGACCGGCCAGCCCTCGCGCGCCTTCGCCGCGCTCGGCCTGGGCCGGACCTTCCAGCATGTGCGCCTGCTGGGGCAGCGCCGCGTGATCGAGAACGTCGCGCTCGGCGCGCACCGCCGCGGGCGGCGCGGATGGATCGCCTCGATGCTGCGGCTCGACCGCGCGGAAGAGGCCGCATTGCTCGCGCAGGCGCGGCGCCAGCTCGAACGCTGCGGGCTCGGCGAGTTCGCGGAAGTGCCGGCGGGCTCGCTGGCGCTGGGGCAACAGCGCGTGATCGAGATCGCACGTGCTTTGGCGGGCCATCCGGCGGTGCTGCTGCTCGACGAGCCGGCCGCCGGACTGCGCCACCTGGAAAAACGCGCGCTCGCCACCCTGCTCGATCAGTTGCGTGCCGAGGGGCTGGCGATCCTGGTGGTGGAGCACGACATGGAGTTCGTCATGAATCTGGCCGATCGCGTGACCGTGCTGGAGTTCGGCTCCGTCATCGCGCGCGGAACGCCGCTCGAAGTGCAGGCCGATCCGAAGGTGCTGGATGCCTACCTCGGCGGCGTCGACGAGCCGGCCGAAGCAGGCCGCTTGGTGGAGCAGTCCGCATGAGCAAGCCCTTGCTGCAACTCGAAGACTTCTGCGTCTCCTACGGCGCGGTGGAAGCGGTGCACCACATCGACCTGCGCGTCGATGCGGGCGAGATCGTCACGGTGATCGGGCCCAACGGCGCGGGCAAGACCACGCTGCTGTGCGCCGCGATGGGTCTATTGCCTTCGCGCGGCGGCGTGCTGCTCGACGGCGAGCGCATGGCGCGCACCAGTGTCGAAGCGATGGTGGCGCGCGGCGTCGGGCTGGTGCCGGAAAAGCGCGAGCTCTTCGGCGAGATGTCGGTCGAGGACAACCTGCTCCTGGGCGGCTTCTCGCGCTGGTGGCGCGGCGAGCGCGACCAGCGCCAGCGCATGACGGAGGTCTTCGCCATCTTCCCGCGCCTGCAGGAGCGCCGCGCGCAGCTCGCGTCCACCCTGTCCGGCGGCGAGCGGCAGATGCTCGCGATCGGCCGGGCGCTGATGGCGCGGCCGCGCCTCCTGATGCTCGACGAGCCCTCGCTCGGCCTCGCGCCGCTGATCGTGCGCGAGGTGCTGCACGTGGTGTCCTCGCTGCGCCAGCATGGCGTCTCGGTGCTGCTGGTGGAGCAGAACGCGCGCGCCGCGCTGCAGGTGGCGGACCGCGCCTACGTGCTCGAGATGGGCGCCGTCGCGCTGCAGGGGCCGGCCAAGGAGCTGCTGCACGACCGCCGTATCATCGACACCTACCTGGGGCTGGGCGCGCGTACCGAAGCCTAGGCCGGCAGCGCTTCGCAACTCGCAAGCCGAGAAAACCTGATCACTTCGGCCGCTTGAAGCTCCACCACGGCAGCAGGGCGTTCAGCGACTGCACCTCGCCGCTGCCGGCGCTTTCGTAGCCCGCGAGCGTGCCGAGGCGATGCTGCCACGCGGCGCCGCGCAGCAGCGCGAGCAGGGCCAGGATCGCGGGCTGGTCGAGCGCCGACTTCAGGCAGGCCAGGTGGTAGCGCTCGTGAACCAGCGGCACGAAGCCCAGCCCTGCGTTGTGCGCGGCGGATTCGATCCCCAGTCCTGCATCGGCCTGGCCGGCCGCCACCGCGTGCGCGACGGCGGCGTGCGAGGGTTCGCAGAGCGCGTAGCCTTCGAGCGCGCCGGCGTCGATTTGCTGTTCCTCGAGCAGTTCGTCGAAGAGTACCCGTGTGCCGGTGCCGAGCGCGCGGTTCACGTAGCGAACGCGCCGGCTCGCGGCATCGGCCAGGCCGCGCAAGCCCAGTGGATTGCCGGGCGCGACGATCAACCCCTGCGTGCGGCGGGCAAAGCCGATGATCTTGTGCAGTCCGGGCTTGAGCAGCGGCTTGTAGGTGCGCTGCGCCAGCGAGCCGCGCGGCGGGCGCTCCCGCGTGTGGAAGCCCGCCATCACGCAGCGGCCCTGGTTGAGCGCGCCGATCGCGTCCACGCTGCCGGTGAAGCGGATGTCGAGTTGCAGGTGCGCGCTCTCGGCTGCGTGCGCGCGCAGCAGCACCAGCGCATCGTCATGGCTCGCATGCAGGCTCAACACGTGGATGCTGTCGTCGAAGGCGAGCGCGAAGGCGCGTTCGAGATCGGCATGCAGCGCCTCGATCTGCGGCGCGAGCCGAGCCTGCGCCTGGCGCTCGGCCCACAGGAGCTTGTCGCCGAACTCGGAGAGCTGCGCCGAGCGGCCCTGCTCGCCGGTCACCAGCGGATGGCCCAGGGTCTGCTCCCAGCGCTTGAGCTCGCCCCACACATGCCGGTACGAAAGCCCCAGCACCCGTGACGCGGCAGAAATGGAGCCGTGCTCGCGCACTGCGTGCAGCAGCTCCATGAGCGGATTGCGAATCAGCGTCCGGCCGTTGCGGCGCGGTGCGATGGCGTAGGAGAGTTCGATCTGTTGCACGCGGGAAAAAGGGAAGGCGGGATGCCGCGAAGGATTATGCAGAGGCCGACCCCAACCTATGCAGGCGATTGCATAAGCAGGCTTCCCGCATTTGCCCATACTGCGCCGGCTTCCGATTCCAACCTTTGCATGAACACCTTCACCGACAGCGCCGTCGCGGCCTGGCACCTCGTCGTCTCGGGCGATCCGGCGCTGCTCGCCATCGTCGGCCGTTCGCTGGCCGTCAGCGCCAGCGCCTGCGCGCTGGCCTGCGGCTTCGGCCTGCTGCTGGGCGCCTGGCTCGCGGTGGCCCGCTTCGCCGGCCGCGGCCTGCTGCTCACGCTGCTCAACACGCTGCTGGCGCTGCCCTCGGTGGTGGTGGGGCTGGTGATCTACCTGCTGCTCTCGCGCTCGGGGCCGCTGGGCTTCCTGGGCTGGCTGTTCTCCTTCAAGGCCATGGTGCTGGCGCAGACGCTGCTGGTGCTGCCGGTGGTCACCGCCCTGACGCGGCAGACCATCGAGGATGCCGACCGCGCGCATGGCGAGCAGCTGCGCTCGCTCGGCGCCGGCGGGCTGGTGCGCGCGCTGCTGCTGGTGTGGGACGAGCGCTATGCGCTGATCACGGTGCTGATCGCCGCCTTCGGCCGTGCCGTGTCCGAGGTCGGCGCGGTGATGATCGTCGGCGGCAACATCGACGGCTTCACGCGGGTGATGACCACCGCGATCGCGCTCGAAACCAGCAAAGGCGACCTGCCGCTCGCGCTCGCGCTCGGGCTGGTGCTGCTGGGCGTGGTGCTGCTGCTCAACCTCGCAATCTCGGCCGTGCGCGGCTGGCGCGAGCGCGTCGACGGCGGCGCGGCCGACGCGGCTGCGGCGCGGCGGGTGGAGGTGCTGTCGTGAGCGAGGCGCTCTTCAGCCTGCACGAGATCGACGTGCGCTACGGCCGCGTGCCGGCGCTGGTCGACGCCACGCTGTCGATCCATGCCGGCGAGCGCGTCGCGCTGATCGGCGCCAACGGCAGCGGCAAGAGCACGCTGCTGCGCGTGCTGCACGGCCTGGTGCCGCATGCGTCCGGCGCCTTCGTGGGGTCGGTGCCGCTGCGCGCGCAGGCCATGCTGTTCCAGCGGCCGCACATGCTGCGCATGAGCGTGCGCAACAACGTCGCGCTCGCGCTTTGGCTGCACGGCGCGCGGTGGCGCAGCGCGCAGCGCGAGGCCACGGCGGCGCTCGGGCGCGTCGGCCTCGAGGCGCTGGCCGGCCGCAACGCGCGCACGCTGTCGGGCGGCCAGCAGCAGCGCCTGGCGCTGGCGCGCGCCTGGGCGCTGAAGCCGGCCGTGCTGCTGCTCGACGAACCCACCGCGAGCCTGGACCCGACCGCCAAGCGCGAGGTCGAAACCCTGATCGCCGATGCGGCGCACGGCCGCACGCTGGTGTTCGCGAGCCACAACCTCGGGCAAGTCAAGCGGCTCGCGAGCCGCGTCGTCTATCTGGAGCGCGGCCGGGTGCTCGCCGACCTGCCGGTCGACGATTTCTTCAAGGGGCCTCTTCCCGAAGAGGCCCGCATGTTCGTCAAGGGAGAACTGGCATGAAGTCATTCAGGTTCGTGGCGCTCGCGATCGTCCTCGCGGCCGGCGGGTTCTCGGCGAATGCCGAGACCATCACCATGGCCTCCACGACCTCGACCGAGCAGTCGGGCCTGTTCTCGCATCTGCTGCCTGCCTTCAAGCAGGCCAGCAGCATCGACGTCAAGGTGGTGGCGGTCGGCACGGGCCAGGCGATCGACATGGCCAGGCGCGGCGATGCCGACGTGCTCTTCGTGCACGACGCGGCAGCCGAGGAGAAGTTCGTCGCCGAGGGCTTCGCGGCCAGGCGCTTTCCCGTCATGTACAACGACTTCGTGCTGGTCGGGCCCAAGAACGACCCGGCCGCGGTGAAGGGCAAGGACATCGCCGCCGCGCTCAAGAAGATCGCCGCCCGCAACGCGGCCTTTGTCTCGCGCGGCGACAAGAGCGGCACCGATGCCGCCGAGCACCGGCTCTGGTCGCAGGCCGGGGTCGCCAAAGCGGGCCAGCCGGTGCCCAACGACAGGAAAGGCACCGGCTACAGGGAATGCGGCTGCGGCATGGGCCCGGCGCTCAACATCGCCGCCTCGAGCGGCGCCTACGTGCTGGCGGACCGCGGCACCTGGCTCAGCTTCAAGAACCGCGGCGACCTGGCGGTGCTGGTGGAAGGCGACAAGCGCCTCTTCAACCAGTACGGCGTGATGGTCGTGAGCCCGGCGAAGTTTCCGCATCTCAACGGCGCCGGCGCGCAGAAGTTCGTCGACTGGGTGATCTCGCCGGCCGGGCAATCGACCGTCGCGAGCTACAGGATCGGCGGCGAGCAACTGTTCTTTCCCAATGCGGGCAGCCAGTAGGCGCTCCGCCGCCAAGGTGGATTTTTCGCTTCAGGCTTCAGGACTGTGCGTTTCCGTCTTACAGCAATGGGGGCGCTCCGGCTCTAGCCTGCGACTTTCAATGTCGGGGAGGTATGGATGGTCACCATCGATGGGGAACACGTGCAGGCGGTCACCGGCAAGCTGATCACCTACAAGGTGGACTTGGACCCGGGTCCGGAGTCCACCTACTACACAGCCCGCGTGTTGCTGTCGGGTGCGACCTGGCACGAACTCGAAGGAGGAACGGTTACCGGACCCGAGCAGAATGCGCGCACGCCCCAGGTCTTGCAGGCCGTGTTCGCGCAAATCGATCGCCTGGATTTCGACGCGCTCAATCGCGTCTGAGGACGTGCGCTGATCCGCTCCGAAGCCTCAGCGATCCAGCGGCATGTAGAGACTCTCCTTGACCTCTTCCATCACGACGTAGCTGTGCGATTCGGCGGTGACCGGCAGCTTCTTCAGCAGGTCGCCCAGGAGGTTGCGGTAGTCGCTCATCGCGCGCAGGCGGGCCTTCACCAGGTAGTCGAAGCCACCCGACACCAGGTGGCATTCCATGACCTCGGGCACGTGCAGCAGCTCCTTCCTCACCTTGTCGAAGACGTCGGCCGACTTCGAGGACAGCGTGATCTCCACGAACACGAGCAGCGTCTTGCCGATCGCCTGCGGATCGATGCGCGCGTGGTAGCCGGTGATGACGCCTTCGCGCTCCATTCGCCTCACGCGCTCGGAGCAGGGCGAGGTCGAGAGGCCGATCTGCTCGGCCAGTTCGGTCATCGAGATGCGGCCCTGGCGCTGCAGGATGTCGAGAATCTTGCGGTCGGTGCGGTCGAGTTCGGTCATGGTCAGCAAAAAGCACTGAGATTGGTCGATATTTCAGTGAAGTTTATGGCAGATGAATGAATACGCTTGACACTTCTTTCGCAGTGAAGGTGTCTTGCCATGAAAGTGATCGTTCTGGGCGGTGGTGTCATCGGCGTCACGACCGCCTACTACCTGGCGCGTGCCGGCGCAGAAGTGACGCTGGTTGACCGTCAAAGCGGCCCCGCGGAGGAGACCAGCTTCGCCAACGCCGGCCAGGTGTCGCCCGGCTATTCCACGCCGTGGGCCGCGCCGGGCATTCCCTTCAAGGCGCTCAAGTGGATGTTCCAGAAGCACGCGCCGCTCTCGATCCGGCCCGACGGCAGCCTGTTCCAGCTGCGCTGGATGGCGGCGATGCTGAAGAACTGCGCGCCCGAGCGCTACGCGATCAACAAGGAACGCATGATGCGCGTGGCCGAGTACAGCCGCGACTGCCTGCGCGAGCTGCGCGCCGAGACCGGCATCCGCTACGAGCATCGCACCCAGGGCACGCTGCAGCTGTTCCGCACCCAGGCGCAGCTCGATGGCGTGCAGCGCGACGTGGCCGTGCTGCAGGAGTGCGGCGTGCCCTACCAGTTGCTCGATCGCAGCCAGTTGGCGACGGCCGAGCCGGCGCTGGCGCGCACGGGCGACCTGCTGGCCGGCGGCCTGCGACTGCCCAACGACGAGACCGGCGACTGCCACCTGTTCACGTGCGGACTGGCCGAGGTCGCGCGCGGGCTGGGCGTTGATTTCCGTTTCGACCAGAGCGTCGAAGGGCTCGCCACCGAAGGCGGCCGCATCACCGGCGTGCGCCTGGGCGGCCCGGGGCGCGAAGTGCTCGCGGCCGACCGCTACGTGCTCGCCTTCGGCAGCTATTCGCGCGACTTCGCAGCCGAGCTGGGCCTGGACATCCCGGTGTACCCGGTCAAGGGCTACTCGCTGACGGTGCCGCTCGTCGACCCCGCCGCTGCACCGCAATCCACCGTGCTCGACGAGACCTACAAGGTAGCGGTCACGCGCTTCGACGACCGCATCCGCGTCGGCGGCATGGCCGAGCTCGCTGGCTTCGACCTGCGCCTGAACCCACGCCGGCGCGAGACGCTGGAACGCGTCATCACCGACCTGTTCCCCTGCGGCGACCTGCCGCGCGCCACTTTTTGGACCGGCCTGCGGCCGATGACGCCCGACAGCACGCCGATCGTCGGCGCAACGCCGTATGCCAACTTGTTCCTCAACACGGGCCACGGCACGCTGGGCTGGACCATGGCCTGCGGCTCTGCCAAGGTGGTGGCCGACCAGGTGATGGGGCGGCGGCCCGATATCCGGACCGACGGCCTGGCGATGGACCGCTACCTGCAGCCCGCGCCGCACCGTTCCGTCGGCGCGTTGCCTAGCGGCGCCTCGGCCTAGGGCCACTCCATCCCGACCTCGCCATCGGCGTCATGAAGGCGAGGAGCGCATGGTCGCCAAGCTCAACGAGGGTCACGGCCAATCTCCAGAGCGGTAAGCTCAACGCCATCGACAAGAAGCTCTACGGCAGCGACCTGCCCGCGAACATGCGTGCTTGAATCATTCACAACCCGAAGAGGAATCCATGCGTCTCGTCATCGGTTCGGACCACGCCGGCGGGCTCCCGCCGACCTCTCCAGCTGCTACCTGGGCGCGCGCTTCCGCGGTGGAAGACGAGGACTTCCGGCGCCGCGTCGAGAAGCTTCAACAGATGGACGCCGAGACTTGAACCCCGAGCACGCCAAGCCCGAGGTCGTGGTGTTCGGCAGCCTCAACATGGACCTGGTGTTCCGTGTGCCGCGCGTGCCGGATGCTGGTGAAACCCTGCAGGCGCGTTCCTTCATGAGCAATCCGGGCGGCAAGGGTGCCAACCAGGCCGTGGCCTGCGTACGGCAGGGCGCCCGTGTCGCCATGGTCGGCCGCGTGGGCGACGACGCCTTCGGACTTGCGCTGAAGGCCTCGCTCGAAGCCGACGGCGTGGATGCTCGCCATGTGGCCACCGATGCAGCGTCGACCGGCGTGGCCTTGATCATGGTCGACGACGGCGCGCAGAACCGCATTGCGCTGAGTCCCGGCGCGAACGCGTCCGTCGGCACCGAAGACATCGGCCGGCTGCGCAGCGCTCTCGCGGCGGCGCGCATCGTGTCGCTGCAGCTCGAGGTGCCCATGCCGGCGGTGTGCGAGGCGGCGGCGATCGCGCATGCCGCCGGTTGCACGGTGGTGCTGAACCCGGCCCCCGCTCAGCCGCTACCCGACACGCTGTGGCCGCGGGTGAGCATCCTGGTGCTCAACGAAACCGAGGCCGCGATGCTGAGCGGCATGACCGTCTGCGACACGGCGAGTGCCGCCCGCGCGGCGGATGCCCTGCGACAGCGGGGTCCGGCGCAGGTCATCCTCACCATGGGCGGCGAAGGCGTCGTGATCGCCAACGCCGAGGGCTGCCGCCACTTCGCGGCCTTGACGGTCCAGGCGGTCGACACCACGGCGGCCGGCGACACCTTCATCGGCGCGCTGTGTGCCGCGCTCGCGATGGAAGAGTCCGTCGATGCCGGCATCGCGCTCGGCATCCAGGCCGCGGCGCTCAGCGTGACGAAGGCGGGCGCGCAGGTCTCGATGCCCTATCGGCAGGACCTCGCGGCGCTGCCCGCGGTGCGGCAGCCGAGCCCGGTGGCGCCGCGCTGAGGCGGCTCAGGCCGCGGCCCGTCGATCAGCTTGACCCGGCAGATCTCCGAGCCCGGGTGCTGACCGAAGGCGCGGGCGTTGCGAGCCGCGCCGGCTTGCCCATCGAATCCTCGAGGAATTGCAGCAGCGCCTGCACCCGCGCCGTGCGGCCGCGGCGCGTGGGAACGAGCGCCAGCACCGGCGCGCTGTCGAGGCGCCAGTCGACCATCACCCGCACCAGGGCGCCGCGCGCGACTGCCTCGGCCGCGTCCCATTCCGAGCGCAGCACCAGGCCCAGGCCCTGCTCGGCCCACTCGCGCGCAACCGTGCCGTCGTTGGTGGTGAAGGCCGGCACGATGCGCACCGTCTCGCGCACCTTGCGCGATCGCGAAGCATCGGCGCTCGGGCGATGGAAGTGCCACAGCGTCACGTCTTCGTCGTTTTCGCGAATGCTGATGCAGGCATGCGCCAGCAGCTCGCGCGGTTCGCTCGGCGCGCCGTTCCGGCGCAGGTAGTCGGGACTCGCGCACAGCCAGCGCTCATTGAAGGCGAGGGTGCGCGCGACCCAGGACGAATCGCGCACCGTGCCGATGTGTATCACCACGTCCGAATCGTGCCGGTCGGGCCAGGGCGTCTCTCGCAGGTCCAGTTGCAGGCGCAGGCCTGGATGCAAGCGCGAGAAGCGCGCGAGCATGGGCGCGATGCGCTGCCGTCCGTAGCCGAAGGGTGCCGCGATGCGCAGCGTGCCGGTGAGCTGGCGGTCATCCCGCTGGAAGGCCTGGGGCAGGGCGTCGAGCCTGGCGAGCAACTCGGCGGCCTCGCGCGCGAAGCGCTCGCCTTCGGGCGTCAGGCCCAGTCGGCGGGCCGTACGCACCGCCAGCGCCAGGCCGAGCGTGGCTTCCAGCTTGCGCAGGCGCATCGACAGCGCGGGCGGCGTGACGTTCAGGGCGCGAGCGGCGGCGCTCAGGGACGGCGCCTGCGCCAGGGCCGCGGCGAGTTGCAGGTCTTCGATGCGAATCATTCAGCCGAGCTTAACGATTGATGCAGCCAGCATAAACCACGATCGGGGCGTGACTTCCTACAGTAGAGCCCATCGCCTGCGCTCGAGGGCAAGGGCGAATTCCTCGATTGAGACCCACCATGACACCCACTTCCCACCCTCTCGCCATGCTCGACACGCCGTCGGCCATCGTCGACCTTGCGCGCATGCGGCACAACATCGAACGCATGCAGTCCCGCATGGATGCGCTCGGCAAGCGCCTGCGCCCACATGTGAAGACCACCAAGTGCACGTCGGTGGTCGGCGCCCAGATCGCGGCCGGCGCGCAGGGCATCACCGTGTCCACGCTCAAGGAGGCCGAGCAGTTCTTCGCCGACGGCGTGACCGACATCGTCTACGCCGTCGGCATGGCGCAGCATCGACTGCCGCAAGCGCTGGCGCTGCGGCGGCGCGGTTGCGACTTGAAGATCATCACCGACAGCCCGACGTCGGCGCGCCAGATCGCGGAGTTCGGGCGCGCGCAGGGCGAGGCCTTCGAGGTATGGATCGAGATCGATACCGACGGCCATCGCTCCGGCATGCGGCCCGGCGAGGCGGACCTGATCGAGGTGGGCCGGCTGCTTCACGAGGCCGGAATGCGGCTGGGCGGCGTGCTCACGCATGCCGGTTCCAGCTACGAGCTCGACACGCCCGCGGCGCTCGCGGCCCTGGCCGAGCAGGAGCGCGCCGGCTGCGTGCAGGCGGCGGAGCGGCTGCGCGCGGCGGGGCTGCCCTGCGCGGTGGTCAGTGTCGGTTCGACACCGACCGCGCTGTCGGCACAGGCACTGGACGGCGTGACCGAGGTGCGCGCCGGCGTCTACGTGTTCTTCGACCTGGTGATGCACAACACCGGCGTGTGCGCCATCGACGAGCTCGCGCTCAGCGTGCTCACCACCGTGATCGGCCATCAGCCCGAGAAGGGCTGGGCCATCGTCGATGCCGGTTGGATGGCAATGAGCCGCGACCGCGGCACGCAGAAGCAGAAACGCGACTGGGGCTACGGCCAGGTCTGCAGCGTCGACGGCGCGGTGCTGCCGGGCTACGTGCTGCAGGGCGCCAACCAGGAGCACGGCATCCTGGCGCGCGAGGACAAGGCTGACGCCGACATCGCGGCGCGCTTTCCGATCGGCACGCGGCTGCGCATCCTGCCCAACCATGCGTGCGCTACCGGGGCCCAGTTCCCCGAATACCACGCGCTGGACCGCGACGGCAGCGTCCACAGCTGGAGCCGCTTCCATGGCTGGTGAAAACACGGCGCGCTTCATCTCGCCGCAGCAGCTGTCCGCGCCCGGCGGCCACTATAGCCATGTGGCCGTTGCCAATGGCTTCGTCTTCGTCTCCGGCCAGTTGCCCATCACGGCCGAAGGCGTGCGGCTCACGGACGCACCCTTCGAGCAGCAGGCGCTGCAGGTGCTTGCCAACATCGAGGCGGCACTGGCCGCGTCCGGCAGCGGCATCGACCGATTGGTGCAGGTGCGCGTCTACGTGGTCGACATCGCGCACTGGCCGGCCTTCAACGCGATCTATGCGGCATGGGCCGGCGATGCGCGGCCGGCGAGGGCCGTTGTGCCGACCGGCCCGCTGCACCATGGGCTGCTGGTCGAGATGGAGGCGGTGGCGCTGGCTTAGCCACGCGCCTCCAGCAGCTTCACCAAGGTGTGCAGCACGCGGTTGGCCGGTGTCGCGATGCCCAGCGCTTCGCCCTTGCGCAGCACGTAGCCGTTGAGGTGGTCGATCTCGCTGCGTTTGCCGCGCGCCAAGTCTTGCGCGGTGGAGGAGAACTGCGTGGGCATGCTCTGCGCGATGCGATCGACGGCGGCCCAGCTGTCGCCGGGCACGGTCACGCCGCTGGCCTCGGCCACGGCCAGGCACTCCTGCACCACATCCCGCATCACGGCGTCCACGCCGACGCCCTGCACGAGCCGGCCGTAAGGCAGCTGTGAAATCGCCGACAGTGCGTTGTAGGCGCAGTTGAGGATCAGCTTGGCCCACAGCGCGCCTGCCACGTTGTCGGAGATCTGCGTCGGCACGCCGGCCTCGATGAAGAGGCGCGCGGCCTCATCGCTGCGGGGCGACGGCGCGATGACCAGCTCGCCGCGGCCGTGGTGCCTGACATGGCCCGGTCCCGCCATCTCGGTCGCGACATACACCACCGTCGCAGCGACCTGCTGGCGCAGTGCGTCCTGCAGCCGCTCGGCGTTGTCGACGCCGTTCTGCAGCGTGAGCACCAGCGCGTCCGGCATCAGGTGCGGGCCCATCTGCGCCGCAGCATCTTCGGTGTCGGTGGACTTGACGCAGAACAGCACCAGCTGCGCGCCCTGCACGGCGCTGACTTCCGTGCTGGCCTCGATCGGCACGTGCGCCTTGAAGGACTGCGTATCGAGCAGCAGGCCGTCGCGCCGGATCGCATCGACGTGCTGCGGCCTGCCGATCAGCACCACCGAATGGCCGGCGCGCGCCAGCATGCCGCCGTAGTAGCAACCCACCGCACCTGCACCCATCACCGCGATCTTCATGACCTGCTCCGCAAAAATCCTCTCTGCATGGTAGTGCCGTTGCGCACATGACCTCCCACGTCATCGACCCGCGGTGCGCTCGCGACGACCATTCGTTCACCCCGCGCCGTTGCGGGCCTTGAACAGAAAGGAAATGCCATGAACACCGCCGCCCCCGATGCCGCGCGCATTGCCGAGCACTACATCGCCGTCTGGAACGAAACCGATGCCGAGCGCCGCCTTGCGCTGATCGAAAGTCATTGGACCGCCGACGCGCGCTACGTCGACCCGATCATGCAAGGCAGCGGCCGCGCGCAGATCAGCGCGCTAGTCGGCGACGTGCACCAGCGCTATCCGGGCTTCCGCTTCAAGCTCAAAGGCCAGGCCGATGCGCATGGCGACCACCTGCGCTTCTCGTGGACGCTGGGTCCGAGCGGCGCCGAGGACCTGATCGAAGGCACCGACTTCGTCCAGCTCGACGCGGGCAAGCTGCGGTCGGTCACGGGCTTCCTGGACAAGGTGCCGGTCGGCGCCTGAGGCCTACTCGAGGATCGCAACGCCCTTGACCTGCGCATGCACGGCCGAGCCCACGCCAAGCCGCAGCAGCTCGGCCGACTTGCGCGTGATGCGCGCGAGCATGCGCGCGCCGCCGACATCCAGCCCCACCATCACCTGGGCCGGCCCGTCTTCGGCGAGGTCCATCACGGTCGCCGGCAGGATGTTGAGCACGCTGGTTGCGGCTTGGTGCTGCAGCGTGAGGCTCACGTCGCGCGCCTGGATGCGAACCCGCACCGCCTGCCCCACGCGCGCGCCGCTGTGCGGCAGGCAGAGCGTTCCGCCCGCGAACGCGAGCTGCGTGAGGCCATAGGCGGCGTCGTAGCCCGTCACCACTGCCGCGATCACGGCACCCGCTGCATCGCCGTGCGCCAGCGGCAGATCGAGCCGTGTCATCAGCGCGTTGGCCGGGCCGCTCGCGGTCACGCGCCCGGCATCGAGCAGCACCAGGTGGTCGGCCAGGCGCGCCACTTCGTCGGGCGCATGGCTCACGTAGATCACCGGCATGTCGAGCTCGGCATGCAGCCGCTCGAGGTAGGGCAGGATCTCGCGCTTGCGCTGCAGGTCCAGCGAGGCGAGCGGCTCATCCATCAGCAGCAGCCTGGGGCTGGTGGCCAGCGCACGCGCGATGCCCACGCGCTGGCGTTCGCCGCCCGAGAGCGTGCCGGGCCGGCGCGCGAGCAGGTGGCCGATGCCCAGCAGGTCCACCGTCTGCGCGAGCGACACGCGCCGCCGGGATGCAGCGACGCGCTTCATGCCGTATTCGAGGTTGCGCCGAACGTCGAGGTGGGCGAAGAGCCGCGTCTCCTGGAACACATAGCCCAGCGGCCGCCGGTGCGTGGGCAGGAAGGTGTCGCCGTCCTGCCAGACCTCGCCGTTGATCGTCACCTGCGCGCCCGGCATGTGCTGCAGCCCCGCGATCGCGCGCAGGCAAGTGGTCTTGCCGCAGCCGGAAGGGCCGAAGAGCGCGCTCACGCCGCGGCCGGGCAGGTCGAGATCGACCCGAAGCGAGAAGCCGGGGTGGTCGACCTTCAACTGCGCACGCACGCCATCGCTCATCGCCGCTGTCCCGTCGGATTGAGCGCATAGAGCGCCAGCAGCACGAGGAAGGAGAAGGCCACCATGCCGGCTGCCAGCCAGTGCGCCTGCGTGTACTCGAGCGCCTCGACATGGTCGTAGATCTGCACCGATATCACGCGCGTCCTGTCGGGGATGTTGCCGCCGATCATCAGCACCACGCCGAACTCGCCCACCGTGTGGGCAAAGCCCATCACGATCGCCGTCAGGTAGCCCGGCCGCGCGAGCGGCAGCACCACGCTCAAGAAAGTGTCGAGCGGCGAGGCCCGGAGCGTCGCCGCCGCCTCGAGCGGCTCCTGGCCGATGGCCTCGAAGGCGTTCTGGATCGGCTGGACCACGAAGGGCATCGAATAGACCACCGAGCCGACGACCAGCCCCGCGAAGGTGAAGGGCAGCACGCCGATGCCGAGCCATTGCGTCAACGCGCCGATCGGACCGCTGGGCCCCATCGTCACCAGGAAGTAGAAGCCAAGCACGGTGGGCGGCAGCACCAGCGGCAGCGCGACCAGCGCGCCGACCGGCCCCTTCCATGCCGAGCGCGTGCGCGCCAGCCACCAGGCGAGCGGCGTGCCCACCAGCAGCAGGATCAGCGTCGTCAGCGACGCCAGCTTCAGCGTGAGGACGATGGCGCCGAGGTCGGAGGCACTGGGCATGCAGGATCGGGGCTCAGGTGTCGTAGCCGAAGGAACGAATCACGGCCTTCGCGGCGTCGGACTTGAGATACGCGATGAGTGCAGCGGCGGCCGCGTTGTCCTTGCCGCGTGCCAGCAGCACGGCGTCCTGCCGGATCGGACTGTGCAGTTGCGCGGGCACGATCCAGGCCGAGCCGCTCTTGAGCTTGCCGTTCTCCCAGACCTGGGAGAGCGCAACGAAGCCGAGTTCCGCATTGCCGGTATAGACGAAGCTGAAGGCCTGCCCGATGCTCTCGCCCTGCACGAACCTGGGTTCGAGCTGCGCCAGCAGGCCGAGACGCGTGAGCGTTTCAACGGCTGCCGCGCCATAGGGTGCGAGCTTCGGCGCGGCCAGTGCGATATGCGCGAACTTCGCGCTCCTGAGCACCTCGCCTTTGGCGTCCACCACATCGGGCCTGGCCGACCACAGCACCAGCTTGCCGGTGGCATAAGTGAAGCGGCTGCCCGCCACCGTGGCATTCTCCTTGTCGAGACGGTCCGGTGTTTCCTCGTCGGCTGCGAGGAAGACGTCGAAGGGTGCGCCGCTGCGGATCTGCGCATAGAACTTGCCCGTCGCGCCGGAGGAAAGCATGGCCTTGTGGCCGCTCGCCTTCTCGAACTCGGCGGCGATCGCTTTCATGGGTGCGAAGAAGTTGGCCGCGACCGCGACCTGGACTTCCGCCGCCCGGCTGGCGAGCGAGGCGCCGAGCATGAGCAGCGTGGCGGCGGCGAGGCGAAAGGCGAGGGGGAGCTTCATGAAGCGCTATTCATCAAAGGAATAGCGAGAGTGTAGGCCCAACGGCACAATCCGCGCATGGCATCTCCCCGTTTCGGCGACGCGCTCGGCCATGGCATGAGCGACAAGCGCATCGACATCCTGCGCGGCATCGGCCGCACGGGCAGCATCTCCCAGGCCGCGCGCGAGGCGGCCGTGAGCTACAAGGCCGCGTGGCAAGCGGTCGCCACGCTCACCAACCTGGCCGGCGTCTCGCTGGTGGAGCGCGCGGTCGGCGGCGCGGGCGGCGGCGGCGCCGTGCTCACCGCGCACGGCGCGCAGCTGCTCGAACTGGCGGATGCGCTCGATGCGGCGCGCCGTGCCGTGCAGTCGCGTGCGGGCGCCAGTGCCGGCACTGCGGCGGCGCGGCTCTCGATCCGCACCAGCATGCGCAACCAGCTGCCGGCCACCGTCGGCGCGATCGAATCCACCGGCCGCATCGTGCGCGTGCACATGCGGCTCGGCGGCGATGCGCAGCAGCCCATCGCCGCGCGCATTACGCAGGAGAGCGCGGAACTGCTGGGCCTGGCGGAAGGCATGGCGGCGATCGCGCTGTGCAAGGCGACCGCGGTGCGCGTGGAGCGCGCTGCGGCGCCGCGAAGGGTTCGGAGGAACCAGCTGGGCGGGGTGATCCAGGGCACGGCGCGCGGCGAGGACGGCGACGAGATCGCGATCATGCTCGACAGCGGCCTGCAGCTGGTCGGCTTCGCGCCGGCCGGCTCCGGGCTGCGCACGCGGCAGCGCGTCGTGGCTGCCATCGACGAGGCGGCAGTGGTGGTGGCGCTGCCGGGCTGAGTGCGGTTCAGAGTCCCAGGTCGCTCAGTCCGGGATGATCGTCCGGCCGAGGCCCCATCGGCCAGAAGAACTTGCGTTCGCTCTGCTTGATCGGCAGGTCGTTGATGCTCGCATGGCGGTGCGTCATCAAGCCGTGCTCGTTGAACTCCCAGTTCTCGTTGCCGTAGCTGCGGAACCAGTTGCCGGCATCGTCGTGCCATTCGTAGGCGAAGCGAACCGCGATGCGCGGGCCGCCGAAGGCCCACAGCTCCTTGATCAGGCGGTAGTCGAGCTCGCGAGCCCACTTGCGCTCGAGCAGCGCCTGCGCGGCCGCCCGGCCGACCGGGAACTCGGCGCGGTTGCGCCAGCGCGTGTCTTCGCTGTAGGCCAGCGCGACGCGCGCCGGGTCGCGCGAGTTCCAGCCATCCTCGGCCAAGCGCACTTTCCGGGTCGCGGTTTCGACGGTGAACGGAGGCAGGGGCGGGCGTGTTTCCATGGCGGCGAATTCCTGAAGGAGATGAACGAGATGATGTAGACAACTCTGTCTACATGGCCAGTCTAACGCACGTAGACAGGCCTGTCTACAATGGCTTCATGCCAAGCCCCACGACTCTCGAACTCAAGGACCGCCCCGCCGGCGAGCGCATCCTGCTGACCGCGCACGAGCTGTTCTACCGCGAAGGCATTCGCGCCACCGGCATCGACCGCGTGATCGCCGAGTCGGGCGTGACCAAGGTCACCTTCTACCGCCACTTCCCGAGCAAGAACGAGCTGATCCGCGCCTTCCTGGCCTACCGCCACGAGCGCTGGATGAAATGGTTCGTCGATGCGCTGGAGCGCCACGGTGCGCACCGCGGCAAGGGCATCGATGCGCTGGTGCCCGCGCTGCGCGACTGGTTCGCGGATGCGGGCTATCGCGGCTGCGCCTTCCTCAACAGCGTGAGCGAGCTCGGCACTGCCTTGCCCGAAGTGGTGGGGATGGCGCGCAGCCACAAGCGCGAGATGACGGCGGAGATCGAGAGGCTGCTGCCGCCGTCGCGCCAGCGCGCGAAGGATGCACAGCTCGTCGCGCTGGCGGTCGACGGCGCCATCGTTCATGCGCAGTTCGACGAAACGCCGGACGCAGCGCTGAAGACGCTGGACCGGCTGGTGAAGCTGCTGCGAAGCAGCAGCGAAGCCTGATTTACAAGCCGGCCTGGCGCGTGAACGAGACCGTCGGCTTCTTGTAGGCGGCCGGCACCTCGTCGCGATAGAAGGCGCGGCGATCCAGGCTCTGGTACGGGTCGTGCGCCTTGGCGACCGCTTCCGCGCGAATCGTGGCGCGGTCGGCGGTGGACGTGAAGGTCTGCGCGCCGGCGCTGGCGCCTTCGGCGTAGAGGTTGCCGGCGCGTGCGGCTGCGACGCCTTCGGCGGCCACTTCCGAGCGGCTGGCCGCCGAGGTCAGGGTGTGCACGCCGTCATAGGTTTCCGCTTGCGCGCCGACTGCGGCCACAAGCGAAAAGGCAGCAGCGGCGATGAGCTTCGAGGCATTCATTTCGGTTCCTTCAAATCGGTTGGTTGGTGAGATGAAGTTTGCGTGCGAAGGCGCTCGAAAAAACGCCGCGAAAAGAACCGCGGCGTTTGCGACTTGGAAACAATGGGACGCGCCGTCCCTCGGACGGCGCTACCTCGTGCGAGGCGCGCGAACCGGATTGACCAGCGGCCCGGGGCCGATGGCGATCGGCGGCCCCGAGTCGTCGGCGGCCCATGCGGGCGTACGGCTGACGAGCGGGCCTGGACCGGGGACGACCGGCGGCCCCGGGTCGTCGAATTTCGGTTCGGGTGAGCGAGACGAGCTGAACACTGGACCTGGACCCGGCACGATCGGCGGTCCCGGATCGTCGCGCGTCCACGCTTGCGCGCGCGCAGAGCCGACCAGCGGCCCCGGACCGGGGGCGATCGGAGGCCCCAAGTCGCCGCGGGCCCATGCGGGCGTGTACGCCTGCTGCGGCGCTGGCGATGGATCCGCAGGAATGCGCTCCGGGGACGCGGTGGAGCGGCGACTCGCGGCGGGCGCCGCCGCGGACTTTTCCGCGCTGGACTGAGAAGGCTTCGCAGCGACGGGGGTCGCAGGTGCAGGTGCAGGCGCAGGCGCAGGCGCAGGCGCCGCGGGCGCGGCCGCGACGGGCACGGCAGGTGCGGGCGCTGCGGCTGCCGGCGGTTTCGACGCGGGCTCGGGCACTGCCACCGCAGCTTTTTCCGGCGATGGCATCCTGGCTTCAGGTGCCGCATCCGTCGTGTTCAGCTTCGGCCACGACGACGACTCGCCGACATCGCGCGTGACGTACACATACCAGCCGATGAAAGCGATGCTCATGGCGACGGCCGACAACCCCAGGCGAAGCCAGAAGGCAGGCGTCTCGGCCGGCAGCAGAGCGAGAGAAGGATTCCTGCGCCGCGACGGGCCGTCCAGGGACGGGATGGAGTCTTCGAATCCTGTCGTCCTTGGCGTTGGCCTTATCGCTTCGAGTGCCGACGGGCCGGTCGGCGCAAAGCCGGGCAGCCGGCCGGCGCAGCCGCTGCAGAACATGGCTTTCTCGCGGTTGGGGGCCCCGCAAATCGGACAAACGACGGACATGAACAAACTTCCTGCGAAACCAAGTATTGCGTACTGTCCACGTGCAGCGGCGTCTGTCTGTCAGCCGTTTCCCACGTCGTGCTGCGCAACGCGCGCGTCATTGCCGCACTATTTCCGCCGCTTATGGATCAGGAAGGATTCCGGCAATTTCACCGCCGCCCGCCTGCCCGCGCGGCGGCGCGACTGAGGGCCCAGGAGGCACACCGAGGGAGGTGCTCGCTGCCGTGCTTCCCCATATGCAGCACGCCGTGTGATCGGCAGCGGCTGCGGGCGTGTCAACTGAACAGCGCAAACAGCGCGTAAAGCCCCGCGAGAAACCAGTTGGCTGCCTTTGCCGCGTCCGCGTTCTCCTTCGGAATCGGCGTCAACTCGGCGCGTCTCCAGGCCCAGATGTTGTACGCGACCGCGAGGCAGGCACCGGGCACGACGACGAGAAAGGTCTGCAGGCCGGCCGCGATGATCACGGAGACCACGAGTATCAAGACCCCGACGAACCCGATCCCGCCGGAGGTGCTCGCCAGCACGTGGGAAAGCCCACCGCAGAATTCGCATGTCGCCGGGTTGGCGCGATCCGACCATCGCTTCGCCAAGTCGGAGATGCCGGGCTTCCGGCAGCTTGGGCAGTTGTGCTTCACCTCGCGCCCCCAAGGTGGCGCGCGAGAAAGGTCCCGACCTTCTGCTCGTATTCGCGCTGCGCGAGCGCATGCAGGTCGACATGCGCAGCGCCATCCACGATCCACAGTTGCTTCGGCTCGACCGCCATGCGGAAGAGCTGCCGCGACTCGTCCGCCGTGGTGCTGCGATCCGCGGCGCCGGAGATGATGAAGACGGCGGCGCCGATGCCGCCGACACGCTCGATCGGCCGCAGCCGAGCCGCAGACACGCCGGCGCGCAGCGGCAGCTGCCACAGCAGCAGCGGCGACAGCAGTCCGCCCGCCGGGCCCAGGTAGGTCGTCAAGCGGTTTCGCACCGCCTCGTCGACCGTGGGATACATCGATTCGAGGATCACCGCCCGGACTTGCGCATCGGGCTCGCCCAGCGCGAATGCCGCCGCGCCCAGCGATACGCCGATGACGCCGATCGGCTCCGACGGCATCTCGTGCCGGAGATGGGCCAGCGCGGCCTTGACGCCCTCGGCTTCCCGCGCGCCGAAGGTGATTCGGTCGCCCGTGCTTTCGCCATGTGCGGGCAGGTCGATCAGCAGGACCGAATACCCGAGCCGATGCAGGAATCGCGCGCGGCCGATCATCTGGCGGCGATCGGATCGCACCCCATGCAGGAGCAGGATGGCACCGGCGCCGGCATTGCCGCGGCTTTGCCAGCCCGATAGACGTTCCCGGTCGGCATAGGGGATTTGCACGGCCGCCGCCGGCAGGTCCGGCGGCAAGGTGCCGATGGCCGAGCGCACAGGGCGGCTCAGCAGCTCCCCGACGGCGGCGCTGCACAAAGCCCCAAGCACGACGGCAGCAAGAACGAGGTAGGACCATCCAGGCATGGTTGCGGAGTATGCGACGGCGGCGCGGCCTGTAGGCCGCCGCTTCTCGCTGGCCGGTGGATTCGTCCTACGCCCGAAGACCTGTTTGCAGCGCATGACGCTTCAGCCGCAGTGTCGCGGCTGCCGGGCAAGAAGCGGGAGGCATCATGCAAGCAAATAGCCGATTCGATTTTCGGGTGAAGGTGCTGTTCCGCGTGGCGTGCGTCGCGGCTGCGGCCGGGCTTGCGGCATGCGGCGGCGGAGGAGGCGGCGGAGGCGGCGGCGTGGTGCCGCCCCCCAGCCAGACGAAATTGAGCTGCGACGACTCGATCAAGAGCGGCTTCAAGCCGGACGCCAACACCACCGTGCTGCTGGTCAAGTCCTTCAAGACCGGCGACCCGCTGCTCCTGTCCGGAACGCCGACGCCCACGACGCCCACGGCAACCACCGACGTCTGCGTCGTGAAGCTTCTGGTCGGGCCGGGCAATCCCGGCCCGGCGGACGCGCCGTCGACCTCGCCCGGCATCGGCATCGAGGTCTGGCTGCCCAATGAGGCGAAGTGGAACCAGCGGGTGCATGTGAAGGGCGGCGGCGGCTGGGCGGGCGGTGTCCACACCTCGCTGACGGCGCTCGCGGGCATTACCGGCGGCACCGCGGGCGCGCCGGCGCAAACCGCGATGGTCGAAGGCGCAGTCTCGGCCAGCACCGATACTGGCCATGCGAACACTGCCAACGGCGGTTCCTTCGCGATGAGGCCTGACGGCACCATCAACATCCTGCTGTGGAACGACTTCGCGCAGCGCGGCATCCACGAGATGGCGGTCAAGACCAAGGCGCTGACCGCCGCCTTCTATGGCACGCCCGCCAAGTTCGCGTACTGGAACGGCTTCTCCACCGGCGGCCGCCAGGGCCACATGGAAGCGCAGGCGCACCCGGCCGACTTCGACGGCATCCTGGCCGGCGCGCCGGCCATCAACTGGACCAAGTTCATCACCGCCGAGCTCTATCCGCAGATCGTCTACCAGCGCGACCTGGGCGGCGTGCCGCTCACGCCGGCCCAGCTCACGCTGATGGGCAACGCCGCCATCAACGCCTGCGACGTGGTGAACGGGCAGCATCTCGGCTACATCCCCGACCCATCGCAATGCCGCTACGACCCGCTGCTGGACGCCAGCGTGCTGTGCGCGAGCAGCGGCGGAACGGGTCCCGCAGGCAGCTGCGTCACGGCCGCCCAGGCATTGGCGATGAACAAGATCTGGTACGGCCAGACAGCCGACGGCTCCGTGCCTTCGCCTTCCGCGGACAACGGCTTCGCGACCTCGCCCTCGGTCTCGGCCAACCAGCGCTGGTACGGGCTCACGCGCGGCACCAACCCGAGCGGGCTCGCCGGCCCGGCGCCCTTCAGCATCGCGACCGACATGGTGGCGCTCGAGCTGCAGGACCCGACCTGGGCCCGGCCCAACTTCATCAACGCGACGGGCAACGGCATCGATCGCTGGAGGACGCTGTCCTATGCAGCTCTCTCGAACGCCTACGACCAGGGCGTCGCCCTGCAATCAGCGTTCGCCAACATCAACACGGACGATCCGAACCTCGAGCGCTTCGCCGTGCGGGGTGCAAAGATGCTGGTCTACCACGGCCTGGCGGATACATTGATCCCGCCGCAAGGCACGACCCACTACTACACGCGCCTGTCGGACCGCATGGGCGGCGATGCGGTGGTGCGCAACTTCTACCGGCTCTTCCTGGTGCCGGGCATGGGCCATGGCCTGAGCAACGGCACCACCAATCCGGCTGCGAATCCGCCGCTGCCGACGATCGACCAGCTCTACAGCACGCTCACGGCCTGGGTGGAAGGCGGCAATTCGCCGGAGCGCATCGACATCTCGGCGGCCGCCAGCGGCAGCTCGCCGGCCAGTTCGCGGCCGATCTGCATGTATCCGACCAAGGCCACGCTGACCGGCGGCGATCCGCGCGTGGCGGCGTCGTACGTCTGCTCCTGAGGCACGCTAGGGCGGCGGCAGCTCCGCCGCCCTGCGCATCGCCGGCCAGGCGCCGACCGTCAGCGCGCGCAGCGCCCACTCCACGGGCCCGTAGCTGAAGTGGCGCAGCCACAGGCGGCTGGCGGCCAGCTGGGTCGCGAAGATGATCGATGCGATCAGCACGCAGGCGGCCGGCGAGACGCGGCCCATCCAGCCCAGCCCGTAGGCCGTGAAGATCAGCGCGCAGACGAGCGACTGCATGAGGTAGTTGCTCAGGGCCATGCGCCCCGCTGGCGCCAGCAGCCGGGCGATGCGCATGCCGCGTGCGCGCTCGAACAGCATCATCGCGAACCCGACGTAGGCGGCGCTCAGGAAGGGTGCGCTCAAGAGGCTCACGGCCAGGCCCACGATCTCCCAGCCCGAGCCGATCCGGTAGACCGTGGCCGTGGCATAGACCAGCGCGCCGGGCAGGCCCACCGCCAGGCCCCAGCCGGCCAGGCGTCGCCAAAGTCCGCGGTAGCGGTCGAGCCGCGCGAACATGTCGCGCTTGCCGGCCAGGAAGCCGAGCATGAACATGGCGAGCGCGCAGGGGCCCTGGATCAGCACCACGATCCACCAGGTCTGGCCGAGTTCCTGCAGGCGCTGGGCGACCACCGTCGCCGGCGTGCCCAGCCAGGCCATCTGCGCGGCGCTCGCGCGCGCCGCGGCGCCGGCGAAGTCGACGGCCTCGCCGGCGTGGATCCGGAGCCCGCCGAGCACGGCCATGACGGCCGCGGGCATCAGCGTGAGTACGCAGGCGCGCCAGGCCGCCTGGGCATCGGTCTGCTGGCGCAGCCAGAGCAGGACCAAGCCCAGCACGGCATAGGTGCCGAGGATGTCGCCGTGAAACAGCCACACCGCATGTGCGGCGCCGATGAGCCAGAGCCCGAGCAGGCGGCGCAGCATCCTCGGCTCGAAGGCTTTGCCGCTGCGCTCGGCCGCAGTCATCTGCAGCGTGAAGCTGTAGCCGAACAGGAAGGAGAAGAGCAGGTAGAACTTGGTCTCGAACAGGAAGGCCACGAGCCAGCGCACGGCACGGTCCACGGGCCGCGCGAAGGCCGGGTCGGGCGCGGCGATGCCGAAGTAGGCTGAGGCGAAGGCCGTGATGTTGACCATCAGGATGCCCAGCAGCGCGAAGCCGCGCAGCGCATCCAGGTGCAGCAGCCGCGGCGGCTGAAGCGCGCGGGCCCCGTGTGGAGAAGCGTCGTTCATGACGCATCGTAGAGCCCGCGCGTGACCGGACTATGCCTTCTCGGGAATCGGGTTGCGGAAGCTCACGTTGAGAAGGTTCCAGGCATTGATGACCGCGATCGTGAAGCCGAGCTCGACGATCTCGACGTCGGTGAAGTGCACCTTCAGCCGCGCGAATTCCTCGTCGCTCGCGTCGCTGTGCGGCGTGGCGTTGACGAGCTCCGCCCAGCGCAGTGCCGCGCGCTCGCGTTCGCTGAAGAAGGGCGCCTCGCGCCAGCCGGCCAGTGCGTTGAGGTGGCGCGGATCGACCTCCAGCCGGATCAGGTCGCGCCAGTGCATGTCGATGCAGTAGCCGCAGCCGTTGATCTGCGAGAGCCGCAGCAGCACGAGGTCGACGAGACGGCTGCCGAGCGAGCCTTTGTGGACGGCGGCGGAGGTGTCGAGCAGCCCCTGGAAAGCCTTCGGAGCGAGCTGGTAGTAGGGAAGACGGGCGGTGTGTGCCATGAAAATGATCCTTGGTTGCGTCAGGACGGCCGCCCCATGCGGCCTTCCATGCACTCAAGACGCGGCAGGGCCCGCGTTTGTGACAGCGGCGGGAGTACGCTGTCGGTTCGACACCATCACCGAGGAGCAAGCCATGAGCCAGAAGATGCGCATCGAACACGACCTGCTGGGGGATCGCGAGGTGCCCGACGAGGCCTACTACGGCGTGCACACGCTGCGCGCCAAGGAGAACTTCCAGATCTCGGGCACCACCATCTCGTCCTACCCGGAGCTGGTGGTCGCGCTTGCCTCGGTCAAGCAGGCGGCCGCCGAGGCCAACACCGAGCTGGGCCTCCTGCCCGCCGAGCTGCGCGACGTGATCGTCGCGGCCTGCAAGGAAATCCGTGGCGGCGCGCTGCACGAGCAGTTCGTGGTCGACGTGATCCAGGGCGGCGCCGGCACCTCGACCAACATGAACGCCAACGAGGTGGTCTGCAACCGCGCGCTCGAGATCATGGGCCACCGCCGCGGCGACTACCAGTACCTGCATCCCAACGAGCACGTCAACATGGCGCAGAGCACCAACGACGTCTATCCGACTGCGATCCGCATCGCCACCTGCTTCGCGATCGAAGAGCTGCTCGCGGCCATGGACTATCTGCGCGAAGCCTTCGATGCCAAGGCCAAGGAGTTCGCGCATCTGCTGAAGATCGGCCGCACCCAGCTGCAAGACGCGGTGCCGATGACGCTCGGACAGGAGTTCTCGACCTATGCGGTCATGCTGGAGGAAGACATCGCGCGCCTGACCGAAGCCTCGGCCCTGATCCGCGAAGTCAACCTCGGCGCCACGGCCATCGGCACCGGCATTACCGCGCATCCCGAGTACGCGGGCCGTGCGCTGGCCGCGCTGCGCGGCATCACCGGACTCGATCTTTCCACCGCGCCCAACCTGATCGAGGCGACGCAGGACTGCGGCGCCTTCGTGCAGTTGTCGGGCGTGTTGAAGCGCATCGCGGTCAAGCTGTCGAAGACCTGCAACGACCTGCGGCTGCTCTCCAGCGGCCCGCGCTCGGGCTTCGGCGAGATCAACCTGCCGCCGATGCAGGCCGGCTCGTCGATCATGCCGGGCAAGGTCAACCCGGTGATTCCGGAGGTCGTCAACCAGGTCGCCTTCGAGGTGTTCGGCAACGACCTGACCGTGACCTTCGCGGCCGAGGCCGGGCAGCTGCAGTTGAACGCCTTCGAGCCGATCATCGCGAGCGCGTTGTTCCGCAGCTTCAAGCACCTGACCAACGGCTGCATGACCCTGGCCGACCTGTGCGTGAAAGGCATCACCGCCAATCCGGACCGGCTGCGCGAGAGCATCGAGCGCTCGATCTCGCTGGTGACGGCGCTGAATCCGATCATCGGCTACAAGGAAGCGACCGAGGTCGCGGCCGAGGCCTTCGCCAACGGCACCAACGTTCGCGAGGTGGTGCTGCGCCGCAAGCTGATGACCGAGGCCGAACTCGAAGATGCGCTGCGCCACGAGGTGCTGACGCAGCCGCGCGCCTACGAGAAGGCGCGTAAGTCGGACTGAAGCGGCTTGCTTCGCGCAGGCCTCACGGCATCATTCCGATGATCTTCTTGATTTCCGCGGCCGAGTAGGCGCGCAGCGTTTGCGAGCGCACATTGCCGAGCGAGCCGACGCTGAGCAGCGTGGCCATCGCCGCTTCGTCGCTGCCTTCGGTCGTGACCACCAGGTCGTAGCTGCCGGTGGTCCAGTGAATGCTCTTGACGGCGAGGCCCAGCTTGCTTGCCAGGGTCGCGAATGCCTCGGCGCGATTGGGCGACTCCTTGACGTCGCGGATGCCCTGGTCCGTGAAGTTGATGAGCGAGATGTAGGTGGCCATGGCGCTTCCCTCGTTGCAGGTGGAGGCCTGGCCGCCGCGGCCGCGGCACAAAGCCGATGAGGGGATGACATCGAGCCGCGATCCCCGGAGACGGATCGCTGACACTCAATATAGGCGGCGTGCCCGCCGAATTCCATTCGGCGGCCGTTCGCTACTGGACGGAGTCGAGGAGTTCCCCGAGCTCGCGCCGGATCTCGTCCGCGCTGCCGGGCCGCACCAGGCGGCCGAGCTCCTTGCCGTCGCGCATGAAGATCAGCGTCGGCCACAGCTTGATGCCGAAGGAGCGGCCCAGCGGCCGTCCGCTGGCATCTTCGATCTTCAGATGGCGCAGCGGCGGCACCTCGGCCAGCGCCTCGGCGAGCAGCGGCTGCGCCGCCTTGCAGATGCCGCACCAGGGGGCGCCGAATTCGATGAGCGTGGGGCCGGAGAGCGCGTCGACTTCGCTGCGCGAAGGTTCGACCGGGGCGTAGGAATCGTTCATCGCTCCATTCTGCGTTGGGCTGCGATTTATTGCCGGCGCCGGGCCAGTTTGCGGTAGACCGTGGCGCGGCTGATGCCGAGTGCGCGCGCCGCCTCGGCCACGTTGCCGCGCGCGTCGTCCACCGCGCGGCGGATCAACGTGGTTTCGAGGTCGCGCAGCCGCGGACGCTCCTGGCTCGCGCCGCGCGGTGCGCGGTGCGCGAGCTGCGGATGGGCCTGCACGCGCAGGCCTGACCACAACGGCACTTCGAGTGCAGTGTCGCCGCGCCGCGCCGCATCGAAGAGCATTTGCGGCGGCAGCGCGAACAGATCGTTGCAATGTAGCGTCGTGTCGGCGCCCAGCGGCCGGTGAAGCATCTGGCGCGCCGCGGTATTGGCGCCGGTCACGCGGCCGTCGGCGTCGACGCACAGCAGGCCCTCGGTGGCCGGACCCGCGGCATAGCCCGGCCAATCGATGCGCAGCAGCAGTTCGCAGGGCAAGGCCAGCATCAGCGCGTTCTCGATGCTGCGCGCCGACAGCGCCGCCAGATGCCGCAGCTCGGGGCGTTCGATCACCTGCACGCCGGTCAGGTCCAGCATGCCGATGCATTGGCCCTGCGGTCCGAACAGCGGCGCGCCGGCGCAGCTGTAGATGCCGGTGTCATCGAAGAAATGCTCGTTGCGGTGCAGCCATACCGATTCGCGCTCGGCCAGCGCTGCGCCGATGGCGGTGGTGCCGACTGCGCGCTCGGAAAGATCGACGCCGATGCGCGCGATGTCGCGCGCATGGCGAGCCGCGGGATCGCTGCCGCCGGGCAGGGCGCCGATGTCGATCACGATGCCTTCGGCATCGGTCAGGACCGCGAAGTAGTGCGTATCGGCGATCGCGCGCGACAGCTTGTCGAGCACCGGGCGCGCGGCAGAAACCAGGGCCCGGTTGCGCTCCGCGACATGCCGGGCGGCGGCCGCCGAGACCGGATCGAAGCAGACGCGCTGCTGCGGACGGTGGCCGGCCGCCAGGCAGCGTTGCCACGAGCGGACGAGCCAGGGTTCGATGCGGGCGCCGCGCGGATCCGCGGCTTCACCTTCGATCCATTCGCGCCGCGCTTGTGCGATGGAGAGGGAGCGTTCGGGCGCGGCGGAGTAGGTGGTCATCGTGTTTCATTTTGAGAATTTCAAGCGCGCGCTGCAAGCGCCTAGGGTTTTGCCTAGGATGGTGCCCCTGCACGGCGTCCAAGATTCCAGTTGCCCAGCCATCTCACCCCACAACGGAGACAGCCACATGCAGGTTCCATTGACGGTCAACGGCCGCGAGGTCACGGTCGACGCGCCCCCCAACACCTTTCTCGTGCAGGCGCTGCGCGAGCATCTTCACCTGACCGGAACGCACGTGGGCTGCGACACCGCCCAGTGCGGCGCCTGCACCGTCCACGTCAACGGCCGCGCTGTCAAGTCATGCAACGTGCTGGTGGCGCAAGTGAGCGGCGCGAAGATCACGACCATCGAAGGCATCGCCCAGCCCGACGGCACCATGCACCCGATGCAGGCGGCCTTCAAGGAATGCCACGGCCTGCAATGCGGCTTCTGCACGCCGGGCATGGTGATGAGCGCGATCGACCTGTGCACGCACCATCCCAAAGCCAGCGAAACCGAGGTCCGCGAACTGCTGGACGGCAACATGTGCCGTTGCACCGGCTACCAGAACATCGTCAAGGCCGTGCAGATGGGCGGCGAGGCCATGGCCGCCGCACCGGTCAAAGCGGCTGCCACGGCATAAGGAGCAGCATCATGGGCGCACCCGATTTCGCCGGCCTGCCGCACATCGGCGAGGCACTCAAGCGCAAGGAAGACTACCGCTTCCTGACCGGCGCCGGCCAGTACACCGACGACGTGACGATGGCCAACCAGAGCCATGCCATCTTCCTGCGTTCGCCGCATGCGCACGCCAACATCAAGTCGATCGACACCGCCGCCGCCGAGAAGATGCCAGGCGTCGTCGGCATCTTCAGCGGCAAGGACATCGACGGCAAGATGGGCGGGCTGCCCTGCGGCTGGCTCATCAACAACCCCGACGGCACGCCGATGAAGGAGCCGCCGCATCCGATCCTCGCGATCGGGAAAGTGCGCTACGTGGGCGACCACGTCGCGATGGTGGTGGCCGAAACCGTGGAGCAGGCCAAGAACGCGGCCGAGGCGATCGTGGTCGACTACGAGGTGCTGCCCGCGCTGGTGAGCGTGGCCGACGCGGCGAAGAAGGCGAGCAGCGTCACCATCCACGAGTCCGCGCCCGACAACCAGTGCTACAAGTGGGCGCTGGGCGACAAGGCGGCGGTCGACGCCGCCTTCGCCAAGGCAGCGCACGTCACGAAGCTCGACCTGGTCAACAATCGGCTGGTGCCGAATCCGATGGAGCCGCGCGTCGCGATCGGCAGCTACAGCCGCGCGACCGAGGAATACACGCTCTACGTCGCCAACCAGAATCCGCACGTCGAACGCTTGTTGATGACGGCCTTCGTGCTCGGCCTGCCCGAGCACAAGGTGCGCGTGATCGCGCCCGACGTGGGCGGCGGCTTCGGCTCCAAGATCTTCCTCTACGCCGAGGACGTGGCGCTGACCTGGGCCGCCAAGCAGCTCAATCGCAGCATCAAGTGGACCGGCGACCGCTCCGAGTGCTTCCTGTCCGATGCGCATGGGCGCGACCATGTGAGCCACGCCGAGATGGCGCTGGACCAGGACGGCAAGTTCCTGGCACTGCGCGTGCACACCGACGCCAACCTGGGCGCATACCTCTCGACCTTCTCGACCGCGGTGCCGACCATTCTTTACGCGACGCTGCTCGCGGGGCAGTACACGACGCCGCAGATCTACGTCGAAGTCGACGCCTGGTTCACCAACACCGCGCCGGTCGATGCCTACCGCGGGGCCGGCCGGCCCGAGGCCACCTACCTGCTCGAGCGCCTGGTCTCGCGCTGCGCCTGGGAAATGAACCTGGGCCAGGACGAGATCCGCAAGCGCAACTTTATCACCACCTTCCCGTACCAGACGCCGGTGGCGCTGCAGTACGACACGGGCGACTTCCACGCTTCGATGGACAAGGCCAAGGAGCTGGCCGAGGTGGCCGGCTTCGCCGAGCGCAAGGCGGCGACCGAGGCCAAGGGCAAGCTGCGCGGCATCGGCTACTCGAGCTACATCGAGGCCTGCGGCATCGCGCCCTCGAACATCGCAGGTGCGCTCGGTGCGCGTGCCGGCCTCTTCGAGTGCGGCGAAATCCGCGTGCATCCGACCGGCAGCGTGACCGTGTTCACCGGCTCGCACAGCCACGGCCAGGGCCACGAGACCACCTTCGCGCAGGTCGTGGCGGCGCGCCTGGGCATCGCGGTCGAGGCGGTCGACGTGGTGCACGGCGACACCGGCCGCGTGCCCTTCGGCATGGGCACTTACGGCTCGCGCTCGATCTCTGTCGGCGGCGCGGCGATCATGAAGGCGCTCGACAAGATCGAGACCAAGGCCAAGAAGATCGCGGCTCACTTGATGGAGGCGAGCGATGCCGACGTCGAGTTCGCCAACGGCGAGTTCACCGTCAAGGGCACGGACAAGAAGATCCCCTTCGGCCAGGTCGCGCTCACGGCCTACGTGCCGCACAACTATCCGCTCGACAAGCTGGAGCCGGGGCTCAACGAGACCGCCTTCTACGATCCGACCAACTTCACCTTCCCGGGCGGCACCTACATCTGCGAGGTCGAGATCGACAAGGGCACGGGCGAAGTGAAGATCGACCGCTTCACCGCGGTCGACGACTTCGGCACCATCATCAACCCGATGATCGTCGAGGGCCAGGTGCACGGCGGGCTGGTGCAGGGCCTCGGCCAGGCGCTGATGGAGAACTGCGTCTACGACAACGAGAGCGGCCAGCTGCTGACCGGCAGCTTCATGGACTACGCGATGCCGCGGGCCGACGATTTCCCGATCTTCAAGGTGGCCACCACCTGCACGCCCTGCACCCACAACCCGCTGGGCACCAAGGGCTGCGGCGAAGCCGGCGCCATCGGCTCGCCGCCGGCGCTGATCAACGCCGTGCTCGACGCGCTGGCGCCGCTGGGCGTCAAGGACTTCGACATGCCGGCTTCGCCGCATCGCGTGTGGGAGGCGATGCAGAAGGGCAGCACGAGCCCGACGCAGCAACCGCAGCAGCCTCCGCTGACCGCCAGCACCCAGGGCCGCCCGGCCGCTTGACCATCGAAGGAACCACAACCATGTACGCCTTCACCCTCGAACGTCCCGCCAACGTCGCCGACGCAGCCAAGCTGGTCGCCGCCGGCGGCAAGGTGCTCGCCGGCGGCCAGACGCTGCTGGCCTCGATGAAGCTGCGCCTCTCGGCGCCCGAACAACTGGTCGACCTCGGCGGCATCAAGGAGCTCGTCGGCATCAAGAAGGAGGGCAATGCCTTCGTGATCGGTGCGATGACGCGCCACCTCGACGTCGGCAGCCATGCCGAGGTCAAGGCGGCTTTTCCCGCGCTGGCCTGGCTGGCCGACCACATCGGCGACCGGCAGGTGCGAGCCATGGGCACCATCGGCGGCTCGATCGCCAACAACGATCCGGCGGCCTGCTACCCGAGCGCGGTGCTGGCTTCCGGCGCGACCATCGTCACCAGCAAGCGCGAGATCGCGGCCGACGATTTCTTCCTCGGTCTCTTCACCACCGCGCTGGAAGAGGGCGAGCTCATCACCGCGATCCGCTTCCCGATCCCGAAGCGCGCCGCCTACGAGAAGCTGCGCCAGAAGGCCTCGAACTTCCCGCTGGTCGGCGTGTTCGTCACGCAGGGCGACAGCGGCGTGCGCGTCGCTGTCACCGGCGCGGGCAACGGCGTGTTCCGGCACAAGGGGCTGGAAGATGCGCTCGCGAAGAGTTTCTCCCCCGAAGCAGCGGCCGGCGTGAAGATCGACTCGAGCGATCTCAACAGCGACCTGCATGCCTCGGCAGCCTACCGTGCCAACCTGATCAACGTACTCACACAGCGCGCAGTGAAGAAGGCGCTCGCGTAGGGCCTGTTAGCCCATGAATCACCCCCGCGTGAGGCCCCACAGAGGGCCCAATCTAGGCGCCAAGCGGAACTGGGTTGCACACCCAGTGAGCATTGGCAACGACGAGTGGGCCCTCTGTGGGGCCTCACCCGGAGGGCCGGGGCGGCAAGGGGCGCATGGCGTCGTTGCGGTCCTTGCCCGGGGGGCGACCCCGGGCTGCGGCCCGCGCCTAGCCCTGCACCCCTTGCCGTCTCGGCGCGGGGGTGATTCACGGGCTAACAGGCCCTAAGCTGGACAGATGACAGACACCACGCCTGCAACGACCGCCCCCTTCAATACCATCGACGCGGTCGTGCAGGCGCTGGAAGGCGCCGCCTACTACGCCGACCGGCGGCTCGCGACGGCGGTCTTTCTCGCGCTCAAGCTGCAGCGTCCGCTGCTGCTGGAAGGCGAGCCCGGCGTCGGCAAGACCGAATTGGCCAAGGCGCTGGCCAGCGCATTGCAGCGCGAGCTGCTGCGCCTGCAGTGCTACGACGGCCTGGAGCAGCGCGAGGCGCTCTACGAGTGGAACTATGCGGCGCAGCTGCTGCACATGCGCGCGGCCGAGGCGCACGGCGCTTCGAGCGATGTCGAATCGGAGGTCTACCAGCCGCGCTACCTGATCCGCCGGCCGCTGCTGCAGGCCCTGCAGGCGCCGGCGCCGGGTGCCGTGCTGCTGATCGACGAGGTCGATCGCGCCGACGAGCCCTTCGAGGCCTTCCTGCTCGAGTACCTGGGCGAGTACCAGGTCAGCATTCCCGAGCTGGGCACGGTGCGGGCGCTGGTGCCGCCGGTCACCATCCTGACCAGCAACCGCACGCGCGAACTCAACGATGCCGTCAAGCGGCGCTGCCTCTACCACTGGCTGGACTACCCCGAGCGCGAGCGCGAGCTGGCCATCGTGCGCGCGCAGGTGCCGAAGGCGGGCGAGGTGCTCTCCGAACAGGTCGCCGCTTTCGTCGCGCGGCTGCGCAGCGCACCCTTTGCCAGCGCCTTCCAGCGTGCGCCAGGCATTGCCGAAAGCGTCGAATGGGCCCGGGCGCTGATCGCGCTCGACACCGTGGAGCTCGATCCCGAGATCGTGGTCGACACCGCGGGCATTCTCTTCAAGCAGCGCGACGACGTGGCGGCGCTGACGCATGAGCTGGCGTCCGAGCTGCTGAAGCCCAGCGAAGAAGAGCAGGCATGAACGCTCGCCGGTTTGTTCCAGGAACACCGCGGAACCGGCTTTGCCGCGTCGCTGGTGTTGCCCCTGCAAGGGGGAAGGCGCGCGCGACACGAAGTGCGCGAAGCCTGGGGGTGGGTTGATGATTCCGCAGTTGGGCGATGCGCGCCGGGGCAAGCTGGCCGGCAACATGATGGGCTTCGGCCGCGCGCTGCGCCGCGCCGGCGTGCGGACCGATTCGGCGCGCATTGCGCTCGCCGCCGAAGCCGCGACGCTGGTCGGCGTCGACAGCCGGTTCGATCTGGCGGCAGCGATGGAGGCCGTGATGATCAGCCGTGAGCAGGATCGCCTGGTGTTCCGCGAACTCTTCGATGCCTGGTTCCGCGATCCCGAACTCGCCAACAAGCTGCTCGCCCAGATGCTGCCGAGCGCCGAAGGCAAGGCCGAGCCTTCGAAACGCCGGCCGCGCGTGCGCGAGGCGCTCGCGGCGCCGCGCGATCCGGTCAGGCCCGCACAAACGGAGCGCGAGGTCGACTTCGACGCTGCGATGACGGCGAGCGATCGCCGGCGGGTGCACCACGCCGACTTCAACGCGCTCGGCGCCGCCGAGTACCGCCTGGTGGAGCGGCTGGCCCGCGACATCGCGCTGCCGGTGCCGGTGCTGCCCTCGCGCCGCCTGCGCGTGACCGGCGATGCCGGCGCGCATTCGCGCATGCACTGGCCGGGCGTCTGGCACGAGGCCGGGCGCACCGGCGGAGAGATGCTGCGCCTGCCGCGACTCTCGCGGCGCAAGCAGCCGCTGCCTTTGCTGGTGCTGGTCGATGTCTCCGGATCGATGGAGCGCTATGCGCGGCTGCTGCTGGCCTTTCTGCATGCGGCGACGCGCCGCGCCGGCCGCCGCGACGTGTTCGCCTTCGGCACCCAGCTGACCGACCTGACGCCGGCCTTCCGCATCGCGGATACCGACGCGATGCTGGCGGCAGCCGGCGAGGCCATCGCCGATTTCGCCGGCGGCACGCGCTTCGGCGCATCGCTCGGCGAACTGCGCGAGCGTCATGCGCGCCGCCTGACCGGCCGCCGCACGCTGGTGCTGGTGATCAGCGACGGCCTGGACACCGGCGAACCCGAAGCCCTGGAGCGCGAGCTGCTGTGGCTCAAGCGCCATTCGCGGCGCGTGCTGTGGCTCAATCCGCTGCTGCGCTACGAAGGCTATGCGCCGCTCGCGCGCGGCGCGGCCGTCCTGCACCGCCATGCAGACGCGATGCTCGCGGTCCACAATCTCGATGCACTCGAACAACTGGCCGCGAGCCTCGCGGCTCTGATGCGCTCCGGCCGATAGGCCAGCCAGACACACAAGGAACCACAATGGAAATGCTCGGCAACCGCCGGCTCGGCATCACGCAGCAGCAGGCCTGGGAGGCGCTCAACGATCCCGAGACGCTGAAGAAATGCATTCCCGGCTGCGACAAGTTCGAGGCCACGGGCGATGACCAGTACGCCGTGGCGCTCGCCCTCAAGATCGGCCCGGTGTCGGCCAAGTTCAACGGCAAGGTCGCGCTGGCCGAGATCATGCCGCCCGACAGCTACCGCCTCTCCTTCGAAGGACAGGGCGGCGTGGCGGGCTTCGCCAAGGGTTCGTCGAGCGTGACGCTGAGGCCGGTCGCCGATGGAACGCCCGGCTGCGAGCTCGACTACACGGTGCAGGCGCAGGTGGGCGGCAAGATCGCGCAGCTCGGGCAGCGCCTGATCGACGGCGCCGCCAAGTCGACGGCCGACGATTTCTTCAAGCGCTTCGAGGCCGAGATGCAGAGCCGCTACGGCCCGCCGCCCGCGGCGGCCGAGAGCACCGAGGCAGCGCCCGCTGCCGAGCCGGAGGAGAAGACCGGCGCGATGGCCGGCCTGATGCGCAAGATCGGCATCGGCAAAAAGTCCGACAAGCCGGCAGACGGCACGGACGAAAAGACGGACGCATAGGACCATGGAAAACCTCGACGTGATGGTCCTGCGCTCGCTGCGCGACTGGCGGCTCGCGGGACGGCGCGCGCTGCTCACGACCGTGGTGCGCACCTGGGGATCCTCGCCGCGGCCGATCGGCTCGATCATGGCGCTGGCGGAGGACGGCGCCGTCATCGGCTCGGTCTCGGGCGGCTGCATCGAAGACGACTTGATCGCGCGCTATAGCCGCGCGCACGGCGCACCGGGCGAGATGCCTTCGGGCACGCCGGCGCTGGTCAAGTACGGCATCACGGCGGATGAGGCGCACCGCTTCGGCCTGCCCTGCGGCGGTACGCTGGAACTGCTGCTCGAATACGACCCCGACGCCGCCTCGCTCGAAACGCTGGTGGCCGCGCTCGAAAAAGGGCGGCTGATGCAGCGGAGCGTGTCGCTGGCCGACGGCGCCGTGCGCGTGACCGAGGCGAGCGCGCCGGCAGAGCTCACGATCAGCGACGCCGAGCTGGTGAACACCTTCGGCCCCGAGTACCGCATGCTGCTGATCGGTGCCGGCCAGTTGGCCGAGTACCTGTCGACGATGGCGAAGTTCAGCGGCTTCGCGGTGACGCTGTGCGATCCGCGCACCGAATACCGCACCGCCTGGTCGGTGCCGGGCGTGACGCTGAGCACCGAGATGCCCGACGATGCAGTGAGCGCTTTCAAGCCCGATCGCCGCAGCTGCGTGGTCGCGCTCACGCACGACCCGAAGCTCGACGACTTGGCCCTGCTCGAGGCGCTGCAGAGCGAGGCCTTCTACGTCGGCGCGATCGGCTCGCGCCGCAATGCCCAGGCGCGGCGCGAACGCATGATCGAGCACTTCGAGCAGACCGAGGCATCGCTTTCGCGCCTGCGCGGCCCGATCGGCATCTACATCGGCAGCAAGACGCCGCCCGAGATCGCGGTGAGCGTGATGGCCGAGATCCTGGCGGTGAAGAACGGCGTCAGGCTGCCGCGCGAGACCGAGGTCGCGCATGCCAAGGAGGCCGCGGGCGCCCCCAAATAGAAGAAGCCGTCAGTGCCTGCGCAGGCCGGCGAGGAAGGTGGTGCTGCGGCCGAAGGCGCGCTGCATGTCCTTGGATTCGCGCGCTTCCATGCGGGACCTGGAGAAGAGGAAGGTCGCGGCCGCCAGTGCGAAGCACGCGCCGACCACGATCATCAATCCGGCGAAGGATCCCAGCCACCAGGCGAGGCCGAGGGTTGCGATGCTGGCGAGAAGAAGAGTGGTGCGCATGGGAGAGAGGCTAGCAGAGCCCGGGCCGAACCCGGTATGAACTATTGCTCGGAAGCCGTGGGCGCGGCAGCTTTCATTCTGCGCTGCCCAGCGGCGCGTCGGTAGTCCCGTCGAATGCGGCGAGCAGCACCGACGTCAGCTCATGCATGCCCGCGGTCGAAGGCCGCATCGGCAGCAGGTCCGGCGTGAAGCCGAGGGCCTCGAAGCGTTTCAGCAGTTGCGTGTCCGCGCTGATGATGTGGACCGGCACGTCCCACGAAGCGCCCGCGCCGCTCACGCTCGCCATCGGCTGGTGGTCGCCGATCACGATGGTGAGCAGCTGCCGCGGCGCGCGGCCCGACAGGTAGTCGCCCAGCCAGCGGAAGGTGTAGGCCAGCGATTCGACGTACGCGTGCACTGGCTGCAGCCACGAACCCGGCTGTGCGACGGCCTGCGCGACTTCGCCTGGCGTGTAGGCGTCGGCGCCCAGCAGGCGCTGCCAGTCGGGCACATAGGGCGCGATCGGGCGGAAAGGCGCATGGCTCGTCAGCGTCGGGAAGACAATGAAGCGCGGCGCGCGCTGCCCGGGAGCCTCCGCCAGTTCCTGCGCGTGCAGCAGCGCCATCGAGGCCTGGTCGGGAATGCGCCAGTAGCCGAAGGGCGGACCGCGATAGCCGATGCGGTCGCGGTCGGCATAGCGGTCGAAGCCGTAGAAGCTGCCTTCGGGCCAGGGCTTCTGCAGGCCCGGCATCCAGTTCACCGTGCGCCAGCCGCGGGTCTTGAAATGACGCACCAGCGTCGGCCGGTCGGTGGTCAGCAGCAGTTCGTAGGCGCCGGGATCCCGCGTGTCCACGCCGGAGAGCAGCGCCGCATGGGCCAGCCAGGAGGCGCCGCCGAATGTGGGGGAGCGCACGCGCGCCGAGACGACCTGCCGGCCGCCGGACGCCACCGCCTGCGCGAGCTGTGCGCGGGCCGGCGCGAGCGCGGCGGCCTGCTGCGGATCGTCGAGCGCCGTGACGCCATAGGACTCGGCAAAGATCAGCAGCACGTCGGCGCCGCGCAGGCCTGCGAGCGAGCTGTGCTCGAAGGCCGGGCTGGTCGAGAGCTGCGAAGCCGCCTGGCCGGGCAGCAGCTGGCCGGCCAGGATCTCCGCCTGCTGCGCAAGAATGGGCGCGACCGGCATCGAAAAGAACCAGCGCGTGTCGCGCCCGCCGAGGCCATGCGCGGCAAAGCTCGCGAAGAGCAGCAGGCCGACGAGGCCGATCGCGGGCCGCGGCCGCGGCCGGGCCAGTTCGTGTGCGATCGCACGCCAGCATCGCCATGCCAGGCCGTACAGCAGCACAGGGATGGCCAACGCTGCCAGCGCTGCCAGGCCGATCTGCCATGCTGCGAGCTCGCCCATGCGCAGCACGTCGAGCGCGTGCCTGCTGTCCCAGTAGAGATTGATCTGCCGGCCGAACACGGCCGACACTGTCACGTCGAAATAGCGCGCGACCATCCAGAAGGCAGTGACGCCCGCCAGCAGGCGCAGCATGCGCGCGCCAGCCTGCCCGCGCCAGGACACCCAGGCCGTGAGCGCGAGCAGCACCATGGCGAGCTCGAAGGACAGGCGCAGCGCCGGACGCGGCCACAGCCCCGGCCCGTGGTTCTCCATCGTCAGCAGCGCATTGAGCAGCAGCAGCGGCAGGGCGAAGCGCAGCAGCCATCCGCCCCAGGTGACGGGCCTCATTTGCGCTTGGCCTCGAACTCGATGATGAGCGGCACCTCGTCGCCGACCCAGCCGTTGCTGACGGCGTAGTTCATCCCGTAGCTGCTGCGCTTGAAGCTGCCGCGCGCGGACACGCCCATCACGTAGCTCTTCTCGATCGGAGAGGGCCCGCTCTTGTTCCAGGTCGCGGCGAGCGTCAGCGGCTGGGAGCGGCCCAGCAGCTCGAGCTGGCCGGGAATTTCGAAGGTGCGCTCGCCGGTGCGCTTGGCGCCGGCCGCGGTGAACACCATGCGCGGGAACTCGGCGGTATTGAGGAAGTCGGCGCTCTTCAGGTGCTGGTCGCGCTTGGCGAAATTGCTGAAGACGCTCTGGGTGTCGACCTCGATGCGCACATTGCTGAGCGTGGCCGTGGCCTCGTCGAAGCTGTAGCTGCCGCGCGCCGCGCGGAACATGCCCAGCACCTTGGCGTAACCGATGTGATCGGCCAGGAAGGCGATGGTGAGGTGCTCGGGATCGAGCTCGTAGCGTGCGGCCTCGGCGCGCGCGGGCAGGGCGTTCGCCATGAGGCATGACACGATCAGGGCGTACGGCAGACGGGTAGCGAGTGCTTTCATGAGGCAGGCTCCAGTGAGGATGCGCGATGGCGGATCAGCCACGCGATGTCGATCGCAAAAGACGCAGCGAGCGCGGCCAGGCTCGCGGCCGCGATGGCCCGGCTCCAGGGCAGCGCGATGATCGGCCCGAGGCAGACGAGCAGGCTGGTGATCTGCGCCACGCACACCGCCTTGCGCCGCTGGCTCGGCGCGAGCGGCCGCGCCAGCCAGGGCCAGGGCTTCATCGCCAGCACGAAGGCGTAGCGCATCAGGCCGGCAGCCAGGATCCAGGCGCCGGCCTTGTCGAAGTGGAACACCAGCAGGCTCAGCACCAGGACCAGCAGGGCATCGGTCTCCATGTCGAAGCGCGCGCCGAATTCGCTGGCCAGACCGTTGCGGCGCGCGATCGGGCCATCGACGGCATCGAGCAGCGCGGCGGTGGTTCCCGCCACGACGACGCACCAAGCCATCGCTTCGGCATCGGCCAGCGGCTCGCCGATGCAGGCCGAGATCAGCGCGACGAGCGCGAGACGCGCCAGCGTCACGCGGTTGGCGGCGCCGAAGCGCGCGTTCGGCGCATGGGCCGGCAGGCCGTGCAGCACCCACGCGAAGGCGGCCGCAAAGACGGCGGCTGCCTTGAGCTTGAACCAGGGACTGAGTTCGCCCAGCACCGTGAGCCCGCCGGCCGCCACGGCCAGCAGCAGGAAGCAGGGCACGGCCTCGCGCCAGGCATCGCGCCGCAGCGCCGCGAGCCGGCCCGCGCCGAGTGCGGGGCCATCGGCAGGAGGATGAGTGAGCATCGTCATAAGATCCGTTGCATGCCAGCATATCCCTCCCGCGCCGCTCCTGCCGAGTCCTGGGCCTGCTGGATCGAGGCGCCGGGCCGGGCCGGCATCCGGCGCGCTGCCTTCGATGCGCCCAGTCCCGAAGAGGTGCAGGTTCGGGCGCTGCACAGCGGCATCAGCCGCGGCACCGAGCTGCTGGTGTTCGGCGGCGATGTGCCCGCCAGCGAATTCGAGCGCATGCGCGCGCCCTTCCAGGAAGGCGAATTTCCAGCGCCGGTGAAGTACGGCTATGCGAGCGTCGGCACGGTCGAGCAAGGGCCCGAGGCGCTTCTGGGCCGCGAGGTGTTCTGCCTCTATCCGCACCAGACCCGCTACGTGGTGCCGGCCGACGCCGTGCACCTGCTGCCCGAGGGCCTGCCGCCCGCACGCGCGGTGCTGGCGGCCAACATGGAGACCGCCGTCAATGCACTGTGGGACGCGGCGCCGCGGGTCGGCGACCGCATCGCCGTCGTGGGCGCGGGCGTGGTCGGCCTGCTGGTGGCGTGGCTGGCCGGGCGCATGCCGGGTTGCGCGGTCGAGGTGATCGACACCCATCCCGCGCGCCGCGTGGTGGCAGAAGGGCTGGGCGTGGCTTTCGCCAGTCCGCAGGCTGCGAGTCCCGATGCCGACCTGGTGCTGCATGCCAGTGGCAGCGCAGCGGGCCTGGCCACGGCGCTGCGCCTGGCCGCGTTCGAGGCCACGGTGCTGGAGCTGAGCTGGTACGGGCAGCGCGCGGTGACGCTGCCGCTGGGCGAAGCCTTCCATTCGCGCCGCCTCACGCTCAAGAGCTCGCAGGTCGGCCAGGTGGCCACGGCGCAGCGCGCGCGCTGGAGCCATCGGCGGCGCATGGCGCTGGCGCTCTCGCTGCTGCGCGAGCCGGCGCTCGATGCGCTCGTCACCGACAGCGCGCCTTTCGCCGAGCTGCCGGCGGTGCTCGGCCGGCTCGCCGCCGGCGCGCCGGATACCTTGTGCCACCGCATCGACTACCCCTGACCCCCTTCACCTGGAAAGACTTCGCATGTACAGCGTCAACGTCCGCGACCATTTCATGATTGCCCACAGCTTCCGCGGCCAGGTCTTCGGCCCCGCGCAGCGCCTGCATGGGGCGACCTATGTGGTGGATCTCGAACTGCGCCGCGCCGAGCTCGATGCCGACGGCGTGGTGGTCGACATCGCGCTCGCCACCGAGGTGTTGCGCAGCGTGCTGGGCGAGCTCAACCTGCGCAACCTCGACGACGACCCGGCCTTCGAGGGGCGCAACACCACCACGGAATTCATGGCGCGCGTGATCTTCGACCGCGTCGCCGCGCGCATCGCGGCCGGTGAACTCGGCCCGCATGCCGGCGGCCTGGCGGGCATGCGCGTGAAGTTGAACGAATCGCACGTGGCCTGGGCGGCCTACGAGGGCACACTTTGACGATCAAGCGTTGCAGCTTCCTGGTGCCGGGTGACCTGAACACGCGCACCGGCGGCTACACCTACGACCGCCGCATCATCGACGGCCTGCGCGCGCAGCAGTGGGAGGTCGAGGTCCGGACCTTGGGCGAAGGCTATCCGGCACCCGATGCGGCAGCGCTTGCGCAGGCCGGCCGTGCGGCCGATGCCTTGCCCGATGGTTCGCTGGCGGTGGTCGACAGCCTCGGCTTCGGCGTCTTGCCCGATCTGGCGCAACGGCATGCGGAACGGCTTTGCTGGATCGCGCTGGTGCATCACCCGTTGTCGCTGGAGACCGGCCTCGACGCGGCGCAGCAGCGTGCCTTGTTCGAAAGCGAGCGGCGTGCGCTGGCCAGCGCGCGTGGCGTGATCGTCACCAGCCCTTCCACGGCGCGAGCGCTGGCGGCTTTCGACGTCCCCGCTTCGCGCATCGTGGTGGTCGAGCCCGGCACCGAGCCGGCCCCCTTGGCTGCCGGCTCCGGCGACGGCGCCTTGTCGCTGCTGTGCGTGGCGACCGTGACGCCGCGCAAGGGGCATGCCCTGCTGATCGAAGCGCTGGCCGGGTTGAAGAACAGGCGCTGGACGCTGCATTGCGCCGGCAGCCTGGTCATGGACGCCGCATGCGCATCGTCATTGATGCAGGCCATCGAAGATCACGGCCTGCGCGAACGCGTCGTGCTGCATGGCGAGCAGGACGAGGCGGGCCTGCGCGCGCTCTATGCGAAGGCCGATGCCTTCGTTCTGCCCTCGTTCCATGAAGGCTACGGCATGGCCCTTGCGGAGGCGCTGGCGCACGGCCTGCCGGTGATCAGCACCCGCGCGGGCGCCATTCCGGACACGGTGCCGGCCGATGCGGGGATGCTGGTGCCGCCCGGCGACGCGATCGCGCTGCGTGCCGCGTTGCAGCGGCTGGTGGACGATGCGGCGTGGCGCGCCCAACTCAGTGCCGGCGCGCAAATGGCCCGAGGCCGCCTGCCGACCTGGTCTCAGAGCAGCGTGCGCTTTGCATCGGCGCTTGCCGATTTCCGGCAGCAGGCCGGAGGCGCATGACAGGCTTCAGCACCGACTGGCTCGCGCTGCGCGAGCCCTTCGATCGCACGGCGCGCAGTGCGTCGGCGGCGCTTCTGGATCTGCAGGCTGCGGCGGTCCGGCTGCGCGGCGACGATCCGGTCTTGCACGTGATCGACCTGGGCTGCGGCACCGGCGCCAATCTGCGCGAGTTGGCACCGCGACTCGGCGGCGCCCAGCAGTGGCTGATGGTCGACGACGACCCGTGCCTGCTGGCGGCGCTGCCGGAATCGATCGAAGCGCCGGGATGGCATGCGAACGTGCGTCCGATCCATCTCGACCTCGCGCTGGCGCTCGACGCCGTGCCTTTCGAAGAAGCCCGGCTCGTCACCGCCTCCGCGCTGCTGGACCTCGTGTCCGCCTCGTGGCTCGATGCGCTGCTTGACCATGTGCGGGCGGCGAACGTGGCCGCGCTCTTCGCGCTGAACGTCGATGGTCGGGCTGCGTGGGAGCCCGGCCTGGCGGGCGACGCGGAGGTCCATGAACTGTTCGCCGCCCATCAACGGCGCGACAAGGGTTTCGGGCCCGCGCTCGGCGGCGAAGCAGCGGCGCTGGCCGTCGCCCGCCTCGATGCGATGGGCTACCGCGTCACGCAGGCGCAGAGCGACTGGTGCATCGAGGAGCCGGGCATGTTGCGAGCGATGATCGAAGGCATGGCCGACGCGGCGCTGGAACAGGATCCGTCTGCGCAGGAGCGCGTCGGCGCATGGAAGGCGCGGCGGCTTGCGCTTGTCGATCGCACGTGCTTGCGCATCGGACATCTGGACATCCTGGCGTTGCCTTAGGGCCTGTTAGCGCTATTTGCGGGGTCGCGAAGGCCTGCCAGGGCGGGCCAATCAAGGCGCGCGACGCCGTGCGTGCGTCGGCACGCACAAGGAGCGCAACGCCGAGTGGCGCGCCCTGGCAGGCCTTCCCTTCGGGTTGCCCAGCCAAGGAGCCGTCTGCGGCGTTGCCCGCGCTTGCAAGGCGCAAGCCTTGCAAGCGCGGGCGCCTGGCATCCAGCCCCTTGGCTGGGCAACGCGATCCCCGCAAATAGCGTTATTTAACAGGCCCTACCCGGGATCCCGCAAATCCAGATCCCACAGCACATCCGCCCCCATGCGAAAAACCCGGCTCGCGGGGCGCGCGCAATCGCGCATCGATGCGCTTTGCGGCAGCAGCAGGCCGGGGCGCCCGCCGCCGATCAGCACCGGCGCGACGCTGAGGTGCAGCCGGTCCATGCAGCCCTGCGCGATGAAGTGCGAGACCGTGACGCCGCCGCCTTCGACGAACAGCACGCGCAGGCCGCGTTGCTGCAGCGCAGGGAGCAGTGCGCGCAAGTCCATCGCGCCCTTGGCGTCCATCAGACCCGGCACGCCCAGCACCTGATCGGCACCCACGCGCTGCGCCGCTTCGGCCTCGCGTGCTGCATCGCAGACGAGCAGGGTCGACGCCTGGCGATCCGTGAAGACGCGCAGCGTGGGCGCAAGGCGCAGGCCCGGATCGAGCACGACGCGTACCGGATTCGCACCCGCCACCCGGCGCGTCGTGAGCTGCGGGTTGTCGATGGCCGCGCTGCCGGAGCCCACGATGACCGCATCGCTGAGGGCGCGCAGCCGGTGCAGATGCAGCAGCACCTGCTCACCATTCACGTAGCTGGAATCGCCGCCGCGCGTGGCGATGCAGCCGTCGAGGCTCTGGCCCAGCTGGCCGATGACCCAGGGCGCGCCGTCGGGCGGCCGATCGAGCAGGGGTTGGAGCAGCGCGAGCAGCTCGATCGCTTCGTCGTCCCAATCGTCGTCCGCCACCAGCGGCGTCGCCTGCGGCTGGCCGCTGCGGCGACGCCGGGCGATGTCCAGGCACAGCGGCCACAGCCCTTGCACGCCGAACCTGCGGGGCTGGGTCGTGCTCATGAGCGGGCGCGGGTTGTGGGCATTCACCACCTGGGCTTGTAATAAGGGTCGTCCATGTTAGCGGCGGGCGTGTCGACCCCGCCCCAGTAGGCCAGTGCCAGCGCGGCGGCCACCCAAAGGGCTGCCACCGCGGCGACGATCAGCGTTTCGACCCAGGATCGGCCTTCGCCGCGCCGCAGGCGCCGATGCCCCCATCGCACCAGTGAGCCGGAAGTGAAGCACGCCGCCAGCAGCAGCAGCGCGCCCGGCGGGGCCGGCGTCAGCAGTGCCGTGGCCTGCGCCAGCGCCAGCCAGGCCAGCAGCGCGACGACAGCGCCGCTGGCGCCGAAAGCGATGCGCCCCACAGGCCAGAGCCACAGCGCGCAGCCCGCCAGCGCGGCGCCCAGCGCGAGGCTCAACTCGAACAGCAGGGCGGAGCCGGACATCATCGCGAGCGCGGCCAGCCCGAAGCTCGCAAGCACCAGCATCGCGATCGCATCGGCACGCCGCGGGGCTTCCTTCAGCACGGCGCGGATCACCGCCAGGCCCAGCAGCCAGACACCGATCTTGAGTGGGAGCGGTTGCCAGGCCAGGACCGCCAGCACCAGCGCCCACAGGATGCCGGCTGCCAGCCACTGCACGCGCCGGCCGGCGCGCATGGCTTCCAGGCCGAGGCCCAGCAGCGCAGCCGCCGCATAGACCCACGGCAGCTTCTCGGTCAGCGCGCCCGGCATCAGCCGCCAGCCCAGCACCCACAGCACGGTGCAGATGATCGCTATCGCGACGCCCGCCGCCGCCCAGCGCGCACCCTGGACCGGGCCGAGCACGCCGCGCAGAAGCCCGGTTGCCGCGAATGCAATGCAAAGCGGCAGCGCCAGGCTCTGGAACAGCGGGTGGTGGAAGTCCATCCCTACGGTTATGCAGGTGCAATGCCGATTCAGTCAACGCTGGCATCTCGGGGCGAAACGCCCTGTGCCAGTGCTGCATCGTGCTGCGCGACGAGTGCGCGGCCAAAGGCTTCGCGCCGCTGCAGGCGTTGCCAGTAGGCGGTCACGGCGGCGGGAAACTGCGCAGCCAAGCCCAGCTTGTCGGCCAGCATCAGCGCGTAGCCGACCGAGATGTCGGCGGCGGTGAAACGTCCCGCGCTGAGGAAGTCTTGCTGCTGCATCGTCGCATCGATACCGCGCAGCCGGGCCAGGAACCAGCGCGTGTAGTCCTCGGCCGCCTGCGGCAGCTTGCGCTCGTCGGGCTCGAAGCGGGCGTAGCGCAGAACGATGGTCTGCGGGAAGGTCAGCGTGGCTTCGCCCTGGTGCAATCCGTTGAGCCAGGCACCGAAGCCGGGCTCGTGCGGCCGCACGGCCAGGCCGCGCAGGTTGTCGGGGTCGAATCGCTCGGCCAGGTACTGGCAGATCGCGGCGGACTCGGTCATGCGCGTCTCGCCGTCGATCAGGTAGGGAATGGTGCCGAGCGGATTGATTTCCAGATAGCTGCGCTGCAAGACGCGCGGCGGGAAGGGCAGCATGCGCAGCTCGTAGGGCGCGCCCAGCTCTTCGAGCATCCACAGCGGGCGGAAGGAGCGGGCGCTGACACAGTGGTAGAGGACGACCATGGGCGCACTCTACATGTTGCCGTTGCTACAGTACGGAAGCGCTGCCAGCGCAGCGACAGAAAAGGAAACATGGACTCGAACATCGTGATCATCGGCGGCGGCCATGCCGCCGCACAACTGTGCGCCGGCCTGGCGGAGGCGGGGCAGGGCGCCCGCGTGCACCTGGTGTGCGAGGAGAGCTCGATTCCCTATCACCGGCCTCCGCTGTCCAAGACCTTCCTCAAGAGTCCGGACGAGGCGCCGCAGCTCCACCGCGCCGAGGCGTGGTATGCCGAGGCCGGGATCACGATGCACCTGGGCGACCCGGCGCTTGCAATCGATCGCGCGGCGCGCACCGTCACGCTGCGTTCGGGCGCCGTGCTCGGCTGGGAACGGCTGGTGCTCGCCACCGGTACCCGCGCACGCCGCCTGCCGGCGCTGGTGGGGCTCGAGAACGTGGCACTGCTGCGCGCCGCCGACGAAGCCGCGCAGCTGCGCTCGATGCTGATGGCGGCGCAGCAGGTCACGGTGCTCGGAGGCGGCTTCATCGGCCTCGAGGTGGCGGCGACGGCGCTGGCGCTCGGCAAGCGCGTGAGCGTGCTGGAGAGCGCGCCGCGGCTCTTGAGCCGTGCCGTGTCGCCCGCGCTGTCAGAGCATGTGCTCGCGACCCATCGCGCCGCGGGCATGGACATCCGGATCGGCGTGCAATGCGGCGCCTGGCAGACCGAGGGCCGGCGCCTCGCGGCGATCGAGGTCGATGGCGCGGCCCAGCCGGTCGACCTGCTGATGCTCGGCATCGGCGCCGTGCCGGAGACCGCGCTCGCGCAGGCCGCCGGGCTCGAATGCGCCGACGGGATCGTGGTCGATGCCTACATGCAGACCAGCGACGAGGCGGTGCTCGCGGTCGGCGACTGCACGCGCTTTCCGGATCGGCGCGCGGGCCAGGCCTTGCGGCTGGAGTCGGTGCAGAACGCCAACGACCAGGCGCGGACAGCAGTCGCCACTTTGACCGGCGCGGCGCGCCCGCACGATGCGGTGCCGTGGTTCTGGTCGGATCAGGGCAGCCTGCGCTTGCAGATGGCGGGGCTGGTACCGGCCGAAGGCACGGCCGGGGCAAGCACGGTGCGGCGTCCGGGCGCCAACCCGGCTTCGTTCTCGCTGCTGCACTACGTGGACGGCGTGCTGCGCTGCGTCGAGTCGGTCAACACGCCGGTGGACCACATGATGAGCCGCAAGCTGCTGGAGGCCGGACGCAGCCCGGACCCGGCGGTTGCAGCCGACCCCGCCGTGCCCTTGAAGACGCACCTGGCCTGAGCGGCTAGGGCCTGTTAACGCTATTTGCGGGGTCGCGAAGGCCTGCCAGGGCGGGCCAATCAAGGCGCGCGACGCCGTGCGTGCGTTGGCACGCACAAGGAGCGCAACGCCGAGTGGCGCGCCCTGGCAGGCCTTCCCTTCGGGTTGCCCAGCCAAGGGGCCGTCTGCGGCGTTGCCCGCGCTTGCAAGGCGCAAGCCTTGCTGCGCGCGGGCGCCTTGCATCCAGCCCCTTGGCTGGGCAACGCGATCCCCGCAAATAGCGTTAACAGGCCCTAGCTCGCCATGCTGCGGCGCCGCGCGGGCGCGGCGCTCCTGCGCAGCTCGGCGTCCATCACGCGGGTTCCGGCCGCGAGCGCGGCCTCGTAGGTGTCGGCGCCGTATTCCGCCGATTTCAGAACCTTCCGCGGCGCGCCTTCGGTGTCGGTTTCGAGCAGCGTCCAGACGAAGGATCCGGGCGCCGGCTCATCGATGGTGAGTTTGATCGGATTTTTCATGGCCCACTCATCCTGGTCGCCGAGGTCCTCGATTTCTGTAGGCGAAGACCGATCGTCGCGCCGGTTACATCGGCCTCACGCCCTGGCCGGTTCTTCTTCGGCCGCGCGGCTTGGCGACGCGGTACGCAGCAGCAGCACGCCGAGCAGGCCTGCGGCTGCCGCAAAGACGGCACCGACGAAGAAGGCCATGTGATAGCCGCCGTTGAGCGCCGCCAGCGCATGCGCCCCCGAGGCCGCGAGGCTGTCGGTGCGTGCCGAGGCAAGGCTGGCGAGCACCGCGAGCCCCAACGCGCCGCCCATCATGAAAGACGTGTTGACGACGCCCGAAGCAAGGCCAGATTCGCTCGGCGCGACATCGCTCATCGCGACCAGCAACATCGGGTTGAGCGCAATGCCGGCGCCGAGGCCGAGCAGCGTCATGCCTGGCATCACGTCGAGCAGGAAGCTGCCGTCCACCGGCGCGCGGGCGAACAGCGCCAGTCCAGCGGCTGCCAGCAGCAGCCCGAATGCGAGCGGCCCGCGGTTGCCGAAGCGCATCACCAGCTTGGCCGAGAGGCCGAGCGAGAAGGCCGCCATGATGAGGTTGGCCGGCAGGAAGGCGAGGCCCACCTGCATCGGGCTGTAGCCCAGCACCAGTTGCATGTAGAGCGCAGAGATGAAGAACCACGCGAACATCGCCGCAGCCCACAGCACGCCCATCACGTTGGCGACGGACACGTTGCGCAGCCGGAACAGGCGCAACGGCATCAGCGGATGGCGCACGCGCGCCTCGATGGCGATGAAGACCGCCAGCAGTGCCGCCGCGATGCCGAGCAGGCCCAGCGTCTGCGTCGAAGTCCAGCCGATCTCGTTGCCGTTGACGATCGCATACACCGCCAGCATCAACGAAAGCGTGACGCTCACCGCGCCGCCGACGTCGAGCTTCTCGCCGGCCGCATGCCCCGGCAGGTGCGGCAGCAGCGCGAGGCACAGCCCATAGACCGCCACGCCGATCGGCAGGTTGACGAGAAAGATCCAGTGCCAGCTGAGCGCGTCGGTCAGCAGCCCGCCCAGCAGCACCCCGATGCTGCCGCCGCCGGCGCACACGAAGCCATAGACGCCCATTGCCTTGGCGCGTTCGGCCGGTTCGGTGAACAGGTTCATGATGAGCGACAGCGCGACCGCCGAGACCACCGCGCCGCCCAGGCCCTGCACCGCGCGCGCGGCGACCAGCAGGGCTTGCGAGTTCGAGAGGCCGCAGGCCAGCGAGGCGACGGTGAACAGCGTGATGCCGAGCAGGAACAGCCGCCGATGCCCGAACAGATCGCCCAGCCGGCCGCCCAGGAGCAGGAAGCCGCCGAAGGTGAGCATGTAGGCGTTCACCACCCAGACCAGCGAGGTCTCGGAGAAGCCGAGATCGGTGCGGATCGAGGGCAGCGCCACGTTCACGATCGTGGTGTCGAGCACGATCATCAGCACGCCGAGACAGAGAACCATGAGTGCCAGCCAGCGCCGGCGGCCTTCGATGTGCCGGCTCATCCCTGCTTCTCCGCGGTTGTATAAGGATTGGCCAGCAGCACGACGATGGCGATGAGGATGGTCTTGAGCATGAAAAAGAATACCGTTCAGTCGACGAGAAAGCCGCAGCTGAGGTTGGCGACGGTGCCGGTGATGGCGCCGGCGTAGCCGGAGGCCAGGAACACCGCCGTGTTCGCCACCTCGTCCAGCGTCGGCAGACGTTTCAGCAGCGTGCCGGCGGCCGCGCCTGCGAGCATCTGGTCGATGCCGAGGCCCGTGCGTTCGGCCATGGGACGGAACACCTCTCGCGTGTGCGAAGTCGCCACCGCCTCTGGAATCGCATGGGGCCGCATGCAGACAACCCGGATGCCCTGCGCACCGAGCTCGCCTGCCAGGTGGCGCGACATCGCCTCGACCGCTGCGCTCGCCACGCAGTTTCCCATGTACCCGGGTCCCGGCAGGCGGGCCCCCGGCGTCGAGAGGGTGAGAATCACGCCAGAACCCTTCTGGACCATGTGTCGTGCCACGGCCTGCGCGGTGATGAAGTTGCTGCGCGTGTAGACGCCGATCGGGTACTCGTAGTCCTGCAGCGAGAGGTCTGCGAAAGGCGTGCCCTGGACATGCGCGACGCCGATGGCATTCAACGCGATGTCGATGCCGCCCGCCTTCTGCGCCACGGCATCGGCATGCCGATCGACCGCTTGCGCGTCGAGGGCATCGACCGCCGCGCTTTCCGCCGCGCCGCCCGCGGCCTGGATGTCCGCCGCCACAGCTTGGAGCCGGGCCATCGTAAGGCCGGCGAGAAACACCTTGGCACCTTCCCGGGCAAAGGCGCGTGCGACTGCACCGCCGATGGCGCCTCCAGCACCGTGGATCACTGCAACCTTGTCGGCAAGCAGCATGCGTATCTCCTCGGGTTTGTGTACACCATCCACAAACCATAGCAGAGATACTGGACGGTGTCCACATGCACCGTCCTACGAGTTTTCGGAATGCCGCCGAGCGCCGTCGCAGGCGCGCGGCTACCTAGTAGCGATAGGGGTTGTTCGGGCGGCGGTCGTAGCGATTGGGCACGCCGTCGTTGTCGCGGTCGCGGTCGTAGCGGTTGGGCACGCCGTCGCGGTCGTTGTCCCCCCAGCCGCGGCGGCGGTGATCCCAACGACCATCGCCGTGCCCACGGTACGGCTGACCGTAGTGAGGCCGCCCGTAGTAGACATGCGGCGGCGGAGGCGGTGCCGGAACCACGATCACGCGGTGCGGATAGCGCTCGCCGTACTCGGCATGGGCCGGAACGGTGATCGCGCCGAGCGACAGCATGGCGGCGGCGCCAAGTGCGAAAGTGATCTTTCTCATGCGAGTTCCTCGTGGTTGGAAGGAGCCTTCATCGTGCTCCCGCCATGTGAAGCAGGCGTAAGGCGCAAGCGAAATCTTGTATATCCCTGTGTCGCCCCGGTGGTCGTCCCTGCACCCTTAACGTCGCTTTGCAATTTTTGCTTACATGTAGTTAAAATGTATTACATGAACACCGAGCGCGACAACTTTCACGATTGGGCAAGGGACAAGCCGGACACCTCGTTCGACACGCTTGCGCGACCCGATCTGCGCGATGCCCCGGATCCCCGTGCGGTGCGTTGGGGACGGCTCGTGGTTCTGGCGCTGCTGGTGGTGGCGCTCATCGTCGGCTTCAAGTGGCTCGCCGGACTCTAGGTCTCCCCAAAGTCATAGAGCGGCATTACTCTTCCTGCGGTTCGTTCGAACCCTGCCAGCCTCTACGCTTGGCAGGGCGTCGCATCACAAACCCCGGAGAGCAAATCATGAGCCACACCATCACCGTCCAAGACGGCACGCAGATCTACTACAAGGATTGGGGGGCGGGCCAGCCGGTCGTCTTCTCGCACGGTTGGCCGCTGACGGCCGACGCCTGGGACGCCCAGATGGTGTTCCTCGGCGAGCGCGGCTATCGCGTCATCGCCCACGACCGGCGCGGCCACGGCCGCTCCAGCCAGCCCTGGAACGGCAACGACATGGACACCTACGCCGACGACCTCGCCGAGCTGATGAACAAGCTCGACATCAAGGACGCCGTGATGGTGGGCCATTCGACCGGCGGCGGCGAGGTGACGCGCTACATCGGCCGCCACGGCACGAAGCGCGTCGCCAAGGCCGTGCTGCTGGGCGCCGTGCCGCCGCTGATGCTGAAGACAGCGGCCAATCCGGGCGGCCTGCCGCTCGAGGTCTTCGACGGCATCCGCGCCGGCGTCACGGCCGACCGCTCGCAATTCTTCAAGGACCTGACCGTCCCCTTCTACGGCGCCAACCGGCCGAACGCCAAGGTTTCGCAGGGCCTGCGCGATTCGTTCTGGCTGCAAGGCATGATGGGCGGGCACAAGGGCCTGCTGGACTGCATCAAGCAGTTCTCCGAAACCGACTTCACCGAAGACCTCAAGAAGATCGACGTGCCGACCTTGATCGCGCATGGCGACGACGACCAGATCGTGCCGATCGGCGCCTCGGCCATGCTGTCGTCCAAGCTGGTCAAGGGCGCCACGCTGAAGGTCTATCCCGGTGCATCGCACGGGCTGGCCAGCACGCATGCCGAACAGTTCAACGCCGATCTGCTGGCCTTCATCAAGGGTTGATCCCGCCTGCTAGGTGGGCGGCGGTACCTCGCTGCCCTTCTGGCGTTCGCGAAAGAGCGCAGCGCGCATCAGGAAGATGGTCGTGACCGGCGCCGTGAGGGCGACGAGCAGTGCGATCAGCAGCGCGTGCAGAAACAGGCTCGCGCCCTGCACCGAGAAATAGATGATGGTGGCCAGCGTGATGCACCAAACGCCGAGCGTGGCGCCGAGCGTGGGCGCATGGACGCGGCGAAAGAAGGTCGGAAGCCGCACCAGCCCGAAAGAGCCGACGGCGGCGAAGGCCGCGCCCAGCACGGCGAACACCGCGGTCAGGATCTCGGCCCACAGCGGCAGCGGACCCACGATGAAGTCGTTCATTCGATCACCTCGCCGCGCAGCAGGAACTTCGCGAGCGCGGTCGAACCGACGAAGCCGAACAGCGCGACGAGCATCGCCGCCTCGAAGTAGACGTTGCTCGCATAGACGATGCCGAGCACCAGCATCATCAGCATGCCGTTGATATAGAGGCAGTCGAGCGCCATCACGCGGTCTTGCGCGGTGGGGCCGACGAGCAGGCGCGCCAGCGCGCACAGCATGGCCACGGCAAGCAGCAGCAGCGCCAGCTTGAGGGCCCAGAAAAGCACGGGGGTCATGATTCGAAGATCTCCATCAACGGGCGCTCGTAGCGCGACTTGATCGCAGCGACGAAGGCCTCTTCGTCCTCGACGTCGAACACGTGGATCAGGAGGGTCGAGCGGTCGAACGCGATCTCGCCCCAGGCCGTGCCCGGGGTGAGGCACAGGATCATCGCCAGCACCGCCAGCGCGTTGGGATCGCGAAGTTCGAGCGGCACGCGCACGAAGCGCGGCGACATGCCGCTGCCGCGCCGCGTGAGCAGCAGGCGGGTCACGGTCAGGGCCGAATGGAGGAGGTCCAGCATGATGACGCCTGCGAGCCGCAGCGCCAGCCCCGGGCGGCGCATGCGTACCGTGGCCGGCCGCAGGCTCTGGGTCAGCACCGGGACCGCGATCGCGAGGATGGCCGCCAGCAGCAGCGTCGCCGCGTCGAGCGACTGGTTCAGCAGCAGCCACACGGCGAAGAGCGTCAGCGACAGCGGCGGCGAGGGAAGCCAGCGTTTGATCATCGTGCGTCGTCTCCTGCCGGCGCAGCGGGGCCCGGGAGCTTCGGCGTGCCGAGTACGGCCTCGCGGTAGGCGGTCGGCGAACGCAGGCTTTCGGCCGTGGCGGCGGCATGCCGCATCACCGGCTCGGCCGCGAGCGTGAGCGTGAGGCAAGCCGCCAGCAGCGCCGCCACCGGCAGCACTTCGAGCGCGGGCAGCGAGGGCAGGGTGGCATGCGGCTGGGTCCAGAAGTGGCGGATGCCGGTGCGGCTCAAGGCGATCAGCGAAAGAAGACCGGAGAGGATCAGGAGCCCCATGAAGGCCCAGCCCGCCGGCGCGATGACTTGCTCCGAGCCGAGCAGGCCCGAGAGCATCGCGAACTTGCCGACGAAACCCGACAGCGGCGGCAGCCCCGTCAATAGCAGCGTACAGCCGACGAAGCCGAGTCCGAGGAAGGCGACACCGGCCGGAATGGCGCGGCCGTAGAGTGCCTGCGCGTCGTCGTCCAGATTCGCGTTGTCGAGGCCGCTCAAGTCTTCCGAAAGAAAGGGTGCATCGCCGGCCGCCTCGTGCGGCGCGACACTCATGCCGGCATTGCGCCAGCGCTCGATCATGTCGATCAGAAGGAAGAAGGCGCTGGCCGCCAGCGTGGAAGTCAGCAGGTAGTAGAGCGCACCGGCCCAGAGCGCGGGTTGTCCGAGCCCGATGGCGGCCAACAGCGTGCCGGCGGAGATCAGCACGCTGAAACCCGCTAGGTTGGACAGCCGCTGCGTGCCGACGATGCCGAGCGCACCGACGAACAGCGTGGCCAGCCCGATCGCGACCAACGCGCCCTGGCCGAACTGCGCCGAAGTGCCGGTGTCGGGCGCGAAGAGCAGGGTCCAGAGCCTGAGCACCGTGTAGACGCCGAGCTTGGTCAGGAGCGCGAACACCGCGCCCACCGGCGACACGGCGGCGCTGTAGGCCGGCACCAGCCAGAAGTTGAGCGGCCAGGCCCCGGCCTTGGCGAAGAAGGCGGTCGCGAGGATGGCCGCCGCCGCATGGACCAGCCCGCGGTCGGTTGGCGCGAGCTGAGCGATGCGCACGCCGAGGTCGGCCATGTTGAGCGTGCCGGTCACGCCGTAGAGCAGTGCGGCGCCGACGAGAAACAGCGAAGAGGCCGCGAGGTTGATGGCCACGTAGTGCAGGCCGGCCTGGACGCGCAGGCGGCCGGAGCCGTGCAGCAGCAAACCATAGGAGGCGGCGAGCATGACCTCGAAGAAGACGAAGAGGTTGAACAGGTCGCCGGTCAGGAAGGCCCCGTTGAGTCCCATGAGCTGCAGCTGCAGCAGCGGATGGAAGTGCACGCCCGCCCGGTCCCAGCGCGAGGTGGAGTAGATCGAGGCGGCGAAGGCGACGACGCCGGTGAGCGCGACCATCATCGTCGAGAGCCGGTCGGCCACCAGCACGATGCCGAAGGGCGCCTGCCAGTTGCCCGGCAGGTAGACGCCGACCGAGCCCGCGCCGCCGCCGGTGTCGGCGGCGTTGACCCAGCGAAGCAGGGCGAGCGCGGCCAAGAGGCCGATCAGGCCCGAGACCACGCTCAGGAATGACTTGGTGCGCCGGCGCCGTTCGCCCAGGAGCAGCATCAGAGCGGCCGTGAACAAGGGCAGCAGGATCGGCACCGCCACGAGATGCGGCATCCCGAGCTCGAGCAGGTGGTCGAGGAAGCGGGAGATGCCTGTCATTCCTGCGGCGCCTTGCGCTCTTCGCCATCCACGTGGTCGGTGCCGCTGAGCCCGCGCGAGGCCAGCAGCACGACCAGAAACAGCGCGGTCATCGCGAAGCCGATCACGATCGCAGTGAGCACCAGCGCCTGCGGCATCGGATCGGCGGTGTTGGCCAGCGTGGCCGCGAAGCCCGGGATCAGCACCGGTTCGCTGTCGATCTTGACGCGGCCCATGCTGAAGATGAACAGGTTCACCGCATAGGAGATGAGGGTGAGGCCCATGATCACCTGGAAGGTGCGGGGGCGCAGCAACAGGTAGACGCCGGAGCCGGTGAGCACACCGATGGCGATGGCCAGCACGGCTTCCATCAGGCTACGCCCTTCGCATCGGCCGCGGCGCGCTCGGCCTCCTTTTCGGCCTGTTCGTCGGCCCAGCGGTGACTGCGGATGGACTGGTGTGCCAGCGCAGTGAGGATCAGCATGGTCGCGCCCAGTACCAGCGCGAACACGCCGATGTCGAAGAACAGCGCGCTCGGCACATGCACTTCGCCGAGCACCGGCAGATGCAGGTGCGCGGTGTGCGTGGTGAGGAAGGGATAGCCGAACAGCACCGCGCCCGAGCCGGTGGCGAGTGCGAGCAGCAGGCCGGCCGCGATCCAGCGCCGGGGGTAGATGCGCAGGTGCTCTTCCACCCACTCGGCACCGGAGACGATGAACTGCAGCACCAGCGCCACCGACATCACCAGCCCGGCGACGAAGCCGCCGCCCGGCTGGTTGTGGCCGCGCAGGAAGAAGTAGATCGACACCAGCACCGAGAGCGGCAGCAGGAGCCGCACCAGCACGGCCGGCACCATGAGGTAGCCGACGGCGGTGTCCTTGGCGCGGCGCGGGTTCAGCAGGTCGCTGCTGCCGTCGTCGGTCTGCGCGCGCTGCTGCGCGGGCAGGGCCATCGACTCGGGCGCCGGACGGAAGCGGCGCAGCAGCGCATAGACGGCGAGGGCGACGATACCGAGCACGGTGATCTCGCCGAAGGTGTCGAAGCCGCGGAAGTCGACCAGCATCACGTTGACCACGTTCGTGCCGCCGCCCTCGGACAGCGCGCGCTCGAGAAAGAAGGGCGAGATGCTTTGCGGGAAGGACCGCGTCATCACGGTCCAGGCCAGCGCGGCCATGCCGCATCCTGCCGCTGCTGCGATGGCCAGGTCGCGCCCGCGCCGTCCCCAGAGCCGAATCCGCATGCGTGCGGGCTGCGGCTTGGCGGTGCGCATCGGCAGCCAGCGCAGGCCGAGCAGGATCAGCACGGTGGTGACGGTCTCGACCACCAACTGCGTGAGCGCGAGGTCGGGCGCGGAGAACCAGATGTAGGTGGTGCAGCACACCAGGCCCGCGCCGGAGGCGAGCATCAGCGAGGCCAGCCGGTGGAACTTGGCCTGCCAGGCGGCGGCCAGCGCGCAGATGCCGCCGATGACCCAGGTCATCGCGAACATGGGCGAGAAGGGCAGCAGTTCGCGCGTTCCGCGCTCGGCAGGCGTGAGCCATAGCGATGCCGCCGCGCCGGCCACGGCGAGGACGACCAGCAGCAGCAACTGCATCTGCAGGCGCCGCGTCGCGAAGAGGCGCCGGCTGCGCCGGCCGGCCTCGCTGAGGCGCGCGAGCAGGTGCTCGAACATGCGCTGGCCGTCGAAGCGATGTAGCAGCGGCGTGTACTCGAGATCGCCTCGTGCGCGTCCGCGCCGCTGCAGCATGTAGAGTCCTGCGCCGCCCGCGAGCGCGACGAAGCTCATCAGAAGCGGCATGTTGAAGCCGTGCCAGACGGCGAGGCTGTACGCGGGAAGCACGCCGCCGACCACGGGCGTCGCTGCCGTGGCGAGGAAGGCGCCCACCGACCAGGCCGGCGCCACGCCGACCACGAGGCAGATCAGCACCAGTAGCTCGACCGGCACGCGCATCCAGTGCGGCGGCTCGTGCGGCTGCTTCGGCACGTTCGGGCCGGGGCGCGGGCCGAAGAACACGTCAAACACGAAGCGCGCCGAATAGGCCACGCTGAACACGCCGGCCAGCGTCGCGATGACCGGCAGGCTCCAATTGACCCAGGGCGTGGCCCGGATGAACACGGTCTCGGCGAAGAACATCTCCTTGGAGAGGAAGCCGTTGAGCAGCGGCACGCCGGCCATCGATGCGCTGGCGATGATCGCCAGCGTGCCGGTGATCGGCATCAGCCGGAGCAGGCCGCTCAGCTTGCGGATGTCGCGCGTGCCGCTTTCGTGGTCGATGATGCCGGCCGCCATGAACAGCGAGGCCTTGAAGGTGGCATGGTTCATCACGTGGAACACGGCCGCGACGGCGGCCAGCGGGCTGTTGAGCCCGAGCAGCAGCGTGATGAGACCGAGGTGCGAGATGGTCGAGTAAGCGAGCAGCGCCTTGAGATCGCGCTGGAACATCGCGACGTAGCCGCCCAGAAGCAGCGTGACGGCGCCCGCGCCGCTGACGAGCCAGAACCAGGCCTCGGTGCCCGAGAGCACCGGCCACAGGCGCGCCATCAGGAACACGCCCAGCTTCACCATGGTGGCCGAATGCAGGTAGGCCGAGACCGGCGTGGGTGCCGCCATCGCGCGCGGCAGCCAGAAATGGAACGGGAACTGCGCGCTCTTGGTGAATGCGCCGAGCAGCACCAGCACCAGCGCCAGCGGGTAGAGCCGATGCGCGCGAATCTCTTCACCCGAGGCCAGCACCGCGTCGAGCTCGTAGCTGCCCGCGATGCGGCCCAGTACCAGCACGCCCGCCAGCAGGCACAGGCCGCCGGCGCCGGTGACCGTGAGCGCCATGCGCGCGCCGCGCCGCGCGTCGCGCCGGTGGTGCCAATAGCCGATGAGGAGGAAGGAGAACAGGCTGGTGAGCTCCCAGAACAGCACCATCTGAATCAGATTGCCCGAGAGCACCACGCCCACCATCGCGCCCATGAAGGCGAGGAAGAAGGCGAAGAAGCGCGGCACCGGGTCCGAGGGCGACATGTAGTAGCGCGCGTAGAGCACGACCAGCGCGCCGATGCCGAGCACCAGCATGCAGAACAGCCAGGCGAAGCCGTCCATGCGGAACACCAGGTTGAGGCCGAGCGCGGGCAGCCATTCGATCTCTTCGCGGATCACGTTGCCGTCGGCCAGCCGCGGAAAGAGCCATGCCGCCTGCATAGCGCAGCCGAGGGCGACCAGGCCCGCCAGCGTCGACTCCCGGTTGCGCGCGTTCGACGGCAGCAAGGCTGCCAGCACGCTGGCAATGAAGGGGAGTGCGACGAGGAGGACAAGGGGCATCGCGATCGATTCTATCGAGCGCCCCTCGGGCAAAAGCTCTCGAATCAGCCGGTGAACTGCTGCACCGTTCGAATGCCCAGCCAGGTGAGGACCAGCGAGCCGGCGACGTGCAACGCAGCGGTGCCGAGGGCCAGGCCCAGGCGCTCGTTCATGAGCATGGCGACCACTTCTGCCGAGAAGCTGGAGAAGGTGGTGAGGCCGCCGAGGAAACCGGTGATCAGCAGCAGGCGCCAGGCCGGGTCCAGCTGCGGCATCGCCTGGAACGCGGCCACGGCCATGCCGATCAGGTAGCCGCCAATCAGGTTGGACGCGAGCGTTCCGTAGGGGAAGGCGGTGGTCGTGAGCCAGAGGCTCAGGGACCAGCGGCACAGCGCACCGATGGAGGCGCCTGCGCAGATTGCAAGGACGTGCAGCAGCATGCGCGGAAGTATCGCCGCCTCAGGGCGCCATTTGCCGCGGCAGCCAGGTCACCAAGTCGGGGACGAAGTAGATCATCAGCACCGCCGCCACCATCAGCGCGAACATCGGCAGGGTCACGCGCGCGATGTAGAGCAGGTCCTTGCCCGTCATGCCCTGCAGCACGAAGAGATTGAAGCCCACCGGCGGCGTGATCTGCGCCGCCTCGACCACCAGCACGACGAAGATGCCGAACCACAGCGGGTCGATGCCCGCCGCGAGAACCGTCGGCATGACCACGCCCATGGTCAGCACGACCATCGAAATGCCGTCGAGGAAGCAGCCGAGCACGATGTAGAACGCGGCCAGCATCACCACGAGCTGGAACTTCGACAGGCCCAGCGAGCCGATCCATTCGGCGAGGTGGCGCGGCAGGCCGATGTAGCCCATGGCGAGGGTGAGGAAGGCTGCGCCGGCAAGGATCAGCGCCATCATGCAGTACAGGCGGGTGGCGCCCAGCAGCGAATCCTTGAAGGTCTGCCAGCTGAGCGAGCCCTGCGCCGCCGAGATCACCAGCGCGCCGATCACGCCGACGGCGGCAGCCTCGGTGGCGGTGGCAATGCCCGCGTAGATCGAACCCAGTACGGCGAGGATCAGCACCGCGACCGGGATCAGGCTCAGCGATGCGCGCAGCTTGTGCGCGAGGCTCATCGGCGGATCGGGCGGCGGCACGCGCTGCGGATTCAGCAGTGCCCACACCGCGATGTAGCCCGAGAACAGCACGGCCAGCAGGAGGCCGGGCACCACGCCTGCGATGAAGAGCTTCGCAATCGACACGTCGGCGCTCACGCCGTAGACGATCATGATGATCGAGGGTGGGATCAGCAGGCCCAGCGTGCCGGCGCCGGCCAGCGTGCCGATCACCATGTCGTCCGGGTAGCCGCGCCGCTTGAGTTCGGGCAGCGTCATCTTGCCGATGGTCGCGCAGGTGGCGGCGCTCGATCCGGAGACGGCGGCGAAGACGGCGCAGCCCGCCACGTTGCTGTGCAGCAGCCGGCCCGGCAGCCGCTGCATCCAGGGCGCCAGGCCCTTGAACATGTCCTGCGACAGGCGGGTGCGGAAGAGCACCTCGCCCATCCAGAGGAACAGCGGCAGCGCGGTGAGCGTCCAGCCGGAGGCCGAGCCCCAGATGGTCACCGCCATCGCATCGCCCGCGGGACGGGAAGAGAACAGCTGCATGCCGATCCACGCGACGCCCGAGAGCGTGAGGCCGATCCAGACGCCGCTGCCGAGGATGAGGAACAGGCTCGCGATCAGCAGCCCGGCGACGGCGATGTCATTCATGGCGAAGGGCCTCGGTCTCTGTTTTCATCGGCCTGCCGCGCCATTCGATCAAAAACTCGTCCGCGGCGGCGATCGCAAAAATCAGCGCGCCGGCGGCCATGCTCAGCTGCGGTAGCCAAAGCGGCGTGGCGTCGTTGCCGGTCGAGATGTCGTTGTAGGCGTGCGATTGCCACGCGAGCCGCACGCTGTAGAAGGCAAAGAGCGCGGCCAGCAGGGCAGCCGCTCCCGTCGCCCAGCGCTCCAGCCAGCGGCGCGGTCCGTGGTGCAGCCTGCCGAGCAGGAGCGTGACACGGATGTGCTCGCCGCGCTTGAGGGTGTGGGCCAGCGCCAGGAACCCGGCGCCTGCCATCAGGTAGCCGGCGTAGGCGTCGAGCCCCGGGAGGTTGAAGTGCAACTGCCGGCTGACGATGGACAGCAGCACAGCCACCAGCAGACCGACCATGAAAAGCGCCGCCAGGGCGGCGGCGCTGTTGTAGAGGAAGTCGAGCGTCTTGCGCATCCGGGCCACGCGCGCCTACATCTTCTTGTAGGCGTCGACCACAGCCTGGCCTTCGGGGCCGGCCTTGTCCAACCATTCCTTGATCATGGTGTCGCCGATCTTCTTCATGTCGGCCTTGAGCTGGGCCGAAGGCGGGTGAATCGTCATGCCGTTCTTCTTGAGCAGTTCCAAGTACTCGACGTTCTTCTTCTTCGACACTTCCCACCCGCGCTTCTCGGCCTCGGCGCCGGCCTTCAGTAGTCCATCCTGCGTGGCCTTGTCGAGCGCGTCGAAGGCCTTCTTGTTCACCAGGACCGCGTTCTTGGGCAGCCAGGCCTGGGTGTCGTAGAAGTTCTTGATGTACTCGTAGGTCTTGGTGTCGTAGCCGGTCGAGCCGGAGGACATGTAGGACTCGATGACGCCGGTGGCCATCGCCTGTGACAGCTCGGCCTGCTGCACGGTCACGGGCTGGGCGCCGACCAGCTCGCCGATGCGTGCAGTCGCAGGGCTGTAGGCACGCCACTTCACGCCCTTGAGGTCGGCCGCGGAGGCGATCTCCTTCTTGACGAAAATGCCCTGCGGCGGCCAGGCCACCGCGTAGAGCAGCGTCATCCCCTGCTCGGCCAGCTTCTTCTCAAGCGCCGGTTTCTGCGCCTGATATAGCTTCCAGGCGGAGTCGTAGCTGTCGGCCAGGAAGGGGATGCCGTCGGCGCCGAACAGCTGCCACTCGTTCTGGTAATTGACCAGCAGGATCTCGCCCATCTGCGCCTGTCCACTCTGGACGGCACGCTTGATCTCCGGTGCCTTGAAGAGAGCGGCATTCGCATGAACGGTGATCTTGAGCTTGCCGCCGGTCGCTTTGTCGACGTCGCTCGCGAACTGGGTGATGTTCTCGGTGTGGAAATTGGTGGCCGGGTAGGCAGTGGGCAGGTCCCACTTGGTTTGTGCGAACGCTGCTGCGCCGAGGGTCAGGCCAGCGAGGGCGATGCCGAACTTGTGATTCATGGGCTCTCCAGAACGTACGAAAGTGAAAAAGGCGACGAGGAGCATACGTGCAAATATCGGGCCATCGCGTGGGGCTTTTCCCTGCCGTCGGGCGGAGTGGATGCCACGGCGCGAATGAAAAAAGCCGCCCGGAGGCGGCTTCGATCGGCGCCGCGAACCGCGGCGCGAATGGGTCAAGGCTTGGCGTCGGTCTTCTTGGCGGCGCCCTCGGCCTTCTTGGTTTCGGCCTTGGCGCCCTTGGCCGCAGGTGCCGCGGCGCCTGCGAAGCTCTGGCCGTTGACGGTGAGTCCTTCGGCGGACAGCTTGGTGGCTGCCTTCTCCTTCACGCCCTTGACCCGGCTCATGAGGTCCGGCCAGTCCTTGAAGGCGCCTTGCTTGCGCGCTTCGATGATGCGCTTGGAGAGCGCGGGGCCTACGCCCCTGAGCGCATCGAGCTCTGCGTCCGTCGCCTTGTTGACATCGACTGCTGCCCACGAAACGGTCGCAACGAGCATGGCCATGATGGCCAAGATTTTCTTCAGCATCTTGAGATCCCCTGACATTGTTGTGAAGGGATGCCGTGGCACCCCGCCGCACGCGGTATGCGCGCGGCGCGGGTTTCAACGGCGGGTTCTGCGCCGCGGTTGACGCCTCTGCGACGAAGTCAGAATTGATCAGATTTGCTCAGAGTTCTTCGACACGCCGCGGCGGATAGCTGTCCCAGGCCTGGCAGCCGGGGCAATGCCAGAAATGCTGATGGGCTTCGAAGCCGCAGGCTGCGCAGCGGTAGCGCAGCAGCGGCCGCGTGGCCTGGTCGAGCGCGCGCTGTACCTGCGGATGGAACTGCTCGTGCGTCAAGCGCTCGCCCGCCAGCCAGCGTGACGCCGCCACCAGAGAGGGCAGGTGCGCCAGGTGTGCGATGTAGCCGTCGCGCGGCTCCGGCACCGCCGGCGGATTCAACACCGTGTCGTCGGGCAGGACCGGCGCGCCGCCCAAGGCCATGATCGCTTCGAGCACGTCGATCGAGGGCGACTCCGCATAGCGGCGTTGCAACAGGACCAGCGCCTCGCCCGCGCGCTGCGAGGCGGCAGCGGCCTGCTGCAGCATCGCAGCATAAAGAGGCAGTGCCAGCGGCGCGTTTTCGCTGAGGGCGGTGAGCGTTTCGAAGGCCTTGGCGGAGTCGCCGTTGCGCAGTTGCAGCGTGGCGGTGTCGATGGCCGGCCGCGGCGCCTGCGGCGCCAGTGCGACTGCCTGCTCGAGCAACTGTGCCGCAGCATTCAGGTCGCCGGCCGCCACCTGTTCGGCGGACTGCTCGCAGAGGTGGTGGGCCCGGCGCACGCCGTAGCTGGCTTGCTCGGTCTCGTCGAGCTTCTGCGCCACCGCGGCAGCTTGCGCCCATTCGCGCGAGCGCTCGTAGATGGCGAGCAGGGCCAACCGGGCCTCGTTCTCGTAGCGCGTGCCTTCGAGCTTCTGCAGCGCGGCTTCGGCGCGGTCGAGCAGGCCGGCGCGCAGGAAGTCCTGCGCCAGCGCATGCTGCGCGCGGTCGCGGTCGGCGCGGCTCAGGTCGCCGCGGCCCAGCAGGTGCTCGTGCACGCGCACGGCGCGCTGGTATTCGCCGCGGCGGCGGAACAGGTTGCCCAGCGCGAAGTGCAGCTCCTGGGTGTCGGGGTCGTTCTGGACGGCTTCGATGAAAGCGTCGATGGCCTGGTCCTGCTGCTCGTTGAGCAGAAAGTTGAGACCGCGGAAGTAGGCCTTGGGCGCCTGCCGGTTCTCGATGCGCAACTGCCTGAGATCGAAACGCGAGGCCAGCCAGCCGAGGACGAAGGCGAGGGGAAGGCCGAGCAGCAGCCAGCTGAAGTCAAAGTCCATGTTGGCGTACGGCAGGAAGGTCGGTGGCGGGGGCTGCCGGGGCAGGGGCTGCCGTGACCGGCGAGGCCGGCGCCGCGGGCAGCTGGGCTGCGGCGCTGCGGTGCTTCCACCAGCCCGGCAGCATGCCGAGCGCGCCGACCACGAGTCCGCCGGCAAAGGCCGCGAGCACCACCAGCACCAGCGGAGCGCGCCAGTAGGTGCCGAAGAAGAAGTAGACGGTGGCGTCGTGCTGGTTGTTCAGCGCGAAGGCGAAGAGGGTAAAAAAAATGGCTGCCTTGAGCAGCCACAGGAGGTATTTCATGCACGTCCCCGTTGGCGGGGGAATTCTATGCTTCAGGCTTCGCGTTTCTGTGCGTCGAGCTCGGCCGTGCGGGCGTCGACCGCCTCGCGCAGCGCCTTGCCCGGCTTGAAGTGCGGCACCCGCTTTTCGGGAATCTGCACGCTTTCGCCCGAACGCGGATTGCGGCCGATGCGCGGCGGACGCCGGTTCACGGTGAAGCTGCCGAAGCCGCGGATCTCGATGCGGTGCCCGCGCACCAGCGCGTCGCTCATCGCATCAAGAATGGTCTTGACGGCGTATTCGGCGTCGCGGTGCGTCAGTTGAGCGAAGCGCGCCGCCAATTCCTCAACTAGATCTGAACGAGTCATAACAGGCGATAACACGGTGAGGCAAAGCCTCACCGTGTACTTGCTGTTTTTATTTTTCGTTGTTGTCCAGTTTCGCGCGCAGCAGTGCGCCCAGGCTGGTCGTGCCCGCGTTCTCGCGTGCCGACTGCTGGCTCAGGTTGGCCATGGCGCCTTGCTCGTCGACCATGTCCTTCTGCTTGATCGACAGCTGGATGTTGCGGGTCTTGCGATCCACGTTGACCACCACGGCCGTGACTTCGTCGCCTTCCTTGAGCACGTTGCGTGCATCTTCCACGCGGTCGCGGGAGATTTCGCTGGCGCGCAGGTAGCCGATGATGTCGTCACCGAGGTCGATCTCGGCGCCGCGGGCGTCCACGGTCTTAACCTTGCCGGTCACGATCTGGCCCTTGTCGTTCACCGTGGTGAAGGTGGTGAACGGGTCGCTGTCGAGCTGCTTGATGCCGAGGCTGATGCGCTCGCGGTCGACGTCCACTGCGAGCACGATCGCTTCGACTTCCTGGCCCTTCTTGTAGTTGCGCACGGCGGTTTCGCCGGGCTCGTTCCACGAGAGGTCGGAAAGGTGAACCAGGCCGTCGATGCCGGCAGCCAGGCCGACGAACACGCCGAAGTCGGTGATCGACTTGATCGGGCCCTTGACGCGGTCGCCGCGCTTGGTGTTCTGCGCGAATTCCTGCCACGGGTTGGCCTTGCACTGCTTCATGCCCAGGCTGATGCGGCGCTTGTCTTCGTCGATCTCGAGGACCATGACTTCGACTTCGTCGCCCAGCGAAACGATCTTGTTCGGGGCGATGTTCTTGTTGGTCCAGTCCATTTCGGACACGTGCACCAGGCCTTCGATGCCGGGCTCGAGCTCGACGAAGGCGCCGTAGTCGGCAATGTTCGTGACCTTGCCGAACAGGCGCGTGCCTTGCGGATAGCGGCGCGAGACGCCCATCCACGGGTCGTCGCCCATCTGCTTCAGACCCAGCGAGACACGGTTCTTCTCGGTGTCGAACTTGAGGATCTTGGCGGTGATTTCCTGACCGGCCTGCACCACTTCGCTCGGGTGGCGGACGCGGCGCCATGCCATGTCGGTGATGTGCAGCAGGCCGTCGATGCCGCCGAGGTCGACGAACGCGCCGTATTCGGTGATGTTCTTGACGACGCCGCGCACGACTGCGCCTTCCTTCAGGGTCTCCATCAGCTTGGCGCGTTCTTCGCCCATGCTGGCTTCGACCACGGCGCGGCGCGAGAGCACCACGTTGTTGCGCTTGCGATCGAGCTTGATGACCTTGAACTCGAGGGTCTTGTTCTCGTAGGGAGTCAGGTCCTTGATCGGACGCGTGTCGATCAGCGAGCCCGGCAGGAACGCGCGGATGCCGTTGACCAGAACGGTGAGACCGCCCTTGACCTTGCCGCTGGTGGTGCCGGTGACGAAGTCGCCGGATTCGAGTGCCTTCTCGAGGGCGAGCCACGAAGCCAGACGCTTGGCGGTGTCGCGCGAGAGGATGGTGTCGCCGTAGCCGTTTTCAACGCTGCCGATGGCAACGGAAACGAAATCGCCGGCCTGGACTTCGAGTTCGCCCTTGTCGTTCTTGAACTCCTCGATCGGCACGTAGGCTTCGGACTTGAGGCCTGCGTTGACCACGACGTGGTTGTGTTCGACACGCACGACTTCGGCGGTGATGACCTCGCCGGTGCGCATTTCGGAACGCTTCAGGGATTCTTCGAACAGGTCGGCAAAAGATTCAGACATTGAGTTTTCCTTCCGTCACGCGGGGTTCGCAGTCGCAAATGCAATATCGCGGCGACTGGCAGGGTCTGGAGACGGCGGTTGTTGGGCTTGGGGCCCGGTTGAAGTTGAACAACCAGCAAGCCGGTGCGCTGTCGCGCGGCGGGGACCTGCTGGACCGAAACGCCTTTTCAAGACGACTTGAAAGGCTGTACTTCCCGCCACCAGTCCAGCACCAGGTCGACCGATTGCTCGATCGAAAGAAGGGAGTTGTCCAGGAGGCGGGCATCAGGCGCCGGCTTCAGTGGCGCGACGCTGCGGGACGAATCCCGGAGGTCACGCGCTTCCAGGTCGGCGCGAAGACTGTCAATTGTAGTCGAAATACCCTTTGAAATCAATTGCTTATGACGCCGCTCGGCACGCTGGGCGGCGTTCGCGGTCAGGTAGACCTTCAGCGGCGCATCGGGGAAAACGACGGTTCCCATGTCGCGGCCGTCGGCCACCAGGCCGGGCAGGCGCCTGAAGCTCTTCTGCAGCGTCATGAGCGCATCGCGCACGGCCGGCAGCGCCGACACGCGGGAGGCGTCCATGCCGGCGGCTTCGGTGCGGATGGCGTCGCTCACGTCTTCGCCGGCGAGCAGGATCTTGCCCTCGCTGAAGCGAAGGGGCAGGGTGCGGGCGAGCGTGGCGATCTGCCTCTCGTGCGCGGCGTCGGCGCTGAACCCTGCGCGGCGCATCGCCATGCCGGTCACGCGGTAGAGTGAGCCCGAATCGAGATAGTGGTAGCCGAGCCGGTGCGCCAGTTCGAGCGCCAGCGTGCCCTTGCCGGAGGCAGTCGGCCCGTCGACGCAGATCACCGGCACCTCGGCCGCTTCGACCACCGAAAACAGAGTTTCGAAATAGTCGGGGAAGGTCTTGGCGACGCAATGCGGCTCGAGGATGCGCACTTGCAAGCGGGCCGGATTGAAGGCCGCGAGCGAGAAGCACATCGCCACGCGATGGTCGTCGTAAGTACGGATGCTGGCCGCGCGCCAGCCGGCCGCGGCCAGCGGATGCACGCGGATGAAGTCGGGCCCGTCCTCGACCGTGGCGCCCAGCTTGCGCAGCTCGTTGGCCATGGCGTCGATGCGGTCGGTTTCCTTCACGCGCCAGCTCGCGATATTGCGCAGCGTGCAGGGGCCGTCGGCGTAGAGGGCCATCACCGCGAGCGTCATCGCCGCGTCGGGAATGTGGTTGGCGTCGAGATCGACCGCCTTGAGGGGCCAGGCACCGCGCGAGACTTCGAGCCAGTTGGGCCCGCTGTCGACGCGCGCACCCATCTGCCGGGCGGCTTCGGCGAAGCGGATGTCGCCCTGGATGGAGCCGGCGCCGACGCCTTCGATGCGGATGCCGGCGCCGCTTGCGATGGCACCGAGTGCGATGAAATAGCTGGCCGACGACGCGTCGGCCTCGACGTGAATATCGCCCGGGGAACGGTAGCGACTGCCCGCGGGAATCGTGAAGCGCCGCCAACCTTCCCGCCGGACCTCGATGCCGAAGCGTGCCAGCAGGTTGAGCGTGATCTCGATGTAGGGCTTGGAAATCAGTTCGCCGACCACTTCGATGGCGATGTCGCGCCGTTCAGCGGCCAGCGGCAGGGCGAGCAAGAGTGCGGTCAGGAACTGGCTGGAGACGTCGCCGCGCACGCGGATCGGCGCTTCGAGCTGCAGGGCATCGAGGGACACCGGATGGATATGCAGCGGGGGATAGCCGGGGTTACCTGTGTAGTCGATGCGGCAGCCGAGCTGCACCAGCGCGTCGACCAGGTCACCGATCGGCCGCTCGTGCATGCGCGGCACGCCGCGCAGCTCGAAGTCGCCGCCGAGCAGGGCGAGTGCTGCTGTCAGCGGACGCATCGCGGTACCGGCGTTGCCGAGGAACAGCGAGGCACCTGGGGTTTGCAGCTTGCCGTCGATGCCGTCGATGCGCAGTGCATTGCCGCTGCGTTCGATGCGGCAGCCGAGCGCGACGAGCGCATCGAGCATCACCCGGGTGTCGTCCGAATCCAGCAGATCGTGCACCGTGGTCGTGCCCGCGGCGAGCGCCGCCAGCAGCAGTACGCGGTTGGAGATGCTCTTGGAGCCGGGAAGCCTGACGGTACCGCCGGCGGCGGCCAGCGGCGGGATGTCGAGGAAAGGGGTTGTGAACATGATCAGTCGGGCGAAGCGGCCGCGCCCGGCTGCCATTGGCCGCGAACGCGGCTGGCTGCTGCGATCGCGTCTTCCAGGCCCTGCGCATCGCCCGCGCTCATCAAGGCCTCGAATTGCGACAGTGCCGCGCGAAAGGCCTGCGACTGCTGCAATACCTGATCGCGATTGGCCAGCAGGACGTCGCGCCACATGGCCGGATCGCCGGCCGCGATGCGTGTGAAGTCGCGAAAGCCCGGACCGGCCAATTCTAGAAAACGTTGGCCGTCCGGCTGGGCGGTGATCGCATTGGTGAACGCGAATGCGAGCAGGTGCGGCAGGTGGCTGACTGCAGCGAAGGCGCTGTCGTGCGCCTCGGCCGTCATCGTCACGACCTTGGCGCCCACCCCGGTCCAGACCTGGGTCGCGCGCTGCACGTTGGAGCGCCGCGTGGCCTTGATCGGCGTGAGCACGACCTGGCGCCCGGTGTACAGGTTGGCGTCGGCGTGCTCGACGCCGGCGACTTCCTTGCCGGTGATCGGGTGCGCGGGGACGAAGGCGCCGAGCTGGTCCTGCAGGCCGCGCCGCGCGGCCTCGATCACGTCGCTCTTGGTCGAGCCCACGTCCATCACCAGCATCTGGTCGGTGATGCCGTGGCGAATCGCCTTGAAGGTGGCTTCCGATGCTCCGACCGGCACAGCGATCAGCACCAGGTCGGCACCCGACACCGCGAGCAGGGCGGACGGCGCAGCCACGTCGATCACGCCCATCTGGCGCGCGCGTTCCGTGGTCGATGGCGACTTGCTGTAGCCGACTACGCGCTTGACCAGCCGCGCGCGCTTGAGGGCCAGCGCGAAGGAGCCGCCCATCAGGCCGCAGCCGATCAAGCCGAGCTGTTCAAACATGGGCGGCCTCAGGCAGTGACGGGGTAGGCGCCGATGACTTTGTAGAACGCGCAAAGCTTGCGCAGTTCGGCGAGGGCGGCGGCGACATTGGGCTGCGACGGATGGCCGTCGAGGTCGATGTAGAAGTAGTACTCCCACTGGCCGGTGCGCGCCGGCCGCGACTCGAAGCGCGTCATCGACACATTGTTGGTTTTGAGCGGCACCAGCAGGTCGTGGACAGCGCCGGGCCGGTTGGGCACGGAAACCACCAGGCTGGTGCAGTCCTTGCCCGAGGCTGGCGGCATGGCCAGGGTTTGCGGCAAGCAGATGACGGCGAAGCGCGTGCGGTTGTACGAGTCGTCCTGGATCGCGTGGGCCACGATGTGCAGCCCGAAACGGGTGGCAGCCCGCTCGCTTGCGAGGCCAGCCCAGGCCGGATTGCCGGCCGCAAGCCGCGCGCCTTCGGCGTTGCTGGAAACCGCTCGCCGCTCGGCGTTGGGCAGATGCTTGGAGAGCCAAGTCTGGCATTGAGCGAGCGCCTGCGGATGAGCCAGCACCGCTTCGATGCCTTCGAGCTCGTTGCGCGTTCGCAGGAGGTGATGACGCACCAGCAGGCTGACTTCGCCGACCACGTGCGTGGGCGAGTGCAGGAGCAGGTCGAGCGAGCGCGTGACCACGCCTTCGGTGGAGTTCTCGACGCCGACCACGCCGTACTGCGCGCTGCCGGCAGCCGTAGCATGGAAGACCTCGTCGAAGGATGCGCAATAGATCAGGTCGGCCGCGCCGCCGAAGTATTCGATCGCCGCCTGTTCGCAGAAGGTGCCTTCGGGACCGAGCACGGCGACGCGCTGCGGCGATTCGAGGGCCAGACAGGCCGACATGATCTCGCGCCAGATGGCTGCCACGTGCAGCGCCTTGAGCGGCCCGCCGTTGCTCTGCTGCATCTTCTCGATCACCTGCGCTACGCGATCGGGCCGGAAATAGGGCGTGCCCTCGCGCTTCTTGACCTCGCCGACCAGCTCCGCCACGTGCGCGCGGCGGTTCAGCAGGTCGAGCAGTTGCTGGTCGAGCGAATCGATCTGCACGCGCAGATCGGCGAGGCTGGCGGAGTTGTCGGAGGCAGGAGGCTGTGGGGTGGATGCAGTCATCGGTCAGGCACGCATGCGTCTAGGCATGCGACCGCTCGAATTCTCGCATGTAGCCCACGAGCGCCTGCACGCCGGCGAGCGGCATCGCGTTGTAGATACTGGCCCGCATCCCGCCGACCGACTTGTGCCCCTTCAGCTGCAAGAGGCCCGCTTCGCGCGCGCCGGCGAGGAAGGCCTCGTTGCGGCTCTCGTCCTTCAGGAAGAAGGGCACGTTCATGCGCGAGCGGCAGTTGGCGGCGACCTTGTTCTCGTAGAAGGCGGAAGCGTCGATGAAGCCGTAGAGGAGCTGCGCCTTCGCGATGTTGCGTTGCTCCATCGCCTCGACGCCGCGGAGCTCGCCCTCTGTCTGCTGCAGCAGCCACTGGAAGGTCAGCCCGGCGACGTAGATGCCCCAGGTCGGCGGCGTGTTGTACATCGACTTGTTCTCCGCCACCGTCTTGTAGTTGAAGGCGCTGGGGCAGATGTCGAGCGCGCGTCCCAGCAGGTCGTCGCGCACGATCACGATCGTGAGGCCGGCCGGGCCGAGGTTCTTCTGGGCTCCACCGAAGGCAACGCCCACGCGGCGCCAGTCGACCGTCCGCGAGGCGACATGCGAAGAGAAATCGATGACGAGCGGCGCGTCGCTGCCCAACGCAGCGAGATCGGGCAGATCCTGGAACTCGATGCCGTGGATCGTTTCGTTGGAGCAGATGTGCACGTACGACGCGTCGCGCGCGAGCTCCCAGCTCGCCGGATCGGGCAGCCGCGTGTGCTGGCTGTCGGCATTGGACGCGGCGACGTTCGCCTTGCAGTAGCGCTGCGCTTCCTTCAGCGACTTGGCGCTCCAGCTTCCGGTGATCACGAAGTCGGCGCTGGCGCCGCGCGACAGGTTCATCGGCACGATCGCGTTCTCGCCGAGGCCGCCGCCCTGCATGAAGAGGACGTGGAAGTGCGCCGGCACCGCAAGCAGCGCCCGGAAGTCGGCTTCGGCCTGCGCGCAGATCGCGCCGAACTCCTTGCCGCGATGGCTCATCTCCATCACGCTCATGCCGCTGCCTTGCCAGTCCAGCATCTCGGCGGCGGCGCGTTGCAGCACCGCCTCCGGCATCGCGGCCGGGCCGGCGGAGAAGTTGTACGGGCGCGGACCCTGCGTCACTTCTTGGCGGGCGCCTTGGGCGCAGGCTTGGCCGGTGCTGCCGCGCCGTTGCCGGTCGGGGCACCCAGTGCCTTGGCAACGTTCGTGTCGAGCGTACGCATCTTCGGTTCGATGCTCGTGCGGGTCTCGGCCACCAGCTTTTCGGTGAGTGCGGTCTGCATCTTCGGATTGAGTTCCTGGTACTTCTTGCTCAGGGGCGAGTTGATCCAGGCCAGCAGCTGGCGAAGTTCTTCGTCGCTGAAGTTGTCGCGCAGGATCGGACCCAGGGCATCCGGCGCCAGCGCCACAGCCTTGTCGCGCACGATGGGGTAAGCCTCGTCGAAGTACTTCTTGAGCTCGGCGTCGGCGGCCTTCGCGGCGGCTTCGCGCTTCTCTGCCGGTACCTGCGTCTGCAGATACTGGGAACCCGCCTGCGCGATGGGGGCGCTGGATTGCTCGACCAGTCCGCGCGCCAGCGCTTCGATGCCGGGGCGCTGCAGATCGATGAACTGCTTGACCATCGCGGCCTTGTCCTGCGCCATCGCCATCGAGCTGCCGGCGAGCGCGATCGTCAGGAGCGCGAGTTTGAGTTTTTTCACTGAGGGTTCTCCGTTGAAGATGATGAGGAAGTGTCGTCGGCGCCGGGTTCGTTCTCCCCGTTCGCGTCGTTCTCGACGATGCGCTGCAGCCCGCTGAGCTTGGCGCCGTCGTCGAGCCCGATCAGCGTGACGCCTTGCGTCGCACGCCCGAGTTCGCGGATTTCGGAGACACGGGTGCGTACGAGGACGCCCTTGTCGGTGATGAGCATGATCTCGTCGTCGGCATGCACGAGAGTCGCGGCCACGACCTTGCCGTTGCGCTCACTTTGCTGAATCGCGATCATGCCCTTGGTTCCCCGGCCATGACGCGTGTACTCGGTAATGCTTGTGCGTTTTCCGTAACCATTTTCTGTCGCGGTCAGGACGCTCTGCTCCTCGTCCTCCGCGACCAGCATGGCGATCACGCCCTGGCCGTCCTCGAGCGTCATGCCGCGCACGCCGCGTGCGTTGCGGCCCATCGGACGCACGTCGTTCTCGTCGAAGCGCACGGCCTTGCCGCCGTCGGAGAACAGCATCACGTCGTGCGCGCCGTCGGTCAGCGCGGCGCCGATCAGGTAGTCGCCCGGGTCGAGATCCACCGCGATGATGCCGGCCTTGCGCGGGTTGCTGAACTCGTCGAGCGCAGTCTTCTTGACCGTGCCCATCGAGGTCGCCATGAACACGTACTGGTTGGCCGGGAAGGTGCGCTTCTCGCCCGTGAGGGGCAGCACGACGTTGATCTTCTCGCCTTCCTGCAGCGGGAACATGTTGACGATCGGGCGTCCGCGCGAACCGCGCGATCCGGCGGGCACTTCCCACACCTTGAGCCAATACAGCCGGCCCCGGTTGGAAAAGCACAGGATGTAGTCGTGCGTATTGGCGATGAAGAGCTGGTCGATCCAGTCGTCTTCCTTGGTCGCCGTGGCCTGCTTGCCGCGTCCGCCGCGTTTCTGCGCCCTGTACTCGCCCAGCGGCTGGCTCTTGATGTAGCCGCTGTGCGAGAGGGTCACGACCATATCGGTGGGCGTGATCAGGTCTTCGGTCGAAAGGTCGAAGGCGCTGTGCTCGACCTGGCTGCGGCGCACGCCGACCTTGCTCTGGCCGAACTCCTGCTTGAGGGTGGCGAGCTCGTCGCCGATGATCGTCGACACGCGCTCGGGCTTGGCCAGGATGTCCAGCAGATCGTCGATCTCGGCCATCACTTCCTTGTATTCGGCGACGATCTTGTCCTGCTCCAGACCGGTCAGGCGCTGCAGGCGCATCTGCAGGATTTCCTGGGCCTGCGTGTCCGAGAGGCGGTAGAGGCCGTCGGTGCCCATGCCGTACTCGATCTCGAGTCCGTCGGGGCGGTAGTCGTCGGCGTTGATGACGCCGCCATCCGCGCGCGTGCGGGTGAGCATCTCGCGCACCAGCTTGCTGTCCCAGGGGCGATTCATCAGCTCGGCCTTGGCGACCGGCGGCGTCGGCGCGTTGCGGATGATGGCGATGAAGTCGTCGATGTTGGCGAGCGCGACGGCCAGGCCCTCGAGCACGTGGCCGCGTTCGCGCGCCTTGCGCAGCGTGAACACCGTGCGGCGCGTCACGACCTCGCGGCGGTGCTGCAGGAAGACCTGGATCAAATCCTTGAGGTTGCACAGCTTCGGCTGGCCGTCCACCAGCGCCACCATGTTGATGCCGAAGGTGTCCTGCAGCTGGGTCTGCTTGTAGAGGTTGTTGAGCACCACTTCGGGCACTTCGCCGCGCTTGAGCTCGATCACCAGCCGCATGCCCGACTTGTCGGACTCGTCCTGAATGTGGCTGATGCCTTCGATCTTCTTCTCGTGCACCAGCTCGGCCATGCGCTCCTGCAGCGTCTTCTTGTTGACCTGGTAGGGCAGCTCGTCGACGATGATCGCCTGCCGTTGGCCGCGATCGATGTCCTCGAAGTGGCACTTCGCCCGCATCACGACCTTGCCGCGGCCGGTGCGATAGCCGTCCTTGATGCCGTTGATGCCGTAGATGATCCCGGCGGTGGGGAAGTCGGGCGCCGGGATGATCTCCATGAGATCGTCGATGCTGGCGTCCGGGCGGCGCAGCAGGTGGAGGCAGCCGTCGACAACCTCGTTCAGGTTGTGCGGCGGGATGTTGGTCGCCATGCCGACCGCGATGCCGCCCGAGCCATTGACCAGCAAATTCGGCAGCTTGCTGGGTAACACCAAAGGCTCCTTTTCGGAGCCGTCGTAATTCGGGCCGAAATCGACGGTTTCCTTGTCGATATCGGCCAGCATTTCATGCGCGATCTTCGCGAGCCGAATTTCCGTGTAGCGCATCGCGGCCGCGTTGTCGCCATCGACCGATCCGAAATTGCCTTGGCCGTCGACAAGCATGTGGCGCATCGAGAAGTCCTGCGCCAGCCGCACGATGGTGTCGTAGACCGACTGGTCGCCGTGCGGGTGGTACTTGCCGATCACGTCGCCGACGATGCGGGCCGACTTCTTGTACGGCCGGTTCCAGTCGTTGTTGAGCTCATGCATCGCGTACAGCACGCGCCGATGCACCGGCTTGAGGCCATCCCTCGCGTCGGGAAGGGCACGCCCCACGATCACGCTCATCGCGTAATCAAGATAGCTGCGGCGCATTTCCTCTTCGAGGCTGATGGGTAGAGTTTCTTTGGCGAACGAGGTCATGGGCAGCAGGCTGACAGCAAGGGGCCGAATTTTACGCCGCGGAGGGTGTCGCACCGCCGCAACACAAGGCCGGTATTCCGCCTCCGTCCTACGTTTCAGGGGCGCCTCGCGGGCGGTTTGCCAAAGACCCTATGGCACAATCGCCTCAACGTTTTGGGTGGTGGTCACTTAAAGCGTCCTTGATTCGCAGCGCGGCTGCGGCTTTTTCCCCAAGAGGAGAACCATGAAGAAACTGAATAAAGTGGCGATGATGTTTGCAGTCGCTGCGCTCGCCACTGCCGCCGGCGCGCAGACCCGCGTCACCGCCGCGAACGGTGGCCCCGTGATCGACAACTGGCAAAACGGCACTAGCGAACTGGTCTGGAAAAACGGCACCAACGAACTGTGCTGGCGCAATGCCAACTGGACGCCCGCCACGGCTGCCGCTGGTTGCGACGGCGCGCTCGTTCCGGTTGCACCGCCCGCCGCTGTGACTCCGGCTGCTCCGGCTCCCGCTCCTGCTCCTGCTGCTCCGGCCGTCGCCGCTTCGAAGGTCACCTTCGCTGCTGACGCATTCTTCGACTTCGACAAGTCGGTTCTCAAGCCTGAAGGCCGCGCCAAGCTGGACGACCTGGTCTCGAAGATCCGTGACGTGAACCTCGAAGTCATCATCGCCGTCGGCCATACCGACTCGATCGGCACCGATGCCTACAACCAGCGCCTGTCGGTTCGCCGCGCTGAAGCCGTCAAGGCCTACCTGGTCTCGAAGGGCATCGAACGCAACCGCGTCTACACCGAAGGCAAGGGCGAGAAGCAACCGGTCGCCGACAACAAGACCCGTGAAGGTCGCGCCAAGAACCGCCGCGTGGAAATCGAAGTGGTCGGTACCCGCGCCAACCGTTGATTCGCAAGAATCTCCAAAACAAACCCCGCTCCGGCGGGGTTTTTTTATGATCGATCGCATTGCGATTCACGCAGCACATTGCAGGTAACCGGTTCGGGGAATTCGCGCCGTTTCATAATCCGCATATGACCGATACCGTGAATGCCGATCCGGCAGAACTCGCCAAATTTTCCGAACTCGCGCACCGCTGGTGGGATCTGGAAAGCGAATTCCGGCCGCTGCACGAAATTAATCCACTGCGTCTGGAGTGGATCGAAAGCATTGCACCGATTGCAGGATGCAAGGTGCTCGACGTGGGTTGCGGTGGCGGGATTCTGGCCGACTCGATGGCGCGGAGAGGCGCCGACGTTCTGGGCATCGATCTCGCTGACAAGGCTCTCAAGGTCGCCCAGCTGCACGCGCTCGAAGCAGCGACGCGTGGCGTGAAGTACCGCGAAATCAGCGTCGAAGCGCTGGCTGCCGAGCAGCCCGAGAGCTTCGACGTCGTCACCTGCATGGAAATGCTCGAGCACGTGCCCCAGCCCGCCTCCGTCGTGAAGGCCTGCGCCCAGCTTGTCAAGCCCGGCGGATGGGTGTTCTTCTCTACCATTCATCGGAATCTGAAGTCCTTCCTGTTCGCGATCGTCGGCGCCGAATACGTGCTGGGCATGCTGCCCCGGGGCACGCACGAGTATCAGAAGCTGATCCGGCCGAGCGAGCTGGCCGCGCATTGCCGCGCTGCAAACCTCGAGCTGCGCCACACGCGCGGCCTGGAGCACAACCCGGTGACGCGGCGCTACTGGCTCAGCGACGACACCAGCGTCAATTACATGTTTGCGACCCGCAAACCATCGGTGCCCCAGTCATGATGGGGGGCGATGCGACACAGGCCGTCCTGTTCGACCTGGACGGCACGCTGATCGACAGCGCTCCGGATTTGGGCGCGGCGGCCGATCAGATGCGCACGGATCGGGGCCTGGCCTCGCTCCCACTGGAGCGCTATCGCCCCATGGCCGGCGCTGGTGCGCGCGGGATGCTGGGCGTTGCTTTCGGCATCACACCCGATGCGCCGGAGTTCGCGCCGCTGCGCGAGGAGTTCTTCGTCAATTACGAGACCCGGATGCTGCGCGACACGCAGGTCTTCGAAGGCGTGGCCGAACTGATCGAGGCGCTATGCGCGCGGGGGCTGCAATGGGGCGTGGTCACCAACAAATCGGTTCGCTTCACCGGTCCCCTGACACGCGCGCTACCGCTGTTCGGCACGGCGCGCGCGATCGTTAGCGGCGACACGACGCCATACGCCAAACCACATCCCGAGCCCCTGTTCGAGGCGGCGCGACAGCTGGGCGTGCCGCCCGCTCGTTGCATCTATGTGGGCGACGACCACCGGGACATCATGGCCGGCCGGGCCGCGGGGATGGGAACGGTGGCCGCCGCCTACGGCTACATGGGCGCGGAGGTGGATGTGACGCTGTGGCAGGCCGATGCCGCCATCGCATCGCCCATGGAGCTCTTGCAACTACTCAAACCGGCCTAAAATGTGTCGCTTGGGGCTGCACTGGTTTCGACGTGGGTTCGGAATCGCAGCGGGGCATGTCGAGCTGAATGCGCTCGTAAAACAGATTCAAACAAACTAACTGCAAACGACGAACGTTTCGCACTCGCCGCTTAATTGCCGGTGAGCTTTGCAACAGCAGGCCGATGGGCTGGGCAAGGGGGCGCTAGAGCAATCTGACGCCTCCCGGCTGCAAAGATAATCTACATTGGCTGGCTCCGATCCGGGTACCTTGGGTCGGAGCGAGAACATAGGGTGCTGGCGGCCGGTGTAGCGTGCGACTGCGCGACACCGGTGGCGAGACCTAAATCAGATCGCTAAACATGTAGATCTGCGCGACGAAGGCTTGCGGACGGGGGTTCAAATCCCCCCAGCTCCACCATCCAAGACAACCCGCGCCAATGAAAGACCATTGGCGCCGGGCTTCCCTGACTGTCCTGAGCCGCCACACATTGGCGTTCGGTTCGCACCTAGATCGCACGCAGGACCGCGGACATTCGCACGCGGGTTCACTCCGGTTTGATGGCCGCCATGAGGGCAGCCTGCACATCTTCGCTGGGGATGCCGTCCCACACGTAGAACGCCTCGCCGCCGCCCGTCGATCCCGAGGAGAGGTGGGCTGCTGCCGGTTTCAAAGACACCTTGTTAAGGTGGAAGATGAAACCGGAGGGGTGGTTCATGGGAACGAGAAGGCAATTCAGCCGAGAGTTCAAGCCTGAAGCAGTCAAGCTGGTGGAGGAACGGGGTGTGGCGGTGGTGCAAGCTGCGCGCGACCTCATGTGCACGAGAACGTGCTGCGCAAGTGGATGCGCGAGGCGACTGCTGACCCGCTGCAGGCTTCCCCGGTCAGGGGGTGATGAAGCCCGAGCAGGCCGAGATTGAGCGGTTGAAGAAAGAGAATGCCAAGCTCGGGATGGAGCGCGACCCCGAGCTTCGTGGAAAGCTGTAGAAATGAAGCCTTGACTAAAAGGGAAGTCCTTGTAGATGTCTAGTAGGTCACGGTCACCGTGATCGTGTCGTTGTAGCTGCCGGCAGGCACGTTCTGCGAGGCGGGCACGTGGCCATAAACGGTTTGTGATTGGGCGCTACCCGTGCCGGTGCCCGTCGCGGTATCCGTTCCAATGGTGCTGCCCCAAGCGAGGTTGTGGCTGCTATCGCGGAAAAGCTGGTAGCCGACGTAGTTGCCAGTGCTGCCGAGCCGCATGCGGCGCGTGCCGCCATCGTGGTTCTGGCCGTTGTCCAGTCCGAGGTTCCAGGCGGTGCGATTGCGGCAGATCATGGTGACGCTGGAGGTGTTGTCCTGCGCGCTGGCGATCGGGCCGGCATGACTGCCGAAGCTCAGGTCGGTCGCGGATGAGAACTCGCAGCTCGCCGGAACGGTGGAAGTGACTTCGAAGCCGAATGTGCTGGTGGTGCCCGCCGTGCCGCCGGCGGTGCACGACACGGGATAGGCGGCCTCTCCTGAGGTCGATGTGTTGTACTGGAAGGCCAGGTCCGTGTTGTTGCCGAAATAGCTGTCGGTGTAGATGCCTGCTGCGGCGCTCACCTGCGGCGGAATGCGCCCATACAGGGTGTAGCCCCGGGTGCTGCTTCCTCCCGTGGAGATCGGCACTGCGTAGTCCAGGTCCACTTGCAGGGGTTCGTTGGCCGGCGCCGAGCCCAGGCTGCTGCCCCAGATGGTGCTGTAAGCGGCGTTCTGGTACATCTGGAAATTCAACGTGTCGCCGGTTGCGTTGAGCATGGCCCGGGGATCGGCGGCCTTACCGATGCCCAGGCACAACTTCACCTTGGCGTTGCCCGACTGCGGCAAGGCACTTGTCGTACACGTGACGGACAGGCTGGCGGTCGCGGCGGTGTAGCCGGTGACATCGGTGCTTCCAAAGACGAGACTGCTCAGGGTGGCGCTGCAGGTGGTCGCCGCCGATGCCTGGGACGCGCACAGCAGACTGCCGGTCAGCCATAGCGCAAACAGGGCGGCAATGCGCAACCGGATCATGGTGCCGTCTGCACCGTGCAGGTGAGCGGCCCGATGCGTGGGACGCTGTCTGTCGCTGCCGGATAGTCGAAGCGGACGTGGCACGCGCGGCCTTCGGGAGACTGAACGCGCAGGTGGTTGTGCATTTGCAATGTGTCCAGATAGACCTCGCCGTCGTAGCCGACGATCGCTTCCGCGCCCGAGCCTTCTGCATCCTGCGCGCGACTGGCTAGGGCCAGCGGTTGACCGCTCGCGTCGTGCAGCACGATGACCGCAGCACGCACGGGACTGATGGCAAAGCGAACGACGGTGCCCACGCGGTCGCTGGGCGTAGCGTTCTGGTCCACCTGGCCCACACGCACATTGGCGGGCAAGTCCATCGGGTCGATGGACAGCTTGTTGCGCTGCCAGGCGTTCAAGCGTGTGAGCAGCAGCATCCCGCGATCGTCGGTCGTACCGACGACACGGTTTTCCAGCTTGACGGGTACGCCCGCAACGCCATCGGTGCTGACCACGGCAAATGCGCCGTTCACGTCGCGAGCCGTGAACATGTTGCCATTCATCAACACCAGGGAGCCGCTGGCATTGCCATAGCCGTAGGTGTTGCCACTGGAGCTCGCGATGCCGACGTTGGCCCGTCCGTAGCGCCCCAGCCAGCCGGCTTCGGCTTGCGCGCCGCGATCGCCACCGTCGTCGCGCAGTTGCGCGCGCCAGCCCCAACCGCCATCGCTCGGCACGGGGCTGGAGATATCTACACCGACACTGGTGCGGCCCTGATCGCGCTGCACGGAGGTGCTGGCGGTCACGCGCGCTTCGAGGCCGTAGCTCAGGCCGAAGAACAAGCCGAGGTCCTTGCGGCCGGTCAGGCTGCGATTGAGCGAGGCGTTCAGCAGGAGCCGGTTGCCGAACTGGCGCGACCAGGAGAGGCCCGCGTACCGAGCGTCGTCCCCACGCGGATAGGCCAGCCGAACGTAGCTCACGCCCAGGCTGCCCATCCACGGAATGTTGACGCCTGCGCTGGCGCGGTCACTCACCCGCGCCGGGTTCTGCCCATAGGTGGATGCGATGTCGCGGTACTCGCCGCGTGTACGCTGGGTATTCAGGTCGAGAAAAAGGTTCGCGCGATTCCAGCGGTAGCCCAGCGCCCATTGGCTTCCGTGTTCGCCTCGCGCCGCGCCGTAGGCCGCAGCGGCGCTGATCACGCCGGCCGTGCCGAGCAACCACAGGCCGCCCAGGCCACCGTTGCGAACCTCGGTGCTTCCTTCGGCATGGGCTTCCAGCGTGAAGCGGTCGCTGATGCCTCGGCGCAAGCTCGCGCTTACCACTGGGGTACCGTCGTAGGAAAAGGACCTTTGTCCGTACTGAAGGCGCACGGCACCCATCGACGCCGACCAGTCGGTGAGCCCTGCGGAGAGCAGCTGCTGGGTGTTATAGAAGGGCAGCGTCATCATGCTGCTGCGCCCGAAAGCGTCGGTGATGACGATCTGCGCATTGCCCGCGCCGCTGATGCCCGGGTTGCTGCGCAATTGGAATGGACCGGTCGGCACCTGGCCGCTGTACTGCTTGAGTCCGTTGACGTAGAGCTCGACCGTCGACGGCACCGTGACTTCGCCGAAGAAGGCTGGCTGAGGCGTGATCGTGCGATAGGGTTGCAGGCCGAAGTCGCTGCCGACCCTCACGCCACCCAGGCGCACCGAACGCGTCCAGCCCAGGCTGCCGGTGACGCTGTCGCCCACCTTGAGCGTCAGCATGCTTTCCGGCCACGAGGCCTGCCATGAGGTGTCCAGCCGCACCGACTCGCCGCGCCAGCCATCATTGGAAGTGCCGCCCCCGGTGCTCAGGAGGCGCGTGATCATGGTGTTGCTCACGACGCCTGTGCCAAGGCCGAACAGACGCGTTTCCTGGGCCGCGCTCAATTGGCTGCCGTCGCGGCCGTGCGCGGCATAAAGGTCATAGTTGAACAGCAGGCCCGACGCGGTGGGACTGAGGGGCAGCGCCGTGGCGCGTGCACTCTCGAGACGGGTGGTCGCCAGCGACAGAAGGGCCAGTGGCGCATCCAAGTCGATCCGTTGCAGCCGACTGTCGAACCGGACCTTCAGACCCGGCAGTTCGGCCAACGCCAGCATCTGCTCGCCGGGCTGGCCCGCCAGCGCGAATCCCAACTGCCGCAGATCGGCCACGCGAGCGTACAGCGCGCCTCCTCGGGAGACGAAGGGCAGCAGCTTGCCGGAGGGCGTCTGGTTGAGCACCACCTCAAGGTAGAGCTCGGTTCCAGCGGCGGGCTCGGTCGCGACTGCGAGTGGCTGTGCCTGTGCACATGGCTCGCCCAGAAGCATCAGAGCCGCGAGCAGTGGCGCCGCCCCTCGAAGGGGCGCGCCGGTATGGCGGTTCAGCGTGGGACACCGGATGTCGTCGCGGCGGGCTCGCGCGACAGCAGGGTGCGTTCGGTAAATTCGCCATTAACGCGGGCTTTGAAAACCCCGCCGGCGGACGCGCTCGGATGCAGCGTGACGGGCAGATTCCAGCGCCTGCGCTGGCCCGGCAACACGTAGCCGGCGAGTCCGGCGCGTACCGTTTGGCGCTCACCCGCGGCATTGACAAGCACCAGATCTTCAATCTGGGCATGCGCAGGACCATCGTTTGCGACTTCCACTTGGGTCTGTTCGCCTGTTCGCACCCATCGAATCTGCAAGTCGGGCTGAAGCGCGGTCTCGGCCGGACCTGCCGCTCCCGGCGCCCGGGGCGTGGCCGGCAGCAGGAACACGGGCAGCGAATAGCGCAGCACGAATTGCAGTCCGGCGTGTTTGCCGGCGCGCCCATCGGCGGCAACGGATCCCTCAGCAGGCGCCGAAGCCGGAACCGGGAGTTCGTCGACGATCAAGCGATAGCTGGCTTCGACCCCCATTGGCGGCGGGCCGAGCCGAATGACTCGCACCAGTTGCCTCTCGCCGGCGGGCACCTGCAGCATGGGCGGGCTCACCGTGAGATCCCGCGTGGGCTCGAGCCGATCCTCACCGTCTACTTGCGTCCAACGGTAGACGCGCACTTGCGCATGCAGGGGTTGGCTGCCGGTGTTGCTCAGCCAGAGACCATCAGCGTTCTGGCGTGCCTGCAGCGTGAGCGAGGTGGGTACGACCTGCAGGCTGGCGCCGTTGGCCGGCGAAGTCAGGGTTGCCAGGGCCAGCAGCACCGCCGCGGCAGCGCCCCAGGCGCCCCTTGACTTGTGACGACGCCCTGACAGGTGTGCGATCAATAGGTGACCGTGGCGGTGATGATGTCGCTGTACGCGTCCGCAGTGAAGTTGGTGCCGGCGACCGAGCCGTAGACGTTGACCGTCTGGACCACGCCGGTACCGGTGCCGCTTACTGTGGTGGTGCCAACGGTGTCGCCCCAGTTGGTGGTGCGTCCGCTTTCGCGGTACAGCGCATAGGGCACTTCATCCGTGTTCGCGCCGGTGCCCTTCATCGTGCGTGCGGTCACGGTCGCCAAGGTGCCACTGCCGGCGCTCAGCCCGATGTCGTAGGTCGTGCCCTTGGTGCAGTTGACCTTCAGGCTGCCGGCGCCTGTTGCGCTACCGGCCGTGGATTGCACGGAGCCGAAATCCACGTCGGTTCCGCCCGTCTCGAAGTTGCAGGCCTTGGTGATCGTCATCTCCACATTGAAAGTCGTGGTGGGCGTGTCGGCCCATGAAGGCGAAGAAGCCGCAGCGATCGCAAGAACAAGAAGGGCGCGTTTGAACATAGACATGATTTGCAGACGTAGTGAAAAAGGTTTTTTCGAATCAGCACAGAGAGGTTTGGCGACTGCCGAACCTTCTTTGTGCACGTCTGAATGGTGGGGCTTGCAGCACCAGTATGGGGGAATCGACCGACAAACGCTTTGCATTCGTTAAGTAGAGCCGCGCAGCTATCGAATTCACCTATTCAGGGCAAAAAATCGTAGCTTTATTCATGGATTGCAAGCGATAGATAGATCCATAGTTCTCAGTCCCGGCAGTCCGGTTAAAGCCGTGGATTCTGAAGGGCATCAGGTAGGCGGCTGGCTAGAGCATCGCGCTGCTGCCCGAAGATGAATTGAGATCCCACATCGTCGCCGGGCAGCTGGTGCGGGTGCTGGAAGACTGGTGCCCCAAGTTCGCCGGCTACCACCTTTATTACCCGAGCAGACGGCAGCCTTTGCCCGCCTTCTGGTCCTCAAGGCGTTGCGCTTTCAAGCGTGATTGCCCCTGTTTCGGCCCTGCCATTGCGGCCCGGTCGTAGTGCGCGCCCGCGGCGATGTGCCATGCCGAAACCGTCGACCAATGACCTCGCCCATGTCTGCTTTGGGTCGAGATGGCGGTCCTTCGTGCCGGATGCGCACACGCACGACGCATTAGTCTATTCAAGCGTCAAGGATGGATTGTCGAGGCGCATTTCACCGTCGATGAAGGGCGTCTGGGTCTGGGTCTTGATGTAGACCTCGAGCGCGTTGCCGTCGGGATCGCGGAAGTAAATGGAGAGAGCATACAAGTGCTCGACCATCTGCTCGGGAACGATTCCAAGGCGGTCCAGGTGCGCCTCGAAGTGTCGCAGCTCGTCGACTTGGCGGCCGATGCAAAAGGCAATATGCCCGAGGCCGGCTGCCCTCGGATCTGCCGGCAGCGCCGTCTGCGTGAGTTGAACCAGCGCAAGGTCGTGATCCTGCTCGCCGAACGTGAGGAACACCATCGTGTCGCCATTGAAAACGCCGCCTCGCCGCTTGCGCATCCCGAGGACGTCGCAATAGAAGCGGGCCGACGCCTGCACGTCCTTGACGTTCAACACCAGGTGGCCGATCCGGGCTTTGCTTGTGGCCGTGCCTTCGCTTGCTGCTTCCATGTTCACTGACCCTTGATTCCGGTTTCGCGGACGAACTTGGCCCAGCGCGCCGTCTCGCTGCGGACCAGCTCGCCAAAATCGTCAGGCGTTGTCGTTTCGACAGCGTCCATTCCCATCGCACGGAAGCGCTCGCGCACCAAGGGGGCCGCGGCAACTTCGCCGATGGCGTTGCTCAACCGATGGACGATGTGCGAAGGCGTCCCGGGCGGTGCAACGACGCCCAGCCAGTCTCGCAAGTTGAAATCCGGAAAGCCTTTCTCGCCCATGGTCGGGATGTCGGGGAAAGCGGCGAGGCGCATGGGCGTGGGCACTGCGATGCCGCGCAGCTTCCCCGAGCTCAAATGGGGCGCGACCGCTCCGGCGGCGGCAAACATCATCGTCACCTCTCCGCTCATGACCGCTAACACGCCCTCGGGCGCACCCTTGTAAGGAACATGGCGGATCTCGCTGCCGATGGTCCGGCTCAAGAGCTCGCCTCCGAGGTGTGAGGGCGTGCCTGCGCCGCCGGAGGCGAACGTCAGCTGTGCCGGCGCTTGTTTCGCCTGCGCAACGAGGTCCTCGAGCGACCGGTAGGGTGACTCATTGCGCACGACGAGAATCGTCCCGGCCCATACCGCCTGCCGCACCGGCGTCAGGTCCTCCACGACATCGAACGGCATGGCCGAAAAGAGACTTGGCACGATCGTGACCGGCATCGAGAGAATGCCCAACGTGTAGCCGTCGGGAGCAGCCTTGGCGACGTGATTGAGCCCGATGGTGCCGCTTGCTCCCGGACGGTTCTCCACGATGACGGGCTGGCCCAGGGCACGGGCGAGCTGCTCGCCTATCACGCGGGCGACGACATCGGGAGGCGACCCGGGCGGGACAGGGGCGACGATGTGGACCGGGCGGCTCGGGTAGGCGGGCTGCGAATGGACCGGAGCAGAGAGCACCCCGAAGAGCAACAAGAAGGCAGTGGCAAGGCGCCTCATAAGCAATCCTCCGGCAAGTGGCCTTCAGTTCATCACGATAGCGCAGCGCCTGTGAAGATGATATGTTGTAGCGCGACATAACTATCGGTTATCACGTGCGCCTGAGGCAAATCGAAGCGCTACTGGCCGCTGTCGACGGGGGAAGCTTGAGGGCGGCCGCCCGTGCGCTAGGCGTGACCCAACCAGCCGTCACGAAAGCCATCCACGCCCTCGAAACGGAACTGCAGGCCGAGCTTCTGCGGCGAACCCGGCATGGCGTCGAGGCGACGCCACTGGGTCGATCCTTCCTTCGCCACGCGCGAATCGCATACGCGGAGATGCGCAAGGCCGAGGCCCTAGTGAATGACCGTCTCGGCGCAGGATCCGTGGCCTTCGGCGTCGGCCCCATCGCGGCATTGCTGGTGGTACCGGCGGCGCTCGAACGATTCCGCGGGCAGCACCCGCAGGCGGAGGTGCGGATTGTGGAAGGATTCGCACCTGCGCTGCTTCCGCGTGTGCGCGACGGCTCGCTGGACTTCGCCATGGGGCCGCGCCTTGCGGGCGACCTGGATGCCGCCTTTGCGTTCAGGCCGGTCTTTCGGGAAGAAACTGCGGTCGTGTGCCGCAAGGGACATCCGCTTGGCCGCGCCAGGACGCTAGCGGAGCTCGTGGACGCCGAGTGGCTCACTCAATGGGGGAGCGGTCTCGGACCGGGCTCCATTGCCCGCGCCTTTGCTGCAGCGCGGCTGCCTGAACCCCGCCAGTCGGTGCAATGCGAGTCCTACAACGCGATGATCGCCTTGATCGCGCGCAGCGACGTGCTGGGCGTGCTCTCGCGCCGCATGCTGACGCACCCGCTCATCAGCAATTCCATCGACGAGATCCCGGTTGTGGACGGCCCGGCCGCCTTCACGGTCGGCCTCTTTTCGCGCAGTGGCGCCCCGCTTAGCCGGCTCGCGGCCGCGATGGCGAAAGCGGTGACACTGTCCGCACGCGAGTTGGTACCAAGCGGCCGTCGGTGACGTCCGCCAGCGGTTCGCACTTCGGCGGCCCCTGAATGGCTGCTCGTGGGCATCGTTGTCTTGCATGCGCTCTTGCGCTCCCTTTCGAGCGCCGATCACGATCCATTTCGCTGGATCCTGCTGAAGAGCTTCGGCCAGCGCACCAGCGATCATCGGCGCGAGCCGACCTCTGCTGCGGGAGGTACGCAGTGCCTCTGGGGACAATCCGAGCCTCTCCGCCCAACCCACCGAACTGTCTGTTTCGAGCGCCAGGTTCAAGAGATCCATCGTCGAGGGTGCCCGACGCGAGGTCTTTCGTGACCTTGCCGAAGCACTCTCGCTGACGCGGCCGCTGTCTAATTTCGGGACTGCTCGGCTGCTCTTTGCCGCCTTGTCACCGCTGCGCTTTGGCTGCTTGCCGGTCATGGGTGGGATCATCGCCTTCGAACGTGAAGAACGTCAGAACTTCCAGTTCAAGCTGGCCTTGAACCCATGGTCCTGCAGCCCGTCGCCGAACTGCCCTGAGTAGGAGGCGCCGAGCGTCAGGTTCGGCCGCAGCTGCGTCTCGATGCCTGCTTCGAGCACCGCGACATCCTTGGCCAGCGGCACGCCGGTCAGCGTGAACGGCAGGCTGCCGCCGAACGCATGCGTGCTCGCGGGCGTCGTGTCCCCGAACGCATGGCGCCAGCCCAGCATGCCGCGCACGCGAATGCGCTCGCTCGCCTGCAGGCTCGCGCGCAGGCCGATGGTCGAGAAGGTCGCATCAAGGCTGTCGCCGTCCCCGTGCATCGCAGCCGGTCCGCCACGCTCGAAGAAGGCGTCGCTCTCGAGTCGCACATGGGCGAGGCCCGCAAAGGGCTCGAGCGTGGTGCGGCCCAGGTCGATGCGATGGCCGAGCTCGCCGAACACCTGCGTCGTCGTGCTGTCGTACTCGGCCTCCAGGCCGCCGGCGAAGCCCGCGAAGGCGACCGAGCGATTCGTTTCGGTCTTGTTCCAGCTGTGGCTTGCGCCCAGGCGCAGCGCCGTGGCGCCCCATTGCGTGCCGCCGTACGCGCCCAGGTGATAGCTGTCGGTCTTGCTGCTGCTGTTGCGCGCGCTGGTGTCCGCGCTCGCGCGGCTGTAGCCGCCCAGCGCCCCCACGCGCCAGCCCGCACCCACGCCGGTGTCGGCGCCGACCATGAAGCCGCCGATGTCGCGCTCGAGCTTGGCCGCATTGCCGTCGCTGTCGATGCTGCCCCAGGAGCCGAACACCTGGGTCCAGGCCGCGTGCTTCTGGCGGTCCTCGGGCGTGCAGCCGGTGCCGGGCTGCTGGGGCGCCTGCTGCACTGCACTGCCGGGCGCGCAGGCCGCGCCGCGCAGCCGGTCGATCGCGGCCTCGCGCACGAAGCGGCTGTCTTCCAGCAGCGCCGTCTTGGTGGAGGCATGGATGTCCGCCGACAGTTGGTTCAGCGCATCGCGTGCCGCGAAGTCGTTGGGCAGCCAGGTCACCGCGTTGGCCAGGCTGTTGCTGGCGGGCAGGCTGTCCAGCGCTGCGCCGACGGCCGCCTGGTTGGGCGTGCCGGCCGCATCGGCGATGCTGCGCACCTTCTCGGCGACGAGGTAGACGTTGTTGGCGTCGTAGCGGTCGAACAGCTGCACGAAGGCGGTGGTCGTGTCGCCGCCGAGGCTGTAGGTGCCGGCGACGCCGCCATCGGCGGTGAGCACGGTGTAGCGGGTACCCAGGATGTAGGTGCCGCTGTTGATACGCACCACGTTCAGGCGCGCGCCGCTGCCGATGCTGGCAGTGCCGGTGGCATGGATCAGGTCGGAGGCATTGGAGCCCGGGTCCACCTCGACCTCGTAGGTGGAGCCGGGTGCCTGCGTGTAGTTGCCGTTGACCGTCAGCGTGCCGATCGAGTTGCCGGGGGCGATGGTGCCGGCCACCGTCGTGCTGCCGACCGTGCCCGTGCCCTGGAGGCGCCCGGCGGCCAGCACGTTGAGCGTGCCGCCGAGGGTGCCGTTGACGGCGAGCATGCCGGCTTCGACCGTGGTGGTGCCGGTGAAGGCGGCGCTGTTGCCGGTGAGGCGCGTGGCGCCGGAGCCGATCTGACGGACGCCGCCGCTGCCCGAGATCACGCCGGCAAAGGTCACGGCATCGGATCGGTTGAAGCTCAGCGTGCCGTTGTTGGTCACGTCGCCGACGATGGAACCCGAGGTGCCGCCGTTGCCGAGCTGCAGGGTGCCGGCCGAGATCGTCGTGCCGCCGGTGTAGGTGTTGGTGCCCGACAGGGTCTGGGTGCCGCCGGCGACCTGCAAGCCTCCGGTGCCGGAGACGACGCCGCCGAAGTCGCCGCTGGCCGCCGTCAGCGTCAATTGCTTCGCGCCGAGCAGGACCGCGCCGCTGCTGCTGATGCCCGCGACGCTCGTGCCGGCTGGGCTCACGCCGGAGATATCGAAGCTGCCGTCGACCGCGACGCCGCTGGACGCAGCGATCGCGCCGGCGCCGGTCAGCGCCAGCGTGCCGGCCTGGATGTGGGTGCTGCCGGTGTAGCTGTTGGCGGCCGTCAGCACGGTCGTACCCGGGCCTGCATTGCTGACGGCGCCGGATCCGGAGATCACGCCGCCGAAAGTCAGCGAATCGGATCGATTGAAGCTCAGCGTGCCGTTGTTGGTGACGTCGCCCAGGATCGAACCCGAGGTGCCGCCGCTGCCGAGCTGCAGGGTGCCGGCCGAGATGGTCGTGCCGCCGCTGTAGGTGTTGGCGCCGCTCAGCACCAGCGTGCCGGCACCGGTCTTGGTCAATGCGCCTGCGCCGCCGACCACGCCGGCGAGGCTCAAGTCGGCATCGGTGCGGAAGGTGCCGCCGCCGGCGCCGAGCGTGACCGCGCGCGCGGAGGCGAAGGACGCCGTGTTCTGCAGTGCGCCGCCGTCGAGCGTGAGCGCGCCGGCGGCATCGCCGAGCGCGCCGTCGCTGGCCACCGACAGGGTGCCGCCCGTGACCTGCCAGGGCGTGAGGGCGGTGGTCGTGCCCGTGAGGGTCCAGGTGCTGGCGCCGTTCTTCTGGAAGCGGTCGAAGCTGCGGTACTGCGCCGCGGCACCGATGCTCGAAGCATCGAAGCTGCTGTCGGCGGCGCCGCCAAGGCGCAAGGTGTCGTTGGTGCCGGTGGCGTTCGCAAGAACATCGCCCTCGATCACCGAGCCCGCATGCAACTCGAGCACGCTCAATCCCGTTGCCGATGTCGAGAGTCGAATGGCATTGGGATGGCCGGCGCCAGCTCGGATCGTCCCACTGTTGACGATCGTGATGTCGGTGCCCCCCACTGTGTTGACCGAGATCCCCGCTGCTCCCGTTCCGCCTTCGATGGTCCCGTTGTTGATGAACGTGGCCAATGACCCAGCACCTGCAAATATGCCGGCGGCGAAAGCATCGGGGACACCGCTCTGACCGCCTCGTATCGTTCCGTTGTTCGTCACCGATGCGATGCCCACAACCGCGATTCCAAATCCGGCAGCACCGTTCGTGGATGCCCCGCCCTCGATCAGGCCATTGTTGACGAGTGATGAAGTACCGTTCATCAGGACGCTAACCCCACCTGAACCTGCCGTGCCTGCGCTGCTCGCTCCTCCGGCGCCGCCGGTGATCGTGCCATTGTTGACGAGTGATGTCCCACCGCTCATCGACACGCCCGACCCACCCCCCCCGCTTGTCGCGCCCGCACTATTGGCTCCTCCGGCGCCGCCGGTGATCGTGCCGTTGTTGGTGAGCGTCCCCCCCACCAAACTGCCGCCCACCCCTCCTGAGCCACCCGCTGCGGTGCTGGCGCTGGTTCCTCCGGTTCCGCCTGTGATCGTCCCATTGTTGACATGATTGCTGCCAGCGCCGCTCATGACGGCACCGAATCCACCGCCGCCCCCCGCTCCCGCACCTGTGCCGCCCGTGATCGTTCCATGATTGATGAGCTGTGTAGCAAAACCACCATTGAAGCCCTGCCCACCCGTCCCCGTCCCGTTGGCGTTGCCCCCTCTGAGCGCGCCGAAGATGGTCCAATTGGTTGCCGCCTGAATACCGCCTCCATTGCCGCTCCCGCTGGTCCTGTCGAAGCCCGACAACGTGAAGCCGGCGGTGTCGAGCGTCATGGGCTTGGTGGCGGTGGGCAACGGAGCAACCGTGCTCGACAGGCCAATGTTGCCGGTCAGCGTGATGGTCGCGCTCGGGTCGGGATCGGCATTGGCGGCGGTGATCGCGTTGCGCAGTTCGGTCTCGGTGGCGACCGTGTAGTTGGCGGCGTACGCGGTCTGCGACAGCGTTGCCAGCAGCGCGACGGCGATCGCGACCGCCGAGGCTTCAAAGGGACGCCCGGTGGACGTTACGGAGCTGCTCACGCAGCTCGCATGCACATGCCGCTTGCGGCGGCTACCTTCCGGATTGCCCGCGGGATTGTTGTTCTTGCTGGCCCTCATCCGTGCATCTCCTTAGTAATTGCTCGCGAATGATGAGGTGCACCCCCAATTCCATACAACCTGCTGCGTCAGCCGAAACTATTCGAGTGGATTGATTTATTTGCGTCGTGTCGGCTCGCTGCGACATACATCCGGCGCGGATTCTCAAACTTTGTCAATTCGATTGCTGAGCGCAGCTCGCGTCAGTACATCGCGCTCCAGATTTGCACCCAAGCCGACGGCGCGCGTTGGGCTATTCAGCAAGAGAAGCCTGAAGACCTGAAACTACTGATGGGCTGCTGCCGGTTCCGTGGAAACCGGCCTAAGCTTTTTGAGCTTTCTCGAACTCTATCGGGCTGACCTAGCCGAGCGTCGAATGACGACGCGTCCGATTGTGGAAACGCTCGATGTTGCCGAACACGTCGGCGCGTGCCTGCTCCCTGGACCTGTACACCTTCCTGGCTGTGCGCTCGGTCTTCAATGAACTGAAGAAGCTCTCCATCGCTGAGTTGTCCCAGACCTGGCCCGCGCGGCTCATGCTGCACGCAATGTCTTGCTCTTTGAGCAGTGCAGGGGTCGAGATCGAATCCATAAGCCTTATGGCCCAGATCAGTGGCCTGTCGAACCACGGTTCCCGACCCGACCATCGGGTCTAGAACCACGCTCTTAGGCGGCAACTTGCAAAGGCTTGCAAGCCGACGCTCGCGCCATGCTGCGCGCGAGCTATAGTCGGCGTCGCTCGCCCAGAGGACACCATGGATTCAATGACGACCGCGCTCACGAGTTACTACGACACCGTGCCGTACGACTCGCATCCGTTTCCTCAGTCTGCTGTCGAACATCTGGAGGCGCTGGCATTTCTCTTCGGCCTCGAGTCGCCTGCTCCCGCGCAGGCACGCGTGCTCGAACTCGGCAGCGCGGCCGGCGGCAACCTGATCCCTTTCGCGGCACGCCACCCGGAGGCGAGAGCCCTCGGCGTCGACCTTTCACCGGTGCAGATCCGGCAGGGCGTGGCGGCCATCGAGCGTTCGGGCCTGAAGAACGTCGAATTGCGCGCACTCGATATCGCCAGCATCGACGCCTCCTTCGGTCAGTTCGACTACATCGTCTGCCACGGCGTCTACAGCTGGGTGCCGGCGCCGGTGCAGGACGCGATCCTGCGCGTGTGCTCGGAGAATCTCGCCCCCAACGGAGTGGCCTACGTGAGCTACAACGTGTACCCGGGCTGGAAGGCGCGCGAGATCGTGCGCGACGCCATGATCCTGCGCGGCGCCCCGCGCGACGAGCCGGACGAGAAGCTCTCATACGCGCGCGGGATGCTCGAGTTTCTCGAACAGTCGGCGCGGCCGGACAGCGTGCTCAAGAAGACGCTCGAAGAGACCATGCCGATCGTGCGTGCCGCGAACAGCTCCTATCTGCTGCACGAGTTCCTCGAGCCCTGCAACTCGCCCTGCTACTTCAAGGAATTCGCCGCGCGTGCGAGCGCACACGGGCTCAGCTACCTGGCGGATGCGGAGCCGTCGACCATGTTCGTCCAGAACTATGGCGAAAAGGTTCGCGATCCCTTGCTGCGCGAATGCGGAGGCAGCCAGATCATGATGGAGCAGTACCTGGACTTCCTGGTCAACCGCACCTTCCGCCAGACGCTGCTCGTCAAGCAGGAACGCGCCGCCGGGATCCGCTATCGCCTTGTTCCGGAGCGCATCCGCGCCCTCGAATTCGCCGGCGTGTTCGCAGCGGAAGGCGGCGGGGTGCTGACGCTCGATGCGCAGGAGCAGCCGTGCAATGCGATGCGCAACCTGAAGATCACGCTGCGGCTGCCGCTTCAAAAAGCGGTGGCGCAGGTGCTCGATGAGCGCTACCCGGCCACCGCGTCGGCCGACGTGCTGATCGCCGAGGTCTCGGCACGGACCGGCGAACCGCGCGCCGCAGTCGAGCCGCTCGTCATGGCGATGCTGGAAGAACTGCTGATCCTCGGTGCCGTGCGCATCCGGCGAGCCTCGCCGCAGGCCGCCGCCCAAGTGTCGGAGTTCCCGCGCGCCCTGGCCGCGGTGCGCAGCGCGCCCGGTCTCGCGCTGAATGCCGGACCCTCGGCCGTCGCGTGCAACCTGTGGCATGAGCCCGTGGGCCTTTCGCTGCTCGAGCGCTGCCTGCTGCCGCTGCTCGACGGCGCGCATTCGCACGAGTCCCTGGCATTGCACCTCGCCGTCGAAGCCCGCGCCGAGCGCCTGCGCTTCATCAAGGACGAAAAGCCGCTCACGGAAGCAGGTGCGCTGCGCGAGTTCACGCAGCAGCAGGTGGCGCTTGCCCTTCGGGACTTGCGGCGCAAGGGACTGCTTGCGGGCTGATCCATTCTTCCTAGGAGATAGAACCGTGAAACAACTTCAGTGGACTTCGGCCTTGCGCAGCGCCGTCGCGGCGGCGCTCGCGCTGGCAGGCGCGACACAGCTGCTCGCGGCCTCGCAGGCGCCCGTGGGGGCGGAGAACGGCATGGTCGTGAGCGCCCAGCATCTGGCGACCAAGATCGGCGTCGACGTGCTCAAGCGCGGCGGCAATGCGATCGACTCAGCGGTGGCAGTCGGCTATGCGCTCGCCGTGGTCTATCCGGCGGCCGGCAACCTCGGCGGCGGCGGCTTCATGACCGTGCAACTGGCGGACGGACGCAGGACCTTCCTCGACTTCCGCGAGAAGGCGCCGCTGGCCGCCACGGCCAACATGTACCTCGACAAGGACGGCAACGTCGTCAAGGGCCTGAGCACCAATGGCCACCTCGCCGTCGGCGTGCCCGGCACGGTTTCCGGCCTCGAGCTCGCGCGCGAGAAGTACGGCACCATGAAGCGCGATGCACTGATCGCGCCTTCGATCGCGCTGGCCGAGCGCGGCTTCGTGCTGGAGCAGGGCGACGTCGACATGCTCGCCACCGCGACCGCCGACTTCAAGAAGGACCCGGCATCCGGTGCGATCTTTCTGAACAAGGGCGAGCCCTTCGCGGTCGGGCAACGGCTGGTGCAAAAGGATCTGGCGAAGACGCTCAAGACCATCAGCCGCAACGGCACCGACGGTTTCTACAAGGGCCCCGTGGGCGCTGCGCTCGTGGCTTCGAGCCAGGCCGGCAAGGGCATCATCACGCAGGCCGATCTGAACCAGTACACGACGCGCGAACTGGCGCCGGTCGAATGCGACTACCGTGGCTATCACGTGGTTTCGGCGCCTCCGCCGAGCTCGGGCGGCGTGGTGATCTGCGAGATGCTGAACATCCTCGAGGGATATCCGCTCAAGGACCTCGGCTTCCGCTCGGCGCAGGCCGTGCACTACCAGATCGAGGCCATGCGCCATGCCTACGTCGACCGCAACAGCTATCTGGGCGACCCGGACTTCGTGAAGAATCCGCTCGACCGGCTGCTCGACAAGGGCTATGCCGAGAAGATCAGGGCCGTGATCGACCCGAAGAAGGCCGGCGTCTCCAAGGACATCAAGCCCGGCGTCGCGCCACACGAAGGCAGCAACACCACCCACTATTCGATCATCGACCAGTGGGGCAATGCGGTTTCCGTGACCTACACCTTGAACGACTGGTTCGGCGCCAAGGTCACGGCCGCCGGCACCGGCGTGCTGCTCAACAACGAGATGGACGACTTCACCTCGAAGATCGGCGTGCCCAACCTCTACGGCCTGGTGCAGGGCGAAGCCAATGCCATCGCCCCGGGCAAGCGGCCGTTGTCCTCGATGAGCCCGACCATCGTGACCAAGGACGGCAAGCCCGTCTTCGTGGTCGGCACGCCCGGTGGCAGCCGCATCATCACCGCGGTGCTCCACACGATCCTCAACGTTGTCGACTACGGCATGACCGTGCAGGAAGCCGTCGATGCGCCGCGCTTCCACCAGCAATGGTTGCCCGATGTGACCAACGTCGAAACCTTCGCGATCAGTCCCGACACGCGCAAGCTCCTGACCGACATGGGCCACAACCTCGGCGTGCCGCAGCCTGCCAATCACATGGCGGCGATCATCGTCGGCGCGCCTTCGCTCGGCGGCAAGCCGGTCGGCAAGAACCGCTTCTACGGCGCCAACGATCCGCGGCGCAACACCGGCCTTGCCCTCGGGTATTGATGCGGATCGAGGAAATCCTTTATACGCAGGGCTTCGGCACCCGGCGCGTCTGTGCCGGGCTGGTCCAGCAAGGACTGGTGAGGGTTGGAGAGGCCGTCGTTGCGGACCCGGCCGCCGAGTTCGAGCCGGAAGGACTGCACTTCACGGTCCAAGGCACCGAGTGGGCGTACCACGAAAAGGCCTACCTGATGCTGCACAAGCCGGCCGGTACCGAGTGCTCGCAGAAGCCGTCGACCTATCCCAGTATCTACACGCTGCTGCCGTCGCCACTGCGCCTGCGCCCCAACAAGGGCGCAGTGCAGGGCGTGCAGGCCATCGGCCGGCTCGACCAGGACACGACCGGCCTGCTGCTGCTGACCGACGACGGCCAGTTCATCCACCGCATGGGCTCTCCCAAGCACCATGTGCCGAAGGTCTACGAGGTTGGCACCAAGCACCCGGTCGATAACGCGCAGGTGACCCGGCTGCTGGCCGGGGTGGTGCTCGACGACGACCCGAAGCCGGTGCGCGCGGCCGCCTGCGAGGCGGTCGGGCCGCTGCAGCTGCGGCTTACCCTGACCGAAGGCAAGTACCACCAGGTCAAGCGCATGCTGGCCGCCGTGGGCAACCGGGTCGAGGCCCTGCACCGCTCGCGCATCGGGCCGCTCGCGCTGCCCGACGACTTGGCGCCGGGCCAGTGGCGCTGGCTGGATCCGGCGCAGGTCGAGGCGCTGCGAACGGCGCGCCCGAGTCAGCCGGCGGGCAGGGTCGATCGTTAAGATCGCAAGCCTGATTCCCGGAACTTCCTCCTTGCGCTTTTTCTCCCCCCCGATAGGCCGCCTTGCGGCCTTTTTGTTTGCCTGCGCCATGCTGCCGGCGCTCGCTGCCGAACCGCCACCGGTCTTCGTGCTCAATTCGCTCGATGCCACGGTCAGCGTGGTCGATCCGGTCAGTTGGACCGAGAAGCTGCGCATCCCGACCGGCAAGGAGCCGCACCACCTCTACCTGTCGCCAGACGAGAGCTCGCTGATCGTGGCCAATTCTGCAGGCGACTCGCTGACCTTCCTGAATCCGCGAACGGCCGAGGTTCAGCGCGTGGTCTACGGCATCATCGATCCCTACCACCTGCGCTTCTCGCCCGACATGAAGTGGTTCGTCACCGCCGGCAACCGGCTCAACCACATCGACATCTACCGCTGGGACGGCAAGGAGCCCAAGCTGGTCAAGCGCATTCCCTCGGGCAAGACGCCGAGCCACATCTGGATCGACGGCAAGAGCACCACCGCCTACGTCACGATGCAGGACAGCGACGAGCTGGTCGCGATCGACCTCGCCACGCAGACCGTCCGCTGGCGCATCCCCACCGGCCCGATGCCGGCCGACATCTTCGGCATCCACGACGGCAAGACGCTGCTGGTCGGCCTCACGGGCAGCGACGGCGTGCAGGTCTTCGACGTTGCCGGCCGGGAGCCCAGGCTGGTCGGCAAGATCGCCACCGGCAAGGGCGCCCATGCCTTCCGCTCGGCCGGCGACGGCCGCAGCGTGTTCGTCAGCAACCGCGTGGCCAACACCGTCAGCCGCATCGACCTGCAGACGCTGCAGGTCAGCGACACCTATCCGGTGGGCGGCGGACCCGACTGCATGGACGTCTCGGCCGACGGCAAGACGCTCTACGTGACCTCGCGCTGGGCCAGGAAGCTCAGCGTGGTCGATCTGGCCGCCCACAAGGTGGTGCGGCAGGTGCCCGTGGGCCGCTCGCCGCACGGCGTCTGGACGCTCGATCATGCCCGGCGCTAGGTCCGCGGCCGCGCTCGTCCTGCTCGCTGCGGGCGTCGCGTCCACCGACGCCCTCGCTCAGGGGAGTTGCACCAAGCCGGTCTACCTGAGCTTCGACACCGGCCACATGGGCGTGGCGCCGCTGGTGGCCGAGGTGCTCAAGCGCCAGGAGGTGCGTGTCACCTTCTTCGGCGCGGCCGAGCGCACGCTGACCGGTGGCGACAGCCTCGACAACCAGTGGGCGCCGTGGTGGAAGGCGAGGGCGGCCGAAGGCCACGAGTTCGCGTCCCACACCTACGACCATGCCTACTGGCGCGGCGACGTGAAGGGCATCGCGCCGCGCTTCCGCATCGAACCCTCGGCCGGCGCCTTTGCCGGCCGGCAGTTCACCTGGGACGCGGAACAGTACTGCGCCAACATCGCCAAGGCTTCCGAGCGCCTGCAGCACGTCACGGGCAAGAAGCCGCTGCCGTTGTTCCGCGCGCCGGGGGGCAAGACCTCGCCCAGGCTGCTGGCAGCGGCCAAGGCTTGCGGTTACGCGCACGTGGGCTGGGCGCCGGCCGGCTTCCTGGGCGACGAGCTGCCGAGCGAGAAGTTCAGCAACGATAAGTTGCTGCAACAGGCCCTCGACCACATCCAGCCCGGCGACATCCTGGTCGCGCACCTGGGCATCTGGTCGCGCAAGGACCCGTGGGCACCTGCCGTGCTCGAGCCCTTGATCCTCGGCCTCAAGGCCAAGGGCTTCTGCTTCGAGACGCTGCGCCAGCATCCGGCGTACCGCGAATGGATCGCGTCCCACCCCTGAATCGCGCGGTGTTCCGATGGACTGGCTGACCGAGCCCTTCGCCAACCTGCAGCAATGGCTTTTCGAAGCTGCCGTGCAGCCGCTGGTCTATGCCGTAGGCCTGGGCGGCTGGGTCGAGGACGCCTTCGACGCCACCGGCTGGCTGCTGGTCGGCCTGATCCAGATCGGGGTGCTGGTCGCCGTATTCGGCCCGCTGCAGCGCTGGCGTCCGGCCGAGCCGGTGCTCGACCGGCGCGCCATCCGCACCGACATCCTCTACACGCTGATCCACCGGCTGGGCCTGTTCCGGCTCGCGATGTTCTTTGCGCTCGACCCATTGTTCGACGAGATCCTCGGCGCCGTGCGCGCCGCCGGCTGGGGCTCCTTGCATCTCGACCAGCTCTGGCCCGGGGTGACCGACATTCCCTGGATCGCGTTCGCGATCTACCTGGTGGTGCTGGACCTGGTCGAATACTTTATCCATCGCGGCCAGCACGGCTTCCGATGGTGGTGGGCGCTGCATTCGCTGCACCATTCCCAGCGCCAGATGACGATGTGGAGCGACGACCGCAACCATCTGCTCGACGATGTGATCCACGACACGATCATCGTCGTCGTCGCCCAGCTGATCGGCGTGGCGCCGGGGCAGTTCATCGCGATCGTGGCCTTCACCCAGCTCAGCGAGAGCCTGCAGCATGCCAACCTGCGGCTCGGCTTCGGCGCGATCGGCGAGCGGCTCTGGATCAGCCCGCGCTTCCACCGCCTGCACCACAGCATCGGGATCGGCCACGAGTCGCAGGGTCCGCGAACGCTCGGCGGCCACAACTTCGGCGTGCTGTTGCCGTGGTGGGACATGCTGTTTCGCACCGCCAATTTCGAGGAGCGCTACGACCCGACCGGCATCCGCGACCAGGTCGAGCCGGACGCCGCAGGCCGCGTGCGCGACTACGGGCGCGGCTTCTGGGCTCAGCAGTGGCTGGGGCTGAAGCGCATTGCCGGCCGCGGCTGATCTCGATTCCACGCGACGCGGTTATCCTCAGCGCCGATGCGTCTTCTTCTCGACTCCTTCTGGCGTTCGGTAGCCTATTGCATGCACCCGCGGGTGATCGTGCTCTCCCTGCTGCCGCTGGCGCTCATGGCGCTGCTGGCAGCGCTGTTCGGCTATTTCTATTGGGATGCGACGGTGGCGTGGACGCGCGAGGCGCTCGAGGCCTGGCCGCTTCTGTCCAGCTTCTGGGGCTGGATCGGGCGCCTGTTCTCCGGGGATGTCACAGCCGTGCTGGCGCCGATGGTGGTCGTGATCGCGGCCACGCCCTTGATCGTGGTGGTTTCGCTCCTGATCGTGGCAGGGCTCATGGCGCCGCCGCTCACCCGCCTGGTGGCCGACCGTCGTTTCCCGACGCTCGAGCAGAAGAAGGGCGCTTCCTTCGTCGTCGGCGTCTTCCGCTCGCTGGGCCTCACCGTGCTGGCGCTGCTCGCGCTGATCGTCTCCATGCCGCTGTGGCTCATTCCACCGCTGGTGCTGGTCCTGCCGCCGCTGATCTGGGGCTGGCTGACCTATCGCGTGATGAGCTTCGACGCCCTGGCCGAGCATGCGAGCCCGGAGGAGCGCGATGCCGTGCTGCGCGCCCACCGGCTGCCGCTGCTCGGCATCGGCGTGCTGTGCGGCTACCTGGGCGCCGCGCCCAGCATCGTCTGGGCATCCGGGCTGCTGTTCGCGGCCGCCTTCTTCGTGCTGGTGCCGCTCGCGATCTGGATCTACACGCTGGTGTTCGCCTTCTCCGCGCTCTGGTTCGCGCACTATTGCCTGGATGCGCTGGCGCAGCTGCGGGCGCAGCGCGCGGCGGCGGCCGTTTCACCTTCCGCGACCGAGATGGCAGACGTCCATGCGGCCGCCACCCAATGGGGCGCTCCATGAGCACACGTTCATTCGGTCTTCTCGTCGTCGGCGACGAAATCCTGTCGGGCAAGCGTGCCGACAAGCACATGCCCAAGGTCATCGAGCTGCTCGCTGCGCGCGGCCTGCAGCTGGCCTGGGCCGAGTACGTCGGCGACGTGCCGGTCCGCATCACGGAAGCGCTGGCGCGCGCCTTCGCCTCGGGCGACATCGTGTTCTCCACCGGCGGCATCGGCGCCACGCCGGACGACCATACGCGCCAGTGCGCCGCCGCGGCGCTCGGGGTGCCGCTCGGGCTGCATCCGGAAGCCGAGCTGCTGATCCGCGAACGCATGCAGGACACCGCGCGCGAGCAGGGCACGGCCTACGAGCCCGACCGTCCGGACAACGTGCACAGGCTCAACATGGGCGTGTTCCCGCTCGGCGCCAACATCATCCGCAACCCCTACAACAAGATTCCGGGCTTCAGCGTCGGCGACGTGCACTTCGTGCCGGGTTTCCCGGTCATGGCGTGGCCGATGATCGAATCGGTGCTCGACGAGCGCTACGCGCATCTCTTTGCCCATGGGCAGGCGGCCGAAAAATCGGTCATCGTGTACGGTGCGATGGAAGCCACGCTCACGCCGCTCATGGAGACCGTCGAGCGCAGCCACCCGGGCGTCAAGGTCTTCAGCCTGCCGAGCGTCGACCATGCCGTGCACGGCCGCCACATCGAGCTCGGCGTCAAGGGCGAAACCGCGTCCATCGACGCTGCCTATGCGCAGCTGCTCGAAGGCCTGCACGCCTTTGGTGTGCGTCTTGGCCCAGAATTGGTGCGCTGATTTGCGCTGCACCAATTCGGTTACAACTTGCCTGTTTTTGGGGTTTCGGCGCGATGCCAGGTACCCCTCCCCGGCAGTGACAATGGGCACAGAAACTGCATTCCCAGTCCCGCAATTCCAACCAACCATCCAAACCAGGAGAACCTGATGGCAAAGACCGTCGCCGATGTACTCAAACTCGTCAAGGAAAACGAGGTCAAGTTCGTCGACTTCCGCTTCACCGATACCCGCGGCAAGGAGCAGCACGTGACCGTGCCTGTGTCCGCATTCGACGAGGGCAAATTCACCGACGGCCATGCCTTCGACGGCTCGTCGATCGCCGGGTGGAAGGGCATCGAGGCTTCGGACATGCTGCTCATGCCCGACCCGAACACGGCCAACATCGATCCCTTCTTCGAAGAAACGACGCTGCTCTTGACCTGCGACGTGGTCGACCCGACCGACGGCAAGCCCTACGAGCGCGATCCGCGTTCGCTCGCCAAGCGCGCCGAGGCTTACATGAAGGCCTCGGGCCTGGGCGACACCGCCTACTTCGGACCGGAGCCGGAATTCTTCGTGTTCGACGGCGTGCGCTGGCAGAACGACATGTCGGGCTGCTTCGTCAAGATCGAGTCCGAAGAAGCCTCCTGGAACAGCGCGAAGGAATTCGAGCACGGCAATACCGGCCACCGTCCCGCAGTCAAGGGCGGCTACTTCCCGGTTCCCCCGGTCGATAGCTTTCAGGACATGCGCTCCGAGATGTGCCTGGTGCTCGAGTCGCTGGGCATCCCGGTCGAAGTGCATCACCATGAAGTGGCGAACGCCGGCCAGATGGAGCTCGGCACCAAGTTCAGCACGCTGATCCAGCGCGCCGACTGGGTCCAGCTGCAGAAGTACGTGATCCACAACGTGGCCCACGCCTATGGCAAGACCGCGACCTTCATGCCCAAGCCGATCGTCGGCGACAACGGCTCCGGCATGCATGTCCACCAGTCGGTCTGGAAGGACGGCAAGAACCTGTTCGCCGGCGACGGCTATGCGGGTCTCAGCGACTTCGCGCTGCACTACATCGGCGGCATCATCAAGCACGCCCGTGCGCTCAACGCCATCACCAACCCCGGCACCAACAGCTACAAGCGCCTGGTTCCCGGCTTCGAAGCCCCGGTGAAGCTGGCCTACTCGGCCAAGAACCGCTCGGCCTCGATCCGCATCCCGTTCGTGGCCAATCCGAAGGGCCGCCGCGTCGAGGCGCGCTTCCCCGATCCGATGATGAACCCGTACCTCGGCTTCGCCGCGATGCTGATGGCCGGCCTGGACGGCGTGGAGAACAAGATCCATCCGGGCGAAGCCGCCAGCAAGGATCTCTACCATCTGCCGCCGGAAGAAGACGCGCTGATCCCGACCGTGTGCCACAGCCTCGACCAGGCGCTCGACTACCTCGACAAGGACCGCGCCTTCCTGACCAAGGGCGGCGTGTTCACCGATGCCTACATCGACGCCTATATCGACCTCAAGATGCAGGAAGTCACGCGTTTCCGCATGGCGACGCACCCGGTCGAATTCGACATGTACTACTCCCTGTAAGCCAGCTTTTCGGCTTTGGCGTTAAAAAGGGGACGGCCTTGGGCCGTCCCTTTTCTTTTTGGGGCCATCTTGCGCGGTCGAACTCCCGAATTGCACGAAAATGCCGGCTTGCTGCGCACTACATTGACGACCATGAAGACTTCTTTCGTTTTCCTCCTGACTGCCTTGGCGGCGGCCGGCGTGCACATCCAGGCTCAGGCCCAGCAAGAGCGCGTCTGGCGCTGCGGCAACGAATACACCAACAACGCGACCCTCGCCCAGCAGCGCGGCTGCAAGGTGATGGAGGGGGGCAACGTCACCGTGGTCCAGGGCACCCGCCCGATCGCGGCGGCTGCGGCGGGCAGCACCGCAGCGCGTGCGCCGGCCGGCAGCCCGCGCGTCGACGGCGCCGACCAGCGCGCACGCGACGGCGAAGCCCGCTCGGTGCTCGAGTCCGAGCTCAAGAAAGCCGAAGAACGCCAGGCCCAGCTGCTCAAGGACTACAACAGCGGCGAACCAGAGAAGCAGGGCAGCGAAGCCCGCAACTACCAGAAGTACCTCGACCGCGTGGCCGAAATGAAGGCCGAGATCGCACGCAACGAAAGCGACATCGCAGGCATCCGCCGCGAAATCGGCCGCCTACCGGCCAATCGCTGATGGCCTTTGGAAAGAGCGCTGCCGCCGCCAAGCGCTTCCAGGCCTTCGACCTTCTTTCCACGCTGATCGCGGTGGTGCGCACCGACGGTGCGGTGCTGTTCGCCAATGCCGGCCTCGAAGACGCGCTGGGCACCTCGCGCCGCACGCTCGAAGGCTCGCAGTTCGGCGCCTGCTTCCATGAGCCGCAGGTGCTGCGCACGGCGATCGACGGCGCACGCAGCAACGACTTCGCCACGCTGCGCTACGAGGCCTTCCTGCGCCGCGTCAACCACGAGCTGATGCCGGTGCAGGTCACGCTCGCGCAGGGCGACCGCGCGGGCGAGCTGATCATCGAGATGTCGCCGCTCGAGCAGCAGGTCCGCCAAGATCGCGAAGAGCGGCTGCTCGATCAGGCGCAGGCCAACAAGGAACTGATCCGCAATCTCGCACACGAGATCAAGAACCCGCTGGGCGGCATTCGCGGCGCGGCGCAGCTGCTGCAGATGGAGGTCGAGTCGCGCGACCTCATCGAGTACACCCAGGTCATCATCCACGAGGCCGACCGCCTGCAGACGCTGGTCGATCGTCTGCTCGCGCCGCACCGCCGCCCGCACGTGGTGGGCGACGTCAACATCCACGAGGTCTGCGAACGCGTGCGCTCGGTGATCCTTGCGGAGTTCCCGCGCGACCTGCACATCGAGCGCGACTTCGACGTCTCGATCCCCGAGTTCCGCGGCGATCGCGAGCAGCTCATCCAGGCCACGCTCAACATCGTCCACAACGCTGCGCAGGCATTGGCCGAGCGGCGTGCGGCCGGCGACGCATGCATCACCTTCAAGACCCGCATCGCGCGTCAGGTGATATTCAACAAGCAGTGGTATCGACTGGCACTGGAATTGCATGTCATCGACAATGGACCGGGTGTGCCGGACGCGATCAAGGACCGCATCTTCTACCCGCTGGTGTCGGGCAGGGAAGGCGGAACAGGTCTTGGATTGACGCTGGCGCAAACTTTCGTGCAACAGCACCACGGCGTGATCGAGTGCGACAGTGTCCCGGGCCGGACCGATTTCAAGATATTGATACCGCTGCCTTAGCTAACAGGGAACAAGGAACTGCATGAAGCCGATCTGGATAGTGGATGACGACCAATCGATCCGCTTCGTGCTGGAAAAGGCGCTCTTGCGCGAAGACCTGCCGACCCGCAGCTTCACCAACACGCGCGAGGTGCTGGCCGCGCTCGAAGCCGCGGCCGACGACGAGATGCAGGGGCCCCAGGTGCTGGTGAGCGACATCCGCATGCCGGGCGGCTCGGGCCTCGACCTGCTCGACAAGATCAAGGCCAAGCATCCGGGCCTGCCGGTCATCATCATGACCGCGTTCTCCGACCTCGACAGCGCCGTCTCGGCCTTCCAGGGCGGCGCCTTCGAGTACCTGCCGAAGCCCTTCGACCTGCCGCGCGCGGTGGAACTGATCCGCCGCGCGGTCGACGAAAGCCAGCGCGAGGAAGTGTCCGAGGAGCGCATGGCCGCCGCCCCCGAGATGCTGGGCCAGGCACCGGCGATGCAGGACGTGTTCCGCGCCATCGGGCGGCTGTCGCAAAGCAATGTGACGGTGCTGATCACCGGCGAATCTGGCTCCGGCAAGGAACTGGTGGCGCGCGCCCTGCACAAACATTCGCCACGCGCCAACGGCCCGTTCGTCGCGATCAACACCGCTGCCATCCCGAAGGACCTGCTCGAAAGCGAGCTCTTCGGCCACGAGCGGGGCGCCTTCACCGGCGCGCAGACCATGCGCCGGGGACGCTTCGAACAAGCCGAGGGGGGCACCCTGTTCCTCGACGAGATCGGCGACATGCCCTTCGACCTGCAGACGCGTCTTCTGCGCGTGCTGAGCGACGGCCATTTCTACCGCGTCGGCGGCCACAACTCGGTCAAGGCCAACGTGCGCGTGATCGCGGCCACGCACCAGGACCTGGAGCAGCGCGTCAAGATCGGCGGCTTTCGCGAAGACCTGTTCCACCGCCTCAACGTGATCCGGCTGCGGCTGCCGGCCCTGCGCGAGCGCGGCGAAGACGTCCCCGCGCTCACGCGCCATTTCCTGCAGCAGAGCGCCAAGCAGCTCGGCGTCGAGCCCAAGCGCATCTCCGAAGCGGCGCTCGCGCAGCTCGCGACCTTCTCTTTTCCCGGCAACGTGCGGCAGCTGGAGAACATCTGCCACTGGCTGACGGTGATGGCGCCGGCGCAGCTGATCGAAGCCAAGGACCTGCCGCCGGAGGTGATGGCCGGTTCTGCCGCCGCCGTTGCGGCGCCGGCTGCCGCCGTAGCCGAACGCGAAGCCGCGGCAGCCCCTTCTGCGGCTGCTGCCGTGGCCTCGGCTTCCGCCGCACCCTCCGCGCCCGCTGCAGGCGCTGCCGCGGTCGGCTCGGCTTCTTGGGAGGCCGGGCTCGAACAGGAGGCCCAGAGCCTGCTGGCGGCCGGGCGCAACGATGTCTGGGACGTGCTGTCGCGCCGTTTCGAATCGCGCCTGATCCTTACGGCGCTGGCCAATACGCGCGGCCGCCGCATCGAGGCTGCGCAGAAGCTCGGCATCGGCCGCAACACGATCACGCGCAAGATCCAGGAACTCGGCCTGGAATAACTGCAGGCGCGCCGGCGCTCAGCGGCTGCGCTGCCCCAGGGTCAGCGTATCGAGCTGGAACTGGCCGCTCTTGTCCCACAGCCAGGTATCGACGTAGGTGTGCGCGCCCAGCTTGCCCGGGGCCGGCAGGGGCGAGGCGTCGCGGATCAGCTCGGCGATCTTTCCGCTCACCTCCGGCGCATGGCTCGGCGTGCGGCTGAAGTGCACGCCTGTGACGCGTCCGCTGCTGTCGACGTCGGTTTCGGTCACCACCACCGCATACACGAGCGGCGGGATCTTCCCCTTGTAGATGCGCTGGGGGTACTTGTTGTAGATGTGCCGGGCGCCGATCTTCCGATAGGTTCGCACGGCCGGCGTCTGCGCGGTGATGAGCCGCACGGTGGGCACATTTTCCGATGGCCGCGATGGTTCTTCCGCCGGGGCTTTGGCGCCGGGCGAGGGCACTTCGCCAGTGGCGCTCGGCTTCAACGCCGAGCAGGCGGAAAGGCCGAGCACGGCCGCGAGAAGGGCGAGGTGAAGGATTCGTTTCATGCGTCGAGCTCCAGTGTCACGGGTGCATGGTCGCTGGGCTTGTCCCACTTGCGCGGCACGCGGTCGATGGTGCAACTCTTCGCATGCGGCACCAGCGGCTCGCTCACCAGGATGTGATCGATGCGAAGTCCCCGGTTCTTTTGATAACCCAGCATGCGGTAGTCCCACCACGAGTAGCTCTTCTCGGGCTGCTCGAACAGGCGGAAGCTGTCGGCGAGGCCGAGGCCAAGCAGGGCCTTGAAATGCTCGCGCTCCTCGGTCGTGTGATGAATGGTCTCGGCCAGCCCGACGGGGTCGAAGCTGTCGCGATCCTCCGGCGCGATGTTGAAGTCGCCGAGCAGGACCAGCCTGGGATGTGCCGCGAGCTCCTCGCGCAGCCACTCGCGCATGGCGCGCAGCCAGCTCATCTTGTAGGCGAACTTCTCGGTGCCCGGTGCCTGGCCGTTGACGAAGTAGCCGTTGACGACGCGCAGCTCGCCGGCCGGCGTGTCGATGGTGGCACTGATGACGCGCGAGTGATCGTCGGCAAAGCCGCCGATATTCTTCGCCACGTCGCGCACCGGGGCCAGGCTCAGGATCGCGACGCCGTTGTAGGTCTTCTGGCCGAACACCGCCGCGTGATAACCGGCCGACTGCAGCACGTCGAGCGGGAACTTGTCGTCGCTCATCTTGAGCTCCTGCAGGCACAGCACCTCGACCGGGTTGGCGATCAGCCAGTCGAGCACGTGCTGCAGGCGAGCGGTGAGGGAATTGACGTTCCAGGTGGCAATTTTCATAAGTTGCGCAAGAGTACCCGAGTTGGGATCGCCCATGCCCGCGCCAGCGCCGGTGCGCTTCATGCCGGTGGCACCACCTGGAGCGGATGGTCGAGATGGCTGAGGAACCAGTCGCGTGCCAGCGCCGAAACGGCGCCGAGCGCGCCGGGCTCTTCGAAAAGATGGGTCGCGCCAGGCACGATCGCCATGTGCTTCTGGCAGCGCAGCAAGGCGAGCGCTTGCCGATTCAGTTCGATCACCGCCCTGTCGTTGCCGCCGACGACCAGCAGCGTCGGCGCGCGAACGCGCGCCAGCGCCTGCCCGGCCAGGTCCGGCCGGCCGCCGCGGGAGACCACGGCGCAAACCGTATCGGGCCGCTGTGCCGCCGCCGCCAGTGCCGCCCCGGCGCCGGTGCTCGCACCGAAGTAGCCGATGTTCAGGCTGGAGGTTCGCCCTTGAGCGCGCAGCCAGTCGGTCAAGTCGATGAGCCGGTCGGCGAGCAAGGCGATGTCGAAGCGCAATTGGCGCGTGCGTTCGTCGGCCGCTCCTTCGGCAGGTGTCAGCAGATCGACGAGCACCGTCGCCAAGCCGGCCTCGTTGAGCTGCTGGGCAACCTGGCGATTGCGCGGACTGAGGCGGCTGCTCCCGCTTCCATGCGCGAACAGCACGAGTCCGCGAGCCCTGATCGGCAGGCTCAGGTCGGCCTCGAGCATCGTGCTGCGCAAGTCGATTCGAAGCGCGAGCTGCTCCATGGATTCGGGTCCGGAGTCCATGACTACATCCCCGAGGGATAGGTCTCAGGCGCCTCGGCGTTCCATCCGGCTTCGCGCTCCAGCGGCTCGACCGCACGTGACTCATCGAAGTGAAGCAGCGCGTCGAATTGCGCTGGCAGCTGCGCGAAGAAGTAGTGGCTCTGGCGTTCGGTTCCGGGCCGGTAGATGACGCCGATCGCGCGCTCGAGCCGAGCTTCCTGCAATGCCGGAACGTGGCTGCCTCCGCCGCGCAGGGGCAGCATGAAGCGTTCGAATCCGGTCTCATGCATGAGACCTTCGTAGCTGTCGGATCGCGAAGGCAGAACCTGCTTGCGCTCGGCCGCTGCGCCCCAGTCGGATGCGGCCGTCACGGTGCCGACGTGGGTCGTGAAGCCGACCAGCACCGCATCGCGGCCATGGCGCTCGCGCACCAGTTGGCCGACGTTGAGTTCGCCGCGCCGCTGCCCCATCTCCGTCGCACGCGCGTCGCCGAGATGGGAGTTGTGAGCCCACACCACGATCTTGGGACGCTCGCCGCGCCGCCCCAGGTGGCGCTCGAGCTCGCCCAGCGTTTCGCTCATGTGCTGGTCGCGCAGGTTCCATGAGGACACGTCGCTCAGGTACATCGAGCGGTAGTACGCCTCGGCGTTCTTGACCAGGCGAGCGTTTTGCTCGGCGTCGAATGCTTCTTCCTCGTCCGCAGCGCTGCCGCCGCGTCCGGCAGCAGCGGCGCGACGGCGCATCTCGACCAGCATGCCGATCACCTCCTGCTCGCAAGACGATGCGGAGCCGAGGCCGACCATCAGGCCATAGACCTGGCTGTCGTCGCCGTACTGGTCGAAGCAGGCATAGCGCTCGCGGGCGCGCCGCGCCGTTTCGGCATCCGTCTTGTCGAAGTATCCCAGCACGGCCTCCATCGAGCTCATCAGGCTGTAGAGGTCGAGTCCGTAGAAGCCTGTTCTTTCCCGTGCCGGCCTGGCCTCGTTGAAGGCGCGCTGCCATTCGACGAAGTCGAGGACATCGGTGTTGCGCCACATCCAGGTCGGAAAGCGCTTGAAGCCGGCCAGCGCATCGAGGGCTGACGCGTCGTCGCTCGTGCCTCGCACGAATCGATTGATCCGATAGGCATCGGGCCAGTCGCCTTCGATCGCCACGGCCCCGAAGCCTTTATCCGCCATCAAGCGCCGGGTGATGTTTGCACGCTCGCGGTAGAACTCGTGCGTGCCGTGGGAAGCTTCGCCGAGCAGCACGACATGCGCATCGCCGATCAGCTCGAGCAGCGCACCGTAGTCTTCGTCAGAGCCGCTCAGGGGATGCGCCGCGAAACGCAGCGCGTCGACCTCTTTCGAAATGTTGGTCGATCTCATCGTCTTCACCTGCGCCGGTTGGCGAACAGGCAGCCGGCCGCGAGGCCGATCGCGAATGCGCCATACATGGCGGACATCGCAGGCTTCGACAGCCGATGCTCGAAACCGGGTCTGAGTCTTTCGGGCGTGACGGTGTAGTCGACCACGCACGAGACCGCTGCCGCCGCCGTGGCACCCGCCAAGGCAGCAGGAATCGACTGGGCACCTTGCCGATTGCCGTACACCCACGCATACAAGGTCGCCCAGAAGATGGCGGCGAGGTGGTGAGTCAGGTAACCCACTCCGGTATGACGAAGGGTCGCGCGGTCGGCAGCGAGAGACTCTTTCCCCCATAGCCAGTGACTGGTCGCATTGGTCGGCGCAACGGCGCTGCCTGTCTCGCGCCGTCCCGCGAGCATCAATGCCGCCGTGGACAGCACGCTCGCCCCGGCCCCGGCGATCAGCCCGGTTCGCAGCGCCGAGCGTGCCCGCGAGTCTTCGGGCCGTCTTGATGATTCACGCCCAACGCGACCCTGGCCGGCCGCAGGGGGGATGACCCTGCTCGTGGTGACGGATACGGGATCACTGGCCGGGAATGATTCTTCCACGCCATGGTCGAGCGCCGATTCCGTCGGTTCCTGCGTCGACTGCTCCTCCGGATGGAGCGGTGCGCCGTGGTCCTCGGAGGTAGGAAACCGGAACGCTTCAGTGGTGCTTTGTGCCATGTTGGACTCCTTTCAGAATCCAACCATCGCGCGATCGTGAGGTCCCGCATGTGGGCGGTGGTGCCCCTTGATGTAGGGATTTTTCTCGAACCGGCGGTCCGCCCCGGTCAGGAACCGGGAGTTGGCGTGTCGGCTGCCCGGCCAGCGGCCGTGCGGTCGCGCCAGATGTCTACCACTGCGAGGGTGACCGCGAGCACCAGCGGCCCTAGGACAAGGCCGGATGCGCCGAACAGGAGCAGGCCGCCGACGATTGCAATGAAGACCAGCAGCGTATGCAGACGCAGCTTGTTGCCGACAAAGATGGGGTAGAGAAGATTGTCGATGAGCGCAACCACCACCGATCCCCAGATGGTCAAGATCAGAGCCTTCTCCCAACTGCCTTCCATCGCCAAGAGAATGGCAGCGGGAATCCAGACAATGGCCGCGCCCATGATCGGCAACACCGACAGCACGAACATCACCGCGCCCCACAGCAGCGGCGCCGGCAGGCCGAGCCACCAGAACATGAGGCCGCCCAGCAGGCCTTGAACCGCTGCCACCAGCAGCGTTCCGAAAACGCTCGCGCGAACAACCTCTGCAATCCGCTTGAAGAGCCGGTTCGTCTCGCGTGTCGTCAACGGCATTGTCGAACGCAGGTAGCCCAATGCCAGTTCCCGATCGCGCAACAGGTAGAACAGCGCGAAGAAGGTGATCAAGAGCTCCATGCCCGCCCACAACGAGCCGGTCACCAGCTTCGACAAGCCCGGTGCGAACCGCTTCGACAGCTCTTCGCCCGAGGGGGCATGCCGTGCGACCAGCGAAGCGAGCGGCGCAAGTGTCGGATTGCTTCGCATCGCCTTGTTGATCCTGCTCTGGACCGATTCCGAGCGCAGGTTCTCCAAGCCATCCTTCACCTTGCCCGCGACACTCGGCGCCGTTGCGGCGATGGGTACGGCGATGAACATGATCAGCGCCGCCGTGGCCAAGCCGGCGCTGACATTGCGACGGGCAATCCGCCTGGCCAACCATTGATGCAGCCGGTAGCCGATGATGGCCAGGGCCAGTGCCCATGCCAGCGCCGGAACGAACGGCTGCGTCAGCTTCCAGCACAGGTAGAGCGCCAACGCGGTGATCACGATCAGCACCAAAGCAGAGGTACGCGCTCGCGTCAGCCAGCCGGCGTCGTTTCGCTCCTCGGGATCTGCAGCTTCTGACGATGAAGGTTTCGGCATCGAGCGCAGGATACATGGCGCCCGGGCGTCCTACCACCCGGACGCTCGGCCGGGCTCACAACCGGTCGCGCAAGCGGTAGTACATCATTCCGAGGACCAGGGCCGGCGTGCGAAGCCTGGATCCGCCGGGGAAGAGGTGATGCCTGATGCGTGCAAACAGATCGAAGCGCTCCGCCTGTCCCGCGACGGCTTCGGCCGCGAGCTTGCCCGCCATGCCAGCCAGCGCGATGCCGTGCCCGCAGAAGCCCTGCAGGTAGTAGATGTTGTGGCCCAGGCGACCGAAGTCGGGCGCCTTGTTCATGGTGATGTCGACGAAGCCGCCCCAGGCGTAGGGAATTTCCAGTCCGGCCAGTTGCGGAAACACGCCGAGCATGCTCTTGCGGATCCGTGCGATGAGGTTGCGCGGTGCGGTGGCGCTGTAGCTGTCGCCTGCACCGAACAGAAGCCGGTGATCGGCGCTCAAGCGAAAGTAGTCGAGCACGAAGTTGGTATCGGAAGCCGCCGGCCGGCCTCGCATGAGAACGTCCGCGCGCTCCTGGCCCATCGGTTCGGTGGCGATCATGTAGGTGCCGACCGGCATGATCCGCGCCGAGACTTCGGGTGCCACGTCGTCGCCGTACTCGGCCAGGTAGACATTGCCGGCCAGGATGACGAAGCGGCACCGAACCTCGCCCTGCGCCGTCTTGACGACCGGCCTGTCGCCGCGGTGGATCACATACGCGGCCGAGTGCTCGTGGATCCGCACGCCGGCTGCCTGGGCGGCAGCGGCCAGGCCGAGGCAATACTTGAGCGGATGCAGGTGGCCGGAGCCGGGGTCGAACACGCCCGAGTCGAAGCGTTCGCTGGCCACCCACTGGCCGATGTCGCCGGGGCCGATCCATTCGAGCGGGTATCCGTAGCGCTGCATCACATGGTCCATCCATCCACGCAGCGCCCGCGACTTGGCGGGCTTGACGGCGAGACTTAGGAAGCCGGGCTGCCATTCGCAGTCGATGGCATGGCGCTGGATGCGCTCGCGCAGCAGGTGCAGTCCTTCCAACGAAATGTCCCAGGCTCGCCGCGCGTCCTCGCGCGGAAACTGCTTTTCGATTGCGCGTTCGCCGTCCGAACCGAAGCCGACGATCACCTGGCCGCCATTGCGGCCCGAGGCGCCCCAGCCGATGCGCTGCGCTTCGATCAGCACCACAGCGTAGCCGCGTGCAGCCAGTTCGAGCGCGGCGGACACGCCTGCGTAGCCGCCGCCGACCACGCAGACGTCGGCGCTGATGACCTCGGCCAGCGACTGCGTGGGAGCGGGTCGCCGGACACTGGCCTCGTAGTAGGAGTTCTCGATGACGCCGAGTTCTTTGCGCAGCAGCAATTCAGCTCACCCGGAAGTTGAGGAACTGCCATGGGTCCTCCCGGTCCATGTCCTCGTCGAAAAGATCGCTGCGGTCCTTCAGCGGCGTCCAGTCGCCGTACACCCCCGTGACTTCGCCCAGGTAGGGCAGCGCGACTTCGAGCACGGTCTGGTGATCGATCTCGTCCGGCTCGACCAGGCCGGCATCGGGATTGCGCAAGACCCACACCATGCCGCCCAGAACGCCGGCCACCACCTGCAGGCTGGTGGCGTTGTTGTGGGGAGCGAGTTCGCGGGCCTGCTCGATGGTCATGCGCGAGCCGAACCAGTACACGCCTTTCGGATTGCCCATCAGAAGCACGCCGAGCTCGTCCATGCCTTCGCTGATCTCTTCTCGCATGATCCGCTTGCTGTGCTGCAGCTGCCAGTTCTTGCCGGCCATCTCGTGCAGCGACAACACGGCGTCGTCGCAAGGGTGATACGCGTAGTGCACCGTGGGCCGGTACACCACCTCGCCGTCTTTGCGCAAGGTCAGGTGGTCGGCGATCGAGATCGATTCCGCGTGCGAGACGAGGAAGCCGTGGTAGGGGCCTTCCATCGGCGTCCAGCTGCGCACTCGCGTACCGATGCCGGGCTGGCGCAGATAGATTGCCGCATCGCAGCCGAAGCCGTGTCGACTTGCATCGGTCGGCCAATGCCTCTCGTGGACACCCCAACCCAGCTCGGCAGGCTGCAATCCTTCATTGACAAAGCCGTCCACGGACCAGGTGTTGACGAACTCGCCTCTTGCCTTGCGCTGGCGCGAGATCTGAGTGTCGCGTTCGGCAATGTGAATGACCTTGATCTCGAGCTTCCAGGCCAGCGCGGCCCAGTCCTCGTAGCTTTCTGGCGGCTCCACCTGCACATGGAGGTCGGCCGCGATGTTGAGAAGCGCCTGTTTGACAAGAGCCGACACCAGCCCCGGATTGGCGCCCTGCGTGACAACCGCCGTCGGTCCGGTTCGCTTGTCCAGGCGGAAGGCCAGCATCTCTTCGCGCAAGCCGTAGTTGGACCGCCGCGACAAGGGCAGGGATGGATCGTCGTAGCGGCCGCCCCAGGGTTCGTTGCAGGTGTCCAGATAGAAGGCGCCAAGGCGGCGACAGAGCTTGATCAAGGCGAGGCTGGATACGTCGACGGAGAGATTGAGCAGGAAGTCCCCCTTGCCGAGCAGCGGCTCCAGCACGGCGATGTGGTTGCCTTCGTCGAGCGCAGCCGCGATCACTTCGATTCCGAGCTCGGCTGCGATTCCCGTCCTGTCTCCGCTCGGGTTCACGACCTTGAGCCTGTCGGGCTTCAGCCCCAGGTGCCGCAGCAGGAAGGGGGCGACCGCCTGGCCGACGACACCGAAACCGATCAGCACCAAGCGGCCTTTGAAGTGAACCTGAGCGCCTCTCTTGGTCATCACGCCACCTTGTTGTCAGTCGTTGGAATTTGGAGTTGAAGCAGTACGGAAGGGCATCCATCCATGCCTGCTTGCTGACGTCCGAAAGATCATGCTCGACGATGCCGTCGACAAGGGCGTCAGCAGGTCCATGAGTCTTCTGTAGGACGCTGCATTGGCCATGGCGCCGCGCTGCTGCGGGCCCTTCGTCCGGCTTGGAAGATATCCCTCAGTGGGGCGGGCCGCCCGCTGACCTCGGGGACCGTCGCAGGGCGGCACCGTCGCCCAATGGCTGGAACACCTGGCGACGCCCGCATCGGAATCTCGGGCTGGCGATACAAACCATGGCGCGGGCGGTTCTACCCGCCCGGGCTTGCGCAGCGTCGGGAACTCGAGTTCGCGTCGCGCATGCTGCCCACGATCGAGCTCAACGGATCTTTCTATTCGTTGCAGCGACCCGAGTCGTACCAGGCATGGCATGACGAGACGCCGGACGACTTCGTGTTCGCAGTCAAGGGCTCGCGCTACATCACGCACATGCTTCGGCTGAAGGACGTGCGCATTCCGTTGGCTAACTTTCTTGCTTCGGGACTGTTCGCCCTGCGTTCGAAGCTGGGTCCGATCCTGTGGCAGTTCCCGCCGAACCTGCCCTACGACCCCGAGCGTCTCGAGGCCTTCCTCTCGATGCTGCCGGGCGACACGCAGGAGGCGCTCGCCCTCGCGCGCGCCCATGACGAGCGCCTCGAAGGCCGCACCTGGCTGAAGCGGCCCGTCCGACGGCGAATGCGGCATGCCGTCGAAGTGCGTCATCCCAGCTTCGTCGACCCCGGCTTCATCGCCATGTTGCGCCGGCACAAGGTCGCGCTGGTGGTCGCCGATACGGCCGGACGCTGGCCGCTGCTCGAGGATCTGACGGCCGATTTCGTCTATGTGAGGCTGCATGGCGACAAGGAGCTCTACGCCAGCGGCTATGGTGACGCGGCGCTCGACCGGTGGGCAGAGCGCATCGACGCCTGGCGTCACGGCCGCCAGGTGAACGATGCGCGAAGGGCATCGCCGCAGCCGGCGTCGCGCCGGGCCCGGCGCGACGTCTTTTGCTATTTCGACAATGACGTCAAGGTGCACGCGCCGTACGACGCGGCGCACCTGGCCACGCGGCTCGGCGTGGCGAACGGGCTGGGTCCGGATCGGACCTTCATCCCGCCGCCGGGGTTCGTGGTCCCGCGCCGTGCGGCCTGACGTCAGGTGTCGGCGAAGCGGTCGAACAGCACGCCCCGCAGCCACTGGTTGCCCGGATCGCGATGGAAGCGTGCATGCCAGAACGCGTTGATCGCGATCTGCGGCAGCGCCACCGGGTGCGTGCGCCAGACCAGCCCGAAGGGCTCGGCGATGCTTTGCGCCAAGCGCTCGGGCACGGTGGCGATCATCGGCGTGGAGCGCAGGATATGGCCGATGGCCACGAAGTGCGGCACCGTGAGCCGGATGCGGCGGGCAATGCCCTGCGTGGCCATGAGCTCGTCGACCTGGCCGTGGCCGGTGCCCGCGGCCTTGACCAGCAGGTGCTCGGCGGCAGAGAAATCCTTCAGCGTCACCTTCGGCTTGGCCGCGAGCGGATGCCCGGCGCTGAACAGGCAGACGTAGCGCTGCTTGAACAGCCGGCGCTGGAAGATGCTGGCCTTCAACTGCGGCAGGAGTCCGATCGCGATGTCCACCTGGCCGGCCTCCATGGCGTCGCGCAGGTTGACGGCGGTGTTGCGCACGGTGCTGATGGTCACGCCCGGCGCTGCGCGCGACAGCACCTCCATGAGCACCGGCGCGAAGTAGATCTCGCCGATGTCCGTCATCGCGAGCGTGAAGCTGCGCGTGCTGGTGGCCGGATCGAAGACGGTCTGCTGATTGAGCGCCTCATGCAGCGTGCCCATCGCATAGGCCACCGGTTCCGCGAGCTGCAGCGCGAAGGGCGTGGGCTCCATGCCGCGCGCGGTGCGCAGGAACAGCTCGTCGCCGAAGGCCCGGCGCAGCCGCGCCAGCGCATTGCTGATGGCCGGCTGCGAGAGGCCCAGCGATTCCGCCACGGCCGAGACGCGCTTTTCGGCCAGCATCCGGTCGAAGACCAGCAGCAGGTTGAGGTCGATGTCCCTGAGCTCCAATGCGGTACCTTTATTCACATCGGTGATTCAATGAATTCACGAGATTCTATTGGCCAATGTGGGAGGGATGCCGATGATCGGCGCCATGGAACTGCATGTCCGTCCCTTCGCACGCACCATCGAGGTCCGCCCCGGCGCGAACCTGCTCGAGGTGCTGCGCGAGCATCAGGTGCCGGTTTCCTACAGCTGCATGGCCGGGCGCTGCGGCACCTGCCGCTGCAAGGTGGTCGAAGGGCGGGTGCTCGATGCGGGGCAGGGGCAGGACGCGATGCGGCCCGACGGCGCGCGCGAAAGCCATGTGCTGGCCTGCCAGAGCACGCTGACCGAGAACTGCACCATCGAGATTCCCGAGCCTGACGAAGTGGTCGTGCACCCGGCGCGCATCGTCAAGGCCACCATCGCCGAGATCGAGACGCTCACGCACGACATCCGGCGATTGCGCCTGAAGCCGGCCAAGCCCTTGTCGTTCTCGCCGGGCCAGTACGCCCAGCTGCAGTTCGCGCCCGAGCACGTGCGGCCCTATTCGATGGCTCGGCTCAGCGGCGATGCGGAACTCGAATTCCACGTGCGGCGCGTGCCCGGTGGCCGCGTGACCGACTACGTCTTCGAGCAGTTGAAGCCCGGCGACGCGGTCCGCGTCAGCGGCCCGATGGGCGCCGCCTACCTGCGTACGCGGCACACCGGCCCGATCCTCTGCGCGGCCGGCGGCACGGGGCTGGCGCCCGTGCTTGCCATCGTGCGCGGCGCGGTCGAGGCCGGCATGCCCAACCCGATCCACCTCTACTTCGGCGTGCGATCGGATGCCGACGTCTACGGCCTCGAAGAGCTGCGCGAACTCCAGGCGCTGCACGCGGGACTCCAGGTGCACGTGGTCTGCGTATCGGGGGCGGCGCGTCCGGGCGCACGCCAAGGGCTGATCACCGATGCCATCCGCTCCGACTGGCCGGGCGGCTTCGAGGGCTGGCGCGCCTACCTCTGCGGCTCGCCGCCGATGGTCGAAGCGGTCACGCTGCTGCTGAAGGACCGCGGCCTGGCCTTGGAAAAGATCCATGCCGATGCCTTCTACATGCAGGGCGCATGAGAAAAGCGTCGAAGAACGAAAGGAGACCCCATGACGACACCGCCATCCACCGTGTTCCCAGAGAAGATCCACTGGGAATCGGAGAAGACCAGCCGCATCCCCTTCATGGCCTACATCGGCGAGGACCAGCACAAGAAGGAGCTGGAGCGCTTCTTCTACAGCAAGCATTGGTGCTACGTCGGCCTCGAAGCCGAGATCCCGAATGCCGGCGATTTCAAGCGCACCGCGATCGGCGAGCGCTCGGTGATCATGGTGCGCGACGCCGATGGCGGCATCAACGTGGTGGAGAACGTCTGCGCGCACCGCGGCATGCGCTTCTGCCGCGAGCGCCAGGGCAACCGCAAGGAGTTCGTCTGCCCCTACCACCAGTGGAACTACACGCTCAAGGGCGACCTGCAGGGCGTGCCCTTCCGGCGCGGCGTCAAGCAGGACGGCAAGGTCAACGGCGGCATGCCGGCCGACTTCAAGACCGAGGAGAACAGCCTCAACAAGCTCAAGGTGGCGACGCGCGGCGGCGTGGTGTTCGCCTCTTTCGACCATGAAGTGGAGTCGCTGGAAGACTTCATGGGGCCGGCGATCCTGCACTACTTCGACCGCCTGTTCGACGGCCGCAAGCTCAAGATCCTGGGCTACAACCGCCAGCGCATTCCGGGCAACTGGAAGCTCATGCAGGAGAACATCAAGGACCCGTACCACCCGGGGCTGCTGCACACCTGGTTCGTCACCTTCGGCCTCTGGCGCGCGGATAACAAGTCGGAGCTCAAGATGGACGCGCACGGCCGCCACGCCGCGATGATCTCGACGCGAGGCAACGCGGGCAAGGCCGCGCAGGTCACGCAGGTGTCGAGCTTCAAGGAGAGCATGCAGCTCAAGGACCCGCGCTTCCTAGACATCGTGCCCGAGCCCTGGTGGGGCGGCCCGACCGCTGTGATGACCACGCTGTTCCCGAGCGTGATCCTGCAGCAGCAGGTCAACAGCGTGTCGACGCGCCATATCCAGCCCGTGGGCCACGACGCCTTCGATTTCGTCTGGACGCACTTCGGCTTCGAGGACGACAGCGAAGAGATGCAGCAGCGGCGCCTGCGCCAGGCCAATCTGTTCGGCCCGGCCGGCTTCGTCTCCGCCGACGACGGCGAGGTCATCGAGTTCTCGCAGCAGGGCTTCGAGCAGAAGCCCTACCACCGCACCCTGGCCGAGCTCGGCGGGCGCGAGGTGGAGGACACCGACCACATGGTGACCGAGACGCTGATCCGCGGCATGTACAAGTACTGGCGCGAGGTGATGGAGAAATGAAGCTCAACCCCAGGCTCCCCCACTTCGTGTGGTCCGCCAACCCCCTCACCGGGGGCAACACCGGCGGCCCGGCAAAGCCGGTTCCGCGGTGTTCACCGACTGACGTGCGCGGCTTGGCGCGCCGCGCCTCGCACAACCTCAGATGGAGCACCTGAGATGAACGTCGAGGACTATTTCGCGCTGAGCCAGCTCTACGCCGACTACGCGCGGGCCGTCGATTCCGGCAACTGGGATCTGTGGCCCGCCTTCTTCATCGAGGACTGCAGCTACCGCCTGCAGCCGCGCGAGAACCACGAACGCGGCCTGCCGCTGGCCACGCTGTCTTTCGAAAGCCGCGGCATGCTGGAAGACCGCGTCTACGGCATCCGCGAGACGCTGTTCCACGATCCCTACTACCAGCGCCACGTGGTGGGCCTGCCGCTGGTGCATGGCGTGGACGAGGACGGCACGATCCGCAGCGAAGCCAACTACGCGGTGTTCCGCACCAAGCTCAGCGAGCTCTCCACCGTCTTCAACGTCGGCCGCTACATCGATACCGTCGTGCGCAGGCCCGAGGGCCTGAAATTCGCCTCGCGCCTCGTCGTCTACGACAGCGAGATGATCCCGAATTCCATCATCTATCCGATCTGAACATCACCCTGCGAGTACGAGCATGAGCACCATTTCCTGGATCGACGCCGCCGCCGCCGACGACCTGCCGGCCGACGACGTGCTGGGCCTCGAAGTCGAAGGCCGCGACCTCGCGCTCTACAGCGTGAACGGCGAGGTCTTCGTCACGAGCAACACCTGCACGCACGGCCAGGCACGGCTGTGCGACGGCTTTCTCGAAGGCCACGAGATCGAGTGCCCGTTGCACCAGGGCAAGTTCGACGTGCGAACAGGGAAGGCCACGTGCGCGCCGGTCACCGACGATCTGCGCACCTATCCGGTGAAGATCGAAGGCGGGCGGGTGTACGTGGCGATCGGCGACTGAGCCGCGCGTCACGAAGACAGGGAGCGCAGGGCAGGTCGCTCCTGCCGCGTGCGCCACCAGAGCATGGCCGCGATCGACAGCGTCACCAGGTTCCACGCGATGCCGTTGACGAAGGCCGCGTGGTAGCTGCCGGTGAGGTCGAACACCTTGCCGGACATCCAGCCGCCCAGCGCCATGCCGAAGAGCGTGCACATGAGCACCGTGCCGACCCGAGCGCCGGCCTCGGCAGGCGGGAAATGCTCGCGCACGATGATGGCGTACGAAGGAACGATGCCGCCTTGGAAAAGCCCGAACAGGGCAGACACCACGAAGAGCGACACCAGTCCGTCGAAGGGCAGGAAGAGCATCAGCGCGATGCATTGAAGCGCGGCGCCGAGGAGCAGCGTGCGCAGCCCCCCGATGCGGTCGCACACGAAGCCCGACACCAGGCGGCTGACGATGCCGCAGGCGAGCATCAGCGACAGCATCTGCGCGCCACGCGCCGCACCGAAGCCGAGGTCGCTGCAGTAGGCCACGATGTGGACCTGGGGCATCGCCATGGCGACGCAGCACGCCACGCCCGAGATGCAGAGCAGGCCCTGCGCCGTGCCGAGGCTGAGTCCGAAGGGCCGCGCATCGGGGGCAGCGGCCCCCGGCGCCGAGGCCGGTGCGTCCGGCTGTACGTCCGGTGGCCGCGGCCGCATGAGCAGCGCCAGCGCCGCCATCGTCAGGCCGCAGAAGATGCCCAGGCCGAAATAGGTCTGGCGCCAGCCGACGAGCTCGACGAAATGCTGCACGATCGGCGGCCAGACCGCGCCGGCCAGGTAGTTGCCGCTGGCGCATACCGCCACCGCGATGCCCCTGCGCTTCACGAACCAGAGCGAGGTGTCGGCGACCAGGGGCGCGAAGGCGGCAGCGCTGCCGAACATGCCGACGAGCACCGCCTGCGCCAGCGTGAACGCAACGATGCCGCCGGACAGGGCGCAGGCGACATAGCCGATGCCAAGGCACAGCGCCCCGAGCAGCAGCGGCCACATCACGCCGAAGCGGTCGGCCAGCCGGCCCATGAACATGCCGCCGATGCCGAAGCCGATCATCAGCAGGGTATAGGGCAGCGACGCATCGGCGCGCGCGATGCCGAATTCGGCCTGCACGGCGGGCAGGACCACGGACACCACGTACATGCCGCTGCTGCCGATGGTCATCAGCAGCAGGGTCACGAGCAGCCGATAGACGGCGTAGCGCGAGTCGGGGCGATGCAGCGAGGCCACCGTGGGTCAGCCGGAGGCTCGGCGGGCCTCAGGGCCTCTCGAGCGTGACGAAGGCGTAGGGCAGGCCGCTGGCCGAGACGTGCGACTCGCGGGCGGTCTCGCGCCACGACACGTCGAAGCGCGGCGCCCAGGCGTCGCCTTCGTAGTCGCGGCCGATCTCGGTGACCAGCGCGCGTCGCGCGAGCGGCTCGGCCTCGGCATAGATCTGTGCGCCGCCGATCACCCAGACCTCGGGCAGTTGCTCGTCTTCGCAGCGGATCAAGGCCTCGCGCAGGCTGCCGGCGGCTTCGGCGCCTTCAGCCTTCCAATCCTCCTGGCGCGTGATCACGATGTTGCGGCGGCCCGGCAGCGGGCGGAAGCGCAGCGGCAGCGAGTCCCAGGTCTTGCGGCCCATGATCACCGGCGCACCGGCGGTCTGCTGCTTGAAGTGCGCCATGTCCTCGGGCAGATGCCAGGGCATCGTGCCATCGCGGCCGATCACGCCGTTGGCGGCGCGCGCGAGGATCAGGTTGATGCGGGTCATGGTTCAGACCGCCACGGGCGCCTTGATGGCCGGGTGATGCTGGTAGTCGACGACCTCGAAATCCTCGTACGCGTAGTCGAAGATCGAGGCCGGGCGGCGCTTGATGAGCAGCGTCGGGTAAGGATAGGGCGTGCGGCTCAGCTGCAGCGCCACCTGCTCCGCATGGTTGCTGTAGATGTGGCAGTCGCCGCCGGTCCAGATGAAGTCGCCCACGTCCAGGTCGCACTGCTGCGCGATCATGTGCGTGAGCAGCGCGTAGCTCGCAATGTTGAAGGGCACGCCGAGAAAGATGTCGGCGCTGCGCTGGTAGAGCTGGCAGCTGAGCTTGCCGCGCCCGCCTTCGGTCTGCGGCGGCGCAACGTAGAACTGGAAGAAGGCATGGCAGGGCATCAGGGCCATCTTGGAGAGCTCGGCCACGTTCCATGCGCTCACGATGATGCGGCGCGAATCCGGGTTGGTCTTGAGCGTGTCGATGACCTGCTGGATCTGGTCGATGTGGCCGCCGTCCGGCGTCGGCCAGCTGCGCCATTGCACGCCGTAGACCGGGCCCAGGTCGCCGTCCTCGCGCGCCCATTCGTCCCAGATGGTGACGCCGCGCTCCTTCAGCCAGTTGTTGTTGCTGGAGCCGGTCAGGAACCACAGCAGTTCCTGGATGATGGACTTGAGGTGCACCTTCTTCGTGGTGACCAGCGGAAAGCCTTCGTTCAGGTCGAAGCGCATCTGGTGGCCGAACACGCTCTTGGTGCCGGTGCCCGTGCGGTCGCTCTTGCGCACGCCGTGGGTATCGACGTGGCGCATGAAGTCTTCGTATTGGGAGCGGACAGGGCGGTTCATGCGTCGATTTTCTCCATCCGGATCACCCGGCCCGGATTCAGGATGTTCTGCGGGTCCAGCCCGCGCTTGATGGCGCGCATCATGTCGAGCGCCACGGGCGACTTGTGCTTCTCGAGCTTGTCGATCTTGAGCGAACCGACGCCGTGCTCGGCCGAGAAGGAGCCGTCGAACTTCTCGACCGCGTCGTAGACCAGCGTGTTGATGCGCTCTTCGTGGTCGCGCAGGAAGGCGCCGTTGTCGCCGCCGGCCGGCGCCTGCACGTTGTAGTGCAGGTTGCCGTCGCCGAGGTGGCCGAAGTTCACCAGCCGCACGCCGGGGATCTCGCGTTCGAGCAGCGCGTCGGTCTCGGCCACGAAGGCGGGGATGCGCGACACCGGAATCGAGATGTCGTGCTTGATGTTGAGCCCTTCCTCGGCCTGCGCCAGCGGAATGCTTTCGCGGATGTGCCAGAGCTGGTGTGCCTGCGTGAGGTTCTCGGCCACCACCGCGTCGCCGACGCAGCCGGCCTCGAAGGCGGTTTCGAGCAGCGCTTCGAAGCGTCCGCGGGCATGCTCTTCGGATTCGCTGTCCGAGTTCTCCAGCAGCACGCAGTAGGGCGCCGCCGCATCGTCGATGAAGGGCACGCGCAACTGCGGCATGTGCTTGTCGACCAGGCCGAGCGCGAACTTGCCCATGACCTCGAAGCCCGTGAGCTCGGAGCCCAGGTGCTTGTGCGCGAGGCCCAGCAGCGCCACCGCATCGTCGAGCGAAGGCACGGCGGCCCAGGCGGTGAGCCGCGCGGCCGGCAGCGGGTAGAGCTTCAGCGTCGCGGCCGTGATGATGCCCAGCGTGCCCTCGCTGCCGATCATCAGGTCGCGCAGGTCGTAGCCGGTGTTGTCCTTGCGCAGGCCGCTGGTGCCTTCCCAGATGGCGCCTTGCGGCGTGACGACTTCGAGGCCGAGGCACAGCTCGCGCGCGTTGCCGTAGCGCAGCACCTGCGTGCCGCCTGCGTTGGTCGCCAGGTTGCCGCCGATGGTGCAGCTGCCTTCGGCGGCCAGGCTCAGCGGGAACAGGAAGCCGGCCTTTTCGGCGGTCTCCTGCAGGGTCTGCAGCACGCAGCCGGCATCCACCGTCATCGTGAGGTTGGCGGCGTCGATGCCGCGGATCGCGTTCATGCGCTGCAGGCTCAGCAACACCTGGGTGCCGCTCTCGTCCGGGATCGAGCCGACCGCCAGGCCGGTGTTGCCGCCCTGCGGCACGATGGCGGTGCCGGCGGCCGCGCAGGCCTTGACCACCTCGGCGACCTGCTGCGTGCTGGCGGGCCGCGCCACGGCGAGCGCCTTGCCGCGCGAGCGCTTTCGCCAATCCTGCTCGTAAGCGCTGAGGTCGCCCTCGGTCAGCACATGGGCCGCGCCGACGATGGCGCGCAGTTGGTCGATCAGCGATGCGCTCATTGGATAACCTCCGTGCTCCGCACTGCGGTGCGAGCCCCTTCGGGCTGCCGGGCGGGGCTCATGGCGCGGCTCCTTCCAGTTGGCGGGCCCGCGCCGCATGGCGCAGGCGAAGACGAACGTGCCAGGCGCAGGCGACGAAGAGCGCCAGGCACAGCGCCACCTCGATCAGCGCAAGCACCTGGCTCGTGCCGTCGATGTCGCTCCAGGCGCGCACCACGCCTTCGGTGAAATAGAGCCAGACCATCAGGCTGACCCAGCGGTAGGTGTACATGCGGTTCTTGAGCAGGCCCGCGAGCGGCACCACCAGCGGCAGCACCTTGAGCGCCAGCCAGGAGCCGCCCGGGCGCAGCGGCGCCAGCCACATCTCCCAGGCCAAGCCGAGCACGATCAGGCCGACCAGGCTGCCGACGGCGAGCCAGCGCGAGGCGGCGACGGAAGAAGAGGGCAGCGGCGAGGTTGTCTTCATAGTGGGGACACCGCGGAACCGGCTTCGCCGGGCCGCTGGTGTCGCCCCCGGCGAGGGGGTTGGCGCAGCGACACGAAGTGCGCGGAGACTGGGGGAGTGTTCAACTCCTATGATACCGGCCATGAATCGCCGGCAACTCTGGAGGGATCTTTCGAACTTTCCCTGGGGCAACACCGCCGCGGTGCTGGGCGAGCGTTTCCGCGAAGACCGGCTGGGCCTTACGGCCAGCAGCCTGACCTTCACCACCACCATCGCGATGGTGCCCTTCTTCACCGTGGCGCTGGCGCTGTTCACGGTGTTCCCGATGTTCTCGGCCATGCAGGGGCGCGTGCAGCGGTGGCTGATCGAGAGCCTGATTCCGGACAACATCGCACGCCAGGTGTTGGGCTACCTCAACCAGTTCGCGAGCAAGGCCAGCGGCCTCGGCGTCGCCGGCCTGGTGCTGCTGCTGGTGACCGCCATCGCGCTGATCCTCACGATGGACAAGACGCTCAACAACATCTGGCGCGTGCGCACGCCCCGGCCCTTCGCGCAGCGGGTGCTGATCTACTGGGCCGCGATCACGCTCGGGCCGCTGGTGCTGGCCCTGAGCCTGAGCACCACCGCCTACGTCTTCTCGGTCTCGCGCGACGTGGTGGGCCGCGGCATGCTCAAGCTGGTGTTCGACACCTTCGAATTCGTTCTGCTCGCAGGCGGCATGGCCTCGCTCTACCACTACGTGCCCAACACCCATGTGAAATGGGTGCATGCCTGGGCCGGCGGCGTCTTCGTGGCCGCCGCGATCGAGATCGCCAAGCGCGTCCTGGCCTATTACCTGAGCCTGGTGCCGACCTATTCGGTGCTCTACGGCGCCTTCGCGACGGTGCCGATCCTGCTGGTGTGGATCTATGTGGCCTGGGTCATCGTGCTGCTGGGCGCGGTGATCGCGGCCTACCTGCCCAGCCTGCTGACCGGCGTCGCGCGACGCGGCGGCACGCCCGGCTGGCGGCTCCAGCTCGCGGTGGAAATCCTGCAGCAGCTGGCGCGCGCGCAGACGACGCCGTCCAAGGGGCTGGGCGCGGCCGAGCTGGTGATACGCATGAAGGTCGACGCCCTGCAGCTCGCGCCGGTGCTGGAAACGCTGGTCGCGCTCGACTGGATCGGGCCGCTGGCCGAGGAGCCGGACAACGAGGATCCGCGCTACGTGCTGCTTGCAGACGCCCGCAGCACGCGGCTCGAGCCCTTGCTCAAGGAACTGCTGATGCCGCAGGCGCCGGCCCTCGATACCCTGTGGCACAAAGGTCCCTTGCGCACGCTGGTGCTGCAGGATGTGCTTCCCTATCGATAATGGCGGCGGCTTCCGCTCAACCTGATCCATTCAACCTTGAACGATTCGACCATTCCCGCGAAACTCGATGTGGCCGACGACGCCCTGTGGGTCGTTTGCCTGTGCGCCGAATGGTGCGGCGCCTGCCGCGAGTACCGGCCGCTGTTCGAGCAGGTGGCGCGCGCGCATCCGCAGTTCCGCTTCGCATGGGTCGACATCGAAGACCACGCAGACCTGGCCGACGACTTCGACGTCGAGACCTTCCCGACCATCCTGGTGGCGGGCGAATCCGGCACCCGCTTCCTCGGCCCGCTGCTGCCGCACGCCGAAACGCTTGCGCGCATGCTCGGCGCGCTGCAGCCGGCGCAGGCCTCGGTCGCCGAGGTGGCCACGCTGTTGCGCGCGCTGGCCCGCGAGCCCGATACCTTCTCAATCGGCTAGCGCCATGAACGTCCTGCTCTTCGGCGCGACCGGCATGGTGGGCCGGGGCGTGTTGCGCGAATGCCTGCTCGATGCCGGCGTGTCGCGGGTGCTGAGCGTCGGGCGCAGCGCGACGGGGCAGACCCATCCGAAGCTGCGCGAGCTGATCGTGCCGGACCTCTTCGACTACAGCGCCGTGCGCGAACAGCTCTCGGGCTTCGACGCCTGCTTCTTCTGCCTCGGCGTCTCGTCCGCGGGCATGAGCGAAGAGGCCTACCGACACGTCACCTACGAGCTCACGCTGGCCGCCGCCAAGGTGCTGGTGCGGCTCAATCCGCAGATGACCTTCGTCTATGTGTCCGGCGCCGGCACCGACAGCAGCGAGCGCGGCTCCAGCATGTGGGCGCGCGTCAAGGGTGCGACCGAAAACGCGCTGATGCGCCTGCCCTTCAAGGCGGCCTACATGTTCCGCCCCGGCTTCATCCAGCCCTTGCACGGCGTGCGTTCCAAGGTGGCGCTCTACCGGTGGGTCTACGTGCTGGCCAGCCCCTTCTTCGGCCTGTTGCGGCGCCTGGCGCCGCGCTACGTGACCACCAGCGAACAGGTGGGGCGCGCGATGCTGGCCGTCGCCAGGCGCGGCGCGCCGACGCCGCTGGTCGAAACCGCGGACATCAACGCGCTGCGCTGAGAAAGTCCCGCAGCGCAAACAGCACCTCGTCCGGCGCTTCCGACATCAGCTGGTGGCCGGCCCTGACCGTGAGCACCTGGGCGGCCCCGGATGCTTTGGCGATCAGTGCACGGGTCGCGCGCGCCGGCGTCATCTGGTCGGCATCGCCGAGCAGGAACAGGATCGGGCACTGCACGGCCGCGATCGCCGCTTCGCCGTTCGCATAGTCGTTGCAGGCCTTGAAGCCGATGTGGAACACATTGACCTCGCGGTTGCTCGCCAGCACGCGCCGCATCAGCGCGCGCGAGCCGCCGTAGACCCAGGTGCCCGGGCCCAGCGAGGACGGCGGCGGCGCCAGCAGCGAATGCGAGAAGGTGTTGACCATGTCGATCGCGCGCTGCGGATCGTTCAGTGCAGCGTCGAGCAGCGCCGGCGACACGGTCATCGGATAAGCGGTGCCGACCAGCGCCAGGTGCGTGACCCGCTGCGGCGCGCGAGCGGCCGCTTCGAGCGCGATGAGCGAGCCGAAGCTGTGGCCGACCAGCGCCGCCTTGCCGATGCCGGCTGCATCGAGCAGCGCGACGACGAACTGCGCCGCCTCTTCGACGCTCGCAGGCGGCGGGCCCTCGCTCCTGCAATGGCCGGGCAGATCCACCGCCAGCACGTTCCAGCCGTGGTTGGCGAACCAGCGGGTTTGCAGTATCCACACGCTGTGGTCGTTGAGCACGCCGTGGATGAACACCACGCTGGGCTTGGCGGCATCGAAAGCCTTGCCGCCCGTGTAGCAATAGCTGCGATGACCGTTGACGACGAGATCCATCAGACACCTGCCTTCTCTGCGGCCTTCAGGGCGCGCTTCAGATCGTCGATCAGGTCTGCCGGATCCTCGAGCCCGATCGACAGCCGAATCGTTCCCTGCGAGATGCCCGCGCCGGCCAGCGCCTCGTCGGTCATGCGGAAGTGCGTGGTGCTCGCCGGATGGATCACCAGGCTGCGGCAATCGCCCACGTTCGCGAGATGGCTGAAGAGCTTCAGCGCCTCGATGAACTTCTTGCCCTGCTCGCGGTTGCCCTTGAGGTCGAAGCTGAAGACCGCGCCGGCGCCCTTGGCACCGTGGCGCAGCAGCTTGCCCGCCAGCGCGTGGCTCGGATGCGATTCGAGCAGCGGGTGTCCCACGTGGGCCACGAAGGGATGCGCCGCCAGGAATTCGACCACCTTCTGCGTGTTGTCGATGTGGCGTTCCATGCGCAGCGGCAGCGTCTCGATGCCCTGCAGGATCAGCCAGGCCGTGTGCGGGCTCATCGAGGCGCCGAAGTCGCGCAGCCCTTCGCGCCGCGCGCGCAAGAGGAAGGCGCCGACCGTGCTCTCCTCGCTGAAGACCATGTTGTGGAAGCCGTCGTAGGCCTGCGTCAGCTCGGCGAATTTCCCCGTGCCGCCGCCGGCGGCGCTTCCTGCTGCGCGTTCCCAGTCGAAGTGGCCGGAGTCGACCACCACGCCGCCGATCACCGTGCCGTGGCCCGAGAGGAACTTGGTGGCCGAGTGGTAGACCAGGTCGGCGCCCCAGTCGAAGGGCTTGATCAGGTAGGGCGAGGTCAGCGTGGAATCGACCAGGAGCGGCACGCCGGCTGCATGCGCGATCTCGCTCACGGCCGGGATGTCGAGCACGTCGAGGCCCGGGTTGCCCACGGTCTCGCCGAACAGCAGCTTGGTCTCCGGCCGGATCGCTGCGCGCCAGCCGTCGAGGTCGCCCGGCTTCACGAAGGTGGTCTGGATGCCGAATCGCCGCATCGTGTAGTGCAGAAGGTTCTGCGAGCCGCCGTAGAGCGCGGTGCTCGCGACGATGTGCGAGTCCGCGCCCATCAGCGTCGCGATCGAGAGGTGCAGCGCGGCCTGGCCGCTGGCGGTCGCGATCGCGCCGATGCCGCCTTCGAGCGCGGCCACGCGCTGTTCGAGCACCGCGTTGGTCGGGTTGCTGATGCGCGAGTACACATGGCCCGCGCGCTCGAGGTTGAAGAGCGCGGCCGCATGGTCGCTCGACTCGAAGACGAAGGAGGTGGTGAGGTGGATCGGCACTGCGCGCGCGCCGGTGGCGGGATCGGGCGCGGCGCCGGCGTGCAGCGCCAGGGTGTCGAAGCCGGGGTCGGAATAGCCGGGCATGGGAGCCTTTCGATGGTCGTTTCTGCAATGCCCGCTGCGCGCGCAATGCCTGCGACGCCGACGTGGGCCTGTGGACGGGCGGTCATTGTGGGCTATATTCAAATCGGCACGCCGCCGAGCAAGCGAGGAGCAACACGATGAAAGTCAGCGACATCCTGCGCGTGAAGGGCAACACGCTCTACACCGTCACGCCCGATGAACCTCTGTCCGACGCGGTCAACACCATGGCTGACAAGGACATCGGCTCGCTGGTGGTCATGGAGCATGGCGACCTGGTGGGCATGCTCACCTTCCGCGAAGTGATCCTGGCCATCGTCGGCAACGGCGGCCAGGTCGGCGGCACGCTGGTGCGCAAGGCCATGGACGACCATCCCGTCACCTGCACCCTCGAAACCGACCTCGACGAGATCCGCCGCATCATGCTCGAGCGCCATGCGCGCTACATGCCGGTCATGGACAAGCGCATGCTGATGGGCGTGATCAGCTTCTACGACGTCGCCAAGGCCGTGGTCGACAGCCAGAACTTCGAGAACAAGATGCTCAAGGCCTATATCCGCGATTGGCCGGCTGAGGACGAGTCCTCGTAGGCCTCACTCCTTCGACGCGGAGTTTTGCGGGTCGACTCCGGCCTCGCTCGCCGCGCGCACGGCCGTCACCATGCAGTAGTCGAAGTCGCGCCAGAACAGGCCCAGCGCGAGGGCGCAATAGCTCGCGACGATGTGCTTGCGGCGCCAGGGCGAGAGGCGGCCGCGCGCCTTCCAGAGCTCGACCAGCGTGAAGCGCGTCGCCAGCACGGGAATGTGCAGCGCGCTCGGTGCCACGCGCCAGCGCAGCGACTTCACTTCGACGTGCGCGAAGCCGTGGCTCTGGAGCGTTGCGGTGAAGTCGTCGCGCGTGGCCAGCGTGGGCACGGCCCAGCTGTCGGCCCATAGCCGGTGCAGCCAGCCGGCGACGCGGCCGGGCCGGCGGCGCAGCAGAAAGCCGTCGATCACCACCAGCCGCGCACCGGGCTTGAGCAGGCGCGCGGCTTCGGCGACGAAGTCGGCCTTGGCGGCGCCGCTCGCATAGCACGCGCTCTCGACCGCCCAGGCGCCGTCTGCCTGCGCGGTGGGCAGCCCGGTGCGGGTGTAGTCGGCCTCGACATGCGCCACGCGGTCGGTCACGCCGGCGCCGGCATCTAGCCGGGCCGCGATCGTGTTCTGCACCGCGACGTTGGTCACCGTCACCGCATAGAGCTTGGGGTGCTCCATGGCCAGCGTCCGCGCGGTGGCGCCAGCGCCGCAACCGAGGTCGACCACGCAGGCCGGCCGCGCGGCGTCGAGCTGGAGCGCGCGGCCCACGGCGCGGTTCATCTCGACCAGCATGCCCTCGCGCCGCAACGGGTTGAGTCCCGCGCGCCAGAAGCCGAAGTGCATGTTGTAGCCCGGGCTCCATGCGCGGTAGTCGTCGGCGACCTCGGTGAAGTAGTCCTGGGTGTCGCTCGGCCTCACGGGTGCATGCGAGGGCGCGGCAGGTGCCGGCAGCGCGATGCGTTGCGGGACGGTGTCGCTCATGAAGTGCTTTCCTGAAGTTGATTCACAAGGTGCCGGCGAAATCGCGCAGGTCGCGCGGCTCGGTGCCTAGCCAGCCGCGCAGCGGCGCATTGCTTGCGACGTTGTCGAGCTCGAGCATCATGCGGGTGTCGGTGCACCACGGCAGGCCGGGTACGAAGTCGCCGGCGCGCGAACTCAGCACGCCCACCCACGCAGGCAGGCGCAGCACGCGGGCCGGCTTCGGCGCACCGCCGCGCCGCGCGTGGCGCAAGGTGGCGATCAGCTCGGCCAGCGTCATCGCGCGTGCGCCGCCGAACTCCACCACGCCGCGGGATGGCGAGGCAGGATCGGCCAGCACGGCGACCGCGCGTGCCAGATCCTCGACGTAGACCGGCTGCAACCTGGCGGCGAGCGCGGACGCCGGCATCGCGAGCACAGGCAACGCGGCGAGCGTGCGGAACAACTTCGTCGCATCGCCGCCCTGGCCGAGCACGACCGAGGGCCGCAGCGCAATCCACGACGGACCGTTGGCGGGCAGGGCTTGCAGCGCGGCTTCAGCAGCGCGCTTGGTGCGTGCGTACTGCGTCGGGTTGTCGCTGTCGTCGCGGCCGATGCCCAGCGCCGAGATCTGGACGATGCGGCGCACGCCGGCCTGCGCGCAGGCCTGGAAGAGCGCGCCCGGCGTGTCGGTGTGCGCTGCCTGCATCGGCCGTCGTGCACTGTCGCGCAGCACGCCGACGGCGTTGATCACCGTGTCGAAGCCCGCCAGGCGCGGCAGCCAAGTCGCGGCATCGGTGTCGCGCGAATAGTCGATCGGCAGATGAGGCAGGTCATTGCGCAGGCGCGTCGCGCTGCCGCAGGTCACGCGGTGCCCCGCCTGCAGCACCGCGGCGGCGATACGGCTGCCGATGAAACCGTTGGCGCCGCAGACGAGGACGTTCAATGAGGTAACCATGGTCTTGCTCCGGCTCTAAGTTTTCTCGATATTTCAGTCAAAACAGAAATGAAAGCTCAAAAAAAAGCTCAAAGCATGGGCAGGCTCGCGTGGTGTGCATCCGGATCGTCCTGGCCGCGGCTCGCATCGCCGCGTACGAACTTCTGCACGCTGGCCCCCAGCGTCAGTACCTTGTCGAGCGTGCCGGGCGAGAGCCGCAGCATCTCGTCGGCCCAGGTGCCCAACTTGGCCATGAGTTCCATGGTGGAACGGATGCGGTCCTGCGCATCCGCCGGCTCCTTGGCGAAGTCGGGGCTGGCGATGATCTCGCGCAGCACCCGCACGGTGGGATCGAACTCGCGCTCCTTGCGCTCGCGCACCACGGTGCGGAACAGCTCCCATACATCGACGCTGGTCTCGAAGTAGTCGCGCCGGTCGCCCAGCACATGGGTCACGCGCACCAGGTTCCAGGCCTGCAGTTCCTTCAGGCTGTTGCTCACGTTGGAGCGGGCGACGTTGAGCGTCTCCGAAAGCTCCTCCGCATGCAGCGGCTTGCCGTGCGCGAAGAGCAGGGCGTGGATCTGCGACACGGTGCGGTTAACGCCCCACAGGGAGCCCATCTCGCCCCAATGGAGCACGAACTTGCGCTGGATGTCGGTCAGTTGCATGGTGTGGCCTTGCGATCGAGTTTATGGTTTCCGTAATTTCTGTCAAGAAAGAAATGTAAGTCTGCTGCAGCCTCGAGCGAATGGTGAAATACTGTATGTTCATACAGTTTCAGGAGGCTTTCACCATGGCCGATGTTTTCATTCCCGTCCATGCTCTCAAGGGCCGAGGCGCGGCCACCCGCTTGCCGCACCGCTTCGAGCGCGACGTGCGCGACGCCTACGACGACGGCTGGGGCACGCTCGAAGACGGCGCCGACGAGCCGCTGCCGCCGCTTCAGACCGAGGTGCGTTTCGAAGACGTGAAGTCGGTGCTCAACGAGAACGATTCGCCCGACATCCACTTCGACCGATCGATCAATCCGTATCGCGGCTGCGAGCACGGATGCATCTATTGCTTTGCGCGGCCCACGCACAGCTATCTGAACCTCTCGCCGGGGTTGGACTTCGAGACCAAGCTGATCGCAAAGCGCAACATCGCGGAGGTGCTGCGCGCCGAACTCGGCCGCAAGAGCTACCGGCCCAGCCACGTCGCGATCGGCACCGCCACTGACTGCTACCAGCCGATCGAGCGCGAGCTGCGCCTCACGCGTTCGGTGATCGAGCTGTTGAAGGAAACGCGCCATCCCTTCGGCCTGGTCACCAAGTCGAGCGCGGTCGAGCGCGACCTCGACCTGATTGCGCCGATGGCGGCCGAGCATCTAGCCGCGGTGTACGTGACCATCACCTCGCTCGACGGCGAGCTGGCGCGCAAGCTGGAGCCGCGCGCCGCCGCGCCGCACCGCCGGCTGCGCACGGTGCGCACGCTGGCCGAGGCCGGCGTGCCGGTGGGCGTGAGCGTGGCGCCGCAGATCCCCTTCGTCACCGAAGACATGGAGCAGGTGCTCGAAGCCGCCTGGGAGGCAGGCGCGCGCAGCGCCTTCTACACGGTGATCCGATTGCCCTGGGAGGTGGCGCCATTGTTCAAGCAGTGGCTCGAGCTGCACTACCCGCAGCGCGCGGGCCGCATCATGGCGCGCATCCACGAGATGCGCGGCGGCAAGGACTACGACGCCGACTTCGGCACCCGCATGACCGGCACCGGCCTGTGGGCCGACCTGATCCGCCAGCGCTTCGAGAAGGCGGCGAAGCGCCTCGGCTTCAACCGCGAGCGCATCGCGCTCGATCTAAGCGCGTTCCGGCCACCCGGCGCAGCGGGACAGGGCAGTCTGTTCTAGCATCGGCGTCGGTCGTAGAGACGGCGAGACAATAGGTCCGATGCAGCAGCTTTACTTTCCTCAATCCATAGACATGCCCTGCCGGCTCGTGGTGATGGGCGTTTCGGGCTGCGGCAAGTCCAGCCTGGGCGCCGCGCTGGCCCGCGAGTTGGCGCTGCCGCTGATCGAAGGCGACGATTTCCACCCGCCCGCAAACGTGAGCAAGATGCGCGCCGGCATCGCGCTCACCGATGCCGACCGCATCGGATGGCTGGCGGCGCTGGGCCGCGAGCTTGCCGGCCACCACGCAGGCGCGGTGCTGACCTGCTCGGCGCTCAAGCGCGACTACCGCGAGCGGCTCCGGGCCGCGGCGCCGGGGCTGCGCTTCGTGTTCATGGAGCTGTCGCGCGAGGAGGCCGAACGCCGCGTCGCGGCGCGCGCTGCCGAGCACATGTTCCCGCCCAGCCTGGTGGCCAACCAGTTCGCGACCCTCGAATCGCCCATCGGGGAGCCGGGCGTGCTGGCCGTCGAGGCGTCGGCGCCGATGGACCGGCTCTTGGAGCAGGTCCGGGCCTGGCTGCAGCAGGATCAGCGCGCCGGCGGCGTGAGCCCCATCGCCTCGTAAACGCGGATCGCCGCATAGGCATCGTTGGCTGCGTAGCGCAGCTGCGCATCGCTCAGCTGCTTGTGCGCCCAGTTCGAGGTGGTGGCCTTGCGCGACTTCACGAAGCGGCGGTCGAACACTAGCGCCACGGCCGTCTTCACGCCGACCGATTTGCGGTAGCCGCGGCGGCGGAACTCGGTGTCGATGTCGAACACCGCCTGCGGCTCGACGCCGAAGCGCTGCCGGATCAGGCTCAGGTCGGAGGAGAGGCCGAAGCCGACCTTGACCAGTTCGATCGACGCCAGCAGGTTGGCCAGGACATCGTGGAATTCGCTGCGATGCAGCTGGAACAGCCACGCCGCATCGCGCGTCGCGAACTGCAGCACGTGCGGGCCGCCCGAGACCTCGAATTTCGCGAAGGTCGGCTTGGATTCGGTATCGAAGCCGACCACGCCGCTGGCCAGCAGCGCTGCCATTGCTTGCTCGGCCTTCTGCGGCGTGTCGACCACGTGGATCTGCTGCAGGCCGAGGCCTTCGAAGACCTCGAGCAGCGCGATCTGCTCGCGTTCGGGCAGCGGGGGTGGCATTCCGGTCATGATGCTTTCGATCGTTTCTTTGGCGCGGTGCCGGATCGCAAGGCGGCTTCCCAGGCGCGCCGGGCCCACAGCGCGGCTTCGTCGCGGTCGTCGAAGACCTCGGCCGGTGCTTCCCGGTAGGACATCTGCATGGTCTTACCCTGCCTCGTGTACTCGAATGCCGGCAATCGCAGCCGGTCGAAATGCGCGGCGCTTTGCGGGTCTGTCTTGAGGTAGAGCGTGTCGCGCGCCACCAGTCCGAACATGCGCCCCTCGTGGTAGATGCCGTGGCCGCCGAACATGCGCCTGGCTTCGATGCGGCCGAAGCGCTCGAAGACCTCGTGCAGGCTCCGAACGAACTCGCTCAAGCCAATGCCCCGGCATGGTGGCGCAGGTGGTCCGCCATGAAGCTCTGGATGAAGTAGTAGCCATGGTCGTAGCCGGCATGGCGGCGCAGCGTGAGCGGCTGTCCCGCCGCGCGACAGGCGGCCTCGAACAGGTGCGGATGCAATTGCTCGGCGAGGAATTTGTCGGCCAGTCCCTGGTCGACCAGAATGCCGGCCGGATAGGGCGGCGCCGTCTGCGACTGCATTAGTGCGCAGGCGTCGTGCGCGAGCCAGGCGCTGCGGTCGGCGCCGAGGTAGCCGCCGAAGGCCTTCTCGCCCCACGGGCACTGCGTCGGCGCGCAGATCGGCGCGAGGGCCGAGAGCGACTTGAAGCGCCCCGGATGCCGCAGCGCCAGCGTGAGCGCGCCGTGGCCGCCCATCGAGTGGCCGAAGAGGCCGATGCGGCGGCCGTCGATGGGCAGGGCTTGCGCGAGCAGCGGCAGCAGCTCGTGGACCAGGTAGCTTTCCATGCGCCAGTGCTGGGCCCACGGCGCTTCGGTGGCGTCGAGGTAGAAGCCGGCGGCTATGCCGAAGTCCCAGCTTGCGCTCGCCCCGGGAAGGCTCTCGACGGCGGAGCCGCGCGGGCTGGTGTCGGGTGCGATCAGCGCCAGGCCCAGCTCGGCCGCCAGGCGCTGCGCGCCGGCCTTGGCCATGAAGGTTTCCTCGTTGCAGGTGAGGCCTGCGAGGTACATGAGGGCCGGCACCGGGCCTTGTTGCGCCTCGCTCGGCAGGAACACCGAGAAGCGCATCGGCAGGCCGATTTCGCGCGAGGCGTGCTCGTGAAAGCTTTGCATGCCGCCGAAGCAGCGGTGTTCGGAGAGGGTCTTCAGGCTGTCGGTCATCCGCCGATGTTGCCATGCACGAGATCGCGCACGGCATCGACGAAGGCCTGCGGTTTTTCCTGCGGCAGGTTGTGGCCCGCGCCCTGCACGACGCGGTGCTCGTGCCGGCCGATGAAATGATGGCCGTGGTCGGCCGTGCCGCCGACCGGCATCACGCCGTCGTCCGTGCCGTCGAAGGTGATGCTCGGCACGCTGATGTCCGGCTGCTCCGCGAGCCGGGCTTGGAAAGCCGCGTACGCCGGATCGCCGGGCACCAGCCCATGGCGATGGCGGTAGGAGTGGATCACGATGTCGACGAAGTCGGGGTTGTCGAAGGCCGCCGCGCTGCGCTCGTAGGTGGCGTCGTCGAACTGCCAGATTGGCGACCACATACGCCACAGCAGCTTGCACAACGCGCGCCGGTTCTGCGTCAGGCCGGTTCGGCCGCGTTCGGCGTGGAAGTAGTACTGGTACCAGTACCGGGCCTCGTTCTCCGGCGCAATGGGCTGCTTTGCAGCCGCGATGTTGTGGATCTTGTAGCTGTTGACCGAGATCAGGCCGGTGCAGCGCTCGGGCCACAGCGCCGCGGCCACGCAGGCCGCGGTTCCGCCCCAGTCGTAGCCGGCGAGCACCGCGCGCGGGATGGCCAGCGCATCGAGCAGATCCCGCACGTCGGCGCCGATCGCGGCCTGCTCGCCCGAGCGCGGCGTACCGGCGTCTGTGAACTGGGTCGGGCCGAAGCCGCGCAGGTAGGGCACGACGACGCGGCAGCCTTCGGCCGCGAGCTGCGGCGCCACCTCGACGTAGGACTGCACGTCGTAGGGAAAGCCGTGCAGCAGCAGCACGGGCGGACCATCGGCCGGACCGCTTTCGTGGAAGGCGACCTTGAGTACGCCGGCCTGCACGCGGCGCAGGCTGCCCAGAGCGTTTTCATTCATAGAGCACCACGCCTCGGATCGACTCGCCGCGCTTCATCAACTCGAAGCCCTTGTTGATGTCTTCCAGCGGCATCGTGTGGGTGATCAGGTCGTCGATGTTGATCTTGTTCTCCATGTACCAGTCGACGATCTTCGGCACGTCGGTGCGCCCGCGCGCCCCGCCGAAGGCCGAGCCTTCCCACTTGCGGCCGGTGACGAGCTGGAAGGGACGCGTGCTGATCTCGGCACCGGCCTCGGCCACGCCGATGATGATGCTGCGGCCCCAGCCCTTGTGCGTGCACTCGAGCGCCTGACGCATCACCTTCGTGTTGCCGATGCACTCGAAGCTGTAGTCGGCGCCACCGTCGGTCAACTGCACGATGGCGTCGACCACGTTCTCGGTGTTCTTCGGGTTGATGAAGTGCGTCATGCCGAACTTCCGCGCCATGGCTTCGCGCGCCGGGTTCAGGTCGACGCCGATGATCTTGTCGGCGCCCACCATCTTCGCGCCCTGGATCACGTTGAGACCGATGCCGCCGAGGCCGAATACCACCACGTTGGCGCCGGCTTCCACCTTGGCGGTGAAGATCACCGCGCCGATGCCTGTGGTCACGCCGCAGCCGATGTAGCAGACCTTGTCGAAGGGCGCGTCCTCGCGGATCTTGGCCAGCGAGATCTCGGGCGCCACCGTGTAGTTGCTGAAGGTCGAGGTGCCCATGTAGTGGAAGATGGGCTTGCCGTCCAGGCTGAAGCGGCTGGTGGCGTCGGGCATCAGGCCCTTGCCCTGGGTGCCGCGGATCAGCTGGCACAGGTTGGTCTTGCGCGAAAGGCAGAACTTGCACTGGCGGCATTCGGGCGTGTAGAGCGGGATGACGTGGTCGCCTTTCTTGAGCGTCGTGACGCCGGGGCCGACGTCGACCACGATGCCCGCGCCTTCATGGCCGAGGATGGCCGGAAAGATGCCTTCGGGATCGGCGCCCGAGAGCGTGTAGTAGTCGGTATGGCAGATGCCGGTGGCCTTGATCTCGACCAGCACCTCGCCGAACTTCGGGCCTTCGAGGTCGACGGTTTCGATCGAAAGAGGAGCGGCGGATTTCCAGGCGACGGCGGCTTTGGTTTTCATGGAGAGGGCAGGAAGTGGAGAAGCGCGGAGGACGGTCCCCGCGCGTCACTTTATGCCATAGAAGCCGGCCGCGTTCGTGCCCCATACCTGCTCTTGTTCGGACGGTGGGAGGGCTTTGAGCAATTCCCTGGAAACGGCTTGCCATTGCAAGTAGTCGCCTGCCAGCTCGAGCACGGGCCAGTCGCTTCCCCACATCAGGCGCGAGGGGCCGAAGCAGGCCAGCAGGTGATCGACATAAGGACGCAATGCGTCGGCATCCCAGCCCGGCCCGGCCTCCGTGGCGAGGCCCGAGAGCTTGCAGTGCACCTGCGTCTCCTTGCCGAAACGTGCCATCTGCGCGGCCCAGGGCTCGAAGGCTCGACCCGCGATGTCGGGCTTGGCGCCATGGTCGACGACCATGCGCAAATCGGGGTGTTGGAGTGCGAAAGCCAGTGCGGCGTCGAGTTGCTGCGGCTTGATCAGGAGGTCCAGGCCGAGGTCGAGTTCGATCATCGTCTCGATGGCAGGCCGCAACCGCGTGCCGAGAATCCAGTCCGGATCGGCGATGTCCTGCAGCATCGGACGCAAGCCCTTCAGCAGCGGCTGCTGCGCGAGCCTGCGGATGTGCTGCGGCGCGTCGGCCGCGGCCAGATCGGTCCAGCCGACGACCGCGCGCACCCGGCTGGCGGGATGTGCGGCCAGAGCCAGCAGCCGCCAGGTTTCCGATTCGCTCGGCGCGGCCTGGACCAGCACCGTGCCGTCGATGCCCGCGCGCTCCAGCAGCGGTGCGAGGTCCTCGGGCGAGAAGTCGCGATGGATCGCGTGCAGCGCGGGCGTGTCCTGAAGCCAGCCATAGTCCTGGTGCGCGAGCGACCAGTAGTGCTGATGGGCGTCGATGCGGATCGCCGCCATGGCTCAGTGTCCCCTGGCCAGCGCGTCCCACAGTGCCGCGGGAATGGGCGCCCGGCTGTGCGCCACGCTCTGCGCGATCTCCGCAGGGCTGCGCGCACCGACCACCACGGCGGCCGCGCAGGGGCAGGCCAGCGCGAACTGCAGCGCCGCGGCCGGCAGCGCAACGCCGAAGCCTGCGCAGATGCCGGCGAGGCGCTCGACCCGCTCGCGCACGGCCGGTGGCGCAGGCCCGTAGTCGAAGTGCGCGTTCGACGTGGCGCCGCTCGCGAGGATGCCGGAGTTGAAGACGCCGGCAAGGATCAGGCGGACCCTTCGCGCGACGCACAGCGGAACCAGTTCGCGTGTGGCGGAGACGTCGAGCAGGGTGTAGCGGCCGGCCAGCATCATGCAATCGAAGTCGCCCGCGGCCAGCGCATCGCGGCACGCCTCCCACTCGTTCACGCCGATGCCGATCGCGCCGAGGACGCCCTCGGTGCGCAGGCGGTCCAGCGCGCGATAGGCGCCGTCCATCGCTTCGCTGAAGCGTTGGGGCTGCCGCTCGCCATGAGTGTGGCGGTCGATGTCGTGGATGAAGGCGATGTCGATGCGCGCCAGACCCAAACGCTCAAGGCTTTCTTCGATCGATCGCATCGCGCCGTCGAAGCTGTAGTCGAAGTGCGGCGCGAACGGGAGGCCTTGCACATAGCCGTCGCGCTCCTCCGGCGCGGCCGGGTCGGGACGCAGCAGGCGGCCGACCTTGGTCGAGAGCACGAAGCTGTCGCGCGGCTTCTTCCCGAGCACGCGGCCCAGGCGCAGTTCGCTGAGTCCGTGGCCGTAGAGCGGGGCGGTGTCGAAGTAGCGCAGGCCCTGGCGCCAGGCCTCCTCGATGGTGCGCCCGGCGCTCTCGTCGTCGAGTGGCGCATAGAGATTGCCCAGCGGTGCGCCACCCAGTCCCAGGCGCAGCGGACCGGCGAGTCGCTCGAGCAGGCTGTCGTTCATGCCGGCATTCTCGGCGGTAGCTGCCCTGGCGAACACCTGCTACAAACGGGCCATGAAAAAGATCCTCGTTCTCAATGGCCCCAATCTCAACCTGCTCGGAACGCGCGAGCCCGCGCAGTACGGCCACGAAACCCTGGCCGATGTCGAGCGCATGTGCCAGGAGGCGGGCGCGAAGCTCGGCGTCGAGATCGAGTGCCGCCAATCGAATCACGAAGGCCAGCTGATCGACTGGATCCACGAGGCGGGCCGGGAGGTTGCCGCCGGCCGCATGCTCGGCGTCGTGATGAACCCGGGCGCTTACACCCACACCTCGATTGCGCTGCACGATGCGATCAAGGGCGCGAGCGTGCCGCTGGTCGAACTGCACATCTCCAACGTGCATGCGCGCGAGGAGTTCCGCCATCGCTCCTACATCTCGCCGGCGGCACGCGGCATCATCGTCGGCTTCGGCGTCAAGGGCTATCCGCTCGCGATCGAAGCGCTGGTGCGCGTGAGCGACTCGGCGTAGCCCCGCGGCGAAGTTCAGGGAATCCGGCTGCCGTAGCGGATGCGCTTGAGGGCGCCGTTCTCGAACAGCAATAGTGTGACGAACTGACCGGACCCCGGTTTGTAGGTCCACTCTTCGACCGGCTCGCATGCGTTTTGATTGATGATCACGTTGCCTCCTCCGGCGGTCGGCGCGACCAACGGCTGCGTGCTCGCGTCGGGCTTCTTGCAGAAGCTGTCCTTGAAAATCGGCTCACCGCATTTCTGCAGGATCGCGAACTTCGAGTCGCCCATCTGCGCGAAATCGCGATTGCAATTGAGCGTCTGGGCGCTCGCGGGCACGCTCATGTACAGCGTGGCGGCGACCGAGAAGACGCGTGCAAGAGTTTTTATTGGCATTGCGGGTCTCCGGAGGGACGATGATAGCCGGCGGCGCCAGTCATACGATATCGTATCGCTCCCCTTCCCGGAGATGCCATGGAGATCAGTTCGGACCAGCCCGTCATCCCTGCCGGCACTGCGCGCATGAGCGCGGAGCGCCCCGGACTGTTCGCCGGCGCCGACGGCACGCTGCGCTGCCGCTGGTGCGAATCCACGCCGGCTTACCAGCACTACCACGACAAGGAATGGGGCTTCCCCGTCACGGACGATCGACGCCTGTTCGAGAAGCTGTGCCTCGAAGGATTCCAGGCCGGGCTGAGTTGGCTCACCATCCTCAACAAGCGCGAAGCCTTCCGGCGCGCCTTTGCCGACTTCGATGCCGAGCGCGTCGCGCGCTTCGGCCCCAAGGATGTGGAACGGCTGCTCGGCGATGCAGGCATCGTGCGGCATCGCGGCAAGATCGAGTCGACCATCAACAATGCGCAGCGCGTACTGGAGCTGCGTGAGGAATTCGGTTCGCTGGCGGCCTACGCGTGGGGCTTCGAACCTGACCTCGCATCGCGGCCGCCCCGCATCACGCATGCCGCCCTGCAGACCATGAGCACTTCGCCCGAATCGGTGGCGATGTCGAAGGACCTGAAGAAGAGAGGCTGGAGCTTCGTCGGCCCGACGACGGTCTACGCCTTCATGCAGGCCATGGGCTTGGTCAACGACCATGTCGAGGATTGTCACGCGCGTGAACTCGCGCTGGCGGCACGCGCGAAGCTTCGCCTGCCGCGCTAGGGCCTGTATTTGCGGGGATCGCGTTGCCCAGCCAAGGGGCTGGATGCAAGGCGCCCGTGCGCCGCAAGGCTTGCGCCTTGCAAGCGCGGGCAACGCCGCTACTAGGTCGCCTGCGGCCCGGCCACCTTGCGGTGGTTCACTCGGCCCTGGCTGTCGACGCTCTCGAGATGCACGTCGAAGCCCCACAGGCGGGCGACGTGCTTGAGCACCTCCTGTGCATCGTCGTGCAACGGGCGGTCGTTGTGCTGGGTGTGGCGCAGCGTGAGCGCGCGGTCGCCGCGCAGGTTGACGCTCCAGACCTGGATGTTCGGCTCGCGGTGGTTGAGGTCGTACTGGCGCGACAGCGATTCGCGCAGCTGGCGGTAGCCGCTGTCGTCGTGAATGGCCGATACCTCGAGCTCGGGGTCGTCCTCCTTGTCGCGGATCGCGAAAAAGCGAAAGTCGCGCATCAGCTTGGGCGAGAGGAACTGGCCGACGAAACTCTCGTCCTTGAAATTGCGCATCGCGTAATCCAGCGAAGTCAGCCACGGCGAGCCGGCCATGTCGGGGAACCAGCGCTTGTCTTCCTCGGTCGGGTTTTCGCAGATGCGCCGCAGGTCGGTGTACATCGCAAACCCCAGCGCATAGGGATTGATGCCGCTGTAGGCGCGGTGGCCGACCGGCGGCTGGAACACCACGTTGGTGTGCGACTGAAGCCACTCCATCATGAAACCGTCGGCCAAAAGGCCTTCGTCGTAGAGCGTATTGAGCAAGGTGTAGTGCCAGAAGGTGGCCCAGCCCTCGTTCATGACCTGGGTCTGGCGCTGCGGATAGAAGTACTGCCCAATTTTGCGCACGATACGCACCACTTCACGTTGCCAAGGGTCCAACAATGGTGCATTTTTCTCGATGAAGTAGAGCAGGTTCTCCTGCGGTTCGGACGGAAAGCGCTTGGAGGCCTCCTCGTCTTCTGCGCTGCGCCCGCTCTTGCGCGGGAGGGTACGCCAGAGGTCGTTGACCTGCTGCTGGAGATGGTGCTCGCGCTCCTCGCGGCGTGCCTGTTCCTGGTTCAGCGACAGCTTCTGCGGGCGGCGGTAGCGGTCCACGCCATGGTTCATCAGCGCATGGCAGGAGTCGAGCAGGTCTTCGACGGCGGCCACGCCGTGGCGCTCTTCGCATTCGCTGATGTAGTTCCTCGCGTAGACCAGGTAGTCGATGATGGACGAGGCGTCCGTCCACATCTTGAAGAGGTAGTTGCCCTTGAAGAAGCTGTTGTGGCCGTAGGCGGCATGGGCGATCACCAGGGCCTGCATGGCCATGGTGTTCTCTTCCATCAGGTAGGCGATACAGGGGTCGGAATTGATGACGATCTCGTAGGCCAGGCCCATGTGGCCGCGGCGGTAGTTCTTCTCGGTGGCGATGAACTGCTTGCCGTAGGACCAGTGGCGGTAGATGACCGGCATGCCCACCGAGGCGTAGGCATCCATCATCTGCTCGGCCGTGATGATCTCGAGCTGGTTGGCGTAGGTGTCGAGCTTGTAGCCGCGCGCCACGCGCGCGATCTCGCCGTGATAGCGCTCGATCAGTTCGAAGGTCCAGTCCGAGGGGCTGGGCAGGGGCTCTCGTTTCCTTGCGTTCACGCCGGCACACCCTCTTTCTTGAACAGGTCGCGGAACACCGGGTAGATGTCCTGCGCGTCGGCGACCTTGCGCATCGCGAAATTCTTGTGGGAGCCGACCAGCTGGCTGTATTCCTCCCACATGTTCTGCTCGGCATCTGCGACCTGCACGTAGGCGTAGTAGCGCACCAGCGGCAGCAGATGGTCGGTCAGCAGCTCGCGGCAGCGGCCGCTGTCCTGGTGCCAATTGTCGCCGTCGCTGGCCTGCGCCCCGTAGATGTTCCATTCGCTGCTCGGAAAACGCGCACGGATGATCTCGTGCATCAACGTCAGCGCGCTGGAAACCACGGTACCGCCGGTCTCGGTGGCATGGAAGAACTCCTCTTCGCTCACCTCGCTGGCCTGGGTGTGGTGGCGGATGAAGACCAGTTCGATCTTCTCGTAATGCCGGGTCAGGAACAGGTACAGCAGCATGAAGAAGCGCTTGGACATGTCCTTGCGCGCCTCGTCCATCGATCCCGACACGTCCATCAAACAGAACATCACCGCCTTGGCCGAGGGCACCGGCACCCTGACGCGGTTGCGGTAGCGCAGGTCGATCGGATCCAGGTAGGGTATGTGCTTGGCCTTGGCGCGAAGCTCCTCGAGCTGGGCCTCGGTTTCGCGGATCTCGCGCTGCACCAGCGCATCCGCCACGCGCGGGCTGCGCTTGAGATGCAGCAGGTGCGCCTCGAGTTCGCGGAGCTCGCGCCGCGGGGCGCCGCCGAGCGCGATGCGCCGCGCCAGCGCGCCGCGCATGGAGCGCACGACGTGCAGGTTGGTGGGCATGCCGTCGCTGGTGAAGCCGGCGCGGTGGCTCTTCCATTCCGGCACCTCGGCCAGTTGGGTACGGATCAGGTGGGGCAGGGCGAGGTCTTCGAAGAAGACCCGCATGAACTCTTCCTTGGTGAGGCGGAAGACGAAGTCGTCTTCGCCGCCTTCGCCATCGCCGGCCTGCGAGCCGCTGCCCGCGCCGCCGCCGCCCTGCTGCGGCCGCTCGATGCGGTCGCCCTTGACGTACTCGCGATTGCCCGGATGTACGTACTCGCGGTCGCCGCCCTGGCCATGGCCGAACACCGGTTCGGAGACATCGCGCTTGGGCAAGGTGATGTCCTCGCCCTGCTCGAGATCGCGAATGCTGCGGCCGCTGACGGCGCGCCGCACGGCTTCGCCGATTTGCTCGCGATAGCGCCGCAGGAAACGCTCGCGGTTGCCGATGGACTTGTTCTTCCCCGACAGACGGCGGTCGATGATCTGCTGCAGCATGGCCACGGCAGGAACTCCTTCAGGGCCTGTTAACACATGAATCACCCCCGCGCCGGGGCGGCAAGGGGTGCAGGGCTAGGCGCGGGCCGCAGCCCATGCCGGCCGCCTGGGCAAGGACCGCAACGACGCCATGCGCCCCTTGCCGCCCCGGCCCTTCGGGTGGGGCCCCAGAGAGGGCCCACTCGTCGTTGCCAATGCTCACTGGGTGTGCAACCCAGTTCCGCTTGGCGCCTAGATTGGGCCCTCTCTGGGGCCCCACGCGTGGGTGATTCATGTGATAACAGGCCCCCGCTCATCATGAGCTCTTGCGAACGCGCAGATACCACTCGCACAACAGGCGGACCTGCTTGGCGGTGTAGCCCTTCTGCACCATGCGATTGACGAAATCCTCGTGCTTCTTCAGCTCGTCGGCGCTGCTCTTGGCATTGAAGCTGATGACGGGCAGAAGCTCCTCGGTGTTGGAGAACATCTTCTTCTCGATCACCGTGCGCAGCTTCTCGTAGCTGGTCCACAAGGGGTTCTTGCCCGCGTTGCCGGCGCGCGCGCGCAGCACGAAGTTGACGATCTCGTTGCGGAAGTCCTTGGGATTGCTGATGCCCGCGGGCTTTTCGATCTTCTCGAGCTCGGCATTGAGCGAGCCGCGGTCGAAGACTTCGCCGGTGTCCTGGTCGCGGTACTCCTGGTCCTGGATCCAGTAGTCGGCGTAGGTGACGTAGCGGTCGAAGATGTTCTGGCCGTACTCTGAGTAGCTCTCGAGATAGGCGGTCTGGATCTCCTTGCCGATGAACTCCGCATAGCGCGGCGCCATCAGCTCCTTGATGTAGGAAAGGTACTTCTGCTCGGTCTCGGGCGCGAACTGCTCGCGCTCGATCTGCTGCTCGAGCACGTACATGAGGTGCACCGGATTGGCGGCGACCTCGCTGCTGTCGAAGTTGAAGACCTTGGAGATGATCTTGAAAGCGAAGCGTGTCGACACGCCGCTCATGCCCTCGTCGACGCCAGCGTAGTCGCGGTACTCCTGGATCGACTTGGCCTTCGGGTCGGTGTCCTTGAGGTTGTCGCCGTCGTAGACCTGCATCTTGCTGAAGATGCTCGAGTTCTCCGGCTCCTTGAGCCGCGTCAGCACCGAGAACTGGGCCATCATGCGCATCGTTCCGGGAGCGCAGGGCGCCAGCGAGAGCGAGGAGTTGCGCACCAGCTTCTCGTAGATCTTGATCTCTTCGGAGACGCGCAGGCAGTACGGCACCTTGACGATGTAGATGCGGTCGAGGAAAGCCTCGTTGTTCTTGTTGTTGCGGAAGGCCTTCCATTCGCTTTCGTTGCTGTGGGCCAGCACGATGCCGTCGAACGGAATGGCGCCGAAGCCTTCGGTGCCCTTGAAGTTGCCTTCCTGCGTGGCGGTCAGCAGCGGATGCAGCACCTTGATGGGTGCCTTGAACATCTCGACGAATTCCAGCAGGCCCTGGTTGGCCAGGCACAGGCCGCCGGAGTAGGCGTAGGCGTCGGGGTCATCCTGCGCAAAGGTCTCGAGCTTGCGGATGTCGATCTTGCCGACCAGCGAGGAGATGTCCTGGTTGTTCTCGTCGCCCGGCTCGGTCTTGGCCACGGCGATCTGCCGCAGCACCGATGGGTAACGCTTGACGATCTGGAACTGACGGATGTCGCCGCCGTACTCCTCGAGCCGCTTCACGGCCCAGGGCGACAGGATGCGCTGGAGGTAGCGGCGCGGAATGCCGTACTCCTTCTCGAGGATCTCGCCGTCTTCCGCGGCGTCGAAGAGACCGAGCGGCGACTCGTTGACCGGCGATCCCTTGATCGAATAGAAGGGCACCTGCTCCATCAGTTGCTTCAAGCGCTCCGCGATCGAGCTCTTGCCCCCGCCGACGGGGCCGAGCAGGTAGAGGATCTGTTTCTTCTCTTCCAGGCCCTGTGCGGCGTGCCGGAAGTACGAAACCACCTGCTCGATTGCATCTTCCATGCCATAGAACTCCCTGAACGCAGGGTAGATCTTGATGACCTTGTTGGCGAAGATGCGTGACAGACGCGGGTCGTTGCGCGTGTCGACGAGTTCGGGTTCCCCGATCGCCTGCAGCATGCGCTCGGCGGCCGTGGCGTAAGCCCCGGGCTCGCGCTTGCAGATCTCCAGATATTCCTGCAGGGACAGGACCTCTTCGCGGGTCCGCTCGTAGCGGGCGGCGAAGTTACTGACGACATCCATAGACACCTCCATCGAGTCAGCGGGGCGCTGCCCGGAGTTTCCGTGCTGCACACGTTGCATCGTTCGCAGGAATGGTGCCAGGTATGGTGTGCACGCTTCGGATTCACTCCTCAAGCAGGAACTTGGTCAAAGCATAGAACAAAGAGCGCGTCGAGCAAATTGCTTTTCAAATAAGAATTGGCGCGTTGTTTAAAAGTTCCAACGCGGAACCGGAAGCAATAGTCAGAACGATCGAAAAATGTGTGACGCACGAAGTCGGCCGGCGCAGGCTCTTCGTCCATCGTGCACGCACGTTCTTTCTCATGCCTTGAAACACAGTCGGGACACAACGTCCTACCTTTGGTTATAGGCTACGCGCGACACGAACGCATCAGTAGTAGGCCGGTTGCTCGAACGGCCGCGAGGAAAAACTGCCAGCCGCTACTCGACCTTGCCGATCTTCCGGACGGCCTCGGTCATCATGGCGGCATCGGCACTCCAGTACGACTGGAACTCGGGCGCGTCGAGGTAGGCGATGGGACTGCCCGCCTTCTCGATGACCTGCACCACTGCCGGGTCTGTTGCCGCCTTCGCCGACGCCGCGCGCAGCCGCCTCACGATCTCGTCCGGCGTCGCGGCGGGAACGAAAAGCCCCGACCACTGCGCGAACTTCACCTTGAACCCCGACTGCTCGAGGCTCGGTACCTCGGGCAGCGCAACCAGCGGGCGCTCGCCCCAGTGCGCGAGCGCGCGCAGCTTGCCGGCCTTGATCTGCTGGACCACGGTCGACGGCCCGCTCGCGAGCGCATCGACCTGCCCCGCGAGCAGCGCGACCACCGCCGGCCCCGCGCCGGTGTAGGGGATGTGGGTCATGCGGAAACCGGCGGCGCTCTTCAGCATCTCCATCGGCACATGCATCGTGCCGTAGTTGCCGGAGCTGCCGTAGTTGTAAGCGCCGGGCTTGGTGCGCGCGTCGGCGATGAACTCCGCCAGCGTTTTCCACGGCGCGTCCGCGCGCACGACCAGGACCGTGGGATCGGCGGTGAAGCGCGCGATCGGCTTGAACTGGTTCATCTGGTAGGCGGGCTTGCGCTCGAGAATGGCGTCGGCCTCCGGCAGGATGGAGATCGAGGACAGGCTCAGCAGCACGGTGTAGCCGTCGGCCGGTGCGCGGGCCGCGAAGCCGATGCCTACCGCGCCGCCCGCGCCGGCCTTGTTCTCGACGATCACGGATTGTTTCAGCTCGCGCGACAAGGCCTCGGCCACGGGCCGTGCGACCGTGTCTGCAACGCCGCCCGGCGGGAACGGAACGACCATCGTGATCGGCTTGTCTGGCCAGCCCGTTTGCGCGACCGCCGCCGTGACCGTGGCGCAGCAGGCGGCCGCGAGGAATACGGCGCGCAGCAGCGCGTGCGGATATACATGCATGAGCTTGTCTCCATTTGTCTTGGAATGCGCTTTCAGACGAAGCGGTTTTCCAGCGTGCCGAGGCCGTCGATCTCGATGCGGACCGTGTCGCCCGCCTTCAGGTACTGCGGCGGCGACATGCCCATGCCGACGCCGGCCGGCGTGCCGGTGGCGATCACATCGCCGGGATACAGGGTGATGCCGCGCGAACAAGCCTCGATCAGCGACGGAATGTCGAAGATGAAGTCGGCTGTCTGCGCGTCCTGGCGCAGCTCGCCGTTGACCCAGCAGCGCACGCGCGTCTGCGTGCCGTCGAGCGCGTCGGCGCTCACAATCCAGGGGCCCATCGGACAGAAGGTGTCGAAGGACTTGCCTAGATCCCATTGCTGGTGGCGCATCTGCACGTCGCGCGCGGTGACATCGTTGACGATGGTGTAACCGAACACGTGCGACAAGGCCTCGCCGCGCGCGATGTTGCGGCCGCCCTTGCCGATGACCACGGCGAGCTCGGCCTCGTAGTCGATCTGCGCCGAAACCGACTCGCCCGGCAGCCGGACCTCGTCCTCTGGCCCGATCACGCATTCCGGCACCTTGGTGAACACGATCGGCCAGGCATCGGCTTTGGCCGTGTTGTTCCTGAAGACCGAGGCCGACAGTTCCTTGGCATGCGCGTGGTAGTTGCGGCCGACGCAGAAGATGTTGCGGCGCGGCAGGGGCAGGGGAGCCTCGAGCCTCACTTCACTGAGGGCAAGCGCCGCACCTGTGGGGGGCAGGGCTGCACCGGAAGCCCGATCTTCGATCAGGGACAGTGCGCCGCGCTGCACCTGGGCATCGCCGAGTTGGAGCGGACTGACGGTCGCGCCGTCTTCCGAGACCAGGCCGACCTGGCGTCGGCCTTGATATTGGTAGGTCGCTATGCGCAAAATGATCTCCTTGTTGAGACCAAATGCTACCAATCGAGTACCAAACGCACAATAGAGCCCCCGCGTCGCGGTTGATACGATCGGTGCGCTTCTTCCATTCCATCTACCCATCCTCGCGACCGTGTACAGCGCCCTGACCCTGCGGGAAGCCATTCTCGAGAACCTGAAATCGCGTACCTGGCGAGCCGGCCACCGCCTGCCGACCGAGCGCGAACTGAGCGGTCAGTTCGGGCTCAGCCGCGGGACGGTGCGCCGGGTGCTGGCAGACCTGAAGAGCCGCGGGCTGATCACCCAGACGGTGGGCAGCGGGACCTACGTCAGCGAGGAGGTCGCGCAGGCGCTGGCGGAACTCAGCCATGGCGAGTCGCCGCTCGCGACCAGTCCTGCCGAACTGATGAGCGCGCGCCTGGTGCTCGAGCCCGCCGTCATCGCCATGGTCGTCGGCAATGCCACGGCCGCCGATTTCGCCCGGATGGAAGAGTGCTGCGACCGGGGCGAGGCGGCGGCGAGCCTCGAGGAGTTCGAACTCTGGGACGGCAGGCTGCACGAGGCCATCGCCGGCGCCGCGCACAACGCCTTCATCGCGGCCGTGTTCCAGCGCATGAACGAGGTGCGCGCGCAGGGGGAGTGGGGCATGCTCAAGCGCCGCAGCGCTACGCCGGAGCGCAGGCTGGACTACCAGCGCGAGCATCGCGAACTGGTCGCCGCGCTCAAGGACCGCGACAGCGCGCGCGCCGTGCAGCTCTGCCTGCAGCATCTGACGCACGTGCGGCGCAATCTGCTGGGATACTGAGTTGGCGGCGACCAATCAAGCCCAAATGGTCGCGTGAGCTGGCGGCTGGCCGGCGAAGCCAGGCCCGTTCGGGAAACACCGCGGAACCGGCTTTGCCGGGCCGCCGGTGTTGCCCCCGGTGAGGGGGCTGGCGGACCACACGAAGTGGCGGAGCCGGAGCCTACTCAGCTGAAAAATTCCTTTGCCTTGTCGAACCAGCCCTTGTCCGTGGGGCTGTGCTTGTCGCCGCCCTTCTTGAGCGATTCGTCGAGCTCTTTCAGCAGCTTGCGCTGGTGCTCGGTGAGCTTGACCGGCGTCTCCACGCGGATGTGGCAGTAGAGGTCGCCCGGGTAGGTGGAGCGCACGCCCTTGATGCCCTTGCCGCGCAGGCGGAACTGCTTGCCGCTCTGGGTGCCGTCGGGGATGTCGATCGCGGCCGCGCCCCTGAGCGTGGGCACGTTGATCTCGCCGCCCAGCGCGGCGGTGGTGATGCTGACCGGCACCACGCAATGCAGGTCGTCGCCGTCGCGCTCGAACAGCTCGTGCTTCTTGAGCCGGATCTCTATATAGAGGTCGCCGGGCGGTCCGCCGTTGGTGCCGGGCTCGCCGTTGCCGGTGCTGCGGATGCGCATGCCGTCGTCGATGCCGGCCGGGATCTTGACCTCGAGCGTCTTGTTGTTCTTGATCTTGCCCTGGCCGTGGCAGGTGGTGCAGGGCTCGGGAATGATCTTGCCGGTACCGTGGCAGGTCGGGCAGGTCTGCTGCACGCTGAAGAAACCCTGGCGCATCTGTACCGCGCCCTGGCCGTGGCAGGTGGTGCAGGTGATGGGCTTGGTGCCGGGCTTGGCGCCCGTGCCCTTGCAGGTGCCGCAATCGTCCCAGCTCGGAATGCGGATCTGCGCTTCCTTGCCGTCGGCCGCCTCCTCGAGCGTCACTTCCATCGCATAGCTCAGGTCGCTGCCGCGGAACACCTGGCGTCCGCCCGCACGACCGCCGGCGCGGCCGCCGAACACGTCGCCGAAGATGTCGCCGAAGGCTTCCGCGAAGCCGCCGAAGCCTTCCGCGCCCGGGCCGCCGCGCATGTTAGGGTCGACGCCGGCATGGCCGTACTGGTCGTAGGCGGCGCGCTTCTGCGCATCCGACAGCATCTCGTAGGCTTCCTTCACCTCCTTGAACTTGGCTTCGGCTTCCTTGCCGGTGTCGCCATGGTTGCGGTCGGGGTGGTGCTTCATCGCGAGCTTGCGATAAGCCTTCTTGATTTCTTCCTCGCTCGCGTTCTTCGGGACGCCGAGGGTTTCGTAGTAGTCGCGTTTGGTGGCCATGGTCGGTGGGCTGGGGGAGCGAAAACGGAAAAAGGCCGGACCGCCCTGTCAGGAGATCCAGCCTTGCCGGGGCCTTCGTATCAGCCCTTCTTGACTTCCTTGACCTCGGCGTCGACCACGTTGTCGTCGGCCGGAGCGCTTGCAGCTTCCGGGCCAGCGCCCGCCGCGCCGCCCGCGGCTCCGGCGGCCGCCTGGGCGTCGGCGTACATCTTCTCGCCGAGCTTCTGGCTGGCCGTCATCAGCGTGTTGGTCTTTTCCTCGATCGCTGCCTTGTCGTCGCCCTTCAGGACTTCTTCCAGCTCCTTGATTGCGGCTTCGATCTTTTCCTTTTCGCCTGCATCCAGGCTCGCGCCGTGCTCGCCGAGCGACTTCTTCACGCTGTGCGCCATCGCCTCGCCCTGGTTGCGGGCCTGGGCGAGCTCGACCTTCTTCTTGTCCTCGGCGGCGTTGAGCTCGGCATCCTTCACCATCTTCTGGATCTCGTCTTCGGAGAGGCCCGAGTTCGCCTTGATGGTGATCTTGTTTTCCTTGCCGGTGCCCTTGTCCTTGGCGCCGACGTGCAGGATGCCGTTGGCGTCGATGTCGAAGCTCACCTCGATCTGCGGCGTGCCGCGCGCGGCCGGCGGAATGCCTTCGAGGTTGAACTCGCCGAGCAGCTTGTTGCCCGCGGCGATCTCGCGCTCGCCCTGGAACACCTTGATCGTCACCGCCGGCTGGTTGTCTTCCGCGGTCGAGAAGGTCTGCGCGAACTTGGTCGGGATCGTGGTGTTCTTCGTGATCATCTTGGTCATCACGCCGCCCATGGTCTCGATGCCGAGCGACAGCGGGGTCACGTCGAGCAAGAGCACGTCCTTGCGGTCGCCCGAGAGCACCTGGCCCTGGATCGCGGCGCCGACGGCCACGGCCTCGTCGGGGTTCACGTCCTTGCGCGGCTCCTTGCCGAAGAATTCCTTCACCTTCTCCTGCACCTTGGGCATGCGGGTCATGCCGCCGACCAGGATCACGTCATGGATGTCGTTCACCGACACGCCGGCGTCCTTGATGGCGGTGCGGCAGGGCGCGATGGTGCGTTCGATCAGCTCGTCGACCAGGCTTTCGAGCTTGGCGCGCGTGAGCTTGATGTTCAGGTGCTTCGGACCCGAGGCGTCGGCCGTGATGTAGGGCAGGTTGACGTCGGTCTGGGCGCTGTTCGAGAGTTCGATCTTGGCCTTCTCGGCGGCTTCCTTCAGGCGCTGCAGCGCGAGCACGTCCTTGCTGAGGTCGACGCCCTGGTCCTTCTTGAACTCGCCGATGATGTAGTCGATCACGCGCTGGTCGAAGTCCTCGCCGCCGAGGAAGGTGTCGCCGTTGGTCGACAGCACTTCGAATTGCTTTTCGCCGTCGACGTCGGCGATCTCGATGATCGAGATGTCGAAGGTACCGCCGCCCAGGTCGTACACGGCGATCTTGCGGTCGGCGCGGTCCTGCTTGTCGAGGCCGAAGGCCAGCGCGGCCGCGGTCGGCTCGTTGATGATGCGCTTGACGTCCAGGCCGGCGATGCGGCCGGCATCCTTGGTGGCCTGGCGCTGGCTGTCGTTGAAGTAGGCCGGAACCGTGATCACGGCCTCGGTGACGGCTTCGCCGAGATAGTCTTCGGCGGTTTTCTTCATCTTGCGCAGGATCTCGGCGCTGACCTGCGGCGGCGCGAGCTTTTTGCCGCGCACTTCGACCCAGGCGTCGCCGTTGTCGGCCTTGACGATGGTGTAGGGCATCAGGTCGATGTCCTTCTGGACTTCCTTTTCCTCGAACTTGCGGCCGATCAGGCGCTTGACGGCGTAGATCGTGTTCTGAGGGTTGGTGACGGCCTGGCGCTTGGCCGAAGCGCCGACCAGCACTTCGCCGTCTTCCTGGTAGGCGACGATCGAGGGCGTGGTGCGCGCGCCTTCCGAGTTCTCGATCACGCGGGTGGTGTTGCCTTCCATGATCGACACGCACGAGTTGGTGGTGCCGAGGTCGATGCCGATGATTCTGGCCATGTTGTTTGCTCCTGAACGCGAAAAATATGTTGTTGTGAACTTGTGGATAACCCAGCTCGATTCAAGGGACGAAGCGGGGATTTCCTGTGGGTTTCCGTGGAATTCAGCTGGGCGCGCTGACCGTCACCAGCGCCGGGCGCAGCACGCGCTCGGCGATCGTGTAGCCCTTCTGCAGCACGCTCACGATGGTGTTGGCTTCCTGGCCTTCGGCCGGCACCACCGAAATCGCCTGGTGCTGGTGCGGGTCGAACTTGGCGCCGGCCGCCGGCGCGATTTCGATCACCTTGTTGCGCTCCAGCGCGCTCTTGAGCTGGCGCAGCGTGGCTTCGGCGCCTTCGCTGATCTGCTCCGGCGTGGCGTCCTTGTGGGCCAGGCCGGCCTCGAGGCTGTCGAGCACCGGCAGCAGGCTTTCGGCAAACGATTCGATCGCGAACTTGCGGCCCTTGCTGACCTCCTCGTCGGCACGGCGGCGTGCGTTCTGCACATCGGCCTGCGCGCGCAGGTACTGGTCGTTCAGTTCGGCGTTCTTGGCTTGCAGCGCAGCGATCTCGGCCGCGGCGGCCGCCAGGGCGTCGGCCTCGTTGGCGGCTTGCGCGGCTTCCAGCTCTTCCGGGCTGGGCTCGCCCTGCAGGAAGTTATCGGGATTCGATTGGGGGTTTTGCGGGTCTGACATGCTCAAAAAGCCGGCGGCCACGCCGGAAAACAAAACAATAGCGGGCCAGATGGGGCTGGGCTCGGGGTTTTCAAGGCAAAAAAATGCGCCCATCCAGGCGCATTTCGCTCGGGGCGGCGGTGCCGCCCGCTCAGTGGGCGTCGAGCAGCTCGACGTCGAACTTCAGGGTCGCGTTCGGCGGGATCACGCCGCCGGCGCCGCGTGCGCCGTAGCCGAGTGCGGGCGGGATGATCAGCGTGCGCTGGCCGCCGATCTTCATGCCGGCGACGCCTTCGTCCCAGCCCTTGATGACCTGGCCGGCCCCCAGCGAGAAGGCGAAGGGGTCGTTGCGATCGCGGCTGGAGTCGAATTTGGCGCCCTGGACGCCGTCGTTGTAGAGCCAGCCGGTGTAGTGCACATGCACGTGCTGGCCGGCCTTGGCTTCGGCGCCGCCACCGACGGTGGTGTCTTCGTATTGCAGGCCGGAGGGAGTGGTGGGCATGGAATGCTCCTTGGGGATGAAGAAAAAAGCCCTGCAGTTTAACGAGGCGTCGGATTCGGCCCGAGCTGCTTGAGGGGCGCGGGCGCGGCGGGCGCCGCTTTCTTGACCTGGTTCACCTGCCACTTCACGGCAAAGGCCTGCAGGTCGGACAGGCGCTTGAGCAGGTCCTGCCCGCTCAACGTGAGGCTGTAGCCCTCGCTGCCGTGGTTCACGATGCCTGCTTCGCGCAACTCCTTGATGCGGGTATTGAGCGTATTGGGCGTGATGTTGCCGACGCTGTCCTGCAGCAGGCGGAAGGTCTGGGCATGGCCGTCGCGCAGTGCCCAGAGCACGCGCAGTGCGTAGCGGGCCTCCAGCATCGCAAGCAATTGGCTGACAGCCGCGTTTTCCTTGCTACTCATCGAACAACATCTCCTCGGGGCGGCGGCTGCACATCACCGTGGCGCTGCGCGTTTTTTTATGTTGGGTGCTGGACCACTCGGATCGGGCCGGCGACTATATCCCAGAAGGCAGCTTGCTACAAGTTTTATAGCTGTGCAGTGAGACCGGCTGCGGGTCGCAGAGGCGGCTCCTTCAAGAGCTCGAATAGTTGGCCATGAGTTCGCCGAGCCGGATCGAGCCTGCCGGCGACCACGTCGGGTTGAAGGCGAGGGGTGGCGGAGGGAACAACATCACCACCGTGGACCCGAGCAGGAAACGGCCCATCTCCTCGCCTTGCTCGAGCACGATCTGCCGATCGGCGTAGTTCCATTCGCGCACTTCGCCGCCGCGCGGCGGGTTGACCACGCCATGCCACACGGTCGCCATGCTGCCGACGATGGTGGCGCCGACCAGCACCAGCACGAAGGGGCCGCGCGCCGATTCGAAGACGCACACCACGCGCTCGTTGCGCGCGAAGAGGCCGGGCACGCCGCGCGCCGTGGCCGGATTGACCGAGAACAGCTCGCCCGGCACGTAGATCATGCGCGAGAGGCGCCCGTCGCAGGGCATGTGGATGCGGTGGTAGTCCTTCGGGCTCAGGTAGAGCGTGGCGAAGCTGCCGTGCGCGAACTGCGCCGCCAGCGCCGCATCGCCGCCGACCAGCGCGGTGATGCTGTAGCGGTGGCCCTTGGCCTGGAAGATCTGTTCGCCTTCGATCGGGCCGAACTGGCTGATCGCGCCGTCGACCGGCGACACCAGGTCGGCCTTCGCGATCGGGCGCGCGCCGGGCTTCAGGGCCCGGGTGAAGAACTCGTTGAAGCTCGGATAGCTCGCGATGTCGCTATCGAGCGCCTCGCCCATGTCGACGCCGTACTTGGCGACGAAGCGCCGGATGATCCAGGTCGTGACCGCACCGCGCTCCTTGCCGGCCACCCAGCCGGCAAACGAAGTCAGTGCCTGTTTGGGAAAGAGGTACTGCGGCAGGACGGAGAGGCGGTGGGACAAGAAGGGGCTTCCGAAAAAGGGAAGGCGATTCTATCGAGCGCCCCGCCTGTCGCCAGTGGGACGACGGTTACTCCGCCTTGATTCCCGCGGCCTTGATGACCTGCGCCCATTTTTCGACCTCGGACTTCTGGAAGGCGGCGATCTGAGCAGTCGTCATGTCGGCCGGCTGCATGCCGAAACCCTTGAGCTTGTCCTGCATCTCTGGCTGCGCCAGGATCTTGCGGATCTCGGTGTGCAGGCGATCGATCACCGGCGCAGGAGTCCCGGCCGGCACGAAGATCGCCTGCCAGGACAGCACCTCGAAGTCCTTCAGGCTCGGCAGGCCCGACTCCGCCACCGTCGGCACGTCCGGCATCGAGGCCAGCCGCTTGGCCGAGCTGACGGCGATCGCGCGCAGCTTGCCGCTCTGGATGTGCGGCCCGGCGACCACCGTGGTGTCGAACATCATGTCGACCTGGCCGCCGATCACGTCCTGGATCGCGGGGCCGCTGCCCTTGTAGGGCACGTGCGTGAACTTGACGCCCGACTTGTAGGACAGCAGCTCCAGCGTCAGGTGCTGCGAGGTGCCGGTGCCGGCCGAAGCGGACGAGAGCCCGCCCGACTTGGTCTTGCTGGCCTCGAGCACGTCCTTCAGCGTCTTGTAAGGGCTCGCCTGGTTGACCACCAGCACCACCGGGTTGGTGCCGATCAGCGTCACCGGCGCAAAGGACTTCTGCGGGTCGTAGCCGATCTTCGGATAGAGGCTCACATTGATCGCATGCGAGCTGATGGTGCCGCCCAGCATCGTGTAGCCGTCGGGTGCGGCGCGCGACGCGATCTCCGAGCCCACGCTGCCGCCGGCGCCGCCCTTGTTGTCGATCACGACGCTGGTGCCCAGTGCCGGCCCGAGCTTCTGGCTGATCAGGCGGCCGAGCGTGTCGGTGGTGCCACCTGCAGGGAAGGGCACGAGATAGGTGATGGCCTTGCCGGTGGGCCACGAGCCCTGCGCGAAGGCGGGCAGGGCCGGCAGTCCTGCGGCGAGCGAGGCGAGCGCGGTATGGATGAGGGTGCGGCGTTGCATAAAAGGTGTCTCCTTGGCGTTCAAATAAAAAAACTCAGCGCGAGCTCACGGCAGCTCGACGATCTCGACCCAGTTCGGGTTCTTGCCCAGCGGCAGTCGCTGGGGCGTGCCGAGGGCGCCGCTCGCAGCGTCGATCGGGTGCACCGAGGCGCTGTGGGACTCCTGGCCGACGGCGACCAGAAAACGGCCGCTCGGATCGATGGCGAAGCCGCGCGGCGTCTTCTCGGTCGGCGTCTGGCCCAGCGCCTGCAGCCGGCCGGTCGAGGCGTCGACCTTGAAGCCCGACAGCGTGCTGGACGTGCGCTCCGATGCGTAGAGATAGCGGCCGTCGGGCGTGAGATGAAGATCGGCGGCCCAGGGCTTGCCGGTGAAGCCCGCGGGCAGCACGGTGGTGCTCTGCTGGAGCTGCAGCGTGCCCCGGGCGGCGTCCCATGCGTACACATGCAGGCCGGCGTCGAGCTCGTTCAGCAGGTACACGTTGCGCTGCGCCTTGTCCCAGACGAAGTGGCGCGGTCCCGACTTCGCCGTGCTGGTCGTCAGCGGCGGGTCGTTGGGCGACAAGGCCCCGGTCTGAGCGTCGAAGCGCCAGCTCGAAACGTTGTCGCCGCCCAGGCTGGTCGCCAGCACGAAGCGGTTGCCGGCATCGGCATGGATCGCGTGTGCGTTGGGTGCCGTTGGAAGCAGCTGCTGGATCGGGCCGACGTTGCCCGTCTTGTCGATGCTGTTGACCGTGATCTTGTGCCCCGGGTAGGAGGCCGCGAACAGCCAGCGCCCCGTGGCGTCGGTGTCGATGTTGGCCATGCTGTCGGCCAGCGGCGCCTCGCCCAGTTTCTTCAGCTTGCCGCTGGCGCCATCGATCGCGAAACTCGCGACGCGAAAAGGCTGCGAGCGAAGTGCGGCGTACAGGAAGCGCTTGTCGGGGCTCACCGCCATCGGCATTACCGCGCCGCCGACGTTCACCGATTCCACCGGCTTCAGCGTGCCCTGGGCGCGGTCGAGCTCGAGAACGGAGATTTCCTGGCTGTCCGCATTGGACACATAGACCCAGGTGGCGGCCGAAACGCTGCCGCCGATCCCGGCGAGTCCGGGCGCGAGCAGCAGGGCGAGGCGGCGCAGCGCGCGCGAAGTGATGGCTGGATGCATGTTCTTTTTCCTTGGGAGTTCAGCCGGTCAGGGCATGTACTGGCCGCCGTTCACCTCGAGGATCTGGCCCGTCACGTAGCTCGAAAGCTGTTCCGATGCGAGATAGAGGAAGGCGCCCACGCAGTCGTCGGGCTCGCCGATGCGGGCCATCGGGATCGTGGCCCTGAAGGCCTCGAGCATCTGCGGCGTCGAGAACTGGTCGTGGAAGGGCGTCTGGATCACGCCCGGCGCAACCGCGTTGACCCGGATGCTGTCGGGCGCGAGTTCCTTCGCGAGGCCGCGTGTCGCGGTGCTGACGAAGCCTTTCGCGCCGGCATACAGGTAGGCGCCCGGCCCGCCGCCGTGGCGCGCCGCGACCGACGAGACATTGATGATGCTGCCGCCGCGGCCCTGCGTGCGCATGAGCGGTACCACTTCGCGGCAGAAGGCGAGCACCGACCGCGCATTGATATGCAGCACATCGTCGAAGAGCGCATCGTCGAACTCGGCGATCGGCACCCGCTTGACCAGGCTGCCTGCGTTGTTGACGAGGATGTCGATGCCGCCCCAGCGCGCGGCGGTTTCGCGCACGACGCGGCGGATCGCTTCGGCGTCGCGCACGTCGCCCTGCAGCGCGAAGGCTTCGCCGCCGGCGGCGGTGATCGCATCGACCACTTCCTTCGCCGGGCCGGCCGAGCGGTTGTAGTGCACCGCCACGCGAACGCCGCGCGCCGCGTAGGCCCTCGCGACGGCAGCCCCGATGCCGGTGCTGGCGCCGGTGACGAGGGCGGTCTTGCCTTTGAGGTCTTCCATGCGTTTCTCCTTGTCAGGTGACGGGCGCCGGGTTGAACAGCACCAGCGCGTTGTGCAGCTTCCAGTGTTCGGCCCACGTCTTCTTGCGGCCGCTGGCCACGTCGAGCATCAGCCGGAACAGCTCCCAGCCCACGTCTTCGATCGTGGCTTCGCCGTCGGCGATGCGGCCGGCGTTGACGTCCATCAGGTCGTGCCAGCGGCGCGCGAGATCGCTTCGCGTGGCGACCTTGATCACCGGCACCTCCGCCAGCCCGTAGGGCGTGCCGCGGCCGGTGGTGAACACGTGCAGGTTGATCCCGGCGGCGAGCTGCAGCGTGCCGCAGATGAAGTCGGAAGCCGGCGTCGCTGCATAGAGCAGGCCCTTCTGCCGTGCCTTCTCGCCCGGCGGGACCACGCCGGAGATCGGCGAGCTTCCCGACTTCACGATCGAGCCCATTGCCTTCTCGACGATGTTGGAGAGCCCGCCCTTCTTGTTGCCGGGCGTGGTGTTGGCGCTGCGGTCGACGCGGCCCTTGTCGAGGTAGGCGTCGTACCAGGCCATCTCGCGGATCATGGCCTCGGCCACCTCGGGGGTGGTCGCGCGCGAGGTGAGCTGGTCGATGCCGTCGCGCACCTCGGTCACTTCCGAGAACATCACGGTGGCGCCGGCGCGCACCAGCAGATCGGTGCAGAAGCCGACGGCCGGGTTGGCGGTGACGCCCGAGAAGGCATCGCTGCCGCCGCACTGCACGCCGACCGTCAGCTCACTGGCCGGCACGGTTTCGCGCCGGCGCGCGTCGAGGCGTTCGAGATGCTCTTCGGCCTGGCGCAGGATCGAATCGACCATCGACATGAAGCCGATGTGTGCCTCGTCCTGCAGGCACACCACGTCGAGCCTGCTGTCGGCGTTCTCGCCGACATCGGCCACATTGCGCTCGTCGATGAGCGGGATGGTGCCGGGCGGCATCAGGCGCTCGGGCTGCAGCTTCTCGCAGCCCAGGCTCACGACCATCACCTCGCCGCCGAAATTCGGATTGAGGCTGATGTTGCGCAGCGTGCGGATCGGGATGATCGCGTCGGGCGCGTCGATCGCAACGCCGCAGCCGTAGCCGTGCTCCAGGGCCACCACGTCGTCGACGTTCGGAAACTTGGGCAGCAGCTCGGCCTTGATGCGCTGCACGGCGAACTCGGTGACGCCGGCCACGCACTGCACGGTCTGGGTAATGGCCAGGATGTTGCGCGTGCCGACCGAGCCGTCCGGGTTGCGATAGCCCTCGAAGGTGTAGCCCTCGAGCGGCGTCTGCGGCGGCGGCCTGACGGTGGCGATCGGCAGGCCTTCGAGCTCGCGCGCGGCGGGCATCTTCAGGAGCCGCTCGTGCACCCAGCTGCCGGCAGCGATCGGCTTCAGCGCATAGCCGATCACGACGTCGTAGCGCCGCACCTCGCCGCCTTCGGGAATGTCGACCAGCGCCACCTTGTGCGCCTGCGGCACCTTCTCGCGCAGCGTCAGGCCCGAGGGAAACACGGTGCCGGCCGGCAGCCCGCCGTCGTTGGCCACGATCGCGACGTTGTCGCGCTCGTGCATGGTGATGTAGAGAGGGTTGCTCATTTCGGTGCGGAGAAGAGCTCGGGCAGCCACAGGGAGAAGGCCGGCACGTAGGTCACCAGCATCAGGCATACCACCAGCGCGCCGTAGAAGGGCCAGATCGATCGCATCACCTGGCCGACCGAAACCCCTCCGATCGCGCAGCCGATGAACTGCGTGGTGCCGACCGGCGGCGTGTTCAGGCCGAGCGCGCAGTTGATCAGCATGACGATGCCGAACTGCACCGGGCTCATCCCGAACTGCATCGCGATCGGCAGGAAGATCGGCGTGCAGATCAGGATCGTGGCGGCCATGTCGAGGAAGGTGCCGAGCACGAACAGCAGCACGTTGATCATCAGGAAGATGACCCAGGGGCTGTCCGAGACGGAGGTCATCAGCTCGCCGGTTTTCTGCGGCACCTCGTAGAGCGCCATGAAGTAGCCGAAGGCCGAGGAGATGCCGATCAAGAGCAGCACCACGCCGGTGGTCTTGCAGGCCTTGGCGCAGGCTTTCAGAAAATCCTTCCAGCTGAGCGAGCGGTACACCAGCACCGTGACGCCCAGTGCCCACAGCACGGCGGTGGCCGCCGACTCGGTGGCTGTGAACACCCCCGACAGGATGCCCACGAGGATGATCGCGACAATCAGCAGCCCGGGCAGCGCGCCGATGAAGGCCGCCAGCACCTCGCCCCAGCCGGGGAAGGCGCCACGGATCGGGTAGCCGCGCTTGATCGCCACGTAGTAGGCGGCCGCCAGATTGCACAGCGTCAGGAGCAGCGCCGGGATCAGGCCCGCCAGGATCAGGCTCAGCACGCTGACCGAGGCGAGGCCGGTGGTAGCCAGCGTGAAGATGATGAGGTTGTGCGAGGTCGGCATCAGCGCGCCGACCAGCGCCGCATGCGTGGTGACGTTGACCGCATAGTCCGCGTCGTAGCCCTCGCGCTTCATCAGCGGGATCATGACCGAGCCCATGGCCGACACGTCGGCCACCGGCGAGCCTGCGACGCCGCCGAACAGCGTGCAGCCGATCACGTTGCTCATGCCGAGCCCGCCGCGCACATGGCCGATCAGGCTGTTGGCAAAGCGCACGATGCGCTGCGCGATGCCGCCGTAGAGCATCAGCTCGCCGGCGAAAACGAAGAAGGGGATGGCGAGGAACGAGAAGATCTGCATCCCGCCGACCATCTTCTGGAACACCACCGCCACCGGCAGGCCGGCATACACCACGGTGGCGATCGAGGCGAGGCCGATCGAGAACGCGACCGGCACGCCGAGAACCAGCAGCGCGACAAAACTAAGAGACAGAACGGTCAATTCCACGCCGGCACCACTTCCTCGTCACGCAGCAATGCCACGATATGTTCAACCGAAAAAAGAACGATCAACAGGCCCGCGATCACGAGCGCCAGGTAATCCATGCCCACCGGAATGCCCAGCATGGGCTTGATGTCGCTCCACTTGAGCCGGGTCCAGAGCCAGCCGCTGGAAACCATGATGGCGCCGAACAGCGCCACCAGCGCATGGATCAGGATCTCGACCTTGAGGCGCATCGACTCCGGCAGCAGCGTGACCAGCGACTCCAGGCCGATGTGGCCCGCATCGCGCACGCCGACCGCCACGCTGAGCGCGGTCACGTACAGCACCAGCTGCAGCGCGAGGCCCTCGGCCCACACCGGCGTGTCGTTGAAAAGGTAGCGCCCGACCACCTGGTACTGCACGCACACGATGATGGCGATCAGCAGCACCACCGCCAGCATCAGGCTGGCCTTGGAGAGCAGCGCGCACACGCGTGAGTACGCGTGGCGCGAGGTCGGGCGCAGGCTTTCGGGTTCGGCCAGCCCGTCGATCACTTGTTGTCCTGGATCGCCTTGACCAGGCGCTGCAGGTCCGGCGTCGAGATGAACTTGGCGTACACCGGTGCCATCGCCGCGCGGAACGAGGCCTTGTCGACGTCGGACACGATGGTGGCGCCGCCCTTGGTGACCACCTCGAGCGACTTGGCCTCCTGCTCGTCCCACTTCTTGCGCTGGAACGCGACCGATTCCTTGGCCGCGGCGCGGAACATGTCCTGCTCGGCCTTCGGCAGCTTGTCGTAGACGGCCTTGGACATCACCAGCATCTCGGGCGCCATCGAATGCTCGGTGCGCGAGTAGAACTTGACGGCCTCGTAGTGCTTGAAGCCGTCATAGGACGGGATGTTGTTCTCCGCGGCATCGATCAGCCCGGTCTTGAGGCCGGTGTAGACCTCGCCGATCGGCACCGGCGTGGCGTTGGCGCCCATGGCGTTGATCAGCGACACCCACAGGTCGGACTGCTGCACGCGGATCTTCATGCCCTTGGCGTCGGCAAGCGACTTCACCGGCTTCTTGGCATAGATCGAGCGCGCGCCGCTGTCGTAGAAGGCGAGGCCGACGAGGCCTTCGGGTTCGCAGCTCTTCAGGATCTCCTCGCCGGCCGGGCCGTCGAGCGACTTGCGCATATGGGCGATCGAGTCGAACAGGAAAGGCATGGTCGGCACCAGCGTCTTCGCGCAGATCGAGTTCAGCGGGCTGATGTTGACGCGGGTCATCTCCAGCGCGCCGATCTTCACCTGGTCGATGGTTTCCTTTTCGGTCCCGAGCGCGCCCTTGTTGAAGACCTTGATCTTGTACTTGCCGTTGCTGCGCTTCTCGAGCAGCTCGCTCATGTGCTTGACCGCGGCCACGGTCGGATAGTCGTCGCTGTTGTGCACGTCGGCCGAACGGAATTCGACGGCGTGCGCGGCCATGCCCAAGGCGGCGGCGGCCAGGGCGATCAGGGTGCGGTTGAATTTCATTTGTCTTCCTCTTCGGTGGTGGTTTATGGAAATTGGAACGTCGTCAGCTGCCGAACGCGGGCTCCGTGATGCCTTGGGTGCCGGGGCGCAGCGCGAACAGGCCGCCGGCGAGCGGCTGGTCGGAGAGGTCGCCGCCCGGGCGGATCGAGGTCACGAACAGCGTGTCGAGCTTCGGGCCGCCGAAGGCGCACATCGCGGGCTTCTTGACCGGTACTTCGAGCGAGCGGTCGAGCCTGCCTTCGGGCGTGAAGCGATGCACCAGGCCGGCGTCGTTGCCGCAGATCCAGTAGCAGCCGTCGGCATCGACCGCGGCGCCGTCGGGCCGGCCGGGCAGCGGCTTCATGTCGACGAAGACGCGGCGGTTCGTGGGCGTGCCGCTGGCGGTGTCGTAGTCGAAGGCCCAGACGGTCTGCACGCTCGGGTGCGAGTCCGAGAGGTACATCGTGCGGCCGTCGGGGCTGAAGCCGAGGCCGTTGGGCACGATCAGGTCGTCGAGCTGCACGGTGGGCGCTGCGGCGCCTTTGTCGTAGCGGTAGAGGCGCCCGACGCGCGCGCCGGCCGCCATGTCCATCAGCATGGTGCCGGCCCAGAAGCGGCCCTGGCGGTCGCAGCGGCCGTCGTTGAAGCGCATGCCGGGCAGGGCGTGCGCCACCTGCGCGAGCCGCGTCGCGGCGAGCGTGCCGTCGTCCTGCGGCGTGATCGAGAACAGGCCGCTTTCCATGCCTGCGATCCAGGCGCCCGGCACATCGGCGCGGGGCGCGATGCAGGCCGGCATCTCCTCGCCGGCCCATTGCGTGTGGCCGGCCGCGGACCAGCGGTGCAACGCGCGGCCAGGAATGTCGACCCAATAGAGTGCCTCGTCGGCCGCCGACCACACGGGACTCTCGCCCGTGCCGCAGCGTGCATCGACCACGAGCTCGGCCTTGCTGCGCATGGCGCTCAATCTCCGAAGGGTCCCTGGGCCGTGAACGCGCCGCCCTGGTAGATGGCGTTCGGGTCGGTCGGCGCGACGGGCGGCTGCGCTTCGATCTTCGCGCGGAAGACTTCGGAACTGTCCTGCGGCTCGAAGCCCAGGTGCGCGGCCGCGCTGTTGTCCCACCAGACATCGCGGTTGGCCGACACGCCGTAGACCACGGTATGGCCGACGGAGGGCGTGAAGAGCGATTTCTCGACCAGCGTCGTCAGGTCGCGGTAGCTGAGCCAGGTGCTCATCATTCGGCGGTTGGCCGGCTCGGGGAAAGAGGAGCCGATGCGAATGCTCACGGTCTCGATGCCATAGCGGTCGAAGTAGAACTGCGCGACGTCCTCGCCGAAGGATTTGGACAGGCCGTAGTAGCCGTCGGGCCGGCGCGCCGCGTGGGCGTCGATCGCCTCGCTCTGCTTGTAGAAGCCGATCACATGGTTCGAGCTCGCGAAGACCACGCGCTTCACGCCGTGCCGGCGTGCGCCTTCATAGAGATGGAAGATGCCCTTGATGTTGGCTTCGAGGATTTCCTCGAAAGGGCGCTCGACCGAGACGCCGCCCAGGTGCACGATCGCGTCGCAGCCGGCGACCAGCGCGTCGACCGCAGCCTTGTCGGCCAGATCGCAGGGCACGACTTCCTCGTGCTTGCCCTCGGCTGGCGCGAGCGCCGCGATGTCGGAGACGCGCAGCACATCCGCATAAGGGCGCAGCCGTTCGCGCAGCACCTTGCCCAGGCCGCCGGCGGCTCCCGTCAGGAGCAGGCGGGCCATGCGGGGCGGATTGGCTCTGGAAATCTCACTCATCTCTTGTTTGTCTCTGGTGGTAAGTTATCGGTTGTCGTACAACGAGATGACGATTATCATCATCGCATGTCGAACCTGTCAACGGGGTCAACCGCTAGCGCCGAAGCCGGCACCTTCACGGGCAGCCCGCGCCGCCGCGGGCGCGGTTTGGCCCACGGCCTGGTCGACGATCTGGGCGAGAAGATCCGCAGCCAGCAGCTGAAGCCGGGCGACAAGCTGCCGACCGAGTCGGCCATCATGCAGGCCTACGGCGTGAGCCGCACGGTAGTGCGCGAGGCGCTCTCCAAGCTGCAGGCCGGCGGGCTGGTGGAGACGCATCACGGCATCGGCACCTTCGTGCTGCAGCCCAAGGCCGCCGGCATGTTCCGCCTCGATCCCTCGGACATCGCAACCTCGGTCGACGTGCTCGCGGTGCTCGAGCTGCGCATCAGCCTGGAGACCGAATCCGCCGGCCTGGCCGCCACGCGCCGCACCGACGAGCAGCTGGCTGCGATGCGCGAGGCGCTCGACGATTTCGAGCGCAACGTGGCGGTGGCGGGGGACACGGTGGCACCCGACTTCCGCTTTCATCTGCAGATCGCGCAGGCTACCGGCAACCCGTACTTCGCGGACATCATGAGCCACCTGGGCACCACGATCATTCCGCGCACGCGCATCACCGCCATCCGCAACCACGACCGCCGCGGCGAATACCTGAGCCGCGTGAACCGCGAGCATGAAGAGATCTATGCCGCCATCGCGCGGCGCGATCCCGAATCGGCGCGCGCTGCCATGCGCGTCCACCTCACCAACAGCCGCGAGCGGCTGCGCATCGCGCAGGAAGCGGCCAAGAGCGCCGCCGCCGAAGCCGCGCCGCCGGCCGATCCGGCCGGCCCCCCGCCCTCGGCCTGAACAAGCTGGCCCGCGAGACTGGACATCGCGCCCGACTAGTTGTACGATGACTGATAACAACAACGCTCGGCTGCGCGCCGTGCGTGTCAGCCGGCGATCCCCCTTCCCATCCTCAGGAGACACAAGACATGACCATGAATCGACGCGATCTCGTGCTCGGCGCCCTCGGCACCGGGCTGCTGGCCGCAGGCGGCGCCCACGCGGCCGACGCCTGGCCCTCCAAACCCATCCGCATCGTGGTGCCGTACCCGCCCGGCGGTTCCTCCGACATCATTGCGCGCTCGATCAGCCAGCCGCTGTCGGAAGCGCTCAAGCAATCGGTGATCGTCGAGAATCGTGCCGGCGCCAACGGCAATCTCGGCGCCGACCTGGTGTCCAAGGCATCGCCCGACGGCTATACGCTCCTCTTGTGCGATGTCGGCGCGCTCGCGATCAGCCCGTCGGTCTACACCAAGCTGCCTTTCGATCCGTCGAAGGACCTGCGCGGCGTGACCATGCTGGCCTACTCGCCGCACCTGCTGGTCGTGCATCCGTCGGTGCCGGCGAGCAACCTCAAGGAACTGGTCGCGCTGTCGAAGAAGTCCGACCTGAACTTCGCCGTCACCGCCACCGGCAGCGCGCCGCACCTCGCCGGCGTGGCGCTCGAACGCGCCAGCGGTGCGCGCTGGCAGTACGTGCCCTACAAGGGCGGCGTGCAGGCCATCCAGGACACGGTGGGCGGCCAGACCCAGGTGCTGATGAACGGCATGCTCGCGACGCTGCCCCATGTGCAGAGCGGCAAGCTCAAGATCCTGGGTGTCTCCAAATCCACGCGCATGCCGCTGATCGGCGACGTGCCGACCATCGCCGAGCAGGGCGTGCCCGGCTTCGACTCCGGTACCTGGCAAGGCATGCTGGCCCCGCGCGGCACGCCCGAGGCGGTGATCCAGCGCCTCAACAAGGAACTGGTTTCGATCATCCGCTCGCCCGACATCCGCTCGCGCCTGGCCGGGCAGGGCGCCGAGGTCGTGACCATGGCGTCGACGGAACAGGAGCAGTTCTTCAACAAGGAACGCGCGCGCTGGGCCAAGGTGGTCGAGGCCGCGCAGATCAAGCTGGACTAGAGCAACCATCCCAGCCCGTTCAGGCTGAGCTCGTCGAAGCCCTTCGACAAGCTCAGGGCGAACGGAGGCGGGGGCTCATCCTTTTTCTCTTCACTTCAATCGCATGAATCCGCAAGAACTCAAATCCATCATGGGCTCCGGCCTGCTGTCTTTCCCGCTGACCGACTTCGACGCCGAGGGCAACTTCCACAAGAAGGGCTACATCGAGCGCCTCGAATGGCTGGCGCCCTATGGCGCGAGCGCGCTGTTCGCGGCCGGCGGCACCGGCGAGTTCTTCTCGCTGACCGCAGACGAATATCCCGAGATCATCCGCACCGCGGTCGACACCTGCCGCGGCAAGGTGCCGATCATCGCGGGCGCCGGCGGCCCGACGCGCTTCGCGATCCAGTGCGCGCAGGCGGCCGAGAAGGCCGGCGCCCACGGCATCCTGCTCCTGCCGCACTACCTGACCGAAGCCGGCCAGGAAGGGCTGGCCGCGCATGTCGAAGCCGTTTGCAAAAGCGTGAAGTTCGGAGTCATCGTCTACAACCGCGGCCAGAGCAAGCTCTACCCCGCCACGCTCGAGAAGCTGGCCGAGCGCTGCCCGAACCTGGTGGGCTTCAAGGACGGCATCGGCGACATCGAGCTCATGAGCTCCATCCACCTGCGCATGGGCGACCGCTTCGCCTACCTGGGCGGCCTGCCGACGGCCGAGGTCTATGCGGCGGCGTACAAGGCGCTGGGCACGCCGGTGTATTCCTCGGCCGTGTTCAATTTCATCCCGAAGACCGCGATGGACTTCTACAAGGCGGTGGCCGACGACGACATGGCCACGCAGCATCGCCTGCTCAAGCAGTTCTTCATGCCCTACCTGGAGATCCGCAACCAGGGGCACGGCTATGCGGTGAGCATCGTGAAGGCCGGCGCCAGGATCGTGGGACACGACGCCGGCCCGGTGCGCACGCCGCTCACCGAGCTCAAGCTCGAGGAGTACGACGCGCTGGCAGCGCTGATCGACGAGCTCGGTCCGCAATAGGCTGTCTCCGAGTGCGCTCGTTGCAGTGAGCGTAGAGTTCCCCAAATGCGCGGGGCCGCTCTGGCGGCCTTTTCTTTTTTTCCGACCGACCTTCAAGGAACTGCCATGCAGAACTTCGACAACCTGATCAACGGCGAATGGCGCGCCGGCGCCGGCTACAGCCCGAACACCAATCCGAGCAACCTGGGCGACGTGCTCGGCCAGTACGCGCAGGGCGATGCCGCCCAGGTCGATGCGGCCGTTGCGGCGGCCACCGCCGCCTTCCCGGCCTGGTCCACCGGCAGCATCCAGGCGCGCAGCGATGCGCTGGACAAGATCGGCAACGAGATCCTGGCGCGAAAGGAAGAACTGGGCACCCTGCTCGCGCGCGAGGAGGGCAAGACCAAGCCCGAAGGCATCGGCGAGGCCACGCGCGCCGGCCATATCTTCAAGTTCTTCGCCGGCGAATGCCTGCGCCTGTCGGGCGAAGTCATCCCCTCGGTGCGCCCCGGCATCGGCGTCGAGATCACGCGCGAGTCTGTCGGCGTGGTCGGGCTCATCACGCCGTGGAACTTCCCGATTGCGATTCCCGCCTGGAAGATCGCGCCGGCGCTCGCCTTCGGCAACTGCGTGGTGCTCAAGCCCGCCGACCTTGTGCCCGGCTGCGCCTGGGCGCTGGCCGAGATCATCAGCCGTTCGGGCATTCCGCCCGGCGTGTTCAACCTCGTGATGGGCCGCGGCAGCGTGATCGGCAACGCCCTGGTCGACCATCCCGGCATCCACGCCATCAGCTTCACCGGCTCGGTCGGCGTCGGCCGCAACATCGCGGTGCAGTGCGCGACCAGGCACAAGAAGGTGCAGCTCGAGATGGGCGGCAAGAACCCGCAGGTGGTGCTGGACGATGCCAACCTCGAGCAGGCCGTCGAGCTCAGCGTGCAGAGCGCCTTCTATTCCACCGGCCAGCGCTGCACCGCGTCGAGCCGGCTGATCGTGACCGATGGCATCTACCCGAAGTTCATCGAGGCGATGAAGGCGCGCATGGCGAAGATCAAGGTCGGCGATGCGCTGGCTGCGGGCACCGACATCGGCCCGGTCTCCAGCGAGAGCCAGCTGCAGCAGGACCTGAACTACATCGAGATCGGCCAGGGCGAGGGCGCCACGCTGGCCGCGGGCGGCGAGCGGCTGAAGCTGGACACCGAGGGCTACTACATGTCGCCGGCGCTGTTCAGCGAGTCGGTGGCGAGCATGCGCATCAACAAGGAAGAGATCTTCGGGCCGGTGGCCAGCGTGATCCGGGTGAAGAACTACGAGGAGGCGCTGGCCACCGCCAACGACACCGAGTTTGGCTTGTCGGCAGGCATCGCGACCACGAGCCTGAAGTACGCGACGCACTTCAAGCGCCACAGCCAGGCGGGCATGGTGATGGTGAACCTGCCGACCGCCGGAGTGGACTATCACGTGCCCTTCGGCGGGCGCAAGGGGTCGAGCTATGGGCCGCGCGAGCAGGGGCGCTATGCACAGGAGTTCTTCACGGTGGTGAAGACAGCCTACACGCTGGCTTGAGCGTTTGTCTTGCTCCCTCCCCCTCTGGGGGAGGGCTGGAGTGGGGGCTCTTGGGCCTTTGATTTGAGTGCTGTGTTTGGTTTGAGGCCTGGAGCCGGGTCTCGCCCGCCGGGGCGAATTCCCGGCTCCGGCCTCAGCAAAGCATGCAACCGAATCAAAGGCCCAGGGCCCCCACCCCAACCCTCCCCCAGAGGGGAGGGAGCAACAGGCAAGGCCCCTCAAGAAGCCTGCCGTTGCCCTCTGCGCAGCCAGTACTCGATCAGCTCGAACACCCCTTCGCTCAACAGCGCCAGTACCGCCGCCGGCACCGCACCCGCCACCAGCAGTTCGCGGTCGTTGAGCGCAAGGCCCGTTACGATCCGTTCCCCGAAGCCGCCCGCGCCTATGAACGCCGCAATGGTCGCCGTGCCGATCGCGATCGTCGTCGCCGTCCGCACACCGGCCAGGAGCGTCGGCAGCGACAGCGGCAACAGCACCAGCCGCAGGCTTTGCCCGCCGGTCATCCCCAGCGCCGTGCCCGCCTGCCGCAAGCCCACAGGCACCTCGGCCAGCCCGGTCACCGTGTTGCGCATGATCGGCAGCAGCGAATAAAGCGTGAGCGCGACCAGCGCCGGCAGGGTGCCGATGGCGCCGATCAGCGAGATCAGCACCGCCAGCATCGCGAGCGACGGCACGGTCTGCAGCAAGCCTGTCAGGCCCAGCACCACGGCACGCAAACGCAGGTGGGGAAACACGAGGATGCCCAAGGGCACCGCGATCAGGATCGCAAGCCCGACCGAGACCGCCACCAGCAGCAGGTGCTGCCGTGCAAGCCGGCCCAGGTCGGGGCCGAAGAGCTTGGCGGCAAAGCCCCGGGCGACGCTCTCGACGCCCGCCGGCGCGCTGCGCTTGCCCTGCGCCAGGAAGTCGCGCGCGATGACGTCGAAAGCCACGCCCTGCAGCTCGGCGCGCGCGTTCATCGCGATCATGGCGCGCTCGTCGATGCGGCCTTCGAGCTTCTGCAGCGCGGCCCAGGCCTGCGGAAAGCGCGTGGGCACGTCCAGCCGGTAGAGGAGCAGCGCGTCGTAGCGCGGGAAATAGCGGCGGTCGTCGTCCAGCACGCGCAGGCCGAGGTGGTCGATCTTGGCGTCGGTGGTGTAGATGTCGATCACGTCGATCTGCTTCGCCGCGATCGCGTCGTAGGCCAGGCCGTGGTCCAGGCCGGTCGGCTTCTGGGCGAAGCCGTAGCGCGCGGCCAGGCCCTGCCAGCCGTCGGCGCGGCCGATGAATTCGTTCGAGAGCCCGAACCGGAGTTCGGGATGGCGCGCCAGATCGCTCAGGCTGCGCACGCCGAGCCGGTCCGCATCGGCCGCGCGCATCGCGAGCGCATAGCCGTCGTTGAAGCCCAACGGGATGGCGGCACCGAGCCCGAGCGGCGCGAGCGCGGCGTTCATGGCTTCGCGCGTCATCGGCTGCGGGTTCTTGAGGATCTCCAGCCCGATGGTGCCGGTGTATTCGGCGTAGAGGTCGATGCCGCCCGAGCGCAGGGCTTCGTAGACGATGGCGGTGTTGCCGAGGCCCTGCCGAACCACCGGCGGGCTCGGCGTATGGGGCGACGCGGTCTGCGCCAGCACCTCCGCCAGGATGTACGACTCGGTGAAGCGCTTGGAGCCGATGCGCAGGCTCCCGTCCTGCGCTTGCGAGGACGCGGCCACCCAGAGCAGCAGGCCCAGGCAAGAGAAGGCGGTCAGCCACGCGCGGCGCGAGGGATGCATCGAGCGCAGTGTATCGGCGTGATAGGCCGGTCTCCTACAGCAGGTCGTGCGCGGGACTGATGCTGCGCTGCACCAGACGAACGCAAGCTGAATCGGTGCTGATCAACTACGTCCGACGCGGTGAAGGAAAGCCGCTGCTGCTCGTTCATGGGCTTGGCAGCAGCTGGCGCTCGTGGCAGACCATCATGGAGCCGCTGGCTGCCAAGCGCTCGGTGGTCGCGATCGATTTGCCCGGTTTCGGCAAGAGCCCGCCGCTCGCGGGAGAAGTCTCCTTGAAGACTTTGTCCAATGCGATCACGCAGTTCCTGCAGGAACACGACCTGGTCGGCACCGACGCTGTCGGCAGTTCGATGGGCGCTCGCCTGGTGCTCGAGCTGGCCCGCCGCGGCGGCGTCGTGGGCTCGGTGGTTTCGCTGGACCCGGGCGGCTTCTGGGCGGGCTGGGAGCGTCATGTCTTCCACACCTCGTTCTGGCTGTCGGTGCGAATGGTTCGTGCGCTGCAATTCGCGATGCCGCTGATCGCGACGCAGGCAAGACTGCGTGCGTTGCTGCTGGCGCCGTTTTCGGCCAGGCCGGATGCGCTGGCGCCATCGCTGGTGCTGGAGGAAATGCGCGGCTATGCGACCGCGCCGTGGTTCGACGGGGTGCTCAACGACCTGGTGCGCGCTTCGCCGCCGCAAGGCATCGCCCCTGGCAGCTTGACCAAGCCGCTCGTGATCGGCTGGGGCCGCCTCGATCGCCTCTGTTTTCCGCGGCAGGCGGTGCGTGCCCAACAGGCCTTTCCCGACGCGCGCCTGCATTGGTTCGAGCGCTGCGGCCACTTTCCGCACTGGGACGCGCCGGAGGAAACTGCGCGCCTGATCCTCGAAACCACCGCCGATTGAGTTCGCATCTTCGAAAGACGCAATGGCATCGCAAAAGAGAAAGAAAAAGGCTTCGCTTCCCCCGCCCGAGATCCACGGCGCACGAGAACTGCCCACGGTGCTGGTCGAGGGCTACAGCCTCCAGTTGCGCGACAAGGACGGCTTCATTGGCGACCAGGCCAGCCAGACGGCCTTCAGGGAACTGCTGGAGCGCTGGCGCCGGCGCCGCCGGAAGAAGGGCAGGGACCCGCTGGGCGCCAAGCATTCGAAGGACCTGTCCAAGAGCACGCTGGACGCCGCGCTGAAGACACGGCAGAGCTCCGAGGCCACCGACGTGGTTCATGGCGCCATCGAGGAGTTCGCCGAGGAACTGGCGTGGGTCATCGAACGCTTCCTGCGCCAACCGTCATGGCAGGGCGTGGAGCGCATCGTGATCGGCGGCGGCTTTCCGGAGAGCGAGGTCGGCGAGCGCGCGGTGCTGCAGGCGGCGGCCATCCTCCAGGACATGGGCATCGACGTGCAGCTGGCCCGCATCGGCCACGAGACCGACGACGGCGGACTGCTCGGCTGGGTGCACCTGGCACCGCCGCCGCTGCTGAAAGGCCGTGACGCGATCGTCGCGATCGACATCGGCGGCACCAACGTGCGCTGCGGCATCGTCAAGCTGCGCCGCAGGCGCGCGAAGGACCTGTCGAAGGCGAAGGTGCTGCGGCGCGAAAAGTGGCGCCATGCGGATGACGGCCCGGCGCGCAAGGTGCTGGTCGAGCGCCTGGTGGAGATGCTCAACGACCAGATGCGCTACGCCACGAAGAAGGGCATCCGCCTCGCGCCCTTCATCGGCATCGGCTGCCCGGGCCTGATCCGCAAGGATGGCTCGATATCGCGCGGCGCGCAGAACCTGCCCGGCGACTGGGAGAGCGAACACTTCCATCTGCCGACCGAACTGAGCAAGCGGATCGCGACGATCGGCGGCGAGGCCGTCCTGATCCTGATGCACAACGATGCCGTGGTGCAGGGCCTGAGCGAACTGCCCTTCATGCGCGACGTGAAGCGCTGGGCGGTGCTGACCATCGGCACCGGACTGGGCAACGCCAGCTACACCAACAAAAGCTAGAGCTGGAACGCGATGGTCAGCAGCAGTCCTTCGGCCACGTCGCGCACGATGCCCGGACGGCGCGCGCGGTAGGTCTCGCCGGCCGAGGCGGTGGTCTCGATCCATTGCGCGAGCCAGTCGATCTCGTTGCGGTCGTAGAACACCACCGCCGCCTCGTGGTTCAGGAGCAGGCTGCGCATGTCGAGGTTGATCGAGCCGCACAGCGCGAGCTCCTCGTCGACCACCACCGCCTTGGCGTGCGCCATGAAAGGCAGCATGCGGAAGATCACGCCGGCACGCGCGAGATCGCGCATGGCGCGGGCGCGCACGAAATCGGCGAGCCGGTGGTTGGACTGCTGGGGAATCGCGATCGTGACCTGCACGCCGCGCCGCGCGGCCAGGCGCAGCGCATCCCGCAGGCCGTCGCCGGGCACGAAGTAAGGCGTGATCGCGAGCACGCGGTGCTCGGCGCGGAAGCAGGCGTCGATCAGGAGCGCGTGCGCCGTGTCTTCGGTCTGGTCGGGGCCGCTCGGCAGGAACTGCGCCAGGCTGCCGTCCGGCGGCGCCACCGCCGCCGTGATGGCGCGCGGCTTGCGCCCGCGCACCGAGGCCCAGTCGTGGTCGAACTGGCGCGCCGCCGCGGTGGCCACGCTGCCCTTCAAATCGAAAGATAGGTCGCGCCAGCCCAGCGGGTAGTCGTGGTTGCCGAGGAAGTATTCGCCCGCCATGTTGCGACCGCCCGACCAGAGCCAGCCGTCGTCGGCGATCGTGAGTTTGCGGTGGTTGCGCAGGTTGCGCGGGCCCGCGCGGCGCAGGCTGAAGATCGGGCGGAACACGGCCACCTCGGCGCCTGCGTCGCGCAGCGTGTCGAAGTGGCTGCGCGGGAGCGACAAGGCGCCGAAGCCGTCGAGCAGCACCCGCACCTTGATGCCTTCGCGCGCGCGCCGCGAGAGCCGGTTGATCGCCTCGTGCCCGAGCGCGTCGTCGCCGATGATGAAGGTGCAGACGTCGATGCGCGTGCGCGCGCCTTCGATCACTTCCCAAAGCGCATCGCGCGCGGTGCCGCCGTCGGCATGGAAACGCACCGCGCAGGGTCCGGGCGCCGCGAGGCCGAAGCTTTCGACCAGGTCGGCGGCCCAGTGCCCGGCGGGTACCGAGCGCCGCGGCCGCGGCGAGCCCGCCGGCCGCAGCTTGCGCTGACCGAACAGCAGATAGATCGGCAGGATGAAGTAGGGCAGCAGCACGAGACCCATCACCCATGAAATGGCGGTGCTGGGCGCGCGCTGCTCGCGCCTCGCGCGCGTCGTCAGCACGTAGACGAGCAGCGCGAAGGTGACGACCAGCAAATGCTGCGACGGCGAGGGCAGCCAGTCGAGCAGGTCGTCGATGCGGTTCACGCGCTCGCGGCCTGTCCCAGGTGCGACTGGAGGGACGAGGGCACCGGGCGTCCCTCCGAGGCCAGGAACCTCATCATCGGGCCGACCACTTCGCGCACCGCGGGGCGGGCGCCGACGCGTTCGCGCCAGGCCAGAAGGCGCGGCGTGGCATCGGTCATGCCGGCGCCCTTGCGGTCGGCGAACACCTGCGCCATGTAGAAGGCGATGTCGGCGAACGAATAGGGGCCGGCGAGGAAGTCGCCATGCACCAGCCGATGTTCCATCTGCACATGGAAACGGGCGCAGGCGGCGCAGGCCGCTACTGCGGCTTCGCCTTGCATGTCGTGCTGCAGGCCCATGAGCTTGATCACGTGCGGGAAGAACACCTCGTCCGACATGTGCTCGAGCTGGCGCGCCCGCGCCCGCTCGGCCACGCCGCGCGGCCACAGCGGCGGATCGGGCACCCGGTCTTCGAGGTATTCGAAGATCTGCGTCGAGTCGAAGATCTCGACCTCGCCGTCGATCAAGACCGGCACCTGCCGCTTGGGGTTGATGCGCAGCACCTCGGGGTGCTTGGGCTCGTAGTTGTCGTCGCGGTCGAAAGGCACCATGACGGCTTCGATCGCGATACCTTTTTCGAGCGCCGCGATCTGCGCCTTGGCGCCGAACATGCTGAGGGGGCCGGTGAAAAGCTTCATGGGCCGAAGCCTACTTCACCCGGACCCCGAATCAAACCGGCGGCGCAGCCAGGTCCCTTCGGGAAATACCGCGGAACCGGCTTTGCCGGGCCGCTGGTGTTGCCCCCGGAGAGGGGGTTGGCGGACCACACGAAGTGGGGGAGCCTGGGGGTGAACCTAGCCTCCCCAGACTTCCTGCGCTGTCTCCACCACCAGTCGCAGCTTGGCGCGCTGCGCCTCGACGGCGATGTTGTTGCCGTGCACCGTGCTCGAGAAGCCGCATTGCGGCGACAGCGCGAGCTGCTCCAGCGGCACGTACTTGGCGGCCGCCTCGATGCGCTCCTTGAGCTCGTCCTTGTCTTCCATCTCGCCGAACTTGGTGGTCACCAGGCCCAGCACCACGGTCTTGCCCTTGGGCAGGAAGCGCAGCGGCCGGAAGTCGCCCGAACGCGCGTCGTCGTATTCGAGGAAGTAGGCGTCGAGGTCCATCTCCTTGAGCAGCGCCTCGGCCACCGGCTCGTAGTTGCCGGCTGCCGCGTGCGTGCTCTTGAAGTTGCCGCGGCACAGGTGCATCGCGAGCGTCATGCCGGCGGGCTTTTGCGCCACTACCTTGTTGATGAAGGCGGCGTAGCGGTGCGGCAGCTCGTTCGGGTCGTCGCCGCGCTGGCGGGCGGCTTCGCGCATCTTCTCGTCGCAGAGGTAGGCGAGGTTGGTGTCATCCATCTGGACGTAGGTGCAGCCCGCTGCGGCCAGCGAGCGCAGCTCGTCGCCGTAGGCCCTGGCCACGTCGTCGTAGAACGCCGGGTCGAGCTCGGGATAAGCCTCCTTGCTGATGCCGGCGCGGCCGCCGCGGAAGTGCAGCATGGTCGGCGAGGGGATCGTCACCTTGGGCGTGTTGCCGGCCGACACCTGGCTCTTCAAATACTCGAAGTCCGCGAGCTGGATGCACTTCGCGTGCGTCACTTTGTCGATGACGCGCATCACCGGCGGCGCCAGCTCCTCGGTGCCGTCGGGCTTCCTGATGGTGACCGGGATGTCGGTCTTCACCCCGCCGAGCTGCTCGAGGAAGTCGATATGGAAATAGGTGCGGCGGAATTCGCCATCGGTGATGCTCTTGAGGCCGATGTCCTCCTGGAACTTCACGATCTCGGTGATGGCCTTGTCTTCGACCTTGCGAAGCTGTTCGGGCGTGATCTCGCCCTTGGCTTTTTGCTCGCGGGCTTCGAGCAGGTATTTGGGGCGCAGGAAGCTGCCGACGTGGTCATAGTGGGCAGGCAGGCGGGCGTGCTGGGACATGGGGTGCTCCGTCGAAATCAGTAAAAGTACGGTCGATCGTAATCTCTTGCTGATGGACCGCAATGGATACAGCGATGTCGGTACTAACCCTTGTTTTAGCGAGAAAGTGTTGGCAATTCAGGGGTACATGTATACATTGCGTATCCCATGAGCACCTCACCCAGCCCCTTTCCGCTCAACGCCTGGTACGCAGCCGCCTACGACGTCGAGCTCAGGCATGCGCTGTTGGCGCGCACCGTCTGCAACCAGAAACTGGTGCTGTACCGGCGCACCGACGGCCAGGTCGCGGCGCTGGAAGATGCCTGCTGGCACCGGCTGCTGCCGCTGTCGATGGGTCGCCTCGAGGGCGATGAAGTGGTCTGCGGCTACCACGGCCTGGTGTACAACAGCCAGGGCCGATGCACCCACATGCCGAGCCAGGAGACGCTGAATCCGTCGGCCTGCGTGCGCTCCTTCCCGGCGGTGGAGAAGCATCGTTTCGTCTGGATCTGGCCCGGCGATCCGGCCAAGGCAGACCCTGCGCTGGTGCCCGACATGCACTGGAACGACGACCCGGCCTGGGCTGGCGACGGCAAGATGATCCGCGTGGCCTGCGACTACCGGCTGGTGGTCGACAACCTGATGGACCTCACGCACGAGACCTTCGTGCACGGCTCCTCGATCGGCAACCGCGCGGTGGCGGAGGCGCCTTTCGTCGCGACCCACGGCGACCGCTCGGCCACCGTCACCCGCTGGATGGAGAACATCGATGCGCCGCCCTTCTGGGCCGCGCAGATCCGGCATGCCCGTGGCTACCAAGGCAAGGTCGATCGCTGGCAGATCATTCGCTTCGAGGGCCCCTGCACCGTCAACATCGACGTCGGCGTGGCGCCGGCGGGCAGCGGCGCGGTGCCGCGCGACGGTGCGCCCGGCGATCGCAGCCAAGGCGTCAACGGCTACGTGCTCAACACCATCACGCCCGAGACCGACAAGAGCTGCCTCTATTTCTGGGCCTTCGCCCGCAACTACTGCATCGGGGAACAGCGCCTCACGCACGAGTTGCGCGAAGGCGTGGCCGGCATCTTCCGCGAGGACGAGCTGGTGCTCGAGGCCCAGCAGCGCGCCATCGACGAGCGGCCCGGCTACAGCTTCTACAACCTCAACATCGATGCCGGTGCGATGTGGGCGCGACGGCTCATCGATCAGCTGATCGCCAGGGAAAGGCCGCGAACGGCGACCATCCCGATTCGGCCCGAGGCCGTGGCGGAGCGCACGTGAGCGGCGCGACGGTCGCAGCGGCAGAGCCTGTCGAAGCCGGCAGCTCGCAGGCGGTGAAGGCGCAGCTCCGGTTGCGGGAAATGGTGCTGGCCGGCGAACTCCCGGGCGGCGCGCGCATCGCCGAGGTGGCGATCTCCGAACTGCTGGGCGTCTCGCGCACGCCGGTGCGCAGCGCGCTCATGCGGCTCGAACAGGAAGGCCTGCTCGAAGCCCTGCCCAACGGCGGCTATGCGGTGCGCACTTTTTCCGAGCGCGACGTGTCCGACGCCATCGAGCTGCGCGGCACGCTCGAAGGCCTGTCGGCGCGGCTCGCGGCCGAGCGCGGTGCGGCGCCGGTGGTGCTGCGCGAGGCGCGCGCCTGCCTGAAGCGCATCGATGAGCTGCTGCGCGAGCCCGCGCTCGACGATGCGGCCTTCTCGCGCTATGTGAGTTTCAACGAGCAGTTCCACCGGTTCCTGTCCGAGATGGCGGGCAGCCCGCTGATCGCGCAGCAGCTGGAGCGCGTGATCAACCTGCCTTTCGCTTCGCCCTCGGGCTTCGTGGTGGTGCAGGCCAATTCGCCGGCCGCGCGCGACATGCTGGTGATCGCGCAGGACCAGCACGGCCAGGTGCTGGATGCGATCGAGAACCGCGAAGGCTCGCGCGCCGAGGCGCTGATGCGCGAGCACAGCCGGCTCGCGCAGCGCAACCTGCGCGAGGCGCTGCACGGCGCGCAGAACCATTCCTTGCCCGGTGTGCAATTGATTCGCCGCAGAGCCTGATGAAAAGCGATACCCACTGGATGCCGGCGCGCATCACCGCCTTGCGCGACCTGACGCCGACCGTGCGCGAGTTCGAGATCACGCCCGAGTCGGGCATCGCGGCCACGCACGAGCCGGGCGCGCATTTGCAAGTCCAAGTGCTGGTCGGCACCGCGGGCGCCGGCCGGATGCAAACCCGCTCCTACTCCGTGATCGGCGCACCCGACGGCCGCGCCTGGCGCATCGCGGTCAAGCGCCTGGACGACGGCCGCGGCGGCTCGCTCGCGATGTGGCGGCTGGCGAACGGCGACCGCCTGCTGGTCGCCGAGCCGCAGAGCCACTTCGGCCTCGACACCACGGCGCCGGGCTATCTGCTGGTGGCCGGCGGCATCGGCATCACGCCCCTGGTCTTCATGGCGCAGCGCCTGGGTGGATTGGCCGAGCGCAACGGCGTGCGCGTGCGGATGCTCTACGGCGCGCGCAGCGCGGACGAACTGGCCTACCTGCCCGCGCTGCAGGAAGCGTTGGGCCCCGACGTGCAGGCCCACACCGGCAGCGCGCCGATCGACTTCGCCGCCGAGATCGCGGCCCTGCCGCCCGGCGGCCAGCTCTACACCTGCGGGCCGGTGCCGATGCTCGAAGCGGTCAAGCGCGCCTGGGCGGCGGCCGGCCGCGCGCCGGCCGACCTGCGCTTCGAGACCTTTGGCAGCAGCGGCCGGCTGGCGGCGCAGGCCTTCGAGGTGCGCATTCCGCGCCACGACCTGGCGATCACCGTGCCGGCCGACGGCACCCTGCTCGAGGCGCTCGAAGCCGCCGGCGTGCAGACCCTCTGGGATTGCCGGCGCGGCGAATGCGGGCTGTGCGCGATGGATGTGCTCGCGGTCGAAGGCGAGATCGACCACCGCGACGTGTTCCTGAGCGAGCACGAGAAGGCCGAGGGCCGGCGCATCTGCGCCTGCGTCTCGCGTGCGGTGGGCCGCATCACCATCGATTCCGCGTGGCGGCCCGACAGCTCATAGGCCGGCCCCTCGCTTGCGCGATCATCGCGCGGCTCGTTTGCAGATCGCGCAGAAAGGCGCACTCTGCCCCGGGCGCTAGGTGTTTGCCTCGGCGCGAGCCCGGTTTCGTTTGTTCACAATAACCCCGTTCTGCATCCATCGAAATAGGAGACTCCATGCAACGTCGCCAACTCATCCAGGCCGCGAGCCTCGCGGCCGTCGCGCTGGCCATGCCGCTGGCCCAGGCGCAGGGCAACGCCTTCAAGATCGGCCTGGTGCTTCCGATGACCGGCCAGCAGGCCACCACCGGCCGCCAGATCGAGGCCGCGGCCCGGCTCTACATGGCGCAGAACGGCGATACCGTGGCGGGCAAGAAGATCGAGCTCATCGTCAAGGACGACACCAGCCTGCCCGACGTGACCAAGCGCCTCGCGCAGGAGCTGGTGGTGAACGACAAGGTCGATGTGCTGGCCGGCTTCGGCATCACGCCATCGGCCATGGCGACCGCGCCGATCGCTACGCAGTCGAAGACCCCGATGGTGGTGATGGCTGCGGCCACCTCGAGCATCACCGAGGCCTCGCCCTACATCGTGCGCACCAGCTTCACGCTGCCGCAGGTCTCGGTTGCGATGGGCGACTGGGCGCCGAAGAACGGCATCAAGTCGGTCGTCACGCTGGTCACCGACTACGGCCCGGGCAACGATGCCGAGAAGTACTTCAAGGAGCGCTTCCAGCTCAATGGCGGCAAGGTGCTCGATTCGCTGCGCGTGCCGCTGCGCAACCCCGACTTCGCGCCCTTCCTGCAGAAGGTGCGCGACGCCAAGCCGGATGCGCTGTTCGTCTTCGTGCCCTCGGGCGCCGGCGCGGCCGTGATGAAGCAGTTCATCGAGCGCGGCATGGACAAGGCCGGCATCAAGATGATCGCCACCGGCGACGTGACCGACGACGACCAGCTCAACGACATGGGCGACGGCGCGCTGGGCGTGGTCACCACGCACCACTACTCGGCCGCGCATCCGTCGGCGCTCAACAAGAAGTTCGTCGAGGCCTTCCAGAAGGCCAACAAGAACATGCGCCCCAACTTCATGGCGATGGGCGGCTACGACGGCATGCACGTGATCTACGAAGCGCTCAAGACCACCAAGGGGCAGGGCGGCGGCGACGCGCTGCTGGCTGCGATGAAGGGCCAGAACTTCGAGAGCCCGCGCGGCCCGGTGCTGATCGACCCGCAGACGCGCGACATCGTGCAGGACGTGTACCTGCGCAAGGTCGAGAAGAAGGACGGGCAGCTCTACAACGTGGAGTTCGACGCGATCAAGGCAGTCAAAGACCCGGGCAAGGCCAAATAATTAGCTCACCCCCAGGCTTCGCGCACTTCGTGTCGCTGCGCCAACCCCCTCGCCGGGGGCAACACCAGCGGCCCGGCAAAGCCGGTTCCGCGGTGTTCCTGGAATAGAGCCATAGAGCCCCTCACCCAAGCATGCTCACCATCCTCTTCGACGGCATCGCCTACGGCATGCTGCTGTTCGTGCTCGCGGTCGGCCTGGCCGTGACGTTGGGCCTGATGAACTTCATCAACCTCGCGCATGGCGCCTTCGCGATGGCCGGCGGCTATCTCACGGTGTTCGCGATGCAGAAGCTGGGCCTGCCTTTCCTGGCCTGCCTGCCGCTCGCCTTCATCGTGGTCGCGCTGGCCGGCGCGCTGCTCGAACGCACGCTCTACAGGCCGATGTACGGCAAGCCGCACCTGGACCAGGTGCTGTTCTCGATCGGCCTCGCCTTCATGGCGGTCGCCGCCATCGACTACTTCGTCGGCTCCTCGCAGCAGAACATCCATCTGCCCGAGTGGCTGCGCGGTCGCACCGAGGTCGGCGAGGATCCCTGGGTGCTGGGCATGGGCCACTACCGGCTCTTCATCATCGCGGTATGCGCGGTGCTCACGGTGGTGCTGCAGCTCATCCTGTCGAAGACGCGCTTCGGCAGCCGGCTGCGCGCTGCGGTGGACGATCCGCGCGTGGCGGCCGGGCTGGGCATCAACGTCAACGTGGTGTTCCTCCTGACCTTCGCGGTCGGCTCGGGGCTGGCGGGGCTGGGCGGCGCGCTCGGCGCCGAGATCCTCGGCATGGACCCGACCTTCCCGCTCAAGTACATGATCTATTTCCTGATCGTGGTCTCGGTCGGCGGCACCTCGTCGATCACCGGCCCCTTGCTGGCCGCGCTGCTGCTCGGCATTGCCGACGTGGCGGGCAAGTACTTCATTCCGAAAATGGGCGCCTTCACGGTCTACCTGCTGATGATCCTCATCCTGATGTGGCGGCCGCAGGGCCTGTTCACGCGCAGGGGAGGGAAGTGATGGATTTCCAGAAATCCCTCCTGCACAAGACGCGCTGGCGGCCGTGGGAGTTCGCGGCTTGGGGCCTGGCCTTCCTGCTGCCGGGATTCTTTCCCTCGCATGCGCTCTTGATCAACGAGATCGCGATCGTCGCGCTGTTCGCGATGTCGCTCGACCTGATCCTCGGCTACACCGGCATCGTGTCGCTGGGTCATGCGGCCTTCTTCGGCTTCGGCGCCTACACGGCCGCGCTGTTCGCCAAGCTGGTGATGCCCGATCCGACCGCGGGCCTGGTGGTCGCGGTGCTGCTTTGCGCGGTGCTGGGCGCGCTGGCGAGCATCACGATCCTGCGCGGCAGCGATCTCACGCGGCTCATGGTCACGCTCGGCACGGCGCTGCTCCTGCTCGAGCTCGCCAACAAGCTCGACTGGCTGACCGGCGGCGCCGACGGTCTGCAGGGCGTGGTGATGGGGCCGGTGCTGGGCCTGTTCGAGTTCGATCTGTACGGCCGCACGGCCGCCTGGTATTCGCTGGCCGTGATGCTCGTCCTCTTCCTGCTGATGCGGCGAATCGTGCACTCGCCCTTCGGCGCCACGCTGAAGGCCATTCGCGACAACCGGCTGCGGGCAATGGCAATCGGCATCCCGGTCATCTCGCGCATCGCGGTGATCTACACCGTGGCCGCCGCGGTCGCCGGCGCCTCGGGGGCGCTGCTGGCGCAGACCACCGGCTTCGCCTCGCTCGACGTGCTGGCCTTCGACCGCTCGGCCGATGTGCTCTTGATGCTGGTGATCGGCGGCGTCGGCTGGCTCTACGGCGGCGTGGCGGGCGCGATCGTGTTCAAGCTGCTGCAGAACTGGCTTTCCGCGGTGACGCCGCAGTACTGGATGTTCTGGATCGGCCTGCTCCTGGTGCTCCTGGTGCTGGTGGGGCGCGACCGGCTGCTGAAGCCGTGGACCTGGTTCGGCGTGCGCCGGAGCGCCAAGCCATGAACGACATCGTCCTCTCTGCCACCGGCCTCGTGATGCGCTTCGGCGGCATCACGGCGACCGACAACGTCACGCTCAACCTGAAGCGCGGCGCGCGCCACGCGCTGATCGGCCCCAACGGTGCCGGCAAGACCACGCTGATCAACCTCCTGACGGGCGTGCTCACGCCGACGGCGGGCCGCATCGTGCTGGAGGGCGAAGACATCACGCGCCTCGCGCCGCACCGCCGCGTCGCGCGCGGCATGGTGCGCACCTTCCAGATCAACCAGCTCTTCGATTCGATGACGCCGCTGGAGACGCTGGCGCTCGTGATCTCGCAGCAGGCTGGGCTGGCCGCGCAGTGGTGGCGGCCGCTGGGCTCGACGTCCAGGGTGACGGAACGCGCTGCGCAACTGCTCGAGCAATTTCATCTCGCCGATGTCGCGCAGCAGCAGACGCGGCAGCTCGCCTACGGCAAGCGACGCCTGCTCGAGATCGCGATCGCGCTGGCCTGCGAGCCGCGCGTGCTGTTGCTCGACGAGCCGGTGGCCGGCGTGCCGGCCGGCGAGCGCGAGGAGCTGCTGCAGACCGTGGCGGCCCTGCCGGCCGACGTGTCGGTGCTGCTCATCGAGCACGACATGGACCTGGTGTTCAGCTTCGCCGACCGCATGACGGTGCTGGTCAACGGCGCCTTGCTGACGGAGGGCGACCCCGACACGATCGCGAACGATCCGAAGGTGAAAGAGGTGTACCTCGGCCAAGGAGCCGTGCATGTCTGAACTTCTTCGCATCGAGAAGCTCAGCGCCGGCTACGGCGAGGCCGTGGTGCTGCACGACATCGCACTCACCCTCGGCGAAGGTCAGACCCTGGCGCTGCTGGGCCGCAACGGCACCGGCAAGACCACGCTGATCAACACGCTGGCCGGCGCGACGCGCCAGCATGGCGGCAGCATCGCGCTCGGCGGCGTGGCGCTGCACAAGCTTTCGCCGCACCAGCGCGCCGCGGCCGGCATCGGCTGGGTGCCGCAGGAGCGCAACATCTTCAAGTCGCTCACGGTGCACGAGAACCTGACGGCAGTGGAGCGGCCCGGCAAATGGAATCCGCAGCGCGTCTACGAGATGTTCCCGCGCCTGGCCGAGCGCAAAGGCAACCTCGGCACGCAGCTGTCGGGCGGCGAACAGCAGATGCTGGCGGTGGGGCGCGCGCTGGTGGTCAACCCGCGGCTGCTGCTGCTCGACGAGCCGCTGGAAGGCCTGGCGCCGATCATCGTCGAGGAGCTGCTGCGCGCGATCCGCCGCCTCACGCAGGACGAAGGGCTCGCAGCGATCATCGTCGAGCAGCATCCGCAGGCGATCCTCTCGATCTCCGACGATGCGGTGGTGCTCGACCATGGCACAGTGGTGCATGCCGATCGCGCGGCCGCGCTGCGCGCGCAGCCCGAGGTGTTGGAGCGGCTGCTCGGCGTCGCGCGCTGAGCGGACTTCACATGCGGGTCACGAAGACAACACTGGAGGCTTAGCGGCGCGCTCCCACCGGGAGCCGCCGCGGATCCGGCTTCGCCGGGCCGCAGGGCGGCGCCCCCTGAAAGGGGGTGGAGGCTACGCGAAGCGAGCAAGCCTGGGGGAGAGTCAATACCCGATAGTGAAGCGCCGGCGCGAGTGCGCCGGCTTTTCGATCTCGTCGGCCATCGCGATCGCGTAGTCCTCCATCGAGATCCGGCTCTTGCCGTTGGCATCGGCCAGCAGCTGGTCGGCGCCGACCCGGTAGGCGCCGGTGCGCTCGCCGGGCTCGAAGAGCGCGGAGGGCGAGATGAAGGTCCAGTCAAGCTCCTTCTCGGCGCGCAGCGTTTCGAGGAACGCGCGGCCGGCCAGTGCTTCCGTCTTGTAGGCAGCGGGGAATTCGGGCGTGTCGACCAGGGCCTTCCCCGGCGCGACCTCGAGGCTGCCGGCGCCACCGACCACCAGCAGGCGCGGCACGCCGGCCTTCTTCGCGGCGGCGATGGCCGTGGCGGCGTCGATGCCGCCTGCGAAGTGGGTCGAGCTGATCACGGCGTCATGGCCGCGCAGCAGCGGCACGAGCGCGTCCAGCTGCGTGGCGTCGACCTGCTGGAGGGTGAGGCCGGGCTTGGCTTCGGCCTTCGCGGTGTTGCGCGCGATGCCGGTCACGGTGCAGCCGCGCTGCAGCAGTTCGGTGGCGATGCGCGAGCCGGCGCGGCCGGTGATGCCGAGGATCGCGATGTTTTTGCTCATGAGAGGACTCCTGGTTGAACGAAAAAAGAAAAAAGTAGGACGCTCAGGCGGCTTGCTGCGCCATCTGCATCAGCAGCTGCTGCTGCCAGGCCTCGGGCCGGCCCAGCCACGCGCCGGCTTCAATGCGTTCGAGGCGGCCGTCGCCGCGCGCCAGCGCGAAGGTCGGAAAGCCGCCGCCGCCAACGCGTGCCAACAGCGCACGGCTGTCGGCGATGTGTTGCCGGGTGGCTTCGCCCGCCTGCTGTGCGAACAGGGCAGCGAACGCGTCGCCGTCGAGCCCGATGTCGATCGCGAGTTCATGCAGCACCGCCGTGTCGGCGATGCGGCGCCCCTCGACGTAGTGGGCGCGTTGCAGGCGCTGGAGCAGATCGAGCCCGCGGCCGCCGAGCGCTTCGGCCGCGAGGATCGCGGTGGTCGGCGGTTCGGAATCCATCGCTGCAGTGGTGTCGCGCAGCAGGCCTTCGAAGTAGGCCTCGCCGAAGGGCTGGCCCGTGAGCTGCGCGATGCGCCGGTCGTGCGGCATCACGTAGTCGCGCCACTGGGGCGTGATCGGCCGGCGGTTGGCTCCGGTCATCATGCCGCCGCCGTGCAGCGCGATCGCGAGACCCGGCACCGTGCGTGCCGCCTGGACCAGCGGCGCGGCCGCGTAGCACCAGCCGCACAGCGGGTCGAACACGTAGTGCAGGACAGGGCCATTCATTGCGCCGGCCACTTCATTTCGCCCTTGATCACCTTGGCGCTCAGCTCGAGCGAGGACAGCTGGCCCAGGCTCGGGTAGTGCTTCTTCATGGCGGCGATGAGCTCTGCCGAGTCCTTGGCCTTCGCGGCTTCGCGCTCGAAGCTCTCGAGGTAGCCGGCGGTGAACTTCACGGCCTGCAGCCCCTTCGGCGCCTGGCCCAGGTAGTGGCCCGGCACCACGGTCGCTGGCTTCAGCGCAGCGATGCTGTCGAGCGTCTTGCGCCAGGCCTCGCGCGAGGCCGGCGTCTGCGTGTCGGCCATCCACACATGGGTGTTGTTGAACACAGGCACGCCGCCGGCCACGGTCTTGAGCGAAGGAATCCAAACATAGCTGCGCGCCGGGGTCGCACCCTGGAGGCCCTTCACTTCGAGCTTGCGGCCTTCGAGCAGGATGGTGTCGCCCTCCAGCGGCTCGGGCAGCACCAGCGCCTTGGGCGCGTTGTCCTTGAGGATCGGCGTCCAGTAGGCGAGCTTGCCGTCCATCGAGGCCTTGATGGCCGCCACCGTTTGCGGCGTGGCCACGATCTTCGCGTCGGGGAAGGCGGCCTTGATCACGTCGAGGCCGAAGTAGAAGTCGGGGTCGCTGTGGCTGATGTAGACGGTGCTGAGCTTCTTGCCGCCGGCCTTGATCTTCTGCACCAGGGCTTCGGCGTCGTTGCGCTGGAACTGCGCGTCGATCAGCACGGCCTCGTTGCGGCCGCTCACGATTTCCGAGGAGACCGGGAAGATGGCCTTGTCGCCCGGGTTGTAGACCTCGAGCTGCAGGGCAGCTTCGGCGGCCAAGGCCGGCAGGGCATGGACGGCTGCGAGCGAGGCGATGCCTGCGGCGAGGAGTGTTCTGCGAATCATGTGGAAAGCGCCTGATGGGTTGGAATGGAGCGAATCTTATGTTTCTCCATCCGATCGAAAAACCGCCTACGATGCAAAGGTTTGTTGCTTAAATCGATCAGATCATGGACCGCATCACCGCCGCCAATGTGTTCGTGAACGTCGCCGAGCGCGCCAGCATGACGGCCACGGCCGAGGCGCTCGACATGTCGCGCGCCATGGTCACGCGCTACCTCGCGCACATGGAAACATGGGCCGGCGCGCGCCTGCTGCATCGCACGACGCGGCGCATCAGCCTCACGCCGGCAGGCGAGCAGACGCTTGCGCGCTGCCGTCTGATGCTCGAGCTCGCCGGCCTGATGCCGGTGGCGGCCGACACGCCGGCCGATGTGCCGCAGGGTCTGCTGCGCCTGAGTTGCGCCCAGTCGCTGGCGCAGGACATCCTGGCCCCGGCGGTGGCGAGCTTCCTGCGCCTGTATCCGCAGACGGCTGTCGACCTGCAGATCAGCGACCGCACGGTGAACCTGGTGGAGGAACGCATCGACCTCGCGATCCGCATTACCAACGACCTCGACCCGAACCTGATTGCGCGGCCCCTGGGCAGCTGCGGCTCGGTGGTGTGCGCCACGCCGGCCTACCTGGCCGCGCACGGCACGCCGCGCTCGCCGCAGGAGCTCGCGCTGCACAACTGCCTCACCCATTCCTACTTCGGCAAGAGCCTCTGGCAATTCGAGCGGCACGGCCGGCAGCTCGCGCTGCCGGTGGGCGGCAATCTCAGCGCCAACGAATCGCGGGTGCTGCTCGCTGCCGCGCTCGAAGATGCCGGCATCGCAATGCAGCCCGAATATTCGGCGGCGCCGCTGGTGACCAGCGGCCGGCTGGTCGCGCTGCTGCCCGATTGGCGGCCCCAGGCGTTGGGGGTCTACGCGGTCTACAGCTCACGCCGCCAGATGCCGGCTGCGCTGCGCGCGATGCTGGACTTCCTCGCGGCGCGCTTCTCCGATGCGCGCCATTGGCCGCCGCCCGCGGCACCGAAGAAGAAACGTTGAGGCCGGCGCTCAGGCCGTGCGGGCACGGTCGCGCAGATGCGCAACCAGCAGCTTGGCGGCGGGCGACAGGTTGGCCTCGCTGCGAAAGCAGATCGCGAAGCTGCGCTCGGCCCAGGCGTCGGAAAGCGGCACCACGCGCAGGCCGAAGCTGGCCGCGAGCGGATCGATCACCTCGCGCGGCACCACGGCGATGCCGAGGTTCGCGCGCACGCAGCGCAGCGCCGCATCGAAGGTCGACACCGCCGCGCGGTAGCTGAGCGGCCGGCCGATGATGGCGGCCGCCCGCGCCAGCATGATGTGGACCGCGGTGGATGCGGGCAGGCCCACGTGGTCGAACGCCAGCGTCTCTTCGAAGCTGCAGCGCCGACGGCGCGCGATGGCGTGCGAAGGATGCGCGACGATGGCCAGCCGGTCGCGCCGGTAGGGCCAGGCCTGCAGCCCTTCGAGATCCGCCGCATCCCAGCACACGCCCACCGGCGCCGAGCCTTCGCGCAGGGCGCGGACCAGGTCGCGGCTCAAGGCTTCTTCGATATCGACGCGGATGTCGCGGTGCGCCGGCGTCTGCAGGAAGTCCGCGATGTCGTCAGGCAGGAACTCGGCGATCGAGGACATGCTGGCCAGCACGCGCACCTGTCCCTTCACGCCGCGGCCATAGTCGGCCATGTCGCGCGCCACGCGGTCGGCGCTGGCGAGCATGGCGCGCGCGTGTTCCAGGAGGATCTCGCCGGCCGCCGTCGGCGTCACGCCGCGGCGACGGCGCTCGAAGAGCTTTTCGCCCACGACGTCTTCGAGCTGCGCCAGGCGCTTGCTGATCGCCGAGGCCACGATGTGCTGCTGCTCGCCGGCGCGGGCGATGTTGCGGGTTTCGCAGACGGCCACGAAGAGGCGCAGGCTGGTGAGATCCAGGTCGCGCATGAAGTTCCGATTCGGAATGTTGGGCGTTCCAGATTACCGCTTTTGCAATCAAAACGGAATGTCTAGAGTCCATGCATGCATCGGCGCCCATGCCGATGTCCGGAGACAACATGCCAGCACCCAATCCGCGGCTGCCGCGCAGCGCCGTCATTCGCGAAGTCGGCTTGCGCGACGGCCTGCAGAGCATCGCGACCATCCTGCCCACCGAGCACAAGCGCGAATGGGTCCGCGCGGCGCATGCCGCCGGCCAGCGCGAGATCGAGGTCGGCTCCTTCGTGCCGGCGCGGCTCCTGCCGCAGCTGGCCGACACGGCCGAGCTGGTCACGTTCGCAAAAAAGTTGCCAGATCTTTTCGTCTCGGTGCTGGTGCCCAACCTGCGCGGCGCCGAGAGCGCGATCGAAAGCGGCGCCGACCTCATGATCGTGCCGCTCTCGGCCAGCCATGCCCACAGCCTCGCCAACCTGCGCAAGACGCCCGACGAGGTGGTGGCGGAAGTCGCCCGCATCCGCGCGGCGCGCGACGCGGCCGGTTCCGCGACGCTGATCGAAGGCGGTGTCGGCACGGCCTTCGGCTGCACGATCCAGGGCCGGGTCGAGAAGAGCGAGGTACTGCGCCTGATGCAGGCTTTGCTCGATGCCGGCGCCGACCGCGTGAGCCTGGCCGACACGGTCGGCTATGCCGACCCGGCCATGGTGCGCGAGCTCTTCGAGGAGGCCCTGAAGATCGCGGGCGATCGCTTCTGGTGCGGCCACTTCCATGACACGCGCGGCCTGGGCCTGGCCAACGTCTACGCCGCGCTCGAAGTCGGCGTCGCGCGCTTCGATGCCTGCCTGGCCGGCATCGGCGGCTGCCCGCATGCGCCCGGCGCGAGCGGCAATGTCTCGACCGAAGACCTGGCCTACATGCTGGGCAGCATGGGCATCGCCGCCGGCGTCGACATCGATGAGCTGCTCGCGCTGCGCCAGCGCGTGGCCGAGTGGCTCGGCGGCGAGACGCTGCACGGCACGCTCTGGCGCGCCGGCCTGCCCAAGACCTTCGCCCCCGAAACCGCGCTCGCCTGACCGAAGCCCTTCATGAACGCTGAAGACAACAAGCTCCCGCTCGCCGGCGTCCGCGTCGTCGAGTTCACGCACATGGTGATGGGCCCGACGTGCGGCATGATCCTGGCCGACCTCGGTGCCGAGGTGATCAAGATCGAGCCGCCCGGCGGCGACAAGACGCGCAAGCTGCCGGGCCTGGGCATCGGCTTCTTCCGCTCCTTCAATCGCAACAAGAAGAGCGTGGTGCTCGATATCACGACCGAAGAAGGCCGCGCCACGGCCACCGAGCTGGTCGGCCAGTGCGACGTGGTGCTGGAGAACTTCCGTCCGGGGCTGATGAGCAAGCTCGGCCTGGACTACGAGATCTTGTCGAAGAAGTACCCGCGCCTGATCTATGTCACGCACAAGGGCTTCCTGCCCGGGCCCTACGAGAACCGGCTGGCGCTCGACGAAGTGGTGCAGATGATGGGCGGGCTCTCCTACATGACCGGCCCCGAGGGCAGGCCGCTGCGTGCCGGCACCTCGGTCAACGACATCATGGGCGGCATGTTCGGCGCGATCGGCGTGCTGGCCGCGCTGCGCGAGCGCGAGCGTACCGGCAGGGGACAGGAAGTGCAGAGCGCTTTGTTCGAGAACTGCGTGTTCCTCTCGTCGCAGCACATGCAGCAGTTCGCGATGACCGGCGAGCCGCCGCCGCCGATGCCCTCGCGCGTGTCGGCCTGGAGCGTCTACGACGTCTTCACGCTGGCCGAAGGCGAGCAGCTCTTCATCGGCGCGGTGAGCGACAAGCAGTTCCTCACCCTTTGCCGCGTGATCGATGCGCCTGAACTCGCTGCGGATCCGGCGTTGGCCACCAATGCGTTGCGCGTCGCGGTGCGGCCGGCCCTCCTGAAGCGGCTGGGCGAGATCTTCGCCCGGCATCGCGTGGAGGACCTGGCGCCCAGGCTCGAGGAAGCCGGCATTCCCTACGCGCCGATCGTGCGGCCCGACCAGCTGATGGACGATCCGCACCTCAAGGCCAGCGGGGGCCTGGTGCCGATGGAGTGCGACGATGGCGGCATGACCGAAGTGGTGCTGCTGCCGCTCCTGATGGGCGGCCGTCGCCCCGGCGTGCGGCGGGCGCTGGCGCGCGTGGGCGAGCACACTGAGGAGGTGCTGTCGCAACTGGCGGCGCGCGAAGCAATCTGACATGAGTTTTCGAAGACCAAGGAGACAAAAGATGAACCCCACCCTTTCGCGCCGAACGGTGCTCGGCCTCGGCGCTTCCGCGCTGGGCCTGTCCGCGATTCCGGTATTCGCCCAGGGCACCGACAAGCCGGTGCGCATCGTCCTGCCGATCAGCGCCGGCTCGGGCGTGGACACCATTGCGCGCGCCGCCGCACCGGCGCTCGGCAAGGCCTTCGGCCAGCCGGTCGTGATCGAGAACCTGCCGGGCGCCGGCGGTCTCACCGGCACCTCGGTCGTCGTCAAGGCGGCACCGGACGGCATGACGCTCGGCATGGTGTCGAACAACCATGTGATCAACCCGAGCGTCTACAAGAAGATGCCCTTCGACGCCATCGACGACATCACGCCCATCAGCGTGGTCGGCGCGACGCCGCTGGTGCTGCTGGTGAACCCGAAGGTGCCGGCCAGGAACGTGAAGGAACTGGTCGCGCTGCTCAAGGCCAAGCCCGACGGCTACAACTACGCGTCATCGGGCAACGGCACCATCATTCACCTGGCCGGCGAGATGTTCTTGGACGAGGCGGGCGTCAAGGCGCGCCACATTCCGTACAAGGGCACCGGTCCGATGGTGATCGACATGATCGCCGGCCAGGTCGAGATGGGCGTGGTGGCGCTGCCGGCGGTGCAGCAGCACATCAAGAGCGGCGCCTTGCGCGCGATCGGCCTGTGCGGCTCCGCGCGCTCGCCGGCCGCGCCCGAAATTCCGACCATCGCCGAGCAGGGGCTGCCCAACTACAGCGTCGAAGGCTGGTTCGCCGTCATCGGGCCGGCCAAGCTGCCGGCGGCCGAGGTCAAGCGCGCACACGATGCCGTCGTCGCCGCGTTCTCCAGCGCCGAGGTGCAGGAGGCGATGGCCAAGCAGGGCAACATCATCAAGCCGAGCACGCCGGAAGATGCCGCGACGTACTTCCGCAGCGAGGCGGCGCGCTACGCGGCGCTGGTGAAGAAGGCGAATGTGACGCTGGAGTGAGGCTCAGACTGCGCTGGTGAGCTTGAGCCCGAGGATGCCGGCGATGATCAGCGTCACGCAGGCCAGCCGCGCGACCGTGGCTGGCTCGTGGAACAGCACGATGCCCAGCGCCACGGTGCCCACCGCGCCGATGCCTGTCCACACTGCATAGGCCGTCCCCACGGGCAGGGTGCGCATCGCCCAGCCCAGCAGCACCACGCTGAGCACCATCGACACGGCGGTGCCGACCGAGGGCCACAGCCGCGTGAAGCCTTCGGTGTACTTCAGGCCGATGGCCCAGCCGACCTCGAGCAAGCCTGCGATGAACAAGACGATCCATGCCATGCGGCATCTCCTGGGTATGAAGGGATCAGTTTTCCGGCCGCACGGCGCGGTACAACGCGCGCACGAAATCGGACTGAGTGATCATGCCCGTGAGCCGCCTTTCACTATCGATGATGGGGATATGGTGGTGGCCGCCCTCGGAAAAGAGCGGCACCAGGTCGACCATCGGCCGCTCCTCGCTGGCCACGCGCACCTGCCGCGTCATGATCTGGCCGACGACCTCGGGCTTGCTCGACACCACGGTTCGCGTCGCGCGGACGAAGTCGCGCAGCCGCCCGCCGAGCCCGTCGTGATGCTTCAGGTCGATCTGCCGGAAGAAATCGGACTGCGTCACGATGCCGACCACGCGGCGCGTCCGGTCGATCACCGGAAGCGCCTTGATGCGCCGCTCCTGCATCAGTGACCATGCTTCCTGCAGCAGCGTGCCGAACTCGGCGACCACCGGGTCGCGCGACATGATGTCGGCGCAGCGCACGGTGCCGAGGCGGCGCTTGTACGACTCGAGCTCGGTCTGCTGGATCAGCGACTCGAGGTCGTCGCGGCTGATGTCGAGCACCTGGTTGTAGCGCGCGAGCACCGCATCGATGTCGGCCGAGCTGAAGCGCGCGTCGGCCCTGGGTTCGCGCGGCGCGAGCTGCACATGCGGGTAGCGCCGGCCGGTCAGGCTGTTGTAGAGCACGCCGGCCAGCACCAGCAGCACGGAATTGGTCAGCACCGGATAGAGCGAGAACGGGAAGTGCGTCGTCTGGCTCAGCACGGCGAACAGCGCCACCGCACCGCCGGGAGGGTGCAGGCAGCGCATCGCGAACATCAGCGCGATGGCCAGCGCGGGCGCGAGTGCGCTGGCCCATACCGGGTCCGGCATCCAGCGCGCGCAGGCCACGCCGACCAGCGCCGAGAACGTGTTGCCGGCAATCACTGACCAGGGTTGGGCCAGGGGGCTGGCCGGCAGCGCGAACACCAGCACCGCACTGGCGCCCAGCGGCGCGACCAGCCAGCGGCTGTCGATCGCGGAGCCCGCCATCTGGGAGAGCAGGGCGGTCAGCAAGAGACCGATTCCGGCGCCGCCGACGGCGCGCAGCCTTTCGCGTGCGTTGACGTTGGTTCGCGCCGGCAGCCAGGCGCGTGCAAAGGTCCGCAGATCGTCCCAGCCCATCGCCGTCAAGCCGCTTCGCCGGCGACCCTGCGCCCGATCTCGGGCCAGCGCCCGTGCAGCCAGACCCAGGCGACCAAGCCCACGCTCATCATGAAGAGCGAAGTCAGCGCCAGCGCCAGCGTCGAATGCATCACCAGCGGCGCGATCACGCCGGCCACGATGCCGTTGGCGGTCGAGCCGATCACGGCCTGCAGCGAAGAGGCCATGCCGCGGCGCTCGGGATGCAGATCGAGCACCAGCAGCGTCACCACCGGCACCATCAGCGCCCAGCCGAAGGCGAACACCGCGATCGGCCACAGCGCCCAGGCGGCGTGCGGCGCGAAGAGGGCATTGGCGATCACGTTGAGGATGGAAGTCAGCAGCATGATCACGAAGCCGTCGCGGATCTGCCGCTTGGGCGCCACCTTGCCCGCCATGCGGCCGCTGGCCCAGGCGCCGGCCATGATGCCGCCGATGGTCAGCAGGAAGAACCAGAAGAACTGGGTAGGCGCGAGCGCCAGGTGGTCGCCGAGAAAGGCGGGCGCGGCCAGCACGTAGAGGAACATGCCGTTGAAAGGCACGCCGCTCGCCAGTGCCAGCAGCAGGAAGCGCGCGTCGGAGCACAGGTCCCAGTAGCCGCGCATCAGGTGCCGAACCTCGAAGGGCTGGCGCTGGCTCAGGTGCAGCGTTTCGGGCAGCAGCTTCCAGTTGGCGGCGAACAGCACCACGCCCACCGCCACCAGGAACCAGAACACGCTGTGCCAGCCCAGGTGCACGAACAGGAAGCCGCCCACGATCGGCGCGATCGCGGGCGCGATGCCGAAATAGATCGTGACCTGGCTCATCACGCGCTGCGCTTCGGCGGGCGGGAACATGTCGCGGATCACGGCGCGCGAGACCACGATGCCGGCGCCGGTCGACAGGCCCTGCAGGGCGCGGAAGAACACCAACTGGCCGATGGTCTGCGCGAGCGCGCAGCCCAGCGAGGCGATGGTGAACACGGCCAGGCCCCACAGCACAACCGGTCGCCGGCCGAAGCTGTCCGACAGCGCGCCGTGGAACAGGTTCATGAAGGCGAAACCGAACAGGTAGGCCGAGAGCGTCTGCTGCATCTGGGCCGGCGTCGCGCCGATGCTGCTGGCGATGCCCGAGAAGGCCGGGATGTAGGTGTCGATCGAGAAGGGCCCGAGCATGCCGAGCACCGCCAGCAGCACGGCCAGCGCCCAGCGCGGGGCGTGCCACAGTTTGTCTGCGTCGGGGTTCATGCGAGAGGTGTCCGTTCTTGCTTGTTGTGCGCGGGAATAGAAAACGCCCGCCGCCGGTGAAGGCGAAGCGGGCGTTCGGGCTCGAAGATCCGCTGAAGGATCAGAGCGTATCAATAAAGCTGCGCAGCTTGTCGGAACGGCTCGGATGCTTGAGCTTGCGCAGCGCCTTGGCTTCGATCTGGCGGATGCGCTCGCGTGTCACGTCGAACTGCTTGCCCACTTCTTCCAGCGTGTGGTCGGTCGACATCTCGATGCCGAAGCGCATGCGCAGCACCTTGGCTTCGCGCGGCGTCAGGCTGTCGAGGATGTCCTTGACCACGTCGCGCAGGCCGGCCTGCATCGCGGCCTCGATGGGCGCGGTGTTGCTGCTGTCCTCGATGAAGTCGCCCAGGTGCGAATCGTCGTCGTCGCCGATGGGGGTCTCCATCGAGATCGGCTCCTTGGCGATCTTCATGATCTTGCGGATCTTGTCTTCCGGGATCTCCATCTTCGCGGCCAGGATGCCGGCGTCGGGCTCGAAGCCGAACTCCTGCAGGTGCTGGCGGCTGATGCGGTTCATCTTGTTGATGGTCTCGATCATGTGCACCGGAATGCGGATGGTGCGCGCCTGGTCGGCGATCGAGCGCGTGATCGCCTGGCGGATCCACCACGTCGCGTAGGTCGAGAACTTGTAGCCGCGGCGGTATTCGAACTTGTCGACCGCCTTCATCAGGCCGATGTTGCCTTCCTGGATCAGGTCGAGGAACTGCAGGCCGCGGTTGGTGTACTTCTTGGCGATGGAGATCACGAGGCGCAGGTTGGCCTCGATCATTTCCTTCTTGGCATCGCGCGAAGACGACTCGCCTTCGTTCATGCGCTTGTTGATGTCCTTGAGCTCGGCCAGCGGCACCACCACGCGCGACTGGATGTCGGCCAGCTTCTGCTGCAGTTCCTGCACCGGCGGGATGTTGCGCGCCAGCACCGTGCTCCAGGGCTTGCCGGCGGCGGCCTGCTTCTCGACCCACTTGAGGTTGAGCAGGTTGGAGGCCACGCGATTGCCGTTCTTGTCGTAACCGCTGAAGTCGCGGATGAACTCTTCCTGCGGAAAGCCGCACTTGTCCACGATGATGCGGCGCAGCTCGCGCTCCTTCTTGCGGACGTCGTCGACCTGCGTGCGCACCAGGTCGCACAGCTTCTCGATCGTGCGGGCCGTGAAGCGGATGGTCATCAGCTCTTCGGACAGCGCGTGCTGCGCCTTCTGGTAGGCCGGCGTGCCGTAACCTTCCTTGTCGTAGATCTTGTGGACCTTCTCGAACAGCGCGGCGATGCGGTCGAAGCGCTCCAGCGCGTCGCGCTTGAGTTCCTCAAGCTTCTTCGTCAGCGCCTTGGAGCCGCCCTTGCCGTCGTCGTCGTCTTCCTCGTCGAACTCGTCGAAGTCTTCTTCGGCCACGTAGTCGTCGGCCTCGTTCGGGTTCGAGAAGCCGTCGACGATGGTCGAGATGACGACCTTGCCGTCACGGATTTCCTGGCCCAGGCGCAGGATCTCGGCGATGGTCGCGGGCGAAGCCGAAATGGCTTCCATCATGGCCATCAGGCCGCCCTCGATGCGCTTGGCGATCTCGATTTCGCCTTCGCGCGTCAGCAGCTCGACCGTGCCCATCTCGCGCATGTACATACGCACGGGGTCGGTGGTGCGGCCGAATTCGCTGTCGACGGTCGAGAGGGCCGCTTCGGCTTCCTCTTCGGCTTCTTCGACAGTGGTGGCGGTGGGCGCCGTGTTGTTCAGCAGCAGGGTTTCGGCGTCCGGCGTCTGCTCGTAGACGGCCACGCCCATGTCGTTGAGCATGGTGACCACTACTTCCATGGTCTCGGCGTCGACCAGCTTGTCGGGCAGGTGGTCGGAGATTTCGCCGTGCGTCAGGTAGCCGCGCGTCTTGCCCAGCGTGATCAGGGTCTTCAGGCGCGAGCGGCGCTTGGCCAGGTCTTCCTCGGAGAGCACGGTCTCGTCGAGGCCGAACTCCTTCATCAAGGCGCGCTCCTTCGCCTTGCTGATCTTCATGCGCAGCGGCTTGACCTTTTCTTCGGTCGTCGTCGCCGCCGGCTCGTCGCCGATCAGCTCGTCCTCGATGTCGGACAGGTCGACGTCGCTCGCCGGCGCCTCGTTGCCGGCCTTGGGCTTGCGACCGCGCTTGGCGCCGCCTGCAGCGGCGGGCGCGCCGGCGGCCTTGGGAGGACGACCGACCTTCTTGGCGGCGGGTTTGATGGCTTCGGCGATGGGGGACGATTTCGTGGGCACGGTTTTCACTTTCGTTGCGGCTGTCGCCTTGGACGCGGCGGCACTCGACTTAGTTGCCGCCAGGGCGGCCGCTTTCAACGGTTTTTCTGCAATCGGCTTCTTGGCAGCGGACACGGCAGGCTTCTTTGAACTGGGCATACAACCTCGGTACAACAAGAATGAACAAGCGGAATCACAGGCGCCAACAAGCCGGCGCGGGCGGGAGCACAAACAATGGGGCGAAGAGGAGGCGACTCCTCAAGCACTCTTCAAAAAGGCAAGATGTCGGGCGAACATTTGGTGTGCAGTCCTTGCGGTGTATTGACCCTTTTCCCGTGGGGAAGTGCATTGCGCTGGAGGGTCGGCCCGGAGGTGCTGCTGTCGCTCTTGCCGTTTCGCGTATGGCGAAGCCTTAAATTATAGCGTGCTGCGCATTTTTCAAGCAAGGGTCGACCCGGGCTGGAGCCGTGCGCGCAGCTCCAGGCGCCGCGCTTCCAGCGCCTTGTACCGCTCCAGCGCGCGCGGATCGCTCCCGACGGCGGCAATGGCCTCGCTCTGCTGGGCCTTGAGCAGGTCGTCCAGCATGAAGTCGAGCACGTTGCTCAGCTCCCGGGCGGCATCGGCCGCCTGTTCTCCCTCCGCCTCGCCGATCGGCCCGCCATCGGGGTCGGTCATGACGCGGTCGGCCAACGCCTCGAAGGCCGTGCCCCGCATGCCTTCGCGCAGCGCGGCCCAGGGCTGCACGCCGTGCTCGTGCAACTGGCTGTCGAGCCAGGCGAAGAGCTGCCCGTGCTCGCCCGGAAGGTCGCACAGCAGGCCGTGCAGCTCATGGGAAAGCCCCTCCCACTCGGCCATGTTCGACAGCAGCAGCCGCGCGGCCACATCCGCCCGGCCCGGCGGCAGCGTGCGGCCGCGGGACGGAGGACGTCGGGGGGCGGAAGCGCGGCGACTCTCCCGCGGACGGCCATAGCCCTCGCTTTCGCCCCGGTCGCGCGTCGAGGGGGCCGGGGAGCGTGCGGCAGCCGCGGGCGTCCACAGTTCGCTCAGTTCCTGGGTGCTCAACTGGACCATTTCGGCGATCTCGCCGAGCAGCTGGCGCTTGAGCGCGCCTTCCGGCAGCGCGCTCCAGAGGGGGCGGGCGTTGCTGGCCATGTGGGCGCGTCCTTCGGCCGTCCCGAGGTCGCAGCCTTCGCGCGCGGCTTCGAGCATGAAGCGGCTCAGCGGCGTGGCCTCGTTCACGAAGCGCGCGAACGCGTCGGCGCCGAACTCGCGGATGAAGCTGTCGGGGTCGTGCTCGGCCGGCAGGAACAGGAACTTGACGCTGCGCACGTCGCTGGCATAGGGCAGGGCGCCGTCGAGCGCCTTGCGGGCGGCGCGCCGCCCGGCCGCGTCGCCGTCGAAGCTGAACACCACCGATTCGGTGAAGCGGAACAGCTTTTGCACGTGTTCCGGCGTGCAGGCGGTGCCCAGCGTCGCGACCGCGTTCGGGAAGCCCAGCTGCGCCAGCGCCACCACGTCCATGTAGCCTTCGGTCACGAGTGCGTAGCCGCGCTCGCGGAAGGCGGCGCGGGCTTCGTAGAGTCCGTAGAGCTCGCGGCCCTTGCTGAACACTGGCGTCTCGGGCGAGTTGAGGTATTTGGGCTTCTCGTCGCCGAGCACGCGGCCGCCGAAACCGATGCACTCGCCCTTGACGTTGCGGATCGGGAACATCACGCGGTCGCGGAAGCGGTCGTAGCGCTTGCCGTCGCCGTTGTCGTCCGGCTCGCCGACGATCACCAGCCCGCTTTCGGCCAGGAGCGGATCGTCGTAGTCGGGGAACACGCCCGCCAGCGTGCGCCAGCCGGCCGGTGCGTAGCCGATGCCGAACTGCCGGGCGACCTCGCCGGAGACGCCGCGGCCCTTGAGGTAGCCGATGGCGGCGGGCGACTGGCGCAACTGCTTCCTGTAGGCCTCGCCGGCTTTCTCGAGCACCTCGGAGAGCGTGGCCTGCTTCTGGCGTTGGCCGGCGGCGCGGGCGCGCTCCTCGGGCGAGGCATCGTCCTCGGGCACCTGCAGGCCGTACTGGCCAGCCAGGTCGTGCACCGCCTCGACGAAGCCCATGCCGGCGTGCTCCATCAGGAAGCCGATGGCGTTGCCGTGCGCTCCGCAGCCGAAGCAGTGATAGAACTGCTTGGTGGGGCTGACCGAGAACGAAGGCGATTTCTCGCCGTGGAACGGGCACAGGCCCATGAAATTGGCGCCGGCCTTCTTCAATTGGACGTAGCGGCCGACGATTTCCACCACGTCGGCGCGCGCGATCAGTTCCTGGATGAAAGAGGCGGGGATGGTCATGTAGGCGGAGAGCGGCAAATCATACGCAAGACCTCATGCCACCGCGGGCCGGCGGCATACTGGCCGCTTCGAATCCAGCGCCGTATCCGCATGATTCGCCACACCGCCCGTCACGCAGTGCCCTTGCTGCGCCATCCCCTGCGATTCACCTGGGAGGCACTCAAGGCCTTTCGGGCCAACCAGGGCCTGCTGCTGGCGGGCGCGGTCGCCTATTACGCGCTGCTGTCGATCGTTCCGATCCTGATCCTGAGCGTGATCGCGATGTCGCACTTCATCGACCAGGGGGACCTGCTGAGCGCGGTCGGACGGTATCTGGAATGGCTGTTGCCGGGCCAGTCGCGGGCCATCGTCGCCGAGCTGTCGAACTTCCTGGCCCATCGGGACGTGCTGGGGCCGGTGCTGGTGGTGACGATGATCTTCTTCAGTTCGCTCGCCTTCACGGTGCTGGAAAGCGCCATGGCGGTGATCTTCCACCACCGCAAGGCCGACCATTCCCGCCACTTCCTGATCTCGGCGGTGATGCCCTATGTCTACATCCTGTGCCTGTGCGTCGGGTTGCTGCTGGTGACCCTGGTGTCCGGCGCGCTGCAGGTGATCGGGCAGGAAAGCGTCGAGCTTTTCGGCCGCAGCTGGTCGCTCTCGGGCGTGTCGGGGGTGCTGCTGTACCTGCTCGGGCTGGGCGGCGAGATCTTCATGCTGACCTCGCTCTACCTGGTGATGCCGGTGGGGCGGCTGCGGCTGCGGCATGCGCTGCTGGGCGGCGTGACTGCGGCGCTGCTGTGGGAGATCACGCGCCGCTTGCTGGTGCTCTACTTCGCCACGCTGTCGCAGGTGAACGTGGTCTACGGCTCGCTGACCACCGCGATCGTGGTGCTGCTGAGCCTGGAGATCGCCGCCACGCTGGTGCTGTTCGGCGCCCAAGTGATCGCGCAGTACGAACGCCTGGAGCGCACCGGCCGCGCGCCGCCGCTGCCGGCCGAAATCTCGGAGGTCAGCGCGGCGCCAGCCGGATCGCCCCGTCGAGTCGGATCACCTCGCCGTTGAGCATGTCGTTCTCGATGATGTGCTTGGCGAGCTTCGCGTAGTCCTCGGGCGTGCCCAGGCGCGAAGGGAAGGGCACGCTGGCGGCCAGCGCGTCCTGCACCTCCTGCGGCATCCCGAACAGCATCGGCGTGCCGAAGATGCCGGGCGCGATCGTCATGTTGCGGATGCCGTTGCGCGCAAGGTCGCGTGCGATCGGCAGCGTCATTCCGACCACGCCGCCCTTGGATGCGCTGTAGGCGGCCTGGCCGATCTGGCCGTCGTAGGCCGCGACCGAGGCGGTCGAGATCAGCACGCCGCGCTCGCCTGTGGCCTCGGGCTCGTTCTTGCTCATGGCGTCGGCCGCGAGCCGGATCATGTTGAAGCTGCCGATCAGGTTGACCGTGACCGTCTTGCTGAACACAGCGAGGGCGTGCGGCCCGTTCTTGCCGACCGTTTTTTCGGCCGGTGCGATGCCGGCGCAGTTGACCAGGCCCACCAGCTTGCCCAGCTTCTGGGCGGCAGCCACCGCAGCCTGGCCGTCGGGCTCCTGGCTCACGTCGCACTTGACGAAGGTGCCGCCGATTTCTCTGGCGACCGCTTTGCCCTTGTCCGCCTGCATGTCGGCGATGACCACCTTGCCGCCGTTCGCCGCCAGCATGCGCGCCGTGCCTTCGCCGAGGCCCGAAGCGCCGCCGGTGACGATGAAAACCTTGCCGTCGATCTGCATGGAATGTCTCCTGAAAAAACCTTGCCGGCGATCATAGAGCGCAAAAAAAAGGCCCCGTCCGAGGACAGGGCCCTGAATTGGATCCCGAAGGACCCAAGGAGACAATCAGCGCTTGCGCGAAGCGGTTTGAGCGGTGCTCTTGGCAGCGTTCACGGCCGTGGTCGAGACAGCCTGGAAGTTGGCTTCGGCGACGTCGGACGCTTGCTTGACGGCCTTCTGGACCGATTCGAAAGCGTTGTTGGCGGCAGCCACGGCGCTCTTCATCACGGCGACGGCGGTTTCCGAACCGGCGGGAGCGTTCTTGGCAGCGCTGTCGACCAGGCCGACGAAGGCTTGCTGGGCTTCAGCGGCCTTCACTTCGAAAGCCTTGGTGAACTCGGCGCCGGTGCCTTGGGCGATGTCGTACAGGTGACGGCTGTAGGCGGCGGTCTTCTCGGCGAGGGGCTGGAACAGGCCGGCTTGCAGGGCGAGCAGCTCTTGCGCGTCCTTGACGCTCAGCATCGCTTGCGCGGTGCCGGCGGCTTCGGTCAGCGCAGCCTTGGAGGCGGTGACGTTCAGGTCGACCAGCTTCTCGACGCCTTCGAAGGCCTTGGTGGTGAGGCCGAACAGGGTCTCGAGGTTGGCTTTGTGGGAAGCGATGATTTGGTCAGCGGTCAGTGCCATGTGGGAGCTCCAGTTGAATGAATGAGGTAGGTCGCGGATGAGCTGCCCCTCTTCATTTTTGTTGCGGTGCAGCATGGCCTGAAGTATAGGCAGCCAAGCGTCGCAATCAAGTGAATTTTTGTTGCTATGCAGCAATTTAGAACGTGCTTTCTAAAAGGGAGAGGCGCCGCCGACAATGTTCCTATGCGTGCGTTTTATTCCGGCCAGTTCGTGCTGCCGTTGCCCAGCGGGCACCGGTTTCCGATGGGGAAGTACGCCATGCTGCGCGAGCGGCTGGTGCAACATCTGCCCGCGGTGCAGATGTTCGAGGCACCTCGTGCCAGCGACGGCGAACTGGCGCTGGCCCACGCGCCGCAATGGATTGCGGCCATCAGCGACGGCAGCGTCGATGCGCAGGCCATGCGCGAGATCGGCTTTCCCTGGAGCGAAGCCATGGCGGAGCGCTCGCGCCGCTCGACCGGCGCCACCATCGCCGCCTGCAGGGCGGCCCTGGCGGAAGGCATCTCCGCCAACATGGCCGGCGGCACCCACCATGCGAGTGCCGACAGAGGAGGGGGCTTCTGCGTCTTCAACGATGCGGCGGTTGCAGCGCGGCTCATGCAGGCGGAGCACGGCCGGCGGGGGCGCCTGCCTTTCCAGGTGGCAGTGATCGACCTCGACGTGCATCAGGGCAACGGCACCGCGCGCATCTTCCGCGACGACCCGAGCGTGTTCACGCTGTCGATGCACGGCCAGAAGAACTTCCCGTTCCGCAAGGAAGCCGGCGATCTCGACGTCGAACTGCCCGACGGCTGCGGCGATGCCGACTACCTGACGGCGCTCGAGCATGCGCTCGACGAGCTCGACCGACGCTTTTCGCCCGCTCTGGTGATCTACCTAGCGGGCGCCGATCCCTTCGAGCGAGACCGGCTGGGACGCCTCAAGCTGAGTTTCGATGGCCTGGAGGCGCGCGACCGGCGCGTGTTCGACTTTGCCTGGCAGCGCCGGATTCCGCTCGCGTTCGCGATGGCCGGCGGCTATGCGAGCGATATTGCGGAGACCGTGCAGGTGCAGCTCGGTACCTTTCGCGTCGCCTTCGATTATTGGCGGCGGTGGCAGAATGCCGCGCCGAGATCGCACCCATGAGCGCCAGACCCACGCCCCACCGCCGCAGCCGCTACCGCGCCTTTCGCAGCATCCCGACGCGCTGGGCCGACAACGACATGTACGGGCATGTCAACAACGTCGTCTACTACGGCTGGTTCGACACTGCCGTCAACGCGCTCCTGATCGAGCGCGGCGTGCTCGACATCCACCAGGGCGACACCATCGGCTTCGTGGTCGAGACGCAGTGCAACTACTTTGCGCCGCTCGCGTTTCCGCAGACGGTTGAGGCGGGCGTCCGGGTGGCGCATGTGGGCAGCTCCAGCGTGCGCTACGAGATCGCGCTGTTCGCCGAAGGAGCCGAGACCGCGGCCGCGCAGGGGCACTTCGTCCACGTGTATGTCGACCGGGCGACGCAGCGCCCGGTGGCGTTGCCGCCCGCATTGAAGGCCGTTGTCGACGAGCTTCGCACCTCCGACAGCCCATGAAAAACGGCGCCCGAAGGCGCCGCTGTCATGGCCGGCCCGTGCCGGTTACTTCTTCGCGGTCATGGCCTTGATGTCGGCCTTGCCCTTGGCCTCTTCAGCCTTGGCTTCCTTCTCGCAAGCGTTCTTGGCGTCGCCCTTCTGGTCCTCGCACTTTTCCTTGGCGACGTCGTAGGTGGCCTTCACCTTCTCTTCAGCCACCTTGCGGGAGTTGCTGTCGCTCGGCTTGAACTGCTGTTCGAGCTCCGCCTTGGCAACGTTTTGCTTGCCCTTGGCTTCCTTCTCGCAGACGTCCTTGGCGTTGTCCTTCATGGGATCGCACTTGGCCTTGTCGACCTTGTAGGTGGCTTCGATCTTTTCCTTGGCGACCTTGTACTCGTCCTGGCTCATCGCGCCGGCCTGCGTTGCGACAAGGCACGACGATGCGATCGCGAGCATGAGCAGATGTTTCTTCATGGTATGTACTCCTTAGGCGTTACTGAATTCAGTACTTCTCGAACCACAGCGCTGCGGGGGTGCGGCCATCGCGGGTCTCCCATTCGCTGACTTGCCTCTCGGCCTCTTCCCTGCTGATGCCGTGCCGCTCCTGAATGCGCCCCAGCAGTTGGTCGCGCTTGCCGGCGATGACGTCGAAGTCATCGTCGGTGAGCTTGCCCCACTGCTCCTTGACCTTGCCCTTGAGCTGTTTCCAGTTGCCTTCGACGGTGTCCTTGTTCATTGACGTATCTCCTTCAGATAAGCGGGTTTTCTCGCCGGCCCGAATGCATGGGGTCGGCGTGAAACGACTCTGGCTCGGGGGGGTGGATCGAACGGTAGGACGCCCGGGGAAGGGGTCGTAGGCACATGCCGACGCGGCCCGTGATAATCGACCGCACGCCGAACCCGGACACCAGCGCGCCGCACCATGATCATTCAAAGCCTGCTCGACACCGACCTGTACAAGTTCACGATGATGCAGGTCGTGCTGCACTACTTTCCGGGCGCCCGCGTCGAGTACCGCTTCAAGTGCCGCAACCCCGGCGTCGACCTGGCACAGTTCGCGGCGCAGATCCGCGAAGAGGTCCGCCACCTCTGCTCGCTCCAGTTCAGGGATCCCGAGCTGAGCTACCTGCGCTCCATGCGCTTCATCAAGAGCGACTTCGTCGACTTTCTCGGCCTGTTCCGCCTGAACGAGAAGTACATCAAGATCATTCCGCAAGCCTCGGGCGAGCTCGACATCCGCATCGAGGGACCCTGGCTGCACACCATCCTGTTCGAGATCCCGGTGCTGGCGATCGTCAACGAGGTCTATTTCCGCAACACGCATCCGAAGCCGGATATCGCCCAAGGGCGCCGGCGCCTCGAAACCAAGATCGGGCAGCTGCAGGGCGAAGGCCTCGAGGACCTCAAGATCGCCGACTACGGCACGCGCCGGCGCTTCTCCAAGGACTGGCACGAGGAAGTGCTGCGCACGCTCGCCACCAGCCTCGGCGCCGTCAGTTCGCCGCCGCAGCGGGCCGCCAAGCTGCCGCAGCTCGCGGGCACCAGCAATGTGCTGTACGCCATGAAGCTCGGACTGATCCCGCTGGGCACCATGGCGCACGAATACCTTCAGGCCTGCCAGGCGCTCGGGCCCCGCCTGCGCGACAGCCAGGTCTTCGGTTTCGAGTCGTGGGCGCGCGAGTACCGCGGCGACCTTGGCATCGCGCTGTCGGACGTCTACGGCATGAGCGCCTTCCTGCGCGACTTCGACCTGTATTTCTGCAAACTGTTCGACGGCGCGCGCCACGACAGCGGCGACCCCTTCCAGTGGGGCGAGCGCATGCTGGCCCACTACATCGCTAATCGCGTCGATCCGCGCACCAAGACCCTGATCTTCAGCGACAGCCTCACAGTGCCGCGAACCATCGAGCTCTACCAGCAGTTCCGCGGCCGCTGCCAGCTGGCCTTCGGCATCGGCACCAACCTCACCAACGACCTGGGCTACGAACCGCTGCAGATCGTGATCAAGATGGTCCGCTGCAACGATCAGCCGGTGGCCAAGCTGTCCGACACGCCTTCCAAGAACATGTGCGACGACGAGAGGTATCTGGCCTATCTGCGGCAGGTCTTCGAGATCGCCCAGCCTGCCGGCCGGCCTGGCTCGGCGCCATGAGGGGCGTTCTGCGCAGGCTGCCAGCCATCGCGCTGCCGGCGCTGGCCCCCGCAACGGGCTTCGCGGCCGATTTCGACGGCAGTGTGCTGTCGCCGCTGTGGGGCGTGCCCTTCGCCGGACTCCTGCTGTCGATCGCGTTGATGCCGCTGCTGGTGCCGTCGTTCTGGCATCACCACTACGGCAAGGTTTCCGCCGGCTGGGCGCTGGCCTTCCTGCTGCCTTTTGCCGCGATCTACGGCGTCCCGCTGGCGGGGGCGCAGATCGTTCATGCACTGCTGGCCGAGTACATCCCGTTCGTCATCCTGCTCACTGCGCTGTTCGCCGTGGCCGGTGGCATCCATCTGCGCGGCAACCTGCACGGTGCGCCGGGGTTGAACACGGCGATCCTCGCGATCGGCGCCGTGCTCGCGAGCCTCATGGGCACCACCGGCGCCTCCATGCTGCTGATCCGTCCCTTGATCCGAGCCAACGACAACCGCGTGCACACGGCGCATGTGGTCGTGTTCTTCATCTTCATCGTGGCGAACGTCGGCGGCTCGCTGACGCCGCTGGGCGATCCGCCGCTGTTCCTGGGTTTCCTCAAGGGCGTCGAGTTCTTCTGGACCGCGAAAAACATCCTGCCGGAGACGCTGTTTCTCGTCAGCCTCCTGCTGGCAGTGTTCTATGCGATCGATACCTGGTACTACCGCAAGGAAGGCGTGTTGACGATCGACCCCACGCCCGACACGCGCATGGTCGGTTTCGACGGCGCGCGCAACTTCTGGCTGTTGGCGGGCGTGATCTTCTTCGTGCTGCTCAGCGGCTTCTGGAAGTCGCCCGTCAGCTTCGACATCTACGGCACCGAAGTCGGCCTGCCGGGTCTCGTGCGCGATGCGGGCCTGATCGCAATCACGCTGCTTTCACTGAAGACCACGGCGCCCCAGGTGCATGCCGACAACCAGTTCGCCTGGGCCCCGATGGCCGAGGTCGCCAAGCTGTTCGCGGGCATCTTCCTGACCATCATCCCGGTGATCGCGATGCTCAAAGCCGGTGTGGACGGCCCCTTCGGCGCGGTCGTCTCCACCGTGACCCGGCCCGACGGCCAGCCCGATCCCGCAATGTACTTCTGGGCCACCGGCGTACTGAGTTCTTTCCTGGACAATGCGCCGACCTACCTGGTGTTCTTCAATACCGCAGGCGGCGACCCGCAGGCGCTGATGACCACCTACGCCACCACGCTGGCCGCCATCTCGGCGGGCGCCGTGTTCATGGGCGCCAACACCTACATCGGCAACGCGCCCAACCTGATGGTCAAGGCCATCGCGGAAAGCCGCGGCATCCGCATGCCGAGCTTCTTCGGCTACATGCTGTGGTCGGGCGCCATCCTGGTGCCGTTGTTCGTCGTCTCCACCTTCATCTTCTTCCGTTGATCATGAACAAAGCCAAAGTCCTCGTCGCCCGTTCGATCTTTCCCGAGACCATCGCCCGCCTCGAAGAACACTTCGAGGTCGAATCCAATCAGGGCGACCAAGGCTGGAGCAAGGCCCAGCTGATCGACAAGCTCAAGGGCAAGCAGGGCGCCTTCACCACCGGCAGCGAGCGCATCGATGCCGAGGTGCTCGCTGCCTGTCCCGAGCTGAAGATCTGCGCCAACATGGCGGTCGGCTACAACAACTTCGACGTCGACGCCATGACCGCGCGCGGCGTGCTCGCCACCAACGCGCCGGACGTGCTGACCGAGACCACGGCCGATTTCGGCTTCGCGCTGCTGATGGCCACCGCGCGCCGCATCACCGAGAGCGAACATTTCCTGCGCGCAGGTAAGTGGGAGAAATGGAGCTACGACATGTTTGCCGGCTCCGACATTCACGGTTCCACGCTCGGCATCATCGGCATGGGGCGCATCGGGCAGGGCATTGCGCGGCGCGGTGCCTTGGGCTTCGGCATGAAGGTGATCTACCACAACCGTTCGCGGCTCGACCCGCAGCTCGAGGCCGAATGCAAGGCCAGCTACGTGAGCAAGCAAGACCTGCTAAAGACCGCCGACCACATCGTGCTCGTGGTGCCTTACACGCCGGCCTCGCATCACACCATCGGCGCCGCCGAGCTTGCGCTGATGAAGCCGACCGCCACGCTGGTGAACATCGCGCGCGGCGGCATCGTCGACGATGCGGCGCTCGCCGCTGCCCTGCGCGACAAGCGCATCGCCGCGGCAGGACTCGACGTGTTCGAGGGCGAACCCAAGGTGCACCCCGATCTGCTCCAGGTGCCGAACGTCGTGCTCACGCCGCATATCGCGAGCGCCACCGTGCCGACACGGCGCGCGATGGCCGATCTGGCAGCGGACAACCTGATCGGCTTTCTGGTCCACGACAAGCCGGTGACGCCGCTCAACCCTGCAGTGCTCGCGAGCAAGTAGACGCCAATGCCTCCTTTGGAACCCTGGATCCTGCTAGCCCTCGCGGCCCTGACTTTCATCCTCGTCGTGTGGCTGCTGCTGCGCAAGCCGCCGGCGCTCGACCACAGCACGCTGATCGCCACGCTGGGCGCCGCCAACGAACGCATCGAGCGCGAGCTGCGCCACGAGATCGGCGAGTCCTCGCGCGGCGCGCGCCAGGAGACCGCCCAGTCCTTCGCGACCTTCCAGCAGGCGCTGGTGCAGCAGAGCGCCGAAGCCACGCGCACGCAGAACGCGCAGATCGACGCCTTCGCGCAGCAGCTGACGATGCTGCAGAAGACGTTGGCCGACACGCTCAACACCCAACTGCAGGGCCTTTCCGAATCGAACGCGCGGCGGCTCGCCGAGGTCCGCGCGACCATGGAAGCCCAGCTCGGGCAATTGCAACAGAGCAACACCGCCAAGCTCGACGAGATGCGCAAGACGGTCGACGAAAAGCTGCAAAGCACGCTCGAGGCACGCCTGGGCGAGAGCTTCAAGCAGGTGGCGGACCGGCTCGAGCAGGTGCACAAGGGCCTGGGCGAGATGCAGACCCTCGCCGTCGGCGTCGGCAGCCTGCAGCGCGTGCTGACCAATGTGAAGACGCGCGGCGTGTTCGGCGAGGTGCAGCTCGAGGCCCTGCTCGAGCAGGTGCTCACGCCCGACCAGTACGCGAAGCAGGTCGAGACCAAGCCGCGCAGCGGGCAGCGCGTGGACTTCGCGATTCGCTTCCCGGGCCGCGGCGGCGATGGCGCGCCGGTCTGGCTGCCGATCGATGCAAAGTTTCCGCGCGACGACTACGAGCGGCTGCTCGATGCCCACGAGCGCGTCGATCCGGCCGCTGCCGATCTCGCCGCCAAGGCGCTGGAGGCGCGCATTCGCAGCGAGGCGCGGTCTATCGCCGAGAACTACCTGGCCGCGCCGCACACCACCGACTTCGCGATCCTGTTCCTGCCGGTTGAGAGCCTGTATGCCGAAGTGCTGCGCCGCCCGGGCTTGATGGATGCGATCCAGCGCCAGCACCGCGTGACGCTGGCCGGACCGACCACGCTGCTGGCCATGCTCAACAGCCTGCACATGGGCTTCCGCACGCTGGCTCTGGAGCAGCAGGCCTCCGAAGTGTGGAAGGTGCTCGGTGCGGTCAAGACCGAGTTCGAGCGCTACGGCGAATGGGTCGCGCGCATCAAGGAGCAGGTGGCCAAGGCCTCCGATACGCTCGACAAGGCCGACACGCGCGCCAAGCAGATGCGCCTGGCGCTTCGCAAGGTGGAGGCGCTGCCCGAGGCGCAGTCGCAGGCCTTGTTGCCATCGGCCGAAGACACCGACGACGGAGCCCCGTGAGCCCCAAGACTGCATGACGCCCGAGCTGCTGAAGCTCATCGCGGCCCAGATCTGTTTGCATGCGGCAATGACCGGGCTGCGGCTTGCGGGCCCCTTGCTCGCGCTCCAGCAGGGCTACAGCGCGGCGGCCGTAGGCCTGCTGATCGCGCTGTTCGCGCTCACGCAGGTCTTTCTGGCGCTGCCGGCCGGGCGCTTTGCCGACCGCCATGGGCTCAAGCGGCCGCTGATGCTGTCGGTGATTGCCGCCTCCGTGGGCACTGCGCTCGTCGCCGTCGTTCCATGGTTCTCCGTGATGTGCCTCGCGGCGCTGATGACCGGCGGCGCCACCGGCGCGGCGGTCATCGCGCTGCAGCGCCACGTCGGACGCGCCGCGGCCGATCCGGTGCAGCTCAAGAAGGTGTTCAGCTGGCTGGCGATCGCACCGGCCGTGGCGAACTTCGTCGGGCCCTTCTGCGCCGGGCTGTTGATCGATCATGCGGGTCGCACGCCTGCCGACCTGCCGGGCTTTCGGATCGCATTCGCGGCGCTGGCGCTGCTGCCGCTCGCGGGCTGGTTCTTCGCGCGCAAGACCCGCGAACTGCCGCGGGTGCCCTTGCCGGCCGGCGGTGTCAGGCCGCGCGCCTGGGATCTGTTGCGCGAGTCGATGTTTCGGCGCCTGCTGTTCGTGAACTGGCTGCAGTCTTCGGCCTGGGACGTGCATGCCTTCGTGCTGCCCATCCTCGGCCACGAGCGCGGCCTGGGCGCTTCGGTGATCGGCTCGATTCTCGGCGCCTTCGCGATCGCGGCCGCAGCGATACGGATCGTGCTGCCGCTCGTGGCCTCGCGTGCGTCGGAGCGCAGCGTGATTGCCGCGTCGACGGTCGTCACGGCCCTGGTGTTCGCGGTCTATCCGCTGCTGTCGTCGGCGCTCGCGATGGGCATGTGCTCGGTGGTCTTGGGCTTCGCGCTCGGTGCCGTGCAGCCGATGGTGATGAGCATGCTGCACCAGATCACCCCGCACGCACGCCATGGCGAAGCGCTCGGACTGCGGCTCATGACCATCAATGCATCGAGCGTCGCGATGCCGATGCTGTTCGGCTCCGTCGGTGCGTTGATCGGCGTCGCCGGCGTCTTCTGGCTGGTCGGCGGCGTGGTGGCGCTGGGCGCGCGGGCGGTGTGGGGCTTGCAGCTGCCCCGGCGCGATCAGAGCTTGTAGAAGCGCCTGATCGCGTCCCACGCGTCCTGCGGCGCGTCCACGTACTCGATCAGCTTCGTGTCCTCGGGCGAGATCACGCCTTCCTCGGCCAGGAAGTCGAAATTGATCAGCTGCTTCCAGTAGTCCGAGCCGAACAGCACGATCGGCACCGGCTTGGCCTTGCGGGTCTGCACCAGCGTGATCACCTCGAACAGTTCGTCGAGCGTGCCGAACCCGCCCGGAAACGCGACCAGCGCTTTCGCCCGCATCATGAAATGCATCTTGCGGATCGCGAAGTAGTGGAACTTGAAGCTCAGCGCCGGCGTGACGTAGGGATTGGCTTCCTCTTCCATCGGCAGCGCGATCGCGAGACCGACCGAGAGCCCGCCTCCTTCATAGGCGCCGCGGTTGGCGGCCTGCATGATGCCGGGGCCGCCGCCGGTGCACACGAAGAGCTTGTCTGCCGGGTCCTTGTCGTCGCTGTACTGCGCGACCAGCTTGCCGAAGGCGCGCGCCTTCTCGTAGTAGTGCGAACTGCGCGCCAGCCTGCGCCAGCGTGCCGCCGCGGCCGTGTCGCCGGCGGCTTCGGCCTGGGCGATCAGCGCGCCGGACTCATCCTCGCTGCGGAAGCGGGCGCTGCCGAACACCACCACCGTGTTCTCGATGCCGTGCGCGCGCATCTCGAGGTCGGGCTTCATCAGCTCGAGCTGCATGCGCAGCCCGCGGGTTTCGCGGCGCAGCAGGAACTCGGGGTCGGCAAAGGCGAGGCGCGAGGGGTCGGAATGGAGGGGAAGGCCCTTGTCGGCGTGGGACTGGAGGGTGGCCCAGGCGTCGGCGAGGCGCTTGTCGTGGAGGTCGTGCGTGCTGTTGTGCATGGTCTGGCGAAGGGTTTTTCTTGGATTGTGCGCGCGGCCGCTCAGAACCGGCCGTGCCGGCCCGCGCCGCCGACGAAGCGGGCCGCACCGGCCGCACCCTCGGCAGCGACGATCGGCGCGCCCAGCCTGCCTTCCTGCTGCAAGGCTCGGGCCAGGGGCAGGTCCCACTGGGCATAGGCGGAAGCACGGTCGGCCAGCATGCATTGCTGCGGAAAGGCGGCCAGTTCGTGCGCGAGCTGTTCGGCCGCCCGGCGCGCGCCGCCGTCGGGCACCACGCGATTGACCAGGCCCATGGCGAGCGCTTCGCCGGAGGGCACGGCCCGGCCGGTGAGGATCAGGTCGAGCGCTCGCGCCATGCCGACGATGCGCGGCAGCCGCACGGTGCCGCCGTCGATCAGCGGCACGCCCCAGCGGCGGCAGAAAACGCCGAGCACTGCGCTGTCTTCGGCCACGCGCAGGTCGGCCAGCAGGGCGAGCTCGAGGCCGCCGGCCACGGCGTGGCCGCTGATGGCCGCGATGAGCGGCTTGGCCAGCGCCATGCGCGTCGGGCCCATCGGGCCGGTGCCGCCGCCTTCGGGGTCCACCTCGTTGCGGCGCGCCGGATCGTTCACCGCGCCCAGGTCGGCGCCGGCGCAGAACACGCCGTGATCGCCCCAGAGCACCGCCACGCGCTGGCTGTCGTCGGCCTCGAAGCGCTCGAAGGCAGCGCGCAGCTGCGCCGCCATCTCGCGGTCCACCGCATTGCGCTGGCGGGGGCGGCTCATGACGATGGTGCTGACGGGGCCGTCGATCTCGGTGCGTACAGAGGGTGTGCTCATGGCGCGAGCGTACGCAAAAAAGGCTCCCTCGGGAGCCTTCCTTGCCGGCGTAACGGGCGTTTAGACGCGTTTGCGGTATTCGCCGGTGCGGGTATCGATTTCGATGCGGTCGCCCTGGGCCACGAACAGCGGCACGCCGATCTCGAAACCGGTGGCGATCTTGGCCGGCTTCATGACCTTGCCCGAGGTGTCGCCCTTGACGGCCGGCTCGGTCCAGGTGATTTCGCGCTCGACGCTGGTCGGCAGTTCGACCGAGATCGCCTTGCCGTCGTAGAACACCACTTCGACCGGCATGCCGTCCTCGAGGTAGTTCAGCGAGTCGCCCATGTTCTCGGCTTCGACTTCGTACTGGTTGTACTCGGTGTCCATGCAGACGTACATCGGGTCGGCGAAGTAGGAGTAGGTGCACTCCTTCTTGTCGAGCACGATCTGCTCCATCTTGTCGTCGGCCTTGAACACGACTTCGGTGTTGAAGTTGGCGATCAGGCTCTTCAGCTTCATGCGCACGGTGGCGGAATTGCGGCCGCCGCGGCTGTATTCGGTCTTGAGGACGACCATCGGGTCTTTGCCGTGCATGATCACGTTGCCGGCGCGGATTTCTTGAGCGATTTTCATAAACAAGGTCTCTGGATGTTGGCCGCTCGTGACTTTCACCGCGGCGGGTTCAGCGGAAGGCGCGGCAAACGGGGTGACCCGGCCGGAAATCCGCAAAGCCCACAATTTTAGCTTTTTTGGGCGACGAAGCGCAGCAGGCGGGCCAGGAGATCGTCCTGCGCGAGCAGGCGCGCGCGCGCGGCGGCGCAGGCTGCGCCCCACGAGGCCAGCGCCGCATCGTCCAGCGCCGGCAGTTCGCCCTCGGCCATCCCGTTCCACAGGTGGTGGAAGCGGCGCGACGAAGGCGGGGCTTCCAGCCAGTCGAGGAAGGCGCCCAGCTTGGTGTGGTGGGCGTCGTCGTCCTGTTCATAGATCTGCCAGACGAAGGGCGAGCCGGCCCAGAGGGCGCGTACCAGCGAGTCTTCGCCGCGTACCAGATTCAGGTCGCAGGCCCAGAGCAGGTGGTCGAAGTCAGTCTGCGGCAGATAGGGCAGCCAACTGATGGAGAGCGCGCCACGCTGGGCCGGCCCCGGCGGCAGGGCGCGGGCCGCGCGGCCCGCGGTCACCAGCAGGTGCGTGGGCTCGCCGGCGCGCTCGAACTGGGCGAGCAGCGCTTCGAGCGCGGGCGGCTCATAGCAGAACAGGCAGACGAGGCGCTCGCCGCGCCATGCGATGCCCTGGTGCGCGAGCCACGCGGCGCGGTCGAAGCACTGGCGGCGTTCGAGCAGGTCCTGTTCGCGCAGCAGCCCGCCGGTCGCGGGCGTGAAGCCGGGGTAGAAGAAGTGCTTGGTCAGGCTGGCCCCAGGCCCCTTGAACACGGGCGAGGGCAGTCCGTGCAGCCGCTCGACATAGGACTCGGCCGAAAGATATTCGAGATTGATCCACACGCGGCGCGGGCCGCCCGGATGCACGGGCTCGGCGAAGCGCGCGATCAGCTCGGGCGCGGGATCGCAGCCGAAGGCCTCGATCAGGACGTCCGGCGGCGGGCTGGACGCGACCTGTTGCGCCGCATCCCTGTTGTTCCAGGTGACGATCTCGACCTCCTTGCAGCCGCCGGGTGCCATCCAGACCAGCGCCGACGGATCGTCGATCCAGAGCCGCACCGCTTCGCCCCCGGCGGCCAGGCCGCAGGCCAGCCGCCAGCAGACGCCGGCGTCGCCGTGGTTGTCGATGACCTTGCAGAAGATGTCCCAGCGCATCGCGAGATACTCTACAGATGTCCGAGACGCATTCCGATCAACTGCTCAGCGAGGTGGCGGCACTGCCGCAACTGCCGGGTGTCTACCGCTACTTCGATGCGGCAGGCGCCGTGCTGTACGTGGGCAAAGCGCGCAATCTCAAGAAGCGCGTCGCCAACTATTTCCAGAAGAATCACGCCGGCACGCGCATCGGCCACATGATCTCGAAGATCGCCCGCATGGAGACCACGGTGGTGCGCTCCGAGGCCGAGGCGCTGCTGCTCGAGAACAACCTGATCAAGACGCTCAAGCCGCGCTACAACATCCTGTTTCGCGACGACAAGAGCTACCCCTACCTCAAGATCGCGTCGCACACCTTCCCGCGCCTGGCCTATTACCGCGGCGCGGTCGATCGCAAGCATCGCTACTTCGGTCCGTACCCCAGCGCCTGGGCGGTGAAGGAATCGATCCAGCTGCTGCAAAAGGTGTTCAAGCTGCGCACCTGCGAAGACACGGTCTACGCCAACCGCACGCGGCCTTGCCTGCTCTACCAGATCAAGCGCTGCACCGGGCCCTGCGTCGGCTACATCACGCCCGAGGCCTATGCGCAGGACGTGGCCAACGCCGAGGCCTTCCTGATGGGCGACACGCAGGCCGTGCTCACCCAGCTCGAGGCACGCATGATGGCGCATGCCGAGAAGCTGGAGTTCGAACAGGCGGCCGAGCTGCGCAACCAGATGTCGGCGCTGTCGCGCGTGCTGCACCAGCAGTCGGTCGAGATCGCCTCCGACAAGGACGTCGACATCCTGGCCGTCAAGGTGCAGGGCGGCAAGGCCTGCGTCAACCTCGCGATGGTGCGCGGCGGCCGGCACCTGGGCGATCGCGCCTATTTTCCGGTGCACGTCGAAGACGCGACACAGATCCAGCATGGCGAGAGCGCCATGGAAGGCGACGAGGCCGTGCCGCCCATCGAATCCGTCGAGGTGCAGGTGCTCGAAGCCTTCATCGCGCAGCACTACATCGATGTGCCGGTGCCGCCCACGCTGGTGTTGAGCGAACTCGTGAGCCGCGAACTGATCGAGGCGGTCGCCCAGCAGGCCGGCACCCGCATTACGGCAGTGTTCCAGCCGCGCGAGCAGCGCCGGCACTGGCTCGAAATGGCGCAGACCAATGCCGGCCTCCAGCTCGCGCGCCTGCTCGCCGAGGAGGGCTCGCAGCAGGCGCGCACGCGCGCGCTGGTCGATGCGCTGGAACTCGCGCCGGACGAGCTCGACAACTTCCGCGTCGAATGCTTCGACATCTCGCACACCGCCGGCGAGGCGACCCAGGCCTCGTGCGTGGTGTTCGAGCACCACACGATGCAGAACCGTGAGTACCGCCGCTACAACATCGAAGGCATCACGCCCGGCGACGACTACGCGGCGATGCGCCAGGTGCTGCATCGCCGCTACGGCAAGCTGGCCGAGGCAATGGCGGTGGAGACGGACGCGCCGCCGGCTGGCGACGCGGGCGGCGCCGGCACCGACGCGCGCCCGGGCACGCGGGCGGCGCGCATGCCCGACCTCGTGCTGGTCGACGGCGGCAAGGGTCAGGTGTCGATGGCGCGCGAGGTCTTCGGCGAACTGGGTCTGCCGCTCTCGCTGATCGTCGGCGTGGAGAAGGGCGAGGGCCGCAAGGTCGGGCTCGAAGAGCTGGTGTTCGCCGACGGCCGTGAGAAGGTCTACTTGGGTCGCGATTCGGCCGCGCTGATGCTGGTCGCGCAGATCCGTGACGAGGCGCACCGCTTCGCGATCACCGGCATGCGCGCCAGGCGAGCCAAGGTGCGGGTGGGCGGCAGCCAGCTGGAAGACATTCCGGGCATCGGCCCCAAGCGGCGCGCGCGCCTGCTGCAGCGCTTCGGCGGCATTCGCGGCGTGGCGGCGGCGAGCGTGGAAGACATCGCGTCGGTCGACGGCATTGCGCTCGATCTGGCCGAAGAGATCTATCGCGCGCTGCATTGACCCGCGTCCGAGGGAAGGTCAGCCCCATGACACAATCGCCGGCATGTTCTGGACGCTCCCAACGATCATGACCTGGACGCGCATCGTCGCGATTCCGCTGATCGTGGGCGTGTTCTACCTGCCGCTGGCCGAGCCGATGCGCAATCTCATCGCCACGGTGATGTTCATCGTGTTCGCCGCGACCGACTGGCTCGACGGCTTTCTGGCGCGCAGGCTCAACCAGACCTCGGCCTTCGGCGCCTTCCTCGATCCGGTGGCCGACAAATTCCTCGTGTGCGCTTCGCTGCTGGTGCTGGTGCACCTGAACCGCGCCGACGTCTTCGTGGCGCTGATCATCATCGGGCGCGAGATCGCCATTTCCGCGCTGCGCGAATGGATGGCGCAGATCGGCGCCGGCAAGAGCGTGGCGGTCCACATGATCGGCAAGATCAAGACCGTGGTGCAGATGGTCGCGATCCCTTTCCTGCTTTTCAACGGCACCTTGTTCGGCCTGATCGACACCGGCGCCTGGGGCCAATGGCTGATCTGGATCTCGGCCGTGCTCACTGTCTGGTCGATGGTCTATTACCTGCAGAAGGCCATTCCCGAAATCCGGGCCCGCGCGAAATGACGGGTACGGCCCGGCCGTCGGCCTGGGTGCGCGCCATGCCCGCGGTCTTCGTGCTCATCTGGAGCACCGGCTTCATCGTCGCGCGCTACGGCATGCCCTATGCCCCGCCGTTCAAGTTCCTGGCCCTGCGCTATGCACTGTCGGTGGTCTGCTTCCTCGTCTGGGTACGCCTCGCGCGCGCCGCCTGGCCGCAGGAGCGCGCGCAGTGGTGGCATCTCGCGGCCACCGGCGTGCTGATGCAGGCGGGCTACCTTGGCGGCGTCTGGGCCGCGGTCCGGGCCGGCATGGGCTCGGGGCTGGTCGCCTTGCTGGTCGGCATCCAGCCGGTGCTCACCGCCGTTTGGTTGTCCATGTGGGGCGGCTCGATCACGCGCCGCCAGTGGGCCGGGCTGGCCCTGGGTTTCGCAGGCCTGGTGCTGGTGGTGTCACGCAAGTTCGGCGAGGGCGGCGAGGTGAACGCCCTGACCATGGCCCTGGCGCTGATGGCACTGTTCTCCATCACGGCCGGCACGCTGTACCAGAAGCGCTTCGTGGCGCCCTGCGACGTGCGCTGCGCGGGCGCCATTCAGCTCGCTGCCGCGCTGGTCGTCACGATGCCCTTCGCGGCGCTGGAGGCCGACAGCATCCAATGGAATCCGTCCTCGGGTGGCGCGATGGCTTGGTCGGTGCTGGCGCTGTCGCTGGGTGGCAGCTCGCTGCTCTACATGCTGATCCAGCGCGGTACCGCGACGGCGGTCACGAGCCTGCTCTATCTCGTGCCGCCCTGCACCGCGGTGATGGCCTGGCTTCTCTTCAAGGAACCGATCACGGGAATGACCTTGGCGGGCATCGCGATGACGGCCGTCGGCGTGAGCCTGGTCGTGCGCGCAGAAAGGTGAACGGGCCCCGCGCTCCCGTCACCCTCAGCGCGAACGCCTGCCCTCGGGTTTCCAGGGCTCGCTGCGAAAGCGCTCGATCAGGAAGTCGACCAGGACGCGCACTCGTTTGGGCGTCTTCGGGCGCCAGGGTGCGATCCACTGGATGTCGGCGTCCGGCATGGCGAACTGCGGCAGCACATGCACCAGTTCGCCCGATGCGAGCTGCGGGGCGATATCCCACAGGCTGCGCAGCATGATGCCCTCACCGGCGAGGCACCAGTCGCGCACCATCTCTCCCGAATTGCTCGACAGCGGGCCGCCCACGCGCACACGCGCCGCGCTGCCGTCCCTGACGTGACGCAGCGTCCAAAGTGCGGCCTCTCGCTCGCTGCCGTCGCCGTTCTCCCGGGCCACCAGGCAGTCGTGCGCGGCCAGCGCGGCGACGTCTGCGGGCTTGCCGCGCCGCTCGACGTAACTCGGCGCGGCGGCCAGCACGCGCTGGTTGCGCGCGATCCTGCGCGTGACCCAGTCGCCCGCGTGACGGCGCTGCACCGGCCACAACCAGAGCGCGCCGTCGTAGCCTTCAGCGCCGAGGTCCGGGAGTTGCTCCATCAACTGCAACTGGAGCTGCAACGCGGGATGCTGCTCGCGGAAAGCCGCGAGCGCCGGACCGAGCCAGCGGCGGCCGAATCCGAAAGTGGCAACGAGGCGGATCGTGCCGGCCAACTCGTTCTGGCGCTCGCCGAGCTCGTTCTCGAGCGCCGCAAAGCCGGCCAGCAAACCTCTGGCATGCAGGCACACGGCTTCGCCTTCGGCGGTGAGATTGAGCCGGCGCGTGGTGCGGTCGAACAGGCGCTGGCCGAGACGCAGCTCGAGTGCGCCCAGCCGCTTGGTCACCACCGAGGGAACGACGTCCAGCGCCGACGCCGCGCCGGCGAGGCTGCCGCGGTCGCGGATGGCGATCACCAGCTCCAGGTCTCTTCGATCCATTGCTGCCAAATTGGAAAGTATCAATTGGCCAATTGTTGCTTGATGCTGCGCGGTGCGCAACGCACAATCGGCCCGTGTTCGCTTCGTTCTCCACCTTCGAACTGTCGCGCAACGGCGTGCGGGTGCACGGCCGCATCGGCGGACAGGGCAAGCCATTGCTGCTGCTTCATGGCCATCCGCAGACGCATGCGATCTGGCATCGCACGGCGCCGGCGCTGGCGGAGCAGTTCACGGTCGTCATGGTCGACTTGCGCGGCTACGGCGATTCGGGCCGGCCGGCGGCTGAGGCGGACCACGCCGCTTACAGCAAACGTGAGATGGCGCTCGATGCGCTGTACGCCATGCAGCAGCACGGCTTCTCCCGCTTCGGGGTGCTGGCACACGACCGCGGCGCGCGCGTGGCCCATCGGCTCGCGGCGGACCAAGCGCAGGCGGTCGAACGGCTCATGCTGCTCGACATCGCACCGACCCTCGCGATGTACCAGAACACGTCGGAAGCCTTTGCGCGCGCCTACTGGCACTGGTTCTTTCTGGTTCAGCCGCCGCCCTTGCCCGAGGCGCTGATCGAGTCCGATCCGGTGCGCTACGTTCGCAGCGTCATGGGCAGCCGCCATGCCGGTCTCACGCCCTTTGCGCCCGAGGCCCTGGCCGAGTACGAGCGCTGCGCCGCGATAGACGGCTCCGCGCGAGGTATCTGCGAGGACTATCGAGCCTCGGCCGCGATCGATCTGGAACACGACCGGGCGGACATCGCCGCCGGCCTCCAACTGGCCCAGCCGCTGCGCGTGCTGTGGGGCGAACATGGCGCCGTGGGGCGCTGCTTCGACGTACTTTCGCTCTGGCGCGAACGCGCTCTCGATGTGTCGGGCGCAAGCTTGCCGTGCGGCCACTACATTCCCGAAGAAGCGCCGCGCGAGCTGCTGGCCGAGGCGCTGCCCTTTTTCAACGTACCCCAAGGATCTGAGACATGAGCACCCAACGAATCGCCGTCATCGCCGGCGACGGCATCGGCAAGGAAACCATGCCTGAAGGCCTGCGCGTGCTCGATGCCGCGGCACGCAAGTTCGGCATCGACCTCCATTTCGACCACTTCGATTTTTCGAGTTGGGACTACTGCGAGAAGCACGGCAAGATGCTGCCGGACGACTGGAAGGATCAGATCGGCGGCCACGACGCCATCTATTTCGGCGCGGTCGGCTGGCCCGAGAAGATTCCGGACCATGTCTCGCTCTGGGGATCCTTGCTGCTGTTTCGTCGCGAGTTCGATCAATACATCAACCTGCGTCCCGCGCGCCTTATGCCGGGCATCGTCGCGCCCGTGGTTCGGCGGGACGGTACGCCGCGGCAGCCCGGCGAGATCGACATGTACATCGTGCGCGAGAACACCGAGGGCGAGTACTCCAGCATCGGGGGCCGCATGTACGAGGGGACGGCGAGGGAGATCGTCGTCCAGGAGACCGTGATGTCGCGCGTCGGTGTCGACCGCGTGCTCAAGTTCGCCTTCGAGCTCGCGCAATCGCGGCCGAAGAAGCACCTCACCAGCGCGACCAAATCCAACGGCATCTCGATCACCATGCCGTACTGGGACGAGCGCGTCGCCGAAATGGCAAAGAGCTATCCGGGCATCAAGCTCGACAAGTTTCACATCGACATCCTGACGGCGCACTTCGTGCAGCGCCCCGACTTCTTCGATGTCGTGGTGGCGAGCAATCTGTTCGGCGACATCCTGTCCGACCTCGGCCCCGCATGCACCGGCACGATCGGCATCGCACCGAGTGCGAATCTCAATCCGGATCGCACCGCGCCCTCGCTGTTCGAGCCCGTGCACGGCTCGGCGCCGGACATCGCCGGCAAGGGCATTGCCAATCCGATCGGGCAGATCTGGTGCGGCGCGATGATGCTGGAGTTCCTCGGCCACAAGCCCGCGCACGATGCCATCCTGGCGACGATCGAGAAAGTGCTGACACCTGCGAGTGGCGCACCGCGCACGCCTGACATCGGCGGCAGCGCAGGCACGAGCGACCTCGGCCGCGCGATCGCGCAGGCGCTCTGAAAAGAGCCGGCGCAAAACAACACTAAAATCGCGGTCCTCGCTGGGTTGCGCGGCCGAGTGTCGTATTGACACCCCGTGGACCAGTGGTTGTAATCCTTGTCGGCAGTGCGCTGCCGGCGCGTCAGAACTGCCATCCTTTTCCATCTATCGCACCCCATGGCGTCGCCATGGGGCCGGCATTGTTTCTGACGTTACCCGATCAACAATTTTTCCTGCAAGGGGCCCTTGTGAACAAAACCGAACTGATTGAGCACATCGCAAAAAACGCCGACATCTCCAAAGCCGCTGCCACGCGGGCACTTGAATCGACCATCGGCGCCATTCGTACCACGCTCAAGAAGGGCGGTTCCGTATCGCTCGTCGGTTTCGGCACCTTTGCAGTCGGCAAACGCGCTGCGCGCACCGGTCGCAATCCACGCACCGGCGACGCGATTAAAATCAAGGCCGCCAAGATCCCGAAGTTCCGTCCCGGCAAGGCGCTCAAAGACGCGCTGAACTGAGACACTGGTTCCCGGTGGGGTGCTTAGCTCAGCTGGTAGAGCGGCGCCCTTACAAGGCGTAGGTCGGGGGTTCGAACCCCTCAGCACCCACCACCCGATGCAAAGGCGAACACTGAGTTCGCCTTTTTTGTTTGCTGTTTCGTTCATCCCGCAGAGAGTGTCCAAGCATGTTTGATTCCTTCCGCAAGTACAACAAGGTCATCATGGGGCTCTTGTTCTTGCTGATCATTCCGTCGTTCGTGCTGTTCGGCGTCGATCGCTACCAGGGCGGCGGCCAAGGAGAGACGGTTGCCCGTGTAGACGGCACCGACATCACCCGGCCGGAATGGGATGCGCAGCATCGCAACGAGGTAGACAGGATCCGGCAGCAGGCGCCCAACATCGAGCCGGGCTTGCTCGATTCGGACGCCGCCCGCTACGCGACGCTGGAGCGCATGGTGCGCGACCGCGTGCTCGCGGCAGCCGCTTCCAAGTCGAACATGACGGTGTCGGAAGAGCGGCTCGCGCGTTTGTTCGCCGAAGATACGGGCCTGGCTTCTTTCCGCACGGCCGACGGCAAGTTCGATCGCGAGCGCTTCATGCGTGCGACGGGCCGCACACCCGAGCAGTACGAAGCTTCGGTACGCGCCGATCTGGCGACGCAGCAGGTGCTGCTGGGCATTTCGGGGACGGCATTCGCCACGCCCGCCCAGGCAGCAGCCACGCTCAATGCCTTTTATGACCGCCGCGAAGTGCAGGTCGCGCGCTTCAATCCGAGCGAGTTCGCGCCGAAGGTCAATGTGAGCGATGCCGATCTCGAGGCGTATTACAAGCAGCATGTTGCGCAATTCCAGGTGCCCGAGCAGGCGAGCGTCGAATACCTGGTGCTCGACCTCGAAGCGGCGAAGAAGAACATCGCGATCAATGAAGCCGATCTTCGCAGCTACTACGACCAGAACGCCGCGCGCTTCGGTACCAAGGAAGAGCGCCGTGCAAGCCACATCCTGATCACCGCGCCCGGGAGCGCGCCCGCTGCAGAGCGCGAGAGCGCGCGTGCGAAGGCGCAGCAGCTGCTGGCCGAAGTCAAGAAGGCGCCAGGCACTTTTGCCGATGTTGCGCGCAAAAATTCTCAAGATCCCGGGTCGGCGGAAAAGGGCGGCGACCTTGACTTCGTGACGCGCGGCGCCATGGTCAAGCCATTCGAGGATGCGATGTTCGCGCTGAAGAAGGGCGAGATCAGTGATGTTGTCGAAACCGAGTTCGGCTATCACATCATCCAGCTCAACGACATCAAGCCCGCGGTGATCCAGCCCTTCGAGCAGGCGCGCGCCGCCATCGAGAACGAAGTGCGCGGCCAGCAGGCCACGCAGGAGTTCGCCAAGGCGGCTGAGAGTTTTACCGACATCGTCTACCAACAGCCCGACAGCCTGAAGCCGGCCGCCGACAAGTTGAAGCTCACCATCCAGACCGCGAGCAATGTCGGCCGCATGCCGGCGCCGGGCGCCACGGGGGCGCTGGCAAGCCGCAACTTCCTGAACGCGCTGTTTGCCGCCGATTCGCTCCAGCGCAAGCACAACACCGAGGCGATCGAGATCGGGCCCAACCAGCTCGCGTCGGGGCGCGTAACGCAATACAGCCCTGCGCGGGCACTGCCTTTCGAAGAGGTCAAGGACAGGGTTCGTACCCAGCTTGTCACCGAGCGTGCAGCCGCGCTCGCCAAGACCGAGGGCGAGGCCAAGCTCGCGGCCTGGCAAGCCAAGCCGGACGATGCAAGCTTCGGCGCGGCGGTGACGGTTTCGCGGCTCGAGACGCAGTCGCAGCCGCTGCCTGTCATCGAAAGTGCCTTGCGGGCCGATCCCGCCAAGCTTCCTTCACTGGTTGGAGTCGATCTGGGCGCGCAAGGCTATGCCGTCGTGCGGGTCAACAAAACGGTGCCCCGGACACCGCCGCCGCCCGAGGCGGCACAGCAGGAGACCCAGCAGGTCGCGCAGGCCGTTGCCGCGGCTGAGAATGCGGCGTACTACGACATGCTGAAGAGCAGATTCAAGGCGGAGATCCTGGTGCCAAAGCCGGCGGATCCCATCGCTGTCGGCGGACGCTAGTTTTTTGCCGCTACAATTGCAGGCTCTGTGGTGGCTGTAGCTCAGCTGGTAGAGTCCCAGATTGTGATTCTGGTCGTCGTGGGTTCGAGTCCCATCAGCCACCCCAACCCCCTTTGACGAAAGCGCCGATCATTCGATCGGCGCTTTTTTTTGGCGCGGCCTCACTTGCGGCAATTGGGATTTGAATTAGAATTTTTACTTTCCAATTCAGAGGATTTCACCAATGGCCTCAACCCTTGCCGACATCAATTCCCAGATCAAGAAGCACGACGAGCAGATTGCGCAATTGCGCAAACAAGCCGAGGAACTGCGCAATCAGGAGCGCGCGGGTGTGATCGAGGAACTGCGCAAGAAGGTCGCAGAATACGGTTTGACTGCTGCCGATCTGAAACTCGGCACGCGTGGTAGCAAGCGCAGTACAGCGGTGGTCGGGACCAAGGCGGCTGCAAAGTATCGCAGCCCAACCGGTGAAACGTGGTCGGGTGGGCGCGGGCGCAAGCCGCGTTGGATCACGGAGGCACTGGCCGCCGGCAAGTCGCTGTCGGACTTCGAGATCAAGTAGACGGTTTGTGAGTCCTCGTAAAAAGCCCGCAGGTGCGGGCTTTTTTATTGGGTGCGGCAGGCCTCAGTTGACCATCACGAGCTTGCCTTTGACGCCGCGCGAACCCATGTGTGCGTAGGCGGCCTTCAACTCTGCCATTGGCATGGTGCGGTCGATCACCGGCTTGATCTTGCCTTGGCCGTACCACTTTGCCAATTCGGCCATCATCTGCGCATTGGCCTTGGGTTCGCGCTTGGCGAAATCCCCCCAGAACACGCCGACCAGCGATGCGCCTTTGAGCAGCGTCAAATTCAATGGCAGCGAGGGAATGGGGCCGGCGGCGAAGCCCACGACCAGATAGCGTCCGCGCCAACCGATCGAACGGAATGCAGGTTCGGCGAATTCGCCACCGACGGGGTCGTAAATAACATCCGGACCTTTGCCCTCGGTCGCCGCTTTGATGGCCTCGCGAAAGCCGCTGGGCAGCGCTTGCGTGGTGTAGTTGATCGTGAGATCGGCGCCGATGGATTTGCAGAGCTCGCATTTTTCATCGGTGGAGGCGGCAGCGATCACTTTGGCGCCGGCAGCCTTGGCGATCTGGATCGCGGCCGTTCCGACGCCGCCGGCTGCGCCGAGCACGAGCACGGTTTCGCCGGCCTTGAGCTGCGCCCTGTCCATCAGCGCGTGCCACGATGTCGCGTAGATCATGATGAAAGCCGCCGCATCGACATGGCCGAAGCCCTCGGGCAGCGGCATGCAGAGGGCCGCCGGCGCCAGCGTGTGGGTGCCGAAGCCGCCGGTGCCGGAAAGACAGGCGACGTTCTGGCCGACTTGCAGATGAGTCACTCCGTCGCCGAGAGCTGCCACCACGCCTGCATATTCGGACCCGGGCACGAAGGGCAGCGGCGGCTTGATCTGGTACTTGTTCTGAACGATCAGCAGATCGGGGAAGTTGAGGCTGGCCGCCTTGATTTCGATCAACACCTGGCCCGGGCCGGGGGTTGGGGTCGGCAGTTCTTTCCAGGTCAGGGCGTCGACGCCGGTGGGTTTTTCGCAGAGCCATGCGTGCATGCTCGTATCTCCTTGAGGGGGTACTCTGGGGCAATGAATCCGGGTCATGATAGGCGGCCCGACAGGTCGGCATTGTCCCTGTCGTGACGCATCGCCCGCCTACAATCGCGCGCACTCACAGACGACATGAAGATACTTATTTCGAACGACGATGGCTTCCAGGCGCCCGGCATCGTTGCGCTGCACGATGCACTGAAGGAGGTGGCGGAAGTCGAAGTGGTCGCACCCGAGCACAACAACAGCGCCAAGTCGAATGCGCTCACGCTGGCGGCGCCGCTTTACGTGCACACCGCGCACAACGGCTTTCGCTACGTGACCGGTACGCCCGCCGACTGCGTGCACATCGCACTCAAGGGACTGCTCGACTATCGGCCCGATCTCGTGGTTTCCGGCATCAACAACGGCGCCAACATGGGGGACGACACCATCTACTCGGGCACCGTCGGTGCTGCGATGGAAGCCTACCTTTTCGGCATTCCAGCGATCGCGTTCTCCCAGATCGAGAAGGGCTGGGCCCATGTCGATGCCGCCGCCCGCGCGGCCCGGCGACTGGTGGAGCAGATCGAACGCGAACGCATGCTCGAGGGCGGCGCGTTCCTGCTCAACGTCAACGTGCCGAACCTGCCCTTCGACAAGCTGAAATCGATCAAGGTTTGCAGGCTGGGGCGCCGCCATGCAGCCGAAAAGGTCATTACGCAGGACAGCCCGCGCGGCGAGACCATGTACTGGATCGCGGGGGCGGGCAGCGCCAAGGACAGCGGCGAGGGCACCGACTTCCATGCGACGGCGGCTGGCCACATTGCACTCACGCCATTGCAGATCGATCTGACCGACCATGCCAACCTGGGTCAGTGGCGCGAGACGGTGGCTCGCCTGGGCGAGTCCTCCTGAAATGGCGAGCCAGCGACCCGGATTCCCCGTTCGGCTCACACCCACCGCGTCGGCCGTGACGCGCGGGCGCACGTCCGCCGTGCCTGCCAAGCCGCTCGTCCATCACACACCTTCGATGGCCTCGGACGCCGTGCGTGCGCGCATGGTTCAGCGGCTCGCTGCGCAGGGCATTGCCGACGCGCGGGTGCTGCGCGCGATGGGCACGGTCGGGCGTCATCTTTTCGTCGACAGCGCGCTGGTCAATCAGGCCTACGAAGACACGAGCCTGCCGATCGGTCTGGGCCAGACCATCTCGAAGCCGAACGTGGTGGCCCGCATGATCGAACTCCTGCTCGGCGCTCCCGCATTGGCAAACAAGCCCACCGATCGCCTGGGCCGCGTGCTCGAGATCGGGACTGGCTGCGGCTACCAGGCGGCGGTGTTGAGCCACATCGCGACCGAGGTCTACAGCATCGAACGCCTGCGCGGATTGCACGAGCGAGCGCGCACCAATCTCCGCTCGTTCCGGCTGGCCACGGTTCATCTGCTGCTGGGTGACGGTATGGTGGGTTATGCGAAGGGTGCGCCTTACGCGGGCATCATCGCAGCAGCCGGCGGCGAAGCGGTGCCGGAGGCTTGGATCGCGCAGCTGGCCGTGGGCGGCCGGATCGTCGCGCCGACCCAGTCCGCGGTCGGTAAACAAGCCCTTGTCGTGATCGACAAAACAGCGCGGGGATTGGAGCGCCGCATTCTTGAGGCGGTTCACTTTGTCCCCCTAAAATCGGGAATTGCTTGAAGGAAGAACACATGCTGGGTATTGGCAATCGGGGCTGGCTTGCCGGCGTGACGCTGCTGGTCGCGCTCTTGATTGCGGGGTGTGCTGCAAGGCGCGGCCCCGTACCGGTCGAGGACCGCGGCACGATGACCAGCGCGCCGGTTGCCGCGCCCAGCGGGCCCGGTGTCCCACTCATCACCACGGACGCTTCGGGCAAGCCGCTGCCGGGCATCGAAAACTACGGCAAGCCCGGCTACTACGCGGTGCGTCCCGGTGACACCATTCGCCGCATCGGCACCGAAACCGGCCAGAGCTGGCAGAACATCGCCCGCTGGAACAATCTCGACAATCCCGACCTGATCGAAGTCGGTCAGGTGCTGCGCGTGATCCCGCCGGCTGGCGCCACAAGCGCGGCGGCGCAGGCACCTGGAGCGGGTATCACCGATGCGTCGGGCGCTGTCACGCGGCCGGTCACGCAGGCTGCCGTCGCACCGTCTTCCGGCGCCGCAGCGGCGCCCGCGGCCGCGGCCGCGGCGAGTGCGGCTGCCAAACCTACGCCACCCATCGTCACCGCTTCGCCTTCTGCACCGGCTGCCACGGCATCCGGCGATGAAGATGTGGGCTGGATCTGGCCCGCGCAGGGCTCCCTGATTGCAGGTTTCGATGAAGCCAAGAACAAGGGCCTCGACATCGGAGGCAAGGCCGGCGATTCGGTGCTTGCTGCAGCCGATGGGCGAGTGGTGTATGCCGGCGCCGGCCTGCGGGGCTACGGCAACCTGATCATCCTCAAGCACAACAACACCTACCTGACCGCATATGCGCACAACCGGACCCTGCTGGTGAAGGAAGACCAGTCCGTGCAGAAGGGCCAGAAGATTGCCGAGATGGGCAACAGCGACGCAGACCGCGTGAAGCTGCATTTCGAAATTCGCCGTCAGGGCAAGCCGGTCGATCCGGCGCGCTACCTGCCCGCGCGCTAGGATCATGCATGGCTGCCTCCGTCCCGCGTCGCATTCCGGTCGTGCGGCGCGCGGCGGGCAACGGCAGCATCTCGACCTTCCGGTCCTACAAGCCTGCGAGCCTGCCCGCTCCTGCGGATGACGTCGTTGATCGCGCGGACAAGGGCGCACTGGCCGAGATTTCGCATGACGCGGCGCCCGCCGATCTAGGCGGTGAAGGCGGCGATTCGCTGACGCTCTACTTGCGCGAGATCCGGCGCACAGAACTGTTCACCCCCGACGAGGAATACCAGACCGCCTGCGCCGCGCGCCGCGGCGACTTCGCGGCGCGGCAATCGATGATCGAGCACAACCTGCGGCTCGTGGTGAACATCGCCAAGGCCTATCTCGGCCGCGGCGTTCCGCTCGCGGATCTGATCGAAGAAGGCAACCTCGGCCTGATGCATGCGATCAACAAATTCGAACCGGAGCGGGGCTTTCGCTTTTCCACTTATGCAACCTGGTGGATCCGCCAATCGATCGAACGAGCTGCGATGATGCAGGCCCGTGCGATCCGCCTACCGGTACATGTGGTTCGTGAACTGCAGCAGGTGATGCGCGCGCGCCGTGCGCTGGAGGGCGACGCCGACTTCATTGCGCGGCGGCCCGACGGCGTTCGGGTCGAAGATGTCGCGGCGTTGCTGGGCCGCGAGGTGCAGGCGGTGGCCGAGCTGATGGCGCTCTCCGAGGCACCACGTTCGCTCGACGCCGGCAGCGAGCGCGGCGACGACAGCTTCAGCCTGGCCGATACGGTGGCCTCGGAAGACGAGGGCGGAGACCCGACAGGCGTGACGCAGACGCACGAGGTCGAGAAGCTTCTCGATAGATGGATCCTCGCACTGAGCGAACGCGAGCGCGAGGTGCTGGAAGGCCGCTACGGCCTGCACGACCGCGATCCCGAAACGCTCGAGGTGCTGAGCGTGCGCCTAGGCCTGACGCGGGAACGCGTGCGGCAGATCCAGAACGAGGCGCTCGCCAAGATGCGCCGCCAGCTCGCGCGCGCCGGCGTGCAGCGCGATGCACTTTTGTAGCCTTCGGGCCGAGGGCGCACCGCGGCCCTGAGACAATCCGTGCATGACGGATTCGATAGAGAAAAAAGCGGCGCAGCAACAAGCCCGCGATGAATGGGTGCACGTCGAGTCGCTCGACCTCGACGCACAAGGCGTAGCGCACAAGGCAGACGGCATGGTGGTGTTCATCGAAGGCGCATTGCCTTTCGAAGAGGTGCAGTTCAGCGTGCACCGCAAGAAGAACAACTGGGAGCAGGGCACCGTGGCCGCGATCCGGCGCGAATCGTCGCAGCGCGTGCGACCCGGCTGTCCGCATTTCGGCCTGCACGCCGGCGCCTGCGGCGGCTGCAAGATGCAGCACCTGGATGCCGCAGCGCAGGTGGCAGTGAAACAGCGTGCGCTCGAAGACAACCTGTGGCATCTCGGCAAGGTGCGCCCCGAGAACATGCTGCGACCGCTGGAAGGGCCTGCCTGGCATTACCGCTATCGTGCCCGCCTGTCGATGCGTTACGTGGTCAAGAAGGGCACGGTGCTGATCGGCTTTCATGAGCGCAAGAGCCGCTACCTGGCGGACATGCAGGTGTGCCCCGTGCTGCCCGCCCGGGTCAGCGCCATGCTCATGCCCTTGCGCGAAGTCATCGGCTCGATGGAGGCGCGCGACACCTGCCCGCAGATCGAACTGGCTTGCGGAGATGCGCCGGACGGCGCCGGGCTCGGCGTGATCGCGCTGGTGCTGAGGCATCTGCAGCCGCTGTCCGCCGCGGACATCGGGCGGCTCCAGGCTTTTGCAGCGCAGCACCCCGGCGTGCAATGGTGGCTGCAGGCCAAAGGGCCGGAGACGGTGAAGCTCCTGGAACCCGATGGCCCCGCGCTGGCTTACGAACTGCCGGAGTTCGGGGTCACGATGCCCTTCAAGCCGACCGATTTCACGCAGGTCAATCCGCACATCAACCGTGCGCTGGTCAGCCGCGCCTTGCGCCTGCTCGACGTGCAGCCGGACGAGCGCGTGATCGACTGGTTCTGCGGCCTGGGCAACTTCACGTTGCCGTTGGCGAGCCGCGCCCGCGAGGTGTTGGGGATCGAGGGCAGCGACACGCTGGTGGGGCGGGCGACCGACAACTTCGAGCGCAACCGGCCCGCGGTGCCCGGTCGAGGCGCGCTGGCCCCTGTCCGCTTCGTCGCGCGCAACTTGTTCGAGATGACACCCGCAATCCTGGTGGCCGATGGCGCGGCGGACAAGTGGCTGGTCGATCCGCCGCGCGAGGGTGCGTTTGCGCTTGCCAAGGCGCTCGCCGACCTTCATCAGCAGGTCGAACTGCACGAAGGCGGCTGGTCGCCCCCGAAGCGGATCGTCTATGTGAGCTGCAATCCCTCGACGCTGGCGCGCGATGCCGGCCTCCTGGTACACCAGGCCGGCTATCGCTGCACCTTCGCGGGCGTGGTCAACATGTTCCCGCACACGGCGCATGTCGAGTCGATCGCGGTATTCGATCTGGCATGAAAAAGGGCCCCGAGGGGCCCTTGCGCGTGAAGCCGACCGGCCGCTCAGTCGCGCTCGCCGCCGAAGATGCCGAGCAAGGCCAGCAGGCTCTGGAACACGTTGAACAGGTCGAGGTAAAGCCTGAGTGTGGCGCTGATGTAGTTGGTCTCGCCGCCGTCCATGATCTGCTTCAGGTCATACAGCATGAAGGCCGAGAAGATGCCGATGGCGGCGACCGAGATCGCCATCATGCCGGCGCTGGAGCCGACGAAGACATTGATGATCGCGCCGACCATCAGCACAACTGCGCCGACGAACAGCCACTTGCCCATGCCCGACAGGTCGCGCTTGATCACGGTTGCCAGCGAGGCCATGACAAAGAACACGCCGGCAGTGCCGCCGAAGGCGGTCATGATCAGCTCGGAGCCGTTCTTGAAGCCCAGCACCATCGCGATCAGACGCGACAACATCAGGCCCATGAAGAAGGTGAAGGCCAGCAGCACCGGTACGCCGGCGGCCGAGTTCTTGGTCTTCTCGATGGCAAATATGAAGCCGAAGGCGCCGCCCAGGAAGACCATGAGGCCGAGACCGCCGCTGAGCGATCGGGTGATGCCGGTGGCCACGCCCAGCCATGCGCCCAGCACGGTGGGCAGCAGGCTCAGGGCGAGCAGCCAGTAGGTATTGCGCAGGACGCGCTGGCGCTCTGCCTGCGGCAGCGTCTGGCCGTAGCCGACGGTGGTGTCGAGGGTGTTGACGCGGTCGTTCATTGCTGAAGCTCCTGATGTTTGCTGCGATGCTGCAGTTGGGGCTCATTCTAGGTGGCTGCAAGAGGTGCCCGCGACAAAAACCCGCTTCGGGATGTCCCTAAAGCGCTTTCCGGCGCTGGCGGGTGCGTGTGGCCGCGGGCGCTATGCTCCAGGACTTAGCTCACTTTTTGCAAGACCATGAAGACCAAGTCCTTCCTCGAACTCGCCGACGTCAAGGCCATTGCCGCCGCGGCCGAGGCCGAAGCGCTCAAGAACAACTGGGCCGTGACCATCGCCATCGCCGACGATGCCGGCAACCTGCTCTGGCTGCAGCGGCTGGACGGCGCGGCGGCTCTGTCGTCGCACATCGCGCCGGCAAAGGCCCACACCGCAGCGATGGGAAGGCGCGAGAGCCGGATCTATGAAGACATGATCAACGGCGGCCGCACTTCGTTCCTGACGGCGCCGGGGGTGCAGGGCCTGCTCGAAGGTGGTGTGCCCATCGTCAAGGATGGCCAGGTGATCGGTGCGGTCGGCGTCAGCGGCGTCAAGTCGAATGAAGACGCCCAGATCGCCAAGGCGGGCATCGCCGCGCTCGGCCTCTGATCGCGGAGCTTCCAAAACAAAGACGCCGACCTGTGGGTCGGCGTTTCTTTTTTGGGGGTTCAAGGTGAAAAAAAAAGCTTGGCTAGTCGGCGAACCGTTGGCTAGCAAAAAACGACCCTTCGGAGATGAATCTCCTCGAGTCGCCCCACGATGAAACTTGCGCGAGGGGCGGGCTGATCCTATTTGGTCAGGATCAGCTTGCCGAGTTTGGTGGCTTGCAGGCGGTAGAGCGAGCCGTTATGCATGATCCCGACGATCTTGCTGCCCTTGAGAAGTTCCGTGCTTTCGAAGAGGGCCGCAGGGCGGGGCGCCTCGGCGGCGCGGCCGCCGCCCGAATGGTCGAGCGAGGGATGGCTCAGGACGGTGAATGCGTTGGGAGCTGCTGGCATTGGAAATCCCTTTTGGAAGCGATGAGTGAATGATAATGATTCGCAATAAAAAGTCAATCGCCCCGATCGAACTTTTTGCCTTGCAAAGCAGATCTACCTCGCCTGGGGTTCCGTGATGAAGCCTATCTTGCGCACGCCAGTCTCGCGCGCGGCCGACATCGCCTGAGCGACGCGCTCGTAGCGAACCTCCTTGTCGCCGCGGATATGCAACTCGGGTTGCGGATCCTTTGCCGCTTCCGCCGCCAGTCGAGTCTTCAGTTCGGCGTCGTTGATCTTCTGCTCGTTCCAGTAGTAGCTGCCGTCGGCGGCCACGGTGAACAGGATGTTCTGGGGCTTGGTCTGCTCCGGCTCGCTGCTCGCCCGGGGCAGGTCGATGTTCACGGCGTGCTTCATCACCGGCACGGTGATGATGAAGATGATCAAGAGCACCAACATGACGTCGACCAGCGGCGTCATGTTGATCTCATTCATCACCTCGTCGGGTTCGTCCTGGGTTCCGAAAGCCATGGTGCTCAGCCTTTCTTGAGCGGGACGACGGTGGCCTCGACGCCGCTCTGGACGCGCGCCCCGGTCACGAAATAGGCATGGAGGTCGTGCGCAAAGCTGTTGAGCTTGGTCAGCACGAACTTGTTGCCGCGCACCAGCGCGTTGTAGCCCAGCACCGCAGGAATGGCGACCGCCAGGCCCAGCGCCGTCATGATCAGCGCTTCGCCGATCGGGCCCGCCACCTTGTCGATAGTCGCTTGGCCGGCCGATCCGATGCTCATCAAGGCGTGATAGATGCCCCAGACCGTGCCGAACAGACCGATGAAAGGCGCCGTCGAGCCGACCGAAGCCAGGATGGCCAGGCCGGTCTGAAGGCGCGCGGTGAATTCGTCGATGCCGTTGCGCAGCGCGCGCGTGATCCAGTCGCTCACGTCGAGCGCATCGTGCAGGTGGGCCTTCGTGTTGCGATGATGCGCCGCCGCCTCGCGCCCCTCCAGCGCCAATGCGCGGAACGGATTGCTGTCGTCCTTGCCGAGCTTGTTGAGCGCAGTGGCGAAGTCTTCGCTGTGCCAGAAGTCCTGCGAGTGCTTCGCGAGGCGCTTGTATTTGATGACGTCCAGCGCCTTGATCAGGATCACGATCCACGATGCGAGCGACATGCCGATCAGCAGCAAGGCGACGGCCTTGGTGACGAAGTCGCCCTGCGCCCATACGTTCATCAGGCCAAATTGAGAATCCATACGCAGCTACTCCAGAAAATTAGTTGATAACCCAGCTGATCGGCACGTCGAACTCCATTTCTTCGACGACCCCATTTTTCTTGCCCGGCACATAGCGCCAACTCATCACGGCAGCGCGGGCCGCTTCGTCCAGCCGGTCATATCCACTCGAGTTGCGCACGCTGGCCTTCTTGGGAAGTCCATCAACTCCGATAAGCACCCGCACAACGGTCTTTCCCTGCTCGCCGAGGCGTTTGCTCATGGCGGGATATGCCGGCTTCGGGTTTTGCAGATATTCGGCGTTGCTCGATGGCAATTGCACGGTGGGCGGTGCCGGTGGAGCTGGCGGCGGTGCGGGAGGCGCCGGCGGCGCGGGCGCAACGACCGGTGCGGGGGGAGGGGGCTCGACAACGCCTACAGGTGCGCTGGGAGCGGGCGTCGGTTCCCGGATAGCCATGGGGCGCGGCGGTGGCGGCGCCTTGGCGATTCGTGGCTTGGGCGCCTGTGGTGGCGGCGGAGGCGGGGGAGGCGGGGGAGGCGGTACTTCTTTCGGCTTGGGCGGCTCGATGAACTCGCTCAGGATTTCCACCGGGATGACCACCTCGGCAGCGCGGCGGAGCAGACCACTTTGCAGCGCCCACAGGGCCGCGACGTGAAACAGCACCACGCCGCCTGCGATGACGGCGTTGCGCGAGAGGCCCAGAACGGAGGGAGGAGGCGAGGAAAAGCGGTCAGACACGATCAACTATGGAGTGCCGGCCCTTGCGAAAGGTGCCCGGTGCAGCGGAACCGCCGACTACTTACGAAGAATCCACCAGACCGAGCCGGTGACGAGAATCAGGCTGCCGCCGATTGTCGAGAAGAGTTCCATGCCCTGCTTTCCGTGATGGAGTTGGCAAGCTGGATCGACCTCGGTTCCGATTCGCGGTTGAGCGCGGCAACTGGATGGGAAGCGCTGCACTGCGCGACCACATCGCGCGCGCAGCCTTCGCATTGGCCGCACTGGGTGGCCACGCCGAGTTCAAACTGCACTTCGTCGAAGGTCATGCCGGCGCGCACATGGCGTGCGATTTCGCGGTCTGACACTCGGCGACATACGCAAACGATCATGGCGGTGAGGCGGCGGTTGGCTGGCTGTTGGTAAGAGGCTTGATTATAAATACGAATTCCTCGCATTTGCAATAACTATTGCGCCCGCAGTGGGAATCCCCGTCTATACCTCGGCCCACATCCGCAGCAGATTGTGATAGTGGCCCGTCAGGGCGACGCACTCTTCGGACTCGCCCAGGCGCGTCCGCAATTTCTGAATGGTCTGATCAAGTTCGAACAGCAAGGCGCGCTGACGGTTCGTTCGCGCACCATGCTCTGGAGCCAGAAGAAGGCGCATATCCGCGCGCCTTGCGTCACCGGATGCACGCGGTGCAGGCTGCTGGAGGGATACAGGGCACTATTTGCAAGACGCGATGCGGGCAAAAAAAAGCGGGCCGCAGCCCGCATGCATGGCGCCAGACGCCTTACTCGATCTCGCCCATTTGCGACTGCAGATAGTTCTGCAGCCCGACCTTGTCGACCAGATCGATCTGGGTTTCGAGGAAATCGATATGTTCTTCGGTGTCGTCCAGAATCTCCTGCAGCAGGTCGCGCGAGACATAGTCGCGCACCGATTCGCAGTGGGCGATGCCGGCCTTGATGGTGGCTTGTGCGCCGGTTTCAGCCATCAGGTCGCACTGCAGGATCTCGGGTACGTCTTCGCCGACGTTGAGCTTGGCCAGATCCTGAAGATTCGGCAGGCCGTCGAGCATGAAGATGCGATCCATGAGCTTGTCGGCGTGCTTCATTTCGCCGATCGACTCCTCGTATTCCTTCTTGGCCAGCTTGTCCAGGCCCCAGTGCTTGAGCATGCGGTAATGCAGGAAGTACTGGTTGATCGCGGTGAGCTCGTTCTTGAGCTGCGCCTGGAGATGATCGATGACTTGAGGGTCGCCCTTCATGGTTCTTCCTTGTTCTTGAAAGCGTCAATTGTGGGAGCCGCTCGCGACAACGCGCAAGCAAACCCCTGCGCTCACGGTCTGCATGCGTTTGATCGTGATAGGTGTTCGTATTTGGCGCCCTCCGTCGAGCTCATAGGCCATTCCAATTTTTTTCATAGCTCATAGCTATGAATTTGGCTTAATCGGTAGTTATACTAATCGCTCGCCACTTTCTTTCATCAGCCACCCTAAGGAAAAACTGAATGTCCCTGATCAACACCGAAATCATCCCGTTCAAGGCCACCGCGTACCACAACGGCAAGTTCGTCCCGGTCAGCAACGAGAACTTCAAGGGCAAGTGGTCCGTCGTCGTGTTCTACCCGGCCGACTTCACCTTCGTGTGCCCGACGGAACTGGGTGACCTCGCAGATCACTACCCCGAATTCCAGAAGCTCGGCGTCGAGGTGTACGGCGTGTCGACCGACACTCATTTCACCCACAAGGCCTGGCACGACACCTCGGAAACCATCGGCAAGGTCCAGTACCCGCTCATTGGCGACCCCAGCCAGCAGCTCGCACGTGCCTTCCAGGTCCTCATCGAAGAAGGCGAAGACGCAGGCCTCGCCTATCGCGGCACCTTCGTGATCGACCCCGAGGGCAAGATCAAGACCATCGAAGTGCACGACAACGGCATCGGCCGCGATGCTGCCGAATTGCTGCGCCGCGTGAAGGCTGCCCAGTACGTTGCTGCCCACCCTGGTGAAGTCTGCCCGGCCAAGTGGACCGAAGGCGCCGAAACGCTCAAGCCTTCGTTCGACCTCGTCGGCAAGATCTAAGCCGCTCGTTCGCGCCGCAGCCCGGGCGCGTTTCGCTCCCGGGCTTTTTTGTTCCCTTCGCATCTTCAAAGTGAGTTCACCATGCTCGACGCCGGCACCAAGGCACAACTGAAAAGCTATCTCGACCGCATCACGCAGCCGATCGAAATCGTCGCTTCGCTCGATGACAGCAAGGCGTCGGGCGATCTGCAATCGTTGCTGAAGGACGTGGCCGACTCGTCTGCGCTGGTGAAGGTCATCGAGAGCCGCGAAGACAACCATCGCAAGCCTTCGTTCTCGATCAACCGGCCGAGCCAGAGCCATGGCCCGCGCTTCGCCGGCATACCGATGGGCCACGAGTTCACCTCGCTGGTGCTGGCGCTGCTGCAGGTCGGCGGCTATCCGCCCAAGGTCGACGAGGCCGTGCTGCAGCAGATTCGCGCGCTCGAGGGCGATTTCGAGTTCGAGATCTACATCTCGCTCACCTGCCACAACTGTCCCGACGTCGTGCAGGCACTCAACCTCATGGCGGTCCAGAACCCGCGCATCAAGGCCACCATGATCGACGGCTCGCTGTTCCAGGACGAGGTGAAGGAGCGCCAGATCATGGCCGTGCCGACCGTGTTCCTGAACGGCACCGAGTTCGGCCAGGGCCGCATGAGCTTGGAAGAAATCCTCGCCAAGATCGACACCAGCGGCGTCGAGCGCGAGGCGAAGAAGATTGCCGGCAAGGATCCGTTCGACGTGCTTATCGTCGGCGGCGGGCCGGCCGGCGCGGCGGCCGCCGTGTATGCGGCGCGCAAGGGCATCCGCACGGGCGTGGCGTCCGAGCGCTTCGGCGGCCAAGTGCTCGACACCATGGGCATCGAGAACTTCATCTCGATCAAGGAAACCGAAGGACCCAAGTTCGCGCTGGCGCTCGAGGAGCACGTGCGCAACTACGAGGTCGACATCATGAACCTGCAGCGTGCCGCCGCGCTGGTGCCGGGCAAGGAGTTCATCGAGATCAAGCTCGAGAGCGGCGCCTCGCTCAAGAGTCGCTCCGTCGTGCTCTCGACCGGCGCGCGATGGCGCAACATCAACGTGCCCGGGGAGCACGAGTACAAGAACAAGGGCGTGGCCTATTGCCCGCACTGCGACGGTCCGCTCTTCAAGGGCAAGCGCGTGGCGGTGATCGGCGGCGGCAACTCGGGCGTCGAAGCGGCCATCGACCTCGCCGGCATCGTCGGCCACGTAACGCTGATCGAGTACGACACGCAACTGCGCGCCGACGCGGTGCTGCAGCGCAAGCTGAAGAGTCTCGCCAACGTCAAGGTCATCACCTATGCGCAGACGACCGAGATCACCGGCGACAAGCAGAAGGTCAACGGCCTGGTCTACAAGGATCGCGCGACGGGCGAGAGCCGCCAGGTGGAACTCGAAGGCGTGTTCGTTCAGATCGGCCTGGTGCCCAACACCGACTGGCTCAAGGGCACGGTCGAGCTCTCGAAGCACGGCGAGATCGTGGTCGATGCGAAGGGCCAGACCTCTGTGCCCGGCGTGTTCGCGGCGGGCGATGCGACGACCGTGCCGTTCAAGCAGATCATCATCGCGGCCGGCGATGGTGCGAAGGCAGCGCTCAGCGCCTTCGATCATCTGATCCGGACCTCGGCGCCGGCGGAGGAAGCCGTCGCCGCCTGAGATTCAGGAACAGGATCGCGATCAGTAGGTCAGCCGCTCGGGCCGCAGCTCCTGCAGGATGGTGGTCGCGATTTCCTCGATCGACTTGGTGGTGGTCGACAGCCAGCGGATGCCGGCGCGCCGCATCATCGCCTCGGCCTCGCTCACTTCGTGGCGGCAGTTCTCGATGCTCGCGTAGCGCGAGTTCGGGCGCCGTTCGTTGCGAATCTCGCTCAGGCGCTCGGGCTGGATCGTGAGCCCGAAGATCTTCTTGCGATGCGGCATCAGGGCCGGCGGCAGCTGCCGGCGATCGAAGTCTTCGGGAATCAGCGGGTAGTTGGCGGCCTTCAGGCCGTGCTGCATGGCGAGGTAGAGCGAGGTCGGCGTCTTGCCGCTGCGGCTCACGCCGACCAGGATCACGTCGGCACCGTCGAGGTCGCGGTTGCTCTGGCCGTCGTCATGCGCCAGGCTGAAGTCGATAGCCTGGATCCGCGCGTTGTATTCCTTGCTCTTGCTCACGTCGCTGAAGCGGCCGATGCGATGGTTCGACTTCATCGCCAGCTCGATCTCGAGCGGCCGCACGAAGGTGCCGAACATGTCGAGCAGCATGCCCTTGCAGCCGGTCTCGATCACCTCGAGCACGTCCATGTTGGCCAGCGTCGTGAAGACGATCGGGCGCAGGCCTTCGATTTCTGCCGTGTGGTTGATTCGCCGCACGGCCTGGTGGGCCTTGTCGACCGTGTCGGTGAAAGGCAGCCGCACATGGCGGGGCTTCATCTCGAACTGGGCAAGAACGGCGTTACCGAAGGTTTCGGCTGTGATGCCGGTGCCGTCGGAAACGAAGAATACGGTGCGCGTGTGCATGGTTGGCGGCCTTGTCCTGCGGCGCGCCGAAGCGGGCGGCGCCTACAATCCGGCCCATTATCGGGAATGCGCTCTCGCGTTCCCCACCCCCAATGCCTTCTTTCATGCACACCGCCCCTGCGCCCAGAGCAAAAAGAACGATCGCGTCGCGCCGTCTGCATGTTGCCCCGGTTTTAACTTCTGGAGCTTTCCCATGTCTGCACTCTTCGAAGCGACCGCCCTGGTCGTACCGTTTGAAAACCTGAGGATGACAGACGTCGAGTCGGTCGGCGGCAAGAACGCCAGCCTCGGCGAGATGATTTCCCAACTGCCCCAGGGGGTGCGCGTGCCTACCGGGTTCGCGACCACCGCTCACGCGTTCCGGCAGTTCCTTGCCCATGATGGCCTGGCAGATCGGATCAACGCGAAACTCAAGAGCCTGAATACCGAGGACGTGCGCGCATTGGCCGCAGCCGGCGCCGAAATCCGCGCGATGGTCGAGGCCCAGCCTTTTCCGGCCGATCTGCAGCAGGCGATCAGCGAAGCCTTCGCCAAGCTCAGTGCGGAAAACTCCGCCGCCTCCTTTGCCGTCCGTTCCTCGGCCACGGCGGAAGACCTGCCCGACGCCTCCTTCGCGGGCCAGCAGGAGACTTTCCTCAACGTCGTGGGCATCGACGACGTGCTTCACAAGATGAAGGAGGTATTCGCCTCTCTCTACAACGATCGCGCCATCAGCTATCGGGTTCATAAGGGCTTCGCCCATGACGTCGTGGCACTGTCCGCCGGCGTGCAGCGCATGGTGCGCAGCGACCTGGGCGCCGCGGGCGTGATGTTTACGATCGATACCGAGTCCGGTTTCGAGGACGTGGTCTTCATCACCTCGAGCTACGGCCTGGGTGAGACGGTGGTGCAGGGCGCTGTGAATCCCGACGAGTTCTACGTGCACAAGCCCACCCTCCGGGCCGGCAAGCGCGCGGTCATCCGGCGCAACCTTGGCTCCAAGCTCATCCAGATGGAGTTCGCGAGCGCCGAAGAGAAGGCGGCCAGCGGCAAGCTGGTGAAGACCACAGACGTACCCACCGAGCAGCGCAACCGCTATTCGCTGAGCGACGCCGACGTCGAGCAACTTGCGAAGTACGCCCTCGTGATCGAGGAGCACTACGGCCGTCCGATGGACATCGAATGGGGCAAGGACGGCACCGACGGCCAGCTCTACATCCTCCAGGCGCGTCCCGAAACCGTGAAAAGCCAGCAGCAAGGCAAGGCCGAGCAGCGCTACAAGCTGCTGGCCAAGGGAGCCGTGCTGGCCGAAGGCCGCGCCATCGGGCAGAAGATCGGCACCGGCCCGGTGCGCCTGGTCCACAGCATCAGCGAGATGGACAAGGTCCAGCCCGGCGATGTGTTGGTGACCGACATGACCGACCCGAACTGGGAGCCGGTGATGAAGCGCGCCGCCGCCATCGTCACCAACCGCGGCGGCCGCACCTGCCATGCGGCGATCATCGCGCGTGAACTCGGCATTCCGGCCGTGGTCGGCTGCGGCGACGCCACCGACTTGCTGAAGGAGGGCACCCTGGTCACGGTGAGCTGCGCCGAGGGCGACACCGGCTTCATCTACGACGGCCTGCTGGAGACCGAAGTGACCGAGGTCCAGCGCGGCGAAATGCCGGACATTGACATCAAGCTCATGATGAACGTGGGCAATCCGCAGCTCGCCTTCGACTTCGCCCAGCTGCCGAACCACGGCGTCGGACTGGCGCGGCTCGAGTTCATCATCAACAACAACATCGGTGTGCATCCCAAGGCGATCCTCGACTACCCGAATGTCGACGCCGACCTCAAGAAGGCCGTCGAATCGGTCGCACGCGGCCACGCCTCGCCGCGCGCCTTCTACGTCGACAAGGTCGCCGAGGGCATCGCCACCATTGCTGCCGCGTTCTGGCCCAAGCAGGTGATCGTGCGCCTGTCCGACTTCAAGTCCAACGAGTACCGCAAGCTGATCGGCGGCAGCCGCTACGAGCCGGAAGAAGAGAACCCGATGCTCGGCTTCCGCGGCGCGGCGCGCTATCTGAGCGCGGACTTCGGCGAAGCCTTCGCAATGGAATGCGAGGCGCTCAAGCGCGTACGCAACGAGATGGGCCTGACCAACGTGCAGATCATGGTGCCGTTCGTTCGCACGCTGGGCCAGGCCGAGCGTGTGACGGGACTGCTGGGCGAGCATGGCCTGAAGCGGGGCGAGAACGAACTCAAGCTGATCATGATGTGCGAGGTGCCGAGCAACGCGATCCTGCCCGAGGAGTTCCTGAAGTATTTCGACGGCTTCTCGATCGGATCGAACGACCTGACGCAGCTCACGCTGGGTCTGGACCGCGATTCCGGTCTCGAACTGCTCGCGGCCGACTTCGACGAGCGCGACCCTGCAGTCAAGGCTTTGCTGAGCCGCGTGATCAAGGCCTGCAAGGCCCAGGGCAAGTACGTTGGCATCTGCGGACAGGGCCCCAGCGATCATCCCGATTTCGCGCTCTGGCTGGCGGAAGAGGGCATCCAGTCGATCTCCCTCAACCCGGACAGCGTGATCGACACCTGGCAGCAGCTCGCGCAACGCTGAAGCCCGGAGCGTGGCGGGGCCCTATCCCCGCCGCGCTACGAATTCCGTCACGGTTCGGCCTGCAATTCACGCGTCAGCTGGGTGTAATTGCAACCAGATGAATCTTTGGTGTCAAACTTATGACCTAGGGAGGCGCAGCTCCGAAAGCGTAGACAGAGGACAGAGATAGAACCTCGATCGCTCTCGGGAAATTCGCGATGGAGAACAGCATGATTCTTGTCAAGACGGAAGCCGGGCAGCAGGCGCTCAAGGACCGTTCGATCCGGCTCACGCCGCGCCAACGCTCGGCATTCATCCTGTGCGACGGCAAACGCTCGGTAAGCGAAGTGCTCGAGGCTGGCATGGGTATCGCACGCGAGGACATCGAGCAGATGGTCGAACTCGGCTTGCTTGGCCATGTGGGCGGAACGGCCGAGGCAGCCAACGCGCCGGCGGTTTCGGTGCCGGCCGTTGAAGTCCTGAAGGAAGCCGCGCATCCGGCTCCCGGGCGCTCGAACCAGCAGCGCTACAAGGACGCTTATCCGATCGCTACCCAACTCACCGGCAGCCTCGGGCTGCGGGGTTTCCGGCTCAATCTGTCGGTCGAGGGTACGTCCACTTACGAGGAGCTGATGGCGCTGGCGCCCAAGATCCGCGATGCGGTGGGGCCGGAGAAGGCGGCCGCACTCGATCGCGCCCTGGGTCTTTGACGATCCGCAGGCACTTCTCGGACGGCGATACCCTGCTACAATAGCTGGCTTTGCCTTGCCACACTGCGACCGACGCTGCAGGTGGCTTTATCCCTTCCACGGAAGATCCACAAGGAGTGCCATGCGTCACTACGAAATCATTCTGCTGATCCATCCGGATCAAAGCGAGCAAGTTCCGGCCATGCTGGAGCGCTACAAGGGCCTGATCACGGCCGGCGGCGGCAAGGTCCACCGCGTTGAGGACTGGGGCCGCCGTCAGCTGGCCTACCAGATCAACAAGCTCAACAAGGCGCACTACCTGTGCGTGAACATCGAGGCCGAGCAAGCCGTGATGGCCGAACTCGAGCACGCCTTCAAGTTCAACGACGCCGTTCTGCGCCACCTCACCGTGGTCAAGAAGAAGGCCGAAACCGGCCCGTCGTCGATGATGAAGACAGTCGAGCGCGAAGAGGCCCGCAAGGCCCAGCAGGCGGAGTACGCCGCCAACAACAACTGATGATGTGAGCGCTGCCGCAGTCAACAGCCTCGTGCTGACTGCCTGCGTCGCCGAACTCGGTACCTTGCGCTTCACGCCTGCCGGCCTGCCCGCCATCGATCTGCGCCTCGAACACGAGTCGACGGTGACCGAAGCGGCCCAGCCTCGGCAGATCAAGGCGGCACTCAAGGCCGTGGCGTTCGGCGCGGTGGCCGAGCGGCTCGCGAGGCAGACGTTGGGAAGTCTCTGGCGTTTTCAGGGCTTCCTTGCGACACCGGGCAACGGCAAACACCCAGTGCTGCACATCCAGGATTTTCAGCAAGATTAATTTTCGAAGAGAGGTCCCCAAATGGCCACGTTCAAGAAATTCAACAAAGACAAGCGCCCGAAGCGCAACACGCAGTCGCTGCTGTTCAAGCGCAAGCGCTTCTGCCGTTTCACCGTCGCTGGCGTCGAAGAGATCGACTACAAGGACATCGACACGCTGCGCGACTTCATCAGCGAAAACGGCAAGATCATCCCCGCGCGCCTGACCGGCACGCGCGCGATCTACCAGCGCCAGCTCAACACCGCGATCAAGCGCGCACGCTTCCTCGCGATGGTGCCGTACAGCGACCAACACCGCGTTTAAGGAGCAAGACACCATGCAAGTCATTCTTCTGGACAAGGTCGTCAACCTCGGCGTGCTCGGCGAGATCGTCAAGGTCAAGGACGGCTACGCGCGCAACTTCCTGATTCCCTCGGGCCGCGCACGCCGCGCCACCGAAGCCAATAAGGCCGAATTCGAAGCCAAGCGCGTCGAGCTCGAAAAGGCCGCGGCCGCCAAGCTGGCCGAATCGCAAGCCCAGGGCGAGAAGCTCGGCGGCACCACCGTCAAGCTGACGCAGAAGGCCGGCGTCGACGGCCGGCTGTTCGGCTCGGTTACCAACAACGACATTGCCGACGAGCTCAACAAGCAGGGCTACAAGGTCGCGAAGTCGCAAGTGCGCATGCCCAACGGCCCGATCAAGACCGTGGGCGACAGCACCGTGAGCGTTGCATTGCACACCGACGTGGTGGTCGACATCACCGTCACTGTGTACGGCGAAAGCGCGTAAGTCTGTCAACAAGGAGAAAACAAGATCGCTGCGCGATCTTGTCCTTGTGGGGCCGCCTTCGGGCGGCCTTTTCTTTTGGGCCTGCGGTTGTCCCGCGTGCTGCACCGGAAGATCACCAGTTATTCACAGCCTTGTCCACGTGACGCCGTGCGCAGCGCGGCTTAGCATGCAAGGTTGCAAGGAAGTTCATGTCCGCCGTTTTCTCCTATGCCGACAACGATCCGTCGGCCGACCGCCAAGTTGCGCAGCTGCGCATCCCGCCGCATTCGATCGAGGCCGAATCGAGCGTGCTCGGCGGCCTGCTGCTCGACAACGGCGCCTGGGACCGCATGGGCGATGTTGTGGTGGACAGCGACTTCTATCGCCATGAACACAAGCTGATCTATGCGGCCATCGGAACGCTGGTCAACGCCAGCAAGCCGGCCGACGTGATCACGGTCTACGAGCAGTTGCAGAACCTCGGCAAGGCCGAAGAGATCGGCGGCCTGGCCTACCTGAATTCGCTCGCCCAGTACGTGCCGAGCGCTAGCAACATCCGACGCTATGCCGAGATCGTGCGCGAGCGCTCGATCCTGCGCAAGCTGGTGAGTGCCAGCGACGAGATCGCAACCAACGCCTTCAACACTCAGGGCAAGGCGGTCGACAAGATCCTGGACGAGGCCGAGCAGAAGATCTTCAACATCGGCGAGGAAGGCTCGCGCATGAAGCAGGGCTTCCAGGGCATGGATTCCCTGGTGGTCGAGCTGCTGGATCGCGTGACCGAGATGGCGGAGAACCCCAACGACATCACGGGCGTGCGCACGGGCTTCTACGAGTTCGACAAGATGACCTCCGGCCTGCAGCCGGGAGACATGATTGTGCTGGCCGCACGGCCGTCCATGGGGAAGACCTCCCTGGCGATCAACATCGCCGAGCACGTGGCGCTCAACGAGGGGCTGCCTGTCGCAGTGTTCTCGATGGAAATGGGGGCGTCACAACTGGCAGTGCGCATCGTCGGTTCGATCGGGCGCATCGACCAGGGTCACCTGCGGACAGGCAAGCTCACCGACGAAGAATGGCCGCGTCTCACCGAAGCTATCGAGAAGCTGCGCAACGTATCGCTGCACATCGACGAGACGCCGGGTCTCACCACCAGTGAATTGCGTGCGAATGCACGCCGCCTCGCACGCCAGTACGGGAAGCTCGGCTTGATCGTGGTCGACTATCTTCAACTGATGAGCGTGTCGAGCAGCATGAGCGACGAGAACCGCGCCACAGCCGTGGGTGAGATTTCTCGTGGATTGAAGATGCTGGCAAAAGAACTCAAGTGCCCGGTGATCGCATTGTCGCAGCTCAGCCGCGGCGTGGAAAGCCGCACCGACAAGCGCCCCATGATGAGCGACCTGCGCGAGTCCGGTGCCATCGAGCAGGATGCCGATATCATCATGTTCATCTACCGCGATGACTACTACGACAAGAACAGCAAGGAGCCCGGTGTGGCCGAGGTGATTATCAGCAAGCATCGCAACGGCCCAACGGGCACGGTCAAGCTTGCATTCCTCAAGCCGCTCACCAAGTTCGAGAACCTGGCCAGCGGAGGGGCCGACTTCTGATCTCGGCCAGCGCGGCGAAACGACGCTACTGCAACCGGGACGGTTGAGGGTCTGCCGGATCGTCCTGCAGACGGCGAAGCATCTCGGCCAGCGTCTTGCCGGGTTCGTCGCGAAAGCGATCGGGCAGGACCTCGATCTGGTCGATGCGATCGATCCGGAAGGCACGAAAATCCTGCCGCAGTTCGCACCAGGCCGAGAAGGTCCACACCCGCCCCCAATAGAAGCAGCCGAGCGGCCGCACGATGCGTTGGCTCGGCGCGCCGCTGACGTCGCGGTAGTCCATGCGCAGCTTGTTGCGCGACTGCACCGCTTCGCGCAACGTCTGCAACCGGCCGCGCGTGCCATCGTCGATGGCGAACGACGGCGCGAAGAGCGCCAGGCTCTCCGCAGAGGCGCGCGCCGCCGGCGGCAGGACCGAGAGAATCTTGCCGAGCGCGGTTTGGATGTCGCGCGCCAGGGCGGGATCGACCGAGCTCTGCGCCAGCCTTGCCGAGGCGACAAGGGCCGCGGCCTCATCCTGCGTGAACATGAGCGGCGGCAGGTCGAAGCCTGCGCCCAATCGGTAGCCGACGCCGGCTTCGCCTTCGATCGGCACGCCTTGGCGCTGCAGGTCGGCCACATCGCGATAGACGGTTCGTTCCGACACCTCCAGGCGCTGTCCCAGGAAGGCGGCGGTCGTGAGTCGTCGCCCGCGGATGAGCTGGACGATCTGGAACAGGCGGTCGGCACGGCGCATGCAGGCAGGTCAAGTCGAACGAGCTTCTTGTCGAAATCTTTGTCAGTCCAGGGTGACGCCGATGTGAATGGCGACCTGGTCGGGGCCGCTGTAAGCCTCGAAGTCGCTGCGGTAGGTGCGCTTGATTTCGGGGTGCTGCTCGAAATACTGCCAGATCGACTGCCAGACCGCGAGCACCATCTGCGGCATCTCGCCTTGCCCGCTGAAGACGAGGTAGTCGCCGGCTTCAATCCGCACCGTCGCCGGGCCATGCGAGACGGCCACGCCCGTCGTGATGTCGAAGGCGCCATGCGCATCGGATTCGTAGGCCGAATAGACGCTGTAGAGGCGCATGTCGTTGATCCGGTTCGGCCGGTCGTAGGCGCGCTCGTCGAAGAAGCGCGTCCAGAGCTTGGCGATGCGGGCCGACTGCGGGTTGTTCTCCTCTTGGTTGCTGGTTCGCACGGTCAGCCCGGCGATGCTGAACGCGTCATGGCGTTGGAGCTGGGGTTGCATGGTTTTTTTCTCCTGATGAATCAAAGGTCCAATGCCCGGATGCTGGCGTTCATGGCGCCGGCGATCAGGTGGATGTCGTGGTCGCTGACTTCGAACAGCCCGAAGCGAAGCTTGGAGCCCCAGCGCTTCGGGCTCTCTATGAAGTCGAGGTGGTCGATGAGCGGCAGGATCGGCGCCTCCTGCGCGGCCACGTAGCTCACGCCGCGTCGCCAGGCCACGAAGCCGTCGGCCATGTCCGCTTCGGCTCGCCCGTCTGCACGACGCCGATCGAGACGAAGCTCTGCAGCTTGTCGGTGCCATGGAGCACCGTGGCGGGTGCGTAGTACGCGACGCGATCACCCGGCGCGATGCGCCGGAGGGGCGCGAGTTTGCCATGGCCGACCTGCATGAAGCCCACGCTGCCGTGGTCGCGCCCGCGGCGTGCATGTTCTGCACTGGCGACGGCGATCCAATTCCTGCGGTTCATGCCGCGATGCTGCGCGGAGGCTACTGACAACGTCCTGTCAGCAGCCTTCGCGCAAAGCGCAGGAACGCAAGCTCGCTACAGCACGTCGCTCGCAAAATCCGCCAGGCGCGAGCGTTCGCCGCGCGCCAGCGTGATGTGCCCGCTGTGCGGCCAGCCCTTGAACTTGTCGACCGCGAAGGTCAGCCCCGAGGAGCCCTCGGTGAGGTAGGGCGTGTCGATCTGGGCCAGGTTGCCCATGCAGATGATCTTGGTGCCCGGACCTGCGCGCGTGACCAGCGTCTTCATCTGCTTGGGCGTCAGGTTCTGCGCCTCGTCGATGATGACGTACTTGTTGAGAAAGGTGCGGCCGCGCATGAAGTTCATGCTCTTGATCTTGATGCGGCTGCGAATCAGCTCATTGGTGGCTGCGCGGCCCCATTCGCCGGCGCCGCCGCTGTCGCCCTTGGCCAGAAACTCGAGGTTGTCGTCGAGCGCGCCCATCCAGGGGCCCATCTTTTCCTCTTCGGTGCCGGGCAGGAAGCCGATGTCCTCGCCGACGCTCACGGTCGCGCGGGTCATGATGATCTCGGTGTAGCGCCGGTCATCGAGCACCTGGGTGAGGCCCGAGGCCAGCGCCATCAGCGTCTTGCCGGTGCCGGCGGTGCCGGTGAGGGTGACGAAGTCCACCTCGGGGTCCATCAGCAGGTTCATTGCGAAGTTCTGTTCGCGGTTGCGCGTGTTCACGCCCCAGACGGCATTCTTGATCGACCCGTAGTCCTTGAGCGTCTTGAGCACCGCGGTCTTGTCGCGGATCTCGGTGACCCGCGCGTACATGCTCGGCTCGCCGGGTGCTTCGAAGAAGACGAACTGGTTGATGTAGAGATTCGGGACGATCGGGCCGCTGATGCGGTAGAAGGTGCTGCTGCCGCTCTGCCAGCTCTCGACCGTCTTGCTCTGGCGCGTCCAGAAATCGGCCGGCAGCGCCAGCGAGCCGGAATAGAGCAGGTCGCCGTCTTCGAGCGTCTTGTCGTTCTGATAGTCGTCCGCCGCGAGGCCGAGCGCGCGCGCCTTGACGCGCATATTGATGTCCTTCGACACCAGCACCACTTCTTGCTTCGGCCGGTCCGGCGCGTCTTGCGCGTAAAGATCCCGCAGCGCCTGCACGACGCCGAGGATCTGGTTGTCGGCCTTGCCCTGGGGCAGGCTGGTCGGCAGCGCGTAGTCGAGCGGAGCAGTCTGGAAGAAAAGCTTGCCGCCGGATTCCCGATGGCCGGTGGAGTCGAGCTTCAGGCCCTTGGCGATGTCGGCGCCCTGTGTGCCGGCGAGCGCATCGAGGGTGCGGCTGGTCTGGCGGCCGTTGCGCGCGACTTCGGTCGTGCCTTTCTTGTGGCCGTCGAGTTCCTCCAGCACGATCATCGGCAAGAAGATGTCGTGCTCCTCGAAGCGGAACAGGCACATCGGGTCGTGCAGCAGCACGTTGGTGTCCAGCACGAACAGCTTGGCCGGACCGTTGGGTTTGCTGCGCTTGGCGCGCGCCGTGTTCTGCGGTGCCGCCGGGGCAGGAGCGGGGCGGCTTTCGATTTGGCTGCGCGACGGAGATGTCGGCGCCGGATAGGGCGCCAGCGCTCTCACCTTGGGCACGGGCGGCGCCTCGACGCTGCCGCCGCCTTCCGCGGCGTGACGGTCGAACAGTTCGAGCGGCTGAGGCCCGCTGGACCGGCTCTCTTCAGTTCGCCGATCGGCCGAGCGGCGGCCGTTTCTTCCGTGCGCTGAACGGGCGGGCGCGTCGTGCGCCTCGGGCGAAAGCAATGCGGCGCGTTTCGTGGGTGCGGGAGGCAGGGGCATGGGGCGGTTCGCTCGCAAAAAGAAGGAGGCCAGAAAGCGAAAAAGCCGCCTGAAGACCAGGGCGGCTTTGTTCGGGGGATGCGGTCGTGGAGCTCAACGGCATGAAACCATTATGCACATCCAATGTGTCACCTCCCGTGAACGTTGCGCATCGCCAACGCGACCGCGCAGAAGTACACGCTTGCAGGAGATCAGGCGGCCTTCTTGAGCGCCTTGACTGCTTTGAGCACGTCATCGACATGGCCGGGGACCTTGAGGCCGCGCCATTCGGCCTTGAGCACGCCGTCGGCACCGATCAGGAAAGTGCTGCGCTCGATACCCTTGACCTTCTTGCCGTACATGATCTTGTTCTTGACCACGCCGAACATGTGGCACATTTTTTCTTCGGTGTCCGCAATCAGCTCGAAAGGGAGTTCGAGCTTGGCCTTGAATTCGTCGTGCGACTTCATGTTGTCGCGCGACACGCCGAAAACGGTGGCGCCAGCCTTCACGAAATCCTTGTAGCGATCGCGGAACTGCATCGCTTCAGTGGTGCAACCGGGCGTGTTGTCCTTGGGATAGAAGTACATCACCAGCACGTGCCCGAGGTGCGAGGTGTTCGAGACCTTGATGCCGCCGGTGGCGTTGGCGTCGAATTCGGGAATGGGTTTGTTGACAACGATCGCCATGAAACTTGTTTTCTCCGTTTGATTCCATGTTCAAGCGACTCCTGGCTCTGGAGGCGCTCGAAATGGAGGATTGGTCGTTGCTTTACTGGGCGGGCCGCCGGTTTGCAACCCGGTATTTTACCCCGAAACGCCCTTTATTTCCCACCTTCCGGCCTCTCGACCAGAAGGGCTGCAACCACGTGGCGGCCTTCGCCGGCGAGGATGTTGTAGGTGCGGCAGGCTGCGGCCGTGTCCATGGTCTCCACGCCCGTGCGCCGCGCCATGAGCGGCTGTAGCCAGGCTGCCTCCGGAAAACGGATGCGCCCGCCACTGCCGAAGATGATCAACTCCGCGCCCATCGAGGCCAACTGCGCGAAATGCTCGGCGCCGAGCTGGTCGAAGCGGGTGCAGTCCCACGCGAAGCGCTCGCCGCGCGAGCCGACCACCACGCTGCCTTCGACCTTTTCGTTGTTGATGGCCACCCAGCCGGGGCCGTGCGCGGTAAGGGTCTGGACGTCGGATTTGTCGGGCTGGAGCTTCATCGGGAGGCCGGGGGAACTGTGGTCAAATTATAGGTTTTCCCCCGTGCAGACGCCCTTGGAGGGACTTTGAAAGCGATCAAGAAATCGGCCAAGCTGGCCAATGTGCTTTACGACATCCGCGGCCCGATCATGGATGCCGCGAAGCAAATGGAGGAAGAGGGCCAGAAAATCATCAAGCTCAACATCGGCAACCTCGCCCCGTTCGGCTTCGATGCGCCCGAAGAGGTGCAGCAGGACATGATCCGCAACCTGCCTGCCTCGTCCGGCTACTCGGACAGCAAGGGCATCTTCGCGGCGCGCAAGGCGGTGATGCACGAGACTCAGAAACAGGGCATCGCCGGCGTCACCCTCGACGACATCTACCTGGGCAACGGCGCGAGCGAATTGATCGCGATGGCCGCCAACGCGCTGCTCAACGACGGCGACGAGCTGCTGCTGCCGGCCCCCGACTATCCGCTGTGGACCGCCGTCGCGAGCCTTTCGGGCGGCACGCCTGTGCACTACCTCTGCGACGAGGACAACGGCTGGATGCCGAGCCTCGACGACATCCGCGCCAAGATCACGCCCCGCACCAAGGGCATCGTGGTCATCAACCCCAACAACCCGACGGGGGCGCTCTATTCGGACGATCTGCTCAAGGGCATCGTTACGATCGCGCGCGAGCACGGCCTCGTGATCCTCGCCGACGAGGTCTACGACAAGGTGCTGTACGACGGCGTCAAGCACACAGCCATCGCCAGCCTATCGAAAGATGTGCTGACCCTGACCTTCAACTCGCTGTCGAAGAGCTACCGCTCCTGCGGCTACCGCGCCGGCTGGCTCGTCGTGTCGGGCGACAAGAAGGTGGCCCTGGACTACATCGAGGGACTCAACATGCTCTCGAACATGCGCCTGTGTCCCAACGTGCCGGGTCAATGGGCGATCCAGACGGCGCTCGGCGGCTACCAGAGCATCAACGACCTCGTGGGGCCCGGCGGCCGTTTGCGCCACCAGCGCGATCTGGCCTACGAGCTCATCACTGCCATTCCGGGGGTGACTTGCGTCAAGCCGAATGCGGCCCTCTACATGTTTCCCAAGCTGGACCCCAAGGTCTACCCGATCGACGACGACCGGCAGTTCTTCCTCGAGCTGCTGAAGGAGACCAAGGTGATGCTGGTCCAGGGCACCGGCTTCAACTGGGCGACGCCGGACCACTTCCGCATCGTGTTCCTTCCGCATGAAGAAGACCTGCGCGAAGCAGTGCAGCGCATCGCCGACTTCCTCGAACGCTACAGAAACCGGGCCGCAGCCTGAGGCCCCCCTCGCTCAAAAGACGAAACGAATGAAACCCATCCAAGTAGGCCTGCTCGGCATCGGCACGGTCGGCAGCGGCACCTTCCACGTGCTCCAGCGCAACCAGGAAGAAATCAAGCGCCGTGCGGGGCGCGGCATCGAGATCACGATGGTCGCCGACCTCGACCTGGCGCGCGCCAAGGCCGCTGTCGGCGAGGGCGTGCAGGTCGTGAACGACGCGCGCGCCGTGATCGCAAACCCCGACATCGACATCGTGATCGAGCTGATCGGCGGCTACGGCATCGCAAAGGAGCTGGTGCTCGAGGCGATCGCCGCGGGTAAGCACGTGGTGACGGCCAACAAGGCCCTGCTCGCGGTGCATGGCACCGAAATCTTCGCGGCCGCCCATGCCAAGGGCGTGATGGTGGCCTTCGAGGCCGCCGTGGCCGGCGGCATCCCGATCATCAAGGCGCTGCGCGAAGGGCTCACGGCCAACAGCATCCAGTGGATCGCCGGCATCATCAACGGCACCACCAACTTCATCCTCTCGGAAATGCGCGACAAGGGCCTGGACTTCGGCACCGTGCTGAAGGAGGCGCAACGCCTCGGCTACGCCGAAGCAGACCCGACCTTCGACATCGAGGGCGTCGACGCCGCGCACAAGGTCACGCTGATGAGCGCCATCGCCTTCGGCATCCCGGTGCAGTTCGACCGCGCGCACGTCGAAGGCATCACCAAGCTCGCGGCGCAGGACATCAAGTACGCCGAACAGCTCGGCTACCGCATCAAGCTGCTCGGCATCACCAAGCGCAAGCCGCAAGGCATCGAGCTGCGCGTGCATCCCAGCCTGGTGCCCGCGAAGCGCCTGCTCGCGAACGTCGAAGGCGCGATGAATGCCGTTGTGGTCAACGGCGACGCCGTCGGCACCACGCTCTATTACGGCAAGGGCGCCGGCAGCGAGCCGACTGCCAGCGCCGTGATCGCCGACCTGGTCGACATCACGCGCCTGCACACCGCCGATGCAGCGCATCGCGTGCCGCATCTGGCCTTCCATCCCGACGCAATGAGCGACCTCAAGGTCCTGCCGATGGCCGAGGTGATCACCAGCTACTACCTGCGCATGCGCGTGGCCGACGAGGCCGGGGTGCTGGCCCAGGTCACCGGTCTCCTGGCTACCGCCGGCATCAGCATCGACGCGGTGCTGCAGCGCGAAGCCGACGAGGTGGGCGGCGAGGGATCGACGCAGACCGACCTGATCATCCTCACGCACGACACGCGTGAAGGCACTTTGGACGATGCGCTCGCGCAATTGCAGGCGCTGCCCACCGTGCTGGCGCCGATCGTGCGCATCCGCAAGGAAGAGCTGTCCTGATGCGCTACCTGTCCACGCGCGGCCATCCCGACCGCCGCCGCTTCTGCGAGATCCTGCTCGAGGGCCTCGCACCCGACGGCGGCCTGTACCTGCCCGAACACTACCCGCAGGTGGACGCCGCCACGCTCGCGAAGTGGCGCGGCCTGCCGTATGCCGAGATGGCCTTCGAGGTGCTCTCGCTCTACATCGACGACATCCCGCCGGCCGACCTGAAGGCGATCTGCGCCAGGACCTACACCGCCGAGGTGTTCGGCACGCCCGAGATCGTGCCGCTGCGCGAGCTCGAGGACGGCGTGTACCTCGAGGCCTTGTCCAACGGCCCGACGCTGGCCTTCAAGGACATGGCGATGCAGCTGCTCGGCAACCTGTTCGAGTACGAACTCGCGCGCCGCGGCGAGGAACTCAACATCCTCGGCGCGACCAGCGGCGACACCGGCAGCGCGGCCGAATACGCGATGCGCGGCAAGAAGGGCGTGCGCGTCTTCATGACCTCGCCCGACGGCCGCATGAGCCCGTTCCAGCAGGCGCAGATGTTCAGCCTGCAGGATGCCAACATCCACAATATCGCGGTCGCCGGCGTCTTCGACGACTGCCAGGATATCGTCAAGGCGGTCTCGAACGACCTGGGCTTTAAGCGCAAGTACAGGATCGGCACGGTCAACTCGATCAACTGGGCGCGCCTCCTGGCGCAGGTGGTCTACTACTTCGCCGGCTATTTCCAGGCCACGACGAGCAACGACAAACAGGTCAGCTTCACCGTGCCCTCGGGCAACTTCGGCAACGTCTGCGCCGGACACGTGGCGCGTTCGATGGGCCTGCCGATCCGCACGCTGGTGGTCGCGACCAACGAGAACGACGTGCTCGACGAGTTCTTCCGCACCGGCGTCTACCGCGTGCGCTCGGCTGCCGACACGCACGAAACTTCGAGCCCCTCGATGGACATCTCCAAAGCCAGTAACTTCGAGCGCTTCGTGTTCGATCTGGTGGGCCGCGATGCGGCAAAGACGCGTGGCCTGTTCGAAGGCGAGCTGGGCCGCAGCGGCCGCTTCGACCTGAGCGCTGATCCGGCCTTCGCGCAAGCCGCGTCGCGCTTCGGCTTCGCGAGCAGCCGCAGCACGCATGCGGATCGGCTCGCGACCATCCGCGATACGGACAAGCGCTTTGCGACGCTGATCGACACCCACACGGCCGACGGCCTCAAGGCCGCGCGCGAACATCTCGCGCCGGGCATTCCGATGATCGTGCTGGAGACCGCGCTGCCGATCAAGTTCGCCGAAACCATCGTCGAGGCGCTGGGCCGCGAGCCGGAACGTCCGGCGCGCTTCGAAGGCATCGAGGCGCTGCCCAAGCGCGTGGTCAAGCTGCCGGCGGATGCCGAGGCAGTCAAGGCCTACATTGCCCAGCACTGTGATTGACCCCCAGGAAGGCGGCGCATGAAAGTCATCGGCTTCGCCGGCTTCTCGGGCGCGGGCAAGACCACGCTGGTCGAGCGCCTGATCCCCGTTCTCAAGCTGCACGGCCAGCGCGTTTCGGTGGTCAAGCATGCCCATCACAAGTTCGACATCGACCATCCGGGCAAGGACACCCATCGGCATCGCGAAGCCGGCGCCTTCGAAGTGGTGGTCGCTTCGGACAAGCGCCTTGCGTTGATCCGCGAGTTCGAGCGGCCGACGCAGCTCGGCGTGCACGATCTGGTGGCTGAACTCGATGATGGCGTCGACTGGGTCCTGGTCGAAGGCTTCAAGCACAGCGACCTGTTCAAGATCGAGATCTGGCGCGAGCCGGGGGAGGGCGAGGCGGCCCGCCCGGCGCGCTACGCCGAGGACGCGCACATCGTCGCGATCGCGACCGACACGCCGGAACTGCTGCCGACCGCCACCGACCTGCCGATCTTCGACCTGAACGACGTCGATGGCATCGGCGACTGGCTGCTGCAGAACGCGGGGCGTTTCGAGTACAAGATGGAACGCCATGGCTGATCCATCCGCCCGCCCCCCCCTGATGCCGCTCGACGAGGCGCTCGCACGCCTGCTCGCCGCCGCCACGCCGCAGGTCGGCATCGAAAGCGTCTCCACCTTCGAAGTCGACGGCCGCGTGCTCGCGCAGGATGTGGTGTCGGCGCTCACCGTGCCGCCGCGCGACAACAGCTCGATGGACGGCTATGCGCTGCGCGTCGCCGATTGCGCGGCGCCCGGCGCCGTGCTGCGGGTGGCGCAGCGCATTCCGGCCGGCAGCGTGGGCACGGCGCTTGCCGCCGGCACTGCAGCGCGCATCTTTACCGGTGCGCAGATCCCCGAAGGCGCCGACGCGGTCGTGATGCAGGAAGACACGAGCGCGCTGCCCGGGGAAGACAGACTCGGAAGCGTGCGCATCGAGGTCGTGCCCGCCGCGGGCCAGTGGATTCGCGGCGCCGGCGAAGATGTGGCGGCCGGCGACGTGGTGCTGTCCAAGGGCGAGCGCCTCACGCCCGCAGGGCTGGGACTGGCCGCCAGCGTCGGCCTCGACCGGCTGCTGGTGGCGAAGCGCCCGCGCGTCACGCTGCTGTCGACCGGCGACGAACTCGTGATGCCCGGCGAAGTGACGCCCGAGGCGATGAAGCCTGGCTCGATCTACAACTCCAACCGCTTCTTCATGCGGGCGCTGCTGCAGCGGCTCGGCTGTGAGGTCACCGACCTGGGCATCGTGCCCGACCAGCGCGATGCGACCATCGAGGCCTTGCGCGGCGCATCGCTTCGCAGCGACCTGATCATCACCACCGGCGGCGTATCGGTCGGCGAGGAAGACCACATCAAGGCGGCCGTGCGGGCACTCGGCCAGCTCGACCTGTGGTCGCTCTCGATGAAGCCGGGCAAGCCCTTCGCCTACGGCCGCATCGGCCATGCGCACCTCACCGGGCTGCCCGGCAATCCGGTGTCGAGCTTCCTGACCTTCCTGCTCCTCGTGCGCCCCTTTTTGTTGACGCTGCAGGGCGCAACGCGCGTCGCGCCCGCGCGGGTACCGATGCGTGCCGATTTCGACTGGCCGCGCGCCGACCGGCGCCGCGAGTTCCTGCGCGCACGGCGCAATGCCGCGGGCGGGCTCGACCTGTTCGCCAACCAGAGCTCCGGCGTGCTGACCTCGATGGTCTGGGGCGACGGCGTGATCGACACGCCGGCGGGCCAGCCTTTCAAGTCCGGCGATATGGTGCAGTTCATTCCCTTCGCGTCGCTCCTGGCCTGAACATGAAAGTCACCGTGCGTTACTTCGCCTCGGTGCGCGAGGCACTGGGAACCGGCAGCGAGACCGTCGAGACCGGCGCGTCCGATCTGGCCGCGCTGCGCGACGAACTGATCGCGCGCGGCGAGCCGCATGCGAGCGCGCTGGCCCGCGGCAAGGCCGTGCGCATGGCGCTCGACCAGGTCATGAGCGCCGAGAGTGCTGCGCTGCGCGAAGGACAGGAAGTGGCCTTCTTCCCGCCGGTCACCGGCGGCTGAGCGCGGCCTGCGTTCGGAACAGCTGCTCGCGCAGTTCGCTTCCGGCACGCGTCATCGGCGCGCGCAGTTCGTCCTGCATCCATCCTTCGTTGGCGAGCACGGCCTTCAGCGGTCCGGGATTCGGCTCGGCGAACAGCGCTTCGATCAGGGGCAGCAACGGTTGCCATTGCGCCCGCGCTTCGGCCAGCCGCCCTTCGCGAAGCAACTGCATGACCTGCACGAAACGCGCGGTCTGCAGATGCGCACTGGCGGCAATGGCGCCCGCGCCGCCCTCGGCCAGCGTGCCGAAGAGCTGCGCGTCCTCGCCGGCCAGCACCTGCAGGCGGCCGTCGGCGATCAGCGCCCGCGTCTTGGCCATGTCGCCGCCGCAGTCCTTGATGGCGCGGATGCGCGGATGGGTTGCGAGCGAGAGCAGCGTCTCGCGCGTGATCGTGGCGCCGGTGCGGTACGGGATGTCGTACACCAGGAGCGGCACGGCGCTGGCTTCGGCGATGGCGCCGAACCATCCGATGAGGCCCGCCTGCGAGGGTCGGATGTAGCTCGGCGCCGGCACCAACAGCCCGGCCAGTTCGCAATCGTTCAGCCGGAGCACCCAGTCCAAGGTCTTGCCGAGGTGGTAGCCCGAGATGCCCATGATGCGCGGCAGTGCGGGCGCGGCCTTCGAGACGGTGGTCAGCGCCGCGAGCTGCTCGTCGCCGTCGAGCGCCGCCGCCTCGCCGGTCGAGCCGCAGACCACGAAGCCGGCGATGCCGGTGGATGCGAGCTGCTCGGCCAGCGCGGCGAGTGCCGTATGGTCGATCGCGCCGTCCTCGCGAAACGGTGTCACGAGCGGGATCCAGAGGCCCGAGAAATCAGGGATGGAAGAAGAGGGGTGCACGCAGATGTCCTTCAGGGATCGACCGATGGAAGAACCGCCATCGGATGCGCGCACAGGAGAAAACAGCTTCGGCTGGAGCCTTGCAGTTCCGTCGCTCATCCGACGACGGAACCGAAGCTCCGGTCAGACGAGCTCTGGTTTTTTGGCTTGGCCGCCCGCGCGCACCGCGGCCATCGCTTCGAGCGAAGCACGGCAGTGGGGCAAGGCGCGGGGAGGCATCGACGCAGTCTAACGCGGTGCCACAATCCGGCCATGGGCAGCCCACGCGTTTTCATTCAGACAGCCGATTTCGATCTCGCGCACGAGATCGCCGCGTTGCGCAGCGACGACAAACGAATCGGCGCGATCTGCAGCTTCGTCGGCACCGTGCGCGACCGGAATGTGGCCCCCACGCTCGGCACTGGCGTGTCCTCGCTGCCCCCCGAGGGGGCTCTTTCGCCTGGGGGCGGCCCGGCGGCGAAAGATGGCGACGTTGCGATCACTTCAATGGAGCTCGAGCACTACCCCGGAATGACCGAGAAGTCCATCGAAGCCATGATCGACGAGGCGCATCGCCGCTTCGACATCCTCGGCGCGCGCGTGATCCATCGCGTGGGCCTTCTGCAGCCGCTCGACCAGATCATGATGGTGGCCGTGATCTCGGCCCATCGGGGCCAAAGCTTTCAGGCCTGCGAATTCCTGATGGACTATCTCAAGACGCAGGCGCCGTTCTGGAAGAAGGAACAGACGCCCGAGGGCGCACGTTGGGTCGACGCGCGGGTGGCCGACGACGCGGCGCTGGCGCGCTGGGGCATCAGCGCCAGCAACGCTTGAGTCATGCGGCCGCCGCCGGGCCGCCCCAAGGCGAGCCGCGCCTCCCCCTTGGGGGGTGGAGTTACACGCCGCAAAGCGGCGTGAAAAGCCGGGGGGCCAACACTATTGAGGTGTGAAGCCGCTGGCCTTGATGATGCCTTGCCAGGTCTGCGTATAGCTGCGTACGCGGCCGGCGAACTGGCCTTGCGGCTCGTAGGCGACCGTCAACCCCATGGTGGTGAGCTTCTGCTTCACGTCGGGCATGGCCAGCACCTTGGCCAGGGCATCGCCGAAGCGATCGATCACCGGCTGCGGCGTGCCGACGGGCGCGAACACGCCGTAGTAGGGCAGGTCTTCCAGGTTGGCGAAGCCGAGTTCGGTGAAGGTCGGTACCTGCGGCAGCAGCGCCTGGCGCTTGCTGCCGATGGTGGCCACGATACGCACCTTGCCGGCCCGGTGGTTCTCGATGAAGTCGGGCACCGAAGCGATGCCGGCGCTGATCTGGTTGCCCAGCATGTCGGCCGTCATCGGCGCGCTGCCGCGGTAGGGTGCCGACTGCACGTCGATCTTGTATTTGGCGCCGATCATCTTCACCAGGAACTCGGGGATCGAGGCCGGCGCCGGAACGCCGATGGTGTCCTTGCCGCCGCGCTGGGTGCGCACCCATTTGAGGTACTCGTCCAGGTTCTTCGCCGGCGTCCCGCCCGATACCGCGAGCACGTTAGCGAAGGTCGCGAAGCCGGCGACCGGCACGAAATCGGTGGCCGGATTGAAACCCGCGTTCTTCACCACCTGCGGCAGGATCGAAATGCTGTGGTCATGCGAGAGGAACAGCGTATGGCCGTCCGGCGCGGCGGCCTTGAGGGCCTGCGCGGCGATCTGGCCGCCGGCACCCGCGCGGTTCTCGACCACCACCGGAGCGCCCAACTGGTCCTTGAGCTTCTCTGCCAGCGTGCGGGCGATCGCATCGCTGCCGGCGCCGGCAGGAAAGCCGACCAACAGCTTGATCGGCGTGCCCTGCTGCGCCTGCGCGAAGCCAGAAAAGCCCGCGATCGCGGCCAGCAGCCCGAGTGCGAAGACCCGGCGCGGCGCGGAAGCGGCAATCCACCTTGAACAGAACATGAGCAACTCCAGATGATTGATGAACAACAGGGCGAAACAAGCGAGCAACTGGCGTGCCCGCGCCGCGAATGGCTATTCTGTACGAGTGGCGCCGACGCGGCTTCGACCGACGCCTCTGGCTTGAATTTCGTGCCATACATCCCTACATGCCGGGGAATCGGAGTCATTCATGCGCCAAGACAAACTCACAACCAAATTCCAGGAAGCCCTCGCCGACGCGCAATCGCTCGCTCTCGGCAACGACAACCCCTACATCGAACCGGTCCACCTGCTGGTCGCCATGCTGCGCCAGGACGACGGCCCGCGGGCCTTGCTGGAACGCGCCGGCACCAACGTGCCGGGCCTCTTGCAGGCCGCCGAAGCGGCGATCAAGAAGCTGCCGCAGGTGCAGGGCCATGACCAGGTTCAGGTCGGCCCCGAGCTGGGCAAGCTGCTGCAGGCGACGGAGAAGGAAGCCATTAAGCGCAACGACCAGTTCATCGCCGGCGAGCTCTTCCTGCTCGCGTTGGCCGACAGCAAGGCCGAGATCGGCAACCTGGCGCGCAGCCACGGCGTGACACGCAAATCGATCGAAGCCGCCATCGATGCCGTACGCGGCGGCCAGGGCGTGAACAGCGCCGATGCGGAGGGCCAGCGCGAAGCGCTCAAGAAATACTGCCTGGACCTCACCGAGCGCGCCCGCCTCGGCAAGCTCGACCCGGTGATCGGCCGCGACGAGGAAATCCGCCGCGCCATCCAGGTGCTGCAACGCCGCACCAAGAACAATCCCGTGCTGATCGGCGAGCCCGGCGTCGGCAAGACCGCCATCGTCGAAGGCCTGGCGCAGCGCATCGTTGCCGGCGAGGTGCCCGAGTCGCTCAAGGGCAAGCGCGTGCTCTCGCTCGACATGGCGGCGCTCTTGGCCGGCGCCAAGTACCGCGGCGAATTCGAGGAGCGCCTGAAGACCGTGCTCAACGAGCTCGCGAAGGACGAGGGCCAGACCATCGTCTTCATCGACGAGCTGCACACCATGGTCGGCGCCGGCAAGGCCGAAGGCGCGATGGATGCCGGCAACATGCTCAAGCCCGCGCTCGCGCGCGGCGAGCTGCATTGCGTGGGCGCCACCACGCTCGACGAATACCGCAAGTACATCGAGAAGGATGCCGCGCTGGAGCGCCGGTTCCAGAAGATCCTGGTGGGCGAGCCCAGCGTGGAGGCAACGGTTGCAATCCTGCGTGGCCTGAAGGAAAAGTACGAAGTGCACCACGGCGTCGACATCACCGACCCGGCCATCGTCGCCGCGGCCGAGCTGTCCGACCGCTATGTCACCGACCGCTTCCTGCCCGACAAGGCCATCGACCTGATCGACGAGGCCGCGGCCAAGATCAAGATCGAGATGGACTCCAAGCCCGAGGTGATGGACCGGCTCGACCGCCGCCTGATCCAGCTGCAGATCGAGCGCGAGGCCGTGCGCCGCGAGAAGGACGAGGCCTCGCAGAAGCGGCTGGCGCTGATCGAGAGCGAGATCGAGCGCCTGCAGAAGGAAATCGCGGATCTCGACGAGATCTGGCAGGCCGAGAAGGCGCAGGCCCAGGGCAGCGCGCAGATCCGCGAAGAGATCGACAAGATCAAGTTCCAGATCGCCGAGTTCACCAGCAAGGGCGACTTCAACAAGGTCGCCGAGCTGCAGTACGGCAAGCTCCCGGGCCTGGAGAAACGCCTGAAGGAAGCGCAGGACACCGAGGCCAGCAAGGGCAAGTCCAGCGCGCCCACGCTGCTGCGAACGCAGGTCGGCGCCGAGGAGATCGCCGAAGTCGTGGCGCGCGCCACCGGCATTCCGGTGGCCAAGCTCATGCAAGGCGAGCGCGACAAGCTGCTCATGATGGAAGAGAAGCTGCACGAGCGCGTGGTCGGCCAGGACGAGGCCATCGGCGCGGTTGCCAACGCGATCCGCCGCTCGCGCTCGGGCCTCGCGGACCCGAACCGACCGACCGGCTCCTTCCTGTTCCTCGGCCCCACGGGCGTGGGCAAGACCGAGCTGTGCAAGGCGCTCGCCGGCTTCCTGTTCGACAGCGAAGACCACCTGATCCGCGTCGACATGAGCGAGTTCATGGAGAAGCATTCGGTCGCCCGCCTGATCGGTGCGCCGCCCGGCTACGTGGGCTACGAGGAGGGCGGCCACCTGACCGAAGCGGTGCGCCGCAAGCCTTACAGCGTGCTCCTGCTCGACGAGGTCGAGAAGGCGCATCCGGACGTCTTCAACATCCTGCTGCAGGTGCTCGACGACGGCCGCCTGACCGACGGCCAGGGCCGCACCGTGAACTTCAAGAACACGGTGATCGTGATGACCAGCAACATCGGATCGCCGATCATCCAGGCGATGGTGGGCCGGTCGAACGAAGAGATCAAGGACGCGGTCTGGGACGAGCTGAAGAACTACTTCCGCCCCGAGTTCCTGAACCGCATCGACGAGACCGTGGTGTTCCATGCGCTCGACGCCAAGAACATCGAGGCGATCGCGGCCATCCAGCTCAAGGTGCTGCAGGAGCGCCTGGCCAAGATGGACCTCGGGCTCGAGGTGTCGCCGCCAGCGCTGGCGGAGATCGCCAAGGTCGGCTTCGATCCGGTGTTCGGCGCCCGGCCGCTCAAGCGCGCGATCCAGCAGCGCATCGAGAACCCGCTCTCGAAGCTGCTGCTCGACGGCAGCTTCGGCCCGAAGGACACGATCGTCGTCACCACCGACCCGATCCAGGCGCCGGGGCAGTTCAGCTTCCGCAAGGCCGGGGAACAAAGCCTGGAGGCCGTAGCCTAACTTCGATGCTCAACTTTCTTTTGCGCCTCGTTCTGTTCTTCTTGGGCCTCTTGTTCGCGGCCAGCCTCGCAGTCGCCGTGCTGCTGCTGGCGGCGGTCTGGGGCCTGCGCTACGGCTGGGCACGCCTCACGGGGCAGCCGGTCCAGCCCTGGGTGATGCGCTTCGACCCACGCCACGGCTTCGATCGCTTTCGGGCCGCAGCGCGCCCGGCCGAGCCCACCGCGGCCGACGTGGCTGCGGCGCGAGCGCGCGGCCAGGCCGCCGACAGCCCGGTGCGCCTGCGCGATCCGGGCCGCGTGACTGACGTGGAAGCCCGTCCGGCGTCGCGCGGCGAATAAGGCGGGCGGGCGGCGACACCTATCGCCGCTTCTCGTACGTCCCCACCAGCTCCGCCTGCGCGAGCACGTGTCCTTTCATCGCCTTCTCGAGCGCGGCCTTGTCCGGACGCTCGAGTTCCGGCAGCACGGCGTCGAGCGCGTAGAGCTTGTGGAAGTAGCGGTGTCGGCCGATGGGCGGGCAAGGCCCGCCATAGCCCGTGCGGCCCCAATCGTTGACGCCCTGGCGCGTGCCCGCCGGCAATGCGGCCGGCTCGACCGCTTCGGCGAGCTCGCTGGCCTCCGCGCCGATGTTGTAGAGCACCCAGTGGACCCATGTCATCTTGGGTGCCGCCGGATCGGGCGCATCCGGGTCGTCGACGATGAGCGCGAAGCTCAGGGTCGCCGCGGGTGCGCCGCTCCACGCCAGCGGCGGCGACACGTCCTTGCCTTCGCAGGTATGGATGGCCGGTATCGCGCCGTCTTGTGCGAACGCGGTGGAAGTGAGGGTCAGGCTCATGGGGGTCTCCTTTATGACGGCAGGGATTGCGCTGCCCGCACGGGGATGCGCCGACGGCCGAAGCCGCGTTCGAAGGTGCCGAAGCGGCCGGCGATCGGCGTGCCGCAGTGCGGGCATTCGCCGCGCGCATCGAGTTCGCAGTCCAGCACCAGGTACCAGTCGCGGCGCACCAGCGGCGCGCGGCAATGCGGGCACCGAGTGGTCCCGCCTTCCACGTCGTGGACATTGCCGGTGTAGACATGGTGCAGCCCGTTGGCGAGCGCGATGGCGCGGGCGCGCGTCAGCGTCGCTGGCGGCGTCGGCGGCACGTCCATCATCTTGTAGTCCGGATGGAAGGCGGTGAAGTGCAGCGGCACGTCCGGCCCGAGGTGATCGGCGATCCAGCGGCTCATCGCCTCGATCTCGGCATCGCTGTCGTTGTGGCCGGGGATCAGCAGCGTGGTGATCTCGAACCAGCAGCTCGTCTCGTGGTGCAGGTACTGCAGCGTGTCGAGCACCGGCGCCAAGTGGGCGCCGGTCTGCTGGAAATAGAAGGCTTCGGTGAAACCCTTGAGGTCGACATTGGCCGCATCCATCCTGGCGTAGAACTCGCGCCGCGGCGCGGCGTGCATGTAGCCCGCGGTCACGGCGACGCTGAACACGCCCAGCGCATGGCAGGCATCGGCCGCGTCCATCGCGTACTCGGCGAAGATCACCGGGTCGTTGTAGGTGAAGGCCACGCTCAGCGCGCCGCGCTGGCGCGCCAGCTCGGCGACGCGTTGCGGCGATGCGGCGTCCATCAGCTGGTCCATCTCGCGGCTCTTGGAGATGTCCCAGTTCTGGCAGAACTTGCATGCCAGGTTGCAGCCGGCGGTGCCGAAGGAGAGCACGCTGGAGCCGGGATGGAAATGATTCAGCGGCTTCTTCTCGATCGGATCGAGGCAGAAGCCGGAGCTGCGCCCGTAGGTCGCGAGCACCATTTCGTCGCCGATGCGCTGGCGCACGAAGCACATTCCGCGCTGGCCTTCGTGCAGCCGGCAGTCGCGCGGACACAGGTCGCACTGGATGCGCCCGTCGTCCAGCCTGTGCCACCAGCGCCCGGGATGGCTCGCGCTCATGATGGCGGCGCCTCGAACGCGATCGCCGCGTAGCCGACCACGCGGCGGCGGTCGCCCGCGGTGTCGCCGGAATTGCGCAGGTCCAGCAGGCGCGGCTGCAGGCCGTGGCTGCGCGCCGCCTGCAGCGCACCGTTGATCGCCAGCGCGCCGCAGGCCTCCTCGGGAACCAGGGCGCCGTCGAAGGCGAGGATGCGCTGCACCGTTGCGCGGTCACGCGCCTGCGCCTGCGCATACGGCAGGTAGTGCGACAGGTCTGAGCTGACGACGATCAGCGTTTCGTCCCCACCCCACAGCCGATCCAGAACCTGCGCCAGCTCGGAGGGATTCGCACTGCCGACGAGCAGGGGGACCAGCGCGAAGCTGTCCAGCACCATCTGCAGGAACGGCAGTTGCACCTCCAGCGAATGCTCGAAGGCGTGGGGCCAGTCGTCGTGCACGACCTGCGGCGGGGTGCCGAGCCGGGCCAGGGACGCATGTTCCAGCGCGATCCGGCCGAGCGGCGTATCGAAGGCGTCCGCTTCCGGTGCCGCCAGCGCGCGCACCGCGCAGCGATGGGCCGGACCGATCAGCACGACACGCGTGATCCGATCGCGCCACGGTGCGAGCAGGGCATAGGCTTGGGCCGCGACGGCGCCGGAATACACATAGCCGGCGTGCGGAACGATCAGCAGCTTCGGTGGATGCGCAGATTCGGCGACCGCGCTGTCGGCGGCGGCAAGGCAATCGCCGACCTCGCGCTGCAGCTGCAGCGCATCGCTGGGATAGAAGGTCCCCGCGACGGCGGCGGGGCGAACGGCAGGCATGGCATCACACCTCCTGAGTTGAATATGGACCCGTCGCGGGCCAGCGTCAAACAGTGCGCGACGCTGTTCTCTGTGTGCACTCGCAACAGGCTGTGACTCGTTGTAAGCGCTTCGCCGACCTCGCAGATTGATCCGCACCTACGCGGTGGCCGCTTGCCTGCGCATCCAATCCAGCCACCGTCCGCCGATCAAAGCGGGCAAGGAGCGAGACATGCGCAAAGCCCAGGGCACCGAGGCCTCCGAAACCGCGGCGGATTCGCAGGGCATGTTGCCCGAGCCTTCGCGCCGCGCCTTCATCCGCAGCGCGGTTCTGTACGCCATGTTCGTGGGCAGCGGCGTCAGTGTGTCCGGTTGCGGTGGAGGCGGCGATGGTGGCGGTGGTTTCGGCGGCGGTGCACCCCCCGCCGGCACGGGCAGCCTCTTCCCGCATGGTGTCGCAAGCGGCGACCCCTTGTCCGACCGTGTCATCCTGTGGACGCGCGTCACGTCGCCGAGCCCGGGCGCGCTCAACCTGAGCTGGGAGGTGGCGAGCGATCCCAACTTCGGCGGCATCGTGGCCCGCGGCACGGCGAACACCGGAGCGGAGCAGGACTACACCGTCAAGGTGGATGCCACCGGCCTGCAGCCCGCGAGCGTCTACTACTACCGCTTCTATCTCGGATCGGAGCCGTCGCCCACGGGGCGCACGAAGACCTTGCCCGTCGGCAATGTGTCGCAGTTGAAGCTGGCCGTGGTCTCGTGTTCGAACTTTCCGGCCGGCTACTTCAATGTGTATGCCGAACTGGCCAAGCGCACGGACATCGACGTGGCCCTGCACCTGGGCGACTACATCTACGAGTTCGGGCTGCTGGGCTTCGGGTCGGAGCTGGCCTTCACGGTCGATCGCGAAGCGAAACCGCCTCACGAACTCATCACCCTCGACGACTACCGCCGCCGCCATGCGCAGTACCGCACCGACCCGGACCTGATCGCATTCCACGCGAAGCTGCCGGTGATCGCTGTGTGGGACGACCACGACGTGGCCGACAACGCGTGGTCCGGCGGCGCGGTCAACCACGATCCGGCCACGGAAGGCAGCTTTGCCGCGCGCCGTGCGGCGGCGATGCAGGCCTATCGCGAATGGATTCCCGTTCGCATGCCCGACCCATCGAATCCGCTGAAGATCTACCGCTCCTTCGACTTCGGCACGCTCGCATCGCTGCACATGCTCGATACCCGGCTGATCGGACGAGACCAGCAGGTCGATCTCGATCAGTATCTGGCCGGCGCGGCAGCGGGCGCGTCGCGCCAGCTTCTGGGCGCCGAGCAATCGGACTGGCTGTCGGCCCGGCTGGCCGCTTCCGGCGCCACCTGGCAGGTGCTGGGGAACCAGGTGCTCATGGCGCGCATGGAAATACCGCTCTCCATCGCAAGCGCATTCACGCCCGAGACGGTGGCCGAATTCCTGGCCGCCCAGGCCACGCCGGAGGCCCTGCGCAGCGACAGCCAGCGCGCCTTGCTGAACCAGCGCCGCGTGCCCTACAACCTCGATGCCTGGGACGGCTATCCCGCGGCGCGCGAATCGGTTCTGGTCACGGCCCGTTCGCTGGGCAAGAACCTCGTATCGCTGGCGGGCGATACGCACAACGCGTGGGCCAGCAACCTGACCGATGCCGCGGGCCAGCGCGTCGGCGTGGAGTTCGCGACGGCGTCGGTCAGCTCGCCGGGTTTCGAGCGCGCGCTGCCGCTGATCTCCGGTCCCGTCCTCTCGGATGCGTTTCCCAGGCTGGTGAGGGATCTGCGCTATGCGGAGACGAGCAAGCGCGGCTGCCTGGTGCTTACGCTCACGCCGGCAGAAGCCAGGGGCGACTGGACGGAGGTCAGCACGGTGTTCAGCCGCTCCTATTCGGCACGGCTTGCGGCGAGCCTGCATGCCTTGCCCGGCGCAGGCCAGCTCGACGTGCTGCCGGTGTAGCAGCCGGGCGGGCCAGAATAGCGGATGCCCGCGCCGCGCCTGCCCATCCTTGTCGACCCGCTGGAGGTCGAGTTCAGCGCCATCCGCGCGCAGGGCGCGGGCGGGCAGAACGTCAACAAGGTGTCGAGCGCGGTGCACCTGCGCTACGACATCCCCGCGAGCTCGCTGCCCGAGGACGTCAAGGAACGCCTGCTCGCGCTGCGCGACAGCCGCATCACGCACGAAGGCGTGCTGGTGCTGAAGGCGCAGAAGCACCGCAGCCAGGACATGAACCGCGCCGACGCGCTGGCGCGGCTGCAGGAGCTGGTCGACAGCGTCGCGACGCCGCCGCGCGTGCGCCGGCCGACCAAGCCCAGCTATGGCGCGAAGCAGCGGCGGCTCGAGGGCAAGAGCCAGCGCTCGGAAATCAAGAGCCTGCGTGGGCCGGTGAAGGATTGAGCGCCGCCGCGCCGCCGACCTCGACCGTGAGCAGCGGGTCGAACAGCGCGTTCTCGTCGACCCCGTCGCGCGCATAGCCGCGCGGGTTGCACAGCACGCGCGTGCTGTTCACACGGTAGTCGAAGCTGTCGTGCGTGTGGCCGTGGATCCAGAGTTCGGGCCCACCACCGCGCATCAACGCTTCCAGGTCGGATACGAAAGAGGCGTTGATCGGCGAGCCGGCAAAGCGGGGATGGATGCTCTTCGGCGAAGGTGCGTGGTGCGTGACGACCACGGTCGGCCCCGCATGCGGCTCGGCCAGCCGGTCGGCCAGCCAGGCCGCGTGGCGCCGGAACAATGCGGCTGCATCCGCCGGCGCGAAGAGGGCGGGCGAGTCCTCGTTCAACCGGATGCGGCTGAAGTCGCGCATGAACTGGGCGGCCAGGGCCATTGCCGACGTGCGCGCCTCGCCCGCGCCGAACAGGAGGTAGTCGGTCCACAGCGTGCTGCCGAGGAAGCGCACGCCGTCGATCACGACTTCCTCGTCGTCGAGCACGCGGATGCGCGTTCCGGCAGCGCGTGCCTTCAGCTCGCGCATCGTGCCGTGGATGCTTCCGCCGTAGAACTCGTGGTTGCCCGCCAATAGAGCACCGGCTTGTCGAAGCCCGCGGCCCAGGCCAGCGCTTCGGCCGGGCGCGCGATGTCGCCGGCCAGGATGACGAGATCGGCATCGGTCTGCGGATGCGGCAGCACGCCGCGGCTCAGGTGCAGGTCGGAGAGGATGTGGAGCTTCATGCGGCGCGCTCCTGCTGCAGGACGGACGCATCGGCCAGCGCGGCCAGCGCGTCGCTGTCGGTCCGGTAGACGAAGAGCATCGGTCCTGGGCTCAGCAGCCCGGCGCGTTCCAGCACCTGCTGCGCCGGCAGCTTGAGGCCGCTCAGATGCAGCCGCACGCCCTTGGATTCCAGTAGCCGCCGGATCGTGCCGAACACCTCCGCGCCGGTCACGTCGATGCGGTTGATCGGCTGCGCGAACAGGCAGATGTCGGTGAGCTCGGGCCGCATCGCCAGCGTGACGGTGATGGCGCGCTCCAGCGTGCTCGCGGTGGCGAAGTCGAGCTCGGCATCCATGCGCATCGCGTGCAGCTGCGGCGCGAGCGGCGGCAGGTTCCACAGGTGGCGGTCGCGCAGGCTGCCGTCGGGATGCAGGCCGACTTCGATGATGCGCGGATGCAAATGCCGGTACATGTAGTGGCTGAGGCTCATCAAGAGGCCGGCCAGCACGCCCCAGTAGATCGAGGGCGAGGTCGCGATCGTGAGCACGAAGGTGACCAGCGCGGTGACCGCTTCGACGCGCGAGATGCGCCACAGCGCGACGAACTGCCCCGGCCGCACCAGGCCCAGCATGGCGACCACCACGATCGCCGCGAGCACTGCCTGCGGCACGTGGTAGAGCAGCGGCATCGCCCACAGCAGCGCGGCGCCGATCAGCAGCACGCAGAACACGGTGGCCCAGCCGGTCTGCGCGCCGGCGTAGAGATTGATGGCCGAGCGCGAGAACGAGGAACTGGTGGGGAAGGCGCCTGAGAGGCCGGAGGCGATCTTGGCCAGGCCCTGGCCGATCAGGTCCTGGTTCTCGTTCCAGAGCTTGCCGGCCCGCGCGTTGTCGACCTTGGCGCTCGAGGCCGTCTCGAGAAAGCTCACCAGCGTGATCATCAAGGCCGGCAGCAGCAGTGCGCCGAAGGTGCCGAGCGGCAGCGGACCGGGCCAGTAGAAGGCCGGCAGCCCCGAGGGCAGGGTGCCGACCACCGCGCCGCCGCGCAGCGCATAGCCGATGGCCGCGCTGATGGCCGCACACGCGCCCACCACCACCATGGCAGCCGGGAAGCGCGGCCAGCGCTCCTTGGCGAGCCACAGCGCCGCGATGCTGCCGAGCCCGAAGGCAATGGCCAGGAAATCGGGCGGCGCGCCGTGCAGCAGCTGGTCGATGCTGCGGCCGGTGAAGCCGAAGAGCGCCGGCAGCTGAGACAAGATGATCAGCACCGAAGCCGCCTGCGTGAAGCCCATCAGCACCGGCGAATTGACCAGCCGCAGCACCCAGCCGAAACCGCCGAGCCCGAGCACCAGCTGGATCGCACCCGACATGAGGCACAGCCACACCGCGAGCGCCACCCATTCGGCGCTGCCCGGAATGGCCAGCGGGCCGAGCGAGGCCGCGACCAGCAGGCTGGACAAGGCGGTCGGTCCGACCGACAGCCGCGTCGACGCGCTGAACATCACGCCGATCAGGGCCGGCAGCAGCGAGGCGTAGATTCCCGTGACCAGCGGCATCCCGGCCAGCGCCGCATAGGCCACGCCCTGCGGGATCACCATCAATGCCACGGTGATGCCGGCCAGCGCTTCGCCTGTGAGCAGCGCGCGGCTCGGGCGAGGCCAGCCGAGGAAGGGAAGCCAGCGCACGAGCTGGTCGCGATGAAGGGCCATGCCTTCAGCGCGCTGAATGTTGTTCGGGGTGCACCTGCCGATGATACGAAAGCACGGCCCAGTGCCCGCGGACAGCTACTTCTTCTTGTGCTGGAACGCCGTCGGCGATTTCCCCGTCGCGGCCTTGAACATCGCGCAGAAGGCGCTGTCGGTCGCGTAGCCGCTCGCCGACGCCACCTGGCTCACGGCCATGCCGCGCGCGAGCAGTGGCAGCGCATGCGCGAGCACGGCCTGCTGGCGCCATTGCTGCCAGCTCATGCCGAGCTGGTCGCGGAACAGCCGTGCCACGGTGCGCTCGCTGGCGCCGATGGCTTCGGCGCGTTCGGCCAGCGTGGCGCGGCTCGCCGGGTTGCGCAGCAGCGTCTCGCACAACTGGCGCAGGCGCTTGTCGGCCGGCAGCGGCACGTCGATGCGGATCTGCGTCGCGCGCTCGAGCTCGTCGACCAGAAGCGGCGCGATCCAGCGCTCGCGCTGCGCCGCGTGCGGGTCGGCCGGCGGCAGGCCGTCGGGCGTGGTGTCGAGCGCGAGCATCAGGGCGCGCAGCAAGGGACTGATCTCCAGCACCTCGCATTTCTCCCAGGCCGGCCCGAGCCAGCTGTGCAGATAGACGGTGCGCAGCTCGGCGTCTTCGATCAAGGTGACGCTGTGCGGCATGTCGGCCGGCACCCAGAGTGCGCGCGAGGGCGGCACGATGTAGCTGCCGTCCTCGGTGCTGAGGCGGATCACGCCGCGCGTCGAGAAGGTCAGCTGCGGCCACGGGTGGGAATGCAGCTCGACGAAGGTGTCGGCCTTCAGAAAATGTTCCTTGGCGCGCAGCGGGCGCAGCGCGTCGGGCGCATAGAGGTGAGGCGTGAGCGAGGCGACGCTGTAGATCGGCGTGGCGGCAAGGGGCGGCATGATTTCGACAAATGTTGTCTCTGTATCGCCATTCTGCCGTCACCTCCGGGAATACGATCGGTGCCCGCTCCGGTTTCTTGTTGCAATTCATGTCTTCATCCTCCGCTTCCGCCGCCACGCCCACCTTGCGCTCCGACGCCAAGCTGATCGGCCTCGTCGGCTTGGCGCATGCCATCAGCCATTTCGCCCAGCTCGTGCTGCCGCCGCTGTTTCCGTGGCTGAAGGACGCCTTCGACGTGAGCTACACCGAGCTCGGCGCGGTGCTCACCGTGTTCTTCGTGGTCTCTTGCGTGGTGCAGGCGGCCTCGGGCTTCCTGGTCGACAAGCTGGGCCCGCGGCCGGTGCTGTTCGTGGGGCTCGGGTTGCTGGCCCTCGCGGCTTTTGGCTATGCGTTGGCGCAGAGCTACTGGATGCTGCTCGCCAGCGCGGTGGTCGCGGGCATCGGCAACGGCGTGTTCCACCCGGTCGACTACACGCTGTTCAACCGCAAGGTGGCGCCCACGCGCCTGGGCCATGCCTATAGCGTGCACGGCATCACCGGCAGCCTGGGCTGGGCGGTGGCGCCGGCTTTCGTGGTGCCGCTGGCCATCGCGTTCTCGTGGCGCGTGGCGCTGGCCTCGGCCGGCGCGCTGGCGCTGGTGGTGCTGGCGGTGTTGTGGTGGAACCGCAGCGTGCTCGCGCTCGACGTCAAGGCGGTGCACAAGGCGACCGGCTCGGATGCGGCGCCGACCGGCGAATTCGCCTTCCTCAAGATCCCGGCGGTCTGGATGTGCTTCGGCTTTTTCTTCTTCTATGCGATGGCGCTGAGCGTGGTGCAGACCTTCGCGCCGGCGGCGGCCGGGCATCTGCACGCGGTGCCGGTGGCGCTGGTCGCTGTGTGTCTCACGATCTACATGGTGGCCAGCGCGGCCGGCATGGTGGTGGGCGGCTTCCTGGCGTCCGACCCCTCGCGCTGCGAGCGCGTGGTGGGCGCCGCCTTCGGCACGGCCGCGGTGCTGGCGCTGGTGCTCGCGCTGGCCGACTTCCCGCCCATCGTGGTGCCGGTGATGTTCGGCGCGATGGGCTTCGCCTCCGGTATCGCGGGGCCTTCGCGCGACCTGCTGGTCAAGCGCTCGACGCCGGCCAATGCGACCGGCCGCGTCTACGGCGTGGTCTACGCGGGCCTGGACATCGGCCAGGCGCTGGCGCCGCTGATCTTCGGCCGGCTGATGGACCATGGCCGGTACACCAGCGTGATCATCGGGCTCGCGGTGGTGCAGGCCGTGCTGATCGCCAGCGCCCTCAATGTGCGGCGCGTGCGCCGCGAAGCCCTCGTCCCCGCGTCGGCCTGAGCTCTTGTCGCTCTACTTGATCGTTGCGTTCGGCGCGGTCGTGGCCGGATTCGTGCAGGGCCTGTCGGGCTTCGCGTTCGGGCTGGTCGCGATGTCCTTCTGGGCCTGGACGGTGGATCCGAAGTTGGCCGCGGTGCTCGCGACCTTCGGCGCGCTCGCCGGCCAGGTGATTGCGGCGGTCACGGTGCGCCGCGGCTTCAACTGGTCGCTGCTGCTGCCCTTCGTCCTCGGCGGTCTCGTCGGCGTGCCGATCGGCGTGTGGCTGCTGCCGCGGCTCGACGTGCCGCTGTTCAAGGCCTGTCTCGGCGGCCTGCTGGTGCTCTGGTGCCCGGCCATGCTGATGGCGCGCGATCTGCCGCGCGTGAGCGCAGGCGGCCGGCCGGCCGATGCGGTGATCGGATTGATCGGCGGCGTCTGCGGCGGCCTCGGCGGCTTCACCGGGGCGATCCCGACGCTCTGGTGCACGCTGCGCGGCCTCGAGAAGGACGTGCAGCGGGCCGTGATCCAGAACTTCAATCTCTCGATGCTGGTGGTGGCCTTCTCGCTCTATCTGGGCACGGGCCTCGTCGGCGTCCAGACGCTGCCCTTCCTCGGCATCGTCGCGGTCGCGGTGCTGGTACCGGTGCTGCTCGGTGCGCGGCTCTACATCGGCATCAGCGAGGCGCGCTTTCGCCAGGTCGTGCTGGGACTCCTGACGCTGTCGGGCGTGGCGCTGCTGGCGTCCTCGGTGCCGGAGCTGCTGGTGCGGACCGGCTAGGGCCTGTTAACGCTATTTGCGGGGATCGCGTTGCCCAGCCAAGGGGCTGGATGCAAGGCGCCCGCGCGCGGCAAGGCTTGCGCCTTGCAAGCGCGGGCAACGCCGCAGACGGCCCCTTGGCTGGGCAACCCGGAGGGAAGGCCTGCCAGGGCGCGCCACTCGGCGTTGCGCTCCTTGTGCGTGCCGACGCACGCACGGCGTCGCGCGCCTTGATTGGCCCGCCCTGGCAGGCCTTCGCGACCCCGCAAATAGCGTTAACAGGCCCTAGTTCATCCCAGGTAGTCGATGAACTGCGGGATCACCTCGCGCAGGAAGGCGACTTCCTCCGCTGGAATGCTGCGCGGCTCCAGATCGAAATGGATGAAGGTGCCATAGGGCGTGCCGTCGGCGCGCGTCAGCAACTGGCCGTAGTAGGACTCGACGAAGCCGGCGTAGGGGCGGCTCGTCAGACGCTGGTCCGCGGAGGCATGGCTGGTCACGAACTCGCCATGCTCGATCGCATACTGGCAGAAGCTCCTGCCGAGCGGCACCACCTTCAGCCAGGTTCGGTATTCGGAAATGCGGTCGAATGCGTGCGCCGCATGCATCACCTCGCCACTCAGTTTGTAGATGGCCGTGAATCGATAGAGTGTCCGGTCGTTGAGCAAGGCCAGCGCCGGGACGATCCCGTGGTTGGCGAGAAGGCTGCGAACCGCCGCAGCAGGCACGGGCAAATCGATGTCGAGCATGGGGGTCCTGTTGGGGCGTGGCCGCGAATCTTACGCAATTCTTACGGGACTCGGGAACAGGGTTTGACCGGGATCTTGTCAGCGCAAACCCTTGGATGGCCCCACGCGGCTCAGGACTCTGCGGCCTCGCAGCCAGGGACGAAGGGATAGCGCGCGGCCCAGAACTCGGCCAGGCGCGGCTCGGCATCGACGCGGCGAACCACCTCGGCCATGCGGGGCGCCTCGCGGTAGAAGCGCCGTCGCCGCGGCGTCCAGCGCGAGGCCACCGTCACGTAGAGATCGAGCATGCCGATGGCGTCGCCCAGCAGGTAGGGCGTGCCGCGCGGCATCTGCGCATCCATGAGACGCCAGCATTCGGCGATGCGTTCTTCCGTGCGTTCGAGGATCACCTTTTCGGCCGCCGCATCGGCTGCCAGCCGCGATGGCACATCGCGCACCCAGAACAAGGAATAGATCGCGGCGGAGACGAAGCTCATCCAGCGCAGGTACTGCGCGCGCTGCGGATCGTCGATGGCGGGGGCGAGACCCGCATCCGGATGGCGGTCGCCGAGCCAGACCAGGATCGCGGCGCTCTCGGTCATGACCTCGCCCGAAGGCAGCACCAGCACCGGCGCCTGCCGCATCGCGTTGACCGGCAGCAGCTTGTCTCGCTCGGCTTCGCTCTTCCAGGGCGCGACATCGACGATGGTGCAGGGCGCGCCGATCAGCGTGAGCGCCGCATGCACGGGCGTCGCGCCCGAACCGGGCGCGCCGTAGAGGGTGTAGGGCTTGGCGACGGTGTTCATCGCCAAAGCCTACTCAAGCGGCGAGCAGTTCGTCAACGCGGCGCAGCCCTTCGAGAGTCTTGACGCAAGCCTCGGCCACTTCGGTGCCCTTGACTGCGAAATGGCGGTGGAAGTACTTGCGATGCTCGATGTGCTCGTGGAAGTGGTGCGGCGTGAGCACTGCCGAGAAGACCGGCACGTCGGTTTCGAGCTGCACCTGCATCAGCGACTGCACAACCGTGCTGGCGACGAACTCGTGGCGGTAGATGCCGCCGTCGACCACCAGCGCGCAGCCGACGATGGCCGCATAGCGCCCCGAATTGGCGAGCCGCTTGGCATGCAGCGGAATCTCGAAGGCGCCGGGGACGTCGAAGATGTCGATGCCGTCCTGCGGCACGCCCCGGCGCTGCATCTCTTCGAGGAAGGCGTCGCGCGCCTGGTGGACGATGTCCGAATGCCATTGCGCCTGCACGAAGGCGATGCGCCGGCCGCGCGATGCTTCGGTCGACGCCACGGCGGAGAGGGGAAGGTCGTTGATCTGACTCATGGTTTGCCTCTTGTACAAGGGTTGCCTGAATCAGGGCGCACGAACCCGAGGCCGGGGCACGCGCGAAGGCGCCTGCCCGGCAACGGGGTCGCGCTCTCTTTCATCCGGACTGTGGGACTTCGTCAGAAGCCCTGAACCGTCGGCCCCGGGATCTCACCAGGTCTGCTGACCCTGCGGCGCATGACGCGCCGCAGGCGCTCGCGGGCTCGTGCGAACGTGTCGCCATCACCGCCGGTGGGGAATTCCACCCCGCCCTGAGAACGCTTTGCCGACGCGCTTTCGTGCGGCGGCCCGGCGATTCTAGGAGCGGCGCGGCGGGCATGTTGTCGCGCGTGCGCCAGACCTCGCGCGGCGCGGGGCCTTCGCCGGAAATGCAATGAAATGGTTGCGTTTGGCGTTGGCATTGCCTAATATGCAGCCAGGAGGTTGCATATGAACGCATCCACGGACCGTATCGAAAGAAAGATTCTTCTCAAGGCCCCGCGCTCGCGGGTCTGGCGCGCGCTGTCGAACGCCGAGGAGTTCGGCGGCTGGTTCGGCGTGGCGCTGAAGGGGCAGGTCTTTGCCGCCGGCCAGCACGCGCGCGGGAACATCACCTATCCGGGCTACGAGCATCTGGTCTTCGATGTGCTGGTCGAGCGCATCGAGCCGGAGCGCCTGCTGGCCCTGCGCTGGCATCCGGCGGCGATCGATCCTGCCGTCGACTATTCCCATGAGCCCACCACGCTGGTCGAGTTCGAGCTGACCGAAGTCGAGGACGGCACCTTGCTCACGCTGGTCGAATCCGGCTTCGACAAGATCCCGCCGGAACGCCGGCTGGAGGCCTTCCGCATGAACAGCGGCGGCTGGGACGAGCAGATGAAAAACATCGAGAAACATGTCGCCACGCCCTAGCGCGCCCGCGAAGCGCTCGTCGCTGAAGAAGCCGGCGCTGAAGAACTCTGCTTCGATCTTCGCTGCGCTGGGCGACGAGACGCGCCTGCGCCTGGTGACCGTGCTGTGTGCCGGCGGCGCGATGTCGATCGCGCAGCTCACCGCCGGCACCGAGATCACGCGGCAGGCCGTCACCAAGCACTTGCAGGTGCTGGCTGGCGCGGGCCTGGTGCATGACGTGAAGATCGGGCGCGAACGGCTCTGGGAGCTGGAGCGGGCGCGGCTGGAAGAAGGCCGGCGCTCGCTCGATGCCATCGCGCAGCAGTGGGATCAGGCGCTCATGCGGCTCAAGCTGGCCGTCGAGGATTGAGCGCTGGCCTCCGGGCCAGGAATTCGGTCATGCGCTGCAGTTCGTCGTCGAGAGCCGCGCGAAAGGCTGCGTCGCGCGGCTTCGCGCCGGCGTAGCCGAAGGACGGTTGCAGCCGGCCTTCGCGCGCCGCGACATTGGCCCAGCCGATCACGCGGTCGTGCCGCAGCAGGGGCAGCGCGTAGTAGCCGAGCTGGCGTTTCTCAGGCGGCGTGTAGGCCTCGAACTTGTATGTCCAGCCCCACAGCAGCACGAAGCGGCGGCGGTCCCACACCACCGGATCGAAGGGCGCGAGCAGGCGCACCGCCTCGTCGGGGGCGTGCCGGCGCGAGGCCGGGTTCTCGTCGGCCGGCCAGTACCAGGTGGTGCCGTCGATGCGGCAGCTGGCGAGCGCTTCGCGCGCTTCGCGCAAGGCGGCCTGGGTGTGAGCCGACAGGTGCGGGGCGCCGTAGCCGAGCAGGCGAACGAGGTAGGTGAGGCTCGCGGCCGGCAGCGGCGCGTACTTGCGCACCACGAGATCGATCAGCGCGGCGGCGCGCTGTGCCCGGCCGGTGGGGCTGTCGTCGCCGGGCGCATGGGCCGCCGCTTCGTACACGCGGGTTCCGCTGTCGCGCCGCGCCACGCGCAGCATGCCGCGGTAGTGCATGCCGTCGAGCAGGTGCGTGGTGGCGTTGCTCGAGCCGCCCCAGTAGTTCTTCACGCGTCCGTGGGCGAAATGCTGTTCGACCTGGCGCGGATGCACTTGCCCGTGCTCGCGCACGAAGGCCAGCACCTCGGCCGCCTTGCGGCGGGTCTCGGCGTCCCACGCGCGCTTGGCCTCGCGCGGATGCATCAGGGCCAGGTGCTCGCGCGGCAGGAAGCCGTAGTTGACGAGGCAGTCTTCGTCGATCGCCAGCCTGGCGTACCGGCTTTCGAGGTCGCCCGCACGGTAGTCTTCGACGCGATGGCGCAGCGTGAGGTCTTGCGCGCGTGCCGGCGCGCGGATCGGGTCGGCCTGCACGAAGCCGAGGCGCCGGATCGCGCGCGGGAGGGTCGTGGCCTTGAAGAGGGTGCGCGCCACGGCATAGCGGCGCAGGTCGTCGAGGGTGGGTGCAGCCATGCGGCGGATTGCAGCACAGCCGGCTGGTGCGTGCAGCACGGCCTGTTCACAGGCCCTAAACCGTGCTGCGGTGGCGCTCGATGCAGGTGTCGAGCACTTCCTCGCCCGGGCGCTGCCACCAGTCGAGCGCGGAGAAGATCTCGACTTCGCTGAAGCCATCGAAGCCGGCGGCCTCGACCCAGCCGCGGATCTTCTTGAGCTCGACCACGCCGTCGCCCATCATCCCGCGGTCGCTCAGCAGGTCGCGCGTGGGCGTGAGCCAGTCGCAGACGTGGTAGGCGAGCAGGCGCTCTTTGCCGGCGCGCGCGATCTGCTGTTCGAGCTTCGGGTCCCACCACACGTGGTAGATGTCGAGCGCGACGCCGAGCATGCCCGAGCGCTGCGGATCGAGTTCGTCGCACAGGTCCAGGGCGTGCTCGAGCGTGTTGATGCAGGCGCGGTCGGCGGCCTGCATCGGATGCAGCGGCTCGATGGCGAGCGGCATGCCGACCTCGCGCGCGTAGTCGAGCGAGGCGGCGATGCCGTCGTGCACTTCGGCGCGCGCGCGAGACAGGTCCTTGTAGAGGGCCTTGCCCTCGAGCGCGCCGGGCAGGGCGCCGACCACCAGCACGAGGCAAGGCGCGTCCAGCATCTTCGCTTCGTCGATGGCGCGGCGGTTGTCGTCCAGCGCGGCTGCGAGACCGGCCGCATCGGGCGCCGGGAAGAAGCCGCCGCGGCAGTAGCCCGACAGGCCGATGCCGTGCGCCTTGAGCTGCTTCGCGATCTTGTCGATGCCGGCGGCGGCGACCTGGTCGCGCCAGGGGCTGATGGCACGGATGCCGCGTGCGGCGCACTGGTCGATGATGCGGTCGAGCGCCACTTCGGCGCCGCGTTGCTTGCGCACGGTGGCGGTATTGATGGAGAGCCACTCGTGGTCGTGAGAGAAATCGCGCATGGGGAAAGTTGGAAGCATAGGGTTGGTGAGGGATCAGATGGCGAGCGCCGTCATGGCGTCGAAGTCGGGCATGGCCGCGCTCGCGAAACCGGGACAGTCCAGGGAGGCGAGGGCGATGCGGCCATTCGCGATGCAGAGGCGCGCCGCGCCGTGCGAGCGCTCGTAGAGGTCGCCGTGCGCGTCGAGAAAAGCTTGTTGCTCTTCATCCGGCAGCGCGGCCATGCCGTTGACGTAGTGGTGGCCATTGCGCTCCACGTGCGTGATGCCCAGCAGGTTGACCAGGGCCAGGTCCTGCTGCACGGCCAGGCCGGCCTGCGTCGTCAGGTCCTCGGCCGACATGAAGTAGCGGATCTGCGAGGGCTCGGCGTTCCATGCCGCGCAGCGCGCCGCATTGAGCAGCGACTTGTAGAAGCCCTTGCAGGTTTTCGAGGACACGCCGGCATAGCCGCGCGCCCGGGCCTGGACGAAGCTGTCGAGCTCGCCGTCGGACTCGTCGATGATCACCGGCTTGCCGATGCTCGCGCTGCGCAGGTCGCGAAGGTCGCGTTCCAGCGCCAGCTTGCGCACGATCGGCTGCTCGACGAACAGGATCGAGGCGTAGAGCCGCGCGAGCGCGGGCGTCTCGCGCATGCGCGCCATCAGCTCGGCGATGCCGGCCGCGTCGGCGTATTGCTCGTTGCCGTCGAGCGAGACGAAGTAGGGATCGCCGATGCGGTCCAGCACGGCTTCGATCGCGCGGAGGCGCGCGAGGTCGGCATCGATGTCGCCGCCCACCTTGAGCTTGAAATAGCGGTGGCCGTATACGCGCACCACGTCCTCGAGCGTTTCCGGCAGGCCGTCGGCCACCGGCTCCTTCAGCTCGGCCGCTGTGATGGCATCGAGCATGCCGACGGTGTGGCGTGCCTCGATGTGCGCGCCCGGCGTGAGGCTGGCGAGGAAAGCGTCCATCTCCAACCCGTCGAACTCAGGGCGTGCCGGACCGATGCCCGCGGCATTGCTGCGCACCGCTGCGTAGAACGACATCTGCAATGCACGGCACAGCGCATCGAGCACAGCGCGGTCGAGTAGCGCAGGCCCGTAGCTGGCGAGGAGCGGATTAAAGCCGAGCCGCCCGGCTGCCAGGCGGTGCGCGTCGTGGTGCCGCGCGAAGTGGCCGAAGGCGCTCGCGGGCGTGGTCTCGCTCAGGTAGGCCTCGCGCGCCAGCGCCGTGACGCGGCGCAGCTGGTCGAAGTTGTCCTCGTTGCTGAGCGCGAGGTCCTTGTCGAACCACTTGGGTGCCATCAATTCGGCGGCGGCCCCCCAGGCACTCTGCCCGTCGGCGAACTCGATGCGCACGCGCGCGAAGGCCTGGGGGCATTCGGTCAGCGTCACCACGCCGAAGCGGAAGGGCAGGCGCAGCACCACCGGGCGCTCGAACAGCGCGATCTCGCGGATCACGAAGCGCGGCGCCTCAACCATGGCCAACTCCCGCTGCTTCTTCGAGCCCGCGCAAGTAGCCGATGGCGCGCGCGGCCGAGCCCATGCCGTCGGGCACATAGTCGAAAGGTTCGACCGCGACGATGCCCTGGTAGTGGCCGGCCTGCCGCATCTCGCGCAGCGCCGCGAGGATGGGTGCGAAGCGCATCTCGCCTTGCCCCGGCCCGCGGCGATTGGGGTCGTTCACCTGCACGTGGGCGATGTGGCCGGTGGGCATCCAGCGACGCATCAGTGCGGGCACGTCTTCGGCTTCGACTTGACCGGCCGCGCTGCAATCGATCATGGTCTTGAATGCAGGGGAGGCGATGGCTTGCACCAGCTCGACCGCCTGGGCCACGGTGTTCAACAGGTCGGTCTCGGCCGTGGCCAGCGGCTCGATGCAATAGATGACGTCGCATTGCTGCGCGGATCGTGCGGCGGCCGCCAGGCACTCGCGCGCGCGTTCGAGCGCCGCGGCATGCGTATCGCCCGGCGGCACGGAGCGCTGCCTGGGCGAGCCGTGCACCAGGTAGCGCCCACCCAATAGCGCGCAGAGTTCGACCAGGCGCTGCATGACGGCGGTGGTGCGCTGCCGCAGCGCGGCGTCGGCGCTCGTGATCGACAGGCCCGCGGGCGCGACCAGCAGCCAGTGCAGTCCGCTGATCTCGATGCCGTGGTCGCGTGCCATGCGGCCGAAGGCGCGCGCCTCTGCATCCCCGAGGTCCATCGGGTCGGCCGCGAGCGTGAAGGGCGCCACCTCCAGCGCGTCGTAGCCCAGCGCCGCCGCGGATCGGCATTGGGCCTCGAAAGGCAACTCCTTCAGGACCTCGTTGCAGAGAGAAAATTTCATGACGTCCGGCCTCAGGCGCTGCGGCGGAACACGAAGCGCTTGGCGCCGCCCCAGGCCCGGCGCAGGCGGACGTTCACCGCCGGGATGTACATCAGCATCGTCAGGATGGTGACCGCCGCGAGCGCCGCGCAGATGGGCCGCGTGAAGAAGGGCTCGATGCTGCCGTCGGACAGCACCAGGCCGCGGCGCAGGCTCTTGTCCAGCAGGTCGCCCAGCACCAGGCCAAGGACAAAGGGCGCCATCTCGTAGCCGCGACGGCGCAGGAAGAACGCTCCGACGCCGATCGCCAACATGGCGTAGACGTCGAAGAGGCGCGAGGCGATCGCGTACGCGCCGACCGTGCACAGTACGAAGATGATGGGCATGAGGACCGAACGCTTCACGCGCAGCACGAGCAGGAGCGGCCGCACCAGGAACAAGCCGAAAAAGAGGATGCTGATGGTGGCCAGCGTCGTCATCGCCACCACGTCGTAGATGAAGTGCGGCGTCCTGATCATGAGCATGGGGCCGGGCTGGATGCCATGGATGATCATGGCGGCCATCAGCACCGCCGAGGGGGCAGAGCCCGGAATGCCTAAAGCGAGTGCCGGGATGATGCCGCCGGGGATGGCCGACATGTCGCCGGTCTCCGCTGCCATCAGGCCGTCGATCGAGCCCTTGCCGAACTGCTCGCGCTCAGGGCTCGCTGCCTTGGCGGCGGCGTACGACATCCAGGCGCCGGAGTCCTCCCCGACGCCCGGCAGGATGCCGGTCACCACGCCGATGACGCCGGAGCGCAGCACGGTACGCCAGTATCTGACGACCTCCCGGAAGCGAGGCAGCGCGGAATCGCGCACGGCGACGAGCTTGCGTTCGATCGGTTCCGCCAGCGAGGTCAACACCTCGGCGAAGCCGAAGGCGCCGATGAGCGCGGGGATCAGCGCGATCCCGCCGGAGAGCTCGTCCCAGCCGAAGGTGAACCGGTCGTAGGCGTAGAGGCCTTCCTGCCCTATCTGCGCGACGAGCAGGCCGAGGCAGCCCATGAGCCAGCCCTTGAGCGGGTCTTCACCGACGATGCTGCCGGACATCGCGACACCGAAGAGCGCGAGCCAGAAGAACTCGAAAGCGCCGAAGGACAGCGCGATCTCCGCCAGCGCCGGCGTGAACATGGCGAGGCACAGCACGCCGAAGAGCGTGCCGGTGAAAGCCCCCGAAGTCGCGATGCCGATCGCGCGGCCGGCTTCGCCCTTGCGCGCGAGCGCATAGCCGTCGGCGCACGAAGCGGCATTGGCTGCCGTACCCGGGATGTTGAGAAGGATGGCGGTGCGGCTGCCGCCGTAGATGGTTCCGACATAGGCGCAGATCAGGATCAGGATCGCGTCGTTGGGCGACAGCTTGATCGTGAGCGTCGTCAGGAGCGCAATGCAGAGCGTGGCCGACAGGCCCGGCAGCACGCCGACGACGATGCCCAGCAGGGCGCCTCCCAGACCGTAGGCAAGGGACCAGAAGTTCAGGAAGCCGAGGTACGACTCCCCCAGCATTCTCAGACCTTCGAACATGCGGTCTCCTGCGGTTCAGGGCAGATGCACCAGGAACAGTTCCTGGAACACGTAGGTGATGACGACGCCGGTCGCCAGGCCGACGGTGAGCGCGAACGCCAGTCCGCGCAGGCGCTGGTTGCGTGCGCTGCGTTCGGCGAATTGCAGGACGGCGATGGAGACCGTAACGAATAGGGCGGTCGCAAGCCAGAAGGCGAGGCCGTGGCCGACGAGGCCGGCAGCGAACCCGATGCACAGTGCGAGCACCGTCCCTATCCGCCGGAACTCCGTACGGTCGTTTCCGGTGACCGCGCTGTGCGCATACGGCGAAGCGACCAGGCGACGCCAGGAACGGTAGAGCAGCAACAGGCCGAAGAACACGAACACCACCCCGAGCAGGCCCGGCAGCAGGCCCGGCACGGTGTAGGGGTTGATGTCCTGCCTCTCGAGCCGATCCATGCGCAGCGAGCCGATGGTGGTCGCGATGCCGAGCGCGATCCAGCCCAGCGATTGCCGGAGGTCCGAGCGCGGCGAGGTCTTGCGCGCGTGCGCCGCGGCATCGGCCTCCGCTGCCGCGCGTTCGGCGCCGGCCGCGGTGTCGGTGTCGGTGTCGGTGTCGGTGGCGGTCGTCACGGCCGTGCGATGCCGAGCGTCTCGGGCGAGACCTTGGCCTTGCCGCTGTCGAACAACAGCCAGGCGTTGGCCTGTATGGCCGGCATCACGGCCGTCTGCGCCTCGGCGCCGTAGAGCGGCGCGAACAGTGCGCCGCGGCTGGTGGCGTATTTCTTCAGCGTCTCGCTCTTGGCGATGTTGTCGACCCAGATCTTCTCGACCGTCTTCACCACCTCGTCGGGCACGCCCTTGGGAATGAAGATGCCGAAATAGTTGGTCGGCGCCTTGAAGCCGGGCAGCGTCTTCGAGAGCGGCTCGATGGTGCCGAAGCCCTCCAGCTCCAATGCCTTGTCGCTCACCGTGGCCAGCGGCCGGATGCGCTTGCCGCGAATCATGTCGGCCTGCTCGACCGCGAGCTGCGTCGTTACCTCGGTCTCGCCGGCCACCGTGGCCACCACCGCCGGGTTGCCGCCGTCATAGGTTACGTGCCGGTACTTGACGCCGGTGCTCTTCGCGATGAGCTCCATCGCGTTGTGGCCGGCCGAGGTCACGCCCGCCGTGGCCACGCTGATCTGGCCGGGCTTGGCCTTCATGGCGTCCAGCAGGTCCTTGGCGCTCTTGTACGGTGCGGCGGCGTTCACGCCGATGACTTGCACGTTGGCGACGTTGAGGAACAGGTGCCAGTCGGCGATCTTGGTCTTGAGCATGCCCAGCGTTTCGTAGGAGCCCAGGTCCTGCGCCGCGCCGGCGGTCCAGGTGTAGCCGTCCTTGGCCGCATCGAGCGCGCTCTTGCTGCCGATCGAGCCCGAGGCGCCGGGCTGGTTGACGATCACCACCTTCTGGCCCAGCGTCTTCTCGATCTCCGCCGCGGTGACGCGGGTCACCTGGTCGGTGGAGCCGCCGGCGGCCCAGGGGACGATGATGGTGATGGGCCGCTCGGGCTTCCACTGCTGGGCCAGGGCGGATCCGCCGATCGCGGCGAGTGCCGCGGCAATGGCGATGCTTCGGATCAAGGTGCGCTTCTGCATGGTGTCTCCTGGTGATGAGTTGAACTGGGGAAACGGGATGCGAAAACCTTTGAAAGCGAAGCGGCTCAACTCAGCCAGCGCTTCAGATGTTCGGCGACGAAGCCATCGTCGTGCAGATCGGGGTAGGCGTCGTGCACGCGCGTGAGCTCGGCCGCCTGGCCCGGGCTCAGGCCTTCGAGCGGATCGAGGCACCAGGTGCCGGCCAGCAGGCCCTGGCGCCGGAGCACCTCGTGGCAGCCGGCGATGCAGCCGCGGAAATCGTTGGCGACGTCGAACAGGGCGGCATTGCAATCGGTCACCTGCGCATCGAGCGTCAGCAACTCCGTGGGCACCGATGCGGCCGAAGCGATGTCGTGGATGCGCGCGAGCAGTTGCACTGCGCGGCGCGTGCCCACGCTCCAGTGCCCGAGCAGGCCGCCCTTGATGCGCACCGCCACTTCCTTGCCGTCGCGCATGAAGCGGTAGGGCGTGAGCAGGTCCAGCACGATGTGGTCGTCGTTGCCGGTGTAGAGCATGACGCGCGCCTCGGCGCCGGCCTCGACCACGCCGCGCAGCACGTCCAGCGTGCGGTAGCGGTCGAAGGGCGCCATCTTGATCGCCACCACGTTGTCGATCGCGGCGAAGCGGCGCCAGAAGCCGACGGGCAGAGGGATGCCGCCCACCGCGGGCTGCAGGTAGAAGCCGACCAGCGGCATCACATCGGCGATGGCTCGGCAATGATCGATGAGCGCGTCTTCGCTCGCGCCCTTCATCGCGGCGAGGCTCAGCAGGCCTGCGTGGTAGCCCAATGTGCACGCGGTCGCGGCTTCAGCCTTGGCTTGCGCGGTCGAGCCCGCCAGGCCCGCAATCATGAAGAGCGGGCGATTGCCGTCCAGAGGCTCCCAGGTCAGCGCTTCCTGCATCGCGAGCTCGAGCACCGGCTCGTACAGGCCTGCCTCGCGGATCGTGAACTGCGTCGAATGCACGCCGACGGCCAGGCCGCCGGCGCCGGAATCGAGGTAGTAGCGGCTCATCGCGCGCTGGCGGCGTTCGTCGACTTTGCGGTTGGCGTCGAGCGCGAGCAGGTGCGCGGGAATCACCGCGCCGCGCTTCAGCAGCGCGAGCGAGGCCGGTGGGATTTCCGAGTAGTGCATGTCAGTACTTGCCGTCGCGCGCTTCGAAATGGGTCGGCTTGCCGAGGCTCGTCATTCCACGGCGCGTCCAGTCGGCGGTCCAGTCCAGCATGCGCGCCAGTGCGACCTGCGGCGGCCCGAAGAGCTCGAAGGCGCGGCGGCAGTCGATCAGCCAGGCGGTGCCGGCCTCGCGGCCGGTGAAGATCGCTTCGACGCCGAGACGCTGCGCCAGCCCTTGCGCCGCTTCGCGAATCGAGATGGGCGGCCCGCTCAGGTTGAGCGGCGAGGTCGGCGTGTCGCAGTGCGCCAGCGTGCGCAGCGTCCAGTCGTTGGCCTCGCCCTGCCAGATGATGTTGGCATGGCCCATCGTCAGATCGATCGGCTCGCGCGCGACGAGTTTCTGCGCCAGATCGTGCAGCACGCCGTAGCGCATATCGATCGCATAGGAAAGCCGGATCAACCGCCCCGCGGTGCCATGCAGGTGCGAGAAGTGCTGGAACATGCGTTCGCGTGCGACGCAGGAGTTCGCGTACTCGCCGGGCGGCGGCGTCGGCGGCACGTCTTCGCGCGCGCCCGGCCCGCGCACCTCGGCGAAGGGGTACACGCAGGCGGTCGAGAAGGCCACGATGCGCGAATTGCGCCAACGCTCCGCCACCAGTGCGGGCACGTGGGCGTTCATCGCCCAGGTCAGCCATTCGCTGCCGGAGGAACCGAACTTGCGCCCGGCCATGAAGACCACATTGGGGGCGTCGGGCAGGGCCGCCAGCGCCTCGCGCGAGAGCAGGTCGGCTTCGACGCACTCGACGCCGTGGCCTTCGAGCCGCCCGCGCAGGCCGGGCTCGGAGAAGCGCGCCACGCCGGTCACGCGGCGGCCCGGCGTCGCCCGCTGGGCCATGCGGGCCAGCGTGGGGCCCATCTTGCCGCCGACGCCCAGCACCAGGATGTCGCCCTCCACCTTCTGCAGCGTCTGCATAAGCGCCGCGGAAGGTTGCGACATCAGGTCCTCGAGCTGTTCGAGGTCTTCGAAGCGGTCGGGCAATGGCATGGTGGCGATCCCCGTGTGGCGTGTGGATCAGCCGTCGACGCCGTGCATCGCGAGCAGCGTTTTCATGCGCGACACGGCCAGCTCCGGCTGCTCCAGCAGGTTGGCCGCATCTGCAAGCCGGAACAGCTCGGCGAAGTGCGGCAGCGAGCGCGTGCTCTGCTGGCCGCCGACCATCGCGAAGTGCTTCTGGTGGCCGTTGAGCCAGGCCATGAACACCACGCCGGTCTTGTAGAAGCGCGTGGGCGCCGCGAAGATGTGGCGCGACAGCGGCACCGTGGGGCCGAGGATCGCGTGGAACTTCTCGGTATTGCCCTGCGCCAGTTCGCCCAGCGCGGCGCTCGCCGCCGGCGCGATGGCATCGAAGATGCCCAGCAGCGCATCGCTCTTCCCGTGCGTGGGCTCGCTGCCGAATCCGTCGCCGGCGATCAGCTCGGCGTAGTTGAAGTCGTCGCCGGTGTACATGCGCACACCCGCCGGCAGGCGGCGTCGCATCGCGATCTCCTTGTCCTTGTCGAGCAGCGAGATCTTGATGCCGTCCACCTTGTGCGGATGGGCCGCGATGATGGCGAGCGCGGTGTCCATCGCCGCGTCGACATTCTTGGTGCCCCAATAGCCTGCCAGCGCGGGATCGAACATGTCGCCGAGCCAGTGCAGCACCACCGGCTGTTTCGCCTGCGAGAGGATGCGGTCGTAGACCCGCTCGTAGTCGGCCGGGCTCTTGGCGACATGGGCCAGCGCGCGGCTGGCCATCACGATCAGCTTGCCGCCGAGCGACTCGATGGCTTCCATCTGCTCTTCGTAGGCGTGGATCACATCGTCGACGTTTTTCACGTCGATCAGGCTCAGGTGGTCGGTGCCGCAGCCGGAGGCGACGAGCGCACCCGGCACGTCCTTCGCCGCGTCGAGCGAGCGGCGGATCAGCTCCAGGGACGTCGGCCAATCCAGGCCCATGCCGCGCTGCGCGGTGTCCATGGCCTCGGCCACGCCCAGGCCCAGCGACCACAGATGGCGGCGATAGGCAATGGTGGCGTCCCAGTCGACGGCGCATTCGAGCCAGGGGTCGATGGCGGCGAGCGGATCCGCCACGACGTGCGCGGCCGAGTAGGCGATGCGGTCGAACTTGACGCCCGCAGGCGGCTTGACCGGCGTCGTGCCGCGCAGCGTGTACGGCGCGAGCGCACCCGCTGCAGTCGGAAGAGTCAGGGAGAGAGCCATCGGTCGATCCTCAGATCTTCAGCGCCGGCACGTCGATCCAGCGCCGGTCCTTCCAGGATTCGAGCGCGGCCTCCACCAGCTGCACGCCCTTGGCGCCTTCGGGCAGCGTCCACTTGTAGGGCGCGTTTTCCACCACGTGGCGGATGAAGTGCTCCCACTGGATCTTGAATCCGTTGTCGTAGGGCTGCGAATCGGGGATTTCCTGCCACTGGTCGAAGAAGTTCATGGTCTGCTTCTCGTCCGGGTTCCAGATCGGGCGCGGCGTGGCCACGCGCGACTGGGCGCGGCAGGAAGACAGGCCCGCCACGGCCGAACCGTCGGTGCCGTCGACGTGGAAGGTCACGAGGTCGTCGCGGCGCACGCGCGTGGCCCAGCTCATGTTGAGCTGCGCGATCACCGGTTCGCCGCTGTGGCCGCGCAGCTCGCAGGTGGCGTAGGCGGCGTCGTCGGCGGTGGCTTCGTAAGGCTTGCCGTCCTCGTCCCAGCGCTTGGGGATGTGCGTGGCACCGAGGCACGAGACCGACTGCACCTCGCCGAACAGGTTGTCGAGCACATAGCGCCAGTGGCACATCATGTCCAGGATCATGCCGCCGCCGTCTTCCTTGCGGTAGTTCCACGAGGGGCGCTGGATCGGCTGCAGGTCACCCTCGAACACCCAGTAGCCGAACTCCAGGCGCACCGAGAGCATGCGGCCGAAGAAGCCGGCGCGGCGCAGCATGTCGAGCTTGCGCAGGCCGGGGAGGAAGAGCTTGTCCTGCACCGCGCCGTGCTTGAGGCCCGAGCCTTCCGCCAGGCGTGCGATCTCCACTGCCTCGTTGAGGTTGGTCGCGATCGGCTTCTCGCAGTACACGTGCTTGCCGGCGCGGATCGCCTTGGCCAGCAGGGTGGGGCGCATTTGCGTAGTACCGGCGTCGAAGAAGATCGTGTCGTCCTTGTTCTCCAGCGCGCGATCGAGGTCGGTGCCCCAGCGCTGGATGCCGTGCGCCTTGGCCAGCGCCTCGATCTTCTCGGCGTTGCGGCCGATGAGGATCGGGTCGGGCATGACCTTGTCGCCGTTGGAGAGCGTGACGCCGCCCTGGGCGCGGATCGCGACGATCGAACGGATCAGGTGCTGGTTCATGCCCATGCGTCCGGTGACGCCGTGCATGATGATTCCGAGTCGTTGCTGTGCCATGTATGTATTTCCTTCCTTGAGTCTTTACTGCGTCGGCGTGAGGCCTGCGGCCTTCACGAGCTTGGCGTTGCTGGCGATTTCTTCCTTGATGTAGGCATCGAACTGCTCGGGCTTGAGCGTCCAGGCGTCAGCGCCGAGTTTCAGGAAGCGTTCCTTGACCTCCGGGCTGGCGAGCGCCTTCGCGACCTCGTCGTGCAGCCGGATCACGATGTCGCGCGGCGTCTTGGCGGGCGCCATCATTCCGATCCAGAAATTGAACTCGGAGCCGGGCACGCCGGCCTCGGTCGTGGTCGGCACGTCGGGCAGCGCCGCCGCGCGCTTGGGCGAGCCCACGGCCAGCGCGAGCAGTTGGCCGTCCTTGATCTGTCCGATGACCGGCGCGATCGGCGAGAAGTAATAGTCGACGCGGCCGGCCAGCACTTCGGTCACGGCTTCGGCCGAGCCCTTGAACGGGATGTTGGTGGCATCGATGTTGGCGGCCAGCTTGAACTTCTCCGCGTTCAAGTGCGTGGCGCTGCCTTGGCCGGCCGACGCGAAGTTGATGCTGCCGGGCTTGGCCTTGGCCGCCGCGATCAGGTCCTTCAGCGTCTTGATGTTCTTCGAGGGCGAGATCACCAGCGCGTTCGGCAGCGAGGCGATCGGCGTGACGCCGGCGAAGTCGCTCATCGTGTCGAAGGGCAGCTTGGCGAAGGTCGAGGGGCTGACCGTGTGCGAGGACGAGTGGATCATGATCGTGTAGCCGTCCGGCGCTGCCGTGGCCACGGCCTGCTGGCCGATGGTGCCGCTGGCGCCGCCGCGGTTGTCGATCACCAGGGTCTGGCCCATGCTGGCTCCCATCTTGTCGGCGATGGCGCGCGCAATGATGTCGGTGGTGCTGCCGGCCGCGAAGGGCACGATCACGCGGATCGGCTTGTTGGGATAGGCGCCTTGCGCCGCAGCGCCGAGCGAGGTGCTGAGCGCCAGCGCGGCGATGAGGGCGGTGCGTCGGGTCGTGGGCATGGGGAGTCTCCTTGTGTGCAATTCACCAAAAAGTGAATTAGAGATTCTAAAAAGCCATGCGCCGGCCCGTCAACGGCCGAACCCTAGGAGATACCCGTATCAGCGCAGCACGTAGCCCAGCACCAGGTCGGTCATGTGCGACAGCCGCTGCGCCATGGCCTTGGGCGCGCGCAGGTCGCGGCCGAAGACGGCCGACAGCGTGTCGTTGTTCGAGAGATAGAAGTAGCAGAGCGAGGCGATGGAAATGTAGAGCTGCACCGGGTCGACGCCGGCGCGGAAGAGGTTGTCCCTGCGGCCGCGCTCGAGCACCGTGTCGAGCAGCTGAACCAGCGGCGAGTTCATTTCCTGGATGCGGTCGGAGCGCTTGAGATGGGTCGCGCGGTGCAGGTTTTCGCTGTTGAGCAGCGTGATGAACTCGGGGTGGTCGAGGTAGTAGTGCCAGGTGAAGGAGATCAATCGCCGGATCGCTTCGACCGGCTCGATCTCGTCGAGGTGGAGCATCTGCTCTGCCTCGCGGATGTCGGCATATGTGCGTTCGAGCACGGCTAGGAACAAGTCGTCCTTGCTGCCGAAGTAGTAGTAGATCAGGCGCTTGTTGAGCCCGGCGCGCGCCGCGATGCTGTCCATGCGCGCACCGGCGAGGCCGCGCTGCGCGAACTCGTCCCGCGCCGAGGCCAGGATCGCGAGTTGCGAGCGATCCGCGTCGCGCGAGCGCGGTTCTGCGGACGCAGGGAGTGGGGCTTTCATGAACGGAATTTAACCAGTTGGTGAATTAAGACAAGGGATTTCGGTGCACGCAGATAATCCGCGCACCGATATTGCAACAGAGGCATCACGTCCATGAGTTCATCGCAACCTGCAGGCCACTTGATCGTCGAGTGCCTGGTCGAGCAAGGCGTGGAGCTGGCCTTCGGCGTCCCGGGCGAGAGCTTTCTGGCGGTGCTCGATGGCTTCCATGCCTATGGCGAACGCATCCGCTTCATCGTCAATCGACAGGAGGGCGGGGCGGCCTTCATGGCCGAGGCGCACGGCAAGCTCAGCGGTCGACCGGGCATCTGCTTCGTGACGCGCGGCCCGGGCGCCACCAATGCCTCGATCGGCGTGCACAACGCTTTCCAGGATTCGACGCCGATGGTGCTTTTCGTGGGCGACGTCGGCAGCGACTTCCGCGATCGCGAGGCCTTCCAGGAGGTCGACTACGGCAGCTTCTTCGGCCCCAGCACCAAGGGCTTCGCCAAGCGCGTGGAGCGCATCGACGATGCCGACCGCATTCCCGAGTACATCGCGCGCGCCTTCGCCACGGCGATGAACGGCCGTCCCGGGCCGGTGGTGCTCGTGCTGCCCGAAGATATGCTGCGCATCATGACCTCGGCGCGGCCGCTGGCGCGCGTGGAGGCCGTGCAGCCCTGGAGCGACCCCGGCGCCTTGCGTACATTGCGCGCGCTGCTGATGAAGGCCGAGCGCCCGCTGGTGATCGCCGGCGGCGGCGGCTGGACCGTGCAGGCGGCGCAGGCGCTGCAACGCTTCGCGGAGAACTGGCGGCTGCCGGTCGCCAATGCTTTTCGCTTCCAGGACACCTTCGACAACCATCATCCGCTCTATGCCGGCGACGTCGGCATCGCGATCAATCCGAAGCTGGCCGAGCGCGTGAGGCAGAGCGACCTGGTCCTCGTGATCGGCCCGCGCCTCGGCGAGATGACCACCGGCGGCTATACGCTGCTCAAAGCGCCGAAGGCAAGGCAGACGCTGGTGCACATCCATGCCAGCGCCGAAGAGCTCAACCGAGTCTACCAAGCCGACCTGGCCATCAATGCCGGCATGAGCGCGGCCGCGCGCAGTCTCGAGGTGCTGAGCGCGCCGGCCGAACTGCCTTGGGAGGCGTGGACGGCGCAGGCCAACGCGGACTACCTCGCGAACCTCGAGCCCCAGGCCCTCGCGGGCTTGCCGGCCGAGACGCCGCGCGGCGCGGTCGACATGGCGGCGGTGGTTCGGCTGCTGCAGCAGCACCTGCCGCAGGACGCGGCCATCACCAACGGCGCGGGCAACTTCGCGAGCTGGGTGCATCGCTACTTCCGCTACCACGGCCTCGCGAAGGGCCACAAGACACAGCTCGCGCCGACCAGCGGCGCCATGGGCTACGGCGTGCCCGCCGGCATCGCGGCCAACATCGCCACCGGGCGCGTCGCCTTCACCATTGCCGGCGACGGCGACTTCCTGATGAACGGACAGGAGCTCGCCACCGCTTCGCAGCACGGAGGCAAGAGCATCATCGTGCTGCTCAACAACAGCATGTTCGGCACCATTCGCATGCACCAGGAGCGCGAGTACCCGGCGAATGTCAGTGGCACGGCCTTGCGCAATCCGGACTTCTGCGCGCTGGCCCGCGCCTACGGCTATGCGGCCGAACGCGTGACCGAGACCGCCCAGTTCGAAGCTGCGCTGCTGCGCGCGCTGGCGGCCGAGACGGGGACGCTGATCGAAATTCCGCTGGATCCCGAGGTGATCACGACACGCGGCACGCTGTCGTCGATCACCCAGGCCGCGCAGGCGCGACCGCGCGTGTAGGGCAAAAAAAAGCCGGCTCGCGCCGGCTTTCTTCACTCGGGGCGCCGATGGCGCTCCGGGGCTCACTTGACGTGCTTGCCGATCAAGGAGGCGAGCTCGAACATCGACACTTGCGGCTTGCCGAAGATTTCCTTCAGCTTGGCATCGGCGTTGATGTTGCGCTTGTTGGCCTTGTCTTGAAGATTGTTCTTCTTGATGTAGTCCCACAACTTGCTCACGACAGCGGTGCGCGGCAGTGGCGTCGAGCCGACCACGGCAGCGAGCGCCGGGCTGGGGGTCAGGGCCTTCATGAACGCGGCGTTGGGCGTGCGCTTCTTGGCGGGAGCTGCCTTCTTCGCAGGAGCCTTCTTGGCGGGAGCGGCCTTCTTAGCGGGAGCTGCCTTCTTCGCCGCAGCCTTCTTGGCAGGAGCCGCCTTCTTGGCCGGAGCGGCCTTTTTCGCAGGAGCTTTCTTGGCCGGAGCCTTCTTTGCAGTTGCCATGGTTGATTTCCTTTTTTGGATTGGACACTTTCACCAATGAAAAGCGGTGTCTCCACTGGCATTGCGGATGCTAAAGGAGAAGAAACGCGTTTCCAAGGGAAAAAGCGCTTTTTTCATTGGGAGCTGTTGTTTTTTCAGAGGAGAGAAGTGCTCGTTTTCCCTCCGAGCGGTGCGCACGCTGTCTCAGGGGCGGCGCGAAGGCCACGTGGCGAGCACCACGCCGAGCAGCGCAAGCGCGAACGCGCAGACCTGCAGCAGCGACAAACTCTCGCCCAGAACGAGCACGCCGACGACGGCCGCGCTGATCGGCAGCATCACGGTGAACACGCCGGCCTGCGAGGCCGGCACGCCTTTGAGGCCGGTCATCCAGAGCCACACGGTCCAGATGCTCGCGGCCAGCGCATAGACGATCAGGAGGCCCCAGAGGCCGAGCGACACCGCGCCGAAATCGAAGCGAAGCGCGAACCAGATACCCAGCGGCGTCGAGAGCACGAAGCCCCAAAGGTTGATCAGAGAAGAGATGCGCTTGGGGCCGAGCCGGCCGGTGAGCGACTTGCCGATCACAGCGTACGCGGACTCGCAGAGCACGGCGCAGAAGACCAGCAGGTTGCCGAGCCAGGGCATCGATGCCGACGCGCCGCTGCCTGGATGAGCTTGCGCGTGTGCCGGCGCGAACGCGAGCAGGCCGATGCCGAGCGCCGCGCAGGCGATCGCGATCCAGATGCGCATCGTGATGCGCTCGCGCAGAAACAGCCAGCTCGTGAGCGCGACGACGGCGGGGATCGACGCCATGATCACGCCCGCGGACACCGCGCTGGTCAGGCTCACGCCGAACAACATGCAGATCGAGAACAGGAAGTTGCCGAGGAAGGACTCGAGAAAGACCAGGCCGCGCGTGCGCGCGGTCATCGCCGGCTCATCGCTCGGACGGCGCAGCCAATGCGGCATCGCCAACGCCGCTATGCCGAAGCGCAGCCACGCGAGCAGCAGCACCGGGAAGGCAACCACCAGCGGTTTGGAGAGTGCGACGTAGCTGCCGACGAGCGACATGCTCAGGGCCAGGCAACCGTAGGCCACGAAGCGGCCGGGTGCGGGGAGGGCGGTGTTCAATAGACTGGGCGCGTTGCGCAGCAAGAATTGATTTCGATGATGCCCCATTCCGCAGGCCCGGCGGGCCCGACCCGCCACGTGTTCGTCTACGGCACCCTGCGCGCGGGCGGACGCAATGACATCGCTCGCTTCTCGCCGGCGCCCGAGCATGTGGCCGATGCCTCCATCGCGGGCACGCTGTACGACCTGGGCAGCTATCCGGGCGCCGTGCTCGGCGGGACCGCACGGGTGGTCGGCGAGATCTATGCCATCACATCGGCACTCGAAGCACAGCTCGATCTGCTCGAGGAAGTGAAGCCTGGCGACAGCGGCGAATACATCAAGCGGGAACTGAAAGTACAAGCCGGTGCAAAGGAACTCGTGTGCCTGGTCTATGAGATTCATCCGAAGCGCATCGTGGGCAGGCCGGTGATCGCGAGCGGCGACTGGCTGACGCACATGCGCTCGATTTCATGAATGAAGAGTTCATTGCACATCGCGAAATTTGTGCATGCTGCATTGCAATATTTTTTCTCAATACAAGAAAGTTTGTTCCGCATTGAGAAAATTTGCTGTAAGTGGTTGATTTTTAAGGGCAAAAAATATGTCTTCTATAAGACATAAGAGTAGGAGGCCTGTCGTACAGTCATTCCACGGCCCCAGCGCCCAACTCTCAATCAACCCTCGGAGTGACCATGCCCCAAACCATCACTGAACAACTCAGCCGCGAACAGCAGATCGCCGCCCTCGAAAAAGACTGGGCCACCAACCCGCGCTGGAAGGGCATCAAGCGTGGCTACAGCGCAGCCGACGTGGTGCGCCTGCGTGGTTCCTTCCCGATCGAATACACCCTGGCGCGCCGCGGTGCCGAGAAGCTCTGGGATCTCGTGAACAACGAGCCCTACGTCAACTGCCTTGGCGCACTCACCGGCGGCCAGGCCATGCAGCAGGTCAAGGCCGGCGTCAAGGCGATCTACCTGTCCGGCTGGCAAGTCGCCGCCGACAACAACAGCTACGCCTCGATGTACCCCGACCAGTCGCTCTACCCGGTCGACTCCGTGCCGTCGGTGGTCGAGCGCATCAACAACACCTTCCGCCGCGCCGACGAGATCCAGTGGTCGAAGGGCGCGAACCCCAGCGACAAGGACTATGTCGACTACTTCGCGCCGATCGTGGCCGATGCCGAAGCAGGCTTCGGCGGCGTGCTCAACGGTTTCGAGCTGATGAAGGCGATGATCAAGGCCGGCGCCGGCGGCGTGCACTTCGAGGACCAGCTCGCCTCGGTTAAGAAGTGCGGCCACATGGGCGGCAAGGTGCTGGTGCCGACCACCGAAGCGGTGCAGAAGCTGATCGCAGCGCGTATGGCGGCCGACGTCTGCGGCACGCCGACGCTCGTGATCGCCCGCACCGACGCCGAAGCGGCCGACCTGCTGACCAGCGACTACGACGAGAACGACAAGCCCTTCCTCACGGGCGAGCGCACGGCCGAAGGCTTCTACAAGACGAAGAAGGGGATCGAGCAGGCGATCTCGCGCGCCGTCGCCTACGCCCACTATGCCGACCTGGTGTGGTGCGAGACCGGCACGCCCGACCTCGAGTTCGCGCGCAAGTTCGCCGAGGCCGTGCACAAGGTGCATCCCGGCAAGATGCTGGCGTACAACTGCTCGCCCTCCTTCAACTGGAAGAAGAACCTCGACGACGCGACCATCGCCAGGTTCCAGAAGGAACTCGGCGCCATGGGCTACAAGTACCAGTTCATCACGCTGGCCGGCATCCACTCGATGTGGTTCAACATGTTCGACCTGGCGCAGGACTACGTGAAGCGCGGCATGTCCGCATACGTCGAGAAGGTTCAGGAGCCCGAGTTCGCGGCTCGCGATCGCGGCTACACCTTCGTGTCGCACCAGCAGGAAGTCGGCACCGGCTACTTCGACGAAGTGACGACCGTGATCCAGGGCGGCAAGTCGAGCGTGACGGCGCTCACCGGCTCGACCGAGGAAGAGCAGTTCCACTGAACTTCATCGGCGCTTGAGTTTTGTCCCCGCGCGAGCAATCCGCGGGGATTTTTTTCGGCTGCGGATAGAATCGACAGCTCCGTCTCAGCAGCAACAAGAGCGAGAAAGGCACCTTGGTTATGACACCGCGAACTACGCCGCAAGCAACGAGCGGCCTTTTCCTTGAAGGAAGAGGCCGGTAGGCCGCGCACGCTGGAAGCATCCAGCACATGATCAAGCCAAAGCGCGGTCCCGGACCGCGCTTTTTTGTTTTCTCGCCGAGGTTTCTTCCATGATCCAGATCACGCTCCCCGACAACTCGCGCCGCGAGTTTCCCGGCCCGGTTTCGGTGGCCGACGTTGCCAAGTCCATCGGCCCCGGCCTTGCCAAGATGACCGTCGCCGGCAAGGTTGACGGCCAGCTGGTCGACGCCAGCGACCTGATCGACCGCGACGCCAAGCTGCAGATCATCACGCCCAAGGACGACGAGGGGCTGGAGATCATCCGGCACTCGACGGCCCACCTGGTAGGCCACGCGGTGAAGCAGCTCTACCCAACGGCGAGGATGGTGATCGGCCCCGTGATCGAGGAGGGCTTCTACTACGACATCGCCTACGAGCGCCCCTTCACGCCCGAGGACATGGAAGCGATCGAGGCGCGCATGCGCGAGCTGATTGCGCAGGACTACGACGTGGTCAAGAAGATGACGCCGCGCGACGAGGTCATCGAGGTGTTCAAGTCCCGCGGCGAGGACTACAAGCTGCGGCTGGTGGAAGACATGCCCGACGAGAAGGCGATGGGCCTGTACTACCACCAGGAATACGTCGACATGTGCCGCGGCCCGCACGTGCCGAACACGCGCTTCCTCAAGGTCTTCAAGCTCACGAAGCTGGCCGGCGCGTACTGGCGCGGCGATGCCAAGAACGAGCAGCTGCAGCGCGTCTATGGCACGGCCTGGGCCGACAAGAAGCAGTTGGACCAGTACATCCAGCGCATCGAGGAAGCCGAAAAGCGCGACCACCGACGGCTGGGCAAGGAACTGGACCTGTTCCACATCGACGAGGTGGCGCCCGGCGTGGTGTTCTGGCATCCCAAGGGCTGGGCGATCTGGCAGCAGGTCGAGCAGTACATGCGCAAGGTGTACCGCGACACCGGCTACCAGGAAGTCAAGGGGCCGCAGATCCTCGACAAGAGCCTGTGGGAGAAAACGGGCCACTGGCAGAACTACCGCGAGAACATGTTCACGACGGAATCGGAAAAGCGCGACTACGCGCTCAAGCCGATGAACTGCCCGGGCCATGTGCTGATCTTCAAATCCGATCTGCGCAGCTACCGCGACCTGCCGTTGCGCTACGGCGAGTTCGGCCAGTGCCATCGCAACGAGCCCTCGGGCGGCTTGCACGGGATCATGCGGGTGCGGGGATTCACGCAGGACGACGGCCACATCTTCTGCACCGAAGACCAGATTCTCGAGGAATGCGTGGCCTACACGGGGCAATTGCTCAAGGTCTATGCCGATTTCGGCTTCACCGAGATCCTCTACAAGGTCGCGACGCGGCCCGACAACCGCATCGGCTCCGACGAACTCTGGGACAAGGCCGAGCATGCGCTGATGGAGGCACTGCGCCGATCGGGCGTGGAGTTCGTCATCTCACCCGGCGAAGGCGCCTTCTACGGGCCGAAGATCGAATACACGCTGCGAGACGCCATTGGACGCCAGTGGCAGTGCGGCACGATGCAAGTGGACTTCAACATGGCCGAGCGCCTGGACGCAGAGTACGTCACCGAGTCCAGCGGCCGTGCACATCCCGTGATGCTGCATCGTGCGATCGTCGGCAGCCTCGAGCGGTTCATCGGCATGCTGATCGAACATCACGCCGGCGCGCTGCCCGCCTGGCTGGCTCCGGTACAGGTCGCGGTGCTCAATATCAGCGAGGGGCAGGCCGATTACGCATCTCAGGTTGCGAAATCGCTGCAAAATCAAGGGCTTAGAGTTTTGCTCGATCTGCACAACGAGAAGATTACGTATAAAATACGGAAGCATTCGTTGCAAAAGCTTCCCTACATCCTCGTCGTGGGCGACAAGGAGAAGGAAGCAGGTGCCGTCGCAGTGCGCGCCCGGGGCAATCTTGATCTCGGTGCCATGTCGGTGGAGGCGTTCTCCCAAAAGATCGCCGACGACATCCAACACAAGCTTTGAATTTGAACCGGTTCAAAGGCTGATTTTGAGCAATCAGGCTGCTTGTGGGCGTGGACTAGACGGCGTTCGCTACAGTTTTTGTAGCAGATTGATTGAAGGATCCTGACCATCGCTACTGCATTTCGCGACCGCCGCCACCGCGAGGAACGCCAACACCGCCTGAACCGGGAAATCATGGCCCCGGAAGTCCGTCTGATCGGGCCCGACAACGAGCAACTGGGTGTCGTGAGTCTTGCCGAGGCCTTGCGGCTGGCCGGTGAGCAAGACGTGGATCTGGTGGAAGTCGTCGCGGCGGCCAATCCGCCGGTCTGCCGCCTGATCGAGTACGGCAAGTTCAAGTACCACGAGCAGAAAAAGGCCGCCGAAGCGAAATCGAAGCAGAAGGTCATCGAGGTCAAGGAAATCAAGTTCCGGCCGGGTACCGACGAAGGCGACTACAACATCAAGATGCGCAACATCCGGCGCTTTCTTGACGAGGGCGACAAGTGCAAGATTACCTTGCGCTTCCGGGGGCGCGAGATCACGCACCAGGAACTCGGTCTGGCGCTGTTGCAGCGCATTCGTGAGGATCTGGGCGACGCGATCGTGGTCGAGCAGTTTCCGAAGCTCGAGGGCCGGCAGATGATCATGATGATCGCACCGGGCCGCAAGAAGGCGGGTGGCGCGGCAAAACCGGCGGCTGAGTCGACAGCCGCACCTGCTGCGGCCTGAGCTGAAGAGGTAGAAGGATTCGAAGGGATTTCGCCTTTGCCAGTACTCCAAGGTGCAGGCAAGGGCGGGATAAAGAAGTGTCTCGGGGCCAACAAGCCCGTGGAATATCCGCGGCGCCTCACGAGCACAAACTAAAGGAGCATTCACATGCCCAAAATGAAGACCAAGAGCAGCGCGAAAAAGCGTTTCCGCGTTCGTCCCGGTGGCACCGTCAAGCGCGGTCAAGCCTTCAAGCGTCACATCCTGACCAAGAAGACCACCAAGAACAAGCGTCACCTGCGTGGTGCAACGGCAGTTCACGAGACCAACATGGTTTCGATGGCCGCCATGTTGCCCGGCAGCGGCATTTAATCCAGACGAACAAGGAGTACACACATGCCTCGCGTCAAACGTGGTGTAACGGCTCGCGCCCGCCACAAGAAGGTTCTCGCACTCGCCAAGGGTTTCCGCGGTCGCCGCGGCAATGTCTTCCGCATCGCCAAGCAGGCGGTGATGAAGGCAGGCCAATACGCCTACCGTGACCGCCGCACCAAGAAGCGCGTGTTCCGCCAACTGTGGATTGCCCGTATCAATGCGGCTTCGCGCGAGCTGGGCCTGACCTACAGCCAGTTCGCCAACGGCATCCGCAAGGCCGGTATCGAGATCGACCGCAAGGTCCTGGCCGATATCGCCGTGCACGACAAGGCCGCTTTTGCCGGCATCGTGGAGCAGGTCAAGGCCAAGCTGGCTGCTTGATCCCGCACAGCGGGTTGCCGTCTTCCGGATGGCGGCCTGCGCCCACGGCACAAGGGCTGGCGCTTGAAAGGGCTCCAGCCCTTTTTTCTTTCACCTCGAAATTTTCCCCATGAACGAGTTGGATTCCCTGGTCGACACCGCACGCGCCGCCTTCGCGAAGGCCAAAGCCCCGGCCGAACTCGAGAACGCCAAGGCGCAGTTCCTCGGCAAGGCCGGCCGCATCACCGAGCTGATGAAGGGCATGGCCGCGCTCTCCGTCGACGAGAAGAAGTCGCGCGGCGCCGCGATCAACGTGGCCAAGCAGGCCATCGAAGCCGCACTCACCGAGCGCCGCCAGCATCTGGCCGACGAGGAGCTTGCCGTTCAGCTGCGCGCCGAAGCGCTCGACGTCAGCTTGCCCGGCCGCCAGCGCGCGTCCGGCGGCCTGCATCCGGTGAGTCGCACGATGGAACGCATCGAGGCGATCTTCTCAAGCATGGGTTTCGATGTCGCAGACGGCCCCGAGATCGAGAGCGACTGGCACAGCTTCACCTCGCTCAACAATCCGCCGAACCATCCTGCGCGCTCGATGCAGGACACCTTCTACGTCGACATCAACGGCGAAGACGGCATCCCGTACAACCTGCGTCCCCACACCAGCCCGATGCAGGTGCGCTATGCGCATCAGCACGTGAAGAAGTACGCGGCCGAGTTCGAAGCTGCGGCGGCTGACATCACCGGCACGATCAAAGCGCCCGAGATCCGCGTGATCGCGCCGGGCCGCACCTACCGCGTCGACAGCGATGCCACCCACTCGCCGATGTTTCATCAGTGCGAAGGCCTGTGGCTGGGCGAGAACGTGAGCTTCAAGGACCTCAAGGTCGTGTTCACCGACTTCTGCCGCACCTTCTTCGAAACCGACGACCTGGTGCTGCGCTTCCGTCCCAGTTTCTTCCCCTTCACCGAGCCGAGTGCGGAGATCGATATCCAGTTCCAGACTGGCCCGCTGGCCGGCCGCTGGCTCGAAGTCGCCGGTTCGGGCCAGGTGCATCCGAACGTGGTGCGCAATATGGGCCTGGATCCCGAACGCTACATCGGCTTCGCCTTCGGCATGGGCCCGGACCGGCTCACGATGCTGCGCTACGGCGTGAACGACCTGCGCCTGTTCTTCGATGGCGACCTGCGCTTCCTGAGCCAATTCCAGTAAACCGAGAACGAGAACGACGAGATGCAATTTCCAGAGTCGTGGTTGCGCGAGTTCTGCAACCCGCCGCTTTCCAGCGCAGAACTGGCGGAGACGCTCACGATGGGCGGGCTCGAGGTCGAAGAGCGCCGGCCGGCAGCCCCGCCCTTCACCAAAGTCGTGGTCGGCGAGATCAAGGAAGCGGCGCAGCACCCGAACGCCGACCGTCTGCGCGTGTGCCAGGTCGACGCGGGGCAGGGCACCCTGCTCAACATCGTGTGCGGTGCGCCCAATGCGCGCGCCGGCATCAAGGTGCCGCTGGCACTGGTCGGCGCCGAGCTGCCGCCGGGCGACGACGGCCAGCCCTTCTTGATCAAGCTGGGTAAGCTGCGCGGCGTCGAGAGCCAGGGCATGCTGTGCTCGGCGCGCGAACTCAAGCTGAGCGAAGACCATGGCGGTCTGCTCGAGCTGCCGGGTGATACGCCCGTCGGCGCCGACGTGCGCGAGGTGCTGAAGCTCGACGATTCGCTGCTGACGCTCAAGCTCACGCCCAACTTGGCGCACGGATTGAGCGTTTACGGCATCGCGCGCGAGCTCGCGGCGTTGACCGGTGCGCCGCTCAACACACCTGCCATCCCCCCGGTGGCGGCGGCGTTGAAGGACAAGCTGCCGGTCCAGGTCGCGGCCCCCGACCTGTGCGGCCGCTTCTCGGGCCGCATCGTCCGCGGCGTCGATACCAAGGCCGCGACGCCGGCCTGGATGGTCGATCGTCTTGCGCGCTGCGGCCAGCGCAGCGTGTCGCCGCTGGTCGACATCTCGAACTACGTGATGTTCGAGTACGGCCAGCCCAGCCACATTTTCGATCTCGACAAGATCCACGGCGGCCTCACGGTGCGCTGGGGCAAGCCGGGCGAACAGCTCAAGCTGCTCAACGGCAACACGGTCACGGTCGACGAGAAGGTCGGCGTGATCGCCGACGAGCGCGGCGAGGTCGAGTCGCTGGCCGGCATCATGGGCGGCGATGCGACGGCCGTGTCCGACGACACGCGCAATATCTATGTCGAGGCTGCCTTCTGGTGGCCCGAATCCATCCAGGGCCGCTCGCGCCGCTTCAATTTCAACACCGATGCAGGGCACCGCTACGAACGCGGCGTGGACCCGAGCCGCACGGTCCAGGTCATCGAGCGCATTACGCAGCTGATCGTCGACATCTGCGGCGGCCGGGCCGGCCCCATGGATGACCAGATCCTGCGCCTGCCGGAAGCCAAGCCCGTCACGCTGCGCGTGGCGCGCGCGGCCCGCGTGATCGGCATGCCGCTCACCCAGGCCCAGTGCGGCGATGCGCTGCGCCGGCTCGGCCTGCCCATGGAAGAGGGCGAAGGCACGCTGGTGGTCACGCCGCCGCCGCACCGCTTCGACCTGCAGATCGAGGAAGACCTGATCGAAGAGGTCGCCCGCCTGGTCGGCTACAACAACCTGCCGACCACGGCTCCGCTGGCGCCGATCACCGCGCGCGTGCAGCCCGAGGTCCAGCGCAGCCGCTTTGCCGTGCGCGATCGCCTGGCAGCGCTCGGATACCAGGAAACCATCAACTTCAGCTTCGTCGAGGCGCATTGGGAGCAAGAGCTCGCCGGCAATGCCAACCCGATCCAGCTGCTGAATCCGATCGCGAGCCAGATGAGCGTGATGCGCTCGTCGCTGATCGGCTCGCTGCTCCAGGTGCTGAAGTTCAACCTCGACCGCCGAGCGTCGCGCGTGCGCGTGTTCGAACTGGGCCGCGTGTTCCTGCGCGACGACGCGGTCGCCACCACCGACAGCACCGTGAAGGGCATCCACCAGCCGATGCGCGTGGCCGGCCTGGCCTGGGGCGATGCCGAAGCGGCGCGCTGGGACGGCAAGGCGCAGCGCGTCGACTTCTACGACATCAAGGGCGATGTCGAAGCGCTGCTCGCACCGCTGGTGCCGACCTTCGAGGCGACCGAGCATCCCGCGCTGCATCCAGGCCGCGCGGCCCGCGTGCTGCTCGACGGCCGTGCGATCGGCGTGGTGGGCGAGCTCCACCCGCGCTGGCGCCAGACCTGGGAGTTGGCGCAGCCGCCCGTGCTGTTCGAACTCGAGCTCGATGCGGTCACCTCGCGGCCGCTGCCTGAAGCGCAACCGGTGCCCAAGCACCAGGCGGTGGAGCGCGACATCGCCATCGTGGTGGCCGAAGCAATCACGCACGATGCGCTGATGCGAACCATCCGCGCGGCCGCGGATCCCGGCCTGCTGCGCGATGCCGTGCTGTTCGACATCTACCGGCCTCCCGTCGCCCGGGACGGCATCGTCATCCCCGGCGGCCTGGCGCAAGGCGAGAAAAGCATGGCCGTGCGCCTGCGCTTCAACAGCGACAGCGCCACTCTGACCGACGAGCAGGTCGAAGCGGCGGTGGCCACTATCCTCGAGCAACTCAGCGCGCGGCTCGGCGCACATCTGCGGGTATGAAAGCCATGGAATTCACGCTCGAGGTCCTCGAAACGCCCGCGCTCACCAAGGCGCACCTGGCCGACCTGCTGTTCGAGCAGATCGGCCTCAACAAGCGCGAATCCAAGGACATGGTCGAAGCCTTCTTCGACCTGATCGCGGCCAGTCTGATCGAGGGCACGGACGTCAAGATCTCGGGCTTCGGCAACTTCCAGATCCGCGTCAAGGCGCCGCGACCGGGCCGCAATCCGCGCACCGGCGAGGCCATTCCGATCGGCGAGCGCCGCGTTGCTACCTTTCACGCCAGTGCCAAGCTGAAGGAACAAATTCACGGCAGCATCGGCGAAGAGGGGCCGCAGGAGGTGGAGTGGAGCCTCGGCGCCGAATAGTGCTTGGTCGCGCGCGGTGCGTGGAGTAATCTCTAAGGTTTCCCTCGCACCGTCTTGATTTCAATGGAGAAAACGCTCCCACCGATTCCCGTCAAACGCTACTTCACGATCGGTGAGGTCGGCGAGTTGTGCGGCGTCAAGCCGCATGTGCTGCGCTACTGGGAGCAGGAGTTCACGCAATTGCGTCCGATGAAGCGGCGCGGCAATCGGCGCTACTACCAGCACCATGAGGTGCTGATGATTCGCCGCATCCGCGACCTGCTCTACGACCAGGGCTTCACCATCAGCGGCGCCCGCAACAAGCTGCAGGAGATGGTCCAGTCGGAGCGCGACCGCCGCAAGGCCGGCGAAGTGCCGCTCGAAGGCATGGAGGCAGTGGAGATCGATCAGGAAGAGTTCGAAGCCGCGCTCAAGGAAGGCGCGGACCTGCCGCACGGCCCAGACCGGACCGTCGACTTGTCGCAGTTGCTCAACCTGCGGCGCGAGCTGTACGAAATTCGCGAACTGCTCAGTCCAGGTCACTGAAAACGCACGGCTATAATCAAAAGCTTCGGTGTGTGGCGCAGCCTGGTAGCGCACTTGCATGGGGTGCAAGGGGTCGAAGGTTCGAATCCTTTCACACCGACCAAAATCGCTAAATAGATCAACGGGTTAGGGCCACAAGCTCTGACCCGCTTTTCTTTGCGACTGACAAATAGACGGGGCTTCTGACAAACCCAGCTGTTTTCAGGCTGCATCGCGGCCTCCGATCGCCGAGGGCAGCGGTCTGGAAGATGGCACTTTCCGGCGGTAAACCCGCTTCGTGACCTTCACGTCCTCGTGGTGCAGCAGCTCCTGCGCAGCCACGTCGGAGGACGCATGACTCCTCGCGTCCGCTGACGCCGACTCCCCCTTGGGGTGGACGGGAGCCTGTAGACGGTTCTTCTGAACGCCGTTACATTCGTGTTAACAAAAGTAAACAACGATTGGATGAGGAATATGGCAGAAGAGGTTCGCATGCGCCCGGACGGTACGCTCTTGGACGCGACAAGCGGTCTGATGGTCGCCTTCGCACTGCTGCTGGCGGGTTGTGGTGGAGGCGGCAGCGATAGCGGCAGTGCACCTATGTCAGGCTCGTCGCCGTCCTTGACCAAATCTCAGGAGGCAGGAGCTAACAAGGACGAAAGCAGCAACGCGCCAGTCGTGGCGGCTCAGCGTGCAGACCCCTCTTCCACGTCCATCTCTGGGGCGCCCTATATTCTGAGTCCGGTGACAGTGCCGACACTGCCCGGCCAGATCTACGTTCCCACGCTGCCGCCGGTTGATATTGCCTTCGCCCCTTCGATCATCAAAGTCAAGATGTTGGAAGCGCAAGCGTGGACGGGGATGAACTACAACGTCATAGCCACGGCGACGAAGAACGCACCTTCAATGGGGCTCTACCCGTACCTTGAGGATCACGACAGCATTTTCCAGAACTACCAGGGAACTGAACCAAATCGACTGCAGTTTCCAAGCTTCTCATATGGCACTTATGGCCATTCGTTCTACCCTGGCTTTCCTATCAACACCAAGCTGACGAGGGGAGTTCACTCCGGTACTGTGCGATTCAGGCTCTGCGTGGACGCAAACTGCTTTCGGGAGTTTCCGATCGGACAGGGGAGGTCCCTGCCATACGAGATCACGGTCCTGCCACCGATCGAACTTGGGCTGGAGATCGACGGCGTCGAGATCCCGAACCCGCCAGGCCGAAACGGCACCGAGGCTATCGTGCGGCCGATCAACGTGAGCTACGGCGCGGTGGTGACCATCAACTCCTCAATGAATGTGAGTTGGGGTGTGTTCACCAGCGGGATGACTGCCAGCAGTGTCGCGACGACGCCAAGGACCTGGACCGGTACTCTCGCATTTCCACAAGGCCAAGCGCCGCAGCCTCCGGGAAATGTCACCGTTCGGGCACACAGCATTGGGGATGGTGACCCTTACAGCATGACTGGAACGCGCGAGTTGACGTTCCACGTCGCCAATCCGTAGACAGACCAAGGCGTGAGCGCTCAGCCTGGGCCTGCGTCTGGCGTGAAGGTGGATGTCGGCCGCCTCCAGGCTTCGCCCGATGCTCCTCGACGAGCGCCCGCTGCCTTGGGGAGATCCGGCATGGATCTATGAGCTGAAGTACGACGGCTACCGCATGCTGGCCGAGTTCGGAGGAGGGCAGGCCCACCTCAGGAGCCGTAACAGAGCCGACGCCACCGCCTGGTTTCCTGAGGTGGTCGCATCGCTGGCCGAGGTATGGATGGCGGCCCGCACATCTGCGACGGGGAGGTTCGCGTTCTCGATGAGCACGGCCGTAGCGATTTCAATCGCCTGCAGGACCGTGCGCGCCGACGGCGCTGGTACAAGGGCGCCGACTTGGTCACGTTCTGCGTCTTCGATCTCTTGATGGAGAACGGGAAGGATCTGACCGGGCTGCCGCTGCTGAAGCGCAAGGCGCGGCTGATGAAGCGCCTTGCCGGGCTGCCGTCAATCCTGCCGGTGAGCTACTTCCCCGCGGATGAGGCAAAAGCAGGCGGCCAAAAAAGTTTGAGCCTGATTTGACCGGTTTAGGTGCGGCGGATGCCAGGCCCTGAAGTCTCGGGTCTCATTGCGACCGCGAGGGATCCGGGCGTCAGCGATTGCCTAGGGGAAGGCCAGCGCGAGCAGCAGCGCAGCTCTCACCCCGTCTTAGGGTAAGGCACGCCCGCCAACCACAGAACGGCAATCAGCGCGGTGGATAGGCCGAAGAAGACAGCCATGCGCGCCCATTCGCTCTCGATCTTCCAGCGAAGCTTCCATAGCACCCAAGCCGCAACCACGGGGCATGCCCAGTACAAGATCAGGTGGAACAGCTTGGTGCCCCCCATTACCTAGTCTCCAGCGCATCGCGCGCGTGCACGATGCCCGTCAGACTGCCCCGTGCGCGGTTCGATCCCGAGCTTTTCGTGCAGAGCAGCCAGCATTGAGACGATGAGTTTTTCAGGTTGAGTAAGAGTCATGACTGTTCCAGAAAATCGATGATCGTAGCCGCTGCTGCCGAAGGAGCCGAAGCACGAGCCGGCACGGGCTAACCCGCAGCCTCCCGAAGAGCTTCGCTGTTCTTAGGGAGGCATGAGCCGGTGCTTGGCCGCCGTGGCAATCGAGCGCCGAGCCGAAGCGCTGGGGCCAAGAGGAGAGAAAGGATCGCGATGATGGCAGACTTGCGCACTTTGGAGATCACATGACCTTCTCTGACGACGCTTCATATGCCCTTCTCACCCGCGCTTCGGACCTTGTTGCGCTCCAGTGCAAGCAGGCCAGAGGCATCTTGGACGATGACACCAGGGCGACGTCGCGGAAATCTCGCTAGATACGCTCGCGCTAATGATCGCCATCAACTCCGCGCGTCTCGTCGCCCACAACGAGTAGGAAACTCCTTCACGCCGCCGATCAATCCCCACGGCGTTCCATTGGGTGCCTCGCCATCCTTCTCGGCTCCGAAGGGGTGGGATTGGCGGCGGGAAGTCACGCTGCCTAGACTTGCGGCCCTTTAGGAGGGCTGCTGATGCTTGCACTGAAATTCCAACTCGAGCTCGCCGTCGAAGACGAGGAGCCCGAGCGCTTCATCAAGTTCATCGACGGCACGATCTATCTCTACACGTCTGGGGACAGGAAGGTGAAGGCCTCCACCCGTTCAGTTTGTCAGGTGGCCGAAGCAAATGCGCTGGCGACAACTACTTAGCCCGTTCCTGACGCCCTCATGGGGTGCAAGGGGTCGAAGGTTCGAATCCTTTCACACCGACCAATAAAACGTCCAAGGGCGTCCGGTTTCATCCACCGGACGCCCTTTTTCATCTGAGGTCCCTGTCCGAGCTCCGTGAGCCCGGCGATTTGAACTAAGAGGACCCATGGCTTCATCTCGCGAGATTGGATTTAAGATCTTCCGCGGTCTTCCTTGTCAAGCAGGTTCTGCACACAAAGAACAGCTTCTTGCACCACCGCAACTTGCCGCTCCAGAGAGGGCGCGTTGCTGGCATACAGCTCTAGCACTCGATTCAGCAAGTTCGCGCTACTGGTTTCGGAACCCGGACTGCCCTTATGCCTTCCGGCATCCATGGACAACGTGGCGAGCGCAGCGAACTCCGCATCGAGCTCCGCCGCCTTGATCTTCTGTCGGGTTTGCTCCACGAGCGTTGCCGGGATCGAGGCGAACCCTGACTTTAGGGCAGCGCGCAGCGCTCGCAGCGGGGCAGGGACTTCACGCCGCCACGCTTCCACACGCGCCTCGGCGCTTGCAAGCGCCTGCTCATCGAGGGCAATGCCGTTGGCCGTGAAGAGGTACATCGCATGCAGCAGCACTGTCACGTCGACGCCCGCACGGTCCGCAGCAGGAGGCAAGCCTCGGTGACGCCAGGTTGTGCATAGACACGCAGGGCGTATTCCCATTCGCGAGAAAAGGCGTCGGGTGTGATTTCATGCCGCAGGTTGCTGCTCTCCATCAGCATGCGCTCGATGATCGGCAGCACATGGCCGCCGGGTTCGGTGAGGCCGGTCAGGCGCTTGCCGGCGCGCACGAAAAGCTCGATGCCGAGCTCTTCCTCGAGTTCGTGGATCTGCCGGCTCACGCCGGGCTTGGGAGGTGCCGGAACGCCTTTTGCCCCATGACCGGGCGCTGTCTCTGTTCCTCCTGCTCAAACGTCTAAGAAGTGTAGGAGCGGCATGCAAGAAGGAAGCAAAACCTCGGGGTTTCATGTTACCAAATAGTAATAATTCTCATTTGCATTTTGTCACTTGAGTATTTCAGGAGTACAGCCTTCATGCGACCTTCGAACTTCTCCAGCCCGGTCACGTCGTCGCATGCAGCCGAGCCGACGCTTGCGGAGACTTTCATTGCCAACCGGGCGCAGCTGCGGCGCGTGGCCCAGAAGATCGTCCATACCGCGGACCTGGCCGACGAGGTCCTGCAGGACGCGTACCTGAAGCTGGCCGATGGTGCGTGCGTGCGTGAGGTCCGCAAGCCACTGGGCTATTGCTGCCAGGTGGTGCGCAACGTGGCCTTCGACCACCACCGGCATCATTCCGTGGAAGCCAGCTGTCGCACCTACTGCGATGACATCGAACTCCTCAGTCCGCCGGCGCACAACGCGCCCGACCGGGTGATGGTGGGGCGGCAGGCGCTCGAGGCCATCGACAAGGTGCTGGATGCGCTTCCGGCAAGAACGCGTCTGGCGTTCGAGCTCAACCGCCTCAGCGGGTTGACCCAGCGCGAGATAGGGCGGCGCCTCGGCTGTTCGGCGACCCTGGTCAACTTCATGATCAAGGACGCCGACGAAGCGCTGGAGGGCTGCCGCTATCTCGTGAGCGGCGACTGAGCGGTCCATGTTCCAATGCACGCTCGGCGCGTCCCGCAGACGCATGCCGCGGTGAAGAACGTTGTGAACCCCTTGGGGCCGATCGCAGGAATGAAGAAGGACAAAGGGCGGGATCCCATCTGGCAGGCCGCATGGGCCTGGGCGCGCAGGCAGCACGAGCCCGGCGGGCTCGACGACGCCGCGCGCCTGGAACTCGCGCAATGGCTGGCAGCCGATGCGGCTCATCGAAAGACCTACGAAGAGGCCGCCCGTCTCTGGCTCATGGTGGGCCTCGTGCCGCCGGCCAACAACATTCCCGATCCGGACTGCGAAGACTAAACAGACAGCCGCTCGTTCCGTCATGTAGTGCGGAAGGCAGGTTTCTTCGGTCGCCATGTGCGAAGAAGGCTTGCTCTTCCTCTGATCAACTGCATGAGGATGCCGCATGTCTACGAGCTGCTTTGACCGCGAGGACGAAACCTTCATCGTTCTCGTCAACCACGAAGAACAGTATTCGATCTGGCCGCATTGGAAGGCCGTGCCTGGCGGATGGACGGCGGTCGACGGCATCCAGGGCGACAAGAAGACTGTCACCGACTACATCGAAAAAACCTGGACCGACATGCGCCCGCGCTCCCTGCGCGAATGGATGGCGCAGCAAGCGGGTTCCGGCGCCGTCGGTACCGCGCAGTAGGCCTGCATGCAGGCGCCAGTTTCGCTGCTGTGTCTGCCGTGCGCGGGCGCGAGCGCGACGATGTACTTGCGCTGGCGGCGCGTGCTGCCGCGATGGATCGAGCTCGTCCCGATCGAACTGCCCGGCCGCGGCAGCCGGATAGGGGAACGCTTCGCAGAAGACTTCGACGAACTGGTTGCCTTCCTGTGCGAAGAGCGGTCGCATGCGTTGCGCGGGCGCTATGCGTTGTTCGGCCACAGCATGGGAGCGCTGCTTGCATGGGGCATGGCGACGCGGCTGCACGCCCTGGGTCAGCCGTTGCCGCGGGCGCTGTTCGTTTCCGGCAGCCCGGCGCCGTCGAAGCGCGATCCCGACCGCTTCGCAAACAAGGACGATGACGCGGCGCTGATCGCAGATCTGCGCAAGCAGGGCGGAACGCCGGAAGAAGTGTTTGCGAGCGCAGAGCTGATGCGCATCACCCTCGATGTGCTGGGCGCCGACTACCGCGTGTGCGAGAGCTTCAGGCATCGGGGCGGCAGTGCCATGCCGTTTCCGGTCCATGCCTTCGGCGGACGCCAGGACGACATCGCCCCGGAGCGGATCGAGGCATGGGCCGCGGAGGCGGACGCGGGCTTCACGCTGGACTGGTTCGATGGCGGTCACTTCTTCATCCGGCAGCAGGAAAGCCGGGTGCTGCTCGCGCTCCAGCGGCGCCTCGCGCAAACGCTCGCGGGAGGAGTTCATGCAGCTGTCGCCTTTGCCTGATGCGCTTCCTCCGGGCATCGAGGCGTATCGCCTGGATCTGGACCTGACCTCGGATCCCATGCGCTCATGGCCGGTCCTGACGCCGGGCGAGCGCGCGCATGCGGCGCGCTTCGCCCGGCATGCCGACCGTGTTCGCTTCGCGGCCACGCGCGCCGCCACGCGCCGCCTGCTTGCGCGGCGGCTCGATTGCTGTCCGGCGGAGGTGCCGTTCGGCGAGACCGGACACGGCAAGCCCTTCGTGGATGGCGATGCGCAGGACCTGCCGCTCTTCAATGTCACCCACTCCGGCGCGCATGCGGTGATCGCCATCGCCGACGCCGCTTGCGTGCGCGACGTGGGCGTGGACATCGAACGTTGCGACGCCGGCGTGGACACGCAGGCGATTCTCGGCGTCGCCTTCACGCGAGAGGAGTGCGATGCCGTATGGGCCGCCGCTGATCCGCTCGCCGCCTTCTATGTGCGCTGGGTCGGCAAGGAGGCCGTTCTGAAGGCGATCGGCGTCGGCCTCGCGCAAGACCTCCACTCGATCGGCATCCGACTCGCTGGTGATCGATTGCTCGCCGTCGACTGCGAGCGCGCCGCCTGGACATCCGTGCAGGCCATCACACTCGCGGCGCCGCAAGGCTATGCCGCTGCCCTGGCCTGGCGAAGCAAGGAGTAGAGACATGAATGAAACGCTCACCCGGTTCGAGCGCACCGCGCCGACCGGATCCGATCTTCCCGTGCTGATCACGCCTGCCAGTGCCGGGCAGCTGCTGACGGACGCCGCCTTCGGGCTGCGGCATCGCATCGACGAAGCGCTGATGCTCGCCGGCGGTGTACTCCTGCGCGATTTCGGGGTGCCCACGATCGAGTCCTTCCAGCAGTTCGCCGCCTCCTTCGGCCATCCGCTTCTCAAGTACGAGTTCGCCTCCACGCCGCGCAGCGCCGTCTCGGCCACCGGCGTCTACACCTCCACCGAATACCCTGCGCACCAGCACATCCCGCTGCACAACGAACAGGCCTATACGCGCGAGTGGCCGATGAAGATCTGGTTCCATTGCGTGACGGCTTCGCCCGTGGGCGGTGAAACGCCGATTGCGGACAGTCGCGCCATCCATCGCCGCATGCCGCAGCGCATTCGCAGTTTGTTCGAGCCGGGCATCCTGTACGTGCGCAACTACGGCGAATTCGACGTGCCGTGGCAGAAGGTCTTCAACACCGATAGCCGCGCCGAGGTGGAGGCCTTCTGTCGCCGTGCCGGTATCCGCTGGGAGTGGAAGCCGGACGGTGATTTGCGGACCCAGCAGCTGTGCCAGGCCGTCGAAACGCATCCGGCCACGGGCGAGAAGCTCTGGTTCAACCAGGCGCACCTGTTCCACGTCTCGAACCTGCAGGCCGAAGTCCGCGAATCGCTGGAAGAACTGCTCGGCATCGAGAACCTGCCGCGCAACGTGTTCTTCGCCGACGGCACGCGCATCGACGACGCGATCTTCGACGAGGTGCGCGCCGTGTTGGCCGCGGAAACCGTGTCCTTCCGTTGGCAGGAAGGCGACGTGCTGATGCTCGACAACATGCTGGTCGCCCATGCGCGCGCGCCTTTCCAGGGGCCGCGCAAGGTGGTCGTGGCGATGGCCGAGCCGCACGGCAACCTCGGCAACTTCTGATCGACGAACGGGATCCACAGCATGACTTCGAGCGGCCATCCCGCGGGAAACTTCGTCGAGCATCTGCGCTCGCTGGCGACGCAGCGCGCAGCCGACACGGCATTGATCGTCGTGCGCGCCAGCGGCAGCGAGGTGGTCGACACGATGATCGACTACGCGACCCTCGATCGGCGCGTTCGCGCGCTCGCCTCGCTGCTGCAGCGGCGCTTCGCGCGAGGCGAGCGTGCGCTGCTGCTGCTCGACAACGACGATCACTACGTGGTCGCGTTCTTCGCCTGTCTCTATGCCGGGCTGATCGCGGTGCCGGTCTTCCCGCCCGAGTCGGCGCGCGCGCAGCACCTCGCGCGGCTGACCGGCATCGCACTGGATGCGCAGGCTCGATGCATCCTGACCAGCAGCGAGATCCTCGAAATGGTCGGCGCAGGGATCGATGCCTTTGCCGGCGCCGAGGCCATCGCCGTCGGCCGGGTCGAAGAGGGCGAAGCCGCGCGCTGGCAGCCGCATGCGCCGGCCGAGACCGACATCGCCTTCCTGCAGTACACCTCGGGCTCCACCTCGGAGCCCAAGGGCGTGATGATCAGCCACGCGAACCTGTGGGCCAACGAACGCGCCATCGAGGAGGGCCTGTCGGTTCGCGCCGACGACGTGTTCGTCTCGTGGCTGCCCCTGTTCCACGACATGGGCCTGATCGGCGGCCTGCTGCAGCCGATCCACCGCGGCATCCCGGTGGTGCTGATGACGCCGCGCGCCTTCCTCGAGCGGCCGATGCGCTGGCTGGAGGCGATCTCGCGGCATCGCGGCACCATCAGCGGCGGGCCGGACTTCGCCTACCGCCTGTGCCTGGAGCGGGTCAAGGCCTCGCAATTGCAGGCCCTCGACCTGTCGAGCTGGCGCCTGGCCTTCTCAGGCGCCGAGCCGGTGCGCCATCAGACCCTGCAGGCCTTCATCGAGCATTTCGCATCTGCGGGGTTTGCGGCCGGCGCCGTCTTTCCCTGCTACGGCCTGGCGGAGGCCACGCTGTTCGTGACCGGCGGCCGGCGTGGCTGCGGCATGACCGGCGGCACTTTCTCGGCCGCGGGCCTGGCCCGAGGCCTGGCCGAGGCGAGCGCGCAAGGGCCCACCCTGGTGAGCTGCGGCCGGCCGGCGGCCGGGCACGGCATCGAGATCGTCGATCCGGAATCGCTCGCCGTACTCGCCGAGGGGCGGATCGGCGAGATCTGGGCGCATGGCCCCAGCATCGGCCGCGGCTATTGGGGCAAGCTGGACGAAAGCACGCAGACCTTCTTCGAGCGCACCGGGCGGACCTGGCTGCGCACCGGCGACCTAGGCTTCGTGCACGAGGGCGAGCTCTACGTCGCGGGGCGGCGCAAGGACCTGATCATCGTTCGCGGCCACAACCTCTATCCGCAGGACATCGAGCGTGCAATCGAGGCCGAGGTCGACGCGGTGCGCAAGGGGCGGGTGGCCGCCTTCGCGGTCGATGGGCCCGAAGGCGAAGGCATCGGCGTGGCGGCAGAGGTGTCGCGCAGCCTGCAGAAGATGGTGGATCCTGCAGTGCTGGTCGAGGCCCTGGCCGCGGCAACGAGCGAACTGTGCGGCGAAGCGCCGTCGGTGGTGGTGCTGCTCCAACCCGGCGGCCTGCCGCGCACTTCCAGCGGCAAGCTGCAGCGCAGCGCCTGCCGGCAGGGCTGGATCGAAGGCGCGCTCGACGCCTATGCCATCCACGCGCATGGCCGCTTCGTCATGGGCGGCAGCAGCGTGCGTGCCGGTGCGCGGACGGCATCCGCGCAGGACGACGAGATCGCATCCACGCTCGCTTCGATCTGGCAACAGGTGCTCAGGCGCGACGACGACCGGCCGCTCGCGCAGGACGCCCACTTCTTTGCGAGCGGCGGCAACTCCCTCTCGGCGGTCCAGGCCGCAGCGCGGATCGCGGATCGCTGGGCGATCGAGTTCCCGGCGCGGACGCTGTTCGAGCAGCCGCGCCTCGCGGGCTGCGCCGCCGAGATCAGACGGCGGCGCGCGGACGGCGTGCGTCCGCGCGCGCCGCGCATCGCCGCATTGCCGGACGAGCGCCGCGCGCAACCGCTGCCGCTGTCGCATGGCCAGGCACGCCAATGGTTCCTGTGGCACCTGGATCCGTCGAGCTCGGCCTACCACGTGAGCTTCGCGTTGCGCCTGCGCGGCGCCCTGGATGCCGGCGCGCTGCGCGCCGCCTTCGTCGGGCTGATCGCCAGGCACGAATCCCTGCGCACTGTGTTCCATGCCGGTGCCGACGGCCGGCCCGAGCAGCGCGTGCTGACGCAGGGACAGCTGGACCTGCAACTGATCGACCTGCGCACCAGCGAGCCCGATGCGCCCGAAGTGCGCGATGCGCTGCAGCACATCGGCGCCCAGCCCTTCGATCTCTCGCACGGTCCGCTGATGCGCGCGGCGCTGATCCGGCCGGAAGAAGAGCTTCACATCCTCGCGATCGTCATGCATCACATCGTCTCCGACGGCGCCTCGATGCAGATCATGGTGGACGAGCTGGCGGCAAGCTATCGGGCCCACGCGAAGGGCGAAGTCGCGGCATTGGCGGCGTTGCCGGCGCAGTACGCCGACTTCGCCGTCTGGCACAACGAACTGCTCGAAGCGGGCGAACGCGATCGTCAACTCGCCTATTGGACCCAGCAGCTCGGCGGCGAGCAACCTGTGCTCGCAATGCCCACGGACCGCCCGCGCCAAGCGGTCGCCGGCTACCGCGCGGCGCGGCACCTGTTCGAACTCCCGGCGCAGCTGCTGGCCGATCTGCGCCGGCGCGCCGACGCCCAGGGGGCGACGCTCTTCATGGCGCTGCTCGCCGGCTTCCAAGCCTTGCTGCATCGCTACACGGGCCAGCAGGACATCCGCGTCGGCGTGCCGGTCGCCAACCGCCATCGCGTCGAGACCGAGGGCGTCGTCGGCTTCTTCGTCAACACGCAGGTGCTGCGCAGCGAGGTCCACGGCCGGCTCGGCTTTGCACCGTTGCTGGCGCAGGTCCGAGAGGCGGTGCTGGGCGCGCAGGCGCACCAGGATCTGCCCTTCGAGCAGCTGGTGGAAGCCTTGCAGCCCGAGCGCAGCCTGAGCCACAGCCCGCTGTTCCAGATCCTCTTCAATCACTTGCGCGAAGACCACAGCGCGTGGCGGCACATGCCGGGTCTGCGGATGGAAGCACAGTCGGTCGCGCCCCAGGCGGCCCAATTCGAGCTCTCGGTGGAAATCCGCGAAACCTCCGACCATCGCGTGAGCGTCGCCCTGGTGTACGCCGCCGAGCTGTTCGACGCCGACACCATGGCGCGTTTCGCGCGCCACTATCAGCAGATGCTGCAGGCACTGGCCCTCGAGCCCAAGCTTGCCGTCGGCGACGTCGAGCTGCTGTCGCAGGAGGAAGCGGCGGAGCTGGACGGCTGGAGCCGCAACGAACAGGAGATGGGAAGCGGCGAGATCGTGCACCACCTGTTCGAGCGCCAGGCAGAGCGAAGCCCCGAGGCCACGGCGCTGCTGTTCGGCGATGCGGCGCTCAGCTATGCCGAGCTCAATGCCCGGGCCAACCGCCTCGCGCATCGGCTGATCGCGCTCGGCGTCGGGCCGGAGAGCAAGGTGGGCATCGCGATGGAGCGTTCCGTCGAGATGGTGGTCGGCCTGCTCGGCATCCTCAAGGCGGGCGGCGCCTACGTGCCGGTCGATCCGGAGCATCCGCGCGAGCGCATGGCGTACATGGTCGAGGACAGCGGCATCGCGCTGCTGCTGACGCAAGCGCATCTGCGCGAGCGCCTGCCGGTTCGCGAAGGTCTCGCGACGCTCGCGCTCGATGAGCTTGCAAGCGAGCTGCAGGCCTCGCCCTCGCACAACCCGGGCGTCGCGCTGCACGGCGACAACTTGGTCTACGTGATCTACACCTCAGGCTCCACCGGCCGGCCGAAGGGCGCGGCCAACCGGCATCGGTCGCTGTGCAACCGGCTGGCGTGGGGCCAGCGGCATCAGCCGCTGGATGCCGGCGACACGGTGCTGCAGAAGACGCCCTTCGGTTTCGACATCTCCTTCTGGGAGTTCTTCTGGCCGCTCGCGCACGGCGCGCGCCTGGCGCTCGCCGGGCCCGGCGAGCACCGCGACCCGGCGCGCCTGGTCGAGCTGATCCAGGCGCACGGCATCACCACCATTCATTTCGTGCCCTCGATGCTGCAGGCCTTCATGGCCCACGAGGGCATCGCGGCCTGCACCGGCCTGAAGCGCATGATATGCAGCGGCGAAGCCTTGCCCGCCGAGCTGCAGGCGAAGGTGCTCGCGAGCTTCGCGCAGATCGAGCTGCTCAACCTCTACGGGCCGACCGAAGCGGCGATCGAAGTCACCTGGTGGGACTGCCGCGACGACGCGTCGCTCACCGTCCCGATCGGCCGGCCGGTGGGCAATCTCAGCGCCCACGTGCTGGATGCCGAACTGCGCGTGGTGCCGCGCGGCGTCGCGGGCGAGCTCTACCTCGGCGGCGTCGGGCTCGCGCGCGGGTACTGGCAGCGCCCGGGCCTGAGCGCCGAGCGCTTCGTGGCCGATCCGCTCGGCGGCACGGGTGCGCGCCTCTACCGCACCGGCGACCTCGCCAGGTGGCGCGGCGACGGCCAGATCGAGTACCTGGGGCGCGTCGACCATCAGGTGAAGATCCGCGGCTTCCGCATCGAGCTGGGCGAGGTCGAGGCGCAGTTGCGGCTCCAGCCGGAGGTGGAGGAGGCGGTCGTCGTCGCGCACGACGCGCCGGGCGGCGCCAGGCTGGTGGCCTACGTGTCGAACGGCGGCCGGAGCGAGTTCGACGCGGCACGACTCGCGCAGCAGCTCGGCAAGACCCTGCCGGACTACATGCTGCCCTCGGCGATCATGGTGCTCACGCGCCTGCCGCTCAACGCGAACGGCAAGGTCGACCGGAAGGCGCTGCCGTCGCCCACCGTGAGTCGCCAGCAGGCCTACAAGCCGCCGCAGGGCCGCGTCGCCGAAACCGTGGCCGCCATCTGGAGCGAAGTCCTGGGCGTCGAGAAGGTGGGCGTCGACGACAACTTCTTCGACCTCGGCGGCCATTCGCTGCTGCTGATCCGCGTGCACCGGTTGCTGGAAGACAGGCTGGCCGCCGGGCTGTCGGTGGTCGATCTCTTCAAGCATCCGACCATTGCCGCGCTCGCGCAGCACATCGCGCAGGGCAAGGGCTCGCCGCAGGCCTCGCTGCCGCAGCAGCAACAGCAGGACCAGGAACGGGCGCAGCGCCAGCGCGCGGCGCTGCTGCTCCAGCGCCGGCGCCCGGCAGAGAGGATCGGCTGATGCAGGGCGACGACGACAAGGCCGGGCGTACCGGCATCGAGATCGCGATCGTCGGCCTGGCCGGGCGCTTCCCGGGCGCTGCCGATGCCGAGGCCTTCTGGCGCAACATCCGCGGGTGCGTGGAATCGGTGTCGAGCTTCAGCGATGCCGAACTGCGCGCGCGCGGCGTTCCGGCCAGCGCCCTCGACGATCCCGGCTACGTGAAGGCCGGCGTGCGCTTCGAGGGCTTCGACCAGTTCGATGCCGGCTTCTTCGGCTGTTCGCCCAGAGAGGCCGAGCACCTCGATCCGCAGCAGCGGATTTTTCTGGAGTGCGCCTGGGAAGCGCTGGAGCATGCCGGCTACGACCCCCAACGGCCGCCGGGCCCCGTGGGCATCCATGCGGGCGCCGGCGCCAACCTGTACCTGATGAAGCACCTGCTGCCGGCCTCCGGCCTGGGTGCCGGCGGCGACATCGCCGAGCTGCTCTCGCTGATGAACGGCAACTCGGCCGACTCGCTCGCCACGCGCGTGGCCTACAAGCTCGACCTGCGCGGACCCGCCGTCACGGTGCAGACCGCGTGCTCTACCTCGCTGGTCGCGGTCCACATGGCCTGCCATTCGCTGCTGAGCCAGGAATGCGACATGGCGCTCGCCGGCGGTGTCTGGCTCAACCTGCTGCAGGAGGGCGGCTACCGCTACCAGGCCGGCGCCATCCTCTCGCCCGACGGCCATTGCCGCGCCTTCGATGCCAAGGCCGGCGGCACCGTGCTCGGCAGCGGCGCCGGCATCGTGGTCCTGCGCCGGCTGGACGACGCGCTGCGCGACGGCGACACGATCCATGCGGTGATCAAGGGCTCGGCGGTGAACAACGACGGCGCCAACAAGGTCGGCTACACCGCGCCGGGCATCGACGGCCAGGCCGAGGTGATCCGCACCGCCCAGGCCATTGCCGACGTGGCGCCCGACAGCATCGGCTACGTCGAGGCGCACGGCACCGGCACGACGCTGGGCGACCCGATCGAGATGGCCGCACTCACGCAGGCCTTCAGGGCCGGTACCGATCGCCGCGGCTTCTGCGCCATCGGGTCGGTGAAGACCAACGTCGGCCACCTGGATGCGGCGGCCGGCGTCACCGGGCTGATCAAGACGGTGATGGCGCTCGAGCACGCCACCTTGCCGCCCAGCCTGCATTTCGAGACGCCGAATCCGCAGATCGACTTTGCCGCCAGTCCCTTCTTCGTCAACACCGAGGCGCGTGCCTGGCCGGCAGGCCCGCTGCCCCGGCGCGCCGGCGTGAGCTCCTTCGGGATGGGCGGCACCAACGCGCACGTAGTGCTGGAGGAGGCGCCGCCGCGGCCGCCGGCGCATGCCGCGCGCGTGGCCGGCAAGCCGCATCTGCTGCGACTCTCGGCGCGCAGCACCGCCGCGGTGGACGCCATGTGCGGCCGGCTGGCCGAGCATCTCGACACTCGTGCGGAGATCGCACTCGCGGATGTCGAGCACACCTTGAGGGTGGGGCGCAAGCGCTTCGAGCACCGTGCCGTTGTGCTGGCGCACGATCGCGCGGGCGCCGTGCGCGCGCTCGGCCGGCGCGATGCGCCGCACTGCTTCAGCGCACGCGTGCTGTCGCAGGCGCCGAGCGTCGCCTTCCTGTTCCCGGGGCAGGGCGCACAGCATGTGCAGATGGGGCGCAGCCTGTATGAGGGCGAGGCTGTCTTTCGCGATACGGTCGACCGCTGCTGCCGGCTGTTGGAGCCGTCGCTGGGCCTCGACCTGCGCACGCTGATCCATCCGCGAGATCCAGCGCAAGCCGAGGCCACCGCGCACCTCGAACAGACGGCATTCACCCAGCCGGCGCTCTTCGTCGTCGAGTACGCGATGGCGCGGCTCTGGATGCACTGGGGCCTGGTTCCCGATGCGATGCTTGGCCACAGCATCGGCGAGTACGTGGCGGCCTGCCTGGCGGGCGTGTTCTCGCTGGAAGATGCGCTCGCGCTGGTCGCGGCGCGCGGCCGGCTGCTGCAGGCCACCACGCCCGGCGCGATGCTGGCGGTGAGCCTGCCGGAAGCCGAGCTGCAGCCCTGGCTGGGAGCGGGCTGCGACCTGGCCGCGGTCAACGCGGCAGGCCTCTGCGTGCTGTCCGGGCCGCATGCGGCCATCGACGCGGCCGAGCAGGGGCTTGCGCAGCGCGGCGCCGCCGCGCGCCGCCTGCATGTGTCGCACGCCTTTCACTCGGCGCTGGTGGAGCCGGCGCTGGCCGAGTTCGAGTCGCTGCTGCGCCGCATCGACATGCGCGCGCCGGACATCCCGTTCGTCTCCAACCTCAGCGGCCACTGGATCACGGCCGAGGAAGCCTGCAGCGCCGGCTACTGGGCACGGCACATGCGCGGCACGGTCCGCTTCGCCGACGGCCTCGCGGCCTTGCTCGCCAAGCCGGACCGCGCGCTGCTGGAGGTCGGCCCCGGCGAGACGCTGAGCAGCCTCGCGAAGCGGCATCCGCAAGCGGGCGAGGGGCGTCCGATCATCGCGTCGCAGTCCCATCCCCAGCGGCCGGAACTGAACCCCGACCAGCCTGCGCGCTGCATCGCGCAGCTGTGGGTCGCCGGCGTCGAGATCGATGAGGCGGCCTTCGGCGCGAGCGGCGAAGGCCGTCGCGTGCCGTTGCCGAGCTATCCCTTCGAACGCCAGTCCTACTGGATCGCGCCTTTGGGTCGGCAGGGCGACGCCCGGCCGGAAGCGCGCCACCGACCGCGCGATGTCGCCGACTGGTTCTATCTTCCGGCCTGGAAGCGCGCCGATGCGGCGCCGCCGGCGGCCGTTGCGGCAGGCGCCTGCATCCTGATGCTCGGCGCGGCGAACAGCCTCAGCGACGGCCTGGCCCGTCATCTGCGTTCACTAGGGGCATCGGTGGCGCGCGCAGAGCCGGCGGAGGCCTTCTCGAAGATCGGCGACGGGCGCTACGCGCTTCGTCCCGACGATCGGTCCGACCATGCGCAGCTGCTGCGCGCCGTCGACGCCGAGCTGGGACCGGTGTCTTCCATCTGCCACCTGTGGAGTCTCGGTGCCGGGGACATGTCGCCCTCGGATGCGCAGGCTTACGGCTTCTTCAGCCTGCTCGCGCTCGCGCAGGCGCTGCATGGCGCCGAAGGCGAACGCAAGCTGTCGATCACGGTGGTGACGAACCGTGTGGAAGACGTGAGCGGACTCGACCCGCTGTGCCCCGAGAAGGCGACGCTGTTCGGCCCGTGCAGGGTGATCCCGCAGGAGCATCCGAACATCGCCTGCCGCGTGCTCGACGTCGTCGACTCCGCGCCAGGAAGCGCGGCCGAAGCCCGGCTCATCCGGCAGGTGGCAGCGGAGATGCATGCCGCGCAAGAGGGCGAAGCCCTGGTGGCGTACCGGGGGCCGCATCGTTGGGTCCGGCACCACGCGCCGGTGCGCCGCGACCAGCCGCTCGCGCAACGCCTGCGCCAGTCCGGCGTCTATCTCATCACCGGCGGCCTGGGCGGCATCGGCCTGTCCCTGGCCCAACACCTGGCCCTTCGCTGGCAAGCCTCGCTGGTCTTGGTCACGCGCAGTGCGTGGCCGGCGCGGGCGGACTGGGAAACGCTGGCCGCATCGAAGGATCAGCCCGAGAAACTGCGCGCCACGCTTCGCCAGCTGGTCGAGCTCGAAGCAAGGGGCGCGCGGCTGCTCATCCTCCAGGCCGACGTGACCGATGCGCTCGCCATGCAGGCGGCCGTGCGGCAGGCGCGCGAGCGCTTCGGTGCGGTGCACGGCGTCATCCACGCGGCCGGCCAGGCGGCCGGCGGCCTGATCGCCCACAAGACGCGGGCCGCGGTGCAGGCCGTGTTTGCGCCCAAGCTCGAAGGCACGCTGGCCCTGCTGCAAGCGGTGAAGGACGAGCCGCTGGACTTCATGCTGCTGTGCTCCTCGCTCTCGGCGGTCGCCGGCGGCTTCGGCCAGGTCGACTACTGCGCAGCCAATGCCTTCCTCGACGCGCTGGCCGCCCAGGTCTCGCGCGACGGCGACCGCTTCGTCCTGTCGGTCAACTGGGATGCGTGGCGCGAGGTCGGCATGGCCGCGGCGCAGGCGCTGCCCGACGGCGCCGGCATCGCGCCGGCGCAGGGCGCCGAAGTGCTCGAACGGCTGCTCGCGGGGCCCGCGGTGGCCCAGACTCTCGTGTCCAACCTCGCGATCGAGGAGCAGATCGCACGCATGCAGAGCACGGCGCTTGCAGAGCGCCTGCCGCTGCCGGAGGGCTCGTCACAGCGGCACGCGCGCCCGGCGCTGCAGACGGCCTATGCCGAACCTGCCACCGAGCTGGAGCAGGGCCTCGCGTCGTTGTGGAGCCGCTTCCTCGGCATCTCGCCGATCGGCGCGAACGACAACCTGTTCGAGCTCGGCGGCGATTCCCTGCTGGCGATCCAGCTGCTGGCGCAGGTGCGAAGCGCCTATGGCGTCGAGCTGCATCCCTCCCAGTTCTTCAGGCAGCCGACGGTTGCCGCGCTGGCCGTGCTGGTCGAGCTGCGGTTGATCGAAGAAATCGAGAACGCCGGCGCTGCCGCCGATGTGCAGCAGCCGGATCGCGCCTCCGCCACCGTTTGACGGCTTCACCCATGTCCGATACCTCTGATCTCTCCCAGCGCCGCGACCGACTCTCGCCTGCGCAGCGCGCCTTGCTCGAATCCCGCGTGCGCGGCAGCGGCGCCCGCCCCGCGGCCGCCACGATCCCGCGCCGGGCGCCGGCCGATCGCGTCCTCCTGTCCCACGCGCAGCGCAGCCTGTGGCTGACCTGGCAGCTGGACCCCACAAGTCCGGCCTACAACATGCCCGGCGCGCTGCATCTGAAGGGCGAGCTCGACGTGCGCGCGCTGCAGGCCAGCCTCGACGCGCTGGCCGAGCGGCACGAGATCCTGCGCACGATCTATCGCGAAGCGCAGGACGGCGAGCTCGAGCAGTGCATCCTGCCCGCGGCGCCGGTGGCGCTGCAGCGCAGCGACCTGCGCGGCATCGCGCCGGCGTCCCGTGCCGAAGAGCTCCGAAACCGGCTGCGTGCGTTCGCCGAGGCACCGTTCCGGCTCGATGCGCAGGCGCCGTTGCGCACAACGCTGCTGCAGCTCGAGGCCGACGCGCATGTGCTCGCGCTGGCGCTGCACCATATCGCCGGCGACGGCTGGTCGATACGCATCCTCGTCGATGAGCTGTTCGCGCTCTACGAGGCTTTTCGTGCCTGCGCCCCCATGCCGCTCGCGCCGCTGCCGATCCAGTTTGCCGACCACGCGCTGTGGCAGCGCGCGCGGCTCGATGCCGGCGAGCGCGAGCGCCAGCTCGGCCATTGGCGCGCCCGGTTGAACGCGGCGCATGCGCCGCTCGAACTGCCCTTCGACCGACCGCGCGGCGTAGTGGCGGATTCGAAGGAAGGTCGCCATGCCTTCCGCTTGCCCGCGGCGCAGAGCGAAGCGCTGCGCAGCCTCGCGCGCACGCAGGGCGCCTCGCTCTACATGGCGATGCTGTCGCTGCTGAAGCTGGTGCTCTATCGTTTCAGCGGCCAGAACGACCTGCAAGTCGGCACGCCGATGGCGAACCGCCAGCAGGCCGAGACCCACGGCCTGATCGGCTACCTGCTTAACACGCAGGTGCTGCGTACGCAGGTCGATGCGACCCGCGGCTTCACCGCGCTGCTGGCGCGCGTGCGCGAGACCGTGCTCGATGCGCAGGCCCACCAGGACATTCCCTTCGACCTGCTGGTCGAGGCGCTGCAGCCCGAGCGCCAGGCCGGCGTGCATCCGCTGTTCCAGGTGAAGTGCACGCAACAGGATGACCTGCCGCGCACGCGCAGCATCGCCGGTCTCGAGGTGCGCATCGACGAGCTCTCGGGCGGCCATGCCCACTTCGACCTCAGCTTCGACTTCACCGACCGGCGCGACGGCATCCAGTGCCTGTTCCTCTATGCCGAGGCGTTGTTCGACGAAGCCACGATGCAGCGCTTCGCGCAGGCGTTGCAAAGCCTGGCGCAGCAGGTGACCGACGCGCCGGAACTTGCGCTCTCGTCGATGGAGCTGCCGGGCCCGGTCTCGGAACTGCACGGACCCGAGACCGCCTTCGCGCATCCCGACGTGCTCGCCATGTGGACGCAGGCTGTCGAGCGCGCACCGAAGAAGCTCGCGGTGCGCCACGAGGACCTGTTCTTCAGCTACGCCGAACTCGACGCGCAGGCCGATCAGCTCGCGGGCGAGCTCGCGGCGCGCGGCGCCGGCCCCGAGGCGCGGATCGGCGTCCTGGCCGAGCGAGGCTGCGAATTCGTGCTCGGCGTGCTGGCCGTGCTCAAGACGGGCGGCGCCTATGTGCCGCTCGATCCGCAGCTGCCGGCCGATCGGCTGGCCTTTCAGCTCGCCGACAGCGGCGCGCAGCTGCTGCTGGCTGCGCGCACGCCGGCCTGGCAAGTGCCGGTTCCCGTGCTGCCGCTGGCCTTCAGGCCGGGTCGTGTCGTTCCCGCACCGCGAGCGCCTGCCGCGCCGCATCCGCGGCAGGCGGCCTACGTCATCTACACCTCGGGTTCGACCGGGCAGCCCAAGGGCGTGCTCGTCACGCGCGGCGCGCTGGCGAACTACGTCCAGGCCGTGCTCGCGCGGCTCGAGCTCCCGGCGGATGCGAAGAGCATGGCGATGGTGTCCACGGTGGCCGCGGACCTCGGGCATACGAGCTTCTTCGGCGCGCTGTGCAGCGGGCGCAGTCTGCACCTGATCGGCGCCGAGCGCGCCTTCGATCCCGACCGCTTCGCCGCCTACATGGCCGAACACCAGATCGACGTGCTCAAGATCGTGCCCAGTCATCTGCAGGCGCTGCTACAGGCGGCCCGCGCAGCGCAAGTGCTGCCGCGCCATGTGCTGGTCCTCGGCGGCGAGGCGACGTCCTGGCAACTGCTGGACCGCATCCGCAGCCTGGCGCCGGCATGCCGTGTCGTCAATCACTATGGCCCCACCGAGACCACCGTCGGCGTGCTGACCCAGGACGCCGCCGGCGCGAGCCGCAAGGCTGCGATGCTGCCGCTCGGCCGCCCGCTGGCCCATGTGCAGGCGGCCGTGCTGGATGCCGAACTCCGAGCCGTGCCGCAAGGGGTCGCCGGCGAGCTCTATCTCGCCGGCGCCGGCGTGGCGCGCGGCTATCTCGGACGCCCGGGCCTGACGGCCGAACGCTTCGTCGCCGATCCGCGACGTGCAGGCGAGCGCATGTACCGCACCGGCGACCGCGCGCGCCAGCTGCCGGACGGCAGCCTCGAGTTCCTGGGCCGTGCGGACCACCAGGTCAAGATCCGCGGCTACCGCGTCGAACTCGGCGAGGTGCGCGCCGCATTGCTTGCGCAGATGGCCGTGCGCGAGGCAGAGGTGGTGGTCCACACGGCCGAGGACGGCCGCGCGCAACTGCATGCCTATGCCGTCGCACAGCAAGGGGAAACGCTCGATCCCACCGCGCTGCGCGCCCGGCTCGCCGAGGCGCTGCCGGACTACATGGTGCCCGGTGCCATCGTGATGCTGGAGGCGCTGCCGCTCACGCCCAACGGCAAGCTCGATCGCCGCGCCTTGCCCGCGCCGCGCATCGGAGCCGCGCAGCACCATGCCGCGCCCGAGGGCGAGGCGGAAGAGATCTTGGCCGCCGTCTGGGCCGAGGTGCTGCGCGTGGAGCGCGTCGGCCGCCATGACAATTTCTTCGAGCTAGGCGGCGATTCGATCCTCACCCTGCAGGTGGTGGCGCGCGCGCGCAAGAGGGGGCTCAGGCTCTCACCCAAGCAACTGATGGAGCAGCAGACGATCGCGCGCACCATCGCGATGCAGGTGCCCGCGGAGCCCGTGCCGGCCCCTGCCTCGCAGCTGGATGAGGGCGGCGAGATCGCGCTGACGCCGATCCAGCGCTGGTTCTTCGAGCAGCCGCTGCGCGAGCGCGATCACTGGAACCAGTCGGTGCTGTTCGAGGTCGACGCGCCGCTCGACGAAGCGCGCATGCGCCGGTCGCTGCAGCGCCTGGTCGAGCAGCACGACGCGCTGCGGCTGCAGTTCGTCGAAAGGCAGGGCCGCTGGCACCAGCAGCATCGCGCGCGGGCGGAGGACGCGTGGCGCTTCGAACGTGCCGACCTGTGCGGAGAAGCCGATGCGGGTGCGGCCGTCGCGCGTGCGGCGGACCAGGCGCAACGCACGCTGCACCTGGCCGACGGTCCCTTGCTGAAGGCGGTCTGGATGGAGCTCGGCGCGGCGCGACCCGGCCGCCTGCTGCTGGTTGCGCACCACCTCGTGGTCGACGTCGTCTCGTGGCGCGTGCTGGTCGAAGACCTGCAAGCCCTGTACGAAGGCGGCGAGCTGCCGGCCCGCACGAGCAGCTTCGCGCAGTGGTCGCGGCGGTTGCAGGCCTACGCGGGCAGCCAGGCCTGCAGGCGCGAACTCGGCCACTGGCAGGCGGCGGGACATGCCGACCCGCCTTGGCCTGCCCGCAACCCGGAGGGCAAGAACACGGTGGACTCGACGCGCACTGTGCAGGTCGTCCTCGGCGAAACGCAAACCGCGCAACTGCTCAAGCAGTCCGGCCGCGCCTACCGCACGCGCGTGGAAGAACTGCTGCTCGGAGCGCTGGCGCGCTGCCTGTGCCGCTGGAGCGGGCTCGACAGCGTACGCATCGAACTCGAAGGCCACGGCCGCGAAGACCTCTTCGAGGACATGGACCTGAGCCGTTCCGTCGGCTGGTTCACCGCGCTGTATCCGGTCCGCCTGAGGCCGGGCGCGGATGCGCGCCAGACCATCATCGCGGTCAAGGAAGCCCTGCGCGAGGTGCCGGGACACGGCCTGGGCCACGGCGTGCTGCACCATCTCGGCGACCCCGGCCATGCGCTCGCCGCGCCCCAGCCTTACCTCACCTTCAACTACTTGGGGCAGCTGGACCGCAGCGATCCGGGCGCGTGGCGCCTGGCCCGCGAGGCGCAAGGCCACGCGCGTGCGCCCTCGGGGCCGCGGCGCGCGTGGTTCGAGGTCGTCGCCAAGGTGCTGGACGAGCGGCTGGCCATCGACTGGCACTTCAGCGAGAACCTGCACGACGCGGCCGAGGTGGAAGCGCTGGCGCAGCGCTACTCGGCAGCCCTCGGCGAACTCATCGCGCACTGCCTCGGCGACGACGCGGGCGGCCTGTCGCCCTCGGACATCCCGCTGGCGCGCCTCACGCAGGCGCAGGTCGACGGCCTGCGGCTCGATGCCGCGAAAGTCGAGCACATCTATCCGCTCGCGCCGATGCAGCAGGGGCTGCTGCTGCACACCCTGCTCAATGCCGGCGCCGGCATGTACCTGATGCAGGACCACTACCGCTTCGCGAGCGAGATCGACGTCGAGTGCTTCACCCGCGCCTGGGACAGCGTGGTGCAGCGGCACGAGGCGCTTCGCACCGGCTTCGTCTGGCATGGCGACGAGACGCAACTGCAGGTGGTCTACCGCGAGGTGCCTTCGGCCGTGCAGTGCCTCGACTGGCGCGGCATGAGCGAGGCGGCCGCGATGCAGCGGCTCGACGCGCTGCTGCGCGAGGAGCTGGCCCAGGGCTTCGACCTGGGCCGGCCGCCGCTGATGCGACTGCGCCTGGTGCGCCTCGGCGAGCGCGATTTCCACCTTGTGCAGAGCTTCCATCACATCCTGATGGACGCGTGGTGCCGCTCGCTGCTGCTGACGGACTTCTTCGCGCACTACGAGGCGTACCGCGCGGGCCTGCAGGTGCAGCGCGCGCTGCCGCGGCCCTACCGCGAATTCATCGGTTGGCTGCAGCAGCAGGACAGCGACGCGGCCCGCCGCTACTGGCAGGCGCAGCTGCAGGGATTCGACACCGCGACCCCCTTGCCGTGGCGCAAGGACCGCGCGCTCGTGCAAGGAACTGCCGCCATCGCCGACGTGGTCGAGAAGCTGTCGGTCGAGGAAACGGCGGCGCTGCAGCGCCTCGCCCAGGGAAGGCAGCTCACGCTCAACACCATCGTGCAGGGCGCGTGGGCACTCCTGCTGGCGCGGCTGGGCAGCCTGGACGAGGTGGTGTTCGGGGTCACCGTGGCAGGGCGCCCGCTGGAGCTGGAAGGCATCCAGGACACCGTGGGCCTCTTCATTAACACGATTCCGCTGCGCGTCGCGCTGCCGCCGGCGCAGACGCCGGCGGTCGCCTGGCTGCAGGCGCTGCTGGCGCAGAACCTCGCGATGCGCCAGCACGAGCACCTGCCGCTGGTCGAGATCCAGGCCGGAAGCGGCATGCCGCGCGGCCGCAGCGTGTTCGACAGCCTGTTCGTGTTCGAGAACGCGCCGATGGACGAGAGCCTGCAAGCGCGTACGCGCGAACTCGGCATCAGCTTCGGCGGCAACCGCACGCACACCAACTATCCGCTGACGGTGGTCGTGATCCCGGGCCGCCAGCTGTGGCTGCAGCTGTCCTGCGACAGCCGGCAGTTCGACGCGGCCGATGCGGCGCGCCTTCTTTCGGGCTTCAGGCAGATCGTGGTGCAGCTCGCCGCGCAGCCGGACGCGAAGCTGCACGAGGTCGGCGTGCTGCCGGCGGCCGCACGCGACGCGCTGCTGGGGCAGGGCGAGGGGCCGGCGGCGGCCTATCCCTTCGAGCGCGGCTACGCGGGCCTGTTCGAGGAGCAGGTGCGACTGCATTCGGCGCGCACGGCAGTGCGTTGCGGCGACGAGGCGCTCAGCTATGCCGAGCTCGACCGTGCCGCCGGCCGGATCGCGCGCGCGCTGCGTGCGCAGGGCGTGCAGGCGGACGAGGTCGTCGCGCTCTGCACCGCGCGCGGCCCGGGCCTGCTTTCCATGATCCTCGGCAGCTTCAAGGCCGGCGCTGCCTACCTCGCGCTTGATGCCGCGCATCCGCCGCAGCGGATCGCGGGCATGCTGGCGTCGAGCCGCGCGCGCATCGTGCTCGCGAGCCCTGCCCAGGCGGCAGCAGCACGCGCCGTGCTCGCTTCGATGCCGAGTCCGCCGCGGCTGCTGGTGGTGGACGAATCGCTGTCGCCCGCGCCCGCTGAAGACCCACATCCAGTCACCGCGCCGAACCTCGACCAGGCCGCCTACGTGATCTATACCTCGGGCTCCACCGGCGAGCCCAAGGGCGTGGTCGTCACGCAGCGCGGCATGCTCAACAACCAGCTGAGCAAGATTCCCTACCTGGGCTTGGGCCCCGAGGACGTGATCGCGCAGACGGCCTCGCAGAGCTTCGACATCTCGGTGTGGCAGCTGCTCGCGGGCCTGCTGTGCGGCGCCTGCGTCGAGATCGTGCCCGACGACATTGCGCGCGATCCCGCGGCGCTGCTGGCGCATGTCCGCGCCCGCGGCATCACCGTGCTGCAGAGCGTGCCGGCGCTGATCCAGGGCATGCTCGCGGCGGCGCCGGTCGCGCTGCCGACGCTGCGCTGGATGCTGCCGACCGGCGAGGCTTCCACCGGCGAGATGGCGCGCCAGTGGTTCGCGCGCTATCCCGGGGTACCGCTGGTCAATGCCTACGGGCCGGCCGAGTGCGCCGACGACGTGTCCCTGCATCGTCTCGCGGCCCTGGAGGCCGAGCCCTCGCACTACCTGCCCATCGGCCTGCCCACCGACAACACGCGCCTCCTGGTGCTCGATGGCCAGCTAGAACCGCTGCCGGAAGGCCTGGCCGGCGAGCTGTACGTCGCCGGCATCGGCGTCGGGCGCGGCTACCTGAACCGGCCCGCGTTGACGGCCGAGCGCTTCGTGCCCGACCCGCATGCGCGGCAGCTCGGCGAGCGGCTCTATCGCACCGGGGACATCGCACGCCGGCGCCACGACGGCGTGCTGGAGTACCTGGGACGGGTGGACCAGCAGGTCAAGATCCGCGGCTTCCGCATCGAGGTGGGCGAGGTCGAGGCGCAGCTCGCCGGGCTCGACCTGGTGCGCGACGCGGCGGTACGCGTGCACGAGGACGCGCAGGGCACGCGGCAGCTGGTCGGCTACGTGGTGCCGCGCGAGGCCGGCGCCGACGTCGGTAATGCGCCCTGGCGCGAGCAGCTGCGGGAGCGGCTGGGCCGCGTGCTGCCGGAGTACATGGTGCCCGCCCTCTGGGTGGTGCTCGAGCGCCTGCCGCTCACGCCCAACGGCAAGCTGGACCGCAAGGCGCTGCCCGCGCCGGACATTGCGCAGATGCAGGCGGTCTATGAGCCGCCGCAGGGCGAGACCGAAGCGGCCGTGGCCGCCGTCTGGTCCGAGGTGCTCGGCGTTGCGCGCGTCGGCCGCCACGACAGCTTCTTCGAGATGGGCGGGCATTCGCTGCTGGCCATGCAAGTCATCGCGCGCCTGCAGACGCGCTTGCACATCGAGGTGCCGCTGGGCGCCCTGTTCGAAGCGCAGACCCTGGACAAGTTCGCCGCGCGGCTTGCCGCGATCCGTCCCCATGGCGGGGACCAGGCATTGCAGGCGATCGATGCATTCATCGATTCGCTGGAGGAAGTGTGATGGAAGCGTCCTTGGCGCGCAGGGTGGCGGAGCGTTTTTCGGGGCTCGCGCCGCATCAACGCCGCGCGGTGTACGACAAGCTGCGGCAGGACGGGCTGACGCACTCGCAGTTGCCGATAGTCGCGCGCCCCACCGGCAGCGGCAGCGAGTTGTCCTATGCGCAGGCC
>NZ_RWKI01000030.1 GCF_003984645.1 Variovorax sp. MHTC-1
TGCGGCGCAGTCGATGCAGGAGCAGGCCGGCAACCTCGTCGAGGCGGTGAGCGCGTTCAGGCTCGCGGACTGAATTTCTCGCCCGCGCGGCCGATAAACAAACAAGCAAACGTACTAACAGGTAAAGCCAAATGTCGATGTTCCATACGGGCCTGAGCGGCCTGGCCGTGGCGCGCAGCGCGCTCATGACCACGGCGCACAACACGGCCAACGTGTACACGGCGGGCTACAGCCGCCAGACCTCGATCGTCGCCACCAACGGCGCGATCTCGACCGGCGCCGGCTTCATGGGCACCGGCGCCCGCGTCACGACCGTGGCGCGCAGCTACGATCGCTACCTCACCGCCCAGCTCAACGGCGCCGAGGCCACGGGCGCGGCGCTCGCGAGCTACAACTCGCAGATCAGCCGCATCGATTCGCTGCTCGCCGACAAGACCTCGGGCCTCACGCCGCTGATGCAGAGCTTCTTCGCCGGCATGCAGGGCGTGGCCAACACGCCGGCCGACCCGGCCGCGCGCCAGCAGCTCATCAGCGCGGCGCAGGCCCTGGCCAACAAGTTCCGCGCCACCGACCAGTACCTCACCGACCTGAACACCTCGGTCAACGACCAGATCGTGGGCAGCGCCGAGCAGATCAACACCTATGCGACGCAAATCGCAAGCCTCAACCAGCAGATCGGCCAGCTCCAGGCGATGGCCGGCGGCCAGCCGCCGAACGACCTCATGGACCAGCGCGACCAGCTGGTGGCCGAGCTCGGCAGAATCGTGGACGTCAAGGTGCTGGAGCAGGACGGCGGCAAGTACAACGTCTTCATCGGCAACGGCCAGACCCTGGTGCTGGGCGACCGTGCCGCGGCCATGAAGGCTGTCGACTCGGCGGCCGACCCCACGCGCAAGGCGATGGCATTGGTCGGGATGAACGGCACCGTGTCCGAGCAGAAGGACAACATCTTCACCGGCGGCACGCTGGGCGGGCTGATGGCCTTCCGCGCCGAGACGCTGACCACCACGCAGAACGCGATCGGCCGCCTCGCCATGGCGCTCGGCAGCGCCTTCAACGACCAGCACAAGCTCGGCGTCGACCTGAACGGCGCGCTGGGCACCGACTTCTTCTCCGAGGCCCAGGCCGGCGTGTTCTCCAATGCGCGCAACACCGGCACCATGGTGCTCGGCGCCGCCGTGACCGACACCTCGCAGCTCACGACCAGCGACTATTCGGTGGAAGTGAAGGACGTCGCGGGCACGCTCACTTACTCGGTGACGCGCCTCTCGGACAAGGCACCCATCGGTGACTTCACCGCCTTCCCGATCGACTTCGACGGCGTGAGCCTGTCCGCCGCCAGCGGCACGGCCCAGCCGGGCGACACCTTCCTGGTGCAGCCGACGCGCACCGGCGCTCGCGACCTCGAAGTGCTGGTGCTCGACCCGGCCAAGGTGGCGGCGGCCTCGCCATTGGTCACCGGCAACACCAGCAGCAACCAGGGCAGCGGCGCGCTGAGCGCGGCCACAGTGGATGCCAACTACCTGGCCGCGCCGCTGGCCGCGAACGTCACGCTCGCCTACGACGCCGGGACCAACACGCTGTCGGGCTTTCCGGCGACCTCGGCCGTCACCGTGACGCTCGCCGACGGCAGCTCGACCAGCTACGCGGCCGGCACGCCCGTGCCCTACACGGCAGGCGCCTCGTTCAGCTTCGACGGCATCAAGCTCGGCATGACCGGCGCGCCGGCGCAGGGCGATACCTTCACGATCAAGAAGAACGTCGGCGGCGTGTCGGACGGCAGCAATGCGCTCTTGCTCACGGCGCTGCAGAAGAAGAACACCATGGGCGGCGGCAACTCCACCTTCAATAGCGCCTACGCGCAGCTGGTGAGCTCGGTGGGCAACCGCACGATGGAAATCCGCGTGGCCGAAACCACGCAGACCAGCGTAACGGACCAGATCCGCGCGACGCGGGATTCGATCTCCGGCGTCAACCAGGACGAGGAAACCGCCAACCTGCTGATGTACCAGCAGATGTACCAGGCCAATGCCAAGGTGATCCAGACCGCGTCGACGATGTTCGACTCGATCCTCGGCATCAGGAACTAAGAACTTCAGGAGCCGTGATGCGCATCAGCACCCAGACTTTCTACGCACAGAGCCTGAAAGGGATCGGCTCGCAGCAGCAGCAGCTGTTCCGGATCCAGCAGCAACTGTCTTCCGAATCCAAGTTCCTGACGCCGGCGGACGACCCGGTGGGCGCGGCGCGCTCGCTGGTCGTCTCCCAGTCGATCGCGGAGAGCTCGCAGTACGCCGGGAGCCGCAGCCGCGCGGTGCTCTCGCTCTCGCACGAAGAGGCCGCTTTGCAATCGGCCACCACCATCCTGCAGAACATCAAGACGCTCACGGTGCAGGCCGGCAACGGCACGCTGTCGGACGCCGATCGCGAATCGCTCGCCACCACCATCCAGAGCAACCTCGACCAGCTCGTGAACGTGGCCAACGCGGACGACGGCAACGGGCAGTTCTTGTTCGCCGGCTTCAAGAGCGCCAACCCGCCTTTCGTGGCGCAGGCCGGCGGCGGCGTGCAGTACATGGGCGACCAGGGCAAGCGGCTGATGCAGATCGACGTCTCGCGCCAGATGTCGGCCACCGACGACGGACGCAGCGTGTTCCAGTCGGTCCAGGGCGGCGCGGGCTACGTGACCACGGCGGGCGCCGCCAACACCGGCTCGGGCGTGTTCGGCGCGGTCGGCGTGACCGATGCCACGGCGCCCCACTACGGAAAGGACTTCACCATAAGCTTCGCCGGCGGCAACTACACGGTCAGCACCAGCGACACGCCGCCCGTGGTCGCGGCCACGGGCCCGTTCGTGGCGAACACGCCGATTTCCTTCGGCGGCGTGCAGATCAGCATGAGCGGCGCGCCGGCGGATGGCGACAGCTTCCAGGTCTTTACCGCCAAGAACGCCGGCACCGACGTGTTCGCCGCGATCGGCGAGCTCGTGGCATCGCTGAAGAAGCCGCTCGCCGGCGGCGGCGCGGCCGCGCAGGCCGAGCTGCTGAACGCGCTCTCCACGGCCAACGTCAAGATCACGAACGCGCACGACAACGTGCTGACCATCCGTTCCTCGGTCGGCTCGCGCATGAACGAACTCGATGCGCTCAACGCCTCGGGCTCCTCGCGCAGCCTGATCGACAAGAGCTACCTGTCGGAGCTGGAAGACCTGGACATGGCGAGCGCGATCTCGGAATACCTGCAGCGCGAGACGTCGCTGAAGGCCTCGCAGGAAACCTTCGCGCGGCTGCACAGCATCGCGCTGTTCAACTACCTGTAGGCCGGCTGGCAGCCTCCGCTTCGCCGCCGGCGAGCGCCGCCGCTTGCTGCTGCTGCGCTTCCATCTGCACGACGGCTTGGTGCAAGAGGGTGCGAAGCCAGACCAGCGCGGGGTCGTGGGTGCGGTACTTGTGCCATTGCATGGACTGCTCCATCCGGGGTAGCGGCAAAGGCGCAGGCAGCACCGTCACCGGCAGGAATTGCTGCGCCATGCGGGCCAGGCGACGTTGCACCGTGGCGACTCGGTCGGTGCCCAGAACCAGGAAGGGCGCCGCGACGAAGCTGAAGGTGCAGACCTCGATGCGCCGCTCGATGCCGCGGCGTTTCATGAACCAGCTCTCGAGGGTGGGCTGGCCGATGCTGGCGGGCTGCACCTCGACATGGTCCGCGGCCACGTACTCCTCGTAGCCGAGAGTGCCGGCGCGCGCGAAGCGGCTGCCGTTCCACACCATGCACACGTACTCTTCCTCGAACAGCGTCTCGATCGGATGGTCGGGCGAGCAATAGTTGCGCGGGATCACCAGCAGGTCCGCCTCGCCACGCCCCAGCGCACGCTGCGGCTGGTCCAGGTGCGGCAGCGGCGAGAGCAGGAAGCGCACCGTACGCGACTGCTGGCGTGCCAGCGCCAGCAGGTGCGGCATCAGGGTGACCGTGGTGTAGTCGGAGACCAGCAGCTGGAAGGTGCGGTCCGAGCGCGAGGGATCGAAGCGCGGCTGCGCGGCGATGGCGGTGTCGATGCGCAGCAGCACGTCGCGCACGGGTTCCTTCAGAGCCCGGGCCCGGGGCGTGAGCTCCAGCGTGCGGCCCACCTTCACCAGCAGCTCGTCATCGAAATGGGCACGCAGCCGAGCCAGCGCGTTGCTCATGGCCGACTGGCTCAGGTGCACGCGCGCGGCCGCCTTGCTGATGCTGCACTCGGTGAAAAGCGCGTCCAGTGCCACCAGCAGGTTCAGGTCAAGCTTGTTGAAGCGCATAGCCGCCTCGCTCGCACGAGATCGAGAAGAAAGATGGTGAACCACCTTTCAGCGCGGACGACTAGGGCAAGTGCGACTATCGCCGCAGGAAACGCCGAGGGCGGAGGCAGCGTGCCGAGCTGCTGGCGAACGAGAAATGCCGCGAAGGGCGCTGCCTTGCCGGCATTCCCGCTTACTTCTTACAGTCGCCGCCGACCGAGACGGAGCCGTCCTTGCATTCGGTCAGGATGGGCTCGCTGCGCGACTGCGGCGGCGAGGGACGCGCGCCGGAGGCCGATCCGTCATTGTTCGGTGGCGAAGCCGGCAAGTCGGTCTGCGCATACACGATCTTCTTCGTTCCAAGATCGCAGGTGCCCACGACCTTGTCGACGACCGGTGCATCGGCCTCCACCGTGGTGAGCGTAAAGCGGGAAACGCCGGAGGCCCTGATCTTGGCATCGATCTGGGACAGGATGGCATCGCAGTTGCCGGCGGCGCTCGCAGAACCGGCGAAGACCAGTGCGATGAAAGGCAGAGATAGAGATAGTCTTGGCATAGGCACTTGCCTCCAAGAGAGTCTTCGCTGGCGACCCGACCAGCGATCAGCGGGAAGGCGCGGGCACCGGCGTCACCGTCTCGCGAATCACGCCGCCGCCCATGACGCTGCCCCCGGAAGAACTGCCCGCGCCGCCTCGCACGCGCGCCTCGCAGTCTGCCTGGTCGGCGGCCGGCTGCAGCTTGCATCGTTCCATCGCGTTGGCGTCGTAACCGGCGCTGCTCGAGCCGGTGAGGCCGTTGCGCCGGGCTTCCTGTCGCGCGGCGCCGGCTTCGCGAAGGCACGCCGCCTTGTCTTGCTGCACGCCGTCGCAGGCCGCGCGTTCGCGCGACATGCGGGCATCGGAGCCGGGCGGCGCCGACTGGGCGAGCGCGGCGCCGGTACCCAACAGGGCGATCAGCCAAAGAGTGGCCAGAGGGGGTTTCGTATTCATGGGGCTCCTTTTCGAACGGAGCCTGCAATGTGACTGGGGGACGGCGGCCCGACTGTGGGACGGATGCCCGATGCCTGTCGGACGCAGTCTGCAAAAGAAGGCCCGCACGAGGCGGGCCTGAAGGGGTTGGTCCTTGATGCCCACCCGGGAGAAACCATGGGGCGAAGATTAGTAGGTGTAGTCCTACAGGGCAAGTCGAGCAAAAGTTCACGTTGTGGCGGGATGCCTCCGGCCCGCGCAAGGCGAAGACGCCATTCAAAGCTCGATGAACCACACGTGGCCGCAACGCTTGCAGCGAACGCGCAGGCGATCCGGCGCGGGCTGCCCCGCATCATTCGGGTTCAGGATCTCCCATTTCGCATAGGTATCGCATGCCCGGCACACCGCCTGGTCGGCGACGAACTCGGCATGATTGAGCAGGTAGAGGTAGCGCCGCAGCGCCCAGAAACCGATGAGCGCGCTGGCAATGGCGCATGCCAGTATCAGCAGTTGCGACGACACGGCCAAGCGCAGGCTGTAGGCCTCCGCGCTTCCCAGCAGGCCGACGGTGCAGAGCAGCACCAGGACCAGATGCGCATGACTCTGAAGCAGCTCGCGCTCGTACCACTTGCGAAAGCCCACTCGCCGGATCGTTCGTGCCGCGTTCATCGACGCTTCCCTTCTCGGCGAAGCTCGCATTCGCCGCATGTCCTCTGCCTTGCAGGCGATCTCCGCATGTGGCCCTCGGCGAGCAGGGTGTTGCGGCGCAGCAGAGGGTAAGCCCCGAGCAGGATTGCAGACGGATGCGGGCTTACGTAAGAAATCCGTAAGCTGCCCTCCAACAATGGGTTCATCGCGCTCGCGCCGAACCTGGAGGTTACGTGCTGCTGCTCGCATCGTCCGTCAAGCTGATCGCCGAGATTGCCCTGTTGGCGCTGGCCGGTCAATGGCTGCTCGGCCTGCTGGCCGGGAGCCGGCGCGACCAGAACCTCTTCTATCGCCTGCTGCAGGTGCTGACGAATCCCTTCGTCAAGACGGTGCGTTTCATCACCCCCCGCTTCGTGCTCGACCGCCATATCCCGCTGGCGGCCTTCGTGCTGCTGGCCTCGATATGGCTGGCAGCCACGGTCGCGAAGATCAACCTCTGTCTGCAGATCGGGGTGCAGGCATGCAGGTGAAATACCAAGCCTGCAAGCTGCGCGCCATCGTCTTGCTGTTGCTTGGCCGATCCGAATCGGCCGACGCGGTGTTCGGCGACATGCTGGCGCTGCGGCCCGACGACGCCTATGCGCTTGCAAGCCGCAGCTTCGTCCGCGTGCAGCTCGGCAGGCGCGAGGCGGCCATCGAGGACGCGAAGCGGCTGGTGCAGGTTCATCCCGAACGCAGCGCCGGCGACTGGTTCAACCTGGCCTTCATGCTCGAGGCCGCCGATCGCGTCGAGGAGGCGGAGGCGGCCTTTCGCCGCGCCGTGGCGCTCGACGCCAGGCTCGACCGGGCCTGGTACGGCCTGGGCCTGGCCCTGATTCGCCAGCGCCGCTACGGCGAGGCGGTCGAAGCGCTGAAGCGCAACACCGAATTGCAACCCATGAGTCCCTATGGCTGGTATCAGCTGGCGCGGGTGCACATGGACTGTCGCGAGCCGGAGGAGGCTCGCAGGATCATCCGCCATCTGCGGGGCTTCGAGCCCAGGATCGCCGCTCAGTTGGAACGCGAGACGGGTCTCGCTTCTTGATGCAGTGAAAGCAAGCCAGGAGACAAAAAGATGGAATTGACCGAAACGCAACGCCACTATTGGCGCAAGAACCTCAGGATCACCGCGATCCTGCTGGGGATCTGGTTCTTCGTGACCTTCGTGATCGGGTACTTCGCCCGTGACCTGAACTTCAGCTTCTTCGGCTGGCCGTTCAGCTTCTGGGTCGGAGCCCAGGGCGCATTGATCGTCTATGTCCTCATCATCGGGTTCTACGCGTGGTACATGAACCGCCTAGACCAGGAACACGGCGTCGCCGAGGAGAACTGACATGGCCGATATCAGCTTCGATCACAGCGGCGCCGCTGCCGACAAGCGCATCTTCAAGAAGCAGCTCAACAAGGTGTACGGCTGGTACACCGGCGGCTTCATCGTTTTCGTCGTCGTGCTGGCGATCCTCGAGCAGGTGGGCCTGCCGAGGAACTGGATCGGCTTCATCTTCCTGTTCGCCACCGTGGGGCTGTATGCCGGCATCGGCATCATGAGCCGGACCACCGACGCGACGGAGTACTACGTCGCGGGCCGGCGCGTGCCGGCGGTCTACAACGGCATGGCGACGGGCGCCGACTGGATGAGCGCGGCGTCCTTCATCGGCATGGCCGGCACGCTCTATCTCACCGGCTACGGCGGCCTGGCCTTCATCCTCGGCTGGACTGGCGGCTATTGCCTGGTGGCGCTGCTGCTGGCACCCTACCTGCGCAAGTTCGGGCAGTTCACGATCCCCGACTTCCTGGGCGCGCGCTACGAGGGCAACCTGCCGCGCTTCATCGGCATCGTGGCGGCCATCCTGTGCTCCTTCACCTACGTGGTTGCGCAGATCTACGGCGTGGGCCTGATCACCGCGCGCCTGTCGGGCCTGGCCTTCGAGATCGGGATCTTCGTCGGCCTGGGCGGCATCCTGGTTTGCTCCTTCCTCGGCGGCATGCGTGCCGTCACCTGGACGCAGGTCGCGCAGTACATCATCCTGATCATTGCCTACCTGATTCCAGTGGTCTGGCTGTCGGTGAAGCAGACCGGCGTGCCGATTCCCCAGGCGGTCTACGGCTACCAGCTCGAGAAGGTGGCCAAGCGCGGCGACGAGCTGCGCGCCGATCCCAAGGAACTCGAGGTGGTCGCCATCTTCAAGGCCCGCGCGGCCGAGTTCGATGCCAAGCTGAAGGGCCTGCCCGCCTCGCTGACCACCGAGAAGGCGGCCGCCGAGAAGAGAGTGGTCGACCTGAGGGCTGCGAGCGCGCCGCCGGCCGAGATCGAGGCGGCCGAGAAGGCGCTGGCCGCCGTGCCGCAGGACGAAGCCGCGGCCCGCAGGGCCTGGACCGCGGCCAAGGCGGCCAACGAGGCGCAGGCCAGGCCGCTGGCCGGCATGCCGAACCATGCGCAGATCTATGCCGGAGACCCGAACGGCGACGCGGCGGCGAAGAAGGCCTTCGACGAATCGAGGCGCAATTTCCTCGCGCTGGTCTTCTGCCTGATGGTGGGCACTGCCGCGCTGCCGCACATCCTGATGCGCTACTACACCACGCCGTCGGTGAGGGAGGCGCGCGAGTCGGTGACTTGGTCGCTGTTCTTCATCTTCCTGCTGTACTTCACCGCGCCTGCGCTCGCGGTGCTGGTGAAGTTCGAGGTCTTCAACGTGCTGGTGGGAACGCCCTTCAACGAGCTGCCGGCCTGGATCGCCAACTGGTCCAGGGTCGATCCTTCGCTGCTGTCGGTTGCCGACGTCAACAACGACGGCATCTTCCAGCTCTCCGAGATGAAGATCGGCGGCGACATCATCGTGCTGGCCACGCCCGAGATCGGCGGACTGCCCTACGTGATCTCCGGCATGGTGGCGGCCGGCGGCCTGGCGGCTGCGCTGTCCACAGCCGACGGCCTGCTGCTGACCATCGCCAACGCGCTGTCGCACGATCTCTACTACAAGATGATCGACCCGAATGCGCCGACCTCGCGCCGCGTGGCGCTCTCCAAGACGCTGCTGCTGGTGGTGGCGCTGTGCGCGGCAGCGGTCGCGGCGCAGAAGCCGGCCGACATCCTGTTCCTGGTCTCGGCGGCCTTCTCGTTCGCGGCGGCGGCCTTCTTCCCGGCGCTGGTGCTCGGCATCTTCTGGAAACGCGCCAACAAGTGGGGCGCATCGCTGGGCATGGCGGCCGGCCTGGGCGTGACCTTCTACTACATGGTCGTGACCCAGCCCTGGATGCGCAGCGTGTTCGGCGTCACGAGCCCGATCGAGTTGTGGTGGGGCATCCAGCCGATCTCGGCCGGCCTGTTCGGCGTGCCGGTCGGCTTTGCGGTGATCGTCATCGTCAGCCTGCTTACCGGCCAGCCGAGGCAGGATACGCAGGAGCTCGTGGAGCACGTGCGCTATCCGGACCTCAAGCGGGCCTGAGCCGGCGGCGAGGGCCAACAGAGTCGTTGGCCCTCGGAATCCCGCCACAGTTGTTACTCCCAGCGTTCGATCTCGGGTGCCAAACTGCCTCAGACCGACAACGAGCGAATCAGGAGATATCAACCATGGCTAAGTCAACCGAGAACGGACGCAAAGGCGGACCGCCTGCCATGCGCACGCCGCCCATCGTGTCGCCGCAGGCGTGGGAGGCGGCCCGCGAGCAGCTGCTCGTGAAGGAAAAGGCCCAGACCCGCGCGCGTGACGCCCTGGCCGCAGAGCGCCGGCGAATGCCCTGGATGGCCGTGGAGACGGCATATGCATTCGAGGGGCCTGCGGGCAAGGCCAGCCTGCTCGACCTGTTCGACGGTCGGCGCCAGTTGATCGTCTACCGCGCGTTCTTCGAGCCGGGCGTGTTCGGCTGGCCCGACCACGCGTGCCGCGGCTGCTCCCTGGTGGCCGACCAGGTGGCCCACGTCGCCCACTTGAACGCCCGCGACACCACGCTCGTCTTCGTTTCGCGTGCGCCTCAGCCGGACATCGCACGGCTGAAGGCGAGGATGGGCTGGGAGATGCCGTGGTTCACCCTCACCGACAGCTTCGACGCCGATTTCGGCGTGGACGAGTGGCACGGCACGAACGTTTTCTACCGCGACGGAGACCGCGTGTTCCGCACCTACTTCATCGACAACCGCGGCGACGAGCAGATGGGAAGCACCTGGAACTACCTCGACATCACGCCGCTCGGCCGGCAGGAGGTCTGGGAAGACTCGCCCGAGGGCTATCCCCAAACTCCGACCTACAAGTGGTGGAACTGGCACGACAACTACGCCGCAGACGCAGCGCCCGACAAGAAGTGGGTCGAGGTGTCGGACGCCGGAGAGGCGGCGTTCCGGAACCAGGCCCCTGGCACGAAGCCATGAGCCAGGGCTGTTCCGGTGGGCCGCGGCGCGAGTTCGTCTAACGCTCCAGGAGGACACGAAGCATGCGCTGCGGGCTGGCGAGGAAGTCGCGAGTGACCTGGAAGTGTTCGGTGTCCTCGTATGCGATCGGCGAAACCCCCTCGCTGCTGCAGCGGTAGATGCATGCATCGGGATAGGCCATGAGGATCGGCGAGTGGGTCGCGATGATGAACTGGGAGTCGTCCAGCACCAGGTCATGCATGCGCGACAACACGGCCAATTGCCGTTGGGGCGAGAGGGCGGCTTCCGGTTCGTCGAGGATGTAGATGCCTTGCCCGCCGAAGCGCTGCGTCATGAGCGCCATGAAGGATTCGCCGTGCGACTGTTCGTGCAACGAACGCCCCCCGTAGGAGGCGATCGCGGGCGGGCCGAACGAGGGTTCGGCATCGAGCTTCTCGATCTCGGTGGCGACGTTGAAGAAGCTTTCTGCCCGCAGGAAGAACCCGTCGCGAGGCCGCTTGATGCCCTTGGCCACGCGCAGGTACGCGTGCAGCTCCGAATGCGAATGCCGGGTTCCGAATCGGAAATTCTTGCTGCCGCCCTCGGCGTTGAAGCCGAGGGAGACCGCTATGGCTTCGAGGAGCGTCGACTTGCCGGATCCGTTTTCCCCCACGAAGAAGGTCACCCTCGGGTGAAGGTCGATGTGGTCCAAGGAGCGAATCGCCGGCAGGCAGAAGGGATAGCGCTCGAAGGACTCGACCTTGCTGCGCAGGAGGGCGACTCGACTGACGTACTGGGTTGAAATCATGAAATCCCGCCATGCCTTTCGCACGGCCATGATACGGGCCAGCCGGTCGCTCGTGTCGCGCGTCCTCAGGCGTTCGGCTTGCCCATCGCCGGATCGCTCACCGAATGCCGGCCGGTCTCGACGCGGCCGGCGATGCGGCGCAAGTAGGCCGGGTCGGCGTCGCAGCTCACTTCGAAGTCGTACCAGTTGCCGCTGTCCTCGAGGTCCCATCGCTGCTCGACATCGCCGCCGCCCTTGACGCGCACGGTCCACGGGCCGTCGTTGCGGTAGGCCAGGGACTTGATCGTGAAGACGCAAGCCCGCTCTCCCTCGTTGCGCAGCTTCAGATGCAGGTCGCCGCGGCGCACGTTGTAGCCGACGCGGATCTCGGGGTCGGGCGCGTGGCGGGCGCGCAGGCGGTTGAGGTCGCCCTTGAAGTGGCGGTGGAAGCCGTTGGGCCCGAGCACCCAGAGGTCGTAGAGGCCGGCGTTATCGGTCGCCGCGGCCCACTCGTCGTCGAGCCGCTCGTTGGGCTCCACCATGTAGCGGCGCGGCAGCCGGTCGAGGTTGAGCTTGTCGTAGACGTGGAACACGGCGGCAGCTTCGCCGCTGTTCGCGAACACGAGCTTGACCTTGCCGTGCAGCGCATTGCTGCGCGCGCTCACGTGCAGCTCGTAGGGCAGCGCGCGCGAGGGCCGCGTGCCGGTCGCCTGCATCGGCAGCAGCGGGTTGGCCGGCGGCGCGATCTGGGGCAGTTGCTGCTGCGCGGCGCGGAGCTGGTCGGCCTGGGCCAGCGTCTTGCGTCCTGCGAGCGTGGGCAGCGGCTCGTTGTTCGGGTTCTTGAAGTTGAAGGCGCTCGTCAGGTCGCCGCACACGGCGCGGCGGTAGCGGCTGATGTTGGGCTCCTTGACGCCGAAGCGCTGCTCGAGGAAACGGATGATCGAGGTGTGGTCGAACACCTGCGAGTTGACCCAGCCGCCGCGGCTCCAAGGCGAGATCACGTACAGGGGCACGCGCACGCCGGGCCCGTAGACGCGGCCGTCGGGCTGCGGCTGGCTGGTGGTGCCGGGCGGGTTCGGATGCGTGAAGCGCTCGAAGGCGACGTCCGATTCGCGCAGCGTGGTCTTGCCGGCCGGCGTGCCGTCCGGGTTGAGCGAGGGCGCCGAGGGCGAGGGCACGTGGTCGAAGTAGCCGTCGTTCTCGTCGAAGTTGACCAGCAGCACGGTCTTGCTCCACACATCGGGCACGGCGGTGAGCGCGTCCAGCGTCTCCTGGATGTACCAGGCGCCCTGCACCGGGCTCGACGGGCCGGGGTGCTCGGAGTAGGCGGCCGGCGCGATGACGAAGGACACCTGCGGCAGCTTGCCGTTCCTGATGTCCCGGCGGAAGGTTTCGAAATACGCGTTCACGTCGCCGAGCGGGCCCGGCATGGTGTTGGCGATGCCCTTGTACAGCGGGTTGCCGGCGTCGTCGCTGGCCGGGTCGTAGGCGGGCGAGAGCGCCTCGTTGCTTACCGGCTTGCCCGAGGCCTCGTTGGCCACGCGGTATTGCTTGAAGCCCGCGAGCGGGTTGTCGCCGAAGTTGTCGGGCATGTTCTGGTAGACCATCCAGCTCACCTTGGCTTCCTGCAGCCGCTCGGGGTAGGTCTTCCATTCGTAGCCGAGCGCGGAGGAGTCGATGGCGTCCCACTCGTTGTTCAGCGAGGCCACGCCGGCGGCCGTGGGGCCGTTGGTGCCGGTCCACATGAACATGCGGTTGGAGTTGGTGCCGGTGTGCATCGAGCAGTGGTAGGCGTCGCACAGCGTGAAGGCGTTGGCCAGCGCGAACTGGAAAGGCAGCTCTGCTTCCTTGTAGTAGCCCATCGAGGCCGGCGTCTTGTAGCGCACCCACTGCTCCATGCGGCCGCCGTCCCAGGCGTCCTGGCCGTCGACCCAGCTGTGCGGCGTGCCGCTCACGCGCTGTGCGTTGCCCTTGGTGAAGTCGAGGTGGTAGGGCAGCACGGGCTGGCCGGCCGCGTTGTACTGCTGCCAGACGTTGCGGCCCTGCGGCAGCGGAATGGTGAACCGGTCGCCGAAGCCGCGCACGCCGCGCAGCGTGCCGAAGTACTGGTCGAAGGAGCGGTTCTCCTGCATCAGGATCACGACGTGCTTGACGTCCTTGATGGTGCCGGTCTCGTTGTGCGCGGGGATCGCCAGTGCTTTGCGAATGCTGGGCGGAAAGGCGGCGAGGGCGGCGGCGGCGATGCCGGTGGTGGCGGTGCCCTGGAGGAATTTGCGGCGCGAGTTCATGGGGGTTCTTCTGAATGTTTTGTAGTGGGCTCAGGGCGCGTAGCGCACGTCGGCGTTGTCGCTCGCCGCAGGCTGTGCGGTGGGGTCGGTCTTCTGGCTGCCGGCGGCCGTGCCGCTGAAGCCGTCGCCGCTGCTGCCGCCGCCGCAGGCTGCGAGCGCGCAGGCCAGGGTCAACGCACCCGCGAGGCGCGCCAGATTCGCAACTGTGTGCATGGAGGGAGTTCCTTTGGAGTTGTCGGGGGATGGGCTCGCGAGCGAGACTAGGCAGCGGCCATGTCATCGCCATGAACCGGCGATGACGCTTGTGCGACGTGCGCATGACGCGCTGGTACCCTGGTGCCTTTCGCATGCGGCACGAGGACCGACGAGATGCCGATGAATCTGCTCTTGAAGCTCGCCCTGGCCTGCCTGATCGGGCTGGCAGGAGTCACCATGTTCCAGGACCGCCTGCTCTACTTTCCTGCCAAGGCCACGGTCGCGGACATGGTGTCCGACGGACTGAAGGCCTGGCCTTCGGCAGACGACTTCCGCGGCCTGGTGGCGCAGCCGCCGGGCGATGCGCGCGGCACGGTCATCGTCTTTCACGGCAATGCGGGGCATGCCGGTCACCGCGCCTACTACGCCGAGGCGCTCGCCGGCCTCGGGCTGCGCGTGATCCTCGCCGAGTACCCGGGCTACGGCCCGCGCGGCGGAGAGATGGGGGAGGCGCATCTGGTCGACGATGCCGAACAGAGCATCGTGCAGGCGCACCGAGCGCATGGCGCGCCGCTGTTCGTCATCGGCGAATCGCTGGGCGCGGGTGTCGCGGCGGCGGCGGCCGCACGCCGGCGGGACAAGGTGGCGGGCCTGCTGCTGATCACGCCATGGGACCGGCTCGAGAGCGTCGCGGGCCATCACTATCCGTGGCTGCCGGTGAAATGGCTGCTGCGCGATCGCTACGACAGCGCCGCGCATCTCGCGTCCTTCGGCCGTCCGGTGCTGGTGGCCGTCGCCGAGCGCGACAGCATCGTGCCGGCACGCTTCGGCCGCGCGCTCTACGACGCGCTGCCAGAGCCCAAGCGGCTGGTCGTGATCGAGGCGGCCGGCCACAACGACTGGCCGGGGCGTGTCGACGATGCATGGTGGCGCAGCGCCACCGCCTTCTTGCTGGACGCCGCCGCTCCCGCGCGTTGAGCGCTATGCCTGCGACAGCGGGAAACTCACCGTCGCTTCAGCCTTCGACCGGCGGCATGGCCTCGAAGCCCGCAGCGTCCGCAGCAGCGTAAGCGTGCTGGGAAGTCAGGTTGACGTCGGGCCAGGCACCAGGTCGACGACCGCTTGCGGCCCCGATGCGGTCGCCTGAGGCGCTGGCCTCAAGACCGAGAGCGACCCAAAGCGAATCTAGCCACGGCACCTTTGGCTGCCTACAAGCAGACGGTGGCGCTCGCGTTGACATGATCGTCCGCTTGGAACTGATGCCGACCTGATGCCTGGCGCGCTTGCAGCATCGGCATCGCCTGGCCTCGCGACCACCCACGCAGTGTGCGGCGTGGTTTAGGGCCGACTATTTGGCATCGTGCCCGAGGAACTCGTGATCTGGGATTTTGTGGTGCTCGTGCGAAGGTTGCGGCAGCCGCTGTCTGGCTTCAAGGCTTGGTCCATGTGCCCGGGGTCGCGCCAAACGTCAACCAGTCCCCATCAGGCATCGATTGATGCAGGCCCGGCTTCGACCAGTCGGAGACGCCGTTCGGGAAGATCGAGTCGAGGCGGACCAACTCGCTGGGAGTGAATGTCACCGCGTAGTCGCTCAGGGCGATGGGTTTGAGCTGGCAGGCCATGATGTCTCCCGCTGTCGACTCCCCGGCCACGATGCGCGGGTCGGAAAAGATCGGGTACAGCGTGTTGCATGCGGATGTCGGGGTCAACGAGAGCACTTCATCGATTCGCCTGCCGTCCGCATCCCAACATGCGTCCTTCGCATTCGCCGGCTTTGCGGCGACGACCTTCTGCTGGTAGGTCCGCGTGGTCGTGTCAGCGGCCAAGGTGTCGAGCCACGTGTTCAGCGTCGTCAACGATTCCCGAATCATATTGGGCGAGCTCGGCGAGTTGCCCGCGATCGTCCAGACCACCAGGTTGTCCCGCGATCCATTCGCCTTCACGAGCCGATCGGCAGTCGCGAAGGTCCGGTGGCGGGAGTGGATGTTCCTGGGGAGGTCGACGTAGTTGCGGTATGCGATCAAAGGCAATGTCAAGTTCCTGCCGGAGTTGAGGCGGCCGGCCTTGTAGGCAGCCGCCACAGCGACCGGATCGCCCACTGTGCGGCGTGCCACGATCTTCCCGTCGGTATCCAGCCCGCCGATCTCTTCGTTCAGGTCGAGGAATTCGGCCTTCGAGATCACGCCGTCGTTCAAAGCCTTCAGTCCGTACTGGACACCTACGTTGTCATATGCCGAGCGCGCGAAGCCGGTCAGCGGGTCCGTGCCGAAGCTGTTGGCGTTGCCGGACCAATAGTCGCCGCGCGCACCGGTTAGATTGGTGAGCGCGTTGTAGCGGAGCGCCACCGGTACGCTGCTGTCGAACGATGAGTTGGAAGGGTTCTGCCAGACGTTTGCGAAGTTCTGCCAGTTGAAAGAGAAGCACGTCGTCGTGCTCCCATTGACGGGATAGCCGTCGATGGCGGAAATCTTGTTCATCGCTAGCGTCGCCGTGCCGCCGATCGAATTGACGTAGTTGGTGATCAGGCCGCAGTCGAGCACGTCCTTGGTGATCGAGACCTGGTCGGGGAAGCTCCGCACGGCGACGATTGCGTCCAGGAGCCCCGGGTAGTTCTGGGCGATAAGTTGGACCTGCATCGATCCGCCCGAGGACCCCGACCCGATCGTGAACTTCGGCAGCCCGAAGTTCTTGATGAAATGCTCCTTGATCATCGCGGTCGTTTCGGTGGACACCACATCGTCTTGGCCGACACCGAAGGTATTGCGGGTGCCGAACGCCACCGCAAAGCCGAGCGACAGTGGATCATCTGTCGTGATGATGCTGTCACCTTGGCGCAGGGCAGAAGTGATCGAGTTGCTCCCCGACCGATACCCTGGCGCTGCGCCGCCCAGGTAGTGATAGAAGAGCTTGCCGTTCCAGCCAGCGCCGGGCTTCTTGCCGCCTGCCGACCACGGGTTCGCTATGGGGTTCTTCGGATCGTCGAGGATCGCAATTCGGTAAATGGATTCGTTGATCGTCCCGGACTCGATGCGCACGATGAAGTCCACAGAGATGCCGTCGATGGTGGTCGTCTTTGCGAGGTCAGTCGGCAAGCTGCCTGTCAGGCCGGGCAGCACAAGGAAGCTACCGGCTGTGTTCTTGTAATACCAGTCGGTGCGCGAGGCGACTTGGCACGGCCCGGTTGCGGGGGCTGGGCCCAGGCCGGATGTCTCCGTCTCACAGATCCACGGACGCTGGTGCGGTCCGGAGAAGATGGGCCCCGTGATCGGTCCATTCTTGACAGTGACCGTCGCGAGGACAGCGCCGGCTGCGTCCACGGCGCGAAGCTCCGTGGAGCCTTCGGGCAAGCCGGTGACGACGCCACGCAGCGCCGTGGTGCCAGATGGGCTAAGTACGCTGGTCACGTCGGTCGACCCTCGCAAGAGCTTCACTTGCGACGCCGCGACTCCGGATGGCAGAGGCACTTCGACAAGTGCGCTTCCGCCACTCACGAGTTCCGACCTCGAGGAGAGCACCTTGATGTCAAGGGGCGCCGCTGGAGCAGTCGTGGTTTCGCCACCGCCTCCTCCGCAGGCTGTCATGGCCACACACGCTGCAGCAAGGGCCAGCAGGGGCAGCTGGCGGTGGGTCCGGGTCATGATGTCTCCTGATGTGGAATGCAAGGCTGCGAGAGCAGGATCGGCACGCCGTGCTACTGGACTCGATCCCTGATCTGCGCGGCTGACGCCGCGGCCGTCAGGCCGGGTTGAAACAAGGTCGGCGCGCGATCGCTGGCGAGTTCGACGCGTCCAGCGATGAACTCGATGACGAGGCGATTGAACTCCTGCGGCTTCTCGAAATACGCGGAGTGCCCGGCCTGTTCGATAACGACAACAGCGCTGTCAGGCACAAGGCCCGAGCATTCGTGCATGACGCTTGCGGGCACGAGGGGATCTTCGCTGCCCACCAAGAACAAGGTCGGGCAAGCAAGCTCGCGCAAGGCGTCGACCGGCGTCAAAGCAGCTGGCGCGAGAAGTGATGCCAGCGCATCCTGCCACTGCTCGGCGGGAATCGCTTGTGCGCTCGGATTGAAGTGATTTATCTGGGCATAGAGCGCGGCGAGCGGCGGATGCTGTTCGACAAACCACTTGCCGAGCGACCGCTGCTCGATGCTGAGGGCGCGCGCCGAATGCAGCCGCTTCGAGACAAGCTCCAGCAGGGCCGGATGGTCGATTGCCATCGAACTGTCGCAGGCGACGAAGCCGGCGACGCGCTTCGGGTGTCGTAAGGCGACCCGAAGGCCGATCATTCCGCCGAGAGACTGGCCGATAACGACTGCTTGATGGACTCGTTCTGCGTCGAGCAGGGCCAGAACGTCGTCGGCCATCAAGCCCAGGTCGAACTCACTAGTCGGTGCAACCGACCGCCCGAAGCACCGGATGTCCATCGTCAGGCAGCTGTAGCGGCTCGAGAAGACCGGCAGCTGCTGCCACCACGTGGCGGCGTTGGATCCGGCACCGTGCAGGAAAAGGATCGCTGGGCCGGTGCCGTGGCGCTCGTAGTAGATCCGCCGACCTGCGGACGTCAGGAAAGGCATGGTCGTCGTTCGGTGTCTGCGGACCTGGGGTAACTAGTTGGCCTTGAGTTTCAAGCTGCGCGTGAGCTGGCCCCAGCGTTCGGTATCGCCTTTTACGAGCTGGCTGTATTGGTCCGGCGTCGAGACCATGGGCGTCAGGCCCTGCGCCTCTATCTTTGCCACCACCTCGGGCTTGGCCAAGCTGGCCCGGACGGCGGCGCTGAGTTTGCTGACGATCGCCGGCGGCGTGCCTTTCGGTGCCGACAGGCCGACCCACGAAGTGACGGTGAGCTGCTTGTGGCCCAGCTCCTCGAACGTCGGCACCAGCGGAAGGTCCTTGCTGCGGTGTGCACTTGACACGGCTAGAACCTTCAGCTTGCCGGACTGGACGTGCTGCAAGGCACCGCTCTGCGGGATGACCGTTACGGGGACGATCCCCCCGAGCACGTCTTGCAAGGCAGGCGCACCGCCCTTGTAGGGGATGTGGGTCAGCGTCGTTCCGGTGGAGCGCTGCAGCAACTCCATGAGCAGGTGCCCGGTCGAGCCCTGCCCGGAGGTCGCGTAGCTGATCTTGCCGGGCTCGCGATTGGCTTGCGCGATCAGATCCGTGAACGAGGAAATCCCGGCTTGACTGTTGACCACGAGCCATTGCTCGCCGGCGCCTATGGCGGCGATGTGAGCAAAGTCGCTCACGATGTCGAAGGGGACGCGCTCGTAGATGCCTTGCGCGATCGTGTTGAGCATGCCGGTCATCGTCAGCGTGTAGCCGTCGGGCAGTGCGGTGGCCCCGGCCTGGGTGCCGATGATGTTGCCCGCACCCGGCTTGTTCTCAATCACTACCGGCTGCTTGAGCTGCAGCGCCAGATCCTGGGCCAGCGGGCGGATGGTGTTGTCGTAACCCCCGCCGGGAGGTGCGGGAACGATGATGCGCACCGGTCGCGTGGGCCAGTCATGCGACTGCGCGTGAACGGCGCTTGCTCCAACCAAGCTGGCAAAAGCAGCCGCTGCGATAAGACGCAAGAGGGTCTTCATGGCACGTTGTCTCCGGGTGGCGAAGGCTCGGTGGCACTTCGTGTAGGAAGAATCTTGCTGCGAAGAGCTATCGGCCGCCAATTAAATTTTGGCGTGATGTATTAGACTGTCCGATATCTTGGACCACTCAGCCACCTTCCTGCTCAACCACCTGATGGCGCGCGGGAAGTTCCGACATCTTCAAGTGCTGCTGAAGGTGGCGGAGCTGGGAAGCGTCCAGCGAGCTGCCGATGCGATAGGGCTGACCCAGTCGTCGGTCACTCAAACCCTTGCATACCTGGAACGCTTGATCGACACGCATCTTTTCGACAGGCATGCGCGGGGCGTGCGGCCGACGCCGGCCTGCGAGGGTCTCTTGCCCGTGGCGCGCAACGTGCTGCTCGCGCTGTCCGAGACCGCTGAAGTCATTGCGGCCCGACAGCGTCGGGGTCTGCGCCTGGTTCGACTCGTCGCGTCTGTTTCGGCGAGCCATGGCCTGCTCGTTGGTACCCTATCGGAGTTCGGGAAGGTCCACCCCGATATCGCCGTGCATCTGACGGAGGCAGAGGGAGACGATCAGCTGCTGGCGGTTGCGCGCGGCGAGGCTGATTTGGTTGCTTGTCGACGGCCGGCCGTGATTCCCGAGGGCTGGTTGTTCGTCCCTTTGCTCGAAGACCGGTTCGCGGTGCTGTGTAGTGCAGGTCATCGGCTTGAAGGTAGGCGGCGGGCTAGCGCTGAGGTGCTCGCAGAACAGACCTGGCTACTGTTCCCTTCAGGCACGCCAGCGCGAGAACGCTTCGACGAGCTGACGCGCTCGTTCCCCAATCCGCCACGCACGCACTCGGTGATCACGCGCTCGCCAACGATGGTTTCTTGGCTACTTCGGCACGAAGAGCTGCTGGCATTCATGCCAGTCAACTTCGCGCGGCCCATGCTCGAAGCCGGCGAGCTGCACGAAATCGCGGTTGGGCCAGCACGGCCGCTGGCACCGCTGGGGCTGCTTCGTCCGTCTGCACTGCTGTCCGAAGCCGCCGAGCAGCTGAGTGCCTACCTTCAGAGTCGTTCGAGCTCCGCAGGGCGGGCAGTCCGCCCTACTCGCCAGCGACATGCTGGACGGAACTGACACAGGGTCGCTAAAGCGAGCCTAAGCGGTCAATAAACCGCACCCTTGCCGGAGATACCTCAAGCCATTCAGCCGTTAGTCAACGATGAGGCATCGGCATTGGCGGCACCGATCTTCATGCAGCGGCGGCGCGGGGATCGAGGCGCCAGCGATGAGGGAGCAACTCGTCGATCCTGCTCGCCGAATGCGTCGGCAACCTCTCGAGAACGTCCTTGAGATACGCGTACGGATCGTGCCCGTTGATGCGAGCGGAGTGCACCAGGCTGCAGGTCCTTTCGGGGAAGGTAGGGCATGCGTCCGAGCTCCTCCATCGAACTCGCGGCGAGGTCGATGCCCGTCTCCTCCCGGACCGCCACCCTTCGGGATGTCCCAATGCTTCTGCCCCGTGGCGTGCGCCAGCAGGAGCTGACCCTGCTCGTTCAGGATGAGCACACCGTAAGAGATGGTCTTCATGGCGAGCGGACCGTCGCTGGGCGCATCAGCCAGGCGCAACGATTCGGCGACTCATGCGCCGCCCTCGCGGCCGACCACGGATTTGATGGCGTCCAGATAGGCCGTGCCGAGGTCCTCGTCCGGTTCCAGGTAGGTGCCCTCCGCCCATTCATTCCACGCATTGATGAAGATGAAGCGGGTGTCGTTGCGACCGGCTTTTTCGTAGAGGTCGGAGAGGCCGGTCCGGAATGCGGAGAGGTCCACGTTGCGCATGACCAGGCTCGTGTCCAACCGCCTGCGCGGACTGTTGTCCCAGTCGACGAACGCTCCGGGGTAGTGGCCGGAAGGAAGGGGACGATTGGCAATCTCGCGCCACATCGATCGGTAGTCCCTGCTCCGAGGCGCGTAGGGGCCCCTTCCAAGATACTTCCAGCACAGCCGATTGGCGCCGTTCGCGAGCTTCTCGTGGATCCTCAGGCGGACGGGCAGGTGCGCGAGCGTGTAGAAGGGCTCGAACTCCACATAGGCATCGAAGAGATGGCTGCGCGCATCGCGGCCGAACACGGTCAGCATGCTCACGACGTGCAGCCCTGCGAAGCCGCTTTGCACCGCCAGGTTTCGCCAGCAATCCAGCATGTCCTCGCACTCGGCGATGCTGGCGGTCCGGTAGATGAGGAGCACCGGGCAGTCGTCGACCCGGATGTAGCGTGGATCTCGAAACGCCTTCTCGAGGTATCGGAAGTGCGCCTCCCAATCGCCCTTGCCGCCATAGGCCTGCGGCATCAGGACGTCGCGATCGCCCCCATCCCAGGTACGTGTCCAGGGTTCGTTGGCCCACGCGAGACAGAATGGGAAGTCGGGCGCGCGCCTTCGCAGAATCGAATCGACCGGCCTTTGCAGCAACTGGCGGCCGGCGAACCAATAGTGGTAGTAGCAGAAGCCGCCCAGTCCATGCGCCTTGGCGAGCTCGGCCTGCCAGTCCTGCGTGTCGGAATCCAACAGGTCGTAGTAGCGGCCGTCCAGCGGAACCCGCGGCTGACGATGACCGCGGAAGCTCGATCGCGCCTTTCTGACGTTCGTCCACTCGGTGAAGCCTTCGCCCCACCAGCGGTCGTTCTCCGGGATGCGGTGGAATTGCGGCAACAGGAATGCCAGCAGCTGTGGCTTGGTCACAAATTCTTGAGGTCCGTTTTTTTTGGCAGCCGTCAGCGTCGCGATCTGCAGGATATTTCGTATAGGCATCCTGCCTCTTCAACGTGTAGGACTGGAAGAGGTCGCGTCGTGGTGTCGCCGCGTCAGCCTTGTCGCAGCTTTCGCAAAAGATGCTTCTCCCAGAACTTATCCTGGACGTACTCCGCGGCCTTGCGGATTCGGTCTCTTGCGCTCCACGCGTCGTACGGGGAACAGAAGTCCGCCCCGAGCTTCCGCGCACGCACGCTGAGCATGGTTTCGGACAGGCAGCAGCGCGCCTTCATTCGCAAGTCGTCGAAGGTGAAGGCATTGAGAGGGCGCTTGTTGTGCCATTCGAACGCCCAGCCGAACCTGCTTTTTCGTCGAGGGTCGCTGTCATCTGCGATCAGCCACGCCAGAACGAAGTCGACATAGCCCGGATCCACATGGTCGCGGAAGATGCGATGGGCAGGCTCGAAGTGGTCGTGAACCAGGGAATCGAGCAGCGCGTTGCCTGGAGAGAGCTCCCCGAGCCCCTGGTGCAGGACGTGGTTCATCGCGAAGCAGTAGGTCGGGACGAATCTTATGGAGGGCCCCAGCGGGGTAATCATGGAATGCGGGAAGTGGGTGACCTCGCCGAAGAGCCAGGGCCCGAGATGGTTTTCCAGCCGCCTGAGCCCGGCGCCAAAGCGCGCTGCCCTCTGATCGCTCCACCCGTGGTGCGAAGCAACGGTGTCGTTGGTAAAGACCCAGATGTCGGGCTCGCCGCGTCGCGCGACCAGGGTGCGGGCGCCCTGGTCCCAACCTGAGAACTCGCGGTTGGAGTTGTCTCCGGCGACCACCGGTTCGTCTACGAAGCCTTCGCCGCTGTAACGCTCGTCCCCATCCGTCTTGGCGTTGTCGACGATGACCAGCGAAACCTGCGCGTCCTTCCCGTCGAGTGCCGCCCGGAATTTGCGAAGCACCTCCATGGATCGCCCACGGTGCTTGCTGCCGTATTCCAGATGTACAAATCCATAATGTGACACGGACCCCTGTTCCTTTCAGTGGGGAGCAGGCGACCGAGCAGCCACAGGTCGTCGGGTGGCGCTCAGGCGATTCGCCCGAACCAGAGCAGCGAAAGCGTTGCCGCCGTCATCGCAACCAATGCGCAGATTAGCGCCAGCATACCGGTGAGCTCGGTTTCTCGTGTCAGCACCTGCACGCGAGAGCCGAGGTTCTCGTAGACGCTGCGCAGCTTCTCCGCCGTGCCTGCATGGTAGTACTCGCCGCCCGTCATGCGCGCCACTTCGCGAAGAGTCGGCTCGTCCAGCTTCATGTAGATGGCCATGCCGTCCGGAGTTGAAGCGTCGCCGTCCACCGTCCCCAGCCCCACCACGTAGATGCGGACGCCGCGATCGGCGGCCATCTTCGCCGCGGCCAGCGTATCGACGCCGGTGGTTCGACGGCCATCGCTCAGCAGGATGATCGCGGCGGAATCGTACGAGCCCGGCGCCACCGGCGTGAAAGGCAAGGGCTGCGGCTTCGCCTTGTCGTCCAGGCTGCGCCCGTGCGGCTTGCTGCCGATGTTCATGTCGCCGAGCTCGATGCCGTGGTCCGGAAACAGCTCTGCCAGGCACAGCACGATGGCATTGCCCACCGCCGTGCCCATCTGCATCTGGAAGCCGTCGATGCCCGCGATCACGGACGCGCGGTCCAGCGTCGCGCGCTGGGTGACCTGGCTGCTGCCGGCGAACGTGACGAGCCCCACTTCGATCTGCTTGGGCAGGTCCCGCAGGAACAGCTTGGCCGCTTCCTGCGCGGCCACCAGCCGGGTCGGCTTGACGTCGGCGACCCGCATGCTGAGCGACACGTCCATGGCCAGGATGATCGATGCCCGTGTCCATGGCAGCGGGACCCGCGCCACGGGACGCGCCGCGGCGATCAGCAACCCCGAGCAGGCCAGCAGGAGCAGCGCGGGGGGCAGGTGCCGTCGCCACTGGCGGCCGGCCGCCGCCTCGCGCACGATGCCCAGGCTGCTGTAGCGCAAGGCTGACTTGCCCGGGCGGTTCAGGAGCCAGACATACACCGCCGGCAGCAGCGCAAGCGCCAGCAGGAACCAGAGGTACTCGGGCCAGAGGAAGAACATCGGTGGCGGTTCCCGTGCGACTCGGCACCCGGAACTCGGAGTGCAGCAACATCGTGCCTGCGACGGGTTCATTTCGCAACCGTCAAGTGCTTGCCATGCAGCCGGTAGACGAGCTTGCGGCGCCTGCCCTTCGACGAGGCCGATGCCTGCACGCGCTTGCGCGGACGAATGCCGCCACGGGGACAGCTCAGTCGATAGGATCAGAGGCGTCGACGTCTTCGCAGGCGCAGGTACACCAGGCCCACGACGGCGGCAACGACAAGGGCCTTGCGGGCCGCACCCATCGGGTTGTGCTTGAGCTCCGCGGCGCCGCCCATCTCCGCGTACAAGTTCGGGACGCGCCCGCGCGAGAGATCGTCGATCAGGCCTTCGCCGACATCCACTCGGTCGGCAGCGAGCAGCAGCAGCCAGTGGCGCAGGTCGTTCTCGCTGTAGCGAAAGGCGAAGCGGCGCATCCTTCCGCTCAGCCAGCGCGGCGGGCAGGTCGCGCCGAAGACCGGCGTGATACCCGGCCGCTCGGTGGAGCAGAACACCTCCATCCGCTCGGCCTGCTGCTCCGGCTGGTCCCAGTGCACGCCCTCGAGACGGGGCGGCGTGCGCTCCTTCGGATAGGCGGGGCGGTTGGCGTGGTCGAGGTCGGCGCCCCACCCGACGATGTGTGCGTACTTGCTCGGCGTATCCATGGCAGCTCCCGGTTCAGGCGGTGACGCCCGGCGGCACCAGCACCGTCTTGATGCAGCCGTCGAGCTTGCTCGAGAACAGGTGGTAGGCATCGGCCACCTCCTCCAGCGGCATGCGGTGCGTGATGATCTCGTGCGGCGCGATGCGCCCGGCTTCGATGTGCTCGATGAGCCGCGGCAGGTGGCGCTTCACGCTTGCCTGGTTCATGCGCAAGGTCAGCCCCTTGTTGATCGCGTTGCCGATGGGCACGGCGTTGAACGTGGGACCGTACACGCCGACGATCGACACCACGCCGCCCTTGCGCGCCGAGTTGATGGCCCAGTGCAGCGCGGTGGCGGAGCCGGCCTGCATCTTGAGCTTCACGCCGGTGAGCCACTGCAGCGCGCTGCCCGCTGCCTCGCAGCCCACGCAGTCGATGCAGACGTCGGCGCCGAGGCCGTCGGTCATCTTCTTGATGTGGATGGCCATGTCCTCTACCGACTTGAAGTCGATGGTCTCGCACTGCGCGAAGCGCTCGACGAATTCCAGCCGGTACTCGATGTGGTCCACGACGATCACGCGCCCCGCACCGAGCAGCCACGCCGACTTGGCCGCGAAGATGCCGATCGGCCCGGCGCCGAAGATAACGACGGTGTCGCCTTCACCGATATCGCCCATTTCCGCGGCCTGGTAGCCGGTCGGATAGGCGTCGGTCAGCATCACCGCATCCTCGAGCAGCAGGGAGTCCGGGATGCGCGTCGGTCCGACGTCGGCCATCGGCACGCGCACGAACTGCGCCTGGCCGCCGTCGTAGCCGCCCGCGGTGTGCGAATAGCCGTAGATAGCGCCGACGGCCGTCGCCTCCGGGTTGGTGTTGTGGCAGTTCCCGTACAGCTCGCGCTGGCAGAAGAAGCAGGTGCCGCAGAAGATGTTGAAGGGCACCAGCACCCGGTCCCCGACTTTCAGGTTCTGCACCGAGCTGCCGATGTCCACCACGGTGCCGACGAACTCGTGGCCGAAGGTCGTTCCGACGCGGGTGTCCGGCACGAGCCCGTGGTAGAGATGCAGGTCCGAGCCGCAGATGCAGGAGCGCAGCACCTGCACGATGGCATCGTTGGGATGCTCGATCACGGGGTCGGGCTTGTAGGCGGCGCGCACGCGGTACGGGCCCCGGTAGTTCATGGCGAGCATCTTGGTCCCTTCGACGCGTCTTGCCGCATTTCTTGCCGAACTTCGCCCACTCGAAGGCGCTTGTTGCGAGAGAACATGAGGATCCTTTCATCAAGAGGTTGGGCGAGAGGCCTGAAGGCCGCGATCTCGCACTTTCCGTCTTGTCCCGGCGGGCACGTGTAGGCAGCTTCGGCGCAGCGCGATCAGGAAAAGAGCGCGCATGCAGTTGTCTCGAGCTACCGCGAGCCCGTGCGCGTACCGCCGACATCGCCCCTGTCGTCGCGACGGCCTCTCAGGCCGGCAAGGCCGAGCAGACCGATCAGTCCGAGCCAACCCCAGTCCCAGTCTCGATCGCCGCCGACCGGTGCACTCAGGGAGCCAGGGGCGCTCTGCGCGTTCGCGGTCCCGGTGCCCGCAGTACCTTGCGCTGCCGCGGGTAGCGCGCATACAAGCCCCAGCACCAGGGCCGCGGCTGCGGCGTGGCAAGTTCTCGTCTTCGTCTCAGTCGTCATCGCAGGTCTCCTATGGGCACCGCGGAAGTCGTTCCCGCGGCAGTGCGTTCCCGCACAGCAGGGACGATCCGGTCCGGACACGCCGGTCGTTGTGGGACATGACGCCACGTCTGCGCTGGCAATGCCGCACAGCTCATTTGCCCAACCACGCGAGTGCCCGAAGCGAGCGAGCCACGAGCAGGAGCAAGCTATATTGTTCGCTCAGCAACAGAGAGAAATCACCATGGCTAAAGCCTATTGGGTCAGCGTGTACCGCGCCGTCAAGGACGCCGACAAACTTGCGGCCTACGCGAAGCTGGCCGGCCCGGCGATCGCTGCCGGCGGCGGGCGCTTTCTGGCGCGCGGCCTGCCCGCCAAGGTCTACGAGTACGGTTTGCCCCAACGCACCGTCTTGATCGAGTTCGACAGCGTCGAGCAGGCGACAGCCGTGCATGACAGCCCCGACTATCAAGCCGCGCTTGCCGCGCTAGGCGACGGTGCCGAACGGGATCTACGGATCATCGAAGGGGTCTGAGTCGCCCCGGGTCAGGCGGGTGCGGAAGCAGCCGACCATTGGCGAGATACCCGCGTCGGTGGCTGGCGCGGTGTCGGCGACCGGGGCTTTGGCGGCTTCGATGGCCACCGTCATGCGTCAGGAGGCTCTGCAGTGATGCGGGCCTCGCGCCACTGAGCCCGCGGTGCCTACGGCCGGACTCGCTCGAAGAAATCCGGGTAGTCCAGAACAATACCGTCTTCGTCAACCAGAAGTTCTGCCCGAAAGCCGCTGCCATCCAGGTTCTCGAAGAGGTAGCGCTGGTCTGACAGCCGCGTGTAGCCTTGCGGCTGGACGTGCACCGTCAGCGCCGGTGCAAAGATCCAAGCCATGCGGAACTCGCGGCGCTCACCGACAGCCATGGGCTCGCGACGAATCGGGAAGCTGTTGGTGAAAGGCGTTGGCCAGATGTCGATATCGATGCAGCCATCCAACTCGTCAATGGGCCTGCCGTCCTCGTGCTGCCAACGGCCTTTGCCGTCCGTCCTCAGGCTCAGCGATCGGGTGGATTCGTTCATTGCCACGGCCAGCCCGGCGCTGCGGAGCCGCCACGAATCGTCCCAGGTGAGGCGATAGCTGAGCCGGAATGGAGTGTTGTCTTCCTCGAAGGCGAGGACGATGCTGTCGGCCACGCGATTCGCGATGAGAAGGTGCTCCAGCCCCAGGCCTTCACGGGCCTTGTTCCAGATCGGCCGCCAGCAAACCGTTCGACACATATCGACAGTCATCCGCATCCTGCAAGGTTGATCCGCAACCAGCATATCGCGACGATGGTGCAGCCGCAAACGCCGAGCTATGCGACCCAAGCGCGAAGGGCTCCGGTTTCCAGATGTTGAACGGGGGGAGGTTGCTGCTCGGCAACCTTGGCGGCGCTGGGGCCTGGTTCGTACAATGGCGCCATGCAGCAACTTGGTCGCAATGTCCAACTCCGGCCGGAGCTCTCTCCGGTGAGCACGCTGCCGCTCGGGTATTTCTGCTCGGTTACCCCGCCATAGGTATCTAGACAACCCGCTCCCGCGAGCATCAGTGGCGCACCCGCGCCTGTCGTTGTCGTCGAGCGCCGCCACTGCGCGGCCGCCGCATTCTCTTTTTCAGCATGAACTTCAAGACGTCCTTGCACCAGGACTGGCTATCCAATATTCGTGGCGATGTGCTCGCCGGTGCCGTCGTGGCGCTCGCCCTCATTCCCGAGGCCATCGCCTTTTCCATCATCGCCGGCGTAGACCCCAAGGTGAGTCTCTACGCATCGTTCTGCATCGCCGTCGTCATTGCCTTCGCGGGTGGACGCCCCGGAATGATTTCCGCCGCCACGGGTGCCATGGCGCTCGTCATGGTGACGCTGGTCAAGGACCACGGGCTGCAGTACCTCTTGGCTGCGACCGTGCTGACCGGCTTGCTTCAAATCCTCGCAGGGTGGCTGAGGCTTGGCGCCTTGATGCGCTTCGTCTCGCGCTCCGTCGTCACTGGCTTCGTCAATGCGTTGGCGATCCTCATCTTCATGGCCCAGTTGCCCGAGCTCATCGGCGTGAGCTGGGTCGTCTACCCCATGGTCGCCGCTGGGTTGGCCATCATTTATCTCCTCCCGCTGGTGACGAAGGCGGTGCCCTCTCCGCTGGTGTGCATCGTCGTGCTCACGGCGGTGGCGATGGTATTGAAGTTGGACATTCGGACCGTTGGCGACATGGGCCAGCTGCCGGACAGCTTGCCCGTCTTCCTCTTGCCGGAGGTGCCGCTCAATCTGGAGACGCTGCGCATCATCCTTCCGTATTCGCTCACGCTCGCGGTCGTCGGCCTGCTCGAGTCGATGATGACCGCCTCCATCGTCGACGACCTGACCGATACGCCGAGCAACAAGAACCGCGAGTGCGCAGGCCAGGGCATTGCCAACATCGCGTCCGGCTTCCTCGGCGGCATGGCGGGCTGCGCCATGATTGGCCAGTCGGTCATCAATGTGAAATCCGGCGGGCGCGGGCGGCTGTCCGCACTGGTCGCCGGCGTATTCCTGCTCATCCTGGTCGTGTTCCTTGGCCGGTGGGTGAAGCAGATTCCCATGGCTGCGTTGGTCGCGGTCATGGTGATGGTGTCCATCGGGACCTTCAGCTGGGAGTCGTTGAAGAACCTGCGCAAGCACCCGCCGAGCTCCAGCATCGTGATGGTGGCCACGGTCGCTGTGGTGGTTGCCACGCATGACCTGGCCAAGGGCGTGTTTGTGGGCGTATTGCTCAGCGGCATCTTCTTTGCGCACAAGGTTGGACGCGTGTTGCGCGTTTCCAGCGAGACAGCAGAAGAGGGCAACGCCCGCGCTTACTCCGTCGTGGGCCAGGTGTTCTTCGCTTCCGCAGGTGCGTTCACGTCGAGCTTCGACTTCAAGGAAGTCCTGCAGCGCGTGAGGATCGATGTCAGCCGGGCTCACTTCTGGGACATCACCGCCGTGAACGCTCTCGACACAGTCGTGATGAAGTTTCGGCGCGAGGGCGCAGCCGTGGAGGTTGTCGGGTTGAACGAGGCCAGCGCGACGCTGGTCGACAAATTCGCGGTTCACGACAAGCCTGATGCCGTCGAGCGGCTGATGGGCCACTAAGGAGACGACATGAACAAAGTGATTGCTTGTGTGGATGGCGCGGCCTACACGGTCAGCGTCAGCGACCACGCCGCGTGGGCCGCTCGGCGTCTTGAGATTCCTCTCGAGTTTCTGCACGTGCTCGACCGGCATCCCGAGCGGGCGCCTGCCTCCGACTTGAGCGGCAGCATCGGCCTGGGTACCCGGGAATCGCTGCTGGAGGAACTCAGCGCCCTCGACGAGAGGCGCAGCGTTCTCGCGCAGCAGCACGGCCGCGAACTGCTTGCCGGGCTTGTGCAACGCTCGAAGGAAGCCGGGCTCGCGCAGGTGGAAAGCCGTCAGCGCCACGGCAGCCTGGTCGAAGCCATCGAAGACCTGGAGCCTGTGACGCGCCTTTTCGTACTGGGCCAGCACCGCCGTGGAGACTCAGCGGGAATCCTCCATCTGGACCACAACGTTGAGCGTGTCATCCGGGCAGCGAAGCGCCCGGTGCTGGTGGCATCAGAGGAGTACAAGGCGCCTGGGCGGTTCGCCATCGCATTCGATGGCAGCGCGACCGGCCAACGCATTGTCGACGCGGTGGCAGGAAGTCCGCTGTTGCGTGGACTTCACTGCACGATCGTCACGGTCGGGGACGAGACAGCCAGCACTCGTGCCCAGCTCAGTCGGGCACGCGATCAACTCGCTGCGGCGGGACTCGAAGTTGCAACGCTGGTTCTGGCTGGAGAGCCTGAGACGGCGCTGCCGGAATACCTAGCCACCATCCCGGTCGACCTGCTTGTCATGGGGGCGTACGGGCACTCGAGAATCCGGCATCTCATTGTCGGAAGCACCACGACGACGCTCCTGCGAACGAGCCCGGTGCCAGTGCTCGTCATTCGTTGAACAACGCAGTGTTTCCTCTAGAGCACCGACCATGGTCACCGAAACCAGCAGAGTTCTGCTCTGCGGTTTGCAAATCGCCGGCGCCTAACCCCCCGCAAGCGTCCACTGCGTCGTTGCGCCGACCAGGCACCACAGCAGCGGGATCGGCCACAGCATCCATGCGAACGGTGCGAGCGGACGCAGGAGGAGCAGCAGGCCCAGTGTCGCGAGCGCGGTCGGGTCCGGCGCCATGCCGAAAAGCTCGGCCTCGCGCCACGGCCTGCCGAAGAGCAGCAGGCCGAGCCAGGGCTGGACGACGAGCGCAAAGACGAGCAGGCCGAGCCCGAGCTGGCCACGCAAGCCGCGCTGCGCCGGGATGTGAAGGCGTGCGCCGAACACGCCGCACAGGAACAACAGCCCGCCCTCGATCGCGAAAGCCGCGGCGAACCAGGTCGCGGCCCAGTTGATGGCGGCATAGCGCTGCAGATGAAAGGCCCAGGCCACCCACAGCCAGCAGGCCGCGAGCAGCAGGCAGGCCACCCGCGCCGCCTGCGCCCCGCCTTGCAGCGCTGTGTACAGCACCGTCAACCCGATCACCAGGGCTAGCAGATGCGCAGGCCAGAGCTCGGCGTTGTAGAGCTCGAAGAGCCGGTGGTAGGTGCGCGCCGAGAACAGCAGGAAATCCGACGGCCGGTAGCTCCACCACTCGGACATCTAGGGGCCCTATAACGCCTCGACGTGCGCAGCCATGCGCCGGCGCATCGCCGCGTCGGGCTGGCGGCCGAGTGCCGCGCCCATGTTCTGCCGCACGTGCGCCACGCTGCTGGTGGCCGGAATGGCGCAGGTCACGGCCGGATGCGAGACGATGAACTTGAGCGCGAACTGCGCCCAGCCGTCGCAGCCGATCTCTGCCGCCCATGGCGGCAGCGGGTGGCGCTGCAGCCCGCGCAGCAGCGCACCCTGGCGGAAGGGCCGGTTGGCGATGACGGCGATGCCGCGCTCGCGCGCCAGCGGCAGGATGCGCTCTTCGACCTCGCGGTCGAGCAGGTTGTAGCTGATCTGGACGAAGTCGATAGGCTGGCTTCGCATGATCGATTCGATCTCGCGGTGGCGCCGGCCTTCCGAAGTGGTGATGCCGACATAGCGCAGCCGCCCGGCCGCCTTCATCGCGAGCAGCGCCGGCAGGTGCTCCTCCCAGGCGAGCAGGTTGTGGACTTGCAGCAGATCGAAGCGCGACACCTTCCACAGGCGGCGCGACTCCTCGATCTGCCCCGGGCCGCGCGCGCCCGAGCCGATCCAGACCTTGTCGGCCGCGAAGACGCGCGCGGCGCTGCCGATGCGGGCCAGGCCTTCGCCGATGACGCTCTGCGACGAACCGTACATCGGCGACGAATCGATCATGCGTCCGCCGGCTTCGAAGAAGGCGCGCATGACCTCGGTGCAGGCATCGCGCGCTGCGCGGTCGGTGCCGACGTTGAAGGTGATCCAGCTGCCCAGCCCGACCACCGGCAGTTGCTCGCCGGTCGAGGGGATCGGCCGTGTTGCAGGGGCCGGCGTCGTCTGGCCACGGCCGAGCCCCGGCCACAGCGTGGACGGGATCAGCACCGCGAGCCCCTTCTTCAGGAACTCGCGGCGCATCGAAGCCTGGCGATGGCCGGTCGGCATGCCCCCATGGTGTCAAGGACGCGCCAGAGCCGCAAGCCCGTAGAGCGCGAGCGCAGCCAGCACCACGGCAGTGAAGCCGAGATGGATCGCGAGCAGCGTGGCCAGCACCGCGCCGGTGACCGACGCGCAGCCGTTGATGCCCCAGGCCCAGGGGATGAGCCGGGCGTCGGCGGCCTCCACGCGCGCCAGGCCGAGCGGGAAGGGCATGCCCATGAAGAAGGCCAGCGGCGCGATCAGCGCGACCGCGAGCAGGATGCGCGCGGCGTCCGGCCAGCCCATCGCGTGGCGGAAGAGCACCGGAAGCAGCAGCAGGCACAGCGCTGCAGCGAGCGCGATGGCGCCGGCCACCGCGGGCACCGGCAGTGCACGCGCGGCGACGCGGCTGCCGATGCCGGCGAACAGCAGAAAGGCGAACAGCACCACCGCCACCGCGTAGAGCGGATGACTCAGGAACAGGACGAACTTCTGGATGAATGCGATCTCGATGAACATGAAGCCGAAGCCGATCGCCATGAAGTAGACGAGCACGCGGCCGCGCGATCCGGCAATCGGCGGCATGCGCTGGTCTTTCTGCCGCATGCCGGCCCAGGCCAGCGGCAGGCCGATGAGCAGCAGGCTCGCGAGCGCCGCCTGGACCAGCGTCGCCACGAGCACCGGATAGCCCCACTCCAGAAGCGGCAGGCCGCCTTGCTCCTTGAGCGACAGCAGCTCGGGCAGCGAGCGCCACTTGAAGAAGTGGAAGAAGTGCGGCTTGTCGTCGGTGGCCGGCGCGATGTGGAACTTGTAGTTCTCGATGTACGCGTCCCGGCCCGGACCGAGCAGCGCCGTCGCGCCGTCGAACAGGTCGGGACCTTCGACCACGTTGTAGCGGTTCGCCTCCTCCGCACGCATGCCGGGATGGAAGCCCAGGTCGAAGGAGCGCGCGACGCAGAAGGCCTTGATCGCCGCGATGTCCTCGCTGCCGAAGGCGCCGTTCTTCACCAGCAGCGTCACGGTCTTCCAGCTGCGGATCAGCGCGAGCTGCGATGCGGGATCGGCAACGCCCGATCGCTCCAGCGCCGTCACCGCGGCGGCAAAGAGCTTCAGCGCATCGCGCGGCGGCAGCGTGACCCAGCGCGTGATCGCGAGCAGGCCGTCGGGCCGCAGGTGCTGCAGCTGCTCCTGCAGCGCTTCGACCGTGTAGAGATGGTTCTCGGCCAGCGCGTAGAGGCCGGCCGAGGACGCGCTGAAGGAATCGAGCAGCGCCACCTGGATCAGGTCGTAGCGCTCGTCGCTGGCAGCGACGAAGCCGCGCGCTTCGGCCACGTGCACGCGCGCGATGTGCGGGTAGAGGCCGCCCGCATGGTCCGCGAATCGGCTGCGCACCAGGTCGACGACCTGGGGATTGAGCTCCACCGCATCGATCCGGCTCGCGCCGTGGTAGTGGGCCTGCAGCACGTCGGCCCCGGCGCCGGCGCCCAGCACCAGCACGCGCGGATGGCGCAACAGGTGGTAGGGCAGTGCCGAGCTGATCTGGTCGAGATGGACCAGGCTCACGCGCCGGCCGTCGAAGCGGGTCAGCGCGTTGAGACCCTCGCCGTCGACGAAGACCGCGAGCTGCGGCGGCGGTTCGGCGCTTGCGTTGAGGCTTAAGCCCGGCGCGTGGCGCAACGGAACGCGCGGGCTCTCGAGCACGCTGACCAGGCCGAGCGGGCTCGATCGCTCCTCGATCACGCGGGCTTCGGGAATGCGCAGGGTCTGCGGCAGCTCCTTGTACGGCGACATGGCGGGCGCGAGCCACGCCGAGGGCAGCAGCAAGGGCAGGAGGGCGAACAGCATCGACAGCAGGGCGGGCCAGCGCCCGCGGCCGCCGCATTCGAGCCATGCCACCGCCGCGGCGATGAATCCCAGCGAGCCGATCAGCTTCAAGGCCTCGGCCGGCGAGAGCACGAAGAGCAGGGCCACCACGCCCAGGCTGCCGGCCCCCGCGCCGAGGATGTCGAAGCTGTAGATGCGCGCCAGCTTTCCGCGAAAGTGCGACAGGGCCATGCACACGCAGGCGCCGGCGCACAGGAAGGGCAGCAGCAGCAAAAGAAAGACCGCCAGCAGGTAGGCGGGCTGGCGCGGGTCCCAGAGCAGCTCCAGCGGATTGAAGGGCACGCGCTGCGCGAGCAGGAAGCAGCCGACGGCGCCGGCCCCGAAGGCCGCAGCCGATGCGCAGAACAGCGGCGCGAAACGCCGTTGCACCGCGTGCTGCGCCAAGGTCAGTACGGCGCCGCTAGCGCCCCAGCCCAGCAGGGCGAGGCTGATGATCATGTAGGCGAAGTGATGCCACAGCATGATCGAGAACAGCCGCATCAGCACGATCTCGTAGGCCAGCGCGGCGGCCGAGATCAGCGCCACGGCGAAGAGCGGCGCGCGTGTCGCGGTCATCGCCGGCTCAGCGCTTGCCGGTCAGCGGGACAAAGGCCACCGGGAGGATCTGCCGCGTCGAGACCGTCCCATCCGCGTTCTTCTCGACCAGCATCAGCTGCTGGACCATGAAGGCCGCGCCCACCGGGATCACCATCCGCCCGCCCGGCTTGAGCTGGCGGATGAGCGGCGGCGGAATGTGGCTGGCGGCCGCAGTGACGAGGATGGCGTCGAAGGGCGCGTGTTCTTCCCACCCGTGGTAGCCGTCGCCCAGGCGCACCTCGACGTTGCGATAGCCCAGCGCCTGCAGCCGCTGCCTGGCCGCGAGCCCGAGCGGCTCGACGATCTCGATGCTGTAGACCGCGCCCGCCAGCTGCGCCATCACCGCGGCCTGATAGCCGGAGCCGGTGCCGACCTCGAGCACCTTGTGGCCGGCTTCTGCGCGCGCCAGGTCGGTCATCAAGGCCACGATGTAGGGCTGCGAGATGGTCTGGCCGTGGCCGATCGGCAGCGGCCGGTTCTGGTAGGCGTAGGGAAGCTGGTCGGCGGGAACGAAGGCATGCCGCGGCACCTTCGCCATGACCTCCATCACGCGCGCGTCGAAGGTGCGTCTGCCGGTGTCGGCGCGGGTCTCGCGCGCATTCGATGCGATCTGCTGAACCATGCGCTCGCGCTCGGCCGCGAACTCGTCGGCCGCGGCGGCTCCGGCTCCTGTCATGGCCCACAGGAGCGCGGCGGCAACGACAACGAGGCGGGCGGTAAGTGCGGCCATCGTCTGCAGATCATGGCCCTGCGCATGAGCGCGGTCCACCCCTCCACAAAAACAAGGAGGAACGATCTTTGCCTGCGGTTGCGAACGCTGTATAAACTTAAGTTCACACCCCAGGGGGCCCAGCTATGCAGAAAGTGCAGCCGGATCCACGCGTTTCGGGCATCACATGGATCGCCTTGTGCGCCCCGTTTGTGATCACCGCCTGCGGTGGCGGTGGCGACAGCGCTGGCACCGGCATGGCCGGTACGCCCACCGGTGCCGGCAATCCGCCGGCGCCAGCACCGGCGCCTGCGCCCGCCGCCGGCGCGGAGCCCAAGCCGCCGTCTTCATCGTCGCTCATCAGCAAGGCCGTCAGGTCGCTGGACGACATCGCCCAGTTGCGGCAGCTGGAGCGTGATCGCGCCGCGCCCATCGACCGCGGCCAGGGTGCGCCGGGTCAGCCCACCACCGCTGACGCGCAAGCGGCAGCAGCCCCGGTGGCGCCCAGCGCCGGCGGCCAATGGGCCGCCCCGATCAGCTGGCCGATCAACGCCATCCACGCGGTGCTGACGCCCGACGGCAAGGTCATGAGCTACGGCACCGACCCGAGCGGCGCCCAGGGGGCCCAGCTCTACTACGACGTGTGGACGCCCGCCACCAACGCCCACAGCCTGCTGCAGCACAGCACGCGCACCGATCTCTTCTGTACCGCCCAGTCCACGCTGCCCTCCGGGCTGGTGCTGCTGGCCGGCGGCGACACGCGCGGGGTGACGCCGAACCAGGTCAACGGGGGCGTGCGCGACGTCAACCTGTACGACCCGGCCGCTGCCACCATCTCGCCGGGGCCGCCGATGGCCTATGCGCGCTGGTACGGCACGCTGGTGCCGCTGGCCGATGGGCGCCAGCTCGTCCTGGCCGGCATCGACGCCAACGGCGCCGGCTCCGGCGTGCCCGAAATCTACCGGCCCACGCTCGGCTGGCAGACCCTCAACATGCAGGACTGGCCGGCCGACTGGTTCTATCCGCGCGCCGCGCTGGCGCCCAATGGGCGCGTGCTCGTGACCAGCGGCAACAAGCTGTTCAGCATGAACACCGAGGCCCCCTTCATCCTGCAGATCGGCACGCTGCCCAAGTCGGCGAACTGGTCCATGCCCTGGGCCATGTTCGACCGCGGCAAGATCCTGCTGATCGCCGAGGACGGCAGCGCGATGGTGGTGGACTTCAATGGCGCCACCCCCGTCGTGACCTCCATCCCCGGGCCCGGCTCCAACCGCATCTGGTCCAGCGCGACCGTCATGGCGGACGGCAAGGTGCTGGTCACCGGCGGCTCGGGCACCTTCAACGAGCTGGTCAACACCGCCTTCAGCGCCATGATCTGGGACCCGGCCACCGGCCAGTGGACCACCGGCGCCGAGGCGACGAAGCCCCGCCTCTACCACTCGAGCGCGCTGCTGCTGCCCGACGGCACAGTGCTCTCGGCCGGTGGCGGCTCGCCCGGGCCGGTGATCAAC
>NZ_RWKI01000031.1 GCF_003984645.1 Variovorax sp. MHTC-1
CACGCGGTGGCTGTGCATGCTCTTGACGTGGACACGGCTGTACCAGCCGGTGCGCAGGATCTGCGCGATTCCGCGCGCGTCGTTGCGGTCGGTCTTGTTGCGCATGGCGGCCAACGTGTTCTTGACCTGCCTGGCTTCCATGCAGATCACCTCGAAGCCGGCGGCCTGCAAGCCATAGGCTAGGAACTGAGTCAGCGTGCCGGCTTCCAGGCCGACGGACTTCACGTCGGCACTGAAGCTGCTCAAGCACTGGGCAATCGCAGCTGGCTGCGCTGCGGTCTTGGCTTCGTGGCACACCTCGCCATGCTCATCGACGATGCAGATCGAAACGGAGCGCAGCGACACATCGATTCCGGTGAAGTACGTCATTCGAGCTCTCCTTCGTAAACGGACTACGAGTCTAGAGAGACAGCTCCGCGGGCTACCGGGCCCGCCCGATCACCGATGCTTATGGCGGCGGATTCAACCGGTCGACGCAACACATTGGTTGAACATCTCAGCTGGCGTCCTGTTGCCCAGTTCACTCAAGTGGCGAACACCGGCCACTTCATCGCTCTGGAAAGGTCCGATGTGCCGGCCCGCCTGCTGAACGAGAACGCGTGATCGCGCCGAAGTCACTTGATCCAATCGATTGGTCTACCCTAGAGAAAGTGTTTGACGGAAGCTGAGTTCCGAATCCGCAAGCCTTGCCTCATGGCGTCAGTTCTTTGCTGGTGCCGGAGGAGTTTTGCGCTTTCGTCCGACGGGTCTTGGCATTTCGGGCCGCGAACGCACGCGGACAGCCGTCGCCTTGCGCAGGAACTCACCCAAGCGAATTGCTGCATCGCCCATGCCAGCCTTGGGCTGCAGGATGCCGATCGGCTCGATGTGCACGGCGTCGCCTACGCGCAGTTCCACGAGCTCGCCTTCGTCCAGCAGCGGTCGTGCCCAGCGCGCGCCACCAGCACGGCCAGGGGGTTGTCCGCTTGGTTGCCTCCGCGGCTGCAACGAACGGATTGCTGCTTGACACGCTCCCGGAATTCAGTGACCAATATCCCGGCGTCCAGGTTCACCTGGCGGAAGCAGAGGGGCAGGACCAGCTGCTGGCTATTGCACGCGGCGAGGTGGACCTGGTCGTCTGCCGCCGGCCGCCCGTGCTCCCGGAAGGATGGGAGTTTCATCCGCTGCGCGACGACCGGTACGTGATCCTCTGTCGGGCAGACCATCCGTTGGCGGGCGCCCGTTCGCTGAAATGGTCGGACATCGCAAAGGCCAATTGGCTTGTGTTGCCGGCGGGCGTTGCGGCCCGGCAGCGCTTCGACGACCTCGCGCGCAACTTCCCTCTGCCGGCACGTACTTATCCGGTGGTGACGCGGTCGCTCAACATGCTGTGGCGCCTGACGATCTCCGCGCCGTCGGCTACTCCCATCATCAGCTGGCGAGCCACTGGCAACAAGTCTGCACAGGCGGGCGTCGGCCGCACGCCGCGCGCGTGACGCTCGAACAGGCGCACCTCCAGCAACTCCTCCAAGTAGGCGAGTGTCTGGGAAACCGAAGATTGCGTCATGCCGATCGCATCCGCCGTGCGCTGCACGCTGCCGAGTTCAGCCAATGCCAGGATCACCTGCACGTGGCGGAACTTGCCGCGGGCGAGCAGCCGGTTCAGGAAGACGGTGGCGCTGTGCGGCAAGGTATCGGGAAGTCTAATGGATAACCCGGCGAATTAATTCGACGGCGATGGGTGCGTCGGCCGAAGATGCGGACAAACAAGGAGACAACGTGAAAATGCTCTTGCGCTTCGCAGCTGCCGTGGCGGCCGGCTTCCTGGCCACGTCCGTCGTCCATTCCCAGCCCGCCGACTGGCCCGCTCGTCCGATCCGCATCATCGTCCCCGCGCCGGCAGGTGGTCCCTACGACCAGGTTATCCGCCCGGTTGCCCAGCACATGTCTACGGCACTGAAGATTCCCGTGGTCGTCGAAAACCGGCCGAGTGCCGGAAATATCGTCGGTACACAGGCTGGCGCCAATGCCGCACCAGACGGCTACACACTCACCATGACGGGCATGCTCAACACGATCGTGCAGGGCATGTACGAGAACGTTCCTTTCGACATCGTGAAGGACTTCGAACACATCGGCGAGATCGGCCGGGCCGCGCAGTGGCTGGTGGTGCGCAGCGACGCTGGCATCAACTCATTCGAGGAACTTCTGCAACGCGCCAAGCGGGAGCCGGGCAAGATCAACTACGCCAGTTCCGGCGCCGGCAGCACCGGCCACCTGGTGATGGAACAGCTGCAGCGCGCCGCCGGCATCCAGCTCACGCACGTGCCCTACAAGGGCGGTGCCCCGGCACTGCAGGACGTGTTGGCCGGCGTGGTGTCAGTGATCGTGATTCCACCCAATGCCGCGCTCAGCCACGTGCAGGGCGGCAAGCTCAAGGTGCTGGCAGTCAGCAGTCCCGAACGCAGTACCGCGGTGCCCAACGTGCCAGCATTCGCGGAGCTGGGTTTCAAGCAGCTCACCGTCAGTTCCTGGGTCGGGGTCTCCGCGCCAAAAGGAACGCCTGCGCCCATCGTGCGCAAGCTCCATGCGGTCCTGCAAGTCGCCGTCAACGATCCTGCAGTGGTCAAACTGCTGGAGTTCCAGGGCATGACACCCGCCGCTTCCACACAGGAACAGTACGCGCAGCTGGTGCGCGCCGACACGGAGCGCTGGGGCCAGCTGGTGCGAAGCCTGAACATCAAGGCAAACTGATCGTGCCTTTCGTCGAAGCCGGCGGGCGCCGCATCTACTACGAGCGCCAGGGCGAAGGCCCGGCAGTTCTGTTCCTGCATGGCGCCGGTTCCAACGGCGCTACCTGGTGGCAGCAGCTGCCCGCCTTCGGCGCGCGCCACACCTGCATCACCATGGACATCCGCTGCTTCGGCCGCTCGGTCGCGCCGGTCCAGGAGTTCGCGTTAGACACCTTCGTCGCGGACGCGATCGCCATTCTCGATCGGGAGGAAGTGGAGCGAGCCGTGCTCGTCGGCCAATCGCTAGGGGGTTTTATCGGGCTGAGGCTATCCCTGAGTCATCCCGACCGCGTTGCCGCTTTCGCTGCCTGCGACAGCTCGCTCGGCGTCGACCACCCCGTGTTGCTCAACATCTTTGCCAGTCGGCGAATCACGCAGCGCGCCGTCAATGTGGAGCAGCGTTCTCTCGGCCGCTGGTTCCTGGAGAACCATCCGGAGAAGGCACAGTTGTACGCCCAGATCAACCACTTCAATCCGAGCGCACATTCGATTCCCAGCGCCGAATGGGGCGAGGCGCTCGCTGCGTTGCTGCAGCCGGACAAACTGCTTCCTGTGCAAGCACTGGGCGGACTCGCCTGCCCGACGCTGCTGCTGGTAGGCAGTGAAGATCCGATTGTGCCCGTGGCCGTCATGCGAGAGGTGGCCGAGCTGATTGAAGGCAGCGAACTCGCCGTGATCGACGACGCCGGGCATTCCGCGTACTTCGAGAAACCGCAAGAAGCCAATCGGAACCTGCTGGACTTCATTGCGCGACGAGCCCGCTATTGAGCGACCCGCGTTCCCTAACGCCCAGGAGACTTCATGTTTTACAACCGCCTGATGCCTGTTGCGTGCGCAGCAGCGATCACCGCCCTCCTCCCCGCGTGCGGGGGAAGCAATGATGCCCCACCCGCAACCATCAAAGTCCTCTCTTCGCGTGCTTCGCTCGCCACCGGAGGGAGCGCTTTGGTGGAAATCCCTCTCCCGGCAAACTTGTCCACCGACCAGGTCAAGGTGCTGCGTAACGGCGTGGATGTGACAAGCTCGTTCAGCGCCAGGGACGCGCGCACACTCATCGGTGTTGTCGAAGGCCTCTCCGATGGCAACAATGAAGTCCAGGCAGTGAATGGATCTTCGGGCGCCGCCGTGGCGATGGGCACCATCAAGAGTTCTCCGATTACGGGACCGCTATTCGCCGGACCTCACCAGAGGCCCTGGATCTGCGAGACCGAGGCTTCTGGTCTGGGAGCGCCGACGTCGTCGACGGTGTGCACCGGCAACTCGCGCGTGGAGTGGTTTTACCGGACCACGGCCGGAACGTTCGCGCCGCTCACCCAGCTCAGCCAGCCCTACCCCAGCGATCTGGCCAAGACCACGACGATCGAGGGCAAGTCAGTCAACTACATCGTGCGGGTCGAGTCCGGCACCATCAACGAGTCCATCTACCGGATTGCGATCCTTGACGATCCGGCCAAACCTATTTCCAAGCCGTGGACGACCAACGGCACCAAGCCGGGCGCCGGCTGGAATGGCAAGTTGATGTACCAGTACGTGGGCGGTGCGGGTCCCGGTTATCGGTCCGGTTCAAACACCGCGGCGGGGGCGCTGCTGGCGCAGGACAGCATTCGCTCCACCGACGACGCATTGAACATGGGCTTCGCAGTCGCGACGGGGACACGAAACGTATTCGGGACCGGCCAGGACGATGCGCTTTCCGCCGAGACCACGGCGATGATCAAGGAACACTTCATCAAGAACTACGGCCTGCCGAAGTTCACGATCGGCCTCGGTTCTTCGGGCGGATCGATGCAGTTGCATCTCATCGCTCAGAACTACCCTGGTCTGCTCGACGGGATCAACACAGTTCGCACCTACCCCGACCAGGTGTCGGTCGTTTCGGACGTCCTCGACTGCAATGTGTTGACCAACTACTTTACCAAGACGGCTGCGGGAAGTTGGCCCGTGAGCAAGATCTCCAAAGTCGATGGCTATCCGGTCGTGGACAACTCGACGACCTGTCTGGGCTTGTGGCAGAACTTCGCCAACGTCTGGCAGAACCCGTCCAACAGCCAGTTCGGGTCTTCGGTGCCGATCGCTATGCGCTACGACGCGGTCACCAATCCGAAGGGAGCGCGGGGCGACTACTGGTCGGGCAATGTGAACAGCTTCGGCGTGAACCCGGCCAATGGGTTCGCACGCTCCGCATACGACAACGTCGGTGTGCAATACGGACTGAACGCGCTGAACAGTGGCGCAATCTCGACCACGGAGTTCCTGGACCTTAACGAGAAAGTCGGTGGCCTCGACATCGACGGCAAGATCACGACCTCGCGCTCTTCGGGCGACTTGCTGGCGATTGCCAACGCGTACAAGTCGGGCCGGCTCAATTCCGCCGTGAACCTGACCTTGCCAATGATCGACTATCGCAACTATGTCGATGACCAGAGGAACATTCACGCTCGCGACCGAACGTTCGCAAAAATCGAGCGTATGTTGAAGACGAACGGCACCAGGGACAATATGGTCGCATGGACGGTCGCTGGCACGCCCGCCCCCGGCACCAACCTGATCCGGCAGGGCTTGACCGCGATGAACGAGTGGCTGGACAAGCTTTCCGCAGACCCGGCCAACTTGGCGCTCGATCCCGGCAGCCGCGAATACCTGAACCGAGTCATCGCAGCGAAACCAGCGACCACCAAGGACGCTTGCTGGGATTCGGCGGGAACGAAGTTCGAAGAGGCGGCCACCCTCGATCCGGCGGCCCAATGCAACAAGCTTTACCCGATCTACGCGAACCCTCGGATTGTGGCTGGCGGCACGCGCGCCGGCGACGTTCTGAAGTGCCAACTGAAGCCCGTCACGCCCGCAGACTACAGAGTCACGTTTACCGCGCCCGAGTTGACGCGCTTGAATGCGATCTTCCCGACCGGGGTGTGCGATTGGTCGAAGCCGGGCGTGAACCAGAGCCTTCCCGACGGCGTGTGGCTGAGCTTTGGGCAGGTCCCCGGGACATGGACGGTATTGGGTCGCTGACGGGACGGCGCCGCGTGCCTGCTGGCGGTGCTTGACGCGACAAGAGCTTGCGCAAGCAACTGCGGATGCGCGCTTAGGCCGCGGTATCCGGCGCGGGCACTGTGGAAACGCCTTGCGCTGCCGCGGCGGCTTCCTGGGATTGCAGGGCGCGGCGGTACCCCTCACGCTGCTGCAGACGTTCCCAGTACGCCTTCACTGCCGGGGTGAAACGGGATACAAGCCCAAGATGCTGCGCCAGCAACAGCGCGTACCCAACCGAGACATCCGCGGCCGTGAAGCGACCGGCGCACAGATACTCTTGCTGGGCCAGCAGGGGCTCCAGCGTGCGCAACCGTGCCAGAAACCATTTGGAATAGTCCTCTGCAACGATTGCCAGACCCCGATCGGGCTCAAATCGCGCGTACCGCAGCGCGAGCGTCTGCGGAAACGTGAGCGTGGCTTCGCCGAAGTGGAGGTAGTTGAGGTAGGCGCCATAGTCATCTTCCGCGGGCTCGACCTGCAGCGACGTCGGGGCGCTCAATGCGCAAAGATACTGGCAGATCGCTGCCGACTCGGTCATTCGCGTGCCGCCGTTAATCATCAACGGGATGGTACCCAGTGGATTCAGGTCGAGGTATGAGCGCTCCAACACGCGGGGTGGAAACGGCAACATCCTCAGTTCATAACGCACGCCCAGTTCTTCCAGCATCCAGAGCGGACGGAAGGAACGCGCGCTCACGCAGTGGTACAGGGTGATCACGGGCAACGGAGCGCTCACACGCGTTCGAAAATTGCCGCAATGCCCTGGCCACCACCGATGCACATCGTGGCCAAGGCGTACCGCCCGCCAACGCGATGGAGTTCATGAATCGCCTTGGTGGTGATGATCGCGCCGGTCGCCCCGACAGGATGGCCGAGCGAGATACCGGACCCGTTGGGGTTCACCTTCGCGGGGTCGAACTCGAGGGACCGGCTCACGGCGCAGGCCTGGGCGGCAAACGCCTCGTTCGACTCGATCACATCAAGATCATCCACGGTCAAGCCCGCGCGTCGCAGCGCCAGGTGAGTCGCTGGAACAGGGCCGATCCCCATGAACCTGGGATCCACGCCTGCATGCGCATAGCTCACGAGCCGGGCCAGCGGCTTCAAGCCGCCTTCCGCGATGCCCTCCTCCGTGGCGAGCACCACTGCGGCGGCGCCGTCGTTGAGCCCCGAGGCATTGCCGGCCGTGACGGTGCCGTTCTCCTTGAACGCCGGCTTCATCTTCGCAAGTTGCTCCAGGGTCGTACCGGCGCGCACATGCTCATCGGTATCGAAAACGACGGTTCCCTTTCGGCTCTCGAGCGCGATGGGAACGATTTGCGACTTGAACCTTCCCTCGGAGATGGCCCTGGCCGCGCGGGCCTGGCTTTCCACAGCCAACTCATCCTGCATCTGGCGCGTCACCGCAGCCCGCTCCGCAACGTTTTCAGCGGTGATGCCCATGTGGATCCGATGGAAGGGATCGTGCAGGATGCCCAGCATGTAGTCCGTGGTCTGCATGTCTCCCATGCGGCCGCCCCATCTTGCGCCCGCCATCACGTAAGGACTCCGGCTCATGGACTCCGCTCCCCCTCCCACGGCAAGGGTTGCCTCGCCCAGCATCAGGGTGTGCGCCGCCGAGATGATGGCCTGCAAGCCCGAACCGCAAAGTCGGTTCACGTTGAACGCGGGAGTCTGCTCGGGAATGCCGGAATCCATCGCCGCCACACGTGCCAGGTAGGCATCCTTGGGGTCGGTGGGAATCACATTCCCCATGACGACGTGGCCGACTCTTGCCGGATCAACCCGGCTACGATCCAGCGCTGCCTGAACAACCGCCGTGGCCAGTTGCGTGAGCGGGACGTCTTTGAGTGACCCGCCAAAGGTGCCGATGGCCGTGCGCACCGCCGCCACAACGTACACGTCATGGTTCTTCATGTCAGTGCCACTTCAGGGGTTTGCGTCGAATCAACGTCGCTGACGACAGGCTTGCTCAGTTCGCCCAGGAGGTAGGCCTCGCGGATATGCGCGGCTTTGATGTTCGCCTCTTTGACGTGTCCGTAGCCGCGCATCGTCTGCGGTAGCCGTGCAAGTTCGAGAACAGTAGCCACCTGGTCCGGCCGCGCGCTCGTGAGCGCCTGGCGCATCTGTGCGACGTAGTGCGCGATCAGTGCGCGCTCGGTTCGGCGCTCTTCGGTGTAGCCGAAAATGTCAAACGGAGTGCCACGCAGACGCTTGCCCTTCGCCAGCCAACGGAACGCGGTAGCGACCCAGGGTCCGTACGATTTCTTCAGCAGGTGGCCCTTCGCATCCCGCTTGGCCAACAGGGGCGGCGCCAGGTGGAAGTGCAGCTTGTAGTCGCCTTCGAACTCGCGTCCGATGCGGTCAAAGAATCCGCTTTCCGTGTAGAGACGAGCGACTTCGTACTCGTCTTTGTAAGCCATCAACTTGTAGAGGCTCACAGCGATCTCGCGGGCCACGCGCTCCGACCCAAAACGAGTCTTCTCGAGAGCCGCAAGCTCGCGCACGGTGTCCTCGAAGCGCTGCGCGTAGCTGCCACCCTGATATTCGGTGAGCCGTTTCCTACGGTCGGCAAGCAGCGCATCAAGGGCAAGCGCCCGCTGCGGCATCAGCATGACCTGCGCCTTGTCCAATCCAGCGGCGGCGCGCACCTTGTCCACGTCAAGCGCCGCTTGCCGTCCCCAGGAGAACGCTGCCTTGTTCATTTCCACCGCCGCGCCGTTGAGTTCGATGGCGCGCAACAGCGCTGCCTCCGATAGCGGCACCCTTCCGGATTGCCACGCGAATCCGAGCATGAAGACATTCGTGGCCACCGCATCACCCATCAATTTGGTGGCGAGCCGGGACGCGTCTACCGTTGCCGCGTTCTTCACGCCGGATTTCAGCTGCTCAAGCAACTCCTGGGGACGCGCCTGCCAATCGAGATTCTTCAGGAAGCTGCCCGTCGGCGCCACGTCCGTGTTCACCACCGCCGCCGTCCGCTCAGCGCTCGAGGCATTCATCGCCTCCTTGCCGGCGCCAACCATGAGGTCGCAAGCCAGCAGCAAGTCCGCCTGCTTCTGGCCGACACGCGCCCCGTAGAGCGCATCCGGGCGGGCCGCAAGGCGCACATGCGACATTACCGCGCCCCCTTTCTGCGCCAGGCCCGCCATGTCCATGACGATCACGCCCTTGCCTTCGATGTGCGCCGCCATGCCCAAAAGCGCACCGATCGTGACCACGCCGGTGCCGCCGACACCGGTGATCAAGACGTTATACGGCTGATCCAGTGCGGGAATGTGCGGTTGCGGCAGGTCCGAGGGCGGTGTCGCCTTGCTCTTGGATGCTTTGCGCAGACCACCGCCCTTGACCGTGACGAAGCTCGGACAGAAGCCCTTGACGCAGGAATAGTCCTTGTTGCAGGAACTCTGGTCGATCGTCCGCTTGCGGCCGAGCGGCGTTTCGAGCGGCGTGATGGATACGCAATTCGATTGCACGCCGCAGTCGCCGCAACCTTCGCAGACTTCCTCATTGATCACAACGCGCCTCGGAGGATCCACCGCTTCCTTCTTCTTGCGGCGGCGGCGCTTCTCAGCCGCGCAGGTCTGCGCATAGACGATCACGGAAACACCGGGCGTGTCGCGCAAGCGCCGCTGCACCGCATCCAGTTCGTCGCGATGGCTGACCACTGTGCCTTCCGGCAGTCCGCCCAGCGCCTTCCACGCATCAGGATCATCGGACACCAGGTGCACATGTTTGACGCCCTCGGCTGTGACCTGCTGGACGATCTGGATTGCGCTCAATGATCCCTCGACCGGTTGACCGCCCGTCATGGCGACTGCGTCGTTCGCAAGGATTTTGTAGGTGATGTTCACGTTGGCGACGACGGCCGCGCGCAAAGCCAGCGAACCCGAATGGCTGTATGTACCGTCCCCGAGGTTCTGGAAGATGTGGCCTTCCGAGGTGAATGGCGCGTGCCCGATCCAGGCTGCCCCTTCGCCGCCCATCTGCGTGATGTTCGTGGTGCTGCGGTCCATCCACGTCGCCATGGCATGGCAACCGATGCCGGCCCCCGCGCGCGAACCCTCGGGCACCTTCGTGGATGTATTGTGCGGACAACCCGAGCAGAAGAAGGGCAACCGCTGCGGCAGCGTCGCGTCCAGGGCGGCGGCGCAGCCTGCGTCCGCCAGGACTGCGGTGGCCGACTGTGGCAATGCACCCGCACCGAGCACCTGCAGCAGCCGTTGGGCAATGACCTTGGCGATGAGCGCGGGCGAAAGCTCGCCGTTCGGGGGAAGCAGGAATCCCTTCGGCGAGCGGACCCATTCCCCCTCGCCTTCAGCCTTGCCGACCACGCGCGGGCGTTCGCCCAGGGGCGCGTTGTACAGCTGTTCCTTGACCTGCGGCTCGATGATGCCGCGCTTCTCTTCCACGACCAGAATCTCGTCCAGGCCTTGCGCAAACTCCGCAACGCAGTTCGGTTCGAGCGGCCAGGTGACGCCAATCTTCAGCAGGCGCACACCGAGGGACTTCGCGCCCGCTTCGTCGATGCCAAGCAGCGAGAGCGCTTCCCGCGTGTCCAGGTAGCTCTTGCCGGTCGTGACGATGCCCAGCTTTGCATTGGGGACGCTCCATTCCTGGCGGTTCAACCCGTTCAGCCGAACATACGCCAGCACCGCATGGAGCTTGTCTCGAAGCAACCGCTCTTCCTGCTCCATCAGCGGATCCGGCCATCGAATCGACAAGCCGCCCGCGGGGATCGGGTGATCGACCGGCACCTTGATCTCGATCGCCATGGGATCGATGTCGAACGACGACGTGGTCTCGATGGTTTCGCTAATCGCCTTGAAACCTATCCAGCAGCCCGAATAGCGCGACATCGCCCAACCGTGCAAGCCGAATTCCAGGAACTCGCGTACACCGGAGGGATTGAGCACCGGCATCGCGGCGGCGATGAATGCCTGTTCGCTCTGATGCGGCAGGGTCGATGACTTGCAGGTGTGATCGTCACCCGCAATGGCCAGCACGCCGCCAAACTTGGAGGTGCCCGCGATGTTGCCGTGCTTGAAGACGTCGCCGCTGCGATCCACGCCCGGCCCCTTGCCGTACCACATGGCAAACACACCGTCGACCGTGGCCTTGGGGTCCATGCCGGCCATCTGCGCGCCCCACACCGAGGTGGCAGCCAGCTCCTCGTTCAAGCCAGGGTTGAACTTGATGTTGTGCTGCGCCAGATACTTGCCCGCCTTCCAGAGCTCCTGGTCAACCGAGCCCAGCGGAGAGCCGCGGTAGCCCGACACAAAGCCGCCGGTGTTGAGCCCGGCGGCCTCGTCTTTTGCCTTCTGCGCCAACAGCAAACGAACGAGCGCCTGCGTCCCCGTCATGAAGACACGGCCCTTTGCGAGTTCGTACTTGTCGTTGAGGGAGATAGGGGTACTCATGAATTTTCTCCGCGAACTGGGTCTGGGTGGGCGTGCATTCAGTCGGCAACCGCACCGGAGCGCTTCACCAGCTTTTTGTGCTTCTCCAACTCGGTCACGAAGAAGGGTCGTGTCTGCTCGGGCGTGGTCGTCGTGAGCGTGAAACCCTGCGCCAGGAAGCTGTCTTGAACCTCCTTGTGGGCCATGGTGTCCTTGATCCTTCGGTACGCATCGGCGACCACAGGTGCCGTCATGCCGGCCGGCCCGATCAGGGCAATCCAGCTCTCGAACTCGAAACCAGGAAGTCCCGTTTCGGCCAGCGTCGGCACGTCGGGGAAGGCCGAATTGCGCTTGGCTGAGGTGACGGCGATGGCGCGCAGCTTGCCGGACTTGATGTGAGGCGCCGCCACCACCAAGGGCAGCATGCCGAAGTGCACTTGCCCGCCAATGATGTCGGTGGTCATCGCGCCCGTACCCTTGTACGGCACGTGCTGAATGTCAACATCTGCTTCGCTTGTGAAGTACTCCGCAGCCAGGTGCAGTACGGTCCCGTTGCCTGCCGATCCATACGCGAAAAGCTTGGGGTTGGCCTTGAGCTCCGCAATGAACTCGCGCGTCGTCTTCGCCTTTACCGTGTCCGGATTCACCACCAACACCACAGCGGAGGTCGCGATCACTGAGATCGGCGTGATGTCCTTGATCGCGTCGAAAGGAACGCGCTTGTAGATGAAGGGGTTGATGACGTGGTTGGAAGACACCATGCCCAAGACGGAACCGTCCTTGACTGCGCGCACGATCTGTTGCGTGCCGATCATCCCTCCCGATCCTGGCAGGTTCTCAATCACGATGGGACGGCCGAAAGCTGCGCCCATGCTGTTGGTCATGGCTCGCGCCACGGCGTCGACCCCCGAGCCCGCCTGGTTGGGCACGATGAGGCGCAATGGCCTGCCATCGGCAGTCTGCGCGTGCACAGGCGAAAGTGCATTGGCAAGGCCGAGGAGGGAAAGGGCGATAACGGCTCGCCGGCCGAAAAACGCAAGAGCGCGCATTGATGTCTCCGGTGTCGCTTGAATGCCGGTGACTTTAGGCGCGGCGCCCTCCCAGGCTGAAGTGCTCTTGCGTCAGATGGGATATGTCCGAACGCGATATCCGTAGTGACGCGATATCCGTAGTGTTCAGCTGCGCAAGGATTCGATCATGGCGTCCACGGCCCGAAGCCGGCTCGACTTCTTCAGCGCGAAGACCCGCAATTCCCTGTCTTTCCAGGGCTCGTCGAGCGGCCGGCGGACGAATCGCTTGGTGCCCGCAAGGGCGCTCAGTGCGCTTCCCGTCATGATCGCGATGCCCAACCCGACCTCGACCATTCGACAGGCGGCCTCGTAGCTGCTGACAGCGACCACGGGCGAATAGGGAACCCTGAGCTTCTCGGCCTGCTCCTGCATGAAGCTGTCTCCGGCACCGCCGGTCTGGATGCGCACGATTGGGTACTTCACCACTTCCGAGAAGCGAAGGGCCCTTTGCTTCGCCAGCGGATGGTTCAGGGGCAAAACGACGATGAGCGGGTCGTCGGCGAAGTGCCACGACTCGATGGCAGGGAGCGGCGCGCCGGGCGCCATGCAAACGGCGACGTCGGCTCGGTCATCCAGGCATGCGCGGATGCACTCCCCGGAATTGCGCTCCTGCAGCGCGATTTCAACATTCGGATGTTTCGACCGAAATGCATGCAAACGTTCCGGCAGGTATCCCACCACGGAGGAAAGGTTGGCAAACAGGCGGACAACACCCGCGACCTCGCCGCTTAGAGATTGCACCTCGCGCGCAAACGATTGAATGTCCGCGTTGAGCTTGTCACCGAGTGCGTATGCTCGATGTCCAGCCTCCGTCAGGGTGACGCCAAGGGGAGAGCGGCTTAGAAGCTGTACGCCGAGCGCGTGCTCCAGATCAGCAATCCGCCGGCTGAGCGCCGATTGAGCGACATGTTCGGCCTCAGCCGCGCGCTTGATGGAACCTTCCCGCGCGGCGGCGAGGAACAGCTGAAGACTGAGGGGATCAATGCGGGGCATACATATAGGTCGGCAGAGCGCATTGTCGCCCAGAGTGGCACGCGGCCGGCGTCAGCGGGCAGGTTCGTACATCCGCCGCAGTGCCCGGCCATTGCGCACGATCACGCAGCAGGGCTCGATCCGAATGGTTTCGTCGCGCTCCATCAGCTTCAGCTCCTCGTTCACCCTTTGCCGAGAGCAGCCGATCAGGTGAGCCAGTTCCTCCTGCGCGAGACGCAGGGCGATCCGCACTTCAGCGCCCCCTTTCCCCGCGGGCTTACCGTAGCTGTGCGCGAGCTGCGACAGCTGCTTGGCCAATCGAGCTCGCAATGGCTTGGTAGCGAGGTCCTCCACCAATCTGTAGAGCTGCCGCACACGCTGCGAGTTAAGGCGCAGGAGTGCGGCATACAACTCGGTGTGGCCTGCCAGGATCGCGTGAACGTCCTCGCGCCGCACCGACAGCAGCGTCGTTGGACCGTGCGCCGACGCGTCGTACGGTCGGCCTTTCAGGTCGAACATCTCGACTTCACCGAACCAGACGCCAGGCTCCACATATCGCAGCGTCGCTTGCCTTCCATCGGGCGAGCTCGACCCGATGCGCACCGCTCCGTTCGCCACGGCGTTCCAGTCTTCGGCGCGAGCACCGCGGCAATAGATCGCATCGCGGTCGGCGAAGTGGCGCACTTCGGCGCGTCGCAGAATGTCGTGACGAAGTGACGCCGAGAGCGACGCGAACCAGGGATCGGCGTCGATGGCTTCGCGCTCCTGGGTGCTGAGGATCAGCATGGCTATGTGCAGGCCGGACGCGACGTGTCAGGCCGGCTGCAGCACACCTGCATCCACACGCGCCGGGAGCTCGCCAAAGGCTGCGAGTTCGCCCGCGATCGCGCTGGCCGCAACAGTGGCGGGGCTCGCGAGCCAAACCTTTCCGGGGCCGCTGCGCCCGGGAAAGTTGCGGTTGATGGCGCTGACGGTAACTTCGTCAGCACGCTCCGAGGTGCCCGGCCCGCCGTTAGCGCAGGCGCCGCAGGAGGGTTGCAGCATTTCGGCGCCCACGCGCTCGAATACCGCAAGGTACCCCTTCTTGATGCAGTAGTCACGGACGTCGACTGTGCCGAACTGCAGGTACAGCTTCACATGGGGGTGCACGCGCAGGCCGCGTTCGACGGCCCAGCTCAGCACTTGGTAGTAGGCGTCGAAGTCCTCGCGCTTGCCGCCCGTGCACGAGCCTCCGTAAGCGATGTCGACCTTCGGGCGGTCCACGAGCTCCGTCACCGGCACGCCATTGCCGGGATCGCCGGGACGGGCCACCATCGGCGCGAGCGTCGAGCAGTCGATTCGGATGGTGTCGACGTATGTCGCGTCCGGGTCGCTGCGCATCCAGTCTTCCAGCGCAAATTCGATGCCGCGTCGTTCGCGCAGAAAGCGCACGGTTTCCTCATCGGGGGCAACGAGGCCAGTGAAGCCGCCAAGCTCCGCCGTCATGTTGGTCAACGTGGCGCGCTCGTCCGTGGAGAGCTGGGCGATGGCCGGCCCGGTGAACTCGAACACCTTGCCGACCCCGGAACCTGCGCGAATCCGCGGATCGGCAAGTAACAACAGGACGACGTCCTTGGCACCGACGCCCACCGGGAGCTGGCCGGAGAGTTCGATGCGCAGTGACGCGGGAACCGTGATGCGTACAGCTCCGGTGACCAGAGCGTTGGCCATCTCGGTGCTGCCAACGCCGAAGGCGAGGCTGCCAAGCGCGCCGCTGTGGGTTGTGTGCGAGTCGGTGCCGACGACGATCTGCCCGGGCAACGCGTAGCGCTCGGACATCATCGGGTGCGATATGCCTTCGCTGCCGATGCCGTCCGCCAGCAGGCCGTGGGCTTTAAGGCCATAGTCCTCGGCGAACTTTCGGTGCTCGCGAACCACGTTCTGAATTGCGGGAATCAAACCCGCACGGACGTGGGCAACACTGCGATGGATATAGGAAGTGTGGTCTTCGAACAGGCGAACGCTCTGCGGGTCATGCAGCTGAAGCGGCCGCCCGAACGCTGTGTGCAGCGAATGGGCGCACATGGGCGTGTAGTACTCGATTAGGAAGCGCCAATCCGCGCGCACGAAAGCGCCTTGGCCTTGTCGGAGGCCCGGTTGACTGTCGCCGGTGATTAGCAAGTGCCTTGCAAAGATCTTCTCAGCGAGCGTTCTGGGTCCACCAATAGCTTCAGGCGGCGGCGTGCTGATCTGCGTCATCCGCTCACGTCCGTACTGCAGGAGACCGCCGTGCCGCAGGATGGCTGCCGCCTGGGCGTCGCGAGAAGAAACGAGCTCCTCAATGTCGATTGGCTCGCCGTTCTGAATGCGCTCGATCAGGCTGAAATCGGTGGACGTGAACAGGCCCAGGTTGTCCGCGTTCTGGCGGTAGATTCTCTCGAAGCTTTCGGCAATCACCAGCCGGATTCCGGCACTGCGCTCGGCCATCGGGCTGTGTTCCCGGGAGGATCCCTTGCCGTACCGCTTTCCGGCGACAGTGACAGAGAAACCAGCGTTCTTCACGGCATCCATACCGATCGGCTGGCGGCCTCCGGAAATAAATCCCAAGTAGGGGTACCGGCCCAGGCGCTCGTCCCAGATCGTCGCTACCGTTGCTGGCGTGATCTCGTCTGTGGAAACGTTGTCGCGAAGTGCGCCCGCGTCCACCAGAGGCAGGTCCTCGCCTTGGAGCTGACGCTCGACTGCGTCCGGGTCATCGCTCAGGAAGAGCACACGCGGGTTAAGGTGGATGGTTGTCATGAATTGGGCCTTGATGTCAGCACTTTATGGGGGCCTGGGCGCCGGCACGTAGTGCTGATGCGCATCGGGGGCTATCGCGGTTTGGCATACCAAAAAAGTCCGGGGCCATCTACCATTTGCGGATGGAATACAAGACAACGGATCTATGCGACGCCTGCGACGAAGCGCAAGCCTGTGAGCTGCCCTTCATAGGATTCGGCAGGAAACGCGCATTCGCCGGCAACATCCGCACGGCGCGCTACTCGCAGGGCATCAATGTCCTGCGCGACCTGATCAACCAGCGGGGAGATGATCAGGTGCTCGTCATCGATGGCGCGGAAGCGGGATGGCGCGCGTTGTTCGGAGATATCATGGCCGGCTTGGCGGCACGCAACGGCTGGGCCGGCGTGGTCGTCAACGGGGCGATCCGGGATCGGGTCGAGATTGATGATATGGAAATCGGCGTCAAGGCGCTCGGAACGGTTCCGCGCCGCGCGACTATCGGCGGCAGGGGAGAAATGGATGTCCCGATCCACTTCGGCGGGATCACCTTCACTCCCGGTGCGCGTCTTGTCGCGGACGAGGACGGAATCATTGTTTTGCCTCCCGGCCTGACGGAATCGAGTATCCAGGTGGCGGATGCCATCGCGGCTACCGCCAAGTACGTCGCAGGTTAAGGGCTCTCGGCTGTCAGGATGCCGACACGTCCCTGAAGTTCCTCAAATGATGCCGACTCACCTGCAACTTCGCCAACCAGTTGCCTTCACATCAGACCGGGATCATCCACCATCGAGAGCACACGGCCTGGCAGGTTCAGAATAGTCATCTCAGCGTTCCTTCGCTCGACCTTGTTCGCGCGAACACCACCTAATGCAGCTGTGACGGGAGCAGAGATGTCCAATGACGCCAAGGTTGATCGAGTGCGACCGGTTCCCATGAACGTTGGGACGTGGATCCGAAAATTGGATCTCATGACGTTGCGCTTGTTTGCCTCGATTACCGAAGAGCGAAATATCGGACGGGCTGCTGTCCGCGAGTCAATCGCTCCTTCGGCCGTCACGAAGCGAATTCAGCAGTTGGAGGATACGCTCGGCTTCAGGCTGATGTACCGCGACCCGAAGGGAACCCGCCTGACAGCGGCAGGCGCAATAGTCGATTCACACGTGAAGCGCATCCTGGCCGCCATCGATGACCTCCACCATGAACTTGGCGATTTCGTCGTGGGTGTTCAGGGACACGTGCGACTCTGGGCCAACGCGTCCGCGCTCGTTGAATACCTTGCCGAGGATCTGGGCACGTTTAGTCGCAACTTTCCGTCAGTGACGCTGGACATCGACGAGGGAAATTCAGCTGATGTCGAACACGCTGTGACGTCCGGTATTGCGGACGTTGGAATCTGTGCCCCGCCACTCGACCCCTCCCCCAAGCTCTCTATCCAGCCCTATCGCACGGACCGCCTCGTGGCGGTGGTTAGCGTGCTGCATCCTCTCGCCAATGCGGAGAAACTGACGTTTCTGGAACTGCTCGGAACCGATCTCATCGGCGGCGGCGCGAAGAGCGGCACGACGCGGCTCCTTGAAAGCGCGGCGGCACAGCTGAGTATTAAATACCAGCCCAAATATCGAGTCGCTTCCGGCGAAGCCGCACGCAGTCTCGTCCGCGCCGGCCTCGGCGTATCGATACAACCGTCGGGAATGGTCTGGCCCTATGAAGACGCGGAGCGGGTCCGCTCGGTTCCTATCGTGGACAAGTGGGCGGAGCGGGATCTGTGCATCCTCACACTGGCGGCGCGCCCCCACTCCGTCGCGCTGACGGCGCTGACCACGTTTCTCACCGACACCGGAAATTCTCGGTAGAGCGCGACCCGCGCGCACCCTCAACCGCCGAACTGCCAATGCGCAAGCTGGTGGCCTCCAATTTTGGAGCGGAAGCTTGCCAGGCGGTCACCACCGAGCGATCCAAGGTAAACGGTGCGCAGGTCGGCTCCTCCGAAGGCGACACTGCACACGTTTCGAAGTCCACGGCTCATCCCCATCTCGAATACGGATTTTTCGACACCGAACTTTTCGTAGTCGGCTTCGGCACGTGCATTGAGTTCAGGGTCCGAGTCGTCCAGCATGACCTGCTTCTCCCCGCCAGGCGAGATGCGGACCACGCGGTTGGAGATGACGCACGCGACCCAGGCGCCGCCAAGGGAGTCGAAAGCAAGCCCGTCCGGGAAGTCTCCGTCGCCGAATTCACAGACGCATTCCTTGGTACCCAGGGTCACGCGGCCCGATACCTCATGAATCTTGAACCGCACGAGCCGGCGCCCAACCGACTCGTTCACGTAGAGCCACTCGCCGCTAGGGTGAATGCGGCACTCGTTCGCGAACGCCAATTCATCGGCAACGACACGTGCTCCCTGCTCGTCAACGACTGCAACGTAGCCGTCGGCTATGCGTCTGTCGAATGCCAGCTCCCTGGGCGTTTGACGGGTGCAGACGGTGATCCAGAGCCGGCCCTTGTGATCCAGCATGACGAAATTGGTGTTCCTCATGCTTTGTCGCTCCACTTCCATCAGGAATGGCGAGGCCCTGCGTGATGCGTCCAACTTCCAGACGCCTCCTTCTCCACCCAGGTTGGCGATCAGAAACTCGCCGCTTTTCAGGAGCGCAAAGCCGTTAGGCACAAAGTCCTTCGGCGCGCCGACCAGAGGGCGACGAGGGCAACCCAACTCGAGCACACCGGCTTCATGATCCGACACGAACACCCGGCCATTGCCCGTCACCAGGACACTTTCCGGTCGTGACAGGTGCTCGCCGTGAAAGTCGAGCTTGATAGGGTGTCTGAAAGGGTCTTCCATGTAACGCCGCAAAGTCTAGCGTCGTTCGTGTCATGTGCGCTTCTCCTTTCGCGAATGGCCAGTTGATGAATGACCAACGTGACGGCAGTGGGCGAAATTAGGATTAACGGTAAGTGCCCTTCCATCCGCAACACAGGTACTGCAGGAGACAACCTTGAATCATTCGAAGACCCAGCCCGGCCGCCGTGCCGTAACGAAGACCATGTCGATGGCACTGTGCAGCGCCATGTTCGCGATGGTTGCAGCGGACACCTGGGCGCAGACCGCCACATACCCCGACAAGCCGATCAAGTGGGTGGTCCCGGTCCCGGCGGGCGGCGGGATGGATGCCGTGACGCGGATCGTGTCCGCCGGGATGGCCACTGCGCTGAACCAGCCGATCGTTGTGGACAACCGCGCGGGCGCCGCAGGTACCATCGGGACCGGTTACGTCGTCCAGGCCGCCCCGGATGGCTATACCCTCGGGACGGTCGATAACTCACTCTTCGCGACCGCGCATCTGGTTTTCAGCAAGCTGGCCTTTGCCGGACCCAAAGACCTGAAACTCGTCGCCACGCTCGTGCGCATTCCGCTCGTACTGGCGGTGCCTGGCGACAGCCCAAACAAGAATTTCCAGGATTTCATCCAGTCCTCGAAGGCCAACCCAGGAAAGATCAGCTACGGCTCACCCGGCCTCGGATCGCCTTTGCACGTGGGAATGGAACTGCTGCAGACGCGGACCGGCACGAAAATGCTGCACGTGCCCTATCGGGGAATGGGCAGCATTCTGACGGACCTGTCGACTGGAACAATCGGGGCTGCGTTGGTCGACTTCGGCTCTGCGAGATCCTTCGCCGAGTCCGGACGAATCAAGATCCTCGCAGTCGCCACGGAGAAGCGACTGTCGCAACTGCCTGCCGTACCCACGCTCGATGAACTCGAGATTAAGAATGTCCCCATCTCCCTCTGGTTTGCTATTGCCGTTCCGGCAGGCACACCCGAGGCCGCGGTGACGCGACTGGCGCAGGCCGCGCAGTTATCTCTTGAGTCGCCGGAAGCCAAGGCAAAGTTCGAAACCATCGGCGCTCAGGTTTTCCTCAAGACCGGCTCCGAGCTGGCTGCGTTCAGTCGCGATCAGGTGGCCTTCTGGGAAAGCATCGTCAAGCCAATGGCGATCAAGCTGGATTGAGCACTTTGCAGTAACTCAAGCACCTTTAGCCGGCGAGCGCACCGGCTAAAGCGTTGCTCTTCATCACCTCTCCAGCGGAAGGCCTGCCTTCTCCGCGCCGATGGCTTGCTCATCGAAACGCGACTTGAGTTCGGCAAAAGACATCAACTCGCCGCCGATCGCACTTGCCGCCACGGTAGGCGGACTGGCGAGCCAGATCTGACCCGGACCAGAGCGACCGGGGAAGTTGCGGTTCTGCGCGCTCACCGTGACCTGGTCGGGCCTCAGCGACGCTCCCGGTCCGGAGTTGGCACAGGCTCCGCAGTCGGGCAGAAGAACCGTTGCGCCGACCCGCTGAAAGGTCTCCGAATAGCCTTTGGCCTCGCAGTAGTCGCGGACTGCCATCGTGCCGAACTGAAGGTAGAACTCAACGCCCTCTGCCACCCTCATGCCGCGGTCGGCTGCCCAAGACAAGACGGCATGATAGCCATCGAAGTCTTCGCGCTTCCCGCCTGTACAGGACCCCGCAAAGGCAATATCGATTTTCGGCCGTTCGGGCAGACTGGACAGTGGGACTCCGTTTCCGGGATCGCCCGGCGCGGCAACCATGGGGGACAGTAGCGCCGTCTCGACAACGATGGTGTCCGAATAGCTCGCCCCAGGGTCACTCTTCATCCAGGGCTCGATGGCAAAGTCGATGCCGCGTCTTTCACGCAGGAATTCGCACGTCTTGTCGTCGGGCTCGACAAGCCCCGCGAACCCGCCGAGTTCTGCCACCATGTTTGTCAACGTCGTTCGCTCGTCGATCGACAAATGGCGCATGCTCGTGCCGGAGAACTCGAACACCTTTCCGAGCCCGAGTCCTCCTCGAATCTTGGGATGCGCGAGCAGGTTCAATGCGAGGTCCTTGCCGGTGATGCCTGCCGGCACCTCGCCATTGAACTCAATGCGCAGCGTCTCGGGCACCGTGATGCGCACTGCGCCTGTCAGCATGGCGCTGGCCATGTCGGTGGTGCCCACTCCGAAGGCCAAACAGCCAAGCGCTCCCGAATGAGGCGTGTGGGAATCAGTTCCCACCAATACTTGGCCAGGTAGCGCATATCGCTCTGCCATGAGGGGATGGCAGATGCCCTCGGATCCGCCGGGGCCCGGCAGGTAGCCGTGTGAGCGAATGCCATACTCCTTCAGGAACTCTTCGTGGACTTCGTGCATGACTCTCATGCCCACCGGAGGTTTACCGGGATGAACGTATTTGGGATGCCGGCTGATATACGAAGCGTGCTCGGCGAATCCGATGATGGAGGGGACGTCAACGAGCTTCAACGGCCGACCAAAGGCGGCATGCATCATGTGAGCCGCCATTCCGGTATAGACCTCGATGATGTAACGCCAGTCCGCGCGGACGAACGCGCCTTGGCCTGGAATCAGCTCGCCACTGGTGTGATCGGTTTCAACCACGTTTCGCGCCAGTATCTTTTGCGTGAGCGTCAAAGGTCGGTGATCGTCCTTTAACACGTGGCTGCGTCGCACCGATTTCAAGTGCTCGCGCCCATAGAGGAGCAGCCCGCCCATGCGCAAGATGGAGGCCGCCAACTTGTCCCGCGGCGCAAGCAGTTCTTCGACCTCGATTCGCTCGCCACGCTGGATGCGCTCGATCAGACCAAAATCCGTTGAGGTATAGAGGCCGACGTTGTCAGCGTTCTGGCGGTAGATGCGCTCGAAGCTTTCGGCGATAACCAAGCGAATCCCCGCATATCGCTCGGCCACTGGACTATGCTCACGCGAGGAGCCTTTGCCATACCGTCGACCACCAATGGTGACTGAAAATTTTCCCGCGAGCGCGGCATCCTTGATGATGGGTCGGGCGTCTCCGGCGCTGAAACCTGTGTAGACGTGCCGCCCCAACTGCTCATCGACGTGGACCAAAGATGGGCCCGGGGTTATCTCGTCGGTCGAGATGTCATTGCGCAGTTGCCCCGCATCGCTGAGGCTCAAGTTCGTGCCGGACAACTGGGCTCGCACCTTTTCTGCGTCATTGCAAAGAAAGAGAATGCGGCCGGGAAGTTCGAGGTGGGTCATGGGTATCTCTCCATATCTTGCGAGTCTAGGTTTCGTCGCGAGGATGAAGAGCTTCCCGTTGCGCAGCCTCCCGTTCTCCAAATACGAAGTGGCCCCGTCTGGTACGCCGCAGGCTGCAGGTCAGCCCTGATCGGGGCTGCTTGTGGAAGGTGAAGTTTCGCGGGCCGCAAGGATCTCGGACAGCGCTTCTGCTTTGGAAAGGGGAAGCATGTGGTGAGCATCCGGTATGAAGATGGGACCAATTCGCACGCGGGCGACACGCTTCATATCGTGCATGAGCGCAGGCGTGGCGGACGCGTCCAGATCGCCTCCGATGCAGATGGACGGCAGTTCCTCGTTCAACGGCGGTATTGCCGGGAAAGATGCCATTGCGCGCCAGCTCGCCGCCCAGTCCGCCGGGCGCATCGCCAACAGCTTCTCACGGGCATACCGCACACATTCATGGTCGCTCTTGATATCGGCTTCAGAAAACCAGCGCTTGAGAGTTTCGGCTTCAACTGCCTGCATGCCACCGGCCAATGCGGGTGCGCCGCGATCCGCCAATGATGGGAAGGCCGAAGGCCCGCCTGCCACCAGCGCAACGCTCGTCCAGCGAGCCGGATCCGTGGATGCCGCCATTCGTGCAACGAACGAGCCCATCGAGGCGCCCAGGAGTCGTGCCTTCGTGATGCCCATCGCATCCAGCATTTCAACGACATCCTGGGCCATTCCAGTGAGGGAAACCGAGTGTTCGTCGCAAGCGAAGGCGCCGTGTCCCCTTAGATCGGGAGCCAGAATCCAGGAAGGCTTTCGGCGCGACATCGCGGCGGCCAGCCAGCGAAACGAGGACCCATCAAGGCCCAGAGAGTGCAACATGACAAAGGGAATAGGGTCATCCTTAGCTGATCCCCATTCATGGACTGTCGTTGTCCCCGCAGAGAGGTTCAAGGAACGTTGGTTCATGACTGACCCAGTACTTCTTCATTGTGCTCGCCCAGACGGGGAGGAAACTTGTGTTTGGTCCGGCCGGGAGGCGTAAATCGCAAGGGGTCGCCTGGTACCGCGATAGTCTGGCCATCCTCCGAGCCATGGACATCGAGTCGCATTCCGCGCTGGATGACTTGCGGGTTCTTGAACACCCCCTGAAGATCATCGACGATTGCTGCCGGCACCTGCGCCTCGATCAAAGCTTCCAGCAATTCGGCTCCAGGTCGGCGCAAGAATGCCGCATCGAGAATTCCGACCAGTTCCTGGAAGTTGGCATACCTGACCTTGAAGTCCCTGAAGCGTGGGTCGTCCGCAAGCTCCGGCAACTCCAAAACTGCCACAAGATTGCGGAACATGCCTTGAGTATTCGCGGTGACCGCAAGCACCGTACCGTCGCCGCTGCGAAAGCACCGGTAGCTTGGAATCGAGTCGTGCGCGCTTCCTTGCAGTCCGGGCAACGGCCCGCCCTGCAAGTAGCTGGCTGCATGGTACGAAAGCATGGCCACTTGCACATCCAGCATGGACACATCTACCGTGCGCCCAACTCCCGTCTGCCTCGCCTCCAGCAAGGCAGAAAGTAGGCCGATCACCGCATACAAGCCCGCGCACAGGTCGCCAACGGGGATCCCCGCGCGAACCGGTTGGCCCGCCGGGTCGCCGGTCAGGCTCATCACCCCAGACATAGCTTGCACGATCATGTCGTAAGCCGGACGATCGCGCAGCGGACCGTCCTGACCGAAGCCGGAGATGCTGGCCCAAACGAGCGAAGGTTTGCGGGCACGGGCCGTCTGCTCGTCTAGGCCAAGCAAGGCGAGCTTGCCGGGTCTGAAATTCTCCACCACCGCATCGGCTCCATCGATGATGCGCCTGGCTGCGGCCTGGCCCTCGGGACTCTTGAGGTCAAGAACGACGGACAACTTGTTGCGGTTGGCGCTCCCGAAGTAGGTGCTCGAACCATCGACGAAACGGGGTGGCACGGCGCGCGACATGTCTCCTTCCGGCGGTTCAATCTTGATCACCTCGGCGCCAAGATCGCCAAGGATTTGAGTCGCGAACGGCCCTGAGAGAAACGACGTGAAGTCGGCAATGCGGACGCCGGCAAGAGGTCCGGAGGATGTGGTCATGGAGACTAACTCTTCAAAAGGGTTACGGCGCATGCGCCATGTTCGAAGTTGGAGACGCCCCCGCCGGTGACGTGTGCGATACCCAGACGGGCATCTTTGACCTGGTGCGCGCCGCTTCTCCCTTGAAGCTGGCGTGTGATTTCGGCAATCTGCGCGACGCCGCTGGCTGCAACTGGATGGCCGCGTGACATGAGGCCTCCGGACGGGTTGACCACCTGTCTCCCCCCCAGTGAAGTCGCTCCGCTGCGAAGCAACGCAAGTGCTTCGCCAGGTTTGCAGAACTGGAAAGCTTCGTAGTACATCAGTTCTGCGATGGCAAAGGAATCGTGAATCTCCGCAACATCGATGTCCTCCGGGGAAACGCCTGCGGATTCGTATACCTCCTTCGCAGATTGCGTCGATACGTGGGATGTCGTCATGGAGTAGGGTCCGGGGTGATATTTCCCGGAGTGCAGCGCCGCCCCGGCGACCTGAACGGGACGTAGACCGCTGCCGAGCGCCTTCAGCAGCCGCTCCGAGCCGAGCACTACCGCCGCTGCGCCGTCGCCCGTAGGGCAGCAATGCAGGAGACGAAAGGGGTCCGCGACCTCGCGTGAGGAGTTGACCTCTTCCAGTGTCACGGGCTTCTGGAATTGCGCTAGAGGGTTGCGCGCACCGTGGGCTCTGGCCTTCACCGTCACCTCCGAGAGGTCAGTTGCCTTGAGCCCAAATTCATGGATGTAGCGCTGTGCCCGCATCGCGTATAGCACCGGCATGCTCAGTCCATTGATCGCATCCCAGTCTTCCCGATTCAGCGGCAGCGCACCTCCGCCGAGCTTCGTAAGCATGTCAACACCGATGACGACTGCCGCTTCTGCGCGACCGGCAGCAATCCGAGCTGCCGCCTCATGAACGCCGACAGCGCTGCTTGAACACGCGTTTTCAACGTTGATGATCGGGATCCCAGTGAGTCCGAGTTGGCCCAGGATCTGTTGGCCAATCATGGAACCGCCAAAGAGAGACGATGCATAGGCTACGTCGATCTGTTTGTGGGATAGCTTGCTTTCCTTGAGAGCCTCCAGGACGGCCGGGCCCGCAAACTGCTTGTGAGTCAGATGGGTGAACCGACCAAACTTCTGGATGCCGGTACCCAGGACGTAGACAGGACGATCCATCAGGCCTCCTGGCTCGCCGAGGCGAACACGAAGCACGGACCGCTGCCTGGTGGCTGCACCGCGGCGAGCTTGACGGGCATTCCGCAAACCGGATTCTGCAGCTCGCTGCCAGTCAGCCGGCCGAAAACTCGAACGTCTTCCGGCAAGTCGATATAGCCGACGAAATGCTTGACGTCCTCGATCCGCATCGAGGAGAAACTGTACAGAACGCCGGTCGGTGACAATTTCATCACTTGAACGTCATTCGACCAGCAACGAGGGCAGACATCCGAACTGGGAAAGTTGTTGTATCCACAGCTGGTGCAGTGAGAGCAAGCGAAAAGGGTCTGAGCCTCTTGTGCAAGGGCGTTCTCATGAAGCAGTGCCTGGGTAGGACTGGATGCTGGTGTGCTGATCATGGAGTGGTGACGATCGGAGGTGTATCGTTAAAGGCTTACCGCCCGGTGAAGCGCGGCGGCCGGCCTTCCTGGCTCGCGGCGGTTGCCTCTGCCACATCCTGGCTGAACTCAACAGCTGATCTGAGCGCGTCCGACAACAGGCGTGCCGTTGCAAATCCAGAGTTGATGCGCGCATTGACAATGCGTTTGGCGCCACGGATGGCCAGCGGCCCGTTAGCGATGATCTGCTTCGCGAAGTTGTGAACCTGCGGCATCAGTTGATCGAAAGGATGGACGGCCAGAACGAGCCCGATCCTTTCCATTTCAGCGGCAGTGACGCGACGTCCGGTGCATATGATGTCCAAGGCACGCGCGCGGCCCACAATATCCGGCAGGCGGACTGGTCCGCCTCCGCCCGGGAACCCGCCCCACACAGCTTCCGGCAGGCAGAACGAGCCATTGTCAGACGCGATCCTGATGTCACATGCCAAGGAGAGCTCTGCCGCGCCAGCGCGAGCCTCGCCGTTCAGTGCTGCGATGACGACCTGTGGAAGTGCCTCTATCTGGTCGAAAAGTTTGTTTCCCCATTTGATCATCTCGACGATTTCTTCTTTCGAGAGCTCGGTTCTGATAGCGGGGCTTAGAACTCCGGCAGAGAAAAATTCCTTTCCTGAGCCGGTGATGATCACGACCTGAGTTGCTTCATCCTTCTCCAGGTCGTTCACTAGGCGAACGAGTTCCTTCAGCGCTTCAGGTGTGAGTCTGTTGGCGTTCGAAGGACCGTCCAGCGTCAAGGTCACGATGCCCGGTTCGCGCGCGACATTCAGCGAAGTTTGTGACATGGAACATCTTTCGAAAATTGCTTTTCATTTGACATCGGACTCGATATCACTCAAGAGGAATGTTCTGGGTCTTCACGAGCGCATTCCAGCGCGCTTCTTCCTTCGCGATCAGTTCACCCGTCTCAGCGGGTGTCATGGGTGGACCGACCTGGACGCCTCCCAAAGGCATCACCTTCTTTGCGAACGCCGGTGTAGCGGTCACTGTGTTGATTGCGCCGTTAAGTCGCGCAATCACCGCCGGGGGGGTGCCCTTCGTGGTGACTACCACGTACGAAATCACCGCTTCAAATCCCTTAAGACCAGCAGCGTCGATGGTGGGAAGCGTGGGATGGTCGGGATCGCCCTTTAGCCCGCTGAAACCGAGCGCCTTAATCTTCCCGGCCTTGGCAAACTCCATGAAGCTTGCGGGCATGAAGCTGTAGCTGACGCGGTTGCCCATCAGGTCCGTCAGCACTGGCTGAACGGACCTATAAGGCACATGAATGGACTTCGCACCGATGTCAGCGTTGAATTTTTCTGTGAACAGATGCATCGCGCTGCCGATGCCTGAGCTCCCATACGAATACTTCCCAGGGTTCGCCCGCAGCAGTTCGATGAACTCTTTCAGATTGTTCGCGGGCACGTCCGGAGCGATTCCAAGCATGCCCAGGATGGTTGATACCTTCGCGATCGGCGCGAAGTCGGCCATGGCCTTGTATGGCAAGGTCGCCTGCAACGAAGGCGCGGTCACTGACGGAAGGACCGCGAGAAAGATCGAGTACCCGTTCGCAGGTGCGCGCGCAATTGAAGAGGCGGCAACGATCTGATTACCCCCCACCCTGTTCTCGACAATTACTGGTTGTTTGAGTACCACTGCCAAGTCGTCGGCCAAGGCGCGAGCCGTGATGTCGGCTGGCGATCCCGCGCCGTACGCCACGACGAGCGTCACTGCACGATCAGGAAAAGCCTGCGCCTGTACCGTGAAGGGCAGGAGGGCAGTGCATGCGAGGCCGATCACTCGGAGGCCCCAGGAAAGTCTTGCTGCAATCGACATAACTTTGTCTCCGCGTGAGGTTTATCCCGTTTATCGGTATGCGATCCCATTAAACGGGAGTTTGGCATGGGGTTGGGCACGTTGTCAACCAGGGGTTGGGACGTCCATGCGACGCCTGCGGGAGCGCTGAAACTGCATTGCGATATGGCTCATTACGATTGCCGCGCGCTTGGCTTGCGGGGCTCGCGCTTTACCGCGAAGGCGGTGTTGACGCACGCGTGGTCAGGTGCGGGGCTGCTGGCGCGACAGCGTGTTCATCGAGCGGGTGCGCTCGAACCAATTGCGAGGAGGTGTACCTGCACGCCTGCGTTCGGAATCTGTTCAGATCAACGGCGCCAGCTTTTTTTACCCGGAAGTGTCCATCGACCGCCACCAACCGAGAACGATGCGCGCAACCAAAGAAGGCTGTTCCACGATCGGAGTATGGCCGGCGTCGGCGATACAAGAGAACAAGGTCCCAGGTCGATCAACTGCCATTGATGCGGAATCCCTCGGGGGGCGAATTTTGTCTTCGGTGCCAGCTAACACCAAGACCGGCGCGCGAATGCTGGAGAACGCGGCTCTCATGTCGGGCCGCGACTGGATGGCAAGCACGGTATCTATCATCTCGGAGCCAGCGTTGTTGAACTCGGCGCTCCAACGATCTACAAGCTCAGGCTGCCCCTTGAGCGTTGAAGCACCGAACATGGCACCTGCGATCAGTGGAGCAACTTCGGCGCCCCGCCCGCACCGAAGCTTCTTGATCAGCCCCTCATGTCCTCCCGGATTGGCTTCGGGTTGATGGGTAGTGCCAACCAGGACAAGTGAATCGAACAGCTCCGGCCTCGCTGTTGCCGCAAGGATCCCGACGAAGGCACCCATCGAGCTACCTATGAACCTCAAGGGAACACCACGATACGTCGACTCGATGTAGGCAACGAAATCCTCAGCGAGCAGTTGGAGCGTGATGGGCTGTTCGCCTTTTCGAACTCCATTCTGACCACGATACGTGGGCGCATCAATGGAACATGGGGCCAAATGCCTCTCCAGCTCGGAGAACATCGAGCCATCGAAAAACGCGGAGTGCAGCCCGACCACTGCTTTTCCTCCGTTGATTCGCTTATTCGAGGGCATGCGACCTTTCAGGGGCGAAGAGATGCCTGGAACTCCTGATCATCCAGCGAAAAAGTCACGGCAAGGATCGCAGCCAGATAGCTATATTGTCGAAAGCCCATGCAGAGGCCCGTGGCAGTCGGTGTGAACAGGGACTCGCCCGCTCCCACCGACGGTCCGCGTGCGGACGACGCACTTGCTGAAATGTTGGAGAAGTGCACCTCTGCAACCGGCTTGCCTATCTCCTGGAGGATCTGGCGAACCGCTTGCCCGGTCGTTGTCAAGCCAGCGGGATTAATGACAAATGCGTCGACGCGCGCCGCTGCTTCGTGAATGTATTCGAGGATGGCGCCTTCGAAATTCGAAGAGAAGCTCTCAGTCTCGACACCTAGCTGGTTGCCGAAGTTCGCCACGTACTGTTTGAGGCTGTCCAGCGAGTCGATCTCGCCGTACATTCTCCTGTTTCTTTTCCCCAGATAGGACATGTTCGGCCCATCGATCACCGCGATGCGGTGTTGCCGAGTGCCAGTGCGCGTGATGTTGAAACTCTTGGACTCTGTCATGGATGAAATGCCTTAAGAACAGCTGAATTTTGTGCCTCGGAAAGGGTGGGCTATTGGGGCTCGAGGCCGATTTTCTTGACCAAAATCGCGGTCTTTTCCTTGCCCCGGATGAATTCCTCCGTCGCCTGCGCGGGGGTGGTGATCCTGATGCTGATACCGCTGGCATCCATCGCGGCGACCACATCCGGCTGTTTGAATGCGTAGGCCACGGCGGAGTGTGCTTTCGCGATCGCGCTGGCGGACATGCTTTTAGGACCCACGACGGCCAGCCAACCATCGAACTTGAGCCCGGGGGAGTTTTGCTCAGCCAGCGTGGCAATTTCTGGCGCAGCCGAAACCCGCTCGGGGCTATACAAGCCAATGGCACGCAAAGCGCCGCTGCGAATATGGGGAAGTACGCTGAGCAGGGATGGGCTCGCAAAGTCGATCGCTCCACTCAAGAGGTCGGTGACCATCGGGCCGACGCCCTTGTAGGGGATGTGTTTGGCATTCGCCTCGGCTGTGCTCAAGTACAACTCCGAGGCCAGGTGCAAGGTCGTCCCGCTTCCTCCTGACCCGTAATTCAATTCGCCCTTCCGCTTTCGCAGCAAGGCCATGAACTCCTGGCTGTTTGTCGCTTCGACCTTTTTCGGATTAACGACAAGTACCAGCGCGCCGTCGCCAACGATCGCGATAGGCGTGAAGTCCTCCGGAATTTTGAATGGCATCGACTTCATCACGCTGGGCAGGATCACGACGTTGCTCGAAAGCAGAGACAGCGTATTGCCGTCCGGCGCAGCCCGCGCAAGCGCCTGAAGGCCCACGATCCCGCCAGCGCCCGGCATGTTTTCCACGACGACTGGGGCAGCGAAAGCAGTCGAGAGATGCTTTTGTGCGAGGCGCATTACGCCGTCAACTGCCGACCCAGTAGCGTTCGGCATGATGAACCGAACGTGATTCGATTGCGCGATTGTTTTACCACTCGCAACCGCGATCATGGTTGCAGCGACGAATTTTCGTCGCGTCAATGAAGCTTTGAGCATCTTTTGTCCCCTAGGAAATGAGTAGCTGACTGGACTCTTCGTAATCTCGCCAATCGGGATGATATTTCGATTATCGGGATACTTTCACGTCTTCACCCCGTTGTCAATCGTTGACATGCGGCGGAGAACAGGTAAACTTCATCCCGATCAATGAAATACCATCCCGTTTACTGGGATTCAACTGTCCAGTCGTGACCACCTACCTACGTTCCGCGGCCGTCCGACAAGATGCCTTCGAACGCACATGAGTTGGTGCCGGGGACACAACATATGACCAAACAAGAATCACGTTGCAGCGCAACAGAGGATGCTTTGCCGTTGCAAGGAGTCCGCGTCGTCGAGTTCACGCATCTCGTCATGGGCCCTGTCTGCGGTCTGGCCCTTGCTGATCTGGGGGCCGACGTAATACGCGTGGAACCACTCGAAGGCGACAGGACCCGGCAGTACCAGGGTGCCGGTGCTGGCTTCTACCCCTTGTTCAACCGGAACAAAAGATCCATCGCGCTTGATCTCCATCACATAGACGGTGCGAGGATTGCCAGGGACCTTTGCAAGGAGGCCGACGTCGTCGTCGAAAATTTCAAGCCCGACACCATGCACAAGTACGGTCTGGACTACGCGTCGCTGAGTCCGGAAAATCCAAAGCTGATCTACGCGTCGTGTAAGGGATTCCTGCCAGGACCTTACGAAAAGCGGACCGCCCTTGATGAGGTCGTCCAGATGATGGGCGGCTTGGCCTACATGACCGGTAGGCCCGGCGACCCCCTTCGCGCTGGCGCAAGCGTCAACGACATCATGGGCGGAATGTTTGCGGCTATGGGCGTCTTGAGCGCCATCATTCAACGCAGGACGACTGGCCGCGGCTTCGAGGTGCAATCCGGCCTCTTTGAAAATAACGTTTTTCTCGTCGCCCAGCACATGATGCAGTTTGCCGTCACAGGCACGCCGGCGGCACCACTGCCGATGCGGGACACTCCTTGGACGGTGTATGACGTCTTCACCGTTGCGAACGGCGAGCAAATATTCCTGGGTGCAGTGAGTGATCCGCAGTGGGTCAAGTTCTGCAAGGCTCTAGGGTTCGACGATCTGCTCGAAGACGAAAGATATCTTGCGTTGAGTCAGCGCCTTGAGCAACGCGACGCGCTGCTGGAGATTCTCAAGCAACGCCTGTCGACACGCGATGCCGAAGAGATCTCTATCCTGATGGATCGTTCCGGCCTTCCTTATGCCCCGATCCGCAGACCCGACGAGTTACTCGACGATGTGCACCTGAACGCATCGGGCGGGTTGGTTTCGCAGCTCGTGCTGGACGGCGAAAGTAAGGTCGTCAAGACCGCGCTACTTCCGTTGACACTCGCCAGCAAGCGCCTCGGCCTCCGCCGGAATCCGCCACGTATCGGCCAACATACCAATGAGGTCTTGAAGGAACTGGGGTTGGGCGATCAAGAGATCGCCCGGCTGAAGGAAAACAGTGCTTGCACCTGGTGAATATGAAGATGACGCCCACGGACTTGAAGAGTTTCCCAAGCATCTATCAGGCCCAGGCCTTCGATGATTTCAAGGTTGGCCATGTCATTCGTCATGGGTGCGGCCGCACAGTCACCGAGGCAGATACTGTCCTCTACTGCACCTTGCTGCATCAAGCGCCTATCTACACGAATCGGCAGCTTGCCGCCCATCACGGTTACAGCGCCCTTCCGCTTCACCCGTATCTGTTGTTTTCGATCGCATTCGGACTGACGGTTGCAGACCTCAGCGAAAGGGGCGGAGCGTTCTTGGGCGTGGACAGGCTGTCCTTTGAACGGGACGCCTACCCAGGAGTCACAATGCGAGTGATCAGCACGGTGCTTTCCGCACGCAAATCGAAGAGCGACGAGAGGTATGGGGTTGTTTGCTGGCAGACCCGCGCCACGAACGAACACGGAGACCCCTTGTTGACTTTTGAGCGGGTCAACAAGATCCCCACAAGGGCCCATCTGGAAAGTATGGCAGCATGACGCAGGCGGTGTTCTTCGAGGACTTACATCCAGGGCAGCGCATTGCGCACCGCAGGGGGCGCACCGTCACAGAGACGGACAATACGCTTTTTTCACTGCTCTCGATGAATACCTCTCAGGCGCACTTCAATGAGGCGGCTATGAGAGAGACGGAATTTCGTACACGCCTGGTCGCAGGAGTCGTGACTGTTTCACTCGTTGCAGGGTTGGCAAGCCAGGAATTCGGCGCGAGCGTCATTCGAGAAGTTACCTTGGATCGCTGGAGGCTGCCCGCGCCGGTCTTCATTGGAGACACCATCACAGCCTTCTCCGAGGTCCGGTCTGTTGCGGCGTCACCATGTGGAGGTGGGTTGCTGCAGTTGAGGCAGTGGGGGCTCAATCAACGCGACGAGATCGTCTGTGAACTCGATCGCACGATACTGGTTGCGCGCCGCAACCCATTGCGTTAAGTCTCTAAGCCCGATTCAGCGCTTACGATGTGGAGCGTTTCCGTGGGCTCCCAACACTCCGCTCATCTTGCGAGCCTGATCGACCAGGATGCTCGCCAGCTCCTCCTCTTTCGAATCCTCGAATCGAGTCTCCGGCATACTGATGCACATCGCGCCTACTACGAGCCCCGGGCCCTTGAACACCGGCGCGCCCATGCCGACCGCACCCTGGATGCGCTGCCCCTTGGTGATTACATAACCCCTTCGCCGAATCTCCTCAAGTTCGCCTTGCAAGGCGGGAGAGTCCGAGAGCGGCAACCCCGTGACGGGTGAAATGTCGTTCCTTTCCAGGATTTTCTTTATGGTTTCGCCCGGCAGGAACGCAAGCACTGCACGACCGGTCGCCCCAAATGTCAGGGGGCTGATTTTGAACACTTGCGTTTCATACCTCAGTGGATGTCGACCATGGACGACCTTCGCAATCATTCCCATCCCTTCGGATGGCAGATAGAGGTTGAACGCGCACGTCTCGCCAGTGGCATCCGCGACCTCTTGCAGGAACGTTTCCGCAATGCTGGTCACATCGGTCCGTGCGACGACCAACCCGCTCAAGCGCATAAATTCTAGGCTCAGCCGGTAAGTGCCTGACCGCGCGCCTCGCTCCGCAAGTCCTGTATCAACGAGCAAACCGAGAAGCCGATGGGCTGTCGAAGTCGGCAGATTCATCCTCTCGCTAACCTGGGCTACCGAGGAGTCACCCTCAGACTCCGCCAGGACCCTGATCAGCAATGCGACGCGAGCCACCGTTCCCGTCATGGAATTAACACTGTTCATTGTCCGAATTGCAGGCTCCGAGCTTTGCCGATGGCCGGTAGTTCAATGCGGCCCCGGTTGCCGTCATTACTTGTGATTGTGAATTGCCCGACTATATCCCACGGGGGAGGCGCCTTGCGAGATCACGCGTTGATGCCTGCACTTTATGGTAGGCCGGCGTAGGCGTAGTAGGGAACTTGCTGCCCAAGCGTAAGCGGGCGTCGAATCTGGCACGGCCGTAGTTGCGTTCGGCTGGGGTTTCGACGGCCGCGGCGTGCAACCGGCAGGTCGATTTGCGTATGCGATCGGGTTGTCACTCTTTCGGTGGGTTCGCACCACTGATCGACGGCTGACGGCCGATTCTGTTGAAAAACTCGCTGTGGCGTCCAGTGAGGCCGTTTCTGGGGGTCGTTAACCCCTTAGCCACTCGTCGTTCGCGTCTCCTGGGCGATTCTGAGAGGCCGATTTTCGACTGCGGCAGCTCGGGTGGTGAGCAATCGAGTTTTTCAACAGAATCGGCCATGAGCGGTCGTACGATGAAGGTTGCTGGATAGAGACCATGACCCCACCAGGATTCGAGTTCGATTTCAGCGCGGACTTGCCATTCATCGAGACATACAACGCGCGAAGGGCCCCTGATGCGCGCAGTCGCCTGCGAACGGAGATTGCGCCTATGCCGTACGAAGGTCGCATTGGCGCGCCATTGACATGGCTCTTGGCGAACCCGGGATACGACACGTCGCTCGGCTATCCCTTCAACCACCCGCCGCCTGTCACAGAAGGCTGGCCTCTTCAGAGCCTTGCGCCCGCCTACAGGGCTGGCTATGGGAAGTGGGCCTGGGACCGCTTACGAGAACTGCGTGAGGCGCTGGGCGACCAGCACGTCAGCAACAACGTGCTGACGCTCCAGTTGTGTCCATGGGCGTCAGCGTCGTTTGATACCGGCTTGCGGCTGCCCTCCCGCGCTTTCGCTCGCAAGCTGGTGCTCCATCAACTGCAGATGAGGTCCCAATTTGTGCTGGTTCGCAGCGAGGCCACGTGGCGCGAACTGGTGCCAGAACTCGCAAACGTGACGCTCGCCCGCACCGCCCACCCGCTCTCCGCCTACCTCTCAAAGGGAAACCTGGGCGAGCACTGGAACGCTGTTCTTCGAGCGGTTTCCGGCGTGGCGGCCTGAGACCGACGGCGGCCACCGGCAAAATGCGGCCAACTCCGGGCATTCATGACAAATCTCAAGACGCCTACGCTCGATGCGCTGAAACAGTTCCTTCATCCGCTCGGCTATCGCAAGAAGGCAGGTCTTTTCTCGCGTGAGTTGAAGGACGTCGTTCATCTTGTCGAGGTGCAGGGTTCGCGTCACAGCACTTCCGCGCAGGCCGTCTTCACGGTCAACTTGGGCATCTTCGTTCCTGAACTTGTGTATCCGGATGTCCGGGAGGCCACCAAGCCATCGATTCCAGGCGGCCACTGGATGCAACGTCTCGGCGTTCTATGCCCAGAAAACCAAGACCTTTGGTGGAAGCCAGAAACTCCCGAGCAGGCTCTTGAAGCGGCGGACGACATCCTGAACCGCCTGCGACTTTTCGGTATTCCCGTTCTTGAAGCTCTTCCAAACGCGGTCTCGCTCGTCGAGCTCTGGAAGTCAGGTCGGAGTCCTGGGCTTACTGAACGCCAACGCGCCAAATTCTTAGTTGCGCTTGGCCAAGTGTGAGTCGATGGGGCCCTCGACGAATGTCAGCTACGGGGGAAGCTGGACAGCCGGTATGGGC
>NZ_RWKI01000032.1 GCF_003984645.1 Variovorax sp. MHTC-1
TCCGCTCTCAACCGGTGATGATCGGTCGCAGCGCCTCGATCTCCCCGACCATGAAGTCGAAGAAGGCCGACACGCGCGGCGTGCGGCGCAGCTCCGGCAGCGCGAGCAGCCGCCAGATGCGCGTGAGCTCCGGGATCGGACCCAGCACTTTCACCAGCTCGGCGTCCGCATCGCCCAGCGCCGTCGGCAGCGGCGCGATGCCGACGCCGGCCTTCACCGAGTGCAGCAGGCCGAGCACGCTGTCGTTGCGCGAAACGATGCGCGCTCCGGGCGCGACCTGTTGCAGCCAGATCGCCGCGCGATGCCGGGCCATGCTGTCGTCGAAGCCGGCCAGCGCATGAGCGGCCAGGTCTTCGACACTTGCCGGCTGGCCATGCTGCGCGATGTACTGGCGGCTGGCGTAGACGGCCCATAGCGAATCCCCCAGCTTGCGGCCGACCAGCGCGTTGTCGTCGGTATCGCCCGAGCGCAGGGCGACATCGGCGTCGCCCTTGCGCAGGTCGAGGTACTTGTCGCTCATCACGAACTCCACCCTGAAGGCCGGATGGCGCGCATGGAAGCGGTCCAGCAGGCCGGCGCGCGTCAGGCGGTCGACCAGCGGCTCGGGACAGGTCAGCCTGATCACGCCCGCCGCATTGCGCCTGGAGTCGGCCATCTGCTGCTCGAAGGCCAGCACCGCCCGTTCGACGTGCTGCGCATGCGGCAGCATTTCCTCGCCGAACGGCGTCAACCGGTAGCCGGTGGGAAGGCGCTGCACCAGCGGCCGCCCGATCTGCCGTTCGAGGGCCGCAAGCCGGCGCTGGACGGTGGATTGATCGACCTTCAACGCGTGGCCGGCCGCCACCGTGCTGCCATGGCGCGCAACGGCGACGAAGTACTTGAGGTCGTTCCAGTCGAGCATGGATGGGTTATGCACTTGTGCGCCCCCCTTCTGCAAGCCTGCGGCTTGTGGCGGCTGTGCCGCGCACCTACGCTGGAGCATTCCCGACGCTCATCCACAACGAGGTTGTCATGCTGCTGCTGCGCATCGTCATCGTTCACCTGTTCGCCTGCCTGGCCCCTCACGCGTGGGCGCAGGACGCGGTCCATACCGACAGCGACAAGTACCGCGTCATTCTGGAGAACGACTGCGTGCGGGTGCTCGACTACAAGGATCTTCCAGGCGAGAAGACGCATCCGCACCGGCACCCGGACTTCGTGCTCTACGCGCTGGGCGCTTTCAAGCGCACGCTGACGCTGCCCGACGGCAAGGTGCTCCGGCGCCAGTTCGAGGCCGGTGACGTGATGTGGTCCGATGCGCAGACGCACACCGGCGAGAACGTCGGCGAGACCCCTACCCACGTGCTCATGGTGGAGCTGAAGAGGCCTTCAGCCGCCAGCGCGTGCGGCAAGCAGTAGCACCCCGGCCGCTGGGCTCACAGCAGCTCGTTGAACGCGTAGAGCGCGTTGTCCTTGCAGCGGTGCCACAGCCCGCGGCGCGCCCACGCGTCGGCCTGCAGCTCGATGCAGTCGCGCGTGTCGCGCTCGAAGATCTCGTCCAACTGCGCGGCCAGCGCCTCGTCGCGCAGGCCGAGCGTGATCTCGTCGTTGGTCTCGAAGGAGCGGTCGTCGAAGTTGCTCGAACCGATGGCGCACCAGGCGCCGTCGATGGTCATCACCTTCTGGTGCAGCAGGCACTTCTGGTATTCGAAGATGCGCACGCCGCCGGCCAGCAGCAGATGAAAGTTGCGGTGCGCCGCGTGCTGCACCATGGGCATGTCGGAAGCCTCGGTGGAGGGCACCATCACGCGCACGTCGACCCCGCGCTGCGCCGCCTCGCACAGCGCGTCGATCGCCTCGCCGTCGGGCAGGAAATAAGGGTTCTGGATGCGGATGCGCTTGCGCGCGACGCACACCACCAGGTGGTGCAGGATCTTCACCGCCGGCGGCGAGCCTTCGGGCTTGATGCTTGCGACGTGCACCGCCACCTCGCCCACGCGCTCGAGCGGCGGGAACACCGCATCGCCGACGAACATCTCGCCGGTGTCTTCCACCCAGTTCTCGCTGAAGGCGCCCTGCACCGCATGCACCACCGGCCCGCGCAGGCGCACGCCGAGGTCGCTCACGTGCTTGCGGTCCTGTCCGTCGCCGAGCCAGCTGTCGACGATGCAGTGGCCGCCGACCAGCGCCACCTTGCCGTCGACCACCACCAGCTTGCGATGGTCGCGCTCGTTGAAGACGCCGATGTGGCGCACATGGCTCGGGTGGTGCATCTCGAGCCGGCAGCCGGCCTCGCGCAAGCGGCGCGCCGCATCCTCGCCCATCTTCTTGCCGCCGTCGGCATCGACCAGCACGCGCACCGGCACGCCGGCGCGGCGGCGCTCGACGAGCGCATCGACCAGGCGCGTGCCGAGCACGCCGTCTTTCCAGAGGAAGGTCTCGAAGTGCACCGAGCAGGTGGCGGCGCGGATCTCCTCGAACATGGCGTCGAAGAAGGCGCCGTTCGCTAGCAGCTCGACCGCATTTCCCTCGTAGACCGTGCCCTGCGTGAGACCCGAAAGCGAGGGAAGCAGCTCGGCGATCGGCGCGTCGCAATCGATGACGAGCCGCGGATCGCGATGCCGGCGGATCGACCAGATGACGAGCCCCAGCACGACGACCACGAGCGCCAGCACGAAGGCGAGCGCCGAAGGCCACGACAGCGCTGCCAGGAAACCATCGCTCATGTAGCTCTTTCGCGGAGTGGCGGTGCGCGGGATCGTAAGCGCTCCGGCGCGGGAACGGGTGCTCTCGATATCCCCAGGCCGCCACAGGTGATCCATATGCAACTTATCATGTTGCATGAAACGAGATAGCAAGCTGTCAGGCGTGCTGCACGCCCTTCTGCACATGGCAGAGATGCAGGAGCCGGCCACGTCCGAATCTCTGGCCGCGGCGATGCAGACCAACCCGGTCGTGGTCCGCCGGCTGATGGCGGGGCTGCGCTATGCGGGCTTCGTGAGTTCGGCCAAGGGGCATGGCGGCGGCTGGGTGCTTTCCTGTCCGCTTTCGGAAATCACGCTCGGCGACATCTACGAAGCGCTGGGTGCGCCGCCGCTGCTGGCGGTGGGGCACCGCACCGAGAGTCCGGGCTGCGTGGTCGAGCAGGCGGTCAACTCGGCGCTCGACCACGCCTACCGCGATGCGGAGGCGCTGCTGATGGCCAGGCTGCACGAGGTGACGCTGGCCGCGCTGTCGAAGGATTTTCATCGCCGCATGGTGGCCGGCGGTCATTCATTGGGGGACATTGCTCATGCGTCATGACGCTCTGGTGGTCGGCGGAAGTTTTGCAGGCCTCTCCGCGGCGATGCAGCTCGCGCGTGCGCGCCGCTCCGTCTGCGTGGTCGATGCGGGTGCGCCGCGCAACCGCTTCGCGGCGGCCTCGCACGGCTTCTTCGGGCAGGACGGCGAGCCGCCGCTGGCGATGATCGCGCAGGCGCGCGAGCGGCTCCTGGCCTATCCGTCGGTGCGCTTCGTCTCGGGCCATGCGGTCGGCGCCGCGCCCGATGGCGCCGGCGGCTTCGTCGTTTCGCTGGAGGCCGGCGAGCCGATCTCGGCGTCCAGGCTGGTGCTCGCCTTCGGCGTGCACGACATGCTGCCGGAGATCGCCGGCCTGCGCGAACGCTGGGGCGCCAGCGTTCTGCATTGCCCCTATTGCCACGGCTACGAGTTCGGCGGACGCCGGTTGGGGGTGCTCTATCGGAACCCGCTCTCGCTGCATCAGGCCCAGCTGATCGCCGAATGGGGGCCGACGACCCTGTTCCTCGACGGCGAGGACGTGCCGGACGATGCCGAGAGCGCCGCGCTGCACGCGCGAGGCATTGCCATCGAGCCGGATCGCGTCCTTGCGCTGGAGGGCGGCGACACGCCGCGTTCACTCGCCGGCGTTCGCGTCGCGGATGGCCGGCTGGTGCCGCTGGACGCGCTCTACATCGTGCCGCGCACCCGCATGAGCAGCCCGCTCGCCGAGCAGCTCGGATGCGCCTTCGACGACGGCCCCTTCGGCCCGGTGATCCGCACCGACGCCATGAAGCAGACCACCGTCGCCGGCGTTCACGCCGCGGGCGATGCGGCGCAGTTCATGCAGAACGCCACGCTGGCCTCGGCCGACGGCGTGATGGCCGGCGTGTCGCTGCACCGGTCGCTGGTCTTCGATCAGCGGTAGCCGGCCTCGTTGGCGTTGTGGATGATCCAGATCAGGTGGCCGCTGGAGAAGTCGCCCATGCCGCCGCCGGCGAAGATCAGGCGGCCCTGGCCCTTGTAGGTCATCTCGAAGCGATGACGGTCGGCGCCGAAGTAGAAGGGAATCCAGGCCTTGCCCGTGATGTAGGCGCCCTGGTCGGTGGGCGGCCCCGCGAGGTCGGTCACTTGCCGCACCGGCATGCCGATCTGCAGCTTGCTGAACTTGCTGTTGGGCGCGGGGTTGCCGGTGATCTCGCCTTCGTAGTCGTTGATGCCCTTCACGGTGCGGCCGCTGCCGGCCTCGACCTTGGATGAGTCGACCACGTTGCCTTGCGCGTCCATGCCGGCCTTGGCAGGGCCGCCGCTCGCACGCGCAGGCGCTGCCGGCTTTGGCGCGGGCGCGGGTGCAGGGGCAGCGGCCGGCGCCGCCGCAGACTTGACGGGCTCGGGCGCTGCGCAGCGTTCGAGATCGACGATCCTCTGCTTGCTCTTGGTCACGAAGCGATAGCCGGCGACCTTGGTGCTGACCTCGCCGCCGGCGAAGCCGGGGGCGGCGGTCCTGCAGCGGAAGTAGGTCGCATCGGTGTCGTCGACCTCGTAGTGCCCGGCTGGCACGCCGCGGCCCTTGGCCTTGGCAAGGTTCAGCGCCACCGTCTTGCCGACCAGCTCCTGACGCACGCGCTTCTCGTTGCCGTTGCCCAGCACACCGGTGAGCTCGTCGTAGCTCATGCCCTCGGGCACGGGCGGGGCCGGCGGCGCAGCCGGTGCCGGCGCGGCTTGGGGTGCGGGCGCCGGGGCGGCAGCCTGCGTCGCGGTGCCGGACTGTTTCGTCGCGCAGCCCGCAGCGAGCACGGCGATCGCGGCCGTCATGGCCAGGGTGGAAAAAGAGATCCTCAAGTTCACTGTCGATACTCCGTTGTTGGTATGTGGCGTTCGCATTCGAACGCGAGCGGCATTCTGGCCGACGATGGGAAATGCGGTAGCATCTTTTTCCCGCCCCTCCTCCCAATCTCCCAGCCAACGCACCGCCAGCGGTGCGCAGCCAAGAACCATCGTGACGGGACTCGCGTCCCCGTTGTTTCATGCTGCGCGCTCCGCTGAGACGTCTATGGCTCAGGATTCACCGCTGGATCGGCCTCTCGCTCGGTCCGCTGCTCGCCCTCACCGCCCTGGTCGGCGGCGTGCTCGTCGTGGCGCTGCCGCTCGACCGCTACGCCCATCCCGCCTTCTTCGTTGCACGCACGGCCGGTGATGCCACGGCAGCGGCATCGCCGCTGGAGCCGTTGCGCCAGCGCCTGCTGGCCGAGTTCGGCCCCGACACCAATTTCACGCTGCGTCCGCCGCGCCGGCCCGGCGAGACGCTCTGGGTGTACGTGCGCGGCAAGTGGGAAGGCACGCTCTACCTCGACCCCGCGACCGGCGCAGAACAAGGACGGCGCGGCACGCACGAGGGCGCCTACAACCTGCTCTTCGAGCTGCACAGCAGCCTGCTGCTGGAAGACACCGGCAAGGCCATCCTGGCCTTCGCGGCCCTGGCTTACCTGTTTCTTCTGGTCACCGGCTTGGTGCTCTGGTGGCCCACGCGCTGGCCGCCGACGCTGCGCATCGCGCTCGACCGCGGTCTGCTGCGCGGGCTGTTCGACCTGCACCGCACCGGCGGCGCGCTGCTCGGGCTGCTGATCGCGGTCTCCGTCTTTACCGGGGCCTACATGGCCTGGCGGCCGCTGGGCAATTTCATCTCCACCGCGATCGGGCAGCAGCCGGTCAAGCCGCCCGTGGTTCCCAAGGGCGCGCCGGCCGGAACGCGGCTTCCGCTCGACCAACTCGTGGCCCGCGCGCAAGAGGAGTTTCCGGGCCAGCCGATCAGCTACGTTCAGGTGCCCGCGAAGACCGACCGGCCGCTGCGCGTGCGCTTCCGGCTGGCCGACGATCCGCATCCGAACGGCATCGCCTCGGTCTGGCTGCATCCGCAAACGGGCGAGGTGCTGGCGGTGCGCCGGTGGCAGGAGCTCGACGCCGGCAACGGCGCGGTGGTGCTGATCTATCCGCTGCACACAGGCGTACTCGGCGGGCCGGTGCACGAAGCCGTCACCGCCCTGCTCGGCCTCGCGCTCGGCGGCCTTGGCCTGAGCGGCGTCTGGCTCTGGTGGCGCCGGCGCGCCGTGGCAGGCGCCGCCCGCAGCAACGCGCTTTCGAGCCGCACGACGTCCTGAGCCGGGCCGCCTTGCGCTCGCACATTTTTTATAAGGAGAAATCTTGTCCCCCACAAAGACCCGCGTGGCCGTCGCCGTCGCGCTGCTTCAGTTCAGCCTGCAAGCCCTCGCCGCCGACGCGGCGCCCGCCGCACAGCTGGAAACGGTCACCGTCACCGGCGACTGGCTCGGCAGCCCCAGCGAGACCAAGGTGCTCGAGCATCCCGGCGCGCGCACCATCATCGAACGCAGGCAGATCGAGGAAAGCGGCTCCACCAGCGTGCGCGACGTGCTGCGCCAGATCCCCGGCGTGCAGGTGCAGGAGAGCAACGGCACCGGCGGCAGCGACATCTCGCTCAATGTCGGGGTGCGCGGGCTGACGTCCCGGCTGTCGCCGCGTTCCACCATCCTGCTGGACGGCGTGCCGCTGGCCTATGCACCCTATGGCCAGCCGCAGCTGTCGCTGGCGCCGCTGTCGCTCGGCAGCCTCGAGGCGGTCGACGTGGTGCGGGGCGCGGGCTCGGTGCGCTACGGCCCGCAGAACGTGGGCGGCATCATCAATTTCGTGACGCGTTCGATTCCCCGGCAGTTCACCGCCGACGCGAGCATCGGCATCGAGAGCGCGAGCCACGGCGGCGGCGTCAAGACGACACCGAGCCTGTTCGTCGGCGGCACCAACGAAAAGGGGCTCGGCCTGGCGCTGCTGTATTCCGGAACGCACGGCGACGGGTATCGCAGCAGCAACGACAGCACCAGGATCGACGATGTGATGCTGAAGGGCTCCTACCGTTTCTCCAAGTACGACGACATCGCGCTGTCGCTGCATCACTTCGAAGGCAGCGGGCGCATGCCGGGCGGCTTGACCACGGCGCAGTACGCCGCGAACCCTTTCCAGTCCGACCGCCCCTTCGACGAATTCAGCGGGCGCCGGACCGACGGCTCGATCAAGTACACGCACAACGACGGCGTCAACAAGTTCGAGCTGCTCAGCTACTACACCGACTCCTTCCGCGGCAGCCACATCGAACAGGAGGGCACCGGCGCCAACGCCGGCCGTCGCCGCCTCGCCGCGGCCCCGCGCAACTACAACACCTTCGCAGTCGAGCCCCGCTACTCGCGGCTCTTCGATTCCGGCAGCGTGGTGCAGGAAGTCAGTGTCGGCTACCGCTACCTGAAGGAATCGAGCTCGGAAGTGGCGACGCGCAGCGCGTACTACCGGCCGCGCGCGGGCTTCGACGCGTACACGCTGGCGTCGCCGGCCTACCAGACCAGCGCGGGCGGCACGACCGCGCATGCGTTCTACATCGACGACCGGATCGACTTCGGCAACTGGACCGTCACGCCCGGCGTGCGCTACGAAGCCATCCGCACGCACAACGACGTCGTGAGCCTCACCGGCGGCAGGATCACCGGCACCCAGTTTCCGCAGATCGACTCCAACGAGGTGCTGCCCACCTTGTCCGTGATGTACCGCGTGAGCGACCGCTGGTCGCTGTTCGCGAACGCGGGCGTCTCCTTCGGCCCGCAGCAGTACGCGCAGCTCGCGCAAGCCACGGAAGGCCTGCATCCCGAGACGGCCAACACCTACGAGATCGGCACGCACTACAAGGGCGAGGCCTGGAGCTCGGAGCTGACGCTGTTCAACATCGACTTCGACAAGGAATTGCAGCTGGCCCGCTCGATCGTCGGCGAAGGCACGTGGACCGACCTGGGCGCGACGCGGCATCGCGGCCTGGAAGCGGCGATGCGCTACGAGCTCGGCGAGCTGGACGCCGCGCTCAAGGGCTTCTCGGTCTATGCGACCTACACCTATACGCAGGCCATCTCCAAGGCCGGCGTGTTCGCCGGGCGCGACCTGCCCTTCTACTCGCGCCACGTGGCATCGCTCGGCGCGCGCTACCAGCGCGGCCCCTGGACCTTGAATGCGGACCTGTTCGCGCAGTCGAAGCAGCGCTCGCCCGGATCGCCCGAGGCGGGCGCGCAGTACGTCACGCAGGAAGATGCGAGCGGCCGCCTCGGCGACATTCCCGGCTATGGCACCGTCAACCTGCGCGCCGGCTACGACTTCGGTCCGCAGCTGAGCAACCTGAAGCTGGCCGTCGGCGTGAAGAACCTGTTCGACCGCCGCTACTACACGCGCTCGGTCGACAACAACGGCGGCAAGTACGTCGGGCAGCCGCGCACGCTGTACGTGCAGGCTTCAGTCGCGTTCTGAGCCAGGGCCTGTTGACGCTATTTGCGGGGTCGCGAAGAGCGTTGGCAGGCCCTAGTCGAGCGCCCGGGATCTTTCGGCGGAGGCCTTCGCCCGCCCGAAGGACCAGCCGAGGTTGATGCCGGCGGCCGCCAGCAGGATGGCAGCCACGCCGAGTAGCTGCACCGGATGCAGCCGATGGTCGAAGGCCACGAAGTCGACGACGATCGCGACGATGGGGTAGACGAAGGACAGTGCGCCCGTCACGTGCGTCGGCAGCTTCTGTATCGCGCCGTAGAGCAGCACGAACACGAGACCGGTGTACACCGCGCCCATGATGAGGAAGTTGCCCCATGCCTGGCTGTCGCTCGGGAGCTTCGCCCAGTGGGCGAAGGGAGCCAGCAGGAGGACGCCGACGCAGACCTGGATGAGCGCGATCATGTGCGGCGGCGTGCCGGTGAGCTTCTTGGTGATGATGGCGGCCAGCGCATAGAAGAAGGCCGCGCCGAGCGCCAGCAGGATGCCGATGAGATAGCCGGGGCCGGCGTAGTCCGCATCGGGCTTCGCCTGCACGATGAGCAGCACGCCGATGAAGGCGAGGCCGAGCCACATGAACTTGTTCGCGCTCAACCGCTCGGAGAACAGCAGCGCGCCCAGCACCACCAGCATGAAGGGCTGGGTGTTGTAGACGGCCGTGGCGATGGAGATGGACGCGCGCGAGAACGAGGCGAAGATCAGCACCCAGTTGAGCACGATGGCCGCACCGCCGAGCGCCGCCCAGCCGACCAGGCGAAGCGAGAGGCTGCCTCGCAGCATGCCCATGGCCGCGCAGACGATCAGGAGCGTCGCGGCGCCGAAGACGCAGCGCCAGAACAGCAAGTCGATGATCGGCAGACCCGATTGCACGACGAACCATCCGATGGTCCCGGAAATCACCATGGCGGCGGTCATCTCGACCGTGCCGCGCGTCCTGTTGTTCATCGCCAGCCCGTTCAACGTCAACCGCCTAGGATGCCACGTGACGCGTGCGCTGTCCGATCAAAGTCCTGCAAGGCCCTTCCGACCGGGCGAAAACGAATACTTCCATTTTCAAGATGCCGCCGATTCCACGATGAGTCCCGTTGCCCATTCGTACAGCATGTCCGATTCCCTCTCCTCGACCCTCTTCGACGCCGCCCTGCGCGGCATGCTGATCGCGTTGCTCATGCTGCTGGCCGTCGTGCTCGGCCGCGATCGGCCGAGCCTGGCTGCCGCGCGCGCGGGCGTGGCCTTGACGCTGGGCCTGTGCGTACAGGTCGTTGCTTCCACGCCGACCTTCGAGGCGCTGGTGCCGCGCCTGTGGCAGGCGCCGCTGGTGGCGGTATCGGTGGGCAACGCGGTGCTGTTCTGGGTGTTCGTGCAGGCGCTCTTCGATGACGACTTCGCGCTGCGGCCCGTGCATGGCGCGGCCTGGGTGGCGGTGGCCGTGCTCGCCGGCTTCAACTGCGCGGTGATGGCAGCCAGCGCCTTCGTCGTGACGCCGATCACCATCGGCTTGCAGCGGGGCGTGCCGCTGCTGTTCGCAGTGCTGGCCGCGATCGCAGCGGCTTCGCATTGGCGCTCGGACCTGGTGGAGGGGCGGCGCCGGCTGCGTGGGTTCATCGTCGTGACAGGCATCGCCTATACCGTGGTGATGCTGCTCGCTCGTCTGGGCTCGCCGCAAGGGCGGTTGTCGGGCATGACGGCCACGATCGATGTGCTGCTCCTGCTGCTGATTGTGGCGGTGGTCGCATGGCGGATGCTGCGTTTGACCGGCTCCGATCTGTTTCCGTCGGCGCGCGTCGCCGCTCTTGCGCAGCCGCGTGCGGAGCCGGCGAGTCCGCCCCCACCGCCGCCGCCCGACCCCGCCGACGAGCGCCTCGCCGAGGCCCTGCAAGGCCTGATGACCGGCGCGCGCGTCTACCGCACCGAAGACCTGACCGTCGCCAGCCTGGCCGCGCGGCTCGCCGTGCCCGAGTACCGACTGCGCCGGCTGATCAACCAGCGGCTGGGGCATCGCAACTTCAACGCCTTCGTCAATGGTTTCCGGCTCGAGGAGGCGCGCGCCGCGCTGGCCGACCCGGCCCGGCGCGAATTGCCGGTGTTGACGATCGCACTCGAAGCAGGTTTCCAGTCCATCGGCCCCTTCAATCGCGCGTTCAAGGCCGCCACCGGCCTCACGCCCACCGAGTTCCGGCGGGAAAAGCTGGCCGATTCCTGAAATCGGCCAGCCTGAAGCCGCAGCTTGCAGACTTCGGCAAGACGCGGCGAGTGCAGCGCGGCATCGTCCGGGTCGCCGAGGGCAGGGGCCTTCGATGTTGAAGAGGAGTTCGATTCGATGCGTTCATTCTGTTTGCCGGCCCTGGCGCTGGCGCTGCTGTCCGGCCTGGCGCAGGCCGCCGTGGGCCTGGGCGAGATTCCCGCCACGGCCGGCGACGGCCCGGTCACCCTGTACTACCCGACCAGCGACGAGGCCCGGCCGGTCCAGCGCGGGCGCTTCACGCTGACGCTGGCGCCGCAGGGCACCCCCGTGCGCGGCAATGGCCGGCTGGTGCTGATCTCGCACGGCTCGGGCGGCTCGCCCTGGGTGCATGCGGACCTGGCGCGCAGCCTGGTGGAGGCCGGCTTCGTCGTCGCCATGCCCGAGCACCGGGCCGACAACTACAGGAACGACAGCGACCCCGGCCCCGACAGCTGGACGATGCGGCCGGCCGAGGTGTCGCGCGCCATCGACGCGGTCGGGCGCGACGCGCGCTTCGCGCCGCTGCTGAAGCTGGACAAGGTCGGCGTCTACGGCATGTCGGCCGGCGGCCACACGGCCTTGAGCATGGCGGGCGGACGCTGGTCACCCGCGGGCTTCAAGCAGCATTGCGAAGCGCATCTGGTGGAGGACTTCCAGACCTGCGTCGGCCTGATCACGCGGCTGACCGGCGGCCACTTGGACGGGCTGAAAAAATGGGCGGCCCTGGCCGTGATCCGCCATCGCTTCGACGACGCCGCGCCGCGCGCGCACAGCGATTCGCGCGTGGCCGCCGTGGTGGCCGGCGTGCCCGCTTCCGCCGACTTCGACATGGCCTCGCTGGCCGCGCCGCGGGTGCCGCTCGGGCTGATCACCGCGCAGCAGGACCGCTGGCTGGTGCCGCGCTTTCACAGCGACCGGGTGCTCGAGGCCTGCCTGCCGCGCTGCGAACACATCGCCGACCTGCCCACCGGCGGCCACGGCGCGCTGCTGTCGCCGCCGCCGCCGGGCCTCACCGGGCTCGTCGGCGACATGCTCAACGACCCGCCGGACTTCGATCGCCGCGCGACGACCGCGGAGGTGGACCGCAAGACCACCGCCTTCTTCATGCGGCACCTGTTGCCCTGATCGGCGCTGTCGACCCCTTCTAGCCCGCGACGCCCACCGTGATGGTGCCGGTGTAGCCGGCCGTCGCGGTGCCGCTCAGTGAAGGCGTCTGCGCAGCGATCTGCGCCGCGGTGTTGTCGCCGAACACGTTGTCGCTCGCGATCGTGACCTGCGCAAGGTTGGCGGAGCTGCCGCTGTAGAGGCTGCTGTTGGTGCCGTACACCGAAGTGGCGAGGTCGCGCGGCAGGCACATCTGCGAAGTCAGCACCGCGTTGCTTCCGGCCGTGGCCGTGGCCAGGCTCTGGAAGACCTCGAAATGGATGTGCGGGTAGCGGCCCGCATAGCAGCCCGGGAAGATGGTCTGGAAGGTCGCCTGCCCGTTGCTGTCGGTCACCTGCACGCCGCGCAGATAGTTCTCGGCCGGCAGGTCGTAGATCGAGTACTTGCCGGTCGCGTTGCAGTGCCACAGATAGATGGCATAGCCGGCCAGCGCGGCGCAGGAGGCGTTGGAGTTCACCAGGCTGATGGTGAGCGTCATGGGCAGGCCGGGCGCCATGGTGCTGGAACTGCCGAAGCTCGAGCGGATGTCGCTGCGCACGATGCCGCTGGCCGTCAACACGTTCGAGACGCTGCCGTTCGCGGAGTTGGTGCCGTCGCTCGGATAGGGCCCTGCGGTCTCCGCGGGATCGGCGATGCAGGCGGATGAAGAGGTGGAGGTGGAGGTGGAGGTGGAGGTGGTCGTTGTCGTGGTCGTCGCGGCGGTGCTGGTGGTGCCGCTGGCCGACAGCGCGCTGAAGCTGCCCGAGCCGTCGCTGCCGCCGCCCCCGCAAGCGCCGAGCATGGCCGCGCCGCCGAAGCCGGACAGCCACGCGAGCACGCGGCGCCGCTCCTGGGTTTGCCGGCGGATCATCTCCAGGTCGTGGGCGAGTCCGTGGTCATGGTCGTGAACCGGCGCGCCGGCTTGTCTGGATGTCATTCGCACTCCCTCTTTGGATCATCGAGCGCTCGAGTCTCGGCGAGCGCGCGCGGATCGGCAACGATGGCGCAGCCTGCATTCAGGTCTTCAATTTTTCTCCCCGATTCGATGGCCGGTCCTTCGCACTTCGCACACAACGCGAAGTCATCGACCACCGCTCGACACGGCATTGCAATTCAGATTGCGTTCAGGGGCCGTCCCGACAATCGCCGGCTTCCACCACACGAGGATCTATGAAATCGAAACTGTTGCTTGCTGCGGCATGCGCGCTGAGCGTCGTACCCCTGGCCTTTGCCGAAGGCCACCATTGGAGCTACCAGGGCCATAGCAGCGCGGCGCATTGGGCTGAGCTGGACGAAAGTTTCAAGACCTGCAAGCTCGGCAAGCACCAATCGCCGATCGATGTCGATACCCGGGCGGTGGAGAGATCGGCCGACGCCAAGCCCATCGGCTTTGCCTACGCGGCCGGGCCGGGCGAAGTGGTCAACAACGGCCACACGATCCAGGTGAATCTGCCCGCGGCTGGCTCGGTCACCCTCGACGGGGTCGAGTACAAGCTGCTGCAGTTCCACTTCCACACGCCGAGCGAAGAGAAGATCGACGGCAAGTCGTATCCCTTGGTCGCGCATCTCGTTCACAAGAACGCAGAGGGACAGCTCGCCGTTGTCGCGGTGCTGTTCAAGGCCGGCAAGGAGAACGCGGCGCTGAAGCCGGTGTTCGATCACCTGCCGGCCAAAGAAGGCGAGACCCGCAAGCTGGACGTCGCCGTCGACGCGGCCGATCTGCTTCCGGCCAACCGCGCCTACTACGCCTTCACGGGATCGCTGACGACCCCACCCTGCAGCGAAGAGGTGCGTTGGCAGGTGCTGAAGACGCCGGTCGAACTGTCCCGCTCGCAGCTTGCCGCGTTCAGGAAGCTCTACAGGATGAATGCACGGCCGGTGCAGCCGTTGAATGGCCGCAAGGTGCTGGCGGTCAACTCGAACTGAGCGTCGGACTGCACGGCGCGGCCCGCCTGCAGTTCCCTATCCTGAACGAACCGTCAGTGGCAGGCGAGAAAGCCGGCCACGGCGTCGTTCACCAGCTCCGGATGCGTGACCGGCCCCATGTGCCCGAGTCCTGCGAACTCCATGACGGTGACGTTGGCGAGCGCGCCCGTCAGCAGCCTCGCCACCCCGCGCGACGAGGCGGGTGACTGCCCGCCCACCATGTACAGCACCGGCAGATCGAGCGCGCGAAACGCACGCAATGGCGTCGGCTCGCAGAAGAGCGCCCTGGCCCAAGCGGCGACGTTGACCATCGATGAGGCAATGGGCAGCTGGCGCGCCTCGGGCATGCCGGCCCAGCTTCCCGGTCCCATCCAGTAGTCGATGAAGCGCTGGCCGGCGGCAGCGTGGTCGCCGGCATCGATGGCCGCGGCGGCATCGGCCGCGGCGAAGCGGATGCCGTTCGCCGCCTCCTGTCCGGGCGCCTCCTCTTCGAGCAGCGCGAACAAGGTCGGCTCGTACAACGCGATGGCGCGAATCCGCTCGGGGCGGGCGAGCGCGGCCATCAGGGCGACGGCGGCGCCGTAGGAGTGCCCGACCAGGAAGAAGGGATCGCCGGCCGCGGCGAGGACGGGCTCCAGGAGTGCGACCTCGTCCCCCAGCGTGACGACACGGTCCGCCGGCCAGGCGGGGCTCCTGCCGGCGCCGAAGGAGTCGGGCGCGAAGACGCGGTGGCTGGCGGACAGGTGCTCCATCAGCGCACGCCATTGCGAAGAAGCGCCCGCGTTGGCGTGGATGCAGACCACGCCGGGGCCGGCGCCGGTCTCGCGGAAATAGGGCATTGGCGGCTGTTGCATGGACATCGACTGTCGTACCGATGCACGCGCGGCGTCCTGTCCGCGCGTCGGACATGCCTGCCCGATCGTCCGCGGGTCGCCGCGCTCAGCGCGTGTGCGGCAGCCTGACTTCGCGCCCCTCGGCCTGCGCCAGGAGGTGGGCAATCGCATCGGCCGCCATCTCCAGGCGCTTCACGTCGCGCTCCTCGAGATGAGCGCCCGGTTCGAAGCTGAAGCCGCACAGCATGCCGTACAGGCTGCCGTCCGTGAACCGCACCGGCACGCCGATGTGTGCACCCATGCCGTCGTAGTAGCCGGGCAGGCTGTTCGCGATCCGCACGCGCGTGACGTCGGGCACCAGGCAAGCCATCCGGCCGTCGATGATCCGCTGGCAGATCGTCTCGTCCAGCGGATGGAACTGCCCCGTTTGAATGATGTCCTGCCCCGGCTTCGAAGCGATGTGGCGGAACACGCGGTTTCCGTTGACGAACTCGCCGACGAACAGCACCTCGAGCCTGAGCTGCTCGCGCACCACGCGCAGCAGGCTGCCGATGGCACGCTCGATGAGGCCGGCGTCCGCACTCGCGACGGCGTCTGCCGTGATGGTGGCGATGCGCGTTTCCCAGCCCCCGGGCTCCTCCGGTTCAGCGCCGTAGATCGTTCTCATATATAGCTAGTTTCATGAATCGATCCTAAGCGGAGCCCGGCGATTTCGCGCGTGAAGAATGGCCTCGAAAGGCACAGAAACTCCGATGGACTTGGCCTGGTGCGCGGCGTAGCATCGTTTGCCCTTGCCGCCCACGCGCGGCGACAAGTCCATGTCCCGTCACGTCAACGGAGGTGCGTATGAGCTATCACCTGGAAGGTCGCCTGCTCGAAGTTTGCAACTGCAATGTGCTGTGTCCCTGCTGGATCGGCGAGGACCCCGACAACGGCACCTGCGACACCATCGTCGCGTGGCGCATCGACAAGGGCACGGTGGACGGCGTCGACGTCGGCGGCAACACCATCGCGGCCGTGGCCCATGTGCCCGGCAACATCCTGGAAGGCAACTGGACTGCCGCGATCTTCGTCGACGAGAACGCCTCCAAGGAGCAGGAAGAGGCACTGCTCAAGGTCTACACCGGCCAGGCCGGCGGACCGGTGGCCGATCTCGCCAAGCTGATCGGCACGGTGGTGTCGGTGGAGCGGGCGCCGATCCGCTTCACCGTGAACGAAGGACGGGGCGAGCTCGAGATCGGCAAGGACTACTACGCCGAACTCGAGCCCTACCTCGGCGCGACCGGCGGCCAGACCACGCTCTCCGACACCGTGTTCTCGACCGTGCCGGGCGCGCCGGTGTTCGTCGGCAAGGCGCCGACCTATCGCTCGAAGAACGCGGCCATCGGCATCGATCTCGACATCAAGAACCACAACGCCCTGCAGAGCGTCTTCGTCTTCGACGCATGAGCCGCCGGGCGCGCAGCGCGGAGGCTACCTGATGAGCGCGATCCCGGGTGCTGCGCCGGCCGGCGCCACCCGTCACCGCCGCGTGTTCGTGCCGGTGCTGGCCGCGCTGGTCGCGCTCGCATGGTTGGCGTTGTGGGCCTGGGCGAGTAGTCCCTACGGACGCTATCTCGAGCACGGCGACTGGACCGCATCGGGACCGGCTGCCTTTCTGTGCCGCGTCATTCCAGCGGGCGATGTGCTGGTGCCTGCGGCGCTCTATGCCGTCGCGTGGATCCTCATGACGGCGGCCATGATGCTGCCGACCACGCTGCCGCTCGTCAACGCCTTCGACCGCCTGACGGCCGAGCGCCCTGACCACGGGCGCCTGCTCGCGTTGCTCGCCCTGGGCTACATGGCGGTGTGGGGGGCGTTCGGCGTGGCGGCGCATGCGCTGCACGGCGCCCTGCTGGCGCTGCTGGCCAGCGCGCCCACGCTGGCCTGGCATGGCTGGGTGATCGGCGCGGCGACCATCGCGCTGGCCGGGGCCTTCCAGTTCAGCAAGCTCAAGCACCGGTGCCTGGAGAAATGCCGCACGCCACTCAGCTTCGTCATCGAGCACTGGCGCGGGCAGGCGCAGGCGCGCCACGCGTTCGCGCTCGGCGTGCATCACGGCTTGTTCTGCGTCGGCTGCTGCTGGGCGCTGATGCTGCTGATGTTCGCCCTCGGCACCGGCAGCCTGGGCTGGATGCTGCTGCTGGCCGCTGTGATGGCGGTCGAAAAGAACTTCCGCTGGGGCCATCGCCTCAGCACGCCGCTCGGCATCGCGCTGCTGGCATGGGCCGGGGCCCTGGTGGTGGTCCATGCCTGAAGAAGCGCGCGAGGGCCCGCCCGGCCTGCGGACCCTCGCGCTCACCGTGGCCGCGATGCTGGCCTTCGCGGCCAACTCGCTGCTGTGCCGGCTGGCGCTGCAGCAAGAGGCCATCGACGCGGCCAGCTTCGGCAGCGTCCGGCTGGTGTCGGGGGCGATCACGCTCGCGCTCATCGTGAAACTCCGGTCGCGCCCGCCGCCGGCCGAGCGCACCGACTGGCTCGCAGCCGCCATGCTGTTCGCCTACGTCGCCTTCTTCTCCTTCGCCTACCTCAGCCTGTCGGCGGGAACGGGCGCGCTGATCCTGTTCGGCGCGGTGCAGCTGACGATGCTGGGCGTCGGGCTGCGTTCCGGCGAGATGTTCGGGCCGGTCGCCTGGTCCGGCTTCGTGCTGGCTGTCGCGGGGCTGGTCTACCTGATGTCGCCGGGCGTCACGGCGCCACCGCCGCTCGGGGCCGCACTGATGGCCGTCGCGGGCGTCGCATGGGGCGTGTATTCGCTGCGCGGCCGCGGCGTGGCCGACCCGCTGGCCGCCACTGCGCGCAACTTCGTGCGGGCGGCGCCGCTCGCCCTGGTGCTGAGCCTGGCCCTGGCCTCCCAAGCGCATGCGAGCGCGGCCGGGATCGCACTGGCCGTGGCCTCGGGCGCCGTCACCTCGGGCATCGGCTATGTCATCTGGTATGCGGCGCTGCCGGGGCTCTCGGCCATGCGGGCGGCGACGGTGCAGCTGTCGGTGCCGCTGATCGCCGCATTCGGCGGCGTGTTGCTGCTGTCGGAAGCGATCACACCGCGGCTGGCCTTTGCCTCGGTCGCCATCCTCGGCGGCATCGCGCTGGTGCTGATGGCCAAGGCCAGGACTGCTAAGCCTCGAGCTTGAACAGGCTGGTCGCTTCCAGGTCCAGCACCTCCTGCTCGCGCTGGTTGATCAGGCGCCAGCGCCAGCGCAGGATGCCCAGCGTGGGGCGCTTCTCCGAGCGGCGCACCTCGATCACATCGGCCACGAGCCGCAGCGAATCGCCGGGGCGCACCGGGTTCGGCCACTTCACGTAGGCGAGGCCCGGCGAGGCGAAGGACTCGGAGCCGGCCAGCGCGGCCTCGGTGACCAGCCGCATCGCGATGCCGCCGGTGTGCCAGCCGCTCGCGATCAATCCGCCGAAGGGGCCTTCGGCCGCCGCCTCCGGGTCGGTGTGGAACCACTGCGGGTCGTAGGCCTTCGCGAACTGCAGCAGCTCGGCCTCGGTGACGAGGTAGGGCCCGGCCTCGATGACCTGGCCCGCGCGGAACTCGGCGAACTTCATGTTCCGAGCTCAATAAGTTTCGAGATGCAGGCGGCCTTCGCGCTTCAATGCCGATCCCACGGTGTCCCAGTCGAGACCAGCTTCGACCGCCACGTCGCGCAGCGCCAGCACCACGCCCTCTTCCATGCTCTTCAGGCCGCAGACGTAGAAGTGGCTTTGGCTGTCCTTGAGCAGCGCGGCCAGGTCGGCGGCGCGTTCGCGCATCGCGTCCTGCACGTAGCGCTTGGGCTGGCCCGGCGTGCGCGAGAAGGCGAAGTTGATGTCGATGAAGTCCTTGGGCAGCGTCTGCAGCGGGCCGAAGTACGGCAGCTCCTGCTGCGTGCGCGCGCCGAAGAAGAGCATCAGCTTGCCGCCTTCGAACTTGCCGCTCTTGCGCAGGCGCCGGCGCCATTCGGTCATGGCGCGCATCGGCGCACTGCCGGTGCCGGTGCAGATCATCACGATATGCGACTTGGGATGGTTCGGCATCAGGAAGGAGTTGCCGAATGGCCCGATCACCTGCACCTTGTCGCCCACCTTGAGGTCGCACACGTAGTTGCTGGCGACGCCGCGCACCGGGTTGCCCTGGTGGTCCTGCAGCACGCGCTTCACCGTCAGCGACACGTTGTTGTAGCCGGGCCGCTCGCCGTTGCGTGGGCTCGCAATGGAGTATTGGCGCGCGAAATGCGGCTTGCCGTTGGCATCGGTGCCCGGCGGAATGATGGCGATCGACTGGCCCTCCAGCACCGGGAAGGGCATGGCGCCGAAGTCGAGCACGATGTGGTGCGTCTGATTCTCGTAGCCGGCCTCGGTGCAGTTGAAGTTGCCGACCACGGTGGCGGTGGTCGGGCTCTTCGGCGGGAACAGGTTGGTGTAGGCGTGCGCGGCCGACCAGGGCGGCACAGTGGCACCGTACTGCGCGGAGTTGAAAGCGACTTCACCGGGCGCGGCAGGCGGTTGCGGCGAAGCGGCCGGCACCTGCACCTGCGCTTCCTGCGGCGAGGCCACGCCCTCCGCTTCGAGCTGCTCGGGCGTGAGCTCGGCCGGCAGCTCGTCCCAGGTCAGTTGCTCTTCGATCGAATAGGCGCGTGCCAAGGGCATGGTGCGCCAGTTGTCGATCGAGCCCGTCGGGCACGGCGAGATGCAGGCCATGCAGCCGTTGCACACGTCGGCGCGCACCACGTAGTTGCGGTCGTCGTGCGTGATGGCGTTGACCGGGCAGGTGGCTTCGCAGGTGTTGCAGCGAATGCAGATCTCGGGGTCGATCAGGTGCTGCCTGATGACGTTGATGTCGACGGTGGCCGTTTCCATGTTTTCTCTCCTAGAGCCCTCCCCCTCCGGGGGAGGGTTGGGTGGGGGCACACGGCGTGTCTCGTGGGTACCGCCAATGCCCCCATCCCTGCCTTCCCCCGGAGGGGGAAGGAGTCATACCACCTAACCAAACCTCACATACTCGAAATCCACCGGCTGCCGATTGATGCCCATCACCGGCGGCGCGATCCAGCCGGCGAACTTGCCCGGGTCGACCACGCGGCCCATCAACGATGCCACGAAAGCGAAGTCCTCGGCAGTAGGCAGCCACTCGTCCTTCTTGGCGGCCCATTCCTGCTCGTTCACCACGCGGCCTTCGGGCGACATCTTGATGCCGGCCAGGGCGCCGATCTGGCGGTTGAAGGCCTTGTGCGGCACCACCAGGCGCGTGGGAATGCCGGCCTTCTCGAGCACCTTGTTCCAGCGGCCGATGCCGGCCACCGAGTCCTTGATGAAGTCGTCGCGCAGCACTTCGTTCAGCGCGTTGAGCATCGGCACGTCTTTCTCGAGCAGCTGGCCGTCGCGCACTTCGAGCACCTTGTAGGTCTGGCCCTTGAGCACGTGGTCGTCGCCTCGCTTGCCTTCCTCGTAGCGGCCCTTCAGGCCCGAGCTGTAGAAGGTGGCGGCATTGCTCGACTGGTCGGCGCCGAACAGGTCGATGGTCACGCTGTAGTGGAAGTTGAGGTAGCGCTGGATGGTGCCGAGGTCGATGGCGCCGGCCGCGCGCACCTTCTGCGGATCGTCGGTCTTCAGCTCGTTCATCACCTGCGCGGTGCGCTGCAGCACGCGCGAGACGCCGCTCTCGCCCACGAACATGTGGTGCGCTTCCTCGGTCAGCATGAACTTGGTGGTGCGCGCCAGCGGATCGAAGGCGCTCTCGGCCAGGGCCGACAGCTGGAACTTGCCGTCGCGGTCGGTGAAGTAGGTGAACATGAAGAAGGCCAGCCAGTCGGGCGTCTTCTCGTTGAAGGCGCCGAGGATGCGCGGGTTGTTCTCGTCGCCCGAGGTGCGCTGCAGCAGCGCCTCGGCTTCTTCACGGCCGTCGCGGCCGAAGTGCTTGTGCAGCAGGTAGACCATGGCCCACAGGTGGCGGCCCTCTTCCACGTTGATCTGGAACAGGTTGCGCAGGTCGTACATGCTGGGCGCGGTGAGGCCGAGGTGGCGCTGCTGCTCGACCGAGGCCGGCTCGGTATCGCCCTGCGTGACGATGATGCGGCGCAGGTTGGCGCGGTGTTCGCCGGGCACGTCCTGCCAGGCCTTTTCGCCCTTGTGGTCGCCGAAGTGGATCTCGCGGTTGGCATCGCCCGGGTTCAGGAAGATGCCCCAGCGGTAGTCGCGCATCTTCACGTGGCCGAACTGGGCCCAGCCCTGCGGGTCGACGCTCACGGCGGTGCGCAGGTAGACCTCGTAGTTGGTCGAGCCGTCGGGGCCGACATCGTCCCACCAGTTGATGAAGTTCGGCTGCCAGCCTTCGAGCGCGCGCTGCAGCGTGCGGTCCTCGCCGAGGTTGACGTTGTTGGGAATCTTCTCGCTGTAGTTGATCGTGCTCATCGCTGTTCCTTGGGTTGTGGCTGGGTTGTTCAGACGCGGTTCAAGTCGAAGCCGGCCTTCTCGCCGGTGCCGTAGACCTTCAAGGCACCCTTCTCTCCGACCGCGTTCGGGCGGTTGAAGATCCAGTTCTGCCAGGCGGTGAGCCGGCCGAAGATTCGGGTGTTCATGTTTTCCTTGCTCGCGAAGCGCAGGTTGGCCTCGAGGCCGGTGAGCGCGTCGGGAGACATGGCGGCGCGCTCCTCGATGGCGATGCGGATCTCGTCTTCCCAGTCGATGTCGTCGGGCGCGGCGGTGACCAGGCCGAGCTTGAGCGCCTCGTCGGCGTCGAGCGACTTGCCGATCGCGGCGCGCGCGGCTTCCATCGGCGCGGCCTCTTCGTAAAAGCGGCGCGCGAGGCGGCTCTGGTCGTTGACCATCGGGAAGAAGCCGAAGTTGAACTCGTCGAGCGTGATCTTCGGTGCGCGCTCGGCGTCGTCCGGCAGCGCGAGCATATAGGCGCGGTCGGCCGCGAACGCGATCTCGGCCAGCGTGCCGGCGAAGCAGGAGCCGCTCTCGATCAGCGCGAACAGGCTGCGCGACGAGACGTCGAGCCGCGCCAGCGTGCGGCGCAGCGCGCCGATGGTTTCGCGCACCAGCCAGTGGTCCTGGTTGGCGAGCATGGTCTTGTCGCTCGCGAGCACGGCTTCTGCATCGCCCTCGGTCTTGAGCAGCCAGGTGCCGATGTCGAGCTCGTTGGTGCGCATGTTGAGGATGGCGTCGTCGAGCTGGCGCGCCATCGCGAGCGGCCACCAGGCGGCGCCGGCGGCTTCGATCGCGGCGATGTCGGCGGGCTGCGCGCCCTGCGGCGCCTTGACGGTGAAGGTGGCGGTGCGGCGCGCGCGGTCGATCTCGACCGTGACGTGTTCATAGCGCAGGCTGTCGGCGCCGTCTTCGCGCTCGAGGCGCGTCAGGCTCACGCCTTTGCCGTCGGCCGGACGGTCGCTGCCCTCGGCCAGCTTGGCGGCGCGCTCCTGCACCGCTGCGCCGAACTGGGCCGGCTTGGCGATCGCATCGACCAGGCGCCAGTCGACCGCGCGCTGGCCGCGCACACCTTCGACGCTGGTGCAGAAGATGTCGGCCAGATCGTGACGCACACGGCGCTTGTCGGTGACCCGGGTCAGGCCGCCGGTGCCGGGCAGCACGCCGAGCAGCGGCACCTCGGGCAGCGAGACGGAAGAGGAGCGGTCGTCCACCAGCAGGATCTCGTCGCAGGCCAGTGCCAGCTCGTAGCCGCCGCCGGCACAGGCGCCGTTGACCGCGGCGATGAACTTGAGGCCCGAGTGCTTCGACGAATCCTCGATGCCGTTGCGCGTCTCGTTGGTGAACTTGCAGAAGTTCACCTTCCAGGCGTGGCTGGAGACGCCGAGCATGAAGATGTTGGCGCCCGAGCAGAAGATGCGGTCCTTCGCGCTGGTGACGATCACCGAGCGGACTTGCGGATGCTCGAAGCGCACGCGGTTGAGCGCGTCGTTGAGCTCGATGTCCACGCCCAGGTCGTAGCTGTTGAGCTTGAGCTTGTAGCCGGGACGGATGCCGCCGTCTTCGGCGATGTCGAGCGACAGCCGGGCCACCGGGCCCTCCACGCTGAGCTTCCAGTGGCGGTATTGCGTGGGGTCGGTGCGGTAGTCGACGCGGGCGGGATGGGCGGCGGTGTCGGTCATGACGAAGTCTCCTGGGAGCCGTGGGGTCTAGGAACAATAATGCATTTGTCTTGCGACTGAGCATGCATCATGCTGCATGTTTTAGGGCGCGTCAACCCTGGGACGGACTTTTTTACGTTCTTTCGCCGGGACCTTCAGCCGGCGCGGCTCATCGACTCCCGCACCAAGGAGCGCAGCGCGTGGAAGCTCTGCGCCAGGTCCTGCCCGCTGGTGTCGACGCTGAGGTCGGCCTTGGAATAGAAGGCGGCGCGGCCGGCGAGGATGCGGCGCAGGTCGTCCATCGCCTCCTTGCTGGCGGCCATCGGCCGGGTGTCGCCCTGGGCGGCGACGCGGCCCATGTGCTCCTCGGGCGCGGCCTGCAGCCAGACGGTGGTGCAGTGCGCCAGCAGCTGGTTGAAGGTGGCCGGGTCCGAGACGATGCCGCCGGGCGTGGCGATCACCACCTCGCTGTAGATCTGCACCGTCTCCTCGAGCGCGCGGCGCTCGTAGCGGCGGTAGGCATTGGTGCCGTAGAGGTCGTGGATCTCGCGCACGCTGCAGCCGGCCAGCTTCTCGATCTCGCGGCTCAGCTCGATGAAGGGCACCTCAAGATCGTCCGCCAGCATCTGGCCCAGCGTCGATTTGCCCGCGCCGCGCAGGCCCACCAGCGCGATGCGGCGATTGCGCGCCGGGTCGCCGGCGGCGGTGCCGAGCAGCTCGCCGAGGGCGATGCGGGCGCGCCGCAGATCGGCCTCGTCGCGGCGCTCCAGCAGCTCGCGGATCAAGAGCCACTCGGGCGAGCTGGTCGTGACGTCGCCCACCAGCTCGGCCAGCGAGCATTGCAAGGCGGTCGCCACCTGCTGCAGCACCAGGATCGACGCATTGCCGATGCCGTATTCGAGATTGGCCAGGTGGCGCTCCGAGACCTCCGCCGCCTGCGCCACGGCCTTGCGCGTGAGCCCGCGGCGCGCGCGCAGGTTGCGCACGCGCTCGCCCAGCGCCACCAGCAGGGGGTTCTTCGCTTCCTCGGCCGACAGGCCAGGGTCCGCGGGTGCGGTCAGCACCGCGTCGGCTCGCTCATTCATTCCTTCGGCTCCTCGGTTCACCCCTATCCGGGTAAACACCATATATGCACTATATTGCTTGACACCTTTTGTGTCGATGCTTATGGTTCATGCACAGGCAAGATACTGCACGCAGCGAAATGCCGCAAGTTCCACCTACGCATGAGCACACCACGATGTCCAAGGAAGCCTTCCACCAGATCGTCGCCGACGTGACCACGCAGCTCGCCGGCCGGCCACTCGATGACGAGCTCGACCGCTGGCTCAACACCGTGCACGGCGCCGGCAGCCCCGCTTTCGAGCGCCTGAAACAGGCCTGCATCGAAGGCGTGGCCGAAGGCTGGCTGTGCGAGCGCGAAGGCGGCGGCATCAAGTACGGCCGGGCCTTCAAGGCCGAGGATGCGCTGCACCGCTTCTCGGTCGACGTGGTCGACATGAAGGACATCGCCGGACCGCACCACACGCATCCGAACGGCGAGATCGATTTGATCATGCCGCTGGAAGGGGACGCGACCTTCGACGGGCGGCCTGCCGGCTGGTGCGTCTATCCGCCGGGTACCGCCCATCACCCGACCGTGGCTCACGGACGCGCGCTCGTACTTTATCTGCTGCCCGAAGGGCAAATCCAATTCAGCAAATGACGCTCTCCCCCAGGCTTCGCGCACTTCGTGTCGCTGCGCCAACCCCCTCACCGGGGGCAACACCAGCGGCCCGGCAGAGCCGGTTCCGCGGTGTTCCCCGAAAAAGCCAAGGACTCATCGAATGACCGAACTTCTTCCCAACTACGTCGCCGGCCGCTGGCAGGCAGGCAGCGGCGCCGGCACGGCGCTCATCGATCCGGTGCTCGGCACCGAGCTGGCGCGTGTGGACGCGACCGGCCTGGACCTGGCCGAGGCCTTCGGTTTCGCGCGCGAGACCGGCGGCGCCGCCTTGCGCGCCCTCACATATAAAGAGCGCGCCGCGCTGCTGGCCGCGGTCGTGAAGGTGCTGCAGGCGAACCGCGACGCCTACTACGAGATAGCCACCGCCAATTCCGGCACGGTCAAGAACGACTCGGCCGTCGACATCGACGGCGCGATCTTCACGCTCGGCCAGTACGCCAAGTGGGGCGATGCGCTGGGCGAGGTGCGCGCGCTGCGCGACGGCGATGCGGCCAGGCTCGGCAAGGAGCCGGTGTTCCTGTCCCAGCACCTGCAGGTGCCGACACCCGGCGTGGCGCTCTTCATCAACGCTTTCAACTTCCCTTCCTGGGGCTTGTGGGAGAAAGCCGCGCCCGCGCTGCTCTCGGGCGTACCGGTGATCGTGAAGCCCGCCACCTCCACCGCCTGGCTCACGCAGCGCATGGTGCGCGACGTGGTCGAGGCCGGCGTGCTGCCGGCCGGCGCGCTGTCGGTGATCTGCGGCAGCTCCAACGGGCTGATGGACCAGCTGCAGGGCTTCGACGTGGTGTCCTTCACCGGCTCGGCCGACACCGGCGCCGTGATCCGCTCGCATGCCGCGGTGGCGCAGCGCTCGGTGCGCGTGAACATCGAGGCCGACAGCCTAAACTCCGCCCTGCTGCTGCCCGACGCGGCACCCGGCTCCGACGCCTTCAATTTGCTGGTGCGCGAGGTGGTGCGCGAGATGACGGTCAAGTCGGGCCAGAAGTGCACAGCGATCCGCCGCATCCTCGTGCCGGCTGCCGTCTACGACGCGGCGGCCGAGGCCATCGGCGCCAAGCTCGCCGGCGTGACGGTCGGCAACCCGCGCAACGAGAGCGTGCGGATGGGCTCGCTGGTGAGCCGCGCGCAACTGAATGCCGTGCGCCAGGGGCTGGAAGAACTCAAGGCCCAGGCGAGCGTGCTGCATGACGGCAGCCAGGCCGCGCTGGTCGATGCCGATCCGGCCATCGCCGCCTGCATCGGCCCGGTGCTGTTGGGCGCGCGCGATGCCGATGCGGCGCAGCGCGTGCACGACGTCGAGGTCTTCGGCCCGGTCGCCACCCTGCTGCCGTACCGCGATGTCGAGCATGCGATCGCGCTCGCGCACCGCGGCCAGGGCTCGCTGGTGACCTCGCTCTACGGCGCCGACGAAGCGGCGCTGGGCCAGGCGGCGGTGCAGCTGGCCGCGAGCCATGGCCGCGTGCACGTGATCACGCCCGACGTGGCGCAGGCGCACACGGGCCATGGCAACGTGATGCCCCAGTCGCTGCATGGCGGCCCCGGCCGCGCAGGCGGCGGCGCGGAACTGGGCGGCCTGCGGGCGCTGGACTTCTATCACTGCAAGAGCGCCGTGCAGGCCAGCCCGGCCGTGCTGGCGCAGCTCGGCCTGTCGGGCGGCTGAAGGCGGCCGAAGAAAAACAGGACCCGAGGAGACACGATGAGCCTGCCAGCATCCTTCAATTTCGCCGAACACCTGTTCGCCCTCAACCGCGGCCGCGCGCAGAAGATCGCCTATGTCGACGACCGGGGCACCCTCGCCTACGGCCAGCTCGAGGAACGCGCGCGCCGGCTCGCCGCCGCGCTGCTCGCATCGGGCGTGAAGCGCGAAGAGCGAGCGCTGCTGCTGATGCTCGACAGCAGCGACTGGCCGGTGAGCTTTCTCGGCTGCCTCTATGCCGGCATCGTGCCGGTGGCGGTCAACACGCTGCTCACGACCGGGGACTACGCCTACATGCTCGAACACAGCGGCGCCAAGGCGGCGCTGGTGTCGGGCGCGCTGCTGCCGGTGCTGCAGGACGCACGGGTCAAGGGGCCGAACGAGCTCGAGACCTTGATCGTCTCCGAGCCCACCGGCGCCCTGCCCGACGGCGCGCAGGATCTCGAAGCGCTGATCGCTGCGCATGAACCGCTGGCCGCGCCGGCCGCCACCACACCGCAGGACCACGCCTTCTGGCTCTACTCCTCCGGCTCCACCGGCAAGCCCAAGGGCACGGTGCACACGCACGGCAACCCGTGGTGGACGGCCGAGCTCTACGGCAAGCCGGTGCTGGGGCTGACCGAGAACGACGTCTGCTTCTCGGCGGCCAAGCTCTACTTCGCCTACGGCCTGGGCAATGCGCTGACTTTCCCGCTTTCGGTCGGCGCGACGGTGCTGCTGATGGCCGAGCGGCCGACGCCCGACGCCGTCTTCAAGCGCTGGACCAGCACGCACAAACCAACGGTGTTCTTCGGCGCACCCACAGGCTTTGCCGGCATGCTCGCCTCGCCCAACCTGCCCGCGCGCGGGGCGGTTTCGCTGCGCATGTGCTCCTCGGCCGGCGAAGCCTTGCCGGGCGAGCTCGCCCAACGCTTCAAGCAGCATTTCGGCTGCGAGATCATCGACGGCATCGGCTCCACCGAGATGCTGCACATCTTCATCTCCAACCGGCCCGGCGACATCCGCTACGGCACCACCGGCCGGCCGGTCGAAGGCTATGCGATCGAGCTGCGCGGCGAGGACGGCACGCCGGTGCCCGTGGGCGAAGTCGGCGACCTCTATATCAAGGGGCCGAGCACGGCGGTGATGTACTGGGGCAACCCCGAGAAGAGCGCCGACACCTTCCGCGAGGGCTGGACCAAGAGCGGCGACAAGTACTCGCGCGACGCCGACGGCTACTACACCTATGCCGGCCGCAGCGACGACATGCTCAAGGTCAGCGGCATCTACGTCTCGCCCTTCGAGGTCGAGGCCACGCTGATGCAGCACCCGGCGGTGCTCGAGGCCGCGGTGATCGGCAAGGAAGATGCCGACGGGCTGACCAAGACCAAGGCCTATGTGGTGCGGAAGGCCGGCCAGTCGGTGACGGACGAGGAGCTCAAGGCCTTCGTCAAGGAACGCCTCGCGCCCTACAAGTACCCGCGCTTCATCGAGTTCGTCGACGAGCTGCCGAAGACTGCGACAGGAAAAATCCAGCGCTTCCGTTTGCGCGAGCGGGAGCATCAGCGTTGAGGCCCCGGTCCGTCTCCCTCCCCCTCTGGGGGAGGGCTGGGGTGGGGGCACGCGGCGCTTCCATCGACGGCGGCCCCCATCCCCACCTTCCCCCAGAGGGGGAAGGAGCATGCCCATGAGCAATCACGAATCAGCCTTCGCCACCATCGCGTGGCGGGACCGCGAAGTCCGCATCGAATACGTGCGCATCGCACCCGAACGGACCGATGCGCCGCTCGTGGTGTTCCTGCATGAAGGATTGGGCTCGATCGCGATGTGGAAGGATTTCCCGGAAAGGCTCTGCGAGGCCGGCGGATTCCGCGGCCTGGTGTTCTCGCGCCCGGGCTACGGCCGCTCGACGCCGCGCGAGCCCGACGAGTTCTGGGATGTCGACTACATGCACCGCCAGGCCTACGAGGTGCTGCCGGCCGTCTTCGAGGCGCTCGGCATCGCCGAGGCGCCCTGGCTCTTCGGCCACAGCGACGGCGGCTCGATCTCGCTGCTCCATGCTTCGCGTTTTCCCGAACGCGTGGCCGGATTGGTGCTGCTTGCGCCGCACATCTTCGTGGAAGACCTGACGGTGGCGAGCATCGACCAGGCGCGCCAGGCTTGGCTCGAGACCGACCTTCCGAAGAAGCTGGCGCGCTATCACGACGACGCCGAAGCCACCTTCTGGGGCTGGAACCGGATCTGGCTGCACCCGCCCTTCAAGCAATGGAACATCGAGGCCGAGCTCGATGCCATCCGTTGCCCGGTTCTTGCTATCCAGGGCCTGGACGACGAGTACGGCACACTCGCGCAGGTCCGCGGCATCGCAGAGCGCGTGCCGGCCACCGAACTGGTGGAACTCCCCGACTGCGGGCATTCCCCGCATCGCGACCAGCCCGAAAAAGCGATAGTTGCGACCGTTTCATTCATCAACGACAGGAGATTCCCATGACCACCCGCACCGCAGCACGCAGCACGCTGACCGCCCTGGCGCTGGCCTGCATCGCCACGCTGGGCCACGCCCAGCAGGGCAAGCTCAAGGTCGGCTTGATGCTGCCCTTCAGCGGCACCTACGCGGCGCTCGGCGTCGCCATCGAGAACGGCTTCAAGCTTCGCGTCGAGGAACAGGGCGGCAAGCTCGGCGGCCGAGAGATCGAATACATCAAGGTCGACGACGAGTCCGACCCGGCCAAGGCCACCGACAACGTCAACAAGCTGATCAAGCGCGACAACGTCGACGTGATCGTCGGCACCGTGCACTCCGGCGTCGCGATGGCGATGGCCAAGGCCGCCAAGGAAAGCGGCACCGTGCTGATCGTGCCCAATGCCGGCGCCGATGCGGTGACCGGCCCGATGTGCGCGCAGAACATCTTCCGCAGCTCGTTCTCGAACTGGCAGCCGGCCTACGCGATGGGCGAGGTCGCGGCCAAGCAGGGCAAGAAGACCGCCATGACCCTGACCTGGAAGTACGCGGCCGGCGACGAGTCGGTGGCCGGCTTCAAGGAAGGCTTCGAGAAGGGCGGCGGCAAGGTCGTGAAGCAGCTCACCGTGCCATTCCCGAACGTCGAGTTCCAGGCGCTCCTGACTGAGATCGCCGCGGCCAAGCCCGATGCGGTGTATTCCTTCTTCGCGGGCGGCGGCGCGGTCAAGTTCGTCAAGGACTATGCGGCGGCCGGGCTCAACAAGACCATCCCGCTCTACGGCCCCGGCTTCCTGACCGACGGCACGCTCGACGCGCAGGGCGAAGCGGCCCAGGGCATGCTGACCACGCTGCACTATGCCGACGGCCTCAACACCCCGCGCGACAACGCCTTCCGCACCGCCTACGCCAAGGCCTTCAAGCTGCAGCCCGACGTGTACGCGGTGCAGGGCTACGACGCGGCGCAGATGCTCGCCATCGGCCTGGCGGCGACCAAGGGCGACATCAGCAAGAAGGCCGAGTTCGCCAGCGCGATCGAGAAGGCCAAGATCGACAGCCCGCGCGGCACCTTCACGATCGGCAAGTCGCACAACCCGGTGCAGGACATCTATCTGCGCAAGGTCGAAGGCAAGGACAACAAGGTGGTCAACGTGGCCATCAAGGGCCTGGCCGATCCCGCCCGCGGCTGCAGGATGTAACCACCCCCGTCCCTCGCTCACTTCGTGTAGCTCGACTCCCCCCTCAAGGGGGCGACACCAGCGGCCCGGCAAAGCCGGTTCCGCGGTGTCTCCCAAACATCGCGGCGCTTCGCGCGCGCTCTTTTTTTCTTGAAAGCTGAGACCCCGTGGACCTCGGTACCTTCTTAGTCCAGTGCCTGAACTCGGTTCAGTATGGACTCCTGTTGTTCCTGGTGGCCTCCGGACTGACGCTGATCTTCGGCATCATGGGCGTGATCAACCTGGCCCACGGCAGCTTCTACATGATCGGCGCCTACATGGCGTTCGCGCTCTCGCCGCTCTTCGGTGACCGGTTCATCGTGATGCTGCTGGCCGGCGTCGTGCTCTCCGCCCTGTTCGGCTACCTGCTGGAGTGGGCCTTCTTCAGCTACCTCTACCAGCGCGACCACCTGCAGCAGGTGCTGATGACCTACGGGCTGATCCTCGTGTTCGAGGAGCTGCGCTCGCTGCTCGTCGGCAACGACGTGCACGGCGTGCCGGTGCCGCCCTGGCTGGACGGCAGCTTCGCGCTGGGCAGCCTGATGAGCTATCCGTGGTACCGCCTCTTCGCCTCCGCCGCCTGCGTGGTGCTCGCGATCGGCCTCTACTACGTGGTCAACCGCACGCGCCTGGGCATGATGATCCGCGCCGGCGCCAGCAACCGCGACATGGTGCGCGGGCTGGGCATCGACATCCGCCAGCTCTACCGCATCGTGTTCGCAGCCGGCGTGGCGCTGGCCGCGCTGGCCGGCATGATCGCGGCGCCGATGTCCTCGGTCTATCCGAACATGGGCGCGAGCGTGCTGATCATCTGCTTCGTGGTGGTGGTGATCGGCGGCATCGGCTCGATCACCGGTGCGCTGGTCGCCTCGCTGCTGGTGGGCTTCGTCGACACCTTCGGCAAGGTGTTCTTCGCCGAGCTCAGCGGCATCGGCGTGTATGTGCTGATGGCGATCGTGCTGATCTGGCGTCCTGAGGGCCTGATGGGGCGCAAGACCTGACATGAAGAACTTCTCTCTTTTCCTTCCATTGATCTGCGCGATCGCGCTGGCGGCGCTCGGCCCCTTCCTGGGCCCCTACGTCAGCGATCTCGTCGTCAAGGTGATGATCCTCTCGATCTTCGCGCTGAGCCTGGAGCTCCTGGTCGGCATGACCGGCCTGGTGAGCCTTGGGCATGCGGCCTTCTACGGCATCGGCGCCTATGCCACGGTGCTCGGCTCGGGCAAGGACGGCGGCTCCATCGCAGTGCTGCTGCCGCTGGCCATGGGCTGCGCGGCCGCCTACGCGCTGGTGACCGGCGCGCTCAGCCTGCGCACGCGCGGTGTCTACTTCATCATGGTCACGCTGGCCTTCGCGCAGATGGCCTTCTTCGTGTTCCACGACACGGCGCTCGGCGGTGGCAGCGACGGCATCTACATGTACATCCGCCCTGCCCTCGGCGCGCTGGACATGGAGAACCGCAACATGCAGTTCTACTTCGTGCTGGCGGCGCTGGCGTTCACCTACGGCCTGCTGGCGCTGATCCGGCGCTCGCGCTTCGGCGCGGCGCTGGCCGGCATCCGCGTCAACGAGCAGCGCATGCGGGCGGCGGGCTTTCCGGTCTACGGCTACAAGCTCGCGGCCTTCGTGATCGCAGGTGCGCTGGCCGGGCTCGCGGGCTTCCTCGTCGCCTCGCGCGACGGCGTGGTGAACCCCGAGCTGCTGGCCTGGCACAACTCGGGCGAGGTGCTCCTGATGATCATCCTCGGCGGCCTGGGCCACCTGCGCGGCGCGGTGATCGGCGCCGTGGCCTTCACGCTGCTCAAGGAGCTGCTGTCCACGCACGCGATCGTGGGGCCACTGGCCAACCATTGGCAGCTCACGCTGGGGCTGGCCATCATCGCTTTCGTCGCGCTGCTGCCCAAGGGCATCGTCGGCATCCGCCTGCGCGCGCTGCCGAAGGAGGCCTCGGCATGAGCAGATTGCTGGCAGTCGAAACGCTCACGCGCCGCTTCGGCGGCCTGGTCGCGGTCAACGCTGTGAGCCTGGACCTGCACCTCGGCGAGGTGCACGCGGTGATCGGCACCAACGGCGCGGGCAAGTCCACGCTGATCAACATGCTCTCGGGCGAGATCGAGGCTTCCGACGGGCGCATCACTCTCGACGGCGAGGACATCACGAAGCGCGCGCAGTTCCGGCGCGCGCTCGCCGGCGTCGGCCGCAGCTACCAGCGCACCACCATCTTTCCGGAGTTCACCGTGCTGGAGAACTGCCGCCTCGCGGCGCAGGCCGCGACGCCGCGGCCGTGGGCGATCTGGCAGTCCTCGCAGGGCTGCAAGGACAGCAATGCCGCCGCCCGCGAGGCGCTGGAGGCCGCAGGCCTGAGCACGGTGGCCAGCCGCGTCGCCGGCACGCTGAGCCATGGGGCCAAGCGCCAGCTCGAAGTCGCGATGTGCCTGGCCACCAATCCGCGCGTGCTGCTGCTCGACGAGCCGCTGGCCGGCATGGGCGCCGAGGAGACCGAGCGCATGCTGGGCCTCCTGGCCAGCCTCAAGGCCTCGCACGCGATCCTGTTGGTGGAGCACGACATGGACGCGGTGTTCCGCATCGCCGACCGCATCACGGTGATGGTCAACGGCACGGTGATCGCGACCGGCGACCCGGCCTCGATCCGCGTGAACCCCGAAGTCCGCACCGCTTACCTTGGGGAAGATCACTGATGCTGCACATCGAAGGCCTCAACACCTACTACGGCGACAGCCACATCCTGCGCGGCGTCGACGTCGCGATGCCGGCCGCGACCTCGGTCGGCCTGCTGGGCCGCAACGGCATGGGCAAGACCACGCTGATCCGCTCGCTGATGGGCTACGTGCGCCCGGCCTCCGGCCGCGTGAAGCTCGACGGCGACGACGTCACCGGCTGGGCGCCCGAGAAGATGGCGCGCCGCGGCATCGGCTACGTGCCCGAGGGCCGCGGAATCTTCCCCAACTTGTCGGTGCGCGAAAACCTCGTGATGAGCGCGCGGGCCGGCATCGACGGCAAGCGCGCCTGGACTTTCGATCGTGTGATGAGCACCTTCCCGCGCCTGACGGAGCGGCTGTCGCATGGTGGGCAGCAGTTGTCGGGCGGCGAGCAGCAGATGCTCTCGATCGGCCGCGCGCTGATGACCAACCCGCGCTTGCTGATCCTCGACGAGGCGACCGAAGGGCTGGCGCCGCTGATCGTGGCGGAGATCTGGCGCGTGATCGCCGACATCCGCACAACCGGCATCGCGACGCTGATCGTGGACCGCGACTGGCGCAAGGTGCTGGGACACACGGACCAGGCGGTGGTGATGGAGAAGGGGAAGATTGTTCGACAGGGACCTTCGGCGGGGTTGCTGGCGGAGCCTGAAGTGTTGGAGGAGTTGCTGGGGGTGTGAGCCCATCACTCATCCCCCATGACTCGAGGATGGCGCTACTTCGAGAATGCCCGCCGCGGATGCTCCGATGTGGGCGGCCAAGGTGCTGAGCGCAATGAAGCGGCGTCGCAACACGACAACCTGAGGCGAACACTGGGCACACTCGCCGCTCGAGCACGCTCGGGCACGCGGCAGCCGCTGGGCGAGGTCTGTTTCAGACTGATTGCCGAAGTTCGGCGTGCTCGCGCGGATGGGTACTATCGGCCAACTCGGGACATTGGATGCCGAGGCAGAATTCGCTTAGGAGCAGGCGTTCGCACGGCGGACTGAATGC
>NZ_RWKI01000033.1 GCF_003984645.1 Variovorax sp. MHTC-1
TGGTTGAAGAGGTTGCGCGAGACGCCGGCTGCGCTGGGCGTCTGGATATTGACCAGCGGCACGCCATTGGGCGCCAGCAGCACCGTGGGCCGCAGGTTGGGCGCCACGCCCGGCGCGCCGACGATCTGCGCCGGCGCCGGTGCAACGGCCAGCAGGCCAGCCAGTGCAGTCGCCACCACGGCCGAGGTCGCCCCCGTGGCCTTGCCAGCGCTCATGGCCGTCTCCTGCACGACCATGCGCATGCCGCGGGCGGCGTTGAAGACGATGCGGTGAAGGTGCTTGTTCATGTTCTTCTCTCCCTGCATTGAGAGGAGGCGAACGAGGCCGTCCGCCTCCGCGCGGCTTCAGACGCAGCGGAACTTGGCGACGCCCGTGTAGCGCGCGCCGTTCGACAGCGTCGCGGCGTAGCCCGCGGCGACGACATAAGCACCGCCGCCGTGGTCGCCCAGCTGGATCGCAGCGCCCGAGCCGCCGGAAAGGAACGCCCCGGTGATGGACGTGCTGCTCGGTGACGTGACAGTGCCGTTGATGGCGACCGTTCCCGTCGTGCCACCGACGGCGATGCTCAGGGTGCCGCTCACAACGCCACCGGTGCCGTCGAACGCGAGGCTCGCGGATCCCGTCGCGGTGCCGGCGTTAGCTTCCCCCGTCGCCCCACCGACGTAGGTTGGCGCGGTGAATACGCCCGCATCACAGCTAGCGGAGCCGGTGGTCGGCAGCGCCGGCAACGCATTGAACGCAACGTAGTGATAGGCGCGGTTGTCCGTGCCGGTGAGCGTTTCGGCGCCGGAGCTTCGCGTGACGGTCCCGGCCACCCAGCGGCCGAGCGCGAAGTTCGCATCGCCACTGATTTCCTTGGTCGTGGTGGCACCGGTGAGCGTGGTGTCGTTCAGCTTCGTCATGGCTCCGCTGGCTGCCTGCGTGCTCTGCGTGAGGGTGCCGAAGCTCTGAGAGTTCACGCCGAGCAGCATGTAGCGTGCGCCGGGACGAGGCTCGAATGGCACAGAGACCGAACCGGAATCTGCAGTTGCAGGCGGCGGCGCAGGAGGTGCATCCGCAGCCGGCGGAGGCGCGATGGGAAAAGCTGCGCCCCCGCCACCCCCGCCCCCACAGGCTTGAAGCAGAAGGAGTGACAGCAATGAGGGAATGAGAATCTTGTTTTGGATGTGCATATGCGTGTGCGTGATGAACAAAATGGGATTTCAGTGGGGGATGCGGTTCTTGAGCGCGGCCGACCCCCTTTCTTCAGGAATTGAGGAGAAGGAACGCAGAACGAGCAGACGCGACAACGCCGACGTCGATGCCCGACGCCGTGCTGCATAGGTGTGGATGAAGGGGCTCTTCGGCCCCGCGCCTTCCCTGAATCGCACTGCCTGCCCTGCTCGTTCTGGTTGCGAGGGCGATCATTCTGGGGCGGGGTGCGCCCTGCAAATCTGATCAATTGTCGCGGCGCCCTTCGGCGCCGAAGCGCTGAGCCCCGATCGCCTCAGATCACTGGCCGCTCGCCATCCGCGCGCTCAAGGCTCGCAGAGCATGCGGCGTGCTGCGCGATGCCGCCTGCTCACTGCCCACCCGTCATCCGCGCACTCACCTCCGAATACTTCGCCTGCCCCGCCACCAGCACCACGGTCGCGCTCTGTTGGCTGGTCATGCGCAGGCCGCGTCCGCCCAGATTCATCTCCTCGATGACGTCCGCTTCCACGCCTGCGCTCTTGCCGTCCGCAGCGATGGTGATGGAGCGCAGGTTCACGCTGGTGCTCACCTCCACGTTGGCAGGCATGGCCGCGTAGCCCAGCTTCAGGTACTCGCACCACTGCGCCTTGTCGAAGCGCTTGATGTCCGAACCCGTGAAGCGCACCTCGACGAGGCGGATCTTCGCGTCGTCGGTGAGCTGGCTGCACAAGGCGTCGGCGTCACGCTGCGCGGCCGCGCGTGCACCCGCGCTGGTGAGGCTCTGGATCATGGGTTCGTCGAGCTTGCTGGGCACGCGCGGCGAACAGGCCACGAGCGCGAGCATTGTCAACAGGTAGCCGCCGGCCCGCAGCGGTTTTGCGTTCAGTTCCATCGTCATACTTCTCCTCCACCCGATGTTGTCGCGAACCAGCGTACAGCCTGGCCTGCTCCACTCGCGCGCCGGAATTTCCGTCGACTTGCGTGAACTAGTGCTCAGTCCGGCCAGACGGAGGGAGCGCCGTCGTTCTTGTCCCGGGCCCGGCGCCTCCGCCAGAGTGCGGTGCGTGCAACCGCGTAGAGCCAGCCGAGCACCGCCGCCAGCAGCAGCACATCTCCCCACCACGGCCGCGCGGTCTGGCTGTCGCCATAGAAGGCCAGCACCAGCAGCACCGCCACCAGGTGTGCGCAAAACACCGGCAGCGAGGCTGAACCCATGGCTTCGAGCCCATGCATTCGCGGAATGCGCCGCATGAAGGCCGGCCCGAAGCGCACTGCGAGGATGCCGAGCACCACGAGGTTGACGATGCGCAGCGGCCCGAGCTGCCACTTGTCGAACAGCAGGTTCATCTGTTCGTCGCCGCCGAAGGGCGCCTGGCCGTTGATGCCGTGGTGCCGCCACCAGAAGCCGTAAAGCGCCGCCGCCGCGGCCAGTGCCACCAGCCAGTTCGAAAAACGGAACGGCTTCGCATCGGGCGCGTTGCGGCTCGCGCCCATCCACAGCCCCGCGAACCACAGGAACTGCCAGGCGAAGGCATTGAAGGCGCCCATCTCGTGAAAGGGCACGGGCAGGCCGAGATGGCGCGCCGCCAGCGCGTAGAGCCACTCGCTGAGCCCGAACTGCGCCAGCGCCCACAGCGTCGCGCTGGCAACCACCACGCCGGTCCAGCCGTGGCGCAGGGCGAAGGCCAGCACCCAGGGGCTCATCAGCATGAAGAAGATGTACATCGGCAGGATGTCGAGCAAGGCCGGCTCGTAGACCAGCAACAGCGAGAAGACAAAGGCTTCCGATGGATCCGCCAGGTAGTACGAGAGCAGGTTCGTCACCGCCGGCTGGTCGATGCGGGTACCGACCGTGCCGACGATGGTGAAGAGGAACAGCAGCGTCGCCGCCTGCGCCATGTAGACCTTGAGCGCGCGCCGCCAGAAGGCGCGACGCATCGAATCGACGCCCTGGCGCTGCCCGATGCGCGTGTAGACCAGCCCGGCGACGAAGGCCGACAGCAGGACGAAGCCCTCGGCCGCCGAGACGAAGCCGAAGGGCTGCCCCAGCGGATCGGTGAAGCGCGTCGGCAGGTGGGTGACGGTCATCAGCACGAGCATCAAGCCGCGCAGCGCATCGATTTCCCAGTAGCGATTCATCGGAGGGGTCCGGGCGGCAATCGCCCGGCGGTCAGGCAGGTGGATTCGCTACGGCGCCAGCTTGCGGATCGCGTCGATCACGACCTGGCTGTAGTTGGGCCAGGTGTAGCTGGCCGCATGCTGCATCGCCGCCTCTTTCATCGCGGGAAGCTCCTGCCGGTTCTGGTTGAACCAGGCCAGCTTCTCGGCGATCTTCTCGGGCGAGCGGATGGGCACCAGGAAGCCGGTCTTGCCCTCGATCACGAGGTCTTCGCCGCCGGTGTTGGGCGTGATGACCACCGGCAGGCCCTGGCTCATCGCCTCCTGCATCACCAGCGCGCGCCCTTCGTAGAGCGAAGGAAGGCAGAACACGTCGCAGCTGCGCATCAGCTTCAGCACCTCGGCATGGGGGCGGCCCTTCTCGTGCGTGAAGCCGGGGTACTGGCTGCGGTAGAAATCCAGGTCGGCCAGCAGGGAGCCCATGACGATGAGCTCGATGTTCTCGCCCGTGAGCAATTGCATGGCCTGGAACAGGTCGGCCAGCCCCTTGCGCTGGCCCATGGAGCCGACGAAGAGCACGCGCAGCGGCCGCGAAGAATCAGGCGCCTCGCGCGAGGGCGCGGCGGTCGAAATCGGCGAGCCGAAGGGCGACAGCACCTTGGCCTTCTGCGCCGCCCAGGAGGGCAGCGAGTCGGCCACGAAGCGGCTGGGCACCACCACCAGGTCGGCCAGCGCCAGCTCCTGCGCCTTGCGCTCCAGCTTGGCCGGCGAGTCGGACATGCCGCCGCCCATGGCGGCGGCCCAGGCCGGCAGGCGCTGCAGTTCGTCTTCCATCAGCCGGCGGCCTACCTCCCAGTAGGAAATGGGCAGGTCGTAGACGCATTTCAGGTCCAGCGCCTTCGCGGCCTTGAAGGTGTCGAGGGCGGAGTCTTCGTAGGTGTAGACGGCGCCCAGGCCATGCTGCCGGTGGACCTTCGGCAGGACCCCCGCGGTGAAGCGATCGAAGTCCTGCAGCACGCCGTCGATCGAAGCAAAGCCCTCTTCGTGGCGCAGCGGATAGCCCCAGCCGATCTTGTTGCACACGGCTCGCGCCACCTCGCGCAGGGGGTGCTGCAGGATCTTCTCGCGCGGCACCTTGAAGCGCCGCCGCAGCAGGTCGCGGCTCACGCCCTCGGGCACCAGCTTCAGTGCGAAGCTGTCCGGCGAGACGGCAAGCGTGGTCGAGAAGCGGGCCAGCATGCCGGCTGTCTCCAGTCCATCGAGCATGGCGCGCACATTCTGGTTGCCTGCAGGGTGGCTCAACAACAGTTTCATATCGATCGATCATAGTGGAGGCACATGGCGTGCCATGGCGCTTGCGCCCAGTTGCGCTACGCTCGCGCCCCGAAGGAGAAGTCTGTTGAAAACGAGAACGACAACGCGCGCCCTCGCGGCCGCCGCACTGGCCTTTATCTCTCTCGGCGCGCATGCGCTGCAGATCACCAGCTTCACGCCGCAGGGCGAGGTGGCGCGCATCCGGCAGGTGGTGGCCAAGTTCGACCAGGCGGCCGTCAACTTCGGCGATCCCAAGGCACCCGCGCCGCTGGCCGTGAGCTGCACCGACGCGCAGGCGGCCAAGGGCACCGGCCGCTGGACCGGCGAGAAGCAGTGGGTGTACGACTTCGAGAACGACCTGCCGCCCGGCGTGCGCTGCACGGCGACGCGGGTGAGTTCGTTCAAGTCGGCTTCCGGCGCCGAGCTCACGGGGCTCGAACGCTACCAGTTCAACAGCGGCGGCCCCTTCGTGCGCAACCACCAGCCGAGCTACGGCAAGATCGATGAAGAGCAGCAGTTCATGCTCGAGCTCAACGGGCCGGCCACGCTCGAGAGCGTGCACGAGAACATCTGGTGCCAGGCCGACGGCGTCGGCGAGCGCGTTCCCGTCAAGCTCGTCGAGGGCGAGCAGCGCACCGCCCTGCTCAAGGCCTTCGGACGCGACAAGGAGGCCGAGAAGACGCCGCTGCGCTTCGTCACGCTGCAATGCAACCGCACGCTGACGCCGGGCGGCCGCGTGCAGCTGGTCTACGGCAAGGGCGTTGCCACGCCTTCGGGCGTGGTCAACAACATCGAGCGGCGGCTCAACTTCGAGGTGCGCGAGCCCTTTGCCGTCTCATTCACCTGCGAGCGCGAAAACGCGCAATCGGCCTGCCTGCCGCTCAAGCCGATGGTGCTGCAGTTCAATGCGCCGGTGTCGCGCAAGCTGGCGGCGCAGATCACGCAGAAGGGCGGCAGCAAGACCATCAAGCCGAAGTTCGACGACGAGAACGCGGCCGACGATGCGGTGGTCGATTCGGTGAGCTTTCCGCCGCCCTTCGCCGAACAGACGCCATTCACGATCGAGTTGCCTCCGAAGTTCGTCGATGCCTCGGGCCGCGCGCTGGCCTCGCCCGACAGCTTTCCGCTGAAGGTTTCGACCGGCGCGATGCCGCCGCTGGCGAAGTTCGCCGCCTCGCCCTTCGCCGTGGTCGAGCGCCTGGCCGAGCCCGGCGGCACGGCGCTGATGCCGGTGACGGTGCGGCGCGTCGAGCCCGCGCTGCAGGTGCAGGCCATGAGCTTCGGAACTGTGCTGGGCAAGGTCAGCGACATGAATCCGAAGACCGACGCCGAGATCATCGCGTGGTTCCGCAAGGTCCGGCGCTACGACACCAACTACACAGTCGACCGCAAGCAGGCGGCGCGCGACGTCAAGGGCGCACTGCCCAAAGTGATCGACAAGGAGGACCGCGAGCGCATCCAGACCCGCATGGTCTCGCTGCTCGGCGGCCAGGCCCACGTGAAGACGCTGGACATGCCCAAGGCCGAGGGCGGCGACCCGCGGCCCTTCGAGGTGATCGGCATTCCGCTCACGCCCGGCTTCCACGTGCTCGAGATCGCATCGCAGAAACTCGGCGACGCGCTGCTCGACGAGCGCTACGGCGCCGGCCGCACGATGTACGTCCGCACCACGGCACTGGCCACCAATCTCGCGGTGCACTTCAAGCTGGGGCGCGAGAACGCGGTGGCCTGGGTCACGACGCTGGACAAGGGCAAGGTGGTGGCCAATGCCGCCGTGCGCGTCTCGGACTGCAACGGCCGCGAAGTGGCCGCGGGCAGCACCGATGCGCACGGCCTGGTGCACTTGAGCGGCATCGCGCCGAACGCGCCGACCTGCGCCACCGAAGACGACTACAGCGGCGATGCCTACTTCGTGAGCGCCCGCGCCAAAGACGACAAGGGCGTGGAAGACCTCGCCTTCACCTGGAGCGACTGGCAGCGCGGCATCGAGCCCTGGCGCTTCAACGTGCCGACCAGCATGGAGCCGCAGCCCGACCGCATCGCCCACACGGTGTTCGACCGCACCCTGCTGCGCGCCGGCGAAACGGTGTCGATGAAGCACCTGATCCGCACCCAGACCAGCAAGGGCTTCGGGCTGCCGGACACCCTGCCCGACACGCTGGTCGTCACGCATATGGGCAGCGGCCAGCAGTACACGCAAGCGCTGAAGTGGCGCCAGACCGCGACCGGCGGCCGAAGCGGCGAGAACACCTTCGCGATCCCGCCCGCGGCCAAGCTCGGCGTCTACCAGGTCGAGCTCAGGAGCGGCAAGGAAGGCACGGACGGCGACCAAGGCGGCAGCTACAGCACGGGCCAGTTCCGCGTCGAGGAATTCCGCCTGCCGGTGCTCGAAGGCCGCATCGCGCCGAGCGAGAAGAAACCGCTGGTGGCCGCCACCTCGCTGCCGACGGATGTGCAGATCAACTACGTGGCCGGCGGCGGCGCGGCCAATCTGCCGGTGCGCGTGTCGGCGGCGGTGCGCGCCAAGAGCCTCTCGTTCGCCGACTTCGACGTCTTCAGCTTCTCGCCGCCGCGCAAGGATGGCCTCGTCGCGGTCGACGCCGACGAATCCGATTCGACTGCGCAGGACCTGCGCGTGATCGCCGACAAGCTGCCGCTCACGCTCGACAAGAACGGCGCCGGCAAGCTCACGATCGAGAAGATTCCGCTGGCCAAGGCGACGCCGCGCGAGCTGCTGCTCGAAGCCACCTACTCCGACCCGAACGGCGAGGTGCAGACCTTGCGCAGCGTGCAGACGCTGTGGCCCGCGGCCGTGATCGCCGGCATCAAGACCGAGGGCTGGGTCTCGACCAGCCAGAAGCTCAAGTTCCAGGCCCTGGCCCTCGACCTCGCAGGCAAGCCGCAGGAAGGCGTGACGCTCAACGTGCGCGCCGTCGCCCGCATCACCACCACCAGCCGCAAGCGCATGGTGGGCGGCTTCTACACCTACGACAACAAGACCGAGGTCAAGGAGATCGGCACCGTGTGCAGCGGCAAGAGCGATGCGCGTGGCCTGCTCCTGTGCGAGGCCGAGCTCAAGGAAGCCGGCCAGGTCGAGCTGATCGCCAGCGCCACCGACAAGGACGGCCGCGACAGCCGCGCCGCGAGTTCGGTCTACGTCACCAGACAGGGCGAGCTCTGGTTCGGCGGCGAGGACCACGACCGCATCGACGTGCTGCCCGAGAAGAAGAGCTACCAGCCCGGCGAGACGGCCAAGTTCCAGGTGCGCAGCCCCTTCCGCTTTGCGACCGCGCTGGTGTCGGTGGAGCGCGAAGGCGTGATCGAGACGCAGGTGGTGCAGCTCAACGGCCAGGACCCGACGGTGAGCCTGCGGGTCAAGTCCGAGTGGGGACCCAACGCCTACGTGAGCGTGCTCGCGCTGCGCGGGCGGCTGCGCGAGGTGCCGTGGTACAGCTTCTTTACCTGGGGCTTCAAGGCGCCGCGTGAATGGTGGACCGCCTTCTGGTACGAGGGCAAGGAATACGTGGCGCCGACGGCGCTGGTCGATCTGAGCAAACCGGCCTACCGGCTCGGCCTGGCCGAAATTCGCGTCGGCACGCAGGCGCACCAGATCGAGGTCAAGGTGACGAGCGACAAGCCCAGCTACCCGGTGCGCGGCAAGGCGCTGGTCACCATCTCGGCCAGGCTACCCGACGGCAAGCCCGCGGCCGGTGCCGAGGTCGCGCTGGCCGCGGTCGACCAGGCACTGCTGGAGCTGATGCCCAACGACAGCTGGAAGCTGCTCGAGGCGATGCTGCAGCGGCGCAGCTGGGGCGTGAGCACCTCGACGGCGCAGATGGAAATCGTCGGCCGCCGGCACTACGGCCGCAAGGCCGTGCCCGCGGGCGGCGGCGGCGGCAAGGGCCAGACGCGCGAGCTGCTCGACACCTTACTGCTGTGGAACCCGGCGGTGGTGCTCGACGCCAACGGCCAGGCCACGGTGACGGTGCCGCTCAACGATGCGCTCACCACTTTCAAGATCGTCGCGGTGGCCGACGCGGGCACCGGCCTGTTCGGCACCGGCCAGACAACGATCCAGGCCACGCAGGACCTGCAGATCGCGAGCGGCCTGCCGCCGCTGGTGCGCGAGGACGACCAGTTCCGCGCCCAGATCACGCTGCGCAACACCACGCAAAAGCCGATGAAGGTCGAAGCCTCGCCGCGCGCCACGCTGCTGCTCAATCTGGAACCGCAGACGGTCGACATTCCGGCCGGCGAAGCGCGCGAGCTCGCCTGGAACGTGACCGCGCCCGCGCAGCTCGCGCAAACGCGCGCCGAGGCGCTCCTGTGGGAGATCGAGGCCAGGGACACGATCGGCGGGGCGCGCGATGCGCTGAAGGTGCGCCAGCGCATCGTGCCGGCCGTGCCATTGACGGTGCAGCAGGCCACGCTGGTGCAGCTCGACGGCCCCTTCACGCTCGACGTGGCGCCGCCCGCCGACGCCCTGCCCGGCCGCGGCGGCCTGAAGCTTTCTCTGCAGCCCCGGCTGGCCGAAGGCCTGACGGGCGTGCGCGACTGGTTCGCCGCCTACCCCTATGCCTGCCTGGAGCAGAAGGCCAGCAAGTCCATCGGCCTGCGCGACGGCAAGGCCTGGCAGGCGGTGCTGGCGCAGCTGCCGAGCTACCTCGACGGCGACGGCCTGGCCAACTACTTCCCGCCGCGCGACGGCGAGGCCAACCGCGGCAGCGACATCTTGACGGCCTACCTGCTCGCGGCCACGCACGAGGCGGCCGCGCTCGATCCGGCCTTCGCGCTGCCCGACGCGACGCGAGCGCCGATGGAACAAGGCCTGATCGCCTTCGTCGAGGGCAGGATCCAGCGCGAGTTCTGGAGCCCGCGGAAGGATCTCGACGTGCGCAAGCTCGCCGCGCTCGAAGCGCTCTCGCGCTACGGCAAGGCGCAGGGCCGCATGGCCGGCAGCATCACCATCGCACCCAACCAGTGGCCGACCGGCGCCGTCATCGACTGGCTCGACATCCTCAAGCGCGTGCCGGATGTGCCGCAGCGCCAGCAGCGCATCGAGGAGGCGAACAACGTGCTCAAGGCGCGCCTGTCCTATCAAGGGACCAAGCTGGTCTTCAGCACCGAACGCGAGGACTACTGGTGGTGGCTGATGACCAACGGCGACGTCAATACCGCTCGCCTGCTGCTCACGGTGCTGGACGATCCGGCCTGGAAGGACGACATCGGCAAACTGGCCACCGGCTTCATCGGCCGCCAGCAGAACGGCGCCTGGCACACCACCACCGCCAACCTGTGGGGCGGGCTGGCGCTGGAAAAATTCTCGAAACAGTTCGAAAGCGCGCCGGTCGCGGGCATCACCGCGGCCAACCTCGGCGCCATCAAGGCTCAGGTGGACTGGCGCAAGGTCGAGCGCGTGAAGACCAGCGACGCGAGCGGTGCGTCGAACCAGACCACCGCCTTCGGCGCGCCTGCCGCGCCGGGCAACTTGCGCAACAACACCATGTTCCTGCCTTGGCCGGCATCGAACGCGGCGCCCGACACCCTGCTGGTCACCCAGTCCGGCAGCGGCAAGCCCTGGCTCACACTGCAGTCCATCGCCGCGGTGCAGTTGAAGGCACCGTTCGCGGCAGGCTATGCGATCAAGAAAACCATCACGCCGGTCGAGCAGGCCGTGCAGGGCATCTATACGCGCGGCGACGTGCTGCGCGTGAGCCTGGAAGTCAACGCCAGCGCCGACATGACCTGGGTCGCGGTCACCGACCCGATCCCCGGCGGAGCCACCATCCTCGGCGGCGGCCTGGGCCGCGATTCGCAGATCGCGACGCAGGGCGAGAAGCGGTCAGGCAGCGGCTGGCCTGCTTTCGAGGAGCGCAGCTTCGAGGCCTTCCGCAGCTACTACCAGCACCTGCCGAAGGGCGTGGTGAAGATGGAGTACACGGTGCGCCTGAACAATGTCGGGGACTTTGCGCTGCCGCCGAGCCGGGTCGAAGCGCTCTATGCGCCGGAGATGTTCGGGGAGTTGCCGAATGGGCGGCTGAAGGTGGAAGGGGTGAAGTAGCGGCAAGCGCACTTCGGCGTCGTGCATCGGCAGCTACGCTGCTTGCGCGCTGCTGCCTAGAGAATCGGCGAGAGCCCATGCGAGCACGCGCCCGGCATCCCCGTTCTTGTCGAGCCGAGGGTTGTACACCGTCACCTCGATGCCAACCGCCTTGCCGCTGGCGAGCGCGATCTTGAGCGTGCTGCTCAACTCTTCAGGCGTCAGCCCATCTGGAATGCGATATTCGACGGCGGGCATGACCGCGTCGTCCAGGCAGTCGGCATCGACATGAATGAAGAAGCCGTCGAGTTCCGGACGCACGAGATGTTCGACGGCGGCGGTCGCCGCCGCGACCACGCCCATGCGCCGCACGGTCGGCAGGTCGAACGCCTTCAGAGCGTCAGGCAGCGGTTGACTGCCGTATTCCGCCTGCTCCTCCATGTCGCGAAAGCCGAAGGCGACGGCGTCCTCCTCGCGTACCAGCGGTGCACGGCCCTCGAGATCGGTAAGCAGCGCCGGACCGCGGCCCGTCGCGAAGGCCAGATCCATCGACGCCGCCTCACCGTTGGGGTTGACCTCGGGCTGGTAGAAGTCGGCGTGTCCATCCACGAACAACAGGCCATAGCGGCCGCGCCGCCGCAAAGCCAAGGCGGGGCCTAGCAGGATCGAGCAATCGCCGCCAAGGACCACAGGAAACTCGTCCCGCTCGAGCACATCCTCGACCGCGTCGGCGAGCTGCGGCGACCACTCGGCGATCGCTTGCGCGTTGAGCGTTCGCGTCTCGGGATCGATCTCCGGATCGTAGGGCGGCGGCATCAGCCGCGCGGCGAGACGTGCATTGAGCTTCCGGGCAAGGCCGTGACCCAGCAGCGCTTGCGGCAATTGCTCCACGCCGTTGGGCTTGAGACCAAGGATCGACGGCGCCTCTATGATGGCGTAGCTGCGATGATGCATTGCTCCTTCTCCTCGAAACGGAAGGCTGGCGCGGGCCTGAGATTCCCGTCACCGGGGGAATGAAAGCCGACTTCGCCCGACGCCTCGGCAGGATCGACGTGAGTCATGGCGTAGGAGAAAATCGCACGCCTTTTTTCAGCAGTCGAAGGAGATAGCAAATGCCAAAGGGATACTGGATTGCCCGGGTCGACGTTGCCGATGCGGAGGGCTACAAGGCCTACGTCGCAGCCAACGCGAAGCCTTTCGGGATGTTCGGGGCGCACTTCCTCGTGCGCGCCGGCCGCTTCGAGAATCCCGAGGGCACGAGCCGCACGCGCAACGTCGTGATCGAATTCCCGTCGTACCAGGCGGCCCTGGACTGCTGGAAGTCGCCCGAATACCAGGAAGCGCTCAAGCTGCGCTTGCCGGTTTCCACCATCGATCTGGTCATCATCGAAGGCTACGACGGTCCGCAGCCATCTTGATGGACAGACCATGACCCGAAAACTCATCAGCTCAGGCTCCACCTTCGAAGAGCAGATCGGCTACTCGCGCGCCGTCGTCGACGGCGACTGGGTGTTCGTCTCGGGCACCACGGGTTTCGACTACGCAACGATGGCGATCCCGGACAGCGTGGTCGAGCAGGCCGAGCAGTGCCTGAAGAACATCGAGTCCGCATTGCAGCAAGCGGATGCGAGCTTGAAGGACGTCGTCCGCGTGACCTACATACTGCCGAAGGCCACGGAGTTCGAATCATGCTGGCCCGTTCTGCGCAAGTACCTCGGGGAGGTGCGCCCTGCGGCCACGATGATCTCAGCGGGCCTGGCGGATCCGCGGATGAAGATCGAGATCCAGGTCACGGCGCGGAAGCATTCGCGAGCCTGAGTTCGGCAGCAACAGTTCACCGCCCATGAACCTGATCACGCTCCAGGCCCTCGCAGACTTCCCACAACAGCTGGAGGCGCACTACGCCGCCGTCCCGGCAGCGTTCAAGCACTGGGCGCCGCCGTCCTGGGATGGCGTGCCCAGCGAGGCATTCACCGCCCTCGAGCAGATCTGCCATGTGCGCGACATCGAGATCGAGGGCTATCACCTGCGCTTCCAGCGCACGCTGACCGAGTCCAAGCCCTTGCTCGCATCCATCGACAGCGAGGCGCTTGCCAAGTCGCGCTCCTACGCCACGGCCGATCCGGCCGCCGTGTTCGCCTCTTTCAGGGAAGCACGTGCGAAGACCCTCGCGCTCATCACCAGCCTGACCGACGAAGAATTCGATCGCACCGCGGAGTTCGAAGGCTACGGCCCGCTGTCGCTGCGCAGCCTGGTGCACTATCTTTGCAGCCATGACCAGCAGCACCTGGCAGGGCTTCAATGGCTGCTCGGAAAGATCGAAGCCTCGCGTGCACGCTCCGATTGACGCTCACTCCAACAAAACAATCCAAATGAAACCCCTGATGATCCTGGTCGCCGGCCCCTACCGCTCCGGCACGAATGACGACCCCTTGCTCATCGCCAAGAACGTCGCGGCGATGACCGAAACCTCGCTCCGGCTGTTCCGCGCCGGCCACCTGCCCGTCATGGGCGAGTGGTTCGCGCTTCCGCTCATCGAGCACGCGGGCTCCAGGCGCATCGGGGATGCCGTGTTCAACGAGATCTTCCACCCGATCTCGCGCAGGCTGGTCGCCCAGTGCGACGGCTGCCTGCGCATCGGCGGCGCGTCTGCCGGCGCCGACGAGATGGTGGCGCTCGCCCGGCAGCACGGAAAGGCCGTCTACCACGCGCTGGAGGAAATACCCCATGCCGACACGCCGCTATGACATCGCCGTGGGCGGCCTCGTCATCCTGATCGCGGCCTTCTATTTCATCTACGTCGCACTCGGCTCCTACGTGCGGCAGTCGCAAGCGCATTCCTCCTTCATCCCCGTCGGCGCAACGGTCCTCGAGGCCTCGGTTCGGTCCAACGGCAGCACGGCCGCCGCGCATGGCGAATCCTTCGCGCCACGCATCGTCTACCGCTACAACGTGGGCGGGAAGGCCTACCAGAGCGATCGCTACTTCTTCGCCGGCGACGGATGGCGCGATGCCGCATCGGCGCAAGCGGTCGTGGCGCGCTTCCCACCGGGAAGTCCGGTGCATGTGTACGTGGACAAGGCCGATCCCGCGCAGGCCGTGATCGACAGGAGCAAACCCCGGCTCGGCGTGCTGCTGTACCTGCTTCCCATCGCGGCCCTGGGGCTTGGCGTCTTGGCCTACGGCTTGCGCAAACGAAAAGAGAGGCGCTAAAACGCGAGGCGTGATGTCTCTCGATCGCCTTGCGTTCCTCGCGCTATTGACAGCCACTCTCGCGGCATGTGCGCCGATGCATGGCACCGGCTGCGCGAGCGCAGAGCAGGCGCTCGTTCAAGATTCGCTGTTCTTCGGTACCGGCAAGCCCCGCGGTGGCATGGTGACGTCCGCGGAGTGGGCCGAGTTCCTGAAAGGCACCGTCACGCCGCGCTTTCCGCAAGGCCTGACCGTGTCGCCTGCGTCGGGGCAGTGGCGCGGCGCCGATGGCGCGATCGTTCAAGAGGCGTCGCAGCTGCTCCAGCTCGTTCACCCCGACGACGCGGCCAGCGAGCGCGCCGTGCAGGAAGTCATCGCGGCGTACAAGGTGCAGTTCCAGCAAGAGGCTGTGCTGCGCGTCAAGGCAAGGGCCTGCGTATCCTTCTAGACTTGAAAATCGAACTCGTGGAGCGACCGACCATGTGCAGAAACATCAAGACCCTGTTCAACTTCGAACCTCCCGCGACGGATGAAGAGATACGGGCCGCGTCCCTGCAGTTCGTGCGCAAGCTCAGCGGCTTCAACAGCCCGTCCAAGCTCAACCAGGAGGCCTTCGATCGCGCGGTGGAAGACGTGGCGAGCGCGGCCCGCGTCCTGATCGAGTCGCTGGTGACCACCGCCGATCCGCGCGACCGCGAGATCGAGGCAGAACGGGCGCGCGCCAGGTCGGCGAACCGATTCGGGGCGCAGCCATACCGGCCCTTGAAGGAAGCTTCATGAACTTCGGCATCCTGGTCTTCCAGCAAGTCGAGGAGCTCGACTTCGTGGGCCCGTGGGAAATGCTCACCATGTGGAGCCGGCACGCCGACGGCCCGCAGAACTGCCTCATCGTGAGCCAATCGCCCGGGCCCGTCACTTGCGCGAAGGGCTTGTTGATCAACCCGCATGTGTCCTTCGCCGATTGCCCCGTGCTGGACTACCTGCTCGTTCCGGGGGGCCAAGGCACGCGCCGGGAAGTCGGCAACCCCGTGTTCGTCGACTTCGTCGCCGACCAGGCGAAGAACTGCAGGGCCGTGATGTCGGTCTGCACCGGTGCCTTCGTGCTGCACGCGGCGGGCCTGCTTTCGGGCAGGAAGGCAACGACGCACTGGGGCTCCCTGGAGCGCCTGCGCGCGCTCGGCGATGTCGAGGTGCTCGAGCAGCGCTATGTGCAGGACGGCATGGTCTGGACGTCGGCGGGCGTCTCCGCCGGCACCGATCTCATGCTCGCCTTCATCGCTAGCGAAGCCGGCGAAGAGGCCGCCGGCAAGGTGCAGTTCGGCGCGGAGTATTACCCCTCTTCCACCAGGTACGGCGGCTACGAGAATCATGCGCAGGCACCGGCCTACATCAAGAACACGAGAGCCGACCCATGACCGCCCAGCCTCTCCCCTCCGTCGAAGCCGTCCAGCAGATCCTGAACCCGCTGTTCCCGGGCCTGATGGGCGTGCGCATCGTCGCGCTCGAAGCGGAGCGCGTGGTGGCCGAGCTCGCCGTGCGGCCCGATCTCTGCACCACCGGCGGGATCCTGCATGGCGGGGCCTATATGGCTTTCGCCGACACGCTCGGCGCGGTCGGTACCTTCATCAACATGCCGCAGGGCAAACGGACGACGACCACGGACTCCAGCACCAAGTTCATCGGCGGCGCGCGCGCGAACACGACGATCACGGCCGAATGCCTCGCCCTGCACCGGGGGCGGACCACCATGGTGTGGCAGACGACGATCCGCTCCGCCGAAGGCAAGCTGTGCGCCGTCGTCACGCAGACGCAGCTGGTCATGGACGCCTAGCGGCAGAGCTTCATGAAAGGCGCATCCGTCGTCGTGAGATTGCTCGGTCCCGACGAGGCCGAGGTGCTTGCGAACGTGGCGCCGGACGTGTTCGACTTCGACGTGCAGTCGAAGCTTGCCGAGGAGTTCCTGAACGATCCGCGGCACCATCTGGCGGTCGCGCTGGATGGCGAGCAGGTCGTGGGCATGGCTTCCGGCGTCCACTACATCCACCCCGACCAGCGCGCGCAGCTCTTTATCAACGAGGTCGGCGTCGCGCCCAGCCACCAGCGCCGGGGCATCGGCCGCCGGCTGGTCGCGGCATTGCTGTCGCGCGCCAGGGCGCTGGGCTGCACCGAAGCCTGGGTCGCCACGGAGCCGAACAACGAGGCGGCTCGCGGCCTGTACGCGGCGGCGGGCGCCATCGAAGATCCGGAGCCGTTCGTCCTCTACGCTTTTCCGGTGAACCAGAAAGGACCTTGATGCGCACGCTGATCTTCATTGTCGGAGGGTTCGTTCTCATGGCGGCCTGCTTCGGTGCCGTCAAGCTGCTGTCCAACGGCCGCGCCGATGCCATGCGCACGGCGACCATCGTCTTCGCGGCGCTCTGGTTCGTGGTCGCCGCGGTCAACATGTGGGTTGGGGTGGCGAAGGCCGGCTATTCGGTGGCCGAGGAGTTGCCGATCTTTCTGCTGATCTTCGGCCTGCCGGCGGTCGCGGCCGTGCTCCTCAAGTGGAAAGTCTTTTGAGGCTGCCATGAATCAGGAACTCTCCCTTCTCGCGGCCGAACTCGGCATCGATGCGCAGCAGCACGAGCCGCTTCGCCTCGCCTTCGGTCTTGCCTGTGTTCGCCGCATACAGCATTTGCTGGAAGACCCCAGAGCGATCGACGGCGTCTCGGTCCTGGCGGCCTTTGTCGAAGGCCGGTCGGACCGGGCCGCGCTGGTTCAGGCAACGCAGGAGACAGCGGCGGTGGCCAACAGCCATCGCGGCTCCAGCTCGATCGACGGCTCGGCCCATGCGGCGGTCTCCGCGACCTATGCCGTGGCCAAGGCGCTTGCCGGGCGGGCCCTCGAAGCGGCCGGCTATGCTGCCTATGCCTCTGTCTATGCCTACGGCGGCTATGCGGTCAACGATCCGTCGGCCTTCGAAGCCGAGCACACTTGGCAGGTCCAAACACTCAGGGAGCTGGCTCATGCGCGCACCTCGGATTGAGGCGTGCACCATGGAGGTCCACTCATGATTTCACGTCACTGGCGAGGCCTAGCGAAGCCCGCCCAGGCAGATGCCTATGTCGAGCATCTGCGCACCGAGACCTTTCCGGCGCTGAAAACGATCCCCGGCTTCATCAGCGCATCGATACTGCGCCGCTCCCAGGCGCTGGGCGTGGAGTTCCTGGTCGTCACCCGATGGGCATCTCTGGAGTCGATCCACGGCTTCGCCGGGGAAGATGCCGAGGCGGCTGTCGTTCCCCGGGAAGTGCAGGACATGATGGTGGAGTACGACCGCAGCGCTCGCCACTACGAAGTGGTGTTGTGAAGGAGGCAGCATGGACAGCGATCGCTCGACGCGCAGCTTCCGCAGGCGCATCGGAGCAGGGACCTTACCAAGATTGACATCAGCACAAAAGGAGAACTCGTGCCCAATCCCTCTGTACTCGAAGGCGGCTGCCAATGCGGCTCGGTTCGCTACCGCATCACTGGCGATCCGGTGATGGCGGCACTGTGCCATTGCTCGATGTGCCGCCGTGCGAATGCAGCGCCGGCCGTGGCCTGGGCGATGTACCAGGAATCGCAGGTGGCATTCCCCGACGGTGCGCCGGCCCTCTACGAGTCGTCGCCGGGTGCCCGCCGCGGCTTCTGCGCCCGCTGCGGCACGCAGATCAGCTTCACCGCGGACTACATCCCGGGGCTCGTCGACATCACGATCGGGAGCCTGGACGACCCGGGCCAAGTGGCCCCCACGCTCCATTACTGGGAGTCGAAGCGCCTGCCCTGGGTGCACTTCACCGACGCCCTGCCCCGCTACCCGGAGTTTCCGCCCCAGGAGTAGCAGGCGGCACGCTCAATACCGATTGGGGTTGTTCGGCCGGCTGTCGCGGCGATTCGGCACGCCGTCGTTGTCGCGATCGCGGTCGTAGCGGTTGGGTACGCCGTCGCGGTCCCTGTCGCCATAGCCATGGCCTTGATAGCGCGGCGGCGGTCGGCCGCTGTCGTACGGGACGGCCACGCAGCCGGCCAGGGTGGCGGATGCGACGAGCAGTGCGAGCAGTGTTTTCATTTGGTTCTCCTTGAGCTTCGGTCGATCGGGTAGACCCGACGAAGCCATCATCGGCTGCGCCGGTGTCCGGCCGGTATCCGGCTTTCGCCTTTGCGTGAAGCCGGTTACCGGATGTGCTCATCCAAGATGCTCAGTGCGCCGCGCTGCCGCACCGGCACGGGCCCCTGTTCGCGAGTAGGCCCACACCGCTTTCATGCATCGGCGTGCAACTTGCGGCGCTTCGAAAAGCACGGCAGCCGCCGGCTAGGACGCAGCGGCCGGCTGTGGCAAGCTAGCGGCCCCATGCCACGCACCCGAGCCGCCCTGCTGGCGCTGACACTGCTCGCCGCCCTCGCCGGCGAGGCGCAGGCGATTGCCAGCTTCGACGAAGTGCGGCGCGAGTTCCGCCCCTCCGACACCCGGGTGCTCGACCGCCACGGCGAGCTGCTGCAGCGCGTGCGCACCGACCCCCAGGTGCGCCGTGGCCAATGGATCGCGCTCGCCGAGGTGTCGCCGGCGCTGCGCACGGCCATGGTGCTGAGCGAGGACAAGCGCTTCTATGCGCACAGCGGCGTCGACTGGCGCGCGGTTTCGGCCGCGGCCTGGGGCAATGTGTGGAACACGCGCACGCGCGGCGCATCGACCATCACGATGCAGCTCGCGGGCCTGCTGGACGACGATCTGCGCCGCGGCGGCGGCGGGCGCAGCATCACGCAGAAGCTCGGGCAGACCGTGGCGGCGCAACAGCTGGAACGCCACTGGCGCAAGGACCAGATCCTCGAGGCCTACCTCAACAGCGTGCCCTTCCGCGGCGAGATCGTCGGCATCGATGCGCTTTCGCGCACGCTCTTCGGCAAGGCGCCGCACGGGCTCGACGCGCGCGAGGCGGCGGTGGCGGCGGCGCTGGTGCGCGCGCCCAACGCCAGGCCGGCGCTGGTGGCGCAGCGCGCCTGCGAGGTGATGCGGGCGATGGAGGCGGGCGCCAGGGTGGATTGCGAGGCGCTGGACATGTTCACGACCGCGGCTTTGCAGCGCAAGACCTTCGAGGCGAGCGAAGGAATCGCACCGCATCTGGCGCGCCGCGCCCTCACCCCAACCCTCTCCCAGAGGGAGAGGGAGCAGGACGGGATCCGCACGACGCTGCGGGCGCCCTTGCAGCGCTTTGCGCTCGCGACCTTGCAGCGCCACCTGCGCGAACTGCGCGGCCGCAATGTCGAAGACGGCGCGCTGGTGGTGCTCGACAATGCGAGCGGCGAGGTGCTGGCGTGGGTCGGCTCCTCGGGCGAGCTGAGCCGCGCGGCCGAAGTCGACGGCGTGCTCGCGCAGCGCCAGCCGGGCTCCACGCTGAAGCCGCTGCTCTACGCGCAGGCGATTGCCGAGCGGCGGCTCACGGCGGCCTCGCTGCTCGACGACTCCTCGGCGCAAATCAGCACCGCGAGCGGCCTCTACATCCCGCAGAACTACGATCGCCAGTTCAAGGGCCACGTCTCGGTGCGCACCGCGCTGGCGGCCTCGCTCAACGTGCCCGCCGTGCGCACGCTGGTGATGGTGTCGCCGGCCTCCTTTGCACACCAGCTGCGCGCGGCAGGCCTGCCGCTGGCGCAGAACGGCGACTACTACGGCTACAGCCTGGCGCTAGGGAGCGCGGAGGTGTCGCTGCTGGGGTTGACGAATGCGTATCGGACGCTGGCGAATGGGGGAAGGGTTGGGGAGACGCGGTTTCTGGTGGCGCCGATGCCCCCATCCCAGCCTTCCCCCAGAGGGGGAAGGAGCAACACGCCGGCCATCGATCCGCGTGCTGCGTTCATCGTGGGCGACATCCTCAGCGACGTCAATGCGCGTGCCCGCACCTTCGGCCTCGACAGCGTGCTCGGCACGCGCTTCTGGAGCGCGGTGAAGACCGGCACCAGCAAGGACGTGCGCGACAACTGGGCGGTCGGCTGGTCCGAGCGCTACACGGTCGGCGTGTGGGTGGGCAATGCGAGCGGGGCTCCGATGTGGGACGTGAGCGGCACCAGCGGCGCCGCGCCCGTGTGGGCCGAGCTGATGGGCTTTCTGCATCGCCGCGAAGCCAGCCGCGCACCGGCGCCGCCGCCCGGCGTGGTGCGCTCGCGCGTGCGCTTCGGCGACGAGCTCGAAGCGGCGCGCGATGAATGGTTCATCGCAGGCACCGAGCAGTCGCTGTTCGCCATCCCCGGCGCCGCGGCCGAGTCGGCGCCGCGCATCATCGCGCCTTCGGATGGCACCGTCATCGCGCTCGATCCCGACATCCCGCCCCGGCACCAGCGCGTGCGCTTCGAGGCCGAGGGCCGCGGCCTGCAGTGGCGCATCGACGGCAAGCTCTTCGCGCGCGGCAGCAGCGCACAGTGGCTGCCCTGGCCGGGCCGGCACGTGGTGGAGCTGGTCGATGCGCGCGGCCAGGTGCTCGACCAGGTCAAGCTCGAAGTGCGCGGCGCCGGCGTCGTCGCGCGTGTCAAGCGCTGAGACGCGCAGTCGCGCACAATCCGGCGCTTGCCAATCAGCGCTTTGGAGATATCACGATGAAGACACACACCATCGGCCTGATCGTGCCGCCCGCAGCAGGCCTCGTACCGTCCGACGGCCAGGCGCTCTATGGCGGGCGCAATGTGCGCTTCATCGCCCGCGGCCTCGGCATCCCGGGCATCTCGCCCGAGGGCTTCGACACGGTGGTGGACCGCATCCTCGCGCTCGCCGTCGAGCTGCGCGATGCCGGCGCCGAAGCCGTCTCGCTGATGGGCACGTCGCTGAGCTTCTACCGCGGCCTCGAATTCACGGTTGAATTGCGCGACCGCATGCAGGAAGCCACCGGCTTGCCCTGCACGACGATGAGCCATGCGATCGTCGCCAGCCTGCGGCAGCTCGGCATCCGGCGCGTGGCGGTCGCTACCGCCTACATCGACGCGCTCAACGAGCGCCTCGTGGCCTACCTCGCGAGCTGCGGCATCGTGGTCACGCACATCGAGGGCCTCTCGATCACCGGCGTCGAAGCGGTGGGCCAGGTGAGCGCCGAGACGCTGATGGCGCTGGCCGAGCGCACGTTCGCGGCCGACCGCTCGGCCCAAGGCCTGCTGATCTCCTGCGGCGGCCTGCTGACGCTGGACATCCACGTGCCGCTCGAAGAGAAGCTCGGGCTGCCCGTCACCTCGAGTTCGCCGGCCGGTTTCTGGGACCTGATGAAGGTCGCCGGGCTCGACCCCGCCTCGCCGGGCCACGGCCGCTTGTTCGCAGCCGAGCAGGCTCTTGAACGAGCCGCTTGATCTCGCCACGCTGCGCGTGATCGTCGCGGCAGCGGAGCTCGGTTCCATCAGCGCTGCCGGCGACCGGCTGCAGCTTGCCGTGGCCGCCGCCAGCGCGCGCATCACGGCGCTGGAAGAGTCGCTCGGCCTGCGCGTGTTCGAGCGCTCCTCGCGCGGCGTGCGGCTCACGCCCGCCGGCCAGATGCTGGTGCGGCGCGGCCGCGAGCTGCTGGCCGACACCGATCGCCTCTCGGTCGACCTGCACGACTACGCCAAGGGCCTGCAGGGCCATGTGCGCCTGGTCGCCAACACCTCTTCCGTGCTGGAGTTGCTGCCGGCCAAGCTCGACCGCATGATGCGCGAGCATCCGCTGATCCGCATCGACGTCGCCGAGCACGGCAGCCTCGACATCCCGCTGCTGCTGCTCGAGGGCCGGGCCGATCTGGGCATCGTCGACATGGCGCATGCGCCGCACGGCATCAGCCTGCGCGACTGCTTCTCCGATACGCTGGTGCTGGTGGTGCCCGCGGCTCATGCACTCGCCGGCAGCAGCCCGATGGCGCTGGAGGATGCGCTGGCCGAGGATTTCATCGCGCTGCACGACGGCACCGCCCTGTCGAGCCGGCTCGCGACCTCGGCTTCGGTGGCCGGCAAGCCGCTCAAGGTGCGCATGCAGATGCGCAGCTTCGACGCCGTCTGCCGCATGGTCGCGGGCGGCCTGGGCGTGGCCGTGCTGCCGCTGCAGGCGGTGACGCCGCAGCTTGCGAGTCTGCCGCTGGCAACGGTGCCCCTGACCGATGCGTGGGCTGCGCGCACGCACCGCATCGCGCTGCGCGGCGGGATCGAGCCCTCGCCGGCCACGCTTACGCTGATCGAGTTCCTGCTGCGCTGAGTGCCCTCCGGGCAAACCCTCGATTTCGCGGATGCCGAACGCGGGCTTCGCGCGGCGTTCTTGTAGATGCCGCGCCGCGCTTCCTACACTGCGCGCAGCACTGGAGACACACGTTCATGAAGATCACCCGCGTCGCGGCCACGCCCCTGCACCTGCCGATCTCGGTGGAGGTGTCGGGCCGCAGCAAGACCACCTCGCTGTCGCTGTGCCTGGTCGACATCGAAACCGACGAAGGCCTGGTCGGCACCGGCATGACCGCCATCACCGAGGAGGAAGTGGTCGCCTCCGTGGTCAACGACATCGCGGCCCATGCGCTCGCCGGCATGGACCCGATGCGCAACGAGCAGATCTGGGAGCGGCTCTACTGGCTGCTCACGCCGCGCGGCCAGTCCGGCTATGCGAGCCATGCCATCGCGGCGCTCGATCTCGCGCTGTGGGACTTGAAGGGCAAGGCGCTGGGCCAGCCCTGCTGGCGCCTGCTGGGCGGCGCACGCGCGGAGGTGCCCGTGTACGCGACCTTCGGCTTCGCCTTCTTCGAGCGCGACGAGCTCGCCGCGGCGGCGCAGGGGTGGGTCGAGCGCGGCTTCAAGCGGCTGAAGATGACGGTCGGCCACCACGGCCTCGCCCGGCGCGACGAGCCGCGGCCGCTCGACGCGCTGATCGCCGAGGACGTGCAGCGCATCCGCGCGGTGCGCGAAGCGGTCGGCCCCGAGGTGCAGATCTACATCGACGCCAACTGCAGCCTGGACTACTTCCATGCGCTCTCGCTCGCGCAGCGCATCGAGGAATACGACATCAGCTTCTTTGAGGAGCCGGTGTCGCAGAACGATATTCCCAACCTCGTGAAGCTGCGCGCCAAGACGTCCATTCCGCTCGCCGCCGGTCAGAACGAGGGCCAGGCGAGCCGCTTCCGCGACATGTTGGTGGCGCAGGCGGTCGACGTGGTGCAGCCCAATGCCTGCATCAGCGGCGGCTTCACCCAGTGCGCGCGCATCGCCGGCATGGCTTCCGCCTTCAACACGCGCTTCGCCAACGGCGGCGCCTGGCCGCACCACAACATGCACCTGCACGCGGGCCTCGCCAACGGCTCGCTGGTCGAATACCACTCGGTGGCGGTGGACTGCTGCAGGATGGTGTTCGACGACCTGCCGGTGCCCAGCAATGGCGTGCTGGCGCCACCCGAGCGGCCCGGCCTCGGGTTCTCGCCGAACCGCGAGAGGGTGGCGGAGCTCGCGAAGCGGCCCGGCTCCCGCGGCGCCGGCAAAGCCTGAAATGACGCGCTCCCCCAGGCTTGCCCACTTCGTGTGGCTCGCCCCCCTCACCGGGGCAACACCGACGGCCCGGCAAAGCCGGTTCCGTGGTGTTCCTGGAAGGGGCTGCGCGTTTCATGCGTGGCGGAAGGGGCGCTATCGAGCATTGAGATGCAACAGCACACCGCAACGATTTCCGGAGACAAGACGATGAACACGATCACCCCCACGCGCCGCGCCGCCCTGCTCGCATTCGGCGCCACGCTGCTGGCCGGCCATGCCGGGCTCGCCGGCGCCCAGACCTATCCCGATCGCCCGATTCGCCTGCTGGTCGGCTACTCCGCCGGCGGCGGCGTCGATGCCATGGCGCGGCTGGTTGCGCCGCGCCTGTCGGCGCTGCTCGGCCAGCAGGTGGTGGTGGAGAACCGCGCCGGTGCGGCCGGCGTGATCGCGGGCGACGCGGTGGCCAAGGCCGCGCCCGACGGCTACACGCTGCTGCTCGGCGACAGCTCGACGCTGATCGCGAAGTACATGCAGGCCAAGCTCACATTCGATCCGATCAAGAGCTTCGTGCCGGTGGCCGGCCTCTTCAAGTCGCCGCTCCTGATCGTGGCCGGCAACGACTTCCCCGCCAAGACGCCGCGCGAGTTGGTGGCGGCGCTGAAGGCCAAGCCCGGCTTCTATTCCTTCGCGACCTCCGGCGTCGGCACCGTGCAGCACCTGGGCTTCGAGATGATGAAGGGCCAGTCGGGCACCTTCGCGCTGCACATTCCCTACCGCGGTGCCGCGCAGATCGTGCCCGACGTGATCAGCGGCCAGGTGCCGCTCGGCGTGGTCAGCGCGACCGCGGGCATGGCGCAGGCCAAGGCCGGCAAGCTGCGCGCGCTGGCGATGATGAGCAACGACAAGCTTCCCGGCGCGGAAGACATCGCGGCGCTGTCGACGGCGGTGCCCGGCGTCGACGTGGCGCCGCGGCTCTTCCTGCTGGCGCCGGCCGGCACGCCGAACGCGATCGTGGAGCGGCTGGGCGAGGCAGCGCGCACCGTGATGAGCGCACCCGACCTGCACCGGGCGGCGGCGCTGCAGGGCGCGGTGCCGGACTACATGCCGTCCGCGGCGCTGGCCACCGCCCTGGCGCAGGAATCGGCGCGCTGGGGCAAGCTGATCAGCGAGCAGAAGATCGCGACGCAGTGACCGTCATCACCCACATCGAGGACCTGCGCGTCCTGGCGCAGAAGCGCGTGCCGCGGATGTTCTACGACTACGTGGATTCCGGCTCGTGGACCGAAGGCACCTACCGCGCCAACACGGCGGACTTCGACCGCATCAAGCTGCGCCAGCGCGTGGCGGTGAACATCGAGCAGCGCAGCACGCGCACGACGATGGTGGGCATCGACGTGGCGATGCCGGTGGCCATCGCGCCGACCGGCATGACGGGCATGCAGCGCGCCGACGGCGAGATCCTGGCGGCGAAGGCGGCCGAGAAGTTCGGCATTCCGTTCACGCTCTCGACCATGAGCATCTGCTCGATCGAGGACATTGCCGCGGCGACGCGCCGGCCCTTTTGGTTCCAGCTCTACGTGATGCGCGACCGCGATTTCATGGCGCGCCTGATCGACCGCGCCAAGGCCGCTCGATGCTCGGCCCTGGTGCTCACGCTGGACCTGCAGATCATCGGCCAGCGGCACAAGGACCTGCGCAACGGCCTCTCGGTGCCGCCGAAGCTGAGCCTGCGCAACCTCGCCGACATGGTGAGCAAGCCGCGCTGGTGCCTGGGCATGCTGGCCACGAAGCGGCGCAACTTCGGCAACGTGTTCGGCCACGTCAAGGGCATCGAGACCATGCGTTCGCTCGCCGAGTGGACCAACAAGCAGTTCGATCCGCGGCTCTCGTGGGCCGACATCGAATGGATCCGAAAGCGTTGGGGCGGCAAGCTGATCCTGAAGGGCATCCAGGATGCCGAAGATGCGCAGCTGGCCGTCGCCTCGGGCGCCGATGCGCTGATCGTCTCGAACCACGGCGGGCGCCAGCTCGACGGCGCGCCTTCTTCCATCTCGGCGCTGCCGGCGATCGCCGAAGCGGTTGGCCACAAGATCGAGTTGCACATGGACGGCGGCATCCGCAGCGGACAAGACGTGCTGAAGGCACGGGCCCTCGGCGCCAAGGGCGTCTACATTGGCCGCTCGATGCTGTACGGGCTGGGCGCGATGGGCGAGGCGGGGGTGACGCGGGCCTTGCAGATCATCCATCGGGAGCTGGATCTCACGATGGCGTTCTGCGGGCATACCGATGTCGAGAAGATCGATGCCGAGGTGGTGCGGGTGTAGGCCTCCTACGCAGGCTTGGGTCATTGGCGCACCCCGACGTGGGACATTCCATACAAGAGTCCTTCGGATCCGACTTTCCGAGCGAAATCCGCCATCATGTCTGCCTTGTCGCCTTCCATCGAGATCCAAAACTTGGCTGACCTCGGCAAACCCCTCAACCTCGGCGCGATCGCGAACGTGGACTACCGCCTGATGGTGGATTCGATCGTGGACTACGCGATCTACTTCCTCGATCCCAACGGCATCGTGCTCAGCTGGAACAAGGGGGCGAAGGAACTCAAGGGTTACGAGGCCGACGAGGTGATCGGGCGCCACTTCTCGATGTTCTATCCGCCGGAGCTTCTGGACAAGGGCTGGCCGCAGCACGAGCTCGAGGTCGCGAACGAGGTGGGGAAGTTCGAGGACGAGGGGTGGCGGCTCCGCAAGGACGGAACCCGCTTCTGGGCCAGCATCGTCATCACCCGGCTGACGGCACCGGACGGGTCGCTGCGCGGCTTTTCGAAGATCACCCGCGACCTGACGGAACGCCAAAAACAGCAAGACCTGCTTCGTGCCAGCGAAGAGCGCTTCCGCTTGATTGTGGATGGCGTCAAGGATTACGCGATCTTCATGCTCGATCCCAGTGGCTACGTCGTGAGCTGGAACACCGGTGCCAGGGCCACCAAGGGATACGAAGCGGGAGAAATCATCGGCAGGCATTTCTCGGTCTTCTATCCGCCCGATGTGGCCGCGACGGGCTTCCCCGACAAGGAGCTCGAAGTCGCGCGCGAAGTCGGAAGATACGAGGACGAAGGCTGGCGGGTGAGAAAGGACGGCAGCAGGTTCTGGGCCAGCGTCGTGATCACCGCGCTCTTCGACTCGACCGGCCGCCATCGGGGGTTCGCCAAGGTCACGCGCGACCTGACCGAGCGCCGGCGTGCGTCCCTTCTCGAGGACGAGGGTCGCCGCATCACGACCTTCCTGGCGATGCTGGGGCATGAGCTGCGCAACCCGCTCGCGCCGATCGCCAACGCGCTGGCGATCATCGAGCATCCGAATGCGGAACCCGGGACGCTGAAGAGAATGAGCGGCCTCATCTCGCGTCAGCTCAAGCAGATGACGCGGCTGGTCGACGACCTGCTCGATGTCGGGCGCATCACGAGCGGCAAGATCCATCTCGACGCCAAGCCGGTGAAGCTCTCCGAGGTGATCGCAGAAGCGGTCGAGGCGGTGAAGCCGCTGGCTGACGCCAAACAGCACGCGCTCACGCTCGACATGTCCGGCGAGGCGCTGTGGATCAGCGGCGACCGCGCCCGCATGATCCAGGTGGTCTGCAATCTGCTGAACAATGCGGTCAAGTTCACGCCGGGCGGCGGGCACATCGGGGTCAGCCTGCGGTCGGCCGGCAGCGATGCCGAGATCAGCGTGCGCGATGACGGGCCGGGCATCAAGCCCGAGCAGCTGCCCCGGATCTTCATGCTATTCACCCAGGGCGACCAGGACGCTTCGCGCTCGCAGGGCGGCCTGGGCCTGGGGCTCACGCTGGTGCAGCAACTCGTGGCGCTCCATGGCGGCGAGGTGAGCGCATTCAGCACCGGCGTGCCGGGCCAGGGAAGCGAATTCGTCATCCACCTGCCGCTCGTCGAGGCCCCTCTGGAGATGCGCAGGGCCGAGGGCCCGGGCGTCCGAAAGCGGATTCTCGTCGTCGACGACAACATGGATGCGGCGGAGACGATGTCCGTCCTGGTCGACAACCTGGGCTACCTCAGCAGCATTGCCTTCGACGGCCCGTCGGCGCTGGCTGCGATCAAGAAGGAACAGCCCGACCTGGTGCTGATGGACATCGGCCTGCCCGGCCTCAGCGGCGTGGAAGTCGCCCAAAGGGTTCGCCGCGAGGTCGCCAACCCTCCGGCCCTGGTCGCGGTCACCGGCTATGGACAAGCGTCGGATCGCGACACCAGTTACGACGCCGGCTTCTATGCGCACCTCACGAAGCCGGTCGATGTGCGCCAGCTGGAAGTCCTGCTCGAACGCCTGCTGGACAGGCCTTGAAGGCGCGCGTCTGCGCGAGTCGGTAGATCTCGCCGGCCGCCTTGGCATGATGATCCTTTCGGTGATGTCGTTGCGGTTCATGCGCATGCTCCTTCGGATATGGCAGATGGCCTGATGCCTCGGAGCAAGCAGCAGGCGTGCCGCGAGTGCACCGCGATAATCGGCACCCAGCGCATCCACGAACAAGGAGACCCCGAGTGCCCGACCTTTCCCGGATCACCTGCATCGAAGACCTGCGAGTGATCGCCAAAGAGCGCGTGCCGCGCATGTTCTACGACTATGCCGACTCCGGCTCCTGGACTGAAGGCACCTACCGCGCGAACGAAAGCGACTTCCAGAAGATCAAGCTGCGCCAGCGCGTCGCGGTCAACATGGAAGCCCGCTCGACGACGAGTACCATGATCGGCCAGGAGGTCGCGATGCCGGTGGCCATCGCTCCCACGGGGCTGACCGGCATGCAGCACGCGGACGGCGAGATCCTCGGCGCGCGCGCGGCCAAGGCCTTCGGCATCCCGTTCACGCTCTCGACCATGAGTATCTGCTCGCTGGAAGACATCGCCGAGCACACCGACCGCCACCCCTTCTGGTTCCAGCTCTACGTGATGCGCGACCGCGACTTCATCGAGCGGCTCATCGAGCGCGCGCGCGCCGCCAACGTTTCGGCGCTGCAGCTCACGCTGGACCTGCAGATCCTCGGCCAGCGGCACAAGGACATCAAGAACGGCCTGACCGCGCCGCCCAAGCCGACGCTCACCAACCTGATGGACCTGGCGACCAAGCCGCGCTGGTGCATGGGCATGCTTGGCACCAAGCGCCGCACCTTCGGCAACATCGCGGGCCATGCCAAGGGGGTGAAGGACCTGTCGTCGCTCTCGTCCTGGACGGCCGAACAGTTCGACCCGACGCTGAGCTGGGCCGACGTCGAGTGGATCAAGAAGCTCTGGGGCGGCAAGCTGATCCTCAAGGGCGTGATGGACGTGGAAGATGCGCGCCTTGCAGCGTCCAGCGGCGCGGATGCGCTGATCGTCTCGAACCACGGCGGGCGCCAGCTCGACGGCGCCCCCTCCTCCATCGAGGCGCTGCCTGCAATCGCCGAGGCGGTGGGCACCGAGATCGAGGTCTGGATGGACGGCGGCATTCGAAGCGGGCAGGACGTGCTGAAGGCGCGCGCGCTCGGCGCCCGCGGCACGCTGATCGGGCGCAGCTTCCTTTACGGCCTGGGGGCCTTCGGCGAGCCCGGCGTGACGCGTGCGCTGCAGATCATCCAGCGCGAACTCGATCTCACGATGGCGTTTTGCGGCCGCACGCAGATCGACGAGGTGGATTCGAGCATCCTGCTGCCAGGCACCTTCTGAGTCATTCCTCGGCTTGCCAGAGGTCCGGATAGCGCGACACGAAGCCCTCCGGCGTAACGATGAGCATCGCCGCATAGTCGAAGTGCGGTGACTGGTACCAGTAGTCGGTGTCGCTGCGGCGCTCGTAGGTCTGGGCCAGCGGCGTCAGGCTGTCGCCGTCGACGTCGACCCAGGCCACCGGCACCTGGGCGCTCTCGCCGGTCTTCAGGTTCAGGCGGCGCAGCTGCAGCAGGTTGGTGGCCGGCGTAAAACCCAGGTCCAGGTCGGTGCAGTGGGCCAGGCCCGGCGCCACCTGGTCGTTGAGGGACCACTCGCCGTTGCTGCGGCGCGCAATCGCGAAGTCGATGGCCGCCGAGCCGATCCAGCCGCGTACGCGGCCCCATTGCGCATGCCACGCGCTGTCGCAATGCACGCGATAGTCCAACCGCACGGGCCGGCCGTCCTCGTTGCGGAACACCGCGGCGCCGTCGAGCTGCCACCCGTTGCCGTGCTTCTCGAGACGGCAGGCATCATGGCCGGGCAGGTCGAGCCGGCGCCAGAACATGGTGGCAACGATTTGCATGGCCATGATGATGTCATCGATGCCCCTCGCGCACCAGCACCCGCGTCGAAGCGTTCAAAATCCGTACCGTGACAGCCGCCCCGATCCGCCGCATTGCCCACCTCGACATGGACGCGTTCTACGCCTCGGTGGAGCTGCTTCGCTATCCGCAGCTCAAGGGATTGCCGGTCGTGATCGGAGGCGGGCGTCGCAAGGTGGACGAGGCGATCCGCAACCTGCCCGCGGGCGGCACGCTGGCCGACATTCCGGTCGAGTCCTTTCCGCTGCTCAAGGACTACGCCGGCCGCGGCGTGATCACGACTGCGACCTATCCGGCCCGCCAGTTCGGCGTCGGCTCGGCAATGGGACTCATGAAGGCGGCGAAGCTGTGTCCGCAGGCGCTGATCCTGCCGGTTGACTTCGACGAGTACCGCAAGTACTCGCGCAGGTTCAAGCAGGTGATCACCGAGATCGCGCCGGTGATGGAGGACCGTGGCGTCGACGAGGTCTACATCGACTTCACAGAGGTGGCGGGCGGCCAGCGCGAAGGCGGCCGCGCGCTGGCGCGGCTGATCCAGCGCTCGATCTTCGACGCCACCGGGCTCACCTGCTCTATCGGCATCGCGCCCAACAAGCTGCTGGCCAAGATGGCGAGCGAATTCGACAAGCCCAACGGTATCTCCGTGGTGTTCGAGAGCGACCTGCAAACGCGCATCTGGCCGCTGCCCTGTCGCAAGGTCAACGGCATCGGGCCCAAGGCCGACGAGAAGCTGCAGCGTTTCGGCATCCGCACCATCGGCGAGCTCGCGGCCAGGGAACGCGACTGGCTTGTCGAGAACTTCGGCAAGGCCACCGGCGCCTGGATGCACGAGGTGGCATGGGGTCGCGACGAGCGGTCCGTGGTGACCGAGAGCGAGCCGGTGTCGATGAGCCGCGAGACCACCTTCGATCGCGACCTGCAGGCAGTGCGCGACCGCGCCGAGTTGGGCGCGATCTTCACGCACCTGTGCGAGAAGCTGGCAGAGGATCTTCAGCGCAAGGGCTACGTCGGCAAGACCATCGGCATCAAGCTGCGCTATGACGACTTCAAGATCGCCACGCGTGACCAGACCATCGACCACTTCACCGCCGACGCGAAGACCATCCGGCGGACGGCCGGACTGTGCCTCAAGCGCGTGCCGCTCGATCGGCCGCTGCGGCTGCTGGGTGTCCGCGTGGGCGCGCTGGTGAAGGCGGGCAGTGCCGAGGCTTCTGCGGCCGACCCGCCTCCAAGGGCGGCGCCCCGGTCGCGTGGCCGGGCCGATGCGGTGGCTACCGCCTCGCTGTTCTAGGCCCACAGCGGTCAGTTTCCGAGCTTGATCACGTGCGTGATCGCGGCGTCCTACAGTCGCGCACGGCGCGCGCCACCACGTTCGAGCGCATCCTTGATGCAGGCTCTTTGCGCTCCATTTCGCAAAGCCCTCATGTCCGCCGCTGCAAGCCATCGCCCCGTTCCGCTCGCCAACGGTCTGGTCTATGTCAACCCAGAGATGCCTGGTCTGAGCCGGGTGAAGCACGGCAACAGCTTTCGATACCGCGACGCCAAGGGCCAGTGGCTGCGCGACGTCGACGAGATCTCGCGCATACGGCAGCTGGCCATTCCGCCCGCATACACGGATGTCTGGATCTGCCCGCTGCCGAACGGACATCTGCAAGCCACCGGGCTCGACGCGCGCGGGCGCAAGCAGTACCGATACCACGTCGAATGGCGGGTCATGAAGGACGAGACAAAGTTCGAGCGGCTCGAGGCCTTCGGCCGCGCGCTGCCGAGGATTCGCGCCCGCGTCGCGCGCGACCTGCAGCCAGCCAGTAAAAGAAAGACGCTGGATCGCGAGCTGGTGCTGGCCACGCTGGTGCGGCTGCTCGACACCACCTTTCTGCGCGTAGGCAACGAGGAATATGCGAGCAGCAACGGCTCCTACGGCCTCACCACCTTGCGCAACAAGCACGCCGAAGTCCGCGGCGCCTCGCTCAAGCTGCGCTTCCGGGGAAAAAGTGGCGTGCTGCACGAGGCGAGGCTTGACGATCCGCGGGTGGCCAGGGTGGTCCGCCGCTGCCAGCAGCTGCCGGGGCAGGAGCTGTTCCAGTACCAGGACGAGGACCGCACACCGCGCATCCTCTCGTCGACCGATGTCAACGACTACCTGCGCGAGGCCGCCGGCGACAATTTCACGGCGAAGGATTTCCGGACCTGGCACGGCACCGTGCAGGCGCTCGAACTGACACGGCTGGCCTGTTCTGACGTCGATCCGGCGGATGCCTCACCCACCATGCGCTACAACGCGAAGGAGATTCTGAGCGTCGTGGCCAAGCAGCTCGGCAATACGCCGGCAGTCTGCAAGAAGGCCTATGTGCATCCGGCCGTTCTGGCGCTCGGCTCAAAACTGGCAGGCGATTCGGGCGCCATGAACGACATCTGGCAGGAGATTGCCGGCAGGTCAAAAAGTGTGCGCCGACTTCACTCTGCTGAGGCGCGGCTACTGGCGTTCCTGCATCGGCATCGACTGGAGGCAAGGCGCGCGCAGAAGGCCGCGCGAGGCAC